>NZ_CP017940.1:532500-1732500 GCF_002764115.1 Phyllobacterium zundukense | reverse complement strand
TCAACCCGCCTCGGACTTCTGGCGCTCAAGGACATGATGCCTGACCACGTGCTGATTCACGATGGCGTGCGTCCCTTCATTTCGGCTGACCTTCTGGAGCGGGTCATTTTCAATCTGACACCGCACATTGGCGTCCTGCCGGTTCTTGCTGTCTCGGATACGTTGAAGGCGGCGGGGAATGATGCAATGGTCAGCGCGACAGTGCCGCGCGCCGGCCTCTATGCTGCACAGACGCCGCAAGCCTTCCCCTATTTGCCGATCCTCACTGCGCACGACGCGGCGTTCGCCGCCGGTCGCTCCGATTTCACCGACGATTCGGCTATTGCCGAATGGCATGGCTTACCGGTGCGGATCGTCGAAGGATCGGCCGATAACACGAAATTGACCTGGGCAAAGGATATCGATATGGCCGATGATCGTCTGTCACAGAAGCTTTCCGCCTATCCGGATGTGCGCACAGGAAACGGCTATGACGTGCATGCATTCGAGCCGGGCAACGGCGTGATGCTTGCCGGTGTCTTCATCGAACATGATTGCAAGCTTTCCGGACATTCCGATGCGGACGTGGCGTTGCATGCGCTGACAGATGCCTTGCTGGCGACGCGCGGTGCGGGCGATATAGGCACACATTTTCCACCGTCCGATCCGCAGTGGAAAGGCGCCGCCTCGCATATATTCGTGGAACATGCGGTGAAGATCGTCAAAGAGGCCGGCGGCCGGATTGCCAACGCAGACATCACACTGATCTGCGAAGCGCCGAAAGTCGGCCCGCATCGTGAAGCGATGACTGCTGCATTATCGAAGATGCTGGGCATTACGCCTGATCGTATTTCAGTTAAGGCCACTACCAATGAAAAGCTCGGATTCATTGGCCGTAAGGAAGGCATCGCCGCGATTGCCACAGCTTCCGTCATCTATCCCGGAGGATTGCCGGAATGAGCGGTCTTATTGCAGAAGCCAAGGCAATAGCGGTGCTTGAAGCTTGCCGGCGCAAAGGTGTTCTGCTTGCAACTGCCGAGTCCTGCACCGGAGGTATGATCGCAGCTTCTCTTACGGATATTGGCGGTTCATCCGATGTCGTTGATCGTGGTTTTGTCACTTATTCCAACGAGGCCAAGCACGAAATGCTCGGCGTCCCGCTCGAACTGATAGCCGCACATGGCGCGGTATCAGAGGAAGTTGCGCTTGCCATGGCTGCAGGCGCCCTCTCCCATTCGCGCGCCGGAATTGCTGTCTCAGTCACGGGAATTGCCGGACCCGGCGGTGGCTCGGACACGAAGCCGGTTGGCCTCGTCTGGTTTGGGCTGGCCGTCAAGGGAAAGCCGCCAATGGCGATACGCCATATATTTGACGATCACGGACGCGCGTCGATACGGCAAGCCGCCGTCAATAAGGCACTCGATTGGATCCTGGCGGGTCTAGGATCGCTGAACCCGAAAGGCCATGCCGATTGACTCTGGCGCAACCGGCTCAAATCCGAACTTTGCATAGAGATATTTGGCGGGACCGTCTGCGATCAGACTGACATAGGCGCTGTCAGGCGCCTCGGTTTGCACAAAATCAATGAGGCTCGAAACGATGATCTTGCCCAAGCCCTTACCCTGGTGGGCGGGATCAACGGCGATATCCACAATCTGATAGAAACAGCCATTGTCACCAACGACACGGCCCATGGCGACGGTGTCCTCCTGATGGCGAATGGTTGCCGCATAGATCGTATTGGGCAGGCCCTTTTCTGCAGCTTCCTGGCTCTTGAGGCTCATTCCGGCGATTTCACGCAAACGCCGATAATCCTCGACAGAGGGCGTGCCGATATGAAGCTGATACTCCGGGTTTTCGTGTTCCATATCAGAATTATCCTTCAGACTACGGGCGATTTCTCGCCTTTGCCATAGATCGCGTCGGCGCGTTTTTCAAACGCCTCAGTGAATTTCCGAAACGCGATGTCGAACATAGAGCCCATGAGAAAACCGAGCGTGCGGCTCTTGAATTCGTAGTCGATGTAAAATTTCACGGTGGAATGTTCCGGATTGACATCGGGAACGAACTGCCAACGGTTGTCGAGATAGCGGAACGGCCCATCGATATATTTGGTCAAGATGACTTTTTCTTCGGGCTTCAACAATACCTGACTGGTGAAGGTCTCGCGTATCAGTTTGTAACCAACGGTCATGTCAGCAATCAGCAAGGTCTTGCCGTGGCTTTCCTTGCGGGAACGCACTTTCAGGCTTTCGCACATTGGCAGGAATTGCGGATAGCTTTCGACATCAGCGACCAGATCGAACATCTGCTCGGCCCGATGGACAACAGGACGGATCGTTTCAAATTTCGGCATCGATCAGGTACGGCTTGCGTGCAGCGCCTCGCGTGCCGCCCTCAGCTTGGCAAAGTCTTCACCGGCATGGTGCGACGAACGTGTCAGCGGGCTCGAAGCAACGACCAGGAAACCCTTGGTCTTGGCAATCGTCGCATAAGACTTGAATTCATCCGGCGTCACGTAGTTAAGCACGGGGTGGTGCTTCCGTGTCGGCTGCAGGTACTGGCCGATGGTCATGAAGTCCACATCGGCAGACCGCAAATCGTCCATCAACTGCAGCACTTCATTCCGCTCTTCGCCAAGGCCGACCATGATGCCCGACTTGGTGAAAATCGTTGGATCGATCTCTTTCACGCGCTGCAACAGCCGGATGGAATGGAAGTAGCGGGCACCTGGGCGGACCTTCAGATAATTAGAGGGCACAGTTTCGAGATTGTGGTTGAACACATCAGGGCGGGCAGCAACAACAATCTCAAGGGCACCTTCCTTGCGCAGGAAATCAGGCGTCAGGATCTCGATAGTGGTTCCGGGCGAAATGCGGCGGATCGCGTGGATCACCTCGGCGAAATGCTGGGCCCCGCCATCCGCAAGATCGTCGCGATCGACGGAAGTGATAACCACATGCGACAAGCCCATCTTCAGGACTGCCTTGCCGACATTTTCCGGCTCTTCCCGATCAAGTGCAGTCGGCAGTCCCGTCGCCACGTTGCAGAAGGCACAGGCGCGCGTACAAATTTCGCCCATGATCATGAACGTTGCGTGCTTTTTGTCCCAGCATTCGCCAATATTGGGACAACCGGCTTCTTCGCACACAGTGACCAGATTGTGCGACCGCACAATGTCCCGTGTTTCCGAATAGCCTTTTGACACGGGGGCCTTGACCCTGATCCAGTCCGGTTTCTTGAGAATCTCCGAATCCGGGCGATGCGCCTTCTCGGGATGACGAAGGCGCCGCTTTTGATCGATCGTGTCGAGTACCGTTACCATAGTGTATCCTAGCTTGTGGCCTAGCTTGCGGCCCTGGTCCTGCCAAAGACCCAAAGAATGAGGATTGCGCCCGCCGTCGCAACGATCAGATTTCCAAGAAATCCATAGAAATTGAAGTTCAACAGTCCTGCCAGCGTGCCACCGACAAAGGAACCGGCTATGCCGACAAGAATGTTGGTGAGAAGACCGTGATCACGCTTCATTGCCTTTTCGGCGATATAACCGGCAATGAAGCCAATTACCAGCATTCCAAAGAACCCGACACCGGGCATGCCCATGATACCGACTGGCTGATCCATCTGTTTCTCCCCTCGCTAGCGCCCTGATGCGATTGCAATGGCGCGTAACACCAGAGCCCATATAGCACCGAAAAGAAAACCACCCAACCCGCAGGCAAAGGTCACTATCCACACACCCGTCCAACCGCCAATCGCTATTCCATTGATCGATATGGTGTTACCGGAAACCAGACTCAAGGTGGACGGCACAAACCCGAGCAAGAGACCGATGAGCGTCGACCATTTGAGGATCAGCCATGACAAGCTGATCCAGGGTCTGCCGTCCTTGATCGTGACCAATGAATCCAAAATCCTTTCGCGATCAGGCGTTCAACACCCGGCCGTAAGCATCCAGCACGCTTTCCTTCATCATTTCTGACAAGGTTGGGTGCGGGAAGACCGTATGCATCAATTCTTCTTCAGTCGTTTCGAGATTCATGGCGACGACGAATCCCTGGATCAATTCCGTGACTTCTGCACCGACCATATGGGCGCCGATCAACTGGCCCGTCTTCTTGTCGAAGATGGTCTTGATGAGACCCTGATCTTCACCAAGTGCGATCGCCTTGCCGTTCGCCGCGAACGGGAAACGGCCGACGCGAATCTCGCGACCACCCTCCTTTGCCCTCGCCTCGGTCAGACCAACCGAAGCAACCTGAGGCTGGCAATAGGTGCAACCCGGAATCTTGTCCTTTTCCAGGGCATGGACGCCCGGAACATTGGCGATCTTCTCGACGCAGATCACGCCTTCATGCTCCGCCTTGTGCGCCAGCATGGGCGGACCGGCAACATCGCCGATTGCATAGATGCCCGGCACGTTGGTCTTGCCGTAGCCGTCAGTCACGATGCACCCGCGGTCGGTCTTTACGCCCAAAGCCTCCAGTCCAAGATTTTCGATATTGCCTTGAACACCGACAGCGGAAATCAGGCGTTCCGCCGTGATCTTGTCCACCTTGCCATCCTTAGTCTCGACATGAGCAGTAATCGAATTGGCGGCTTTCTCGACCTTCGTCACCTTGGCGTCCGTAATGATCTTCATGCCCTGCTTTTCGAATTGCTTGCGGGCAAAGGCTGAGATTTCTGCGTCCTCGATAGGCATGACGGTCGGCAGCAGCTCGACGACTGTCACCTCGGCACCCATGGTCCGATAGAAGGAGGCAAATTCGATTCCAATGGCGCCGGATCCCATGACAACCAGGGATTTCGGCATTTCCGGTGGCACCATGGCCTCGAAATAAGTCCAGATCAGCTTACCATCCGGCTCGATGCCGGGCAGCGCGCGCGGACGGGCACCGGTCGCAAGGATAATATGCTTAGCCGTATAAGTACCTTCGCCCAGCGCATTTTTCGGTAGTGGATTTTGCGGTTCCATAGGCTTCTTTGACGTCTTGGCGACAACGATCTCGCCAGGCTTGGACAACTTGGCTTCACCCCAGATCACATCGACCTTGTTCTTCTTCATCAGAAAGCCAATGCCGGCATTGAGACGGGCGGAGACGCCGCGCGAGCGCTGGACGACGGCTTTGACATCTGCAGAAATCTTGCCTTCGATGGTCAGGCCATAGTCCTTGGCGTGCTGGCCGTAATGAAAGATTTCGGCCGAACGCAGCAGCGCTTTGGTCGGAATGCAACCCCAATTGAGGCAGATACCACCGAGGTGTTCTCGCTCGACGATTGCAGTCTTGAAACCAAGCTGGGCGGAGCGAACGGCGGTGACGTAGCCGCCAGGGCCCGAACCAATGATGATCACGTCGTAATTATTGGCCAAGACCTTGGTCCTCCTAGATTAAAGATCGAGTATGTCTCGAACGATGGGTGCAACAGCTTTGCCGATTGCCCGTGTATTGTCTGCATCAAGATGAACGCCATCCACGGACGACGTCGCTGCGACCGAACCGGCGTCAAAAAACGTACAACCGGCAAGTGACGCAGCATTTTTATAGAAGCCGGCTAATAAGTGCGACTGCTCGATGCCGTCTTCAAATATCAGTCTGAATTCTTCGCCGCCGGCCTTGCCGAGAGGTGGTGGCGACATGATCAACACCCGCGGCGCCTCGGCACCAAATTGATAAGGCGACGTGCGGACAATTTCGATCAACCGTTGCATACCGCGCTTGGCACCCAAAGCATTGCCGCAGAGGACATGCTTCATATCGTTGGTACCAAGCATGATAATGACGAGATCGAGCGGAAAATGTGTGCCAAGCGCCGTAGTCAATGTCTTGGCCGCATTGCGCTCGAACCCCGACAGATGATCGTCATAGGCAGTCGTGCGGCCGTTCAAACCGTCCGCGATGACATGAACGCCGTTACCGAGTTCAGCCTGAAGCACCTGCGGCCAACGATCCCTGAATGCATGGCGACCCGATCCATCGGGAATATAACCCCAAGTCAGCGAGTCGCCATAACAAAGGACGGTTTTCATATCGGTTCTCAGACCAGCATGCCCATCGGATTTTCAATGTGGCGCTTGAAGGCCTGCGCCAGTTCTGCTCCCAAGGCACCGTCAACTGCACGATGATCCGTCGAAAGTGTCACGGACATGACAGTAGCAACCTTGATCTCGCCCTTCTTGACAACTGCACGCTCCTCGCCCGCGCCAACCGCGAGAATGGTTGCGTGCGGCGGGTTGATGATAGCGGCGAAATCCTTGACGCCGAACATGCCGAGATTGGACACCGCTGTCGTGCCGCCCTGATACTCTTCAGGCTTCAGCTTGCGATCACGGGCCCGTTTGGCCAGGTCCTTCATTTCATTCGAAATGGCCGAAAGCGTCTTCTCCTCTGCCTTGCGAATGATCGGCGTGATCAGTCCGCCCGGGATCGACACGGCAACACCCACATCAGAATGCTTGTGTTTGACCATGTTCGAGTCTGTCCACGATACATTCGCTTCCGGAACATCGCGCAGAGCAAGGGCCATCGCCTTGATGATCATGTCGTTGACGGACAGCTTGTATGCCGGGACATCGCCTTTTTCCGTCTTGCGCATCGGCGAAGCCGCGTTGATCTGCGCGCGCAGTGCGAGAAGTGCATCGAGTTCGCAATCCAGCGTCAGATAGAAATGCGGTACCGTCGACTTGGCCTCCAGCAGACGCTTGGCAATGGTCTTGCGCATGCCATCATGCGGCACGAGCTCGTACGAACTTGGCTCGAACAGCTTGAGCACGGCATCGTCGGACATGGGTTTCGGTGCCGCAGGTGCTGCCGGTGCGGAAGCTGCCGCAGTTGGAACGGCTTTTGCGCCACCGCCGGCAATCGCGGCTTCCACGTCTTTCTTGATGACGCGGCCATGCGGGCCGGAACCCGCAACAGCAGCAAGATCAATGCCGGCATCCTTGGCGATACGACGGGCCAAGGGTGAAGAGAACGGACGATCGCCTGCCTTTGCGGGTGCAGAAGATGCCACCGGCGCGGGAGCTGCTTCTGCCTTTGGCGCCTCGGGCTTTGCCGCAACAGGAGCGGCCTCAGCCTTCGTTTCTTCCTTTGGCGCTTCGGCTTTGGCCGGAGCCGCATCGGCACCGCCCTTGGCGGCAGTGGCCGCATCCTCGCCCTCACCCGCCAGAATTGCGATCAGTGCGTTGACCTTGACACCTTCAGTGCCCGCGGGAACCACGATCTTGGCAACAGTGCCTTCATCGACCGCTTCGACTTCCATCGTCGCCTTGTCGGTTTCGATCTCGGCGATCACATCGCCGGGTCCAACCTTATCGCCTTCCTTGACGAGCCATTTGGCAAGATTGCCTTCTTCCATCGTGGGAGAAAGCGCCGGCATGGTGATATTAATCGGCATATCGGTTTCCTCCCTATTACGCTGTGTAGGTCACAGCTTTGACGGCATCGACAATTTCCTTGACGTTCGGCAGGGCGAGCTTTTCCAGGTTCGCCGCGTAAGGCATCGGCACATCCTTGCCCGCAATCGTCAGCACTGGCGCGTCGAGATAGTCGAAGGCCTGCTGCATGACGCGGGTAGCGATTTCCGTACCAACGGAGGACTGCGGATAACCCTCCTCGATGGTGACGCAGCGCCCGGTCTTCTTGACTGATTCAATAACCGTGGGAATATCCATCGGCCGGATCGTGCGCAGATCGATGATCTCCGCATCGATGCCGAGCTTGGAGAGCTCCTCGGCGGCCTTGACCGTATAGTTCATGCCAATGCCGAAGGAGACGAGCGTAACATCCGTGCCCGTCTTGTGAATGCGGGCCTTGCCAATCGGCAGCACGAAATCATCAAGCTTCGGCACATCGAATGAATGGCCGTAGAGGATTTCGTTTTCGAGGAAGATAACCGGGTTCGGATCCCGGATGGCTGCCTTGAGCAGACCTTTCGCATCGGCAGCCGTATAGGGCATGACGACCTTCAGGCCAGGAATGTGGCTGTACCAGGCGGCGTAACATTGGGAATGCTGGGCTGCGACACGCGATGCCGCGCCACTAGGTCCGCGGAAAACCATCGGAGCACCCATCTGACCACCGGACATATAGAGTGTCTTGGCGGCAGAGTTGAGAATTTGGTCGATTGCCTGCATGGCGAAGTTGAAAGTCATGAACTCGACGATGGGGCGCAACCCTGTCATCGCCGCACCCACACCAACACCGGCAAAACCGTGTTCGGTAATCGGCGTGTCAACGACGCGGCGCGGGCCGAATTCATCAAGCAAGCCCTGCGTGATCTTGTAGGCACCCTGATATTCGGCGACTTCTTCACCCATGATGAAGACATCGGGATCGCGGCGCATCTCTTCCGCCATGGCGTCGCGCAGTGCTTCACGGACGGTCGTCGAGACCATTTCAGTGCCAGCAGGAATGTCCGGATCCGCAACGACTTCCGACTTTGGTGCGGCAGGAACCGAGGCGACAGGTGCTTCAGCGGCTGCTTCCTGCTTCGGCGCTTCTTCCGCCTTGGCAGGCGCTTCGGCAGCTTTCGGCGCGCTGACGGCATCGGCGCTTTCGCCTTCGCCAAGCAGAACGGCGATGATAGTGTTCACCTTTACGCCGTCCGTGCCTTCGGCAACAAGAATCTTGCCGATTGTGCCTTCATCGACAGCTTCGACTTCCATAGTTGCCTTGTCGGTTTCGATTTCCGCGAGAATGTCACCGGAGGTGACCTTGTCGCCTTCCTTTTTCAGCCATTTGGATAGCTTGCCCTCTTCCATGGTAGGCGAGAGCGCTGGCATCAAAATATCTACAGGCATTTGTTACGCCTCCCTTAGAGCAGAATGTCGGTGTAAAGCTCGGATGCATCCGGCTCCGGATCGGACTGGGCGAAATCGGCAGCATCAGCCACAATGTCGCGTACGTCTTTGTCAATCTTCTTCAGATCGTCCTCAGTGGACCATCCCTTTTCGATCAACCGGTTCTTCACCTGCTCAATGGGATCGTGATCGGAGCGCATCTTCTGCACTTCGTCCTTGGAACGGTATTTGGCCGGGTCCGACATGGAGTGGCCGCGATACCGGTAAGTCTGCATTTCCAGGATCATCGGGCCTTTGCCCGAGCGTGCCCAGGCGGCAGCCTCTTCGCCCGCTGCATTGACCGCGCGCACATCCATGCCATCGACCTGAATGCCGGGAATGTTGAAGGAAATGCCGCGCTTGGAGAAATCGGTCTCTGCCGATGCCCGGGAAACCGAAGTACCCATGGCATAACGGTTGTTTTCAATGATGTAGATGACCGGCAACTTCCATAGCGACGCCATGTTGAAGCTTTCGTAGACCTGGCCCTGATTGGCAGCTCCATCACCGAAATAAGCCAGCGATACGTTGCCATTGTCGCGGTAGCGGTTGGCAAATGCGAGGCCCGTTCCGAGCGAGACCTGTGCACCGACGATACCGTGACCACCGTAGAAATGCTTCTCCTTGGAGAACATGTGCATGGACCCGCCCTTGCCCTTGGACAGACCGCCGCGACGTCCGGTCAGTTCGGCCATGACACCGCGCGCACTCATACCGCAAGCCAACATGTGGCCGTGATCACGGTAGCCGGTGATGACCTGATCGCCTTCCTTCAGCGACATCTGCATACCGGTCACGACTGCTTCCTGACCGATGTAGAGATGGCAGAAACCACCGATGAAGCCCATGCCGTAGAGTTGGCCTGCCTTTTCTTCGAAACGGCGGATCAGCAGCATCTGGCGGTATGCTTCGAGCTCTTGCTCTTTGGTGAACTGGATTGGTTTTGGTGCTTTGACAGCAGAGGTCTGCGCGGATCGCGCAGGGCTTTTTTTCGCCCTCGTGGCCATATCTCACTCCCTGTGATTTGGTCGCATGAGAATAGCAGCAGGGACAGAACTTACAATATGCAGAATCGAATAAGTGCTATGCAAATAAGATGTTCAAAATACAGAGGAAAAGGGCGATTAACCGAAATTCAGTTAATAGCAAGATCGCCGGAGCCACGCATTATTGTGACTTCGTCCGGGCGGGAAACATTCAATGCCTTGCGGGCCTGTTCGTCTAGCATATCCCTCTCAATCGTACCATCATGCATAAGTTGCACCTGCCGTTCAAGCTCTGTGCGCGAAGCCGTGACTGCATCAAGCTGCGCCTGAAGCAATTTGGTCTGTTCCTGCAATTTGATCGCCGAATAGAGTCCGTATTCGCCGTGATAGGCGTGAAAGCCGAAATAGGCAAAGAACATCGCCGCCAGAAGCGGAACGATCACGCGTCCACGATTGGTTTTTCGTCTCTGTTTGGTCCACATTGCAGATGACCCGGAACGTTGCGGAATCAGGTCACGATGGCCCGATTTGTCACCCGCCAATAAGACTATGTTTTGCTTAACAGGGGATTACCGCCGCTACCTGACCAAGCAAAATGGCGGGTACTAGCCCCGCCATTTCAATGCTCGTCGAACGCTCAGTGTCAGGCGTTGCGGAAAATCGCGCGGCCGGCATAGCGAGCCTGCGGTCCCAGCTCTTCCTCGATGCGGATCAGCTGGTTGTATTTCGCGACCCGGTCAGAGCGGGCGAGCGAGCCGGTCTTGATCTGTCCGCAATTGGTGGCAACGGCGAGATCGGCGATCGTTGAATCTTCCGTTTCACCCGAGCGATGCGACATCACCGCGGTATAGGCCGCGCGGTGCGCAGTATCCACGGCATCCAACGTTTCGGACAGCGTGCCGATCTGGTTGACCTTGACGAGGATGGAATTTGCAACACCCATTTTGATGCCATCGCGCAGACGGGCCGAATTGGTCACAAACAGATCGTCACCGACGAGCTGGCACTTGTTGCCAACGAGATCAGTCAGGTATTTCCAGCCTTCCCAGTCATCTTCCGCCATGCCATCTTCGATGGTGATGATGGGATAGTCGCCGACCAGCTTGGCAAGGTATTTTGCCTGGGTCTTGGGATCGCGGGACTTCTTTTCCCCGTCATAGACGTAGTTGCCATCCTTGAAGAATTCGGTCGAGGCGCAATCAAGGCCGATGGCGATTTCTTCGCCTGGCTTGAAACCCGCCTTTTCGATGGACTCCATGATGAAGTCCAATGCAGCCTGTGCCGTCTTGAGGTTTGGCGCGAAACCACCTTCATCGCCAACATTCGTGTTGTGGCCTGCATCCTTGAGGCGCTTCTTCAGCGTGTGGAAAACTTCGGAGCCATAGCGTACCGCTTCCGCGATCGACGATGCGCCAACCGGCAGGATCATGAACTCCTGGAAATCGATCGGATTGTCGGCATGGGCGCCGCCGTTGATGATGTTCATCATCGGCACCGGCAACACGTGGGCGCTTGGGCCACCAAGATAGCGATAAAGTGGCAGTCCGGAAGCTTCAGCAGCAGCTTTTGCAACGGCAAGCGAAACGCCGAGGATCGCATTTGCGCCAAGACGGCTCTTGTTCGGCGTACCATCGAGATCGATCATCGTCTGATCGATGTGGATCTGGTTTTCTGCCTCAAGACCGCCGATGGCGTCGAACAATTCGCCATTGACCGCGTCGACAGCCTTCTGCACGCCCTTGCCAAGATAACGTAGTCCACCATCGCGCAGTTCAACGGCTTCATGTGCACCCGTCGATGCGCCGGAAGGAACCGCTGCACGGCCCTGGGAACCGTCTTCGAGAATGACATCGACCTCAACAGTCGGATTCCCGCGACTATCCAGAATTTCACGGCCAATAATATCGACAATAGCAGTCATTGGGGCATTTCCCTTTCAATTAGCATTGTGCAGCGTTGGGCTGGCCACTGAATAGCGAATGAAGATGACAAGGAAAATCCCCACAAAGAAGAATTGTGGACCAAAACAGAAAAAAGGCCGTCAGTGATGGCCTTTCTTCGAAAAACAGCGACTAAACCGCTTTCGCAATCCGATCGAATTCAAGGAGCTTTTCAAGAAGACGCGGCATCTGGTCGAGCGGCACCATATTCGGACCGTCGGATGGTGCATTATCCGGATCCTGATGCGTCTCGATGAAGACACCTGCAACGCCAACGGCGACGGCGGCACGCGCCAGTGTTTCCACGAATTCGCGCTGACCGCCGGTAGAGCCACCTTGCCCGCCCGGCTGCTGCACAGAATGGGTCGCATCGAAGACCACTGGCGTACCAAAACTCGCCATGATCGGCAGCGAACGCATATCTGAGACGAGCGTGTTATAGCCGAAGGAGGCACCACGTTCGGTCACCATGACATTCGGATTGCCGCTTTCCGTGACTTTCGCCACAACATTCTTCATGTCCCAGGGAGCGAGGAACTGACCTTTTTTGATGTTGACGATCTTGCCTGTCTTCGCAGCCGCGATCAGGAGATCGGTCTGACGGCACAGAAAGGCGGGAATCTGCAACACATCGACCACTTCGCCAAGGATGGCGCATTGCTCTTCCGTATGCACATCGGTCAGTGTTGGCAGGCCGAGTTCCTTGCGAATATCGGCAAAAACCGGCAGTGAATTTTCCAGGCCAAACCCACGCTTGCCCGTCAGTGAAGTGCGGTTTGCCTTGTCGAAGCTGGACTTGTAGACGAGACCAATCCCCAGTTTCCCCGTCAGTTCCTTCAACGCGCCTGCCATGTCGAATGCATGCTGGCGGCTTTCCATCTGGCAGGGACCGGCAATCAGCGACAATTGTCCAGTGTTGGAGAAAGCAACATTTCCGGCAGAAACGGTGGAATTCAGGGACATCAGGAGGCCTCAAATGCGATGGCAGCGCCCTGCCCTGGTGCCTTGTGCACAATCAGGCGGGAGCCACGCTTGTCGAAGGGAATATTGTTCTTGGAGAGCAGAGATTCAACTGCAACGAGATCACGAACGGCAAGCACAAAAGCCTGCAAGCGCAAACCGCGTTCGGTTTCCGACGCTTCGACACCAAAGAATGAGCGCAAGCCCTGAGGTGTCAACACCGTCACATTGGCATTGGCGCTGCGCAAATCCATGCCGAACGAATGTGCATTGACGTCGCGCTGGTTGATGACTTCCTGCAACGGGTATTGGAAGTCCGTTGGATTGACTTCGGACAGAACGACCTCGCGCAGGGCAACAGCGGTGTTTTCATGGATCTGGAGTGCCGTGCGATCAACCTTCGGCGTGTTGACCCGCTCACAGGTGAAGAAGAAGGCATCGGGCGCGCGCAGATCGGCAGCAAAAGCCAGGCGGAATCCGGCAACATCTTCCCTGCCATCGGGCGTTCTGAAAGGCCTCGAGAAACTTAGCTTACTGCCTGCGGATATGCCGGCTTGCACGAAAGCATCGTGATCTGCCCCGGCATCCTGTGTGCCCATGACAAGCGCGGAAAAACCTTCATTGCCGTTGCGAAACCGGTAGGCCTGATCCCGCGCAACAAAGACATTGCCATTTCTGGCTTCAGCCTCGCAGGTTTCCCGTTGGCCAACCGCCAGTAATTCAAGAAAACTGTCGTCGCCGAAGAAGACGCAGACGTTCTCCGTGCCGAAAGGATGTTTCCCGAGCGGAGCAACGACAAAGCCCAGCTGTTCCAGTCGCGCTCGTGCAACATCAAGGTCTGCTGTCGGCAGAACCAGATGATCGACGGGACGAGGCGTACGCGGGGCGTTGCTCATGATGGAAAAGGATTTGGCTGATGCAAAGCAAAATGGCAAGGCCCAAATCGAATTCCAGCTCCGCACGCGCGCCCTTCTGGTAGCCTTTTGCAGGCAATGTCATAATCGCAGTAATAAGAACCGGCGCGATGTTAGACCAAGGTATAATTCGATATCTCAACGCGCGTCTTGCCAACCACCACAATACTACATACTAATCGTTTGAATTACCACTAATAGCTACTATATATACTTTAGTATAATCGCTTCGAATTGAGGTTATCTCGGACGTCACATTCTGATTTCGACTGCATGGCGACAATCAAAAATATTACTTTATGAATTTTGGGAGGAATACATGATTTTCAGGACCACATTCGTTGTGGGTTTGATCGGTTGCGCCGTGCTCGCCGGTTGTAATGGGTCCGGGTCTGACAGCAAAACCGAGCAAACACCAGGTTCAACGTTCACGCAACAAGCAACGTCCGACGCAGCAACAATTGCGCGATTGACCGGCGAACTTAACAATTTGCGCGATACAAGCACCAAAGAATTGCAAGTCCAACAGGATACGATCACGGGATTGAAGGCGCTGCTGGATGGCCTGCCCGCGAACACCAAGGTCAGCGATATAGTCGCCGCGAACACGGAGCTCAAAGACCGGCTAAAGGGCCTTGATCAAAACAAGACTGTCGGTGATCTCCTGAAAGAGCTGGCCGGCCTTCAACAGCAATTGAATGATTTGCCGGGAGGCTCAAGTGTAAAAGACCTTACTGACGGGGTTAAGAAACTCGCGGCTCTTATAGAAGGCCTAGCGGAAAGCTCGACGCTGGATGAGACAATCTCGGCACTACAGGAAAGCTTGAAGGGTTTGCCCAAGGACAAAAAAGTTAGTGACCTCATTGCGGACATTGATCGCCTCAGCGCTTTGACCAAAGACCTGCCGAAGGATCCGACCGTCGCGGACCTCGATGCAAAACTCAAGAAGATGGGAGATGACCTCAAAAACGCATTGACGGCCCTCAATGCGCTGCTATCTGACAAACCGGACCCGCAAACGGAAACGGATATCCAGAACGCTATCACGCAACTGGGCAGGATCATCAATAAGCTGCGGGAAGATAACAAGCTGGCCCTGCAGCGCATTGCGGAACTTCAGCCGTCGATTGACCCTGCAAAAGCTCCCGCGCCGCCAAAGGACAACCTCGATAGCTGGGTTATCGTCAATCGGGATTTCAACGAGACGTTTACCCACCAGCCATTCGTTTCCAATGGCTACATCGGCATGCGCATCCCCGCCGCAGGCCAAGGCTACTGGCTGGGGTCAAGCGATCCGGATAATATCGGAATGTGGCCCTGGTATCCCGATGCATCAAGGAATGCGCGGTTTACGTCCAGCATGGTGGAGGGATTCTATGCCAGGGACAATGTCCACATGGCCACCCTGCCGACCTGGACAAGCCTGACCATCCGGGACGACAATGACGGCGCATTCTTTGATCCTCGATTTCTGGATAGAAGCAAGGTCTCGGACTACAAGCAAACCGTCGATGTGCGCAAGGGTCTGGTCACCACCTCGCTAGTCTGGACATCGCCAAACGACAATGGCGACAAAGTCCGAAAGAAAGTGCGCCTCACATGGACCGCTTTTGCGCACAGAACAAAGCAGCATCTGGGTGTGATCCGGCTGGATATTACCCCATTGAACTGGACAGGAAACATAAGTGTCCGCTCTTTTCTTGATTTGAATGGTATTCGCCTTGCGAGCAGAATCGAGAGTCAGAAATGGGAAGATGCCAGCGGCCTGGGCGCACAAGCTTCCATCACGGCTGATAATACCAGGTTCAAGGCAACCACCGCATTCAAAATGGAGATCCGCCTGCTGCCGGCGCTACCAATGCCTGGAACGACTCCAACGTAAGCGGGCTCTTCTGGAATTTCATGCCGAGCCAGGGTACGACCCTATACATTCACGAAATATGTGGGCATTTCCACTTCGGTAGATAGTGACCACATCGTGCAATTGGGCCGGAATGTCCCTCAATCAGTTCCCGACAGCGACAGAACGGTCAATGATTCGGCCAACAATATCGCAACGGCGGCCAAAACTGCGGGATATGACAAACTCTTGAAGGAACACATAGACGCTTGGGAAGCGATTTGGGCCTCGAGCAGCATCACGGTGGAAAATGCGCGGTTGCAGAGCATCATCAATTCCGCACAATACGAACTGTTGTCAAGCACCTATCCCGGCGCACGCGCCAGTATTCCGCCCGGTGGCCTTGCCGGCGTGGGCTATGGCGGCATGATATTCTGTGACGCCGAGACATGGATGATGCCCTATCTGCTTCTGACCCATCCGCAGTTGGCAAAATCCATTATCGATTATCGTTTCGACAATCTCCCGGAAGCGCGTGTGAACGTTACTGACACACGTTTCAACCAGGATCGAGGCATCCGTCCCCTTCGCGGTGCTTATTTTCCTTGGGTTTCGGGTACCGGCGCAATGGGCAGTGAGGCGGGCGACGGCGTTAGAGGCCGGCGTCAGCTGCACCTGCAAGCGGACATCGCCCTCGCCCAGCATCAATATTATGCGGCAACGGGCGACCGGGCTTTCCTGCAAAACCAGGCGTGGCCTATTCTCTCCGGCATTGCAGATTTCTACACGACACGCGTGACGCTAACCGCCGGAGGTTACGATTTGGAGCAGGTGACCGCACCGGACGAATATGTAGAGAACGTGAATACCGAAGCCTTTACCAACGGCTCGGCAATCAAAGCATTGGATTTGGCCATCGAAGCAGGCAAAATGTTGAACGAAACCATTCCCCCCCTATGGACAACCGTCCGCGACAATTTTGTGAAACCCATTGAAAGGGACGGTATTCACCTCGAGTACAGTACCTTTAGTAGATTCAATGAGAATAACCGCATCAAACAGGCGGATGTCGTGCTTTTGAAATACCCAATGGAATATCCGATGACAGATACCCTGGCGGGCAATGATCTGCAGTATTATGCATCGATAACAGACCCTGACGGGCCATCCATGACCGATGCCGTCTACGCGGTTGTCACTGCTGAACTTGGGAGCTGTGATTTCGACAGGTTTCTTGGAAGATCCTACGATGTCGCAATGGGGCCTTATCACCAATTCAATGAAACCCGGGTGCTCGACAGGTCTGCCGGGCAACAGGGGCCCACCAATATTTTTGTCACCGGCGCCGGCGGCTTTTTGCAAGGCGTGGGCATGGGCATGACCGGTTATCGCTTCCGCGACGATCGCATCGTGGTGAAGCCGATCCTGCCCACGGCAATCGAGGGACAACCTGCGACGCGCGTTTTCTTCAAGGGTTTGAAATGGCAGGGCCGTGAGTTCAATGTCGACATCGGTGCGACAGACACTTGGGTTACATTAACCAAGGGAGATGCCGCGCCGGTGCAGACTGGCGACAACCCTGATGAGCTGGTGACAGTGACGCAAGAGGCACCCCTGAAAATTCCGACACGCAAGCCTGTTCAGTTCAATGCGGATGGCACCAAAACCACTTTGCCCTGCCCTGCGCCCCAGCCGAGCAGCCTCATGCGGCTGCAATAGGCAGGGCGAAGATGATTATAGCAAAAGGCCCGGCAATCTGCCGGGCCTTTTGAACTCACTATGAGCGGTTAGACCAGTCTGCTTTGTGCCATTGCCGCATTGATGAATGAGGCAAACAGCGGATGCGGCTCAAACGGGCGCGATTTCAATTCCGGGTGGTACTGAACGCCAATGAACCAGGGATGGTCCGGATATTCGATGGTTTCTGGTAGGACGCCATCCGGCGACATACCGGAGAACACCAAACCACAATCCTCCAGACGATCCTTGTAATCGATATTGACTTCGTAGCGGTGGCGGTGGCGTTCGGAAATATCGGTCGAGCCATAGATATCCGCGATGCGCGTGCCCGATTTAAGCAGTGCTTCGTAGGCTCCCAGGCGCATGGTTCCGCCAAGGTCGCCCGATTGCGCCCGCTTTTCCAGCATGTTGCCCTTGAGCCATTCGGTCATCAGACCTACGACCGGTTCGCTCGTTGGGCCGAACTCACTCGATGATGCCTTTTCAACACCAGCAAGCGATCGCGCTGCCTCCAGCACGGCCATTTGCATGCCAAAGCAGATGCCGAAATACGGTACTTTCTTTTCGCGTGCGAATTTGGCAGCCAGAATCTTGCCTTCCGAGCCGCGTTCGCCAAAGCCGCCCGGAACCAGAATGCCATGTACTTTCTGCAGATAAGGCGCCGGGTCTTCCTGCTCGAAGATCTCCGATTCGATCCAGTCGAGATTGACCTTCACCTTGTTGGCCATGCCGCCATGGTGAAGCGCTTCTATCAGTGACTTGTAGGCGTCCTTGAGGCCGGTATATTTGCCGACAATGGCAATCGTGACCTCGCCTTCCGGATTGTGGATGCGCTGGCTGACTTCGTCCCAACGCTCCATGCGCGGCTTGGGCGCCGGATCGATGCCAAACGCAGCAAGGACTTCGGAATCAAGACCTTCCTTGTGGTAGGCCATCGGCACGTCATAGATTGTATCGACATCCAGCGCCTGAATGACAGCCGAGGCACGGACATTGCAGAACAGGGACAATTTGCGCCGCTCGGATTCCGGGATCTCGCGATCCGCACGAATAAGCAGGATATCCGGTGCGATGCCGATCGAACGCAATTCCTTGACGGAATGCTGGGTCGGCTTGGTCTTGAGTTCTCCAGCAGCCGGAATATAGGGCATCAGCGTCAAGTGAATATATACGGCGCTGCCGCGTGGCAGATCATTGCCAAGCTGGCGGATTGCCTCGAGAAAGGGCATGGCTTCAATATCGCCCACAGTGCCGCCGATCTCGCACAGGACGAAATCATACTCCTCGTTGCCTTCGACAATGAAGTTCTTGATCTCGTCCGTAACGTGCGGAATCACCTGAACGGTAGCGCCGAGATAATCACCCCTGCGCTCCTTCTCGATGATATTCCGGTAGATACGTCCGGTCGTGATGTTGTCCTGTTTGTTGGCAGGACGCCCCGTAAAGCGCTCATAGTGACCAAGATCAAGGTCAGTTTCAGCGCCATCGTCGGTCACAAAGACTTCGCCGTGCTGATACGGCGACATCGTGCCAGGGTCGACGTTGAGATAAGGGTCGAGCTTGCGAATCCGCACGCGGTATCCACGAGCCTGCAGGAGTGCCGCCAAAGCGGCTGCAGCGATGCCTTTTCCGAGGGAAGAAACCACGCCGCCAGTGATGAAAACATATCGGGCCATGGGCTTATCTCGTTAGTCCTTTGCAAGTGATTTGGCCACAAAAAAATCGGCAGATAAGCCGTTTTTCCCGTCCCAAATATTTTTCAATTCAAACGAAACGGCCAGACACGAGGTCTGGCCGTTTAAATATATTCAACGATTGTTCTTACAGAACAACTACTTCCGTGCCAACGCTAACACGATTATACAGGTCAATCACATGATCATTGACCATTCGAAAGCAGCCATTCGATGCGGAACTTCCGATGGTCCATGGCTGGATCGTGCCGTGAATACGCACATACGTATCCTTGTTTCCTTGCGACAGATAAAGGGCACGTGCACCGAGGGGATTGCCGGGGCCGCCGTCCATGCCGTGCTCATATTTGGCATAGTGGGCCGGCTCACGCTCGATCATTTCCTTGGTAGGAATCCAGCGTGGCCATTCGCGCTTGGTCTGGATTTTCGCGGTTCCCTTGAACTCCAGGCCTTCCTTGCCGACTGCAATGCCATAGCGGCGGGCACTGAAAGCCGACTCAACCAAATAGAGGAATTTTGCCTTTGGATCGATCACGATCGTCCCTGGCTTGTAGCCGGAGAAAGCAACGTCCTGGGGCATGTATTTCGGATCGATACCGTACTTCGTCTTGGCCTTGCCCTGGTTCGCAGGCTTGCGCACCTCGGCAACTTCGATCGGCTTGACTGCTGCGTCTGGATTTGCGGCCGCCTCAGAGGCGTTGCCGCCAAATGGATTCATGATTTTCTTGAGGATCGGTTCTGCCGATGCCGGGCCGGATAGCGCCAGGACTGACATTCCAACAAGCAGAGAGCGACGTGACAGCATAGTTTCAAATTCCCGCATAGATTGCACAACGCCCTCGCGGCGTTTGCCAGGCCCCCGAGGCCAACCTGATATCGCGATATCCGAAGACCGGATTCTTCTCAATGCAAATCGCTGTGAAGAACAGATCTGAATACGTCTTCCCCCTCAAGGGTTGCGGATACGCAACACATTCGTTGCGCCCCGCATAGACAGCATAATAGCAAACAGAACTATTGTGAATTCGGAACCGGATTTGCCGGCGCAGGGGTCACTGGAGCTGTTGGCGCAGGCAAGGTTGATTCGGGCGCAGCAGGCGCTGTTGTTCCAGGTGCGGCCGAGCCAGAAGCCGGTGCAGCAGGCGCATCAGACGACGGCGGAGTCGCGTTATTCGACGACGGTCCACCAAGCTGATTGAGAATGCCGCCGCTTGTTGGTGGCTGCTGGCCAGCGGGCTGATTGCCGGTCGTTGTTGGAATCCGGTTAAGAATATCGGTTGGGCTTTCGCTGTAGCGCGACATGATGCCGAGGGCCAAGGATGTAACAAAAAAGCCGGCCGCCAGAATTGCCGTGGCCCGTGTCAAGACATTTGCAGCACCGCGCGCAGTCATAAAGCCAGAACCTCCACCGATTCCAAGACCGCCGCCCTCAGAGCGCTGCATCAGCACGACGCCAACGAGGGCAAGTACAATCAGAAGATGAATGACGATAACGACGGTTTGCATGGGGTATTTTCTGCTTTCTAGGTGTCGGACGCGGCTCTTTACACCGTATCGGTCAATAAACCAAGCCCGTCAGGCCACAGTTTTCTTGTGCTGTTTACGATCAGATCACCAGTCAGAGGGAATGGTATGCTTCACAGATGGCGAGGAAGTCGGCTGCTTTCAAGCTCGCCCCGCCGACCAGTGCACCATCCACATTCTCTACACCCAGGAGTTCGATGGCATTGGAAGGTTTGACTGAGCCGCCATAAAGTATCCGCATTTTCGCGCCGTCAGTACCAAAACGTTTGGCGAGCGTTGCGCGGATGAAGGCATGAACCTGTTGTACATCGTCAGCAGTCGGCGTCAGACCTGTCCCGATCGCCCACACGGGTTCGTATGCAATAATCGTATTGCCCGCATTGGCGTTGCCGGGAATTGAACCGGCAAGCTGCGTAGCGATGACATCGAGTGTCGAACCGGCCTTGCGCTGTGCCTCCGTCTCGCCAATGCAGATAATTGCGACGAGACCCGCGTCCCAGCCAGCCGCGGCTTTGGCATTGACCACCGCATCGGTCTCGCCATGATCTGTCCTGCGCTCGGAATGACCGACAATGACGTGGGACGCGCCAGCGTCTCTCAGCATATCCGCGGAGATGTCGCCGGTGTGCGCACCAGACTTCTTGAAATGGCAATCCTGGCCGCCGATGCTCAAGGCTTCGCCCTCGACGGACTGCGCTGCTCTGAAAACAAGCGTTGCGGGGACGCAGATCAAAGCGTCGATTTTCTCGCCAATGGCAGAATTTGGCCGGTTGACGATTATGCGCAATTCATCAAGCGACTCCCCCGTACCATTCATTTTCCAGTTACCAGCAACGAGCGGACGGACATCAGGGGTCATTGGGTCTTCCTTAAACGATGGTTTTGGCGAATTTCTGAAGTCTTTGATTGCCTGACTACCAAATTCACTTGATAAAGCAATCGACACAAGCCTTGCATCACGCTATTCCCCCTTAGATTCAATTAAGCCTCTTGACTGATACGGTGACTTTTCATGCTCGACTCTCTCCGCAACGTTGCACAGACCTGGGTGGTCAAGGTGCTCATGGGCCTTCTCGTGATCAGCTTTGCAGGATGGGGTGTCTCCAATACCATACTTGGCGCCATTGGCGGTAATGCCGCCATACGCGCCGGCCATTCCGAAGTTTCACCGGTAGACTATCGCCTGGCCTATGATCGTCAGCTCACCGCCCTTTCGCAGCGTTTCGGACAGCGGCTGACACGCGAGCAGGCGGATGCCATTGGAATTGGTCATCAGGTGCAGGCGCAATTGGTTGCGGGCGTCGTTCTTGACGAACAGGCACGCACCATGTCTCTCGGGCTCTCAAAAGACCGCCTCGCGCAACTCGCGGCAGAAGATCCAGCCTTTCAAGGAGCCGACGGTCGATTCAATCCTGCACAGTTTGATGCTGTCCTGCGTAACGCCGGCATGACCCCGCAGAGCTATCTCGACAATCGTGCGCAGGTAGCACGCCGCCAACAAATCGTTGAAGCAGTGGCCGATGGCATCAAAGTGCCAGATACGCTGCTCAAGGCTATCGCTACCTACAAGGGCGAGTCACGAACCGTCGATTACGTCTCAATGCCCAAAAGCTTCGTTGCCGATATTGCGGATCCCAGCGACGCTGACTTGAAGACGTATTTTGAAGCGAACAAGGAAGCATACAGCGCGCCACAATATCGCAAGGTCAGCTATGTCAAACTTGAACCAAAGGACATTGCAAACCCGGCGACCGTAACACCGGAAGAAATCAAGGCGGAATACGACAAGAACATTGTCCGCTATTCAACGCCGGAGACGCGCACCGTCGAACAGCTGACTTTTGCAAATGACGATGCGGCCAAGGCCGCGCACGACAAGATCGTGGCCGGAACGAGCTTTGAGGATATCGTCGCGTCCGAGGGTAAGACCATGGATGATGTTCGTCTGGGAACGTTTCCGAAGACCGCCCTGCCCGATCAGTCGATCAGCGATGCAATTTTTGCTCTTCAAGCCAATGGCGTCAGTGATGTGTTGAAAGGAACTTTTGGCCCGGTCATCGTTCGCGTTTCTGCAATTGCGCCGGAAGTTATCAAGCCGCTTGCCGAGGTCGAAAAGGATATTCGCGAAACCATAGCCCTGACACAAGCGACCTCGTCGATCGCTGACGTGCATGACGGCTACGAAAACGCCCGTGCCGATGGCGCGAGCATGGCGGAAGCCGCAGCAAAGCAAAATCTCAAGCTGGTAACGATTGATGCAATCGACCAGACGGGACGCGGCCCCGATGAAAAGGACATACCAAATCTGCCATTCGATGAAAATCAGCTAGCAGCGGTGTTCCAGGCCGACGTTGGTTTTGACAACGAACCGTTCAACCTCGGCACAAACGGCTATCTGTGGTATGACGTGGACAGTGTGACCCCGGCGCGTGAACGGACGCTCGATGAGGTAAAGCCGCGCGTCATAGAAAACTGGAAAACGGCCGAACTTGAAAAGCGTCTCAACGCGAAAGCCGAAGAGGTGCGTAAACGCGTTGCCGATGGAACGTCGCTTGATGACATCGCAGCCGAGTTCAAGTTCACCAAGGACACCAAGCGCGGTATTACCCGCGAGAGCAAGGACGTGGATCTCGGAGAAGGCGGCGTCGCCTCGGTATTCGATGGTCCGCAGGGTCTTGTCGGCGTGACGGAATCGGCATCCGATGGTTCGAAACTGATTTTCAAGGTTGCAGAGTCGATCGAACCGGCGAATGTCGGACCGGAATCCCTGACCACTGTGGAACGGGAAGCTTTCTCGTCCCGCCTCGCCGACGATCTGCTTGACCAATTGGTGGCGCAATTGCAGACCGTCTATCCCGTTACGATCAACCAGACCGTCATTAATCAGGCGCTTGCCCGTTAAAGACGATTGCTGCGAGACAGAGAATGGCTGAACTAAAGCGTTTCATCGGCATTGCAGCGGCGGGCAAGGCGCTTTCCCGCGAGGAAGCTGTCGAGGCATTCGACATTATGATGTCGGGACAGGCAACGCCGGCCCAAATCGGCGGGTTGTTGATGGCGCTGCGTGTACGCGGAGAAAACATCGATGAGATCGCTGGTGCGGTCTCCGCCATGCGGTCGAAGATGTTGAAGGTAACAGCTCCATCCAACGCCATCGATATTGTCGGCACAGGCGGTGATCAGTCGGGCTCTTACAACGTCTCGACCTGTGCAGCTTTCGTGGTGGCAGGTGCCGGAGTTCCGGTTGCGAAGCACGGCAATCGTGCGCTGTCATCGCGTTCCGGTGCCGCCGATACGCTTGCCGCACTTGGCATCAATATAGAAATCGGTCCGGCACTGATCACGGCATGCATCGAGCAAGCTGGTATCGGCTTCATGTTCGCGCCGATGCATCATCCGGCAATGAAACATGTCGGTCCGGCGCGCGTCGAGCTTGGGACGCGCACAATATTCAACTTGCTTGGCCCCCTCACCAATCCGGCAGGGGTCAAACGTCAGCTCGTCGGTGTCTTTGCTCCCGAATGGGTTGAGCCGGTTGCACATGTTTTGAAGAGTCTCGGGTCCGAATCTGTCTGGGTAGTTCATGGTGATGGCCTTGACGAAATCACGACTGCCGGCGTGACTAAGGTCGCGGCGCTCGAGAATGGAAAAATCCGCACATTCGAAATCGATCCGGAATCCTTTGGTTTGCGGCTTGTCGATCCCCAGGACCTGAAAGGTGGTACGGCCGACGAAAACGCCGTTTCGCTGCTATCTGTTCTCGATGGGGCGCATGGTGCCTATCGTGATATCACCTTGTTCAACGCTGGCGCTGGCCTTGTTATTGCTGGCGCCGCATCCGACCTCAAAATCGGCATTGAAATGGCTGCCCATTCGATAGACAGCGGCGCGGCGCGAAATGTGCTAAAGAAACTTGTCCACGTGTCCAACAGCGAGGCCCGTTGAGCATGGTTGATATTCTTCGCAAGATCGAGGCCTACAAGCGCGATGAGATCGCAGCCGCCAAGATGCGCGTCACACTTGATGAGGCGAAGGCGCAGGCAAAGAACCAGGATGCGCCCCGTGGCTTCCTGAGCGCTTTGCAGGAGAAGCGTGCGGCGGGACAATTTGCTCTCATCGCCGAGATCAAGAAGGCCAGCCCGTCGAAAGGCTTGATCCGTCCGGATTTCGACCCGCCCGCATTGGCCAAGGCCTATGAGCTGGGTGGAGCCGCTTGTCTTTCGGTTCTGACCGATGCCCCTTCATTCCAGGGTGCGCCAGAATTTCTGAAGTCGGCGCGCGCAGCGACTGGTCTTCCTGCCTTGCGCAAGGATTTCCTGTTCGACACCTATCAGGTCTATGAGGCGCGCAGTTGGGGTGCCGATTGCATCCTCATCATCATGGCGAGCGTCACCGACGATGTCGCCAAGGCGCTCGAAGATACGGCAATGTCGCTCGGCATGGACGTGCTTGTCGAGGTACATGATGAGGCGGAACTCGAACGGGCGTTGCAACTGTCATCACCATTGCTCGGTATCAATAATCGTAATTTGCGCACCTTTGAAGTTGATCTGGCGGTCTCGGAACGGCTTGCGCAAATGGTACCGTCCAACAAGTTTCTGGTGAGCGAGAGCGGCGTCTTCACTCATGCGGATTGCCTGCGGCTGGCAGAGTCGAACATAGGGACTTTTCTCGTCGGAGAAAGTCTCATGCGGCAGGATGATGTTGCGGCCGCAACGAGGTCGCTATTACACGGCACCGAATCAAAGCAGACCGACGCGGCATGACTGCAACTCGCTCTAAACTCACCCATCTCGATGAGACGGGCGCCGCCCACATGGTAGACGTCGGCAGCAAAGCCGAAACAGAACGGGTCGCCGTTGCAGGAGGTTCGGTGAAGATGCGGGCGGAAACGCTTGATCTTATTAGATCTGGCAATGCCGCCAAAGGCGATGTGATAGGAACGGCTCGGATTGCCGGCATCATGGCCGCGAAAAAGACCCATGAACTGATCCCGCTCTGCCATCCACTGCTTCTGAGCAAGATTTCCATCGATGTTGAGGCCGATGAAGCCTTGCCCGGCCTGCACGTTATCGCGACAGTGAAATTGACCGGCAAGACCGGTGTTGAAATGGAGGCGCTGACCGCGGTCTCCGTTGCGTGTCTGACAATTTACGACATGGCGAAAGCGGCCGATAAAGCGATGATCATTCAGGACATTCGCCTCCTGCAGAAGAGCGGCGGCAAGTCCGGCAATTGGTCCGCCAACGCGGCAAGCGAGAAATAGCATGACAGGTCTCCTTCCCGTCGACGAAGCGCGGGCACGCATTCTTGCTGGCGCCCTGAAACTTGACGCCGAAACTGTCCCACTTTCCGCCGCCGGGAGCCGAGTCCTTGCTGCAAACCTGCATGCCAAACGGCAGCAACCGCCCTTTGCCGCTTCAGCCATGGACGGGTATGCCGTACGGGCAGTTGACGTGGCAACCGTGCCGTGTTCATTGAAACTGATCGGTCAGTCCGCGGCAGGGCACGCCTTTTCAGGTGTTGTGAATAGCGGAGAAGCGGTGCGTATCTTTACCGGCGCACCGGTGCCGGAGGGTGCCGACAGCGTCGTGATCCAGGAAAACACCGTTCCAGGAGACCAACAGGTCGAAATCATCGAGACAGTCACCCTGAGCCGGAACATCCGCAAGGCAGGGCTGGATTTCAATCAAGGAGATTTGCTGCTGGAGGCTGGACGGGTTCTCGATCCGGCCGCCCTCTCCCTCGCTGCTTCTGCTGATCATCCGACCCTGCAAGTGGTAAGGCAGCCTCGCGTCGCTATCCTCGCAACCGGCGATGAACTTGTCAGTCCGGGCGAAAATTATCGGCCGGACCAGATCATTTCCTCCAACAGTTTCGGCCTCGCGGAAATAGTGCGTAAGGCAGGCGGTACGGCAATTGACCTTGGAATAGCCGAAGACCGTCTCGAGGCATTGAACGATGCTCTCGATCAAGCAATCGCAACTGATGCGGATATTCTCGTTACGCTTGGCGGCGCTTCGGTCGGCGATCACGACCTCGTCCAGCCAGCATTGGCCGCACGGGGTATGGAACTTGATTTCTGGAAGATTGCGCTTCGCCCCGGCAAGCCATTGATGTTCGGACGTCTGGATGGAATGAAAATCCTCGGCCTGCCCGGCAATCCTGTCTCAAGCCTGATCTGCGCTCATATTTTTCTGACGCCATTGATACGAGCCATGCTGGGCTTGCCGCACGCTCCTGATCTTCGCACCGCCGTGCTCGGCAGCGACATGGGTACCAACGACCAGCGCCAGGACTATGTCCGCGCTCGTATTACAACGAGTGCAGACGGAACGCTGACTGCAACACCCTTCGCTGTACAGGATTCGTCCATGCTGAAATTCATGGCCGAAGCCAACGGCCTGATCATTCGTAGACCGCATGCCTCTGCCAGCCAGGCTGGATCGGCATGCAGCGTCTTGATGTTACGCTAGACAAACTTTCTCTCGTTAACCTTGCAGGCGATGCTCCTTGCGGTCGCTTTCGGTGACATTGGCTAGATCGATTGCCTTTTGCAGTTTGGCCGCATGACGGAATGAAGGCTCCAGTGCCTTGCCCTGCCCGACGGCGTCGACAAATCGCTGGTAGTTCGTCGGAACCGGCTCGACCTCAATCTCTTTCCAGGTGGCCGTTTCGATGTCATCGCCAAGGCAGGCCAGCAGCTTTGAGCCATCATGACGGTGCACGACCTCGAATGAGCCCTTGTCGCCATACACGCGCAGGCGCAGTTCATTGACGTGGCCCGTGGCCCAGCGGCTGGAATGGACAACTCCAAGCGCGCCGTTGGTAAAGCTCACAGTCATGGTGAAACTGTCATTGGCATCGAGCTCATATTCACCGATGCGGTTGCCTTCAGCCTTGTCGAAAGCCTTGAGCCGACAAAAAACCTCGTCAATTTCCGTATCCGTACCGTAGACGACGAAATCGAGAATGTGCACGCCGACATCGCCCAGCGTGCCGTTGGACCCGTGTTTCTTTGACAGGCGCCACAACCACTGGCTTTCGGTGCGCCAGTCACCCCATTGCTTCGAGACAAGCCAGCTCTGCAGGTAGGAGGCTTCGACATGCCTGATCTTGCCGATCTGGCCGCTTGTCACCAGTTTGCGGGCCGCCTGCAATTGCGCAACATTGCGATAGGTGAGGTTCACCATACCGACGAGATTGGCGGCCTCCGCCTTTTCCGCCATTTCCATGGCATCGTGGTAGTTCGTGGCCAACGGTTTTTCGCAAAAAACATGCTTACCGGCTGCGAGACATTTCAGCGTGGTCGCGTGGTGCGCACTGTCCGGGGTTACATTGGCGACCGCATCGAAATCCCCCCAGGCGAGCGCTTCCTCAAGCGAGGTGAATGCCCGCTCGATGCTGTATTTCTCGCGAAACGCCTCGACCCGGTTCTGGTCTACATCGACTGCTCCAGCAAGTGTCACGCCGTCGATTTCGATGAAATTTCTCGCGTGCGCATTGGCCATATGGCCGGTACCCAAGATCAAGAGACGCATTGGTCCAGTCCTTAAATTGAATGCTGCCGTGCAACCCGTCGTGGGTGCAGGCATCGATATGTCAGGTCTGACGGGCGGCGGGGTAAAACCACCGCCCGATCACAGCAACTACCTAGCGGAAACCTTCCTCGCCAGCCTCGTGCAGACTGCCACCACGTGCAGTAATGGGCTCGATCGCCTTCTCCACAGGCACGTTTGGCGCCGTGGTAATCTCGGGATACCGATTGGAATTGTATGCCCAGTTGACCGCATTGCGCAGCACGAGGCCGACTGTCTCGTCGTGATAGGTTGGATAGGTCTCGTGACCGGGGCGGAAATAGAATACGTTGCCCGCTCCCTTGCGGTACGTCAGACCGGAACGGAACACTTCCCCGCCCTGGAACCACGATACAAAGATGGTCTCAAGCGGCTCCGGGACCGAGAACGGCTCGCCGTACATTTCCTCGTTTTCCAGCTCGAAATAAGCAGGCAGGCCCTTGGCAATGGGATGGCCGGGATTGACCACCCACAACCGCTCGCGTTCACCGGCTTCGCGCCAGTGCAGGGCACAGGGCGAGCCCATCAGACGCTTGAAGATTTTCGAGAAATGACCGGAATGCAGGACGATCAGGCCCATGCCTTCCCAGACGCGCTTTGCAACACGTTCGACGGTTTCATCGGCGACATCGCCATGGGCGCGGTGACCCCACCAGATCAGGACGTCGGTCTCTTCGAGGGCTTTTTCAGTCAGACCATGTTCCGGTTCCTGTAACGTTGTGGTCTTGATGGAAAGATTGTCGTCGGCCGCCAGCAGCTTTGCAATCTGATTATGCATGCCTTCAGGATAGATTTCGGCGACGGTTCTGTTCACCTGTTCATGAACATTTTCGCCCCATATGAGTGTTCGGATAGTCATTTTGTATTCCTATTCATACCATTTGCCGTTGGGAGGACTTCAAGAGCAACGAATAACCGGCACAATCGTTGCCCTGATTCTTCTAATGTGCCGCTGCCGGCCTGCCGGTCTGGTCGAAGCGATGGACATTGTTGCTGATCGGCGAGATGAAGAGCCGTTCGCCTGGCTGCTGGCGCGCCGTGCCGTCCTGCCTGACGACAAGTGGGTCCTTCGCGCCGATATCGATATAGAGATAGGTCTCGGAACCGAGGTTTTCCGCGAGGATCAACTGGCCGTCCCAGGCGCCGTCCTTTTCCTTGATTTCGAGATGTTCCGGCCGCACGCCCAGCGTATGTGCCCTGTACGTGTCGGCGTGTTTCTCAGTCAGGAAATTCATCTTTGGCGAGCCGATAAAGCCGGCGACGAAGAGCGATTGCGGCTTTTCATAAAGCTCCAGCGGGGTACCGACCTGCTCAACGATACCATCGCGCAACACACAGATGCGATCTGCCAGCGTCATCGCCTCGACCTGGTCATGCGTCACATAGATCATCGTCGTTTCATGCATTTTCGCGTGGAGCTTGGCGATCTCCAGCCGCGTCTGTACGCGCAACGCAGCATCGAGATTGGACAGCGGCTCGTCGAAAAGAAACACTTTCGGATCGCGGACAATAGCCCGGCCAATGGCCACACGCTGCCGCTGGCCACCGGAAAGCTGTTTTGGCAAGCGATCCAGATAGGCCGTTATCTGCAGCATTTCCGCCGCCTCATGCACCCGCCGTTTGATCTCACCGGCATCGCCCTTGGCGAGTTTCAGACCGAAAGCCATGTTGTCGAAAACCGTCATATGCGGATAGAGCGCGTAGGACTGAAACACCATGGCGATCCCGCGCTGCGACGGCGTCAGGCTATTGACCACCTTGTCGTCGAAGGCGAGCGTGCCAGCCGTGATGTCCTCAAGCCCAGCAATCAGGCGTAAAAGTGTAGATTTTCCGCAGCCGGAAGGGCCGACGAAAACCATGAACTCGCTTGGACTGATTTCAAGGTCGACGCCCTTGATCACATCGAACGTACCGAAGGATTTGCGGACATTGTTGAGATGAATTGCTGTCATTTGAGTTACCCCTTGACGCCGCCGGCGGTGAGGCCAGAGATGATCTTGCGTTGGAAAATCAGGACGAGAACAACGAGCGGTACCGTGACGATGACGGACGCAGCCATGATGGTTCCCCATGGGATTTCATGCGAGCTTGCTCCCGACAGGAGCGCGATGGTGACCGGCACCGTTCGCGTTTCGGTCGAAGACGTAAAGGTAAGTGCAAACAGGAACTCGTTCCATGCCGCGATGAAAGCGAGCAATCCGGTCGTCACCATCGCCGGCCACATCAGCGGCAAGAACACCTTGGTGATAATAACCCACGGCGTTGCGCCATCCACGATCGCCGCCTCCTCGATCTCGATTGGCAGATCCCGCATGAAGGTGGTCAGCACCCACACGGTGAAAGGCAGCGTGAAAATCGTGTAGGAAAAGACGAGGCTCCACAGTGTGTTGTAGAGGCCGAGGAAGCGGACCACCTCGAACAGCCCTGCCAGCACTGCGATCTGGGGAAACATGGAAACAGACAGAATTGTCAGCAGCAGCAAGGAACGGCCGCGGAACCGTACGCGTGCCAGAGCAAAGGATGCGGTGATCGCAATCAACAATGCCAGCAAGACCACCAGGCTCGACACAATAACGGAGTTGAGCAGATTGCGGGTAAAACTGCCGGCATTGATGACCGAAACGTAATTCTCCAGGGAGAACGACGTGGGCCAATATTCAACGGCGAAGAGCGCACTGCCGGATTTGAAACTGGTGATGATTGCGTAGTAGAACGGAAATACCGCCAGAACGACAATCAGGACAACGAGCGCGTAAAAGGCAGTGCTCTTGGTGAGGTTCCAGATCATCAGCGGTCTCCTCCATCCAGGCGCACGCGGCCGAGCCAGATCGCCAGAACAGTCATCAAGGCAATAACAAGGAACAGCAACGTTGATTGAGCTGAGCCGTAGGCGAATTTGTCGAACTCGATCAGATTCTCACGCGCCAGTACCGACATGGTCTTCGTCTGCGAGCTGTTGGGTGTCAGCACATAGATCAGGTCGAAGATACGCATGGCATCGAGCAGGCGGAAGATGATCGCAACCATCAACGCCGGCTTGATCAGCGGCAGGGTTATGCGGAAGAATTGCCTGACCGGATGAACGCCATCAATATGCGCCGCCTCGTAAATGTCTTTTGGAACCATCTGCAGGCCGGCAAGGATCAGGAGCGCCATGAAAGGCGTCGTCTTCCACACATCGACAATCAGCACTGCCGTCATGGCCGTATCGGCACTGGCCGTCCATGCTATGGGCTGACTGATAAGACCCAACCGCATGAAGAGATCATTCAATATGCCGAACTGGTCGTTCAGCATCCACCCCCACAACCTGGCGGAAACAATGGTCGGGATGGCCCAGGGAATCAGGATCGCCGCGCGAACGATGCCCCTGCCCTTGAACTCGGCATTGAGCACGAGGGCAACGATCATGCCGAACAAGGCCTCCAGCGCGACCGAGATGATGCTGAAACGGACGGTGTTCCACACCGCATTCCACCAGGTCGGGTCAACCAGCAGGCCCGAATAGATTGTGCGGCCGCTTTTCAGTTGAATCCAGGACAGGTAGTTCTTCAGTCCTACCCATTTCGCCGCGCTCATATTGGTCAGCGAGGCGTCGGTAAAGGAAAAATAGATCGTCCGAAGCAATGGCCAGCCAGCGACAATGGCGAGCGCTACGATCATCGGTACGAGAAACAGCCGCGCTGACCGGGCGCGCTGCCGCAAAAGCTCTGAACGTGCGGTATAAGACGACATGGTCGTGTTCCTGTCCGGAGTCATGTTTCAGGATTGGTCGGCCAGGCAAGCGGTGCGAATGGTGTCCGGGAGGTTCTGAACACTATCCGCACCGTGCCCTTCGCTGGCAGGGGCCTACCAGCTACCTCCCTGAAGTTCCGTCAGCTTGGCTTCCAGAAGTTCAAGATTCTCGGCGGCGGTACCATTGCCCGACAACGTGTCGTGGACCGCACTCCAGAACATGTTGGACACTTCATTATATTTAACCTTGGTTGGCGCGGACGGGCGCGGAACGGAACTTTCAAAAACCGGCTTCCAGTTGGGGATCAACGGTTGCGCAGCCGCAATATCCTTGTCGTCATAGAGCGCCTTGATTGTCGGCATGCTCGCAAGTTCGATCGCCCTCTCTTTTTGCTGCTCGGGCGAGCCAAGGAACAAGGCGAGCTTGATGGCTTCCTCCGGCGCTTTGGAATATTTGGAAACAGCCAGATTCCAGCCACCAAGCGTTGCGGCGGAGTTTTGGCCTTCTTTCCCGACTGGCAATGGCGCAACATCAAACTTGCCCTTTATCGCGCTGTCACTGCTGCCGCCAAGGGCATAGGCATAGGGCCAGTTGCGCATGAAGACAGAGTTGCCGGTCTGCCAGATACCGCGGGCTTCCTCTTCCGTGTAAGCGAGCACACCTTTTGGCGAGATCGTATCTACCCACCCTTTGGCACGGTCAATGGCGGCAGCCGCATCCGGATTGTTGATCGAGATCGTGCCGTCGGCCTCGACGATCTGACCGCCGCCCGAAGACTTCACCCACTCCAGCGCGTTGCACGTCAGACCCTCATAGGCATTGGCCTGAAACACGTAGCCATACATGCTCTTGTTACCGGCTGTGCGCTCTGCATCCTGGATTTCCTTGGCGGTCGCCGCCATTTCATCCCAGGTTTTCGGAACGGGCTTCTTGTACTTCTCGAGCAGATCCTTCCGGTAGTAGAGCGCTGGCGCATCCGTGAACATCGGCAGCGCGACGAGCTTGCCATCCACAGTCTGACTCTCAATAATTGAAGGAATGTGCTGATCGATCACATCTTTCGCCGCCGCCTTCAGATCAAGGAACTGATCGGCCAGTTGCGGCGCCCAGATCACATCGGTGCGATAGACATCAATGTCGGTATTGCCCGCTGCGAGCCAAAGGCGGTACTGGCCGAAATTGTCAGAGCTGTTGGCAGGCATGGCAACGATAGAGACCTTGTTGCCGGTTTCCTTTTCGAACCGATCGAGCTGCTTGCGCAGGAATTCCCGCCCGTTGCCGGTATCGCCGGATACAATGGACAGATTGGCGGCGAATGCCCCTGAAGCCAGTAAAGTGGTGGTCAAAAGGGCTGCAATAAATGATTTGGCTTTCATGATTTCCTCCCAAAAATCCCGTGGAATCAGGCCCATCGCAACACGGCGACTACGACCCTGTGGTTTAGAAACTCCTCCTGAAGCGCTTTGGATATCTCATTGGATTCAGAAATTCAAAGCGCTTTGAATAAAAAATGGCAAAGGCATTTCGAACTGTCAAGCAACAATTTCAACCAACAAGGAATGGAGCCGATCTCACGATTAAGCATCGCGGGATAAAATAACGTTGTTTCAATGCGTTATAAGATGATCTTTACGGGGTATTACGCGCATCATGGCACCTGTGGAATGAGGTGGCATTCGCTGACCGCCGCACTTTTGATACTAAAGTTCAAAGCGCTTTGAATTTATGCTATGGTTATGTTTATTATTTGGAGTCATATCTGGCAAAGGCTTTCGTTCCGGAGCCTGCATATGAACGCATTGGTGGATCGCTTGCTATGAAACTCAAGGAACTGGCCGAACAGCTGGGCTTGTCACAGACGACCGTCAGTCGCGCCCTGAACGGCTATCCCGAGGTCAACAAGGCCACTCGTGAGCGTGTTAGCAAGGCAGCGCTGCAATTCGGCTACAGCGCGAATGCTAATGCCCGCCGCCTCGCCATTGGGCGGGTTGGCGCAATCGGCATTCTCATGCCGAACGATCGAAGCGAGCGCTTTGGCCCGCACACGAGCGAATTCTTTTCTGGCTTGGCCGAACGCCTTTCCCAGGACGAAATGGACCTCCTGATGAGTCCGGTCATCAATAATGATGAAATCTCGGCATACAGGCGGCTTATTTCCAGCAAACGGGTGGATGCCATCATCATAACAGGCCCCACCCTCATGGATGAACGGGTTGCCATGCTGATCGAGGAGAAATTCCCTTTCGTCCTGCATGGACGAACAAATATCGAGGCGCCGCATGCTTGGCTCGATATCGACAATGCAGGTGCATTCCGCCAGGCCGCTTCCCACCTGCTTGATCTCGGCCACAAGCATATCGCCATGATAGATGGCCTCAAGGGACATACTTTTTCCGAACACCGCGAACTCGGCTATCGTGAGGCACTTCTGGAACGGGGCATTCCAGTTGATCCGCGTTTCATCGTCCACGAGCGGTTTTCCGACGAGATCGGCTTTCGGGAGGCGCAACGGCTCTTGTCGCTTCCACAGCATCCCACCGCGATCATTGCCGGCTCCATGATGACTGCACTCGGCGTTTTCCGCGCCATCCGGTCGAAGGGTTATGAACTCGGCAAAGAAGTCTCGATCATCGCCCATGACGACGTGTTTCCCTATCTCAATGCCAGCAATATGGTGCCGTCCATGACGACGACGCGCTCGTCGATCCGCTCCGCCGGCACGCGTATCGCCGAAATGCTGGTGCGCGTGCTGGACGGCGAGCCCGTGGAAAACATCCATGAGGTCTGGCCGGTCGAACTGATCCTGCGGCAATCGAGTGGACCACCGGTGATTCCAGGTAAACGCTAAAGCTATTTCCCAGTTTTAATTCGCATTCTTGGCGAATTTGGCCCCAAATGCTGGTATTTGGGTAAAATCACACACTGTTCGCGCAACGTACACCACATATTAAGCCTTGTGGAACACAACTGGAACAGATAGTGTTTGTTCTGGTTTTGTTTTTCCGATTCCCTGCTAAAGGATCGCCGATGCTAACGCGTAAACAACATGAACTTTTGCTCTTCATTCACGAGCGCTTGAAGGAGACGGGCATCCCGCCATCATTCGACGAGATGAAGGATGCATTGGACCTGGCGTCGAAGTCCGGCATACACCGGTTGATCACTGCGCTGGAAGAACGCGGCTTTATTCGTCGGCTAGCAAATCGGGCAAGAGCGCTGGAAGTCCTGCGCCTGCCGGACTCCATTGCGCCCGGTCTCAACGCCCAAAGGAAATTCTCGCCAAGCGTCATCGAGGGCAGTCTTGGACGAAACATCGCTCCTCCCCGGCCTCAGTCGCGCTCGGCGGATGACTCAAGCGCTTCCACCATTGTCAGCATCCCAGTTATGGGCCGCATCGCTGCTGGTGTGCCGATTTCGGCAATCCAGAACCAGACCCATATGATCGGCCTGCCGCCAGACATGATCGGTAGCGGCGAACATTATGCTCTTGAGGTCAAGGGTGACTCGATGATCGACGCCGGGATTTTCGATGGCGATACCGTTGTGATCAAGCGCAGCGATACGGCCAACCCGGGTGAGATCGTTGTAGCTCTGGTTGACGACGAAGAAGCTACACTGAAGCGTTTCCGCCGCAAAGGTGCCTCGATTGCACTTGAAGCAGCGAACCCCGCCTATGAAACCCGCATTTTTGGACCGGACCGCGTTCGAGTTCAAGGTAAACTTGTGGGGTTGATAAGGCGTTATTAAAGGCGGCGTCCACTTGCTCTTTCGAGCGTAATTGTTATTTCACGATGGTCTTCGCGCGGTCGCTGGATTTGTATTCATCAAGGTCGCGGGCAGCGCGTGAATGTGTCCGATATGAATTCCATGGCCGATCCGGTGGTCCAACGGCGTAAGCAATGCCGGCGGAGCGGAGCCGCTGAAGGTGAAGAACCTTTGCTTCGGCAACATTCGGCAGCGACGGATCGTCTGTATCCTTCGGCGCTTCCAGAATGATCTCGGCAGTTCCTCGCAGTGCGAGATCGCGCTTGGTAATCACCAGAACATTATCGTCGCTGCAAACCGCCTCTGTGCCTGCAAAAGCCAGAATGACGATATCCCCCTCGGTGCAGGCCGATGACCTTTGGGCAGGGTCATCGGTATAGGCGACTATCAGCCCGCCCTGCTCACGTGCGGTGCAAAGTCTGTCTGCACATTCGAATTGCGTTTCTTCAAGACGTGCACCGGTTTTTACCGGCTTGACCACATCATCTGTCCCATAGCCCTGTTGCCAGTTGTTTAAAGTGAACGCGCTTCCAGATGGCCGATTGATCGCTAATCTATTGTCTGCAGTTCGCAACGCAACCAGCCTTCCATCCTCTGAAATAATGATGCCAGGTTCTTGCGCGGCAATCATGAGTATTGCCGCGGCCAACAACGTGGGCGGGCCGCACAAGCGCAATCGTGTCGATGGCAACAACAACGTCACTAGCCCGAGACTCATAAAGATCAGACAGGCCTGCGGCATCAAACCGAGATTGCCGCTTGGCGAACGTGAGGCAACCATCTTGGCGATGGCAATCACAGCTTCAATACCGCGGCCCATGACAGCAAATGGTAGCCAGTCCAGATCGAATGGCATGGCGAGCAAACCAAGCACGGCAAACGGCATGACGAACACCGAGATGAGCGGAAGCGCAAGTGCGTTGCCGACAAGTCCGAAGGGTGCAGTATTGTTGAAATGATACGCGGCGAAGATCGAGCTTGCTGACCCTGCAACGAGCGACGTCATGGCGATCGCGCCGATATGGTTTACCGCTTTCGACGGTAGTGTCAGCAGCAGATGATGATGGGTATTTTTTCTGGGTTGGTGTTTACCCTGCCGTTTTGACCACCAGCTGTAGAATGCGATAAGGGCGGCAGTTGCCGAATAAGACATCTGAAAACTCGGTCCGAGAATTTCGTGCGGCGAGATCGCAAGGGTTATGAGTGCAGCAATGGCCAGATTGCGCATCGAAATCGCCGCCCGATCGACGGTCATGGCCAGAAGCATGACAGCCAGCATGACGAAGCTCCGCTGTGCGGCAACATCGGCACCCGAGAGCAGCAAATAGAAAGCGGATCCAATCAATGCGATGACCGCCGAGAGTTTCTTGACCGGGTAACGTGCCGTGAATCCTGGAAAGAAAGCCAGGATAGCGCGAAGCGAACCCATTATCGTCGCTGCCACCAGAGCCATGTGAAAGCCGGAGATCGACAGGATGTGCGACAGGCCGCTCAACCGCATGGCATTGTTGGTATCATCGCTAATGCCATCCCGCTGGCCTGTGATCAGCGAGGCTGCGATGTCGCCCGGCTCTCCTTTGATATTTCGCAGTATGCGTTGGGTCAGCTGCTGCCTGATATCGGCAATCGTCATAAATATTGTCGTGGTGGAACCAGCGGCAGAAGCTACAGGCACGATATCGGCCTTTCCAAGCAAAAATCCGTTGGCGCCGATGCCCCGATAATAATTGTAGAAGGCAAAATCGTAATTGCCTGAACGCACAGGGCCTGACTGGGGACGCAGATGGACCAGGCCTGAGAGGCCATCTCCATTCTTAAGGGCGCGCGGCAAGGCTTTGGCGGAGATCACAATGCGATCCGGCCCATAACGCAGCGCTGGTCGCTCGGTCGAAATGACGTCCATGGTAACGCGCCATCCACCCTTGGCATCTTTTGTCATCGAAACAATGCGACCCGTCACGCGCGTTGTCACTTCCGATCCAAGCATGCGGGTACCGGCACGAATAGTTTCAAGTTTGCCCGAGAACATGCCGGCAACAATCGCGACAGCAAGGACAAGCACAAGCCTGATCATTGGGCGAGCGTGAGCCAGCGCATGGCAACCGACGAGAAAGGTCAGGCCAGACAATATAGCGCTGAGCTGGGGTTCGGCGGGGAAGTTGAAATAGAGAATTGCGCCGGTGCCGGCAAGGACCGGCAGGAACAAAAACAGTGTGCCGCGTTCAATTTCGCTGTTGAATGCCGTCGGAACCGCAAGAAGTATGGATTGAATGCGAGATCGCACAAACCGTTTTCGTTCGCGTAATCTCGCGGGGAACCGATGTTCGTTGTGGGTGACAAGTTCGCTATTGCCAGTTTGAGTCGCGATCTCGTTGCTGGCATTTCCCGGGAGAAAGAAGAGGCGCTCCCTCGTCTTCGTTTTGGCAACAGGACTTTCCATTTGCCTCCCAGTTCGCCAATGCCCTTGCACAGCAGCGTTGCTATGCTACATGAACGCCAGATCAATTCGATTGGACGTTCGGCTAATAGGCCGCGCATCCCCTGGAGTACCCATGTCATCCTCAGTCGTTACCCGTTTCGCCCCCTCTCCAACCGGCTTCCTGCATATTGGCGGAGCTCGGACCGCCCTGTTCAACTGGCTGTATGCAAAGCATACGGGAGGCAAGATGCTGCTTCGTATCGAGGACACGGATCGCGAACGTTCGTCGGAAGCTGCTGTCACAGCTATTCTTGATGGGTTGAAATGGCTCGGGCTGGATTGGGACGGCGATGCCGTGTCACAGTATGAGCGCGCCCCGCGTCACCGCGAAGTCGCAGAAGAGCTCGTCGCTAAGGGCAAGGCGTATTATTGCTATGCTTCTCAGGCGGAACTCGAAGAAATGCGCGAGAAAGCCCGTGCCGAGGGGCGTCCGCCGCGTTATGATGGCCGCTGGCGCGATCGCGACCCCAAGGAGGCTCCGGCAGGCGTCAAGCCAGTTATCCGTATCAAGGCGCCGCAGGAGGGTGAAACCCTCGTGCGTGATCAGGTTCAGGGTGATGTGCGGTTCCCCAACAAGGATCTCGACGATTTCATCATCCTGCGTTCCGATGGCAACCCGACCTATATGCATGCAGTCGTCGTCGATGATCATGATATGGGCGTCACCCATATCATCCGCGGTGATGACCATCTGACCAATGCGGCACGCCAGACGGTGATCTATAATGCCATGGATTGGGACGTTCCTGTCATGGGGCATATACCACTCATTCACGGCGCTGATGGTGCCAAGCTCTCCAAGCGCCACGGCGCGCTTGGTGTCGAGGCCTACCGTGCCATGGGCTACCTGCCGGCAGCGCTACGCAATTATCTCGTCCGCCTTGGCTGGAGCCATGGCGACGACGAGATCATGTCAGACGAACAGATGATCCAGTGGTTCGAAATTTCCGATATCAACCGTGGTGCTTCCCGCTTCGATTTCCAGAAGCTCGAGGCGATCAATGGCCACTATATGCGCTTCTCGGATGATGCTGATCTGATGAAAGCCATGATCGACATCCTGCCGGAGATCGAAGGCGGCGCCGACATTCTTGCACGATTGAACGACACGACGAAAAAGCAATTGCTTGCAGCAATGCCAGGCCTGAAAGAGCGGGCAAAAACGCTCGTCGAACTTGCGGACAGCGCGAAATACCTCTTTGCGCAACGCCCTCTGACACTTGATGACAAGGCGGCAGGTCTGCTGAACGAGGAGGGGCTGAGCGTCCTTTCTGGCGTGCTTACTGAATTGGCTTCTGTCAATGACTGGACCGCAGAAGCACTCGATGCTGCGGTGCGTGTACATGCGGAAAAGACTGGCTTGAAGCTGGGGAAAATTGCACAACCTTTGCGTGCGGCATTGACCGGAAAATCAACGTCTCCGGGAGTTTTTGATGTCTTGGCGGTCCTTGGACGAGAAGAGTCTTTAGGGCGCATCGAGGACCAGATAAAAGGATAGCAGCAGGCAGATATGGGTACATTTTTGCATTGCAACATCGTGCCTTTCGAGTACGGTGTCGTGCCTGAGAAATTCATGAATACGACCTCGCATGAGGCAAGTGCTTTTGCGCTGGATCAGCGCAAGCTGAAGCAAGAAAGGAACGGCAATGTCTGAAAACAGCGTCAACATCGATCTGAATGGTCACCAGTTCGCGTTACCCATTAAAAAGGGGACCATCGGACCGGATGTCGTGGACATTGGGACACTCTACAAGAACACTGGCGCATTCACTTACGATCCGGGTTTCACATCCACGGCGTCCTGCGAGTCGCAGATCACCTATATCGATGGTGATGAAGGCATTTTGCTGCACCGCGGTTATCCAATCGAACAATTGGCCGAACACGGCGATTTTCTGGAAGCGTGCTACCTGTTGCTCTACGGTGAATTGCCAACAAAGAGCCAGAAGGCCGATTTCGACTTCCGCGTCACGCGCCACACCATGGTGCATGAGCAAATGTCGCGCTTTTTCAGCGGCTTCCGCCGCGACGCGCACCCGATGGCTGTTATGGTCGGCTGTGTCGGCGCTCTGTCGGCGTTCTACCATGACTCGACCGACATTTCCGATCCGCACCAGCGTATGGTCGCCTCAATTCGCATGATCGCGAAGATTCCGACCCTCGCCGCCATGGCCTACAAGTACCACATCGGCCAGCCGTTCGTTTATCCGCGGAACAATCTCGATTTTGCGACGAACTTCCTGCACATGTGCTTTGCTGTACCGTGTGAAGAATATGTTCCGAACCCCGTACTCGCACGAGCCATGGATCGCATCTTCATCCTGCACGCGGATCACGAGCAGAATGCTTCCACATCGACGGTTCGCCTTGCAGGCTCTTCGGGTGCCAATCCGTTCGCTTGTATCGCCGCTGGCATTGCCTGCCTCTGGGGCCCTGCCCATGGCGGTGCCAACGAAGCTGCGCTCACCATGCTCGGCGAAATCGGCACCGTGGATCGTATTCCTGAATATATCGCTCGGGCCAAGGACAAGAATGATCCGTTCCGCCTGATGGGCTTCGGTCATCGCGTCTACAAGAACTACGATCCGCGCGCCAAGATCATGCAGCAGACAACTCGTGAAGTCCTCGCCGAACTCGGCATCAAGGACGACCCGTTGCTCGACGTTGCAATGGAACTTGAGCGTATCGCGCTAACCGATGAATATTTCATCGAAAAGAAGCTCTATCCGAACGTAGATTTCTACTCTGGCATTACCTTGAAGGCCCTCGGCTTCCCCACCACTATGTTCACGGTGCTGTTTGCTGTAGCGCGTACGGTTGGCTGGATTGCCCAGTGGAAAGAAATGATCGAGGATCCGCATCAGAAGATTGGCCGTCCGCGCCAGCTCTATACGGGTGCGACACCGCGCGACTATGTGAACGTCGAAGACCGCAAATAATCTTTGCCCCATATGACGAAAAAGGCGCCCATTCGGCGCCTTTTTCAGTATTTCAGCAAAATTATTTGACCAGTTCCAGCACTTTTTCCGCCGCAATTTCACCGGCAGGCCGGTCGGTTTGCATCAATCTGGAAATCTTGTCGAAACTTTCAAGCTGCGCGCTGCGTCGATGTCCTGGAACGAGCAATTGCTCGATCTGTCGGGCGAGTGAGCCAGCTCGCACGAATATATTGAAGTATTCCGGTACGACGGGTTCGTCGGCGATGATGTTGGGGAGCGCAGCGCTCCAAATCTTAATGCGTGGGGCCAAAAAGGTCCGGGCCAGCCAGTCCGGCCTGTATGACAGAACGGTGGGAATGCGGGCAAGCGCCAGTTCCAGCGAGACCGTTCCGGACGCAGCGAGTGCAGCATCCGCTTCGGCAAAGGCTTGCAATCTTTCCGCTTCACCGACAACGATATGAGGCTGCACTGTCCAGCCTGCGGTCAATTGCCTGACGAGCGGTTCAACCTTGGGCAACGTGGGCAAAGTGACCTTGATCCTGTTGCCGCGACTTGCAAGAAGATCGACCGTCTCGCCAAACGGTTCGACAAGGCTAGTGATTTCCGATCGGCGCGAGCCCGGCAGCACGACAAGATTTTTTTCTGTTCGACTGCCCAGATTGCCATCGCGAGCCCGGTTTTGCTTTGCAGCTTCGAGCAGCGGCGCGTGCGAAACGAGCCTATGCCCTACATAGGTAGCCGGCGGACCATCCAAATCCTTCAGTGCTTGAACCTCGAAGGGTAGTATCGCCAGCACGTGATCTACGTAAGCGCGCATTGCCTTGGCGCGTTCCGGGCGCCACGCCCAGACCGACGGGCTGATATAGTTGATGATCGGGATCGACGGGTCAGCTGCCCGGACCTTGCGAGCCACGCGGTGCGTAAAATCCGGGCTATCGATGATAACCAGGCAATCAGGCTTTGCCGCAACGATAGCATTGGAGAGCTGTGAGATACGGCGGATGAGCTGTGGCAATTTGCGAACGATCGCACTCAAACCGACGAGGGCTATTTCGTGCTGGTCGAACAGACTATTGAGCCCGAGTGCTGCGAGGTGCTCTCCGCCAACACCGGTCAATGTCACCTCACCCGCATACTGTCGTCGAAGCGATTGAACCAGATCGGCGCCAAGCAGGTCTCCCGATTCTTCGCCGGTGACAATGGCGAGGCGCAGTGGTCTGTCAGCTGCCATCAAGGAGCCTCCTGCTCAAAGGTCTCGATAAACAACCCTGCCTTGTTGGCGGCTGTGACCGTTTCTTCGTAGCCAAGGATTAGCGTACGGCCTGCTTCGACAGCGATGCCTTTAAGCCCTGCCTTCACAGCATTTTCAACGGTGCTGACGCCAATGGCGGGAAGATCAGCTCGCACTTCCTGTTGTGGTTTTGCACATTTGACGAGAACACCGCCCTTGCGATTGATGCGCTTGGCCAAACGTAGCTCAGCCACGCGTTGTAGCATCGCATCGGTGCCTTCCACGCCTTCGAGCGCCACAACGCGCCTGCCGACCGCAATAGCCGCCTGACCAATGTCGAGCGATCCAATCATGATTGCGGCTTTTCGTGCCGCGCGCATATCTGCAATACTTTCCTTATCGGCCCCCTTGCGGGTTATCGTACCAGGAGCAGGCGCCAGAATATCGGGAACGATCTCATGAGCGCCTAGTACCCGGAAACCATAGGATTCGATCGTCGCGATAACGGCGCGAAGAAGACCATCATCTCCAAGCCGGAACGCACGCATGAAACGGTAAAGCGCAACGAGGTTGCCATTTCCAGGCCTCAAGGCGGCGCCGAACTCCGGCCTGTGGCGAATACCACCCGCCAGCACAACATTCGAAATGCCTTCGGCCTTGAGGATTTTGACGAGGCCACCAAGTTCCACAATGGAAATCTCGGCGTGTTCACCCTTGTAGAGTTCAGGTTCCGCCTCGCCCTTGATCGCCACGATTAGCGGGTTGCCACCCTGCTTGCGTAGACTTTCGGCGACAGCAACGGGAAGCAGTCCATTGCCGGCAACAATCGCTGTCCGGCCCGCTATCGTTGCGGGCAAGTCAATTTCTGACGGCGCTTTAGCTCTTGTCGTCACTGTCACTGATCTCGATGGCAGAATCGAGTGGCGGCGTGCAATAAGCACGCTTGGTATCAGTGGTAATGAACCCGATCAGATCCGCCACAGCGGCAGATTCTGCGAACGCGACACGAACATCTTCCGCCCGAAGCTTGATTGGCTTCGTGCGATCGAAGAGCATGCGAACCGCATGGCGAAGATTGTGGATTTCCGGACGCGCCATGCCCGAGCGTTTCATACCAACGATATTCAGGCCACCGAGATAGGCATGGTTTCCAATGGCCATGCCATAGGGAATGAGATCGTGCGCCAAAGCAGCAAGTCCACCGATAAAGGCATGGTGGCCAACACGGGTAAACTGATGAATTGCCGCCCCGCCACCGATGATGACATTGTTGCCGACGGTGACATGACCACCGATCATCACATTGTTGGAGAAGGTGACGTTATCGCCAATGATGCAGTCATGGGCGACGTGAGCGTAGGCCAGGAACATGCAATTGTCGCCAACTGTCGTTACCCCGAGGCTGCCATCGGTACCCCGATGCATGGTGACACCTTCGCGGATCACACAATTCTTGCCGATGATCAGGGTCGTGTGACCACCCTTATGCTTGGTGTTCTGTGGATCACCACCAAGAATAGCATTTGGATAAACCTTGGATCCGCTGCCGAGGGTTGTCGGTCCCATAATGACAACATGGCTGATGAGGACAGCGTCATCGCCGATAACGGCTTCAGAACCCACATGGCAAAACGGGCCGATGCTTACCCTGTTCCCGATTTTTGCGCCCTGTTCGATGATGGAAGTCGGGTGAATACTGGAATTGGACATCAGGCCCCGGTCTCATCTTCATCAGGAAAGCTGACCATCGCGGCAACTTCTGCTTCTGCCACCTTGAAGCCATCCACTTCTGCAACACAGCCATATTTATGAATGTTGCCGCGCTGCTTCAACTTCGTCACACGCAATTTGAGTTGATCACCCGGCACAACGGGCTTCCTGAATTTGGCATTGTCGATAGTCATGAAAAAGACTTTGCCCGGCTTGCCGCTACCATTGTGAAACAAAACAATAGCGCCAGCCGTCTGTGCCATCGCCTCGATGATCAGTACACCGGGCATGATTGGCAATTCCGGAAAATGGCCCGCGAAATGCGGTTCGTTGATGCTGACATTCTTGATGCCAGTGGCTGACACATCGCGATCAATATCAACGATACGGTCGATCAGCAGGAAAGGATAACGATGTGGCAGATTCGCCAGAATTTTCTGGATGTCCGCGACGCCAAGGCTGTCCGCTTGCACACTGTCACTCATCACCGCTGTTCTCCTTCTTGGTTCTGGTCATCGCGCGCACACTCGCGATCTCACGGAACCATTGCTTGAATGGCTGAGCAGGCGCACCTGCCCATCTCTCGCCATCCGGAATATCGTTCATTACACCGCTCGCCGCTGCAATTTCAACGCGGGATCCGATATTGACATGATCCTTGATCCCGACGCTGCCCCCGAGCATTGTCATGTCACCAAGAACCACACTGCCGGAGATGCCACATTGCGCAGCAATAACGCAATGCCGGCCGATACGAACATTGTGGGCGATTTGCACAAGATTATCGATTTTGGTCCCTTCGCCAATAATAGTATCAGCCAAGGCACCGCGATCGACGGTGGTATTGGCGCCAATTTCGACGTTGTCCTGAATAATGACACGGCCAAGCTGAGGCATCTTATCCAGCCCAGCCCTGCCGGAAACGTAACCGAAACCATCCTGACCGATCCGCACGCCGGGATGCAGCAGGACACGATTGCCAAGAAACGCATACTGTACGGAAGAATTGGGCGCTATATAGCAATCGCGGCCAATCTTGCAGCCGTTGCCAATGACAACGTTGGCTGCAATCACTGTACCGGCACCAATGGAGACGTTGCTGCCAATGATCGCGCCGGGCTCAATCGTGACGCCTTCCTCGATTTCAGCGGAAGCATGAACTATCGCATGTTCCGAAATGCCGCTTTGCCCACTCCACAAATGCGCGTTGACGGCATTCGGATAGAGCGCCCGACCAACTGCAGCAAAATCCTGCTGGGGATGGCGGGTTACAATGATGGCCACTTTCTTCGGAATGCTTGACTTGACTTCATCGGTGCACAAAACACCGGCAGCCTTCAACTCGCCAAGGTCCTGCGCATGTTTCTTGCCTTCGATGAATACGAGAGCATCCGGTCCCGCATCGGAGAGCGACGACAACCGTGTCACTGCCCGGTTCGCTAAGGAACTATCCACGAGAACGCCATTGGTCAGACCGGCGATCTGACCAATAGTCACGTTAAGCAGCGGCTCATAAAAGATTGGATCGGCCATCGACTAACTTTCTCCCCCGGGGAAATTTGCTCCCCCCGGGAGGTCAGCAATCTATCAGAATTTGCTCGACATGCCGAAGTTGAAATTCTGGACCTGGTCGCCTTCAACTTTCTTAACCGGCACAGCATAGTCGAAGCGCAGCGGGCCGAATGGCGATGCCCACATGATACTTGCACCGACGGATGCGCGCCATTCGGAACCCGTCGAACCGGTAGCCTGAGGAAGATCGTTTCCGTAAAGGGTCGCTGCATCGGCAAAGAATGCGCCGCGAATGCCAATGCTTTCGGGAATCACAGGCATCGGGAACTGTGCTTCGGCAGTAGCATTGAAGTAGGTCGTACCGCCGAGGAAACTACCCTTGCTGGACTCAACAGTGGTATCGCGTGGACCGATACCTGCATATTTGAAACCGCGGATCATGTCCTGATTGTTCTTGAACAGGTCGAATACCCGCAGATCTTCGTCTCCGAAGCCCTTGATATAGCCTGCACCAACACCAACCAAGCCAACGATATCCATTTCTTCAGACAGCGTCTTGTAATAGCTGCCTTTGAATGTGGTCTTCAGGAAGTTGGCATCACCGCCAAGACCGGCATACTCTTGGTAGAACTTGCCATAGAGACCGTCACGCGGGTTCTTCGGGTCGTCGATCGTGTTGTAGGTAAGCGACCAACTCACCGACGACTTGATCCATGGGCTTTCTTCTGCCGCATCGGCGAAAGCTTGGGAAATCTCGTCCAGATTGACCGAACCGTCCGGGTTCAATGCCTCATCATCGATTTCATACTCTTCCTGCGTGAGGTTGTATGCAACGCCGGCAGTCAATGCTTCCGTGATAGGCAGGCCAAAGCGGATCGTTCCGCCGACAAGATCAGTCTCGTACTTGTCACTCACACCCGACTGGCGCTTGAAGATATCAAAGCCGGCCGAAATGCGCTGACCGAGGAAATAAGGCTCGGTGAAGGAAAGTGAATAAGAACGGTTGTTATCAAGACCGCCACCGGCTGCGATACGGACATACTGCCCGCGACCAAGGAAGTTGCGCTCGGTGATCGAGCCTTCCACCGTTGGCCCTGGGCTTTCGCCGCCAGTCGTATAACCACCACCGATAGAGAATTCACCGGTCGACTTCTCGATAACATCGACAACGAGAACCACCTGATCCGGCTGGGATCCGGGTGCAGTCGAGATATTGACGGTCTGGAAGAAGTCCAACCGCTCCAGACGGCGCTTGGCACGCTGAATCAGGACCTGATTGAAGGCATCGCCCTCGCTCACATCGAATTCACGACGGATAACGAAATCACGGGTCTTTTCATTGCCGCGAATTTCGATGCGCTCAACATAGGCGCGAGGCCCCTGGTCGATCGCATAAACCACTGAAATCGTGTGATTCTCAAAATTGCGGTCACCGCGCGGCTCGACCTTGGCAAAGGCATAGCCCTGGCCGGCAACCTTTTCGGAAACCTTGATGATCGAGTCTTCGACTTCCTTGGCGCTGTACGTATCGCCTTCTCTTGTCTCAACAAGACCGTTCAGCTGCGAGGTATCAACACCTTCGACCGAGCTTTCGATCTGAACGCCACCGAACTTGTACTTCTCACCTTCTTCGACCGTGATCGTGATGGTGTATTCGTTTGTCGATTCATCGAGGTCGGCGGTCGAGGATATGACGCGGAAATCGGCATACCCGCGATTGTAATAGAAACGGCGGAGTGTTTCTTCATCAGCGCGCAAACGATCTTCGCTGTAAACGTCGTTACGCGTCAGCCAGGAGAGCGGATTGGAGCGCTTGGTCGAGATGACATCCTTCAGACGGCGATCGCCAAAGGCTTGGTTCCCAACGAAATTGATGTTCGAAATCTTGGTGCGGTCGCCTTCGTTGATCTCGAAGACAACGTTCACGCGGCCCTCGCCCAGATCCATGATGCGCGAACTGACCGTCGCATCGCTGCGGCCAATGTTGCGATAAGCGGCACGAACGGCTTCGGTATCGGACTCCAGAGTCGTCTGGTCAAATGCAGCGCGCGGCTTCAGCTGCACAGCATTCTGCAGCGCAGGATCCTTGATCTTCTTGTTGCCCTGGAAGATGACCTGGTTGACGACCTGGTGCTCGGAAACCTGAACGATCAGCGTGCCGCCGGATTGGCTGATGCGCACATCGCCAAAAAGGCCGGTATTGAACAGGCGCTTGGTCGCCGCATCGATGTCGGCGTTAGAAAAAGGCTTGCCGGGCGTGATGCCGAGATTGTCGCGAACTGTCTGGGAATCCACACGCGTGTTTCCACGTACTTCTATGCGGCTTACTGTTGCTGCCTGCGCCGCTGTGACACCTGCTACCGTCGTAACGATCGCACCGGAACTTACAAGAGCCGCTGATATGGCGAGCGCCGACGCTGCACCAACGAATTTTGAACTTGCCGCCATAGGCCTTCTGAACCTTCGTTTCTCGTTGTCCCCGGGCGAGATCCCGGACTTTGCAATTACTCGCACACCGTCATAGCCGGTTTTTACATACACGCAAGGCTTACGGTTAAAAACTGTTTACTTCACACAAAAGCGTGGCATCCATGCCACGCCATTCGGGGCTTATAGTAAACAGATCATGTCGCTTTGCCAGCCCAAGCCTCTAATTTTCATTAATGTTTAAGTTTTTCTCACCTGCAGGCAAAAAGGTCGTTAAAGATGACAAAACCCATGAAGCCCAACACCAGCAAGAACCCCAAACGGAAGAAAATCTCCTGAACGGCCGGTTTGACGGGCCTGCCGATGACCGCTTCCGCCGCATAAAAGATCAAGTGCCCCCCATCGAGCGGCGGCAAGGGAAAGAGATTGAGCAAACCAATGCCAATGGAAAGCATCGCGGTTAGCTGTATCAACCAATCGATACCCTGACTTGCCGCCTGTCCCGCCATTGTCGCGATCTTGACCGGGCCGCCCAATTGGCATTTGTCCTCACGGCCCGCAAAAAACCGGCTAAAGAACTGCCCTGTACGGGCGATGATGAAGCCGCTTTCGCGTACCGCCTGGGTGACTGATTCGATCGGTCCATATTCAATGCGGCGGAAATTGCCCAACTCCTGGTTGTTGACAACACCGATCACGGCAATCTTGATTGTGTTTCCAAGCGGGTCCTTCTGCTCGGTCAGTTCGGGGGTGGCAGTAAGGCGCACTTCCTGTCCATTGCGTTCAACAATGAAATCCAGGGAATCACCTGCTCGCGACGAAACGATCCGCTGGACATCAGAAAAAGTTTCGACCCTGTCGCCATTGACCCGGATAAAGCGATCGCCCGGTTGAAAACCAGCGGCGGCAGCCGGACCACCTGGGCGAACTTCGGCAACCATAGGGTCAGCCACCATTTTGCCGTAGAGAGCAAAGAACACCGAGAAGATAACAATCGTCAGCAATATGTTGAATGCCGGACCTGCAAAGACCGTCGCCGCGCGTTTCCAGACGGGTTGTGTATGGAACGCAACTGCGCGCTCTTCCGCGCTCATCGCTTCGGTTGGGGATGCAGTAGAACTTGTCACGCTCTCATCGCCGGCGAACTTGACGTAGCCGCCAAGCGGAATCGCGGAAAGCTTCCAGCGAGTACCGCTCCGATCGTTGAATCCGATGAGTTCTGGACCGAACCCAACGGAGAATGCCTTGACGCCTATGCCGCACCAACGCCCAACGAGATAGTGCCCCATCTCGTGGACGAACACCACGACGGTCAGAACTATCAGGAATGGCAATACCGTTCCAATCAACACGCTTTGGGTACCAAAGAGAGTCTGCAGCATATCCGTCAAATTATCCTCCGGGCCTGCAACAATCGAACGACCCGATCGGGCCCAGGAAGCTCAGCCATCTAGAAAAGAATGTCGTAAGGCGCTTCCGGTGTCACCAGAATTGCTCCGATGACGTATAGCAATGCTGCAGCAGCTACAAGTCCATCGACCCGGTCCATCACGCCACCGTGACCGGGAATGAGGTGGCTGGAGTCTTTTACGCCGAATTTCCGCTTCACCCAGGATTCGCCGAGATCGCCAATCTGCGCGATGATCGACAGGAGAAGCGCGATCATCGGAATGGGAACGCCACCAGCCGGTGCAATAAAGGCCGCAAAGATTACACCGGCCGCTACACCGGCTGCTGCCCCACCAAGCGCTCCCGACCAGGTCTTGTTGGGCGAAAAGCGCGGTGCCAATTTTGGTCCGCCAAGCGCGCGTCCGTTGAAATAGGCAAAAATGTCTGTTGCCCAGACAACTGCGAAGAGGAACAGGATTGCTGCAAAGCCGTCGCCCGTATCGCCACGCAAAAGTGTCAATGCGATGGATGGAAACCCGGAATAAATCAAGCCAAAAGCTGGCCAGTAGCCTGATTCTCGGCCGCCAAGCACTGCCACGAGCGCTGCACCGGCGAACAGAAGACCGATCATCAGCAAAACATGCTGGGTCAAGAGGAGCACGCCCAACACCAGGATGAGGCTTGCCCAAGCCAAGCCGCGCGTCAATGGTGTCGACCGGGCCGCTGTGATGAGTTGCCATTCATAGGACACACTGAGGCCTATGGCAGAGGCCAGAATTCCGAACGCGAATCCGCCGATCCATGTAAGGGCGATTGCAATGGCTATGAGAACAATCGCGCTGAGAATGCGTTTCTGCAGATTCGATAGTTCGATAAAGGTCACAGGGCGATTTCCTGCGCTGTCACGCCGCCAAAGCGGCGCTCGCGCATCTGGAATGTCTCGATCGCCTCCACCAGATGCGATGGGCGGAAATCCGGCCAATAGCATGGCAAGAACATGAATTCCGAATAGGCTGCTTGCCAGAGGAGAAAATTCGAAAGCCGCATTTCGCCACTGGTGCGGATGATCATGTCCGGATCCGGAATGTCCGCCGTATCGAGCCGCGCCGAAATAGCCTCGGGCGTAATATCCTCGCGGGTAAGAACACCGGATGTGACATCCGTGACCAAGCGCTGTACCGCTCGCGTGATCTCATTGCGCGAACCGTAATTGAAGGCGATGACCAGAGTGAGGCCGGCGTTCGCCTTGGTCAGTGTTTCGGCTTCATCAAGAAGCCCGCGAATATCTTTAGCCAGACCTTCCCGTTCGCCAATGATTCGCACCCGAACATTCTCACGATGCAGATCCGCGAGATCGCGCCGGATAAACAGCTTCAGCAATCCCATCAGATCCGAGACTTCCGAGCGCGGGCGCGACCAATTCTCCGATGAAAAGGCAAACAGCGTCAGAAATGGGATACCCATCTTGCCGGCCGCGCGGATCGTCTCGCGCAGCGCTTCGACGCCCGCTTTGTGACCGGCGGTACGCGGTAGCCCCCTCGCCTTTGCCCAACGGCCATTTCCATCCATGATGATGGCAATGTGGCGCGGATTGGACATGGGCTTAGACCTCCAGTGAAAGAATTGGCTAATCTCTAGCCTTAGACCTGCATGATTTCCGCTTCTTTGGCGGCAACAACCTTATCCATCTCGGAAATGGTGTCGTCGGTCAGCTTCTGCACCTTTTCGGACAGAACACGGTTATCGTCCTGGCTGATATCGCCATCCTTCTCGAGCTTTTTCAGCTCATCCATGCCGTCGCGACGAACGTGGCGTGCAGCAACTTTCGCCTGCTCGACATATTGGTGGGCAATCTTGACCAGCTCCTTGCGACGCTGTTCGTTCAGCTCTGGCAAGGGAATGCGCAGATTGTTGCCATCAGTGATCGGATTGAGACCCAAGCCGGATTCGCGGATTGCGCGTTCTACCTTGCCGACCATGGATTTATCCCAGACCGATACAGCAAGCATGCGCGATTCGGGTACCGTAATATTGGCAACCTGGTTGAGCGGCATCTGCGAACCGTAGGCTTCAACCGTAATCGGCTCCAGCAGGCTCGCGGATGCGCGGCCGGTGCGCAGCCCATTCAGATCGTGCCTCAATGCCTGTATGGCACCATCCATGCGGCGCTTCAGGTCATTCAAATCGAGTGCGTCACTCATACTCAATGCTCCTTTATTCCTGGCGGCATCGCCGGGAAGGACCGATCAACTGTCCGAAACGACCGTTGCCCGTCCTCTACCCTGCAGAACTTCCGCAAAACCACCTTTTTCGTGGATTGAATAGACGATTATTGGGATATTGTTCTCACGTGCAAGAGCAACAGCAGTTGTATCCATCACGGCGAGCCCGCGATCAAGCACATCTTTGTGGCTCAGATGGTCAAATCGTACGGCATTCGGATCTTTTTTGGGATCAGCGGAGTAAATACCATCCACCTGGGTTCCCTTGAAGAGAGCGTCAGCACCGATCTCCGCCGCACGCAGCGCTGCGGCCGAATCTGTGGTGAAGAACGGATTGCCGGTACCACCCGCAAAGATCACGACCTTGCCCATGTCCATGTAAGCGGTCGCTAGCCGCTGCGAAAATGTTTCGCAGAATTCAGGCATGGCAACGGCTGACAGAACGACAGTGTCGATGCCGATCTTCACGAGGGATGTGCGCAGCGCCAGTGAATTGATGACAGTGGCGAGCATGCCCATATGATCGCCGGTCACACGGTCCCCGCCTTTGGATGCAACGGCGACACCACGGAAAATATTGCCGCCGCCAATGACGACGCCAACCTCTACGCCTAGCGCCCGCGCTTCTGCAATATCGCTGGCAATGCGATCGGCAACAGCCACATCAATACCGAAGCCCTGATCGCCCATGAGAGCTTCACCGGAGGCCTTGAGCAGAACGCGTTTGTAAACAGCCGAACCAGCCATGGAAGCTCCTTCAGAGTCGTTGCAAATTCCGGATACACGAAGGGCACCGCGTTGTCACGCGATGCCCTTTGATTTCAGTCGCGTAAAGATTATTTCTTCACAGCTGCAGCGACTTCCGCTGCGAAGTCAGTTTCTTCCTTCTCAATGCCTTCGCCCAGAGCGAAACGGACAAATGCCGTAATCTTTGCTGGTGCACCAATCGTCTTTTCTGCGTCCTTGAGAGCAGCTTCGACAGTCAGGTCAGGATTGATGACGAAAGCCTGCGAGAGAAGCACAACTTCCTCATAGAACTTGCGCATGCGGCCTTCGACCATCTTTTCGATGATGTTTTCTGGCTTGCCGGACTGACGTGCCTGATCAGCAAAAATTGCCTTTTCACGGTCAGCGGCAGCTGGATCGACTTCGGCAGCGGTCAGTGCGAGCGGGTTGGTCGCAGCAACATGCATCGCCACCTGACGGCCAAACGCTTGCGCAGCATCAGCGTCACCAGCAGTTTCGACCGCTACCAAAACGCCGAGCTTGCCGAGACCGTCGGAAACGCCGTTATGGATATAGGTAGCCACAACACCCTGGCTGACAGCCAGTGCAGCCGAACGGCGGAACGAAAGGTTTTCACCAATTGTACCAACGGCGTCCTTGATGGTATCGACAACCGACTTGCCGGTCGAAGGATAGGTCGCAGCACTTACGGCAGCCGTAGAACCATCAGTGGTGAGCGCTATGTTTGCAACATTGCGAACGATGTCCTGGAACGCGTCGTTGCGGGCAACGAAGTCGGTCTCGGAATTCACTTCGACAACGACGGCCTTCTTGCCGTTCGACGCAACGCCAACAAGACCTTCGGCCGCCGTGCGACCTGCCTTCTTGTCAGCCTTTGAAATACCCTTGGCACGCAGCCAATCAACAGCCGCTTCCATATCGCCGTTGGTTTCAGTCAGGGCTGTCTTGCAATCCATCATGCCAGCGCCGCTGATTTCGCGAAGTTCTTTTACCTGTGATGCAGAAATGCTCATTGTGTCGCCTCTTCTCAAAGCGAAGGCATACTGGGGATACCAGCATGCCAACTTTGCGGCGCGTCATGCGCCAATCATTGTGTTTTTAATCACCCGATTAAGACGGGTGTATGAAGCCTCAAGCGGAGGCTTCACCTTCCTGTGCAGGAGCCTCGGCCGGAGCTTCGAGTGCTGGTTCCGCAGGAGCTTCTTCCTGCGCACCGATATCGACGCCCAGCGAGCCCTGCTGACGCAGGATGCCATCGAGGGCTGCCTTGGCAACCAGATCGCAATACAGCGAAATGGCGCGGGAAGCGTCGTCGTTGCCTGGGATCGGGAAATCAATCTGGTCCGGATCGCAGTTGGAGTCGATCACAGCCACAACCGGAATACCGAGACGCTTGGCTTCCTGGATGGCGATTGCTTCCTTGTTGGTATCGATAATGAAGATGAGATCCGGAATCGAACCCATGTTCTTGATACCGCCGAGGGCACGATTGAGCTTCTCACGTTCGCGGTCGAGGTTCAGGCGCTCCTTCTTGGTGAAGCCCTGTGCTTCGCCGGAAAGAAGTTCGTCGAGCTTGCGCAGACGCTGAATGGAATTCGAGATCGTCTTCCAGTTGGTCATCATGCCGCCAAGCCAGCGGGCGTTGACGTAATACTGGGCCGAGCGGGTTGCAGCATCGGCAATGATGTCCGAAGCCTGGCGCTTGGTGCCGACGAAAAGAACGCGACCGCCGCGAGCGACAGTGTCCGAGACCTTCTTCAGCGCTGTATGCAACAGCGGATAGGTCTGGGCAAGATCAAGAATGTGAATGTTGTTGCGGGAACCATAAATATATGGTGCCATTTTCGGGTTCCAGCGATGTGTCTGGTGGCCGAAGTGAACGCCAGCTTCGAGGAGCTGACGCATGCTGAAATCAGGCAATGCCATCTAGTATTTTCCTTTTCCGGTTGAACCTCCACGGGAAGAGGCGGGAAACCCGCCACCGGAGGCCATATCGGATTTCTCCCGATATCAACCCAAATCCCGTGTGTGGAATGCTGCGGCTGTTAATGGATAATCGTCGCAAACGCAAGTACGCAGGCGATAAAAGACGATTTTGAGTGCCGCGCGATCGATATCGGCTTTATTTCTTGCATTTCGGCATTTCGAAAAGCTGCAGATTGACAAGCTTGCCGGTCATCGAGAAATCGCCGTAATCCATTTTCAGATCGCGCGTGACGCCATTGCGATACATCTTGAAATTGATCCGGTAGCTTGGAAGCCCCTCGGCCTTTTCGCTTTCGTCAAAGTAGGCGATTGAAACCGGCCAGGTGCTTTCCTTTGCCAGCGCACCCATATTCTTGATCTCGTCGTCGGTGTCGGACACCGCAGATTTGCCAATAATGACAGTCGTCGCCATCACCTTGTCGGCGTCTTCCGAACCATCGAACAATTTCGTCTGGTAAAAGACTTCTCCGGCAAGTGCTTTCTCGATCAACTGCTGCATGTGCCGCGTCGGGAACTGCGACAACTCAAGATTTTCCTTTGTGGCTTCCGGCTTCGTCAGCGATATTTCTGTCTTGTCCTTCGACAAGGCCGCGTCACCGCGCACTTCCTTGGTCAGGCTCTGATCAACGAATGTCTTGTTCACGAAACGGAACTTCCCGCCATCGCCCGATTCGAACGTCGTCGTTTGCTGGTCGGTGACACGCTGAGGCTGCTCTTCCATGTCGACGCGGGTGACGAAACGGAAATTCGTCGTATAGCCTTCGCAATCCGACCCGTTGAATTCATAGACCATTCGGCCTGTCAGACCCGTAATGCCGCTGCTATCCTGCGCACTGTCGAGTTTCAGATCATAGATAGCGCGGTGCGGAACGAGAGTCGCAGTTCCAGCTGCGAAAGCCGTGTTTGAACCAGTCAGACCCAAGGCACCGAGGCTGAAAACGAGGGCAGGTAAAACGCGCATTGACAAGATTCTCCAATATTCGAATGCGCATATTAAAAAAACTCTTGGCGGAAGCGAGGCAAAAATCGCAACTTCTTTCACAATCGCTTGCGATTCCGAATATAAGGAAAATAATCCCATGAGCAATACCATTGAAACACGCCTTCAGGAACTCGGCATTACGCTCCCCGTCGCCGCAGCGCCGGCAGCGAATTATGTTCCCTTTTCTCAGACCGGGTCGCTGCTTCTTACATCCGGACAGTTGCCGCTAGCAGGCGGAAAGCTCATTCATACGGGGCTCTTGGGCGCAGACCTCGACGTTGCTAAAGGTCAGGAGGCGGCAAGGGCATGTGCGATCAATATTCTGGCGCAGGCAAAAACAGCCCTGGGCGACCTTGAAAAGATCGCGCGGATCATAAAAATCACCGTCTTTGTCGCCTCGAAACCGGATTTCACGGAACAGCATCTGGTTGCCAATGGGGCTTCCGACCTTCTCGTCGCTGTCCTTGGCGACGCAGGCCGTCACGCACGCTCTGCCGTAGGTACCGCTGCCCTGCCCTTGAACGCGCCGGTAGAAGTCGAAGCGATCATCGAGGTTCGTTGATCATGGCATCGATCGACTGGTTGAAGAACGTTCCGATTGCGCATCGCGGTCTGCACGATCTGAACAGGGAACGCTGGGAGAATACACTTTCGGCCTTCGATGCGGCCGCAAGCGCCAGCTTCGCCATCGAATGCGATGTGCATCTATCCGCTGACGGCAAGGCCGTTGTATTTCACGACGGCACTTTGGACCGCGTCACCGGCCAACAGGGCAATATTGATGAGCTGACTGCGAAACAGGCCGCTGCTTTGCGCGTCGGTGGTACCCAGGACCATGTTCCGACACTAGCCGAGTCCTTGAGGCTGATTGACGGACGCGTCCCCATCGTGATCGAGTTGAAGGGAATTCCCGGCCGGGATGATGGGCTAGTCAAAGCCGTTGCCAATGACCTCGCCACCTATGACGGTCACGCTGCGATCATGTCCTTCGACCATCATTTGATCCGGCTTTTTGGCAAGGACGCGCCCGGTGTACCCGCTGGCTTGACCGCCGAGGGCCTTCGCGACGAGGAGCTGGAGGCACATTTCTCGATGCTGGCCTACAAAATCGACTTCGTATCCTACAATGTGCATCACCTTGAAAACCGTTTTGTCGAATTTGTTCGCGCGAAGCTTGGCATGCCTGTCATCTCGTGGACCGTGAGAAGCCTTGCCGACAAGGCAGTGAGCGATGCGCTTGTTGATCAGATCACATTTGAGGGCTTTGATCCGCACAACGTTTAATGGTTGAGACCGCGCCAAGCTACCTCTTGTATCGCCGGGCGGAATGCCTAGCTTAAACACAAGGTAGCGAGGCTGGTCTCCATCCTGCCGACACAGTCAGGAAGCCAATTTCAAACATGGAAAATCTTCATCGAGGCGATTTCACCTTGCGTGTTTGCGACGGCATTGGTGCATTCACTCAGGAGGAATGGGCGGGCCTCTCCGGGACATCTCGCGACGCGCCGGACTACAATCCCTTCCTGTCGCACGCCTTTCTATCGTCGCTTGAAGACTCGGGCTGCGTCGACCGCAAAGCCGGCTGGCTTCCGCAATTTCTGCGGCTCGAAGATGACAGTGGCACGCTGATCGGCGCCGTACCGTGCTATCTGAAAGGCCACAGTCAGGGAGAGTATGTTTTCGACCATGGCTGGGCTGATGCTTTCGAGCGCGCAGGCGGACGCTATTATCCGAAATTGCAGGCCAGCATACCCTTCACTCCGGTAACGGGCCCCCGCCTTCTGGTTAATGGCAATTGGGATGGCATGGCGGCGCGCGCTGCCCTCGCCAACGGCTTGCGACAATTGACCGACCAGATTGGCGTTTCTTCGGCTCACTCGACCTTCGTGAACGATGATGATCTGCCGGCCTTCACTGATGCCGGATTCCTGCACCGGATTGATCAGCAGTTTCACTTTTTCAATGACGGCTATGCGACTTACGATGATTTTCTTGAAACGCTCGCTTCGCGAAAACGCAAGGCGCTGAAACGCGAGCGGCGGGAAGCACTTGCGAACGACGTCACCATCGATCGCCTGACAGGCAGCCAGATCACGACAAAAGTCTGGGACGACTTTTTCACCTTCTACATGGATACTGGCAGCCGTAAATGGGGCCGGCCATATCTCAACCGCAAGTTTTACGCTTTGATCGGTGAACGTATGCCTGATGACATCATGCTGGTGATGGCACGGCGCGGTGGGCACTATATCGCAGGAGCCATCAATTTTGTTGGTTCGGACCGCCTCTTCGGCAGGCATTGGGGCTGCATCGAGGATCACCGCTTTCTGCATTTCGAGGTCTGCTATCATCAGGCAATCGATTTCGCCATCGAGCGCAAGCTGCATGTGGTCGAGGCCGGCGCTCAGGGCGAACACAAGCTGGCGCGCGGCTATATGCCGGTCACGACCCATTCCATGCATTACGTCGCCCACGAGGGTCTAAGGCGCGCAATTGCGGACTTCCTCAGGCACGAACACAGCGACGTGGCCCTGATGAGCGATGTTCTGAACGAACACGCGCCATTCAAGAAATCAGACCATTAGCGATGTCTTCGACCTGATGCCTTGACTGCACCGCCGTCCATGGCAAACATCGGGCTCAATTTCCGGAAACGACAGGTGCGATATGAGCCAGCCCTATGACGACAACAACGTGTTCGCCAAGATTTTGCGCGGAGAGATCCCCTCCTACAAACTTTATGAGGACGAGAATACCTATGCCTTCATGGATGTCATGCCGCAGGGCAAGGGTCACTGCCTGGTTATAACGAAAGCTCCCTATCGCAACATCCTGGATGCTGCACCTGCGAGCCTGGCGGCCGCGATCGCAACGACGCAAAAGCTAGCGCGCGCCGTCAAGGAAGCGTTCGATTCAGATGGTGTTACGGTTATTCAGTTCAATGAACCAGCTTCCGGACAAACAGTGTTCCATCTGCATTTCCACATCATTCCGCGCTTTGAAGGCATTGCGCTCAAGCCGCATACCGGCCAAATGGAAGACCAGGCCGTTCTTGCGGCCAATGCCGAACAGATCAGGCAAGCGCTGGCTGAGCCGAGCTAGGCAGGAACCTCAATGAGCTGCTGCGATTTCGAAATAGTGCGGGGCTTGTAAAACAAACCGGCAATATACCAGCTTCCGCAAGCAACTGCGATGCCGCCCAGGACGTCTACCAAATGATGTCCACCTTCGACCGGTGTGGCCATGAGGATAAGTGCGTTCAACACAAGAATGGGCCAGAACCAGTAACCGACCCGAAAGAAAGCGAGGATCAGGAGGGCCGAAAGCGTTCCATGATAAGATGGAAATGCGATCATTCCCTTCATTTTATCCAAGGATATGAGTCGCTCAGCGCCAGATCGCAAATCGAAGAATGTCTGCTTGTAGGCTAGATCCACGACCGGATGATGGTTCCCCCAGAAAATCTCCGGGGGTCTTGTCGTGGCCAGCGCTCCTGCCGATGGCAAGATCCCCGACACGAGGATACATACCAGTGCGCCAAGCATGACAGCTGACACAAACTGCTGGGTGCGTTCGGTCTTGCCCGCAAGGCCAAGGGTGATAACCGCCAAGGCCACTTGCAGGAGCGTCGTAAGATAGATTACCGAACATATCATGCCCAATAGGGGCCGTTCATTGACTTGGCCAACATATGCAGACCAATCAAAGCCCAGAGCGGCATCGAACCTGATCAGATCTGCGTCAATCAGGGGAAGATCGAGTGACGTGACAAGATAGCTCAAGGGTGCGGCCGCAGCAGTGAAGGAGAGAAGGATAGCCGTTTCCGTGCACACCAGCTCGAAGGCGCGCATGGGTCGCCAAGCCCTGTAGATATATGCCACAAGACCGCAAAATGCGGAAACCGCGATGACCCTCAAAACGCCTTGACCCTCGAAACGAAAGTCCGTCAACGTGATCCAGATCGCGTCAATCGCCAAAATTCCAATGATAATGGCCACTTTGCAGAATGTCTGAATATCGGATCTCATCGACGGCTCCCGAGTATGTTGGCGGAAACCTATCCTGCACGAATGTGAATCACGTTAAGCGATTGGCTTAATCTTTAGCTAAAAGTTGAGACTGAGCCCGCTTACCAGGACGACCTCTGCAACCAGAACCCCCACAATAACGCGTCGGCCGAGACAGAGATATGCCGCGAAGCCAGCGGCAGCGGCGCCGACGCGCAGGACCACAGATGACTCGGCCAGCGACCCGCTCGGATAAAGGATCAGCTGGGCGATGACACCTGCGACAAGCGCCGTCGCGACTGCACGGACGATAATCAGCGCCTCGGAATCCTCGCGCACACGTCCACCGATAAGGACGCCAACCCACCGCCATATATCGGTCGGCAGCCAACCGGCGAGGAGGATGAAAAGGTAGGGCCACCACCAGGCCGAAACGCTATCCCAGGTCATGCGGCCCTGCCCCGCGCCTTGGTCCAGCGTAGATAAGCCACGGTGACTGCACCACCGGCAAGACCGGTGAGGAGCAAATCATAGGCCGGCGCAAAATAATGGATCAGAGGAAACAGCAGCAGGCCGGATACCATGGCGACGTGTACCGTACGGTCACGCGCCGAACCCCAGAGAGATGCCAGAAAATACATCGGTGTCAGGAAAAACAGTGCCGCGAAGACGAGCGGCGGAAAATCGGTCGAAAGGAAATAGACCAGACCGACGACAAGGGTGTTGGCCGTGGTCAGCGTTATCCCAAGGCCGGCGAAATAGCTCGCACGCATTTTTACCGGTACGTTGCGCAGATGCTCCATTCCGAGCACCCAAGCAGTTACTGCGATGAAGTGGGAAAGGAACAGGAGCACGATCTTGCGCGTTTTCGGCCCTCGCATTTCAGGTACGAAGGCCGCCACCATCGGGACGAATCGGATCGAGGACAGCGCGACAGCGACCGCTGCCCCCAACATCGAATAGCCCCCCCCAATTGCGCCGATCAGGACGATGTTGGCTGGCAATGCCCAGATCATCGCGACCATGAACATCGCTTCGACAACGGTCACACCGCTTTCGCTGGCAAGTCCCGCAAAGCCCACATGCGCGGTCATCAGAATGAGCGCAGGAACGCTGACGATCAGCGACGCACCCGACAAGAACCACGAAAAGCGGGTTCTCAGGTTTTCATTGTCATGATCCGACTGGTAGGAGGGAAATTCGGAATCAGCCATACGTCCAGCGATAAACGGAAGTGCGCGTACCGGCAAGAAAAAGGCCGCCTCGGAGGCGGCCTTTTGTTTATTTCTTCCGCGGTACTTTTGGCACCGAAGCCTTGCGTGACAGCGGAACGATTTGTCCACTCACCACGGAGTCCGCTCCGGCCTTTTCGAGCACGGGCTTCTTCGGCGTGGGTCGTTTCTTAGCCACAGGCTTCTTCTCGACCGGAATTTCCTTCTTCGGCTTCACCACCACTTCATCGGCGATGTAGTCCAGAACGAGACCCTGCGATCCATCCGGCTTGGGCGCGACCGATACGCGGACGGTACCGCCCTTCTTGAGCCTGCCAAACAGCACCTCGTCCGCAAGCGGCTTCTTGATATGCTCCTGAATGACGCGGCCGAGAGGCCGGGCACCCATGCGGTCATCATAGCCCTTTTCAGCGAGCCAAGCGATCGCCTCCGGCTGCAGGTCGAATGTCACGCCGCGGTCAGCAAGCTGGGCCTCGAGCTGGATGACAAACTTCTGCACCACCTGATGGATAACCGGAACCGGCAGCGCGCCGAACGGAATGATCGCATCAAGACGATTGCGGAATTCGGGTGTAAACAGTCGATTGATTGCTTCCATGTCATCGCCTTCACGACGCGATGAACCGAAACCAATGGCCGATCTCGCCATATCGGACGCACCTGCATTGGTCGTCATGATCAGGATGACGTTACGGAAGTCGATCTGCTTGCCGTTGTGATCCGTCAGTTTGCCGTGATCCATGACCTGCAGAAGGATATTGAACAGATCCGGATGCGCCTTTTCGATTTCATCGAGCAGCAGTACGCAATGCGGATGCTGATCGACACCATCGGTCAAGAGACCACCCTGGTCGAAACCGACATAGCCGGGAGGTGCACCGAGCAAACGCGAAACCGTGTGACGCTCCATATATTCCGACATGTCGAAACGCAGAAGTTCAACACCGAGCGACAATGCCAATTGCTTGGCAACTTCGGTCTTGCCCACGCCGGTCGGTCCGGAGAACAGGTAAGAGCCGATTGGCTTTTCCGGTTCGCGCAGGCCGGCCCGCGCCAGCTTGATCGATGAAGACAGTGCCTCGATGGCCAGATCCTGACCATAGACGACGCGCTTCAGTTCCGCCTCGAGATTGGACAGAACGGCCTCATCATCCTTCGACACTGTCTTTGGAGGGATACGGGCCATCGTGGCGATGGTTGCCTCGATTTCCTTTACGCCGATGGATTTCTTACGCTTGCCTTCCGGCAGCAGCATCTGGCTAGCACCCGTCTCGTCGATCACGTCGATCGCCTTGTCCGGCAATTTGCGATCATTGATATAGCGAGCTGAAAGCTCTACTGCCGATTTGATCGCTTCCACGGTGTACTTGACCTTGTGGAAATCTTCGAAATACGGCCGCAGTCCCTTCATGATCTCAATCGCATCAGGGATAGATGGTTCATTGACATCGATCTTCTGGAAACGGCGCACCAAAGCCCTGTCCTTTTCAAAGAACTGGCGAAACTCCTTGTAAGTCGTTGAACCAATGCAACGAATTGACCCGGACGAAAGGGCAGGCTTTAGGAGGTTGGATGCATCCATTGCACCGCCGGAAGTTGCGCCTGCGCCGATGATCGTGTGGATCTCGTCGATAAACAGGATCGCACCCGGAAACTCTTCGAGTTCCTTGATAACCTGCTTCAGTCGTTCTTCAAAATCACCCCGATAGCGGGTTCCAGCGAGCAATGTGCCCATGTCCAGGGAGAACACGGTGGCGTCGCTGAGAACGTTGGGAACCTTGCCCTCCACAATGCGCTTGGCGAGCCCTTCCGCAATGGCGGTCTTGCCGACACCGGGATCACCGACATAGAGCGGATTATTCTTCGAACGACGGCAGAGGATCTGGATCGTGCGGTTGATCTCCTGATCGCGGCCGATCAATGGATCGATTTTACCGGCCTTGGCGCGATCATTGAGGTTATTGCAATAGGCGGTCAATGCGTCCTGTTTCTTCTTCGCGCCCTCGTCAGACTCCGAAGCATGACTTTCTTCGTTGTTACTCTCGGCCCCAAGCGGCGTGCGCGGCTCGGACGCTCCTGGGCGCTTGGAGATCCCATGCGAGATGTAGTTGACCGCGTCGTAGCGGGTCATTTGCTGCTCCTGCAGGAAGAACGCCGCATGGCTCTCCCGCTCCGCGAAAATAGCGACGAGGACATTCGCCCCGGTCACTTCCTCCCGGTTGGAGGATTGGACATGGATGACTGCACGTTGGATGACACGCTGGAACGCCGCAGTCGGCTTCGAATCCTCGTCATACCCGGTAACGAGGTTGTCCAGTTCGTGATCGACATAATCGGTCACGGTGCGCGTCAATTGGGCAAGGTCCACATTGCAGGCGCGCATGACACTGCTTGCATCCTGATCATCAATCAACGCGAGGAGCAAATGCTCCAGCGTCGCATACTCATGATGATGCTCGTTCGCAATTGTCAGCGCCTGATGGAGGGCCCGCTCCAAACTAGGTGAGAAAGATGGCATGAAACCTCACTTTTTCTCCATCACGCATTGCAGCGGATGTTGGTTTTGCCGCGCATAGTCCATGACTTGGGTCATCTTGGACTCCGCGACCTCATAGGTAAAGACACCACATTCACCTACTCCATGATTATGCACATGAAGCATTATACGCGTAGCGTCTTCTCTGTTTTTCTGGAAAAATCGTTCCAGAACGTGAATGACGAATTCCATGGGGGTGTAATCGTCATTAAGGAGCAACACGCGATAAAGGCTGGGCTTTTTGAGTTTGGGTTTGGTCCGGGTTATAACAGCCGTGCCCCGTCCGGGACCGTTGCCGCTACCCTTGTCCTCGTCTTGCATGATGGGTACAAACCGCTTCATCTCATCCGATACCGCATTCTGATAGTTGTGTGTCACTCGATGCATTCTATGTAGGTCGCAACGCGCCAATTTTAAGCCCTCTCCTGAAGCTTGCAATATCAAGTTGCAGTTGCACAGTCCGAATTGCCATCCTGGAATAAAAAAAGTCCGGTTGCGCGGGCAACCGGACTTTTGAATGCACTCAGTGAAGCGTTGCGCTTACTTTACAACCTTCGCTACCACAGCTTCATAGGGCTTGTATGCCTCTTTAGCCAGGTCTGCATAGAGCTCGCCAAATTTGGTCGCCTGAGCAACAAAAGTCTCATAGGCCTTCTTCGAGAACACGCTATGGGTCTCGAAAGCCTGTTCCGGCGACTTGATGGTAGCAAGCTTTTCAATCAGGGCTGTGCCCTCTTCGAATGACTTCTTCGAGTAGTCAGCTGCTTCGTTTGCAATGGTTTGCAACCCTTGAGAAAGAGCGGAAACGCTCTTCATCGCGCTATTGACGAATTCCTTACTGGAATCATTGAGGGTTTCGAATGGAGTTGCCATGATGGATCCTTCCACAGTTGATTTTTTTGGGTTGACGTTGATGTAGTGTGCAATGCACAAAAAGTCAAATTTATTGTGCGGTGCAGCAATTATATAAATATTAAACAAAACACCCCGGAATCTATGAACGGCCTGGTTACCATAAACAGTTTGGTAACGCTGTTGCGGCTAATGTTCCTGCATTCGTCCTGATGCATCCAGTCCATCAGAAAAATCTCTACGCGCATATTCGAGCAGGTGTTGATTGTGCATTACCAGGCCCGCCAAGGTTCCAAATTCGTACAAAAAATGGCTCATGCATTCCTTGCTTTGGCGATGATTTCTGGAATCAGCCTTACGGGCGCAACCGAGGCAGTAGCAGATACAAAAGCGGCAGCCATTGTGGTGGATGCCAATACCGGCAAGACACTTTATTCATCTAACGCCGATGCGCAGCGCTTTCCCGCATCGCTGACGAAAATGATGACGCTGTATATGCTGTTCGACGCTATGGCGTCGGGCAAGGTTTCCAAATCCACACCCATTCCGGTTTCCGCCTATGCCGCTAGCCAGCCCCCGACAAAGGTCGGGTTTCGTCCAGGGCAGTCGATCAGCGCAGAAGCCGCAATCCTTTCACTGATCACCAAGTCGGCAAACGACTCAGCAACCGCAATTGGTGAATATCTTGGCGGATCGGAACAACGTTTTGCCGTGATGATGACCAACAAGGCACGCCAACTGGGCATGCGCAACACGCAGTTCCGCAATGCGAATGGTCTTCCAGATCCGCAGCAGCGGTCCTCCGCGCGCGACCTTGCACTTCTAGGCATCGCGCTTCGCGAACATTTTCCGCAGTACTACGACTATTTCTCGACCCGCAGCTTCAGCTATCGCGGCCGTCGTATCGTTGGCCACAACCGCCTTCTGGGCAAGGTACGTGGTGTTGACGGCATCAAGACAGGCTACACACGTGCCTCGGGTTTCAATCTGGTGAGCTCGGTCAATGTGGACGGCAAGAAACTTGTCGCAGTCGTCATGGGTGGCACGAGCGGCGGCGCACGCGACGCGCAAATGGCCAGGTTGATTGAACAATATCTTCCCGCTGCGTCACGGCGTGATGGCGGCAATCTGATTGCCTCACGCAAGAACAGCAAGGTTACCGTCGCCGCGCTCGAACTGCCGGAGAGTGAGGACGCACCGCTGCCCGTTCAGCGTCAAGAGGTCGTCTCGCAAACTGCAAATGTGGTAACTGCCTATGCCGAGCCGGCACCAGCCCCCTCGCCGACAGCGCAAATCCTGACAGTTCCGACTCCATCGCCCAAAGTCGAGATGGCCGAAGGCGATGCATCTGAGGTTGATCCTGTTACGACCGCATCGGCCCCGGCAGGCGGCTGGATGGTACAAATTGCTTCCGTCGGCAGCCCTGAAGAAGCCAAGGCAATGCTGTCCAAAGCTGCTGCGCAGGTTGGCGGTCCGATCACCTCGCTCTCGCCCTATACGGAAAAGTTCCAGAAGGGTTCGACGACCTATCATCGCGCCCGCTTCGCCGGCATTTCATCAGCCAAAGCAGCCAACACCGCCTGTGCTGCATTGAAGCGCCAGAACTTCAACTGCTTTGCGATTGCTCCGCAATCGTAGGGCACACAATCCCAAAGACCCAGATTGTATAGTGTAGAGGGTTTTGCGAATGTCGATTACTACGGAAATACACGGCCAGGTGGCTGCCAGAGAAAAGCCGCTGTTCGCCGGTATACAAGCCTTGCAACAGGCTGCTTTGCGCCTGGCCGATTTGCGCCATGGCAATGCAGCGTTCAAGACGATGGATCTTGTGAATGTCCTGCTTTGCCAAGCTGCGAGAACACGGCGTGCCGCAATGCCACCTGTTCGGCTGCGGATCCGTTCAGATAGCCGCAATGGCGTATCAGCGGTGAAACTAAGGATTTCCTGATACTAGAGCAAACCCAACGACGCCAGTTCGTTGCGCAGTTCCGGCGGCAGTTTTGCCCGGCCAGTCTTGCCCTGCCCTTCATCGATCGGCGCATCATCGCGGGTGAGATAACGCCAACCCTGAAATGCCCGGCGCGGCTGCCATTCCGTTGGAATGATGCGCGGCTCAAGCACCAGATGACACCGTGAGATGCCTTCATCGTCCGTGAAAGTCCGGATGTCAGTGAGCCGCTGACGGCATTGGATGTTGCCCTTGATCACCCAATAGAGCGATCCGCCGTCAAGCAATTCCTCGACACGTTTGGGGACCATCCGGGTTGTATGAAATTGTTCAGCAGACAGTCCGGCCCGTCTGCGCTCGTCGAGGCGAAAATCGATCCACGCCGCAAGATCTTCGATCGCGGTGCAGCCGACACAGAGTTTAACGAGATTAAGGGCCATGGATAAGCATTTACGCTTTCGGGTTGTGGCGTCAACTATAACTGGCTGTTTCTCCACAAAGCCGTTGTCAGGAGGATGAGCTTAACACTCCACCACATTAACGGCCAAACCACCAAGACTGGTTTCCTTGTAGCGCTCGTTCATGTCGACACCCGTCTGGCGCATTGTTTCAATGCACGCATCGAGCGGGACGAAGTGCGTGCCGTCACCCTTGACCGCAAGGGACGCGGCCGTAACTGCCTTCACCGCACCAAGCGCATTGCGTTCGATACACGGAACCTGCACAAGTCCCGCAACCGGATCGCATGTCATGCCGAGGTGGTGTTCGAGCGCAATTTCGGCGGCGTTCTCGATCTGCTCGGGCGAACCGCCAAGAACCGCGGCCAGTCCTGCTGCAGCCATGGCCGAAGCGGAACCGACTTCGCCCTGGCAACCAACCTCCGCGCCCGAAATCGAAGCGTTGTGCTTGATCACGCCACCAATTGCCGCTGACGTCAGCAGAAAATCGCGAATGCCGTTTTCGTCAGCGTCGTCATGGAAGTGCAGGTAGTAGCGCAAAACGGCCGGAACAACGCCAGCAGCACCATTGGTGGGCGCTGTCACAACCCGTCCACCCGCAGCGTTCTCTTCGTTGACCGCCATGGCATAGACCGACAGCCAGTCATTGGCGAGCAGCGGATTGATGCGATTCTGCCGCCATTCTTCCTGCAGGCGGTCGTGCAGATAACGGGCGCGGCGCTTGACCTTGAGCCCGCCGGGCATGATGCCTTCCTGTTCCAAACCGCGATCGATGCATGAACGCATGGCCGACCATATGCGATCTAGACCTGCATTCAATTCATCGCGGCTCATGAAGACTTCTTCATTTTGCCGCTTCATCTCGGCGATCGACAACCCGCTTTCCTTGGCCATGCTCATCATCTGAGCGGCATTGATAAAGGGAAATGGAACTGGAACTTCCGCCTTGGGAGCCGTGCGGGTTTTCGCCGATTCCAGCTCTTCTTCCGTCACGACAAAACCGCCGCCGATCGAATAGAAGATGCGGCGCAACAGCAGCCGGTCGTCAACATCGTAAGCTTCGAACGCCATGCCGTTTGCATGTCCCGGCAGGGGTGTGCGCCGATCCATGATCAGGTCCGTTGCGGGGTCGAAGCGATAGGAGGGATGACCTTCGGGCGAGATTCGTTTGGTCTGCTTCACCGTCTCGAGCAATGCATCCATCTCGTTTGGATCGACGGTCGCGGGCAATAGACCGCACAGCCCAAGGATAACGGCACGGTCCGTCGCGTGGCCTATGCCGGTGAAAGCGAGCGAGCCATGCAGATGCACGCGCAGCCTGTCGACCTTGACGCCGGTCGGTCGGGGCCATTGGCCGCTCTTGAGTTCTTCGAGGAACTGGCCGCCAGCAGTCATTGGCCCCATGGTGTGAGAACTCGAAGGACCAATGCCGATTTTATATAGATCGAAAACCGACAGGAACATCCGGCTACCTTACTCGAGTGAAATCGATTGCATCTTATAATGGCTGGTTGACGGCAATCGCCGCAGCCCGCCACCGACCTTGCCTTGCGTTTCTACGACATAGGCTTGCAAAGCAAAAGCTAAAAGAAAACACGCACAAACACGCGCTCCGTTCCTAGCGGATTGACGCTTGACGAGATTTGCGAACCAAGCGAATTGACGTACATTCGCAATCGACGATTGCAAGGAATGAGAGAAGAAATGCAAGCTGCTCCAAATACATCCTATTGGCTCGACGCCCTGGCACTCGTCTATTTCTTTATTGTCTGGATGCTCTATTCCCATACCACAGCCAATGGCTTCGCCGGCAGGAAATCGCTGACTTACGAGATGAACCAGGCACGTCGCCAATGGATGGCCACAATGTCGACCCGCGAATTGCGCATGATCGACACCAGCATCATGATCGGCTTGCAACAGGGTACGGGCTTCTTTGCATCGACATCGATTCTGGCGATCGGTGGCTGTTTTGGCCTGCTGAATTCATCGGGCCGCGTTCTCACACTTTTCCATGATCTGCCGTTGCTGGGCGAGACGACACAGCAATTGTTTGAAACGAAGATCCTCGGACTTCTCGTCCTCTTTGCCTATGCATTTTTCAAATTTGCCTGGTCGTACCGCCTCTTCAATTATTGCTCGATTCTGATTGGCGGCGTGCCCATGGCGCGTGACAAGGGACCGGATGATCCGCAGGTCATTGCCAGCGTCAATCGCGCAGCAGGAATCAATATTCAGGCCGGCGAGCACTTCAACAGCGGCCTGCGCGGTATCTTCTTTTCCATCGGCTATCTCGGATGGTTCCTGCATCCCCTGCTGTTCATGATCACCACAACTTTGGTCGCGATTGTTCTGCTACGTCGGCAGTTCTTTTCCACGGCTCGCGCTGTGCTGATGCAGAACAGTGTAACTACGGATTCATAATCCTCTAGGCAAATAACGCCAGACGAAGATTGCCGTGAAGATCATCAGGCAGGCGAGTGCAATGAAGATTGCGCCGAGCTGGAAAAATGACAGGATGATTGAATAGAAGAAGGCGGGCAAAATCTCGGAAAAATCGAGATAGGTTCGGTATACCGCCGTCATCTGGGCTCGCTCGTGCGGGTGGACCGCGCGGATGAAGGTTGCCGAGCCAAGCGTGTCGATCGCCACACAGAAAAAAGCTCCGACCAGCAGCATGATCGCAGCCATCATTGGAAATGCTTCGCCAGCAAGACCTGCGCCGATCAGCGCCGCCGCAAGCAGTACGAAAACACCGGAAATCGTGCGCGTCAGCCCCTTCGCCATGCCTACTTTTCCCCAAAGAATGGAGCCCAGCAGAAACAAGTTGCCAAGGGAAACCAGAAGACCGCCGGCGAGCTTGCCCTGTCCTGTCGCCACCATGAGAATGGGCCCATAGACGAAAAACGTGCTCCAGTAGCAGGAACGCGAAAAGGCAATCAGCCACGCCAGCCGGAGCCGCGGCTGCACGACGAAGCGGCGTACATTGGCAATGGGATTGGCTGGGCGGCTAGGACCCTTCTGCAGAGCCGGATTGTCACTAAGACGGAAGTACCAGAACAGCGTGAGCAGAAGCAGCGAAAAACCGATCGACAGGAGGAATGGCGCGATCATTCCCACCCGGGTGTACAGGAAAACGCCGAGGAACGGCCCCCCAGTCCATGCAAGGGTGGCTGTCGCCATCCGCACGGATTCAGCCCGAACCAGTTCGCCCTTCTTGATATGGTCCATGATGTAGAGGCTGAGTGTGATCGATAGCGTGCCGGCGCCAAAGGTCCGCAGGAACAGCCCCGCCCCCTGCGCGGGCAGCGTATCGAGCGCAAAGGCACAGCAACCCAGCATCAGGGATGCGACTCCCGCCGTATAGACCCAGCGGCGTGGAATACGAACGATGAGCAGCGGAATAGACAGCGTGGAGATCAATCCGAGCAAGGACATGCACGTATAAAGAATACTGACGCCGCGCTCGCTCTGCATGAGATCGTAGGTCTGGATCGGAACAACGCTGGTAATGATCGCCCGCGCCATGGATTCAATGCCAAACAGGATTGCGAACACCCGCGCCGTCGGACGTTTGGCCGTGGTAATCCAGATAGGATGGCGAACCTGATTGATCACTGGGATGACTTTGGGGGCATGATTCGAGCGTCGCCAAGAGTTTCGGACGCAAGATTGTGGATAGCAGTCAATCAAGCGACATAATATGTCCGTTTCATAGAAACCGTTGAAATATGTGCGGAAAATGTTCCGTGGCATTTACAGGAAAGACCATGGATTTTGCCGACCATGTCGCCTAGCTTGCCGCAAAAGCCGTAGCGACCGGGATTCTGCCACATGAACCAAGCCGAGATTTTGAATCCACCTGCAAAAGCCCGCCTTGGCAAGCTGGACGTGCTGCGCGGCATCGCCCTCATCGCAATGGCTACCTACCACACAGGTTGGGATTTCGAATTCTTCGGATATCTAGAGCCGGGAACAACAGGACATGGCGCCTGGAAACTCTATGCCCGCATCATCGCCTCGACCTTTCTTGCCCTGGTTGGCTTCAGCCTTGTCCTCGCGCATGGCCAGGAGATCCGCTGGCGGCCTTTTGGCATTCGCCTTGCCCAAATCGTTATCGCGGCGCTGGCGATCACGCTCGTCACCGCGTACATCACGCCTGATAACTTCGTTTTCTTTGGCATACTGCATGAGATCGCCGCGGCAAGTGTTTTGGGCCTGTTATTCCTGCGACTTCCGGCGATAGTTGTCGCCATTGCTGCTGTCGCGGTCATTGCCGCTCCGTATTACCTCGTCTCATCAACGTTCGATGCGCCGATCTTCTGGGGACTTGGGCTTTCGGAGATCATAATTCGCTCAAATGACTATGTGCCGATCTTCCCATGGTTCGGCGCCGTTTTGGCCGGCATGGCACTTGCCAAATTCATGCAAAATTTCGATGCATTGAAGCTTCTTGCCGGCAATATTGCACCGGCCTGGCTCGACCGATCGCTACGTTTTATCGGCAAGCACAGCCTCGCCTTCTATCTTATCCACCAACCGGTGCTCATCAGCTGCGTTTTTCTGATTTCGCAGCTGTTTCCGCCTGCGGTTGCAACGCCGCAGGAGGTTTTTGGACAGGCCTGCGTTCAGAGTTGCCAAAATGACAACGACAAGGCGTTTTGCCAGAAGTTTTGCGAATGTGTGATCGGCCAGACCGAAACGCAGGGCATTTTCGACGATGTTTTCGCTGGTCGGCGCGATCAGAGCGATCCGGAAATGCAGGAGATCGCCGGCTTCTGCACGCAGCAGAGCTTGCCGCAGTAGTGCTCAGGTATTGACGCCAAGTTCCGCCAGACGTTCGATGCAGGCTTCTTCGACCTGGTCGAGTTCCGTCAAGGTCTCTTCGATATCACGCCGTTTCTGACGCAGGTCCGCGCGCTTTTCTTCGACCCGCTTCATCAAGAGGTGCAGTTGACCCATTTCCCCCGGCGGTTCGTTATACATCTGGACGATCTCGTGAATTTCCGCGATGGAAAAGCCGAGACGCTTGCCGCGCAGGATCTGCTTGAGCAGATGGCGATCGGAAGGCCGGAACAGGCGAGTGCGACCGCGTCGGACCGGATGGATCAGGCCTTCGTCTTCGTAGAACCGCAATGTCCGTGTCGATACGCCGAACTCTCGCGTCAGTTCGGTAATGGAATAATATTCGCGCATGGCAGACACTGCTCTACATTCCCACATTATATCGATTGAATGTTTTGCCCACGCAATTACGTAAAAGTCAATTGCACGATTGTATATGGTTGCGGACTTTAGTGCATGATGGGGAAAACCGCTGTTACTTGAAGCCAAACCACCATGTTGCCAGGCCCAAAAACGAAGAAAAACCAACGACATCGGTCACGGTTGTAACAAATACCGCCGAGGCGATGGCCGGGTCGGCACCGAAACGATGCAGTAACAACGGAATCAATATTCCGCCGAGCGCCGCAGCGAGCATGTTGATGATCATCGCAGCCGCGATGATTCCCCCGAGATTAACGTTCGCAAACCACATGCCGGCAACCAGACCGATCATGATCGCAAAGATAACGCCATTGATCAGGCCCACGGACGCTTCACGGCGGATAATGCGCCCTGCGTTGTAAATATCGATGTCGCGCGTCGCCAAGGCGCGCACGGTCACGGTCATCGTTTGGGTGCCAGCATTACCCCCCATGGAGGCCACGATCGGCATCAAAACGGCCAAGGCAACCATCTGCTGGATTGTGCCATCGAATAGTCCAATCACTGATGCGGACAAGAAGGCCGTAAAGAGGTTTATCACCAGCCAGGGCGTGCGTGACCGGGAGGTCGATAACACCGAGTCGGAGAGTTCTTCGTCACCGACGCCGCCAAGGCGCATGATGTCCTCTTCGGCCTCTTCCTGAATGACGTCAACGATGTTTTCAATGGTCAGGACACCAACGAGACGTTCGTTCTCATCAACCACCGCAGCCGACAAAAGGTCGTACTGCTCGAAGATTTGCGCCGCTTCTTCCTGGTCCATCGTGGCGGGGATCGCATGACGTGTCTCATGCATGATCTCCTCAATATTGGTATCGCGCCGTGTGCGCAGGATGCGATCGAGGTCAATAGCGCCCAGGAGCCGAAACATCGGATCAATGACGAATATCTGCGAGAATGACTCCGGCAGGTCGTCATTGTCGCGCATGTAGTCGATAGTTTGCCCGACGGTCCAGAACGGCGGAACAGCGACGAACTCCGTCTGCATGCGGCGCCCGGCGGTTTCTTCGGGATAACCCAGGGAGCGCCGCAGTCGCACACGCTCCGTGAAGGGCAGCTGTGCCAGAATCTCGTCACGATCTTCCTGATCGAGATCCTCGAGAATATAGACCGCATCGTCCGAGTCGAGGTCCTGAACGGCCTCGGCGATCTGCTGGTTTGGCATCGCATCGACGATTTCAAGACGAACGGCTTCGTCCACTTCGGTGAGCGATGCAAAATCAAACTCATCGCCCAGAAGTTCGACCAGCGCCGAGCGCTGATCGGAATGCAGCGCTTCCAGAACGTGGCCAAGTTCCGACTGGTGCAGCTTGCCGACATGTGAGCGCAGAAACAGTACGTCCCGATCCGCAATAGCGGCACCGACACGTGCTAGAAAGGACGTCTTGACCGCACCGTCTTCACCGTAGATGTCAGCATCCTGCTCGTCCGGGGCGGATTCTGGTAGGGTCTCTGTATCATCCATGCTGTCCGCACCCGCCTTCCCGACAAATGTTACACACTGTCAGTTAGAGCAAAGGATGTCGAAATGGAACCAGCGACATCCCTTGCTTTCATTTTTTGGCAGTTCAGGCGGCGCTATCTTCCCAACCGCTGATAGCCTTTACTTCAAGGAAGTCTTCGAGGCCCCAATGCCCGCCCTCGCGCCCGATTCCGGACTGCTTGTAGCCACCAAATGGAGCGTCGGCCGCATGAGATGCACCATTGATGCGGACCATGCCAGCTCGAAGCTGCTTCGACACACGCTTGATACGCTCGCGATCACCCGACTGGACATAGGCTGCGAGGCCGTAAGGTGTATCATTGGCGATCTCGACGGCTTCCTCTTCCGTGTCGAACGGGATCATGGCAAGAACCGGACCGAATATCTCTTCACGCGCGATCGTCATGTCATTGTTGACATCCGCGAACACTGTCGGACGGACATAGTAGCCGCGATTGAAGCCCTCAGGACGTCCGGTGCCGCCTGCGATCAGCCGTGCACCTTCCTTGATGCCCTGTTCGATCAGGCCTTGCACCTTGTTGAACTGCATTTCCGAGACCAGCGGCCCCATGTGATCGCCATCCTGCGAGGGATCGCCCACTTTGGTGGCTTTCGCCGTGGCGGCGGCAATTTCGGTAGCCTTGTCATAGACCGAACGCTCGACAAGCATTCGCGTCGGAGCGTTGCACGACTGGCCGGTATTGTTGAATACATGCGAGACGCCGCGCTTGATCGCAGCTTCCAGATCCGCATCCGCGAACACAATGTTGGGCGACTTGCCACCAAGTTCAAGCGAAACGCGCTTGACTGTTTCAGCAGCGGCTTTGGTGACGGCAACGCCTGCGCGGGTCGAGCCCGTGAACGACATCATGTCAATGCCCGGGTGACGCGACATTGCCTCGCCGACCGTTGGACCGTCTCCATTGACCAGATTGAAGACGCCTGCGGGTAGGCCCGACGCATCGATCATCTCAGCAAAGATGACGGAGGAAATTGGAGCGATCTCCGACGGTTTGAGAATGGCGGAGCAACCAGCGGCGATCGCAGGAACGACCTTCAACACCACCTGATTCATCGGCCAGTTCCATGGCGTGATCAGGCTGCACACACCAATGGGCTCATAGGCAATGCGAACTGTCTTGTTGTGCGCGTCGAGTGGACGCTCGAATTCGAAGTGCTTCAGCGCCCGGATGAACGCCTTGATATGACCTGTTCCGGAAGCCGCCTGTTCGTCCAGAGCCATCGTGATCGGTGCCCCCATCTCGGACGAAATGGCCTTTGCCATATCGGCGAGACGCGATTCATAAACGACAAGCAGCCGCTCAAGCCATGCCAGCCGCTCTTCGCGGCACGTGACGCTCCACGTGGTAAAAGCTTTGCGCGCAGCCGAGACTGCCCTGTCGACATCGGCCGGTGAACCCAGCGAGATTACCGCAAATGCCTGTTCATCGGCCGGATTGATAACCTCGAGTTCTTTCGCCACTGCCGGAGCTATCCACTTTCCATTGATATAGAAATCGGTCTTGCGAAGCATGGTCAGTCTCCTGCTGTTGCTTTACGGATTGTCTTTGATTGAGCGCCAGATGATATCAGGCAAGTGTCAGCAGTGTGTTTAGCGGATGATCGCCTGTACGACCAACAGGAATATCGAACAAAGAGGCTAAAATAGCGGCGCGTAACGCGACATCATGACAAATTTTTCTGCTGATTGAATCGACGGGAAAGCCGCAGAAAATTGCCAAGCATCGCATGACCATATTCTGTTAACACGGATTCCGGATGGAATTGCACTCCATAGGTCGGATGGCTCACGTGGCTAACACCCATGACTTCCCCGGCCTCGGACCTCGCGGTTACCTTCAGATCGCCATTATCCTTTATGGATTCGACAATCAGCGAGTGATAACGCCCCGCTCGGAATGGACTTGGCAGGCCCTTGAATATCCCGCTTCCGTCGTGATTGATCGCGGAGGCGCGGCCGTGCATCGGCTCCCGTGCGCGAACGACCTTGCCGCCGAACACTTCCCCGATACACTGATGACCGAGACAAATACCGAGCATTGGAATCTTTCCACTCAATGTCCCGATGATATTCATGGACTGCCCGGCCTCATACGGCCCGCAGGGCCCTGGTGATAACACAATCGCTTCGGGTGCCAATTGCTCGACTTCCGCCACTGAAATCGCATCGTTGCGGATCACACGGGTGTCAACGCCGAGCTCGGCGAAATAACGCGCCACGGTAAAAACGAAGGAATCGTAGTTGTCGATGATCACGATCATGGCGCATCGCCCTGATCAAAGACTGCGAAAATACGGGCCGCCTTGTCGAGGGTTTCCTGATATTCCGCCGCGGGATCTGACAAAGCGGTGATGCCGCCGCCAGCCTGGAATACCGCCTTTCCGCCCTGAAACAGCACCGTGCGAATACCAATATTGCCGTCGAAATTGCCGTTGAATCCGATAAAGCCGATGGAACCGCAATAGACACCCCGTGCTTCGCACTCGATTTCGGTGATGATCTCCATGGCTCGAAGCTTTGGCGCACCGGTGATCGACCCGCCTGGAAACGCTGCTCTGATCAGATCCACCAAGGATTTTCCCTCTGCCAGACGTCCGGTAACCACAGAGACCAGATGATGGACGCTCGCATAGGTTTCGAGACCGCAAAGCACCGGCGTCAGCACCGAATGCGGACGGCAGACGCGGGAAAGATCGTTGCGCATCAAGTCGACGATCATCAGGTTTTCGGCACGATCCTTCTCCGATTTGAGAAGTATCTCGGCTAAACGCTTGTCTTCGTTCGGATCCGATGATCGCGGCATCGTGCCTTTGATCGGTCGCGTCTCGACTTGGTCGCCCTTCACGGAGATGAAACGTTCCGGCGAACTCGACGCGACAATGATATCACCATGATCGAGATAAGCAGCAAACGTCGCCGCGTTTCGCTTTCGCAATGCTTTGTAGAACCGCCATGGTGCGAAGGTTTTTGGCAAGTCAGCCATGAAGCGCTGGGCGATATTGGCCTGAAAGATATCGCCGTCTAGGATATATTCCACGACCTTGGCAACGGCCTGCATATACTCTTCGCGTTCAAAGTTGGACTGCCACGAAGCTCTTGGTATCCTCAAATCGTATCCCGGTTCGGAAGCCTCCCGCCCCGATTCCCGCTGGATCGTTCCCAAGAACAATTCGGATCGCTCAATACTTCGCGCTAGCCGTGCTTCGATGCTCTCCTCGGGCAAACCGGATGATATCAGCCAGGCCCGCTCGGTCTGATGGTCGAAAGCCAACACAACGTCGTAGAAATACCAGGCAGCATCCGGCATTGACCCTTGGGCCGGAGCATCGGGCTGCGGCAGACGCTCCAGCAGGCGGCCGATCTCATAGGAAAAATAACCGATAGCCCCGCCCTGGAACGGCGGAAGTTCTGGTTGGTCGTCCAGGCGATACAGATCGAGATAATGCGAGATAGCGTCTAAGGGCGGTTGGTCGAGCAGTTCGCCATTCCAGCTAGCCATGCCGTTCCGTACGACCAGTTTGCCGAAGGGGTCGGCCGCCACATAGGAGTACCGGCCGAGATTCTCGTGACGCATGGCGCTGTCGAGAAAGCTCAATCCGCCAAGCGGCTTCAACCGCTCGGCGGCCTCGACCGGCTCCAGCCATGGAATTTCACGAACGTGCAAGCGCCAATCTCCCTTTCAGCCGCTGAGATTATCCGCTCTTGCGGGTCGATAGAAGGATACTTGTCTCGGTCGAGGTGATTCCGTCAATATGCCGGATGTCGCGCAAGGTGCGGTCAAAGGCTTCCAATGTCTCCACCTCTATCTCGGCGACGATGTCCCAGCGACCGTTCGTCGTGTGCATGGCGCGGATTTCCGGAAAGCCCTGCAGGCGCCGGATGACTTTTTCTGCTCCCTGCCCGGCCACTTCAATCATGGCAATTGCCCGCACGCCGTAAATGCCGGCGCCAGCTTTCAGCGTGATCGTGAAACCCTGTATCGTTCCATCCGTCGTCAGCTTGTCGATGCGCGTTCTTACCGTCGCGCGAGAAATGCCGAGAATTGTCGCCATGGAGGAAACCGGCAAACGGCAATCATCTCGCAGCAAAGATAGTAATTTACGATCTACATCATCCATCGTCTTCCAATCTGATCAATGTGATTGAGCGAAGTGCGCATATATATGCGCATTTCTAACAGGATGCTGTCTTTTTGTCACCGCGCCGACGTGCCAATATCGCGGTGAAAACATGGTATTATTTTTTCCGGATCCTAGACCATTCAAACGCGAAAGTGGCGGTTGTTGATGAACATGCAAGGCAATTTCGAAGACACTCACAAGCAGAAGCTGACCATCATTGGTGCACCGATCGAGGAAGGCGCGGGCCGGCTCGGCGCACTGATGGGGCCTGCAGCCCTGCGCACCGCTGGCCTGATCCGCACGCTCGAAGAGCTTGGCCACCCGGTGGAAGACCGCGGTGATCTACGCCTGCCGGATGTATTGCCAGTCGTTCCGCCGGTCGCGGGCCTTGCGCATCATATCGAGAAAATCGCCGCGTGGTCGCGTATGCTGAGCGCCGAGACCTATGAGGCGATGAAACACGGCAGCTTCCCGGTCATTCTTGGCGGCGATCATAGCCTGTCCATGGGTTCGGTCAGCGGCGTTGCCCGCTATTGCGAAGAACACAACCGTGAATTGTTCGTGCTCTGGCTGGATGCCCATTCCGATTTCAATACACCGGCCACCTCGCCATCCGGAAACATGCACGGCATGTCGGCTGCGCTGCTGTGCCGCGAACCCGGGCTTGAAGGTGTCTTGGGCAACGAGCCGCATGGATTCGTCAAGCCGGAAAACCTCCACCTCTTTGGCATTCGCTCCATCGACTCGACCGAGCGCGTACTTTTGCGCGAACGCGGCATTGATGTCATCGACATGCGCAAGATCGATGAGTTTGGCATCGCCAAATTGATGCGCGGAATCATCGAGCGGGTGCAAAAGGCCAATGGCATTCTGCATGTGAGCTTCGACGTTGATTTCATCGATCCCTCACTTGCACCCGGCGTCGGAACGACTGTTCCCGGTGGCGCAACCTATCGCGAAGCACATCTCGTTATGGAAATGCTGCATGATTCCGGCGTTGTCGGTTCGCTCGACGTGGTTGAACTCAATCCATTTCTGGACGAGCGCGGCAAGAGCGCCCTGCTTCTCGTTGATCTCGTCGCGAGTATTTTCGGTCGTCAGATTTTCGACAAACCAACTCTTTCGGACCAGAGCGCAGCCGCTCTGAACGCATGAATTCGGCAATAGGAGGATATTTTGCTGCACACAGCCGCTGACCTGATCTCGACAGAATCCCGCCTTGGGGCGCATAACTACAAGCCGCTTGACGTGGTACTGGAGCGTGGTGAAGGCGTGCATGTCTGGGATATCGATGGCAATCGTTATCTCGATTGCCTGTCCGCCTATTCCGCCGTCAATCAGGGCCACTGCCATCCGAAAATTCTGAAAGCAATGACGGAGCAGGCCGGAAAGCTGACGCTGACCTCTCGCGCTTTCCGCAATGACCAGCTGGCTTTGTTCTACGAGGAACTCGCAGCGCTCACCGGTTCGCACAAGATCCTGCCGATGAACAGCGGCGCTGAAGCGGTCGAGACCGCGATCAAGGCCGTGCGCAAATGGGGCTACGAGGTCAAGGGCGTGCCGGAAAACGCCGCCGAAATCATCGTCTGTTCGAATAATTTCCATGGTCGCACAATGGGTATCGTCGGTTTCAGCACCGATCCTTCTGCACGCGAAAATTTCGGTCCGTTCGCTCCGGGTTTCAAGATCGTTCCGTTCGGCGACATTGATGCCTTTGCCGCGGCGCTGACACCCAACACGGTTGGCTTCCTGGTGGAGCCGATCCAGGGTGAAGCCGGTGTGATCATTCCGCCTAAGGGCTATTTCAGCAAGGTGCGCGAGCTCTGCACCGAAAACAACGTTACGCTCATTCTGGACGAGATCCAGACCGGCCTTGGTCGCACTGGTGCCCTCTTGGCAGAAGAGCACGAAGGCATCGAGGCTGACGTGACGCTGATCGGCAAGGCGCTTTCCGGCGGCTTCTATCCGGTGTCAGCAGTGCTTTCCAACAGCGACGTTCTCGGCGTGCTTAAGCCGGGACAGCATGGCAGCACCTTCGGCGGCAACCCGCTTGCCTGTGCCATTGCACGGGCTGCGTTGCGCGTTCTCACCGAGGAAAACATGATCGAAAACTCCCGCATCGAAGGCGAATACTTCCTGCAGCAGCTCAAGGGTATTCGCAGCAATATCGTGCGGGAAGTGCGCGGTCGCGGGCTGATGCTGGCGGTTGAGCTGCATCCGGAAGCCGGCGGTGCCAACCGCTTCTGCAACGAATTGAAAGAACGCGGCATTCTCGCCAAGGACACCCACGGTGACACGATCCGTATTGCTCCGCCGCTGGTAATCAAGCGCGACCAGATCGACTGGGCTCTGGAGCAGTTCGAGACGGTCCTGACAAGCATGAATTGAGTTGAAGGGCTGGCCGGGTCAAACCCGGCCAGTCTCACATCCTTACGCGTTCAGCCTTTGGATCGTACATCGGCTTTAATGAAGCCTCGGCCTTCACCCGCACTCCGGCGATCTCGATCTCGTAATTCGAAGCCAGAACCTGTTCCGGGTTCTCTTCCTTGCTGGGGACGTAGCCCAATCCGATCGCGCCGCCGAGATGATGGCCGTAATTGCCCGAGGTGATCGTTCCGACAATCTCCCCATCACGGACGATAGCCTCATTGTGAAAAAGCAGCGGTTCGGGATCGCTCAGGCGAAACTGCACCAGCCTGCGATCAAGTCCGGCTTCCCTCTTCTTCAGCACGGCCTCGCGGCCGATGAAGTCACCCTTGTCTGCCTTCACTGCAAAGCCAAGCCCTGCCTCCAGCACGTGGTCTTCATCGGTGATGTCGTGGCCAAAGTGGCGGAACGCCTTCTCGATGCGGCATGAGTCGAGCGTATGCAGGCCGCAGAGTTTGAGACCCAGCTCCCTGCCACCCTCCTCGATGGTTTCGAAGACATGCGCGGTCTGATCCGTCGAGACATAGAGCTCCCAGCCGAGTTCACCGACATAGGTCACGCGATGTGCCCGTGCGAGGCCCATACCGATTTCAATCTCCCGCGCAGTGCCGAAGGGATTGGCTTCGTTGGAGAAATCGTTCGGGCTGATCTTCTGGATCAGTTCGCGCGATTTCGGTCCCATCAAACACAGCACCGATTCCGCTGCGGTCACGTCGGTGATGACGACGAACTCATCCTTGAGGTGCTTGCGCATCCAGGCAAGGTCGCGCTGCAGGGTCGCACCGGGAACCACGGCAATGAAGGCTGTTTCCGATAGACGCGTGATCGTCAGATCGCTTTCGATCCCGCCGCGATTGTTGAGCATTTGCGTGTAGACGATGCGGCCTGGCTCAACGTCGAGCTGGTTGGCGCAGACCTTCTGCAGGAATGCCAGTGCGTCACGGCCTTCGATACGAATCTTGCCGAATGAAGTCATGTCGAACAGACCGACCCCATTGCGCACCGCAAGGTGTTCTTCGCGCTGGTTGTCGAACCAGTTCTGCCGCTTCCACGAATAGCGGTATTCACGCTCCTGACCTTCTTTGGCAAACCAGTTGGCACGCTCCCATCCAGCGACCTCACCGAAGACAGCCCCCCGCTGCTTAAGATGTTCATGAATTGGCGAGCGTCGGATATTGCGCGATGTGGCCATCTGCCGGTAGGGAAAGTGATCGGCATAGAGCAGGCCGAGCGTCTCCGAGACCCGCTCCTTCAGATAGCGCCGGTTCTTCTGGAATGGCTGCGCGCGGCGGATATCCACCTCCCACAGGTCGAACGGCGCTTCGCCATCGTGGATCCATTGCGCCAGTGCCATGCCGGCGCCGCCGGAAGAAACAATTCCGATCGAGTTATAGCCTGCAGCGACCCAATAGCCGCCAAGTTCCGGCGCTTCCCCAAGATAATAGCGGTCGTCGGGGGTGAAGCTTTCGGGACCGTTGAAGAATGTATGGATTCCGGCGGTGCCGAGCATCGGCATGCGATTAACGCCCATTTCGAGAATGGGTTCAAAATGCTCGAAATCTTCCTGCAACTGATCGAAACAGAAATCTTCCGAAATGCCGTTCATGCCCCAGGGCTTGGCGACCGGCTCGAAGGCGCCGAGCATCATCTTGCCGGCGTCTTCCTTGTAATAAGCGCATTCATCGGGAACGCGCAGCACCGGCAGCCGTCCCAGTCCTTCAATCGCTTCCGTGACGAGGTAGAAATGCTCGCACGCGTGCAGTGGCACGGTAACACCCGATGTCCCGGCAAGATCGCGCGCCCACATGCCTGCGCAATTGATCACCACGTCGGTCTCGATCGTGCCCCGTTCTTCACCTTGCGCCCAGGTCACACCTGTCACGCGGCCATTCTTTTTGAGAACTGCGGTGACTTTGACGTTCTCGACAATCTTCGCACCGCGCTGGCGAGCGCCCTTGGCCAGAGCCATGGCGATATTGGCCGGATCACACTGCCCGTCGAGCGGCAAATGCACCGCGCCCACCACATCCTCAACGTTAAGATGCGGATACATCTCCTTGACTTCATTTGGAGATATTTTGCGAACATCGACATCGAAGGCGCGCGCTAGCGAAGCCTGCCGGTAAATCTCGTGCTTGCGCTCTTCAGTCAAGGCAACGGTGATCGAGCCCACCTGCCGCATCCCCGTGGCGACGCAGGTTTCTGCCTCCAGCTTGACATAAAGGTCGGCAGAATACTTCGCCAGCCGTGTCATGTTCTGCGAGGCACGCAGCTGGCCGATGAGCCCAGCCGCGTGCCACGTGGTGCCGGAGGTCAATTGCTTGCGCTCCAGCAGAACGATATCGGTCCAGCCGAGCTTGGCGAGATGATAGGCGACGGAACAGCCGGAAATACCGCCGCCAATTATGACGGCGCGCGCTTTGGTGGGAAGTGAGCTCATGCGCGAATTCTCTCGTTTTTGGGATCCCAAAGCGGCTGGTCAGGATGAACGGTCGCCTTGTAACGCTCGCCGAAGATTTCCACCTCGACTTCAGTCCCCGGCTCGGTGAGTTCTGTTTTCAACATGCCAAGTGCGATCGATTTGTCGATGCGGTGGCCCCAGCCCCCGGATGTGGTTTCACCGACGATATCGCCTTGATGCCAGAGCGTCGACATATAGGGCGCGTCACAATCCCCGGCATCGACAGTCAGCGTGACGAAACGTTTCTTCACGCCTTGCTGCTTTTCGCTTTCCAGCGCGGCCTTGCCGATGAATTCCGGCTTTTCCCACTTGATGAAGCGCTCGAGGCCACTCTGTAGCGGTGTGTAGTCGGTCGAAAGATCACCCTTCCAGGCGCGGTAGCCCTTTTCAAGGCGCAGGGAATCCAATGCGAACATGCCGAAGGGCTTGATCCCATATTTCTGTCCCGCCTCCCAGACCGTATCGAAAATCGCGGCGGTGTCGGCGATCTTGGTATGCACCTCCCAGCCAAGCTCACCGGCAAAGGATACGCGCACCAACTGGCAATAGCGCCCGGCGATCCGCGTCGTCTGGTGCGAGAGCCAGGATTTCTCCAGGTCCGCATCGCAGATATCCCGGAACAGATCGCGGGCCTTCGGCCCGGTGACGATCTGGCAGGAGAAATCTTCCGTGACGTTGCCGATGCTGATTGCGCTGCCCTTCGGCAGATGGTTCAGCAGCCAATCGCGATCATGCCATTCGGCAACGCCCGCGGTGATCAGGAAGAACACATTCTCGTCGATCGCCATGATAGACATTTCGGTGACTACCCGGCCCTTGTCATCGGAGAAATAACCAAGGCCGATCCGTCCCGGCTTCGGCACGATACCGGTGATCAGCGTCGACAGCCATTCGCGGGCGCCCTCGCCGCTGACCTTGAAGCGCGAGAAACCCGGCAAGTCGAGAATGCCGACGGCGTCGCGCACGGCATGGCACTCTTCGCGGATACGCTGCTGCCACGGTCCATCACGCAGGAAGGTTTGCGTTGATTCCTCCGAAACATCGTCGCCCGGCTGCGCGTACCAGTTTGCCCGCTCCCAGCCATTGTAGGCGCCGAACTGCGCACCCAACTTGGAAATGCGATCATGGACCGGTGAGAGCTTCTTGTTGCGGCCCGCCGGCCACGTATGGCGCGGGAAGTGGATGGCATATTCGTGCCCGTAGACTTCGAGCCCCTTGGCAACGCAATATTCAGGATCGGCAAAAGCGGTGAAACGGCGCGGATCGCACGACCACATGTCCCACTCTGTCGCGCCTTCTGTCACCCATTCGGCCAGAACCTTGCCTGCACCGCCCGCCTGCGCAATGCCGAACGTGAAGACACAGGCTTCGAATGCATTGGGCACACCCGGCATCGGACCGATCAGTGGATTGCCGTCCGGGGCATAGGGAATTGGACCGTTGATGATCTTCGACAAGCCTGCGGTCCCGAGAATGGGAACCCGCGCAATGGCGTCGTTCAGATACCACTCCAGCCGCTCTAGATCGTCCGGGAAAAGCTGGAAGGAGAAATCATCCGGCATTGGATCATCGGCGGTCGCCCAATGCGCGCGGCAATTGCTCTCATATGGCCCTAGATTCATGCCGTTCTTTTCCTGCCGCAGGTAATAGGAGGAATCCACGTCGCGTAGCAGCGGCAGTTTGTGGCCGTTTTCGCGAGACCAGCCGGCAATTTCGGGAATTTCGTCGAACAGCAGATATTGATGGCTCATAACCATCATCGGCACATCGCGACCGAACAGCTTGCCGATCTCCTGTGCCCGGTAACCGGCTGCATTGACCACATATTCGCAACGTATGTCGCCCTGTGGAGTGGAGATCACCCACTCATCGTTCTCGCGGCGTGCGCCGGTGACCGGACAGAAGCGTATGATCTTCGCGCCCATGTCGCGCGCGCCCTTGGCGAGGGCCTGCGTCAATTGCGCCGGATCTATATCGCCATCGTTAGGATCGTAGAGGGCGCCTTCAAGCTCGTGCGTCGCAATGAACGGATAGCGGCCATTGATTTCATCAACGCCCAGCACATCAATATCCATGCCCTGATAGCGGCCCATGCTCTTGACCCGCTGGAACTCGCGCATGCGCTCCTTCGTATGCGCGAGCCGCAGCGAGCCGGTGACATGATAATTCATCGGGTAGTCAACCTCGGCAGCCAGACCACGATAGAGCTCGGCCGAGTAGCGCTGCATGTTCATCACTGACCACGAGGCCGAAAAGGTTGGCACATTGCCCGCCGCATGCCATGTCGAGCCCGACGTCAGCTCGTTCTTTTCAAGCAATACGCAATCGGTCCAGCCTGCCTTGGCGAGGTGATAAAGCGAGGAGACGCCGACCGCTCCGCCACCGATAATGACGACGCGCGCCGACGTTGGAAAATCAGACATACAAGGTCTCCCGTGGTCTCATGCTGCAGTGAGGACTGGCAGGATCAGGCCCGTCCGATTTCATCGAGGTACCACTGGATGTACCGCAATTCGTTATATTCCATCGGCGCAATCGGTCCCGGCACAAAGTAGTGCGAGCGAACACCGCGCGCCGTGTGTTCGATGATCGTCTTGTCTTCCGCAGTTGTCACCTTCCACAGCCAGGTCAGCTTTTTGAGGTCATAATCCTTGCCCTCTTCCGCATCGCCGCGCACCAGCCAGATCAGTTCCATCTCGCAGGTATCGACGGTTTTTGGAATGAAGCGGTAGATCATGCCGTGGTCCGGGTAGCAGACGAGGAAACTCGTACCGCCCAGGTGAATGGAAGTAACGCCGCCATCGAACTCCGAAAACCTTCCCATCAACGGGCCGACCGGCGAGCCATCCTCGCTGCCGCTCGATACGCCGTCATAGAGTGCATAGCGGAAGGTGTGGATCGCCTCCTGGCCATGCGCGGAATTCTGCCAATTGTCGCCCGTGGCGATATCAATACCAAGAGCGCAGGTGCGCTGCTCCATGCGCGCATTGAGTTCGACGATCTTTTCGGCGGGCTGTTCCAGCGCATGTGTCTGGGAATATTCCGGATGGGCCGGGCCGCAATGATAGCATTCCACGTAGTTTTCGACGGCAAGCTTCCAGTTGGCGTCGACGGGATAGGTTTCGCGGTGCGCAACCTTGGCGTCCGCCCAGCCATATTGACCGCAGGTGGTGCGAAGCGACTGCTCGATGATCGAGAAATCCAGCGGTTCGTCGGCAAAGCAGATGAAGATCAGCCCTTCCGCCACGCGCACATGCAGTTTCTTCAGGCCATGCGCACTGCGGTCGAAATCCTTGGGCATCAACCGCGCTGCACGCAGGCTGCCATCATTGGCATAGGTCCAGGCATGATAGGGGCAGACGAAGAAGCGCGCATTGCCTTTCGGCTTGGTGCAGACTTCTGCGCCGCGATGGCGGCAGACATTGAGGAAAGCATGGATCGACCCGTCCTCGTTGCGCGAAACGATAACCGCTTCGGAGTCGATCTTGAACAGTTCGAAATCCCCGGCATCGGGAATGATGCTCGCATGACCGATGCAGTGCCAATGCCGGCGGAACACCCGCTCCATATCGCGGGCATAAACATCCGGATCCATGTAGAAGGCACGGACCAGCCCATGCCCTGGCCGATGCTCCGCAATTAATTGATCGATCGTGTCCAGAGCCGGTGCAATTTCTGCAAATGCCTGTTCTGCACCCATGTCATTCTCCGAAAAAGATTGTTCCCGGACGCTTATTGTTTCTAAGACGCGTCGCAGATTAGAATGATTCCGCATTGCGCGCCGTTCAAGCGATCGTTACTCATAAAGACATGAATTATATTCACGCATCCTTTTTCGAGGTTCTGAAGCCATGATGTCAAAGCCTCGAATACCGCCGCTCGGCTCGTTGCGGGCATTCGAGGCATCGGCGCGGCTGTTGAGTTTCCGGCTCGCTGGCGACGAACTCGGCGTGACGCAATCCGCCATCAGCCATCGCATTGCCGAGCTTGAAACGATCCTGGGCGTCAAACTGTTCGAGCGTCTGCCGCGCGGCGTATCGCTGACAGATGCGGGCACTCTCTACTACCCCTATATGCGCGATGCCTTCGAAAAGATCGCGCGCGGTACGGCATTGATCAATCGGATCGGCACGACGGACGATTTGGCGCTTGAAACCTATGCAACCTTCGCCATTCGCTGGCTCATTCCGCGCCTGACCGATTTTCGCAAGTTCAATCCCAATCTCGCCATTCGCATCGGCACCAGCCAGCTCGATTGGGAACTCAATATCGACAGTTCAGACATCGGCATCATCCACACAACGCGACCGGAGCGGATGAACCTGCATTACCGGCTGCTGGTCAAGGCAGAGATGTGTCCCGTTTGCAGCCCGCAGGTGGCTGCGCGTATGGATGGTGGTTCCGGGGTAAAAGCCCTGAACAAGGTCCCGCGCCTCGCGCTATACACGGCGCCGGAAGATTGGGGCACATGGCTGGAGGCTGCGGGATTGGCCGATACAGGCCAGGCGGTAACGCTAAAGTTCGATACTTATCTTGCTGCCCTGCAATCAGCCCTCGATGGCCAGGGACTGGCCGTCGCTCCCGACTTCCTGGTGGCCGACGATCTGAAAGCGGGGCGGCTCGTTGCACCCTTCCCGCTCAAAGTCCCCCAGCCCGGCGCATGGTACATGATCTGCCGGAAGGAACGCGTGGGCGAAGCCCGAATCCGGCAATTCGAACGCTGGCTCGTCGAACAGTTCGGCGCAACTACTTCTTCTTGATACCTATTGACCGGCCAACACGTGCAGGCATGGGAAGCCTGGAATGGGCTTGCTTGTAGAACTCAAGCGTTGGCAGAATATCACCGGGAAACGGCACGACCTTGGGTCCGCTCATGTCAACGTGGAGTGACAGGACCTCCGCCGTGGCAGCGATCCAGCCATCCTTGTGCACGATCTCGTTATAGGTATGCAGGCGTTTGGCATCGAAATCGATCAACTGACTGGTGACAGTAACGATATGGTCGAGATGAATTTCCTGCACGTAACAGATATGCACCTCAGCGGTGTAGATTGTCAGTTTGCGCGCGGCGGCATATTTCGGCCCAAAGCCGAGTTCTGCAAGGAACTCGTCACCACCCCGATCGAACACAACGTTGTAATAGGCCATGTTGAGATGACCATTATAGTCGATCCACTCCTTTTCCATGGCAATCGGCGCGGATCGGTGCAGTTGACCTTGTAAATTTTCGGCTGACATTCTGGGCTCCTAGCTGGGCGGCGCGGTTATTTGATCGCGGGTTGAAACATGAAGGAGCATAGTGCTGCTTTGTCAAAAGCGACTCTCAATGAACAGGGCGGAAAGCACTGGGCGGCTTGCCCTCGAAGCTCCGGAAGGTCCGGGTGAAGGCCGCTGCGGATGAAAACCCGGTTCGCGCGGCGATATCAGCAAGCGGCGATTTCGTATCGGTGATCAGCCGCCGCGCCATCTTCAGCCGCAGGCGCAGATAATAGCGCCCCGGCCCCTCGCCGACAGCTTTTGAGAATATCTTTTCCAGACTTCGGGCGCTCAGACCGCACCGCTTCGCAATTGCACCGATGGTTAGCGGCGACTCTATATGGCTTTCCATCAACCGGATGGCCCCCGCCAGTTTCGGGTGCACATCGTCCAGCCGTCCGAGCGAAACCAGTGGTTGCGCATCATTTGACGCATGCGCCTCGTCATAGATGAATACGCTTGCCACATCGAGCGCCACCGACATGCCATAGCGCGAACGGATCAGATGGAGCATCAGATCGAAGGTCGGCGAAGCCCCGCCGCTGGTGAACACCGGGCCGTCGATGACGTAGCGATCCGGCCGGATATCCGCATCCGGGAACTCGGCCGTGAACTCCTCCATGTCTTCCCAGTGGGTGGTCGCCTTGCGCCCCGATAGCAACCCGGCCCGGCCAAGCAGCCAGGAACCGGCCTCGATACCGCCAATCATCTGGTAATTGTGAACGGCCCGGCGGAGATTGGCAGTGAAGGTAGTACGCGCAATATCGGACGTACCAAAACCACCGATAACCAAAAGCATATCGCCCTTTTCTGATGTATTGAATGAGCCGGAAACCGCGATCGGCAAGCCACAAGTGGTCATTGTCGATTCTCCATCGAGGGAGACGATCCGCCATTTGAAGAGATTGCTACCCGAAACGCGATTCGCGGCGCGCATCGGGTCGATTGTCGAGGCCACACACATAAGCGAAGCGCCACTGAAGACGAGAACGGTCACGTCCAGCGTCTTGGTGTTCGGCAAAAAGAGTGGCGATGTTTCGCTATTCATCAATTTCAATTCGTATATTGCAAAGCATCTCTTGGCAATCGGGGCATGATCACGACAACCAAAATAATGGGAGCACAGCTATGGGACTTACCCCAAATCGCGAAGTATTCATCACCTGCGCAGTGACAGGCGCGGGCGACACGACGAGCCGTTCGGACAAGGTTCCGGTCACTCCACGCCAGATCGCCGATGAATGTATCGCTGCCGCAAATGCCGGCGCCGCCATCGCGCATATTCACGTCCGCGATCCAAAAACCGGCAAGGGTTCGCGCGATATCGCGCTCTATACGGAAGTCGTCGAGCACATCAAGGCGTCCGGCGTTGACATGGTCCTGAACCTCACCGCCGGCATGGGCGGCGACCTTACCCTCGGCAGCGTTGAACAGCCAATGCCGCCCTCGCCCAATGGCACGGATATGGCCGGCGCCACCGAACGTCTGGAGCATGTTGCAAAACTTCGCCCGGAAATCTGCACGCTCGACTGCGGCACGATGAACTTCGGCGAAGGTGACTATGTCATGACCAACACGCCGGCGATGCTGAAAGCAATGGCGGCTCAGATCCAGGCGCTGGGCGTGCGTCCGGAAGTCGAAATCTTCGACACAGGCCATCTGCTTCTTGCCAAGTGGCTCTACGACCAGAAACTGCTGGACGATCCGGTCATGGTGCAACTCTGCATGGGTATTCCCTGGGGTGCGCCAGACGATATCGGCACACTGCTGGCGCTAACCAACAACCTGCCATCCAACTGGACGTTCTCGGCTTTCTCGATCGGCCGCAACCAGATGCCCTATGCAGCCATGGCAATGCTGGCGGGCGGCAATATCCGTGTCGGTCTCGAAGACAATATCTGGCTCGACAAGGGCGTTCTCGCCACAAACGGCCCATTGGTTGAGCGGGCGGTGAAAGTCGCCGAAGGCATGGGTGCAAAAATTCTCGGGCCCCAAGAAGTCCGCGAGCGCATGAAATTGACAAAGGGCTGGTGAGATTATGGCAGGTATTCGCAAGGCCGCAGCTGTCGGCGGCGGTGTTATCGGTGCGGGTTGGGTAGCGCGCCTTCTTCTCAACGGCGTAGATGTCTCGATCTTCGATCCTGATCCGGAAGCAGAGCGCAAAGTCAGCGAGGTGATGAAGAATTCTCGCCGCGCCTATAAGACCATGCTGCCGGATGGATTGCCTAAGGAAGGCAAGCTGACCTTCGCCAAGTCTATTCAAGAGGCCGTTGCCGGCGCCGACTTCATCCAGGAAAGCGTGCCGGAACGGCTCGACCTGAAGCACAAGGTTCTGGCGGAAATCGACAGGCACGCCGCGGTCGACGCGATCATCGGTTCATCGACATCCGGCATCCTGCCCTCCGACATGCAGACAGCCATGAAACATCCGGAGCGGCTGGTCGTCGGCCATCCTTATAACCCTGTCTATCTGTTGCCGCTGGTCGAAATCGTCGGTGGCAAACTGACATCGCCGGAAGCTCTTGAAAAAGCCCGCGAACTCTATGCCTCAATCGGCATGAAGCCAGTGGTGATCCGCAAGGAAATCGAAGCCTTTGTCGGTGACCGTCTGCTTGAAGCGGTCTGGCGCGAGGCGCTTTGGCTGATCAAGGACGACATCACCACCGTCGAAGAACTCGACGACATCATGCGCTATTCGTTCGGCATTCGCTGGGCGCAAATGGGCATGTTCCAGGTCTATCGCGTCGCCGGTGGCGAAGCAGGCATGCGTCACTTCATTGCCCAGTTCGGCCCGTGCCTGTCTTGGCCCTGGACCAAGCTGATGGACGTGCCGGAACTAACCGAAGAATTGGTCGACAAGATCGCCAACCAGTCCGACGAACAGGCGCATGGCCTGTCCATTCGTGAACTCGAGCGCATCCGCGATGACAATCTGGTTGCCATTATGGAAGCCCTCTCCCGCCAGAACAAGGGCAAGGGCTGGGGCGCTGGCGCGCTCTACAAGGACTACACCAAGCGCCTGTCGAAGCTGGCACAGAAGCCAGCCATATCCAAAGCTGCTGAGAAGGCAAAAACCAGCAAGCCCAAGAAAAAGAAAGGCTAACGCCATGGAATTCGGTCTTTCGGAGGAGCAAAGGCTGATCGTCGATACGACCCGTGCCTTTGTCGAGAACGAACTCTACCCGCACGAAGCGGAAGTTGAGCGCACGGGTATCTTGCGCAAGGAACTTGCCGAGGAACTGAAGCAGAAGGCTATGGAGGCTGGGCTTTATGCAGCAAACATGCCGGAATCCGTAGGCGGAGCAGGTCTCGATACGGTGACATGGCTGCTCTATGAAAAGGAGCTGGGCCGCGCCAATTATGCGCTGCACTGGACCTGTGTCGGTCGTCCGTCGAACATCTTGCTTGCGGGTACCGATGCGCAGAAGGAAAAGTACCTTTTTCCGTGCATCCGCGGTGAAAAGTCCGATTGCCTGGCCATGACGGAACCGGGTGCCGGTTCCGACCTGCGCGGCATGAAGGCGACAGCCGTCGAAAAGGGTGGCGACTGGGTCGTCAACGGTACGAAGCACTTCATCAGCCACGCGCTTGAAGCGGATTTCGTCATCCTCTTCGTCGCCTCCGGCGAAGAGGACACGCCGCGCGGCAAGAAAAAGAAGATCACTGCCTTCTTCGTCGATAAAGGCCATCCCGGCATGACCATTCGCGAAGGTTATCGCAACGTCTCGCATCGCGGCTATACCAATGCCATCATCGAGTTCGACGATTGCCGTCTGCCGCAGGATGCGATCCTTGGCGAAGTGCACAAGGGTTTCGAAGTCGCCAACACCTGGCTCGGCGCAACACGCCTGCAGGTGGCAGCGACATGCCTTGGCCGCGCCGAGCGGGCGCTTGGCCACGCCATCGAATATGCGGCCCACCGCCAGCAGTTCGGCCAGCAGATCGGCAAATTCCAGGGCGTATCCTTCAAACTGGCGGATATGGCGACGGAATTGAAAGCCGCGGATCTGCTTACCTTCGAGGCGGGCTGGAAATTCGACCAGGGCACGGTGACTGATCAGGACATGGCGATGGCCAAGCTCAAGGCGACCGAGATGCTGGCCTTCGTCGCCGACGAGGCGATCCAGATTCACGGCGGCATGGGGCTGATGGACGATCTGCCGCTCGAGCGCATCTGGCGCGACGCCCGTGTCGAGCGCATCTGGGAAGGCACATCCGAAATCCAGCGGCACATTATTTCCCGCGCCCTGCTCCGCCCGCACGGCGCGTGACGGAGCATTCGATGGCATCGCATAAACTCGATCGTCTGCTACGACCGAAAACCATAGCTGTCTTCGGTGGTCTTCAGGCCACCGAAGTCATCAAGCAATCCCAGAAAATGGGTTTTGCCGGCGAAATCTGGCCGGTGCATCCCAAACATGACGAAATACTGGGCCTGAAGGTTTACCGCTCCGTCGCCGATCTGCCCGGCAGTCCCGATGCGGCCTTTGTCGGCGTCAATCGCTTTCTGACGCTCGGCATTGTTCGGGAACTGCGTGAAGCTGGCGCTGGTGTTGCCGTATGCTACGCCTCCGGCTTTCTGGAGGCCGATGCCGATGACGCGGATGGCGCGCGCCTGCAGGAAGAGCTTGTGGAAGCCGCTGGCGACATGCCTATCATCGGACCGAACTGCTACGGCCTGATCAACTATTGCGATGGCGCCCTCCTCTGGCCCGACCAGCATGGCGGACGTCGCCTTGGCCCAGATGAGCGCGGCGTCGCCATCATCACGCAATCTTCCAACATTGCCATCAACATGACGATGCAGACGCGTGGTTTGCCCATTGCCCATGTGATGACCGCCGGCAATCAGGCGCAAACCGGCCTGCCGGACATGGCCATCGCGCTGCTCGAGGACGAGCGTGTGACCGCATTGGGGCTTCACATCGAGGCCTTTCAATCAGCCGCGAAGTTCGAGGCTTTGGCGAAACGCGCCCGCGAACTCGGCAAGCCTGTCGTTGCCATGAAGGTCGGGCGTTCGGCACAGGCCCGGGCGGCGACCGTTTCGCATACGGCGTCGCTAGCGGGATCGGATGCTGCATCCGACGCGTTCCTGAGACGCCTCGGCATTGCGCGCGTCAACTCAATCGCCTCTTTTCTCGAGACGTTGAAGCTTTTGCATGTGCACGGGCCGCTCGACGGAAACACGCTGTGTTCGATGAGCTGTTCCGGTGGCGAAGCTTCGGTTATGGCCGACAGCGCCGAGGGCCGAGACGTTACCTTCCCAGCCCTGACACCTGAACACCGCGCCCGCGTGAAGTCTACGCTCGGACCGCTGGTCGCCGTCGCCAACCCGCTGGATTACCACACCTTCATCTGGAACAACGAGCCGGCGCTGACCGAGACTTTCACTGCCATGGTGTCGGGCGGCTTCGCGCTCAGCTATCTTGTTCTGGATTTCCCACGCAAGGACCGTTGCTCGGATGTCGATTGGTGGTCAACTGTTCGTGGCTTTGAAAGTGCGTTGAAAACCAACAAGGCCAAAGGGGCCATTGTCGCGTCGATACCGGAGAATATCCCGGAAGAATACATGGCCGGCCTAATGGAAAAAGGCATTGCGCCGCTCTGCGGTATTACCGAAGCTTTCGATGCAGCAGAAGCAGCGGCCGTCATTGGCAAGGCATGGAGGAAGCCATTAGGTTCTGCGGTCGCGGCAGCCGAACAGGCTCCAACCGCCGATGCAAATACACCCGACGAAGCGAAAGCCAAGGCCATTCTCAAAAAGGCTGGTCTGCCCGTTCCCGATGGGCGCCGCTGCACAACTTCCGATGAGGCAGTCGCGATTGCCGAACACCTTGGCTATCCGGTCGCGCTCAAGGCGCTGGGTATTGCACACAAATCCGAGCACAACGCAGTACGCCTCAACCTGAAAGATGCTACCGCCATCAAATCCGCTGCTGATGATCTAGTCGGTCTTGGTTCCGGTTTGTATGTAGAGCGGATGGTAACAGGTGCGATTGCCGAACTCATCGTCGGCATTGTCGACGACCCGCAGTTTGGCCCGGTCATGACACTTGGCACAGGCGGCGTTCTCGTGGAATTGTTGCAGGATACCGCGACGATGCTCCTGCCTTCGAGCCGTGAGGACACCGAGGCCGCGCTGCGCGCGCTGCGTATGTTCCCGCTTCTCGACGGCTACCGTGGCAAGCAGAAGGCCGATCTTGATGCTGCGCTGGACGCGATCATGGGCATCGCCGCATTCGCTGTGGCCAATACCGGCAGGATTGCCGAACTCGATATCAACCCGCTGCTGGTCTGTGGCGTGGGACAAGGCGCTTGGATTGCCGATGCGCTGCTGGTGACAAAGGGAGAGCTGAAATGACTGAGGTTATCAGGACGCGGCGCGAAGGCGGTATTCTCGAAGTCACGCTGGATCGGCCGAAGGCCAATGCCATCGACCTGATGACAAGCCGGCTGATGGGAGAGACATTCAGGAAATTCCGCGACGATCCCGAGTTGCGTGTCGCCATCGTCCAGACCGAAGGCGACAAGTTCTTCTGCGCCGGCTGGGACCTCAAGGCGGCCGCAGGTGGCGACGCGGTCGACGGCGACTACGGCGTCGGCGGCTTTGGCGGCTTGCAGGAACTGCGGGATCTCAACAAGCCGGTAATTGCTGCGGTCAATGGCATGGCGGTCGGCGGCGGATTCGAACTCGCCCTCTCCTGCGATCTCATCTATGCCTCCGATCATTCGAGCTTCGCCCTGCCGGAAATCCGCGCCGGAACCCTCGCCGATGCGGCAACGGTAAAGCTGCCCAAGCGCATCCCTTATCATGTCGCCATGGACTTGCTCCTGACCGGGCGCTGGATGGACGTTGCCGAGGCGCACCGCTGGGGCCTGGTCAACGAGGTGCTTCCAAAAGACAAGCTGATGGAGCGGGTCTGGGAGATCGCGCGCATGCTGGAAAGTGGCCCGCCATTGGTTTTCGCCGCTATCAAGGAAGTGGCCCGCGAGGCCGAAAGCATGGGTTTCCAGGACGCCATGAACTGGATTACCAAGCGCAAATTCCGTACTGTGGATACGCTCTACGCCTCTGAAGATGGGCAGGAAGGCTTCAGAGCCTTCGCGGAAAAGCGTGACCCGGTGTGGAAGGGAAAATGACGACAGACTATTCGGTTCTAATCGACGAGGAAACTTGGGCGTTCATAGAACGTACCAACAGTTTCTATCCGCCCGATGCGGTCAATCTTTCGGTGGAGCAGCAGCGCGACGTTTACAACACCATGTGCCGGGCATTCTTCGCCGGCTATCCGGAATCGGTGTCGTCGGCTGATCGTTTTATCGATGCACGTGACCGTAAGATACCGATCCGTATCTACGAAAAGCGCGACAGCGATCCGGAAGCTGTCTGCCTTTATTTCCACGGCGGAGGATTCGTCGTCGGTGGGCTCGATAGCCATGACGACGTTTGCGCAGAGTTCTGCGAGGCGACCGGGTTTCGGATCATCTCGGTAGATTACAGGCTCGCGCCCGAACATTTGCATCCGGCCGCCTTCAGGGATTGTCTTGCAGCTTTCGAATATGTGGCATCAACCTCTGATCTGCCCCTTGTTCTCTGTGGCGATAGCGCCGGGGGTAATCTCGCAGCTGCCGTTTCGCATCATGTGCGCCTTCACGATCGTGCCCCAATTGGTCAGGTTCTCATTTATCCCGGCCTCGGCGGAGCAGCCGATCAGGGTTCTTACCTGACCCATGCGGAAGCGCCGATGCTGACGACGCGTGATACGCTCTACTACGCCAACCTCAGGGGTGGCGGATTCAATTGGTCGACCGACCCGCGTTTTGCCCCCCTAAATGCCACGGATTTCAGCGGATTGCCGGACACCATCATCATCTCCGCCGAATGCGATCCATTGTCGGACGATGGCCGGCACTATCGGGACAAGATTCTGGCAGCGGGCGGCAAGGCGATCTGGAACAACGAGCCGGGTCTCGTACATGCCTATCTGCGCGCTCGTCATAGCGTCGAGCGCGCCCGTGCAAGCTTCCGGCGCATCACGGCGGCGGTGCATCTGCTCGGCCAGGGCCGCTGGCCGGGCCAGCTCTAGTTCCCGGCGCTGGCCATGCGCCGGTTCTTCATGGTTTCCTCCAGCCAGCCAAGTTCCATTTCCGGCACGGACGACAGTAGCAAGTCCGTGTAATCGTCGAATGGCGGCTTCAGTACTTCCGACTTCGGGCCGTAGCGCACCACTTCACCGCGATACATGACCGCAATGGAGTCTGCGATTGATTTTACAGTAGCGAGATCATGGGTGATAAAGAGGTACGCCACATTCTCATCCTTCTGCAAATCCAGAAGCAGTTTGAGAATGCCGTCCGCCACGAGCGGATCGAGCGCACTGGTTACCTCGTCGCAAATGATGAGTTTGGGCTTCGCGGCCAAAGCGCGCGCGATGCAGACACGCTGCTTCTGCCCACCCGAAAGTTCGGCGGGGTAACGGTCGGCAAACCCCTTACCCATTTCGATCTTCTCAAGAAGTTCGGCGATGCGGGCGTCGCGCTGCTTTCCCCTCATGCCAAAATAGAACTCCAGCGGCCGGCCAATGATGGTGCCGATCGTCTGGCGCGGGTTCATCGCCGTGTCGGCCATCTGGTAGATCATCTGCAATTCGCGCAGATCATTGCGCGTACGGTTGGCAAGGCGCGGCGACAATGTCCGCCCGTCAAACGTGATCGCCCCCTCCATCGGCGGCAGCAGCCCGGTAATCGCGCGGGCCAACGTAGATTTGCCCGAACCGGACTCTCCAACGACAGCCAGCGTCTGGCCGAGGTGAATATCCACCGAGACATTCTTCAGCACCCTAACCAGGCCACCGCCATACGCCGCCGTGACATTCTTCACGGAAAGGATCGGCGCATCAGCCGGGTTGTTCTCCACATGCGGAATATGATGCACCGAGACGAGTTGGTTGGTGTATTCCTGCCGTGGCGCCTTGATGATCTGGTGCGTGTGACCATATTCGACCTGCTTGCCGTGTCGCAGCACGATAATGTCGTCCGCCACCTGTGCAACGACCGCGAGGTCGTGGGTAATATAGAGCGCTGCAACATTGGTATCGCGAATTGCATCCTTGATCGAGGCGAGCACGTCAATTTGCGTCGTCACGTCCAGCGCCGTCGTTGGCTCGTCAAACACGATCAAGTCCGGTTCGGAACATAGCGCCATGGCCGTCATGGCGCGCTGCAACTGCCCGCCCGACACCTGGTGCGGATAGCGCTCACCGAACGTATCCGGGTTAGGCAAACCCAGTTTCTTGAACAGGCCAACCGCGCGTTTCTCCGCTTGCGCCTTTGTACAGATCTTGTGCAGCAGCGCTGCTTCGATCACCTGGTCCATGAGCTTGCGCGCCGGGTTGAACGCTGCCGCCGCGGATTGAGCGACATAGCACACTTCCCGTCCACGAACCTGACGCAGAAGGCCAGGGCCGCCTTTGAGGAGATCGCGCCCATTGAGCACGACTTCGCCGCCGGTGATACGCACGCCGCCGCGCCCGTAACACATGCTCGAAAGACCGATAGTCGATTTGCCTGCGCCGGATTCGCCGATCAGACCGAGAACCTTGCCGCGTTCGAGCTTGACCGACACATTATCCACGATGACAACGTTGCGCGGCGGTTCCCCCGGCGGATAGCTGGTTGCCTCGATGCGCAAATTGCGAATGTCGAGCAGAAGGCCGGATCTGTCTACTGGACGTTTGGCCATTAGCCGCGCCCTCCCTTTAGGCTGGTGGTACGGTTCAGTATCCAGTCAGCGACCAGATTGACGGAAATCGCGAGGACGGCAATTGCCGCAGCGGGAATGAGCGCTGCCGGGATGCCAAAGACGATGCCTTCCTTGTTTTCCTTGACCATGCCACCCCAGTCCGCGTCCGGCGGCTGCACACCAAGACCGAGAAACGAGAGTGCCGAAAGGAAAAGCACGGCGAAGATGAACCTCAGGCCGAGTTCGGCGATCAGCGGAGTCAGTGCGTTGGGAAGGATCTCGCGGAAAATGATCCAAATCTTGCCCTCGCCGCGCAGCTTTGCCGCCTCGACGAAATCCATAACGTTGATATCGACGGCGACCGCCCGTGCCAGGCGGTAGACGCGGGTAGCATCCAGCAAGCCCATGACCAGTATCAGTGTGATGACATTGGCCGGAAGCACCGAAAGAACCACCAGCGCAAAGATCAGCGTCGGAATGGCCATGATCAAATCTACAAAGCGCGACATCAGCTGATCGAGCCAGCCACCGATCACCGCTGCGGCAAAGCCAAGCACGGAGCCCAGAATGAAGGAGAGTGCCGTGGCCATCGCCGCAATGAAAATCGTGATCCGCGCCCCATAAATCATTCTGGAGAGCAGGTCACGCCCGAGATTATCCGTACCGAGCAAGTATTTTGCCGACATGGGTTCCCAGACGTCACCAACCGTTTCACCCACAGAGTATGGTGCGACCCAGGGAGCAAAAATCGCCGCGAATAGAAAGACCGCTGTAATAATCAGACCGATCCACGCACTGATGGGAATATTCTTAACATTCAGCATGGCGCGGCCTCACTTCGGATGTCTGAGGCGGGGATTGGAAACAATCGCCACGATGTCAGCAACAATATTGAGGCTGATATAGACAGCCGCGAAAACCAGCCCGCAAGCCTGTACGACGGGAACGTCGCGCTTGGCCACGTGATCGACCAGATATTGGCCCATGCCGGGGTAGACAAAGATAACTTCCACCACGACGACGCCAACGACCAGAAAGGCGAGATTGAGCATGACCACATTGACGATCGGAGCGATCGCATTGGGGAATGCGTGGCGAGTGATGATTTGCAGAGGCGAAAGCCCTTTCAGCTCCGCCGTTTCGATGTAGGCCGACTGCATCACATTGAGGATTGCCGCCCTTGTCATACGCATCATATGTGCCAGAACGACCAGGGTTAGTACCGTCACCGGCAGGGCGATGGCGCTCAGCCTTTCACCGAGCGGCATGTCGTCATAAACCGTAGAGACACTCGGGAACCATTGCAGCCGCACAGCGACGAAGTAGATCAGCAGATAGCCCGTGAAAAACTCCGGCAAGGATGTTGAAGCGAGACCAAGGCCGGAAATGAGCTTGTCCACGAAACCGTTGCGATAGCGCACCGCCAGCAATCCTAAACCGATCGCCAGCGGTATGGAAACCAGCGCTGCCGCAGAGGCAAGAAACAGCGTGTTCCACAGCCGTCCCTTCAGCGAAGTGGCAATATCTTGACCGCTGGACAGAGCCGTCCCCAGGTCTCCGGTCAAGATGCCGCCAAGCCAACGCAGATAGCGGATATAGGCCGGATCGTTCAGTCCCAGATCACGCCGCAGGTTTTCAAGCGCCTGCGGCGTGGCGGACTGCCCGAGAATGGATTGCGCAACGTCTCCGGGCAAAATCTGCGTGCCAACAAATATCAGCACAGAGACCGCAAGGAGGAGAAGGAGGCCCATCGCAATGCGCTGGGCCACCAGTTTCAGGACAGGTGCACTCATCCGCCCGGACCGCTTACGCGTTCAACCAGCAGCGCGACAGCGCATAGCCGCCGCTCATCTCCTGATTGCCGTCCGGTACCCAACCGCCAACTTTGGCGCTGGTCGCATCGATGAAGTCATTGAACATCGGAACAATGACGCCGCCTTCGTCGCGGACGATCATTGCCATGTCGCGATACATCTGCTTGCGCTTGGCTTCATCGAGTTCGCCGCGTGCCGTGATCAGCATCTTGTCGAATTTCTCGTTGAAGAATTTCGTATCATTCCAGTCTGCAGTCGAGAGATATGCGGTCGAGTACATTTGATCCTGGGTCGGTCGTCCTCCCCAATAGGATGTGGAGAACGGCTGCTTGTTCCATACCTCCGTGAAATAGCCATCACCCGGCTCGCGCTTTACCTCAATCTGAATGCCGGCCTTTGCAGCGCTCTGCTGATAAAGCTGTGCGGCGTCAACAGCACCCGGGAATGCAACGTCTGATGTGCGCAGCAGGACTGGACCATCGTGGCCGGATTTCTTGAAGTGGAAGGCAGCCTTGTCAGGATCATAGGTGCGCTGTTCGACGTCGTCCGAGAACAGCGGATACGCTTTGTTGATCGGGAAATCATTACCGATAGAGCCGTAGCCGCGCAGGATCGTCTTGACCATTTCTTCCCGGTTCATGGCGTATTTCAATGCAAGACGCAGGTCATTGTTGTCGAACGGTGCGGTGTTGCAATGAGCAATGAACACGTAGTGGCCTTTGCCCGCAACGTTCTGAATCGTAACTCCCGGAACGCGTTTGACGAGATCGACAATCTTCGGCTCAACGCGATTGATCATGTGTACCTGACCGGACTGCAGCGCGGCGGTACGGGCGGTGGAGTCATTGATGACAATGATTTCGATCTGGTCGGCATGGCCACGCTTGTCGCCATTCCAGTAATTGGCGAACTTTTCACCGATATGGCGCACGCCCGGCTCTTCGGTCACAACCTTGTACGGGCCCGTACCGATACCTGCCGCCGGTTTGTCCTTGCCGCCATTCGGCTGGATCATCAAATGGTAGTCATCCATGAGGAAGGGCAGATCGGCATTGGCTTCTTTCAATGTGAAGACAACGGTATCGCCATCCTTCTTCACATTGGCGATACCGCCCATGATACCGAGAGCACCGGATTTCGAATTCGCATCGGAATGGCGTTCCATCGTGGCGACGACATCGTCCGGCGTCATCTCCTTGCCGTCATGGAACTGAACACCCTTGCGGATCTTGAACGTCCAGATTTTGGCATCGTCCGACGAACCCCACTCTTCGGCGAGCTTCGGCTCAAGCTTGCCATCGGGCTGGATTTCAACCAGTTGTTCACCCCATTGCCGGCCGAACTTGTAAGGAACCTGGCTTTGCCAGCTTGCCGGATCAAGGCTATCCGTGGAAGCACCGCCAGTCATACCGGCTTTCAGCGTACCGCCCTTGACCGGACCTTCCGCGAGTGCAGCACTGGACAATAGGGAATTGGCGAAGACCGTGGTGACGCCCAGAGCAGCGGCACGGCCAAGAAAATCGCGGCGGGACAAATGTCCAAGTGCGACCTTGCGGCTTAGATAATCGAGTTCTTTTGACATACCCATTCCCCTTTTTGATCCTTGGACGCCTCGCGTCCAAATCTGGTTTTTGTGATAATGCGACTTGATACCCGTGAAGTGCAACCCGTTGATCTAGTAAAATATCCCTCCTCAGCAGGGTGCTGAATTCATATGCATTGGCGTGCGATTGTTTCGGCAAAGTCCCGTTCGAACACTACATTGTCGTTCTCGTAGGCCTCGATCCGGCCGGTGAGATAGAAATTGTCTGTGTCGGACCGCATGGTCGTGAAAGTTTCCGTACGTATCCGCCAGTTGTCGCGTCCGGAAATCTCGGTCCAATGGGTTTCGCCATAGGCGGACAGCGGATCATCTGCATGGATTTCCCAGCGCTCGCGCGCCACGCCGCCATGGATCAGCCCATGATCCTTGTCGCGTGCCTCGCCAAAATCGTCTTCGATCAGCAGAGCGATCTTGCCACTGACCTGGTCATGCTCGATGGAACGGCTACTGCTCCCCGCCCGCAGGGTTTCGATCTCCCATGGCGACGCGGCTTCCGGCTCCGGAAAACTCCATTCGTCACCAGCCGCAATTTCGCGCGAGGGAATGCTGATCTGCCCGGACTGGATTGTAAGGCTGACATGCGCTGGCGATGGCCAGACCATAGGCCAGTAGGATGACGATACAGCGACACGTAGCGTGTGGCCCGCAGGCATCCTGTAGGCAATATCATCGAGCTTGAACCGAACCGTGACTGCCTCACCCGGGACCAGTGGCTGGGCATTATCATGGCCATCCCTGTGACAGAGGTTGAGGACGCCATAGGTGATGCGTGTCGATGCACCATCCGGGTGCACATCGCACAGGCGTACCGCGACCATCGCCACCGGCCTGTTACTTGTCAACGTAAGGGAAATTTCGGGCGCGCCAACGATATCGATCGGCTTTTCGAGGACCGTATCGTAACAAACGGAAAGCGCATCGTCGCGGCGCTGATCGCCCGGCATTTCCGGTCCGAGCCAGATCGCGCAATATTCGCCGCTCATCATGCCGCAATCCTGGGGTGACGCAACAAGGTGGGAAAAATTGCTGGACGCTTCCGATGAGAGCAACTTGTCAGCCTGAAGATGCAACACTTCGGTGGCGATATTCTTTGACGGCCATTGTTCTTCCGTGATCCAGTAGCCAGGACGTTCCGTGTACCAGCTCTTTGGACGAACCGAATCCATCAAATAACCGCGATAGGCCGGATCGTTCTCGACGCCCGTATCGATATCCTTGAGCCAGCGATCCCACCAGCGCAGGGCCTCCTGCAGGAAACCAATGCGTGGCTCGGGTACCGCGAAATGCGGATATTTATGCATCCACGGGCCGATGATACCCTTTACCGGCGCGGTGATGCCCTGCATCAGCCGCGGTACGGCGTTCTTGTAGGCATCGCCCCACCCGCCAACCGCAAGAGTGGCAGCCTTGATCGCGGAAAAATCCTCGCAAACCGAACCGCGCTGCCAATACCCGTCGCGCGTCTGATGCTTTAGCCAGACGGCCGGCAGAAATGGTTCATTCGCGAGCCGGTCAAGCCACATTTTTCGCCACTTTTCGCCAACGTGGGCGGGATCCGGTGGTCGCGACGAATAGGCCAGCATGGTCGCGCCCCAGCCGAGATTCTCATTGAGCAGCAACCCGCCCTTGTAGTGGATGTCGTCGGCATAGCGGTCGTCGGTGGAGCAGAGGGTGATGATTGCCTTCAACGCTTCGGGCTGGAGTGCTGAGACCTGCAGTGAATTGAAGCCGCCCCAGGATATGCCCATCATGCCAACCTTGCCGGTTGACCACGGCTGTTTTGCAATCCACTCGATCACTTCGCAGGCATCCGCCAGTTCCTGCTCTGAATATTCATCCTCCATCAGGCCTTCGGAATCGCCGTTGCCGCGCATGTCGACACGCAGGCAGGCATAGCCGTGGCCGGCAAAGTAAGGATGAGTGAGATTGTCCCGGGCAGTTGTACCATCGCGCTTGCGATAGGGAAGGAACTCAAGAATGGCAGGAACCGGATTTTCTTCGGCATCTTCGGGCATCCAGACCCGCGCCGAAAGGCGGCAGCCGTCGGACAAGATTATGCCCATGTCGGCTTGCTCTGTGACCTTATGCTGAAAAGTTTCGACTGTCCGCATTATCACCTTTCGTCCTCACAACGGAGTTGAAAATAGATAATGCCCGCCGGCAGCGCACGCCAGGCGAAAGCATGAATCCCATTTTCTCGTCTTTGCGAGGCGTTCCTTTTGCCCACACTATGCGCATCTGCTCAACGGCACGCATCAAACACTTGCGACATAAGTCGAACAATTTGCGCCACAGCACAAATCCTTTATCCAAGTTTCGACGGGATAAGTGTTTCCAGGCGCCGGAACAGGTACACGATGATAGCCGTGATGACCACATAGCCCGCTGCAAGCAGCAACAGTGGTTCATAGGTAAGAAAGGTATCCTGCCGCACCCGCGAAGCGACCGAATAAAGATCGACGACCGTGATCGTCGCAACCAATGGCGTTGATTTGAGCTGCAGGACTGCCTCGCCCGCAAGCGTAGGTAAGGCGCGGTGTATAGCCTGCGGCAACCAGATGCGGCGGAAGATCGTAAACCGCCGCATGCCAAACGCACGTGCCGCTTCCAGCTGTCCCTTGGGAACGCTCACGAATGCGCCGCGCATGACTTCGCCTTCATAACCCGCATAGGAAAGGGTCAGTGCTAGTACAGCATAGGGCCAGGCCTGTCGCAGATATGGCCAAAGCTCCGACCCACGAATCCACGGATATTGAGGGAATAGCGAACCGAGACCGTAATAGAGCAGCCAAAGTTGAACGAGGAGCGGAGTGCCGCGAATGACCGTACAAAATGCCCGCGCCGGAATGGCCAGAATGGCGGGGCCTGCTGCTTGCGCCAGCCCCAGCGGAACCGCCAGGAGGAAGCCGAGAAAAACTGTCACGCACAGAATCCAGATCGTCCGCCACAGGCCTTGCAAAATCAAATCGCCGTAGTTGGGCAGCCAATCCCAGCGCAGGAAAAAGATGGCCGATGCCAGCAGCGCCAGTCCAATGAGAATAAGGACGATACGATGCGGCGGCAGTCTGCGCGTCTGGCGGCTCGCATCCGCCTCCTTGTGGATCGGGAAGGTTTCGATCGGCACTTCTATGGGCGGTCCGGTCATTATCGCGCCTCCTTGACCGAAGGCATGCCGCGCCGCGCCCATTGTTCGACCCTCGCCAGAATGACGTTGGAGAACAGCGTGATGAACAGATAGAGCGCACCGGCCGCTACGTAGAAGAGCATGTACGCCTTTGTGGCCCCTGCTGCCTGGCGTGTCTCCAGGGTCAGCTCGCTGAAACCGACGACTGCCAGCAGCGCCGTATCCTTGGTCGAGATGAGCCAGAGATTGGCGAGCCCCGGTAAGGCATGTGGCAGCATCGCCGGAAGCGTGATCCGGCGCATCATCAGTGTTGGCGACATGCCATAGGCTCTCGCCGCCTCGACTTCCCCTTGCGGGATTGATTTGATTGCGCCACGCAAGACTTCGGTCGCGTAGGCGCCTTGAACAAAGCCGAGTACTACAATACCAGCAACGAGCCCATTAATATCGACCCTTTGATACCCCATCCCCTCGAGCACGCGATTGATCAGGTCTGTGCCGGCATAGTAGAGCAGCAGGATCAGCACCAGCTCCGGAATCGCACGGACCAGCGTGGTATAGATTTCTGTCAGATCGCGCACAATCGCACCGCCGTAGAGCTTGCCGTAGGCGCCAAGTGTTCCGATAACCAGGCCCATGCCGAATGCCCCGAAAGCAATCTGCAGGGAATGCAGAAGCCCGCGCAGAAGATTGCCGCCCCAACCTGGCGGATATGGCGAGAGAAGCTCGAACATGCCGGAGATCGCGGCAGGAATAATCGATGCATCGGCCAAGCCGTCCTCGATTCAGCGTTAGTAACAGGGTTTCACATCAAATGAGCCGGAGCAGGATGACCCCTGCCCCAGCCGACACCTTAGCCGCCGTAAATATCGAAGTTGAAATATTTCTTCGAGATTTCTTCATATTTGCCGCTGTCGCGTATGCCCTTGATGGCGGCGTTGATCTTTTCCTTGAGTTCGGTATCACCCTTACGCAAACCGACACCGACGCCCGGTCCAAGAACTTCGAGATCATCGGCAACCTTGCCCTTGATCTCGCAGCAGGCCTTGCCGGCATCTGTCTGGGCAAAGGTTTCGAGCGCCAGTGAATCCGCCTGCGTCGCATCGATACGTCCGGCAGCCAGATCCTGATTAGCCTCGTCCTGTGTCTGGTATTCCTTGATTTCCGCAGCTGTGTCCGCGAAATGCTTTTTCGCGTAAACCTGGTGTACTGTCGAAACCTGAACACCCAGAATCTTGCCCTTCAGCCCCTCGGGCGTCGGTTGCATTTTGACGTCCTTGGAACCAAGAATGACTGTTGGCGTGTTGTAATATTTATCGGAAAAATCGATTGTCTTCTCACGCTCGGCGGTGATCGACATCGACGCGGCGATCATATCGATCTTCTTCGTTGTCAGGGCCGGAATGATGCCGTCCCACGAAACAGGCGTGATTACGCAATCGAGCTTGGCCTGCTCGCACATCGCCATGGCAATATCCACTTCCCAGCCCTGCCATTTGCCCGAAGCGTCGGGCGAGGCGAATGGCGGATAGGGTTCGGCGGCAATACCGACCTTGATTTGTTCGGCAGTGGCCGCACCCATTCCGGCGATCACCAGAACAACGGCTGCAACCGTCGTTTTCAGAAAAGACTTCATACTCATCTCCATTCGCTCGTTGTTCCCCAGGATTATTCGCTGATTATTTCGCTTAATTTATGAGACAGTTCGGATAAACTGCTTCAAACGTTCGGATTTTGGCGATCCAAACAATTTTTCCGGCGGCCCCTCTTCTTCGACAATGCCGTTGTGCAGGTACATGACATGGCTCGCCACTTCGCGGGCGAATTTCATCTCATGCGTGACCAGAAGCATGGTGCGGCCCTCTTTCGCGAGGTCGCCGATGACCTTCAGCACCTCTCCGACAAGCTCCGGATCGAGCGCGGAAGTCGGCTCGTCGAACAGCATGACGCGCGGCTGGATGGCGAGCGCGCGGGCAATGGCGGCGCGCTGCTGCTGGCCGCCGGAAAGATAAGCGGGATAGACGTCGCGTTTCGCTGATAGCCCGACGCGCTCCAGGAGCTGTTCGCCAATGACCATTGCCTCGTCGCGCTTCACGCCGAGAACGTGGATCGGAACCTCGATGACGTTCTGGATGAGCGTCATGTGCTGCCAGAGATTGAAATTCTGGAACACCATGCCGAGACGGCTGCGAATCCGCTCGATCTGGCGGCGGTTCGCAGGATACTGACCGCCTTGGCCGTCGCTGACCATCTGAACATTTTCGCCATTGATGCGAATGACGCCGCTGGTGGGATTTTCAAGGAAGTTGATACACCGAAGAAAGGTCGATTTGCCGGAGCCGCTGCCGCCAATGAGCGCAACCACATCGCCATCCCTTGCTGTCAGGGAAACACCCTTGAGAACCTCAAGCGCACCGAAGCGCTTGTGCAGATCCCGGATGTGTATGGCCTCAGCCTGTTCGGCTGCCGGTTGAAGAGGATCCGTTGAAACGGCGGCCACTTCCGTCGCCATCATTCCTGGATTCCATTCCGTGGTTGTCGTGCACGTTTGGTCATGACACCTTTGATCCGCCTCTTTTGTCACCACAGGTCTAAACCGCCCGAATTAACCGCATCACACCACTTGCGCTCTAATTATGCAAGCGTATAAATACTCGCAGTCGCAATTTTTTGAAAGCACGCCCAGCATGAGCGCATTCGGTTCCCAGTCCATGGCCCTTCCCCTGAAACGCGTCATCATGCGCATGCCGGATCGCGTGATGGCGGGAGCCGAACGCGATGTCTGGCACTATGGACCGCAGTTCGATGCTCGCAAGGCCTCCGAACAGCATCGCGTCTTCGCCGGCCTTGTCGCCCAGTCGGGTGCTGACATTACATGGATCAGAGATGGAAATGACGGCTTGTCGGATTCGATCTTCACCCATGATCCGTCACTCGTCACCGATAAAGGCGCAGTTCTGCTTCGCATGGGCAAGAGCCTGCGTCTGGATGAGCCGGATTTGCATCACGAAACCTATCGCCAGATGGACGTGCCTGTTCTCGGCCGGATCGAATCGCCAGGTACTGTCGAAGGCGGCGACTGCGTCTGGGTCGACAGCAAGACACTGGCTGTCGGACGCGGTGTCCGTACCAACCAGGCGGGAATCGAACAGCTGTCCGACATTCTCAAGCCCCTCGGCATTACCGTTCTGGGTTTCGATCTGCCGCTCTGGCATGGGGAAGAAGCCTGCCTGCACCTGATGTCGATCATTTCTCCACTCGCCGAGGACCTGGCGCTGGTCCACCTCCCCCTCTTGCCGGCAGCTTTCTACCAGCTATTGAAGGAGCGTGGCATCCGGCTCGTCGCGGCTCCCGAGGAAGAGTTCGCCGCCAGCAATGGGCTCAATCTCAATGTCCTGCCGACGGCTCCTTACGAGGTGATCGCAGTTGCCGGCTTTGAAAAGACAAAGGCCGCGATGGAAGCTGCTGGCTGCACCGTGACGACCTTCGAGGCCGATGCTCTGTGCATCGCCTGCGAGGGTGGCCCCACTTGCCTGACACGACCTGTCTGGCGCCAATGAAAACCCAGACCGTCACACGCAAGAGCTTTCGCCGCGAAGGCGAAGACAAACGCCGTGAGGACCTGATCGCGGCGACCCTGGAATGTGTGGCGGAGCGCGGTCTTGCCGGGGCGACCGTACGCGAAATCGCATTGCGCGCGGACGTGACCGCAGGGCTTATCCGTTATTATTTCCCGACGAAGGACGACCTGATCGGTGCCGCCTATCGTGCAGTAATGAATCGCATGACGGTTCAGGCGAGCGACGCATTGCAAAATGCGCCCGACGATCCGCGGGCCCGTCTCTATGCATTCGTGACTGCCAATCTGGGTCAACCGATCATGGACCCCAACAATCTTTCCCTCTGGGCGGGATTCATCGGACTGGTTCACGCCGATCCGGCAATGGCAGTGGCACATCGCGAAGGATATCTTGGATTTCGCGATGAACTCGAGGCTCTGATCCGGGATGCCTTGCTGGCTGTCGGCAAACCAGCGGAAACAAACCATACCCGTCGTCACGCTATCGCCATCAATGCGATCATCGACGGTCTATGGTTGGAAGGCTGTCTGGCGGGCGATATTTTCGCCGATGGGGAGTTGGCTGACACGGGCATTACCGCTATCGAAGCCGTGCTTGGAATTTCACTTAAAGCTGAAGGAGGCGCTCAATGATGCGCTTTGCGTCTGTTACCGATCGTCTGGCCGGATTGGGCTCCGATAAATGGGCTGTCCATATCCGTGCGCGCGAAATGAAACGTGCCGGTCACGAAATTATCGAACTGACGATTGGTGAACCGGACATCCCGACACCAACTGACATGATCGATGTCGCCGAACGCGCCATGCGTTCTGGCCGGACAGGCTATTCGAACGGCCGCGGCGAGCCGGCCGTTCTGGCCGCCCTTTCTGCCAAATATACGGCCCGCACTGGCCGTCAGATCGAAGCGGACAACATCATGTGCTTTCCCGGCACGCAGACGGCACTGTCGCTGGTCATGCTCGGCCTTGCCGAAGAAGGTGACGAAATCATCACTGGCGATCCGCTCTATGCGACCTATGACGGGGTCGTTCGTGCGACTGGTGCGACACGCGTTTCCGTACCGCTTCGTCCCGAAAAGGGCTTTCGCATGCAGGCGGCGGACCTGGAGAAGGTCATTACGCCTAAGGCCAAGGTCCTCCTGCTCAACACGCCTCACAATCCAACCGGCGCTGTCCTGAGCGAGCAGGAAGTAGCGGAGATCGGCGAAGTTTGCCGCAAGCATAATCTCTGGATCGTTTCCGACGAAGTCTATGAGTTGCTGATTTTCGACGGTAAGTTCGCCTCGCCGCTGGATCGTCCGGAACTGGCCGAGCGCACCATCGCGGTTGCGTCCATTTCCAAGTCGCACGCGGCACCCGGGTTCCGCAGCGGCTGGTGTGTTGGGCCGAAGGAATTCACCAAGCGGTTGCTGCCCCTGTCGGAATCCATGCTTTTCGGCGTACAGCCCTTCATCGCGGATATGACCGCTTACGCCCTGGGCCAGCCTTCGGCGGCCGCGGCAACTATGCGCAAAAGCTATCTGCGCCGGGCACAGCTGATCTCGGAACGGCTCGACGGCATTGCCGGGATTATCTCCAAGGTGCCGCAGGCCGGCATGTTCATCCTTGCCGACATCCGCGCGACCGGCCTTTCCGGCGATGACTTCGCCATGCGCCTGCTTGAAGAAGAATTCGTCGCGGTGATGCCTGGCGAATCCTTCGGCAAGAATCTTTCCGGTTATCTTCGCTTGAGCCTGAGTGTTGCCGATGACAAGATCGATGCGGCGTGTGCCGGCATTGTTCGCCTTGCGTCCCGCCTGCAGCAACGGAAATCCGCATGACCACGGTTGGTGAAGCCCTCGTCCATTTGCTCGAATCCTATGATGTCGATACTGTTTTCGGCATTCCAGGCGTTCATACGATCGAGCTTTATCGCGGCCTTGCCGCCTCTAAGATCCGGCATATCACGCCGCGTCATGAACAGGGCGCTGGCTTCATGGCCGATGGTTATGCAAGAGCCACAGGCAAGCCGGGTGTCGCCTTCGTAATCACTGGCCCCGGCATTACCAATACAATCACCGCGATGGGACAGGCACGTGCTGATTCCGTACCGATGCTGGTCATCTCCGGCGTCAACCAGCGTGAATCGCTGGGCAAAGGCATAGGATTTCTGCATGAGCTGCCGAACCAGCGCGCCATGCTTCAGACCGTGGCAATGTTCTCGCACCGGATCGAAAAGGCCGACGAATTGCCGATTGTCCTGGCGCGGGCTTTTGCCCTCTTCGCGTCGCGGCGCCCCGGTCCGGTTCATGTCGAGATCCCGCTGGACGTGATGGCATTGCCTCTGGATAGAGCGGAACGCCTGCCGTCCGATGCGCCGATCCCCTATGCGTCGGCCGAGACGATGGCCGAACTGACGCGCCAGTGCCTCGCCGCCGAGCGACCGGTCATCCTGATCGGCGGCGGCGCCAAAGAGGCGGCGGACGCTTTGAAGGCCCTCGCTGAAAGGCTCGATGCCCCGGTGGTTTCGACGACAAACGGACGTGGCATCTTGCATGCCCATCCGCTTCTCGTTCCGGCAAGCCCCAGCCTCAAGTCCGTGCGGCAACTGCTTGCCGGCAGCGATCTCGTGATCGCGATCGGTACCGAGATGGGACCCACCGATTATGACATGTATGGCGATGGCGGCTTCCCGGACTTGAAGCGGTTTGTGCGGATCGATATCGACGCCGGACAGCTCGATCGCTGGCCCGCTTTCATGCCGATCGAAGCTTCGGCAAAGGAGACCACCGAAAAGCTTGCAGCAGCACTGCCGGAGCGCCGCAATTCGCGATCAGGCGAAGAACGCGCCAGGAAAACACGCGACGCAGCCTGGGCCGAAGTTGGGGCCCGCACGCAGGGTCAGGTGCGTTTCCTCAATACGTTGCGCGACACCTTGCCGAATTCGCTCATCGTCGGCGATTCCACCCAGACCATCTATTCCGGCAACTTGTACTACGATCATGATCGTGTCGGCGGCTGGTTCAATGCGGCGACCGGTTTCGGTGCCTTGGGCTTTGGCCCACCAGCGGCCATCGGTGCTGCACTCGGCAAGCCTGAAACTTCAACCATTTGCATCGTGGGCGACGGCGGATTTCAGTTTGTCCTCGGCGAACTCGGCGCTGCGGTCGATGAGGATGTGCCGGTGATCTTCGTGGTCTGGAACAATCAGGGCTATCAGGAAATCGAACGCGCCATGGTTGAGGTCAATATCAATCCCGTTGGCGTGCGCCCATCCGCCCCTGACTACCTGAAGATCGCCGAAGCCTATGGCGTCCCGTCGAAGCGGCTTGCCAACATCGACGAACTGCCGGAAGCCTTGTTAAAAGCCAAGGCGAGCAGAACACCATATCTGATTGAAATCGATGAGAAACTGGTTGGTTGATGGCTTGACGCCATCAACCGTTTTGGTCGTTTACGGCCTGTGGATGGTCTTGACCTCAAGGAAATCCTCGAGCCCGAATTTTCCACCTTCGCGGCCATTGCCCGACTGCTTGTAGCCACCGAACGGGCTGCCGTAGCGGTGCGGTCCGCCATTGATATGGACCATGCCGGCCTTCAGCCTTGATGCGACACGTTCGGCGCGCTTGGCATCCCCCGTCTGCACATAGGCGGCAAGGCCATAAGGCGTATCGTTGGCGATGGCGATTGCCTCTTCCTCAGTGTCGAACGGAATGAGCGCCAAAACCGGGCCAAACACCTCTTCCTTGGCGATGCGCATGTCGTTCCTCACATCGGCGAAGATCGTCGGCTGTACGAAGTAACCCGTCTCGTAACCTTCCGGCTTGCCGGCACCACCAACAAGAACCCGCACACCCTCGGCAATCCCTGCTTCGATCAGATTCTGCACCCGGCCATATTGAACATGGCTGACGAGCGGGCCGATATGATCGCCCTCCTCCTCCGGATTGCCCACGCGCGCCTCTCGCCCGGTCGCCTCGGCAATCCTGACTGCCTTGTCATAGACTGAGCGCTGGACCAGCATGCGCGTCGGCGCGTCGCAGGACTGGCCGCTATTGTTGAAACATTCGAGCACACTGCCCGCAACGCGGTCTTCGAGATCGGCATCCTCGAAGACGATGTTCGGTGATTTGCCGCCAAGTTCCAGCGTCACACGCTTGACCGTGTCAGCTGCATCCTTGCTGACCGCGATACCCGCGCGGGTCGAACCGGTAAAGGACATCATGTCGACATCCTTGTGCTTCGACAGCGCCGCGCCGACAGTCATGCCATCGCCATTGACGAGATTAAACGTTCCCGCCGGAAAGCCCGCTTCGTCGACCATTTCCGCATAGAGCATCGCATTCAGCGGCGTGAACTCGCTCGGCTTCAACACGCAGGTGCTTCCCGTCGCCAGTGCCGGAATGACCTTGAGCGCGATCTGGTTGATCGGCCAGTTCCATGGCGTGATCAGGCCACATACCCCGATCGGCTCGCGCACTAGGAGGTCGCCATTGGGCAACTCCTCGCGCATGTGCACGTTCTTCAGCGCATCGATGAAGCCCTGCAGATGGCCGACGCCGACATCCGCCTGCTGCTGCGTGCTCATGGTGATCGGCGCGCCAAGTTCGAGCGTGATCGTTCGCGCCACTTCATCGTAGCGGCGCTTGTAGATCGCCAGCAACTTCTCCAGCAGCACCAGCCGCTCCTCGACGGACGTCTGGCTATAAGTCTGATAGGCCTTCTTGGCCGCCGCGACCGCGCGGTCGATATCCGCAGCGGTCCCCATGGAGATTACCGCGATGGGCCTTTCCGTCGCCGGATTGATCACTTCCAGATCATTTGCTTGATGAGGAGGCACCCACTCGCCATTGATGTAGAAGTCGCGTTTGTCGAGCATGAAAATTTCCTCCAGAATCCTGATTATCCAGCCATTTTGACCATCAGTCGGGTGAACGCAAGAGCGCCTGCGCCATGCAATGGATACCGCCGCCGGTTTTGGAGATCTCGCTCATATCCACCGCCGCGACCTCAAAGCCACGTGCCTTGAGTTTCTCGATCAGGGTCTTGCTCGATGAGGGCGCGATGATGCGGTCCTTGCCGAGGGACATGAAATTGCAGCCGAGATTCATTGTATCCTGGAAGGGTACGTCGATGATTTCATGCCCCTTGGATTTCAGCCAATCGACAATACCTGGTTCCGTGCAGGCGAGACAAACTGCGGTCAGTTTCGGCGCAATCGGCACGACCATCAGATCGATATGGACATAGTATTCGTCGATGAAGGCAAGTCTCGTTTCCCAGCCTTCCTTGCGAAACCATTCCTCGACCTGACGCGCGCCCTCTTCCTGCGTGCGTGCACCGCCGCAGCCGATCAGCACGCAGCCCTCCTCGATGACGTTGAAATCGCCACCCTCGAATGTTCCGGCGGTGACCATGTCGTAAATCGGGATGCCTAGCCGTTCGTAAGTACGGATGGCGGCATAGTTCTCACCGCGCCGCCACCAGTTGGCCATAGCTGTGATGATAGCGCCATACGGCGTCATCACACTGGAATCGCGCGAATAGACCTGCATCGGCAATTCGGGTTCTGGCTCGTGCCAATGGATCTTGACGCCGAAATGCTCATAGGCAGCAACAAGCTCCTTGTGCTGGGCCTGTGCAGCCTGAATGTTGCACGGCGCCTCGCGCAGGTGTTTGCGCGACAGGGAGCTGGTGGCCAAATGCCTGAGGAAGGCTGGCGAGCCGAGAAGAACATCGGTCAGCGGGTCCGTTTCATTGCGGAAGCCCCAGCCATTTAGCGGCTCGGTGCCTCCATTCGGATTGCGCCGTTTCAGTGTGAACGCATCGGCCGCGAAGCCCTGTTCGTGACGTGTCATGGAACTATCTCCTTATTGCGCGCCAGTGGGTATCCACCACTCGCGCCCGCGCGCGGTTGTTACATATTCCGGCCAGCGGAAATGGATCGGCGGCTCATAATCGCAAAGTGGTGCGATCCATTTTGAACCGCCGACGCCACCACCGGTCCGCTCGATAAATTCGTCGTTTGCTCGTCTCCGCGCGCCTTCATCCTCAAGCAGGCGCAGAGCGGTCAGCGCCACTGTCTTCGACGCGCAAATCACCATTGGATCGATGGTTTCCGGAATCCCGCCAAGCGCATTCATCACCCAGCCGGGATAAGCAAAGCCCTTGGGCGCCTTCAATGCCGGGCGCGCAACATAGAAGCGGACCGTCGGCGCATGCCAGGTCATATCCGTGTAATCGTCGGATGTGGAGTTGATCTGCGACGGCGGCAGGTCGCGACGCAGGATCGTTTCGGCTTCCTGTGGCGAAATCAGCCTCTCACATTCGTCGATGAAAGGCTCGTCCATCGCTTCCACCCCGGCATTCACCTGAATCTCGCGAGCAATGGCCCTTGCCGCCTCGTTCCAATGTGGCGCACCGACAATATTGAGCGCATCCCAGGCGATTCCGGCCATCGCATGATTGGCAAGACCGGGCCGGGACTTGCAGACCCAATGCCGCTCCACCCTGCAGCCAGTCATCGCGGCCGCATGATCCGCATTACGATCAAGCACGGCGGTGATCTGCTCGGCCATGGCAATGGTCGGTACGCGCATCATGTACTGGATTTCAGCCAGACCTGCCGGAAGATTGTCGGCCGTCGCCTGCCCTGCTGTCAGGATCGCTTCGCTGATCGACCAGCCGCCCTGATGCGGCAGCATGGAATCGCGCAGCGCCTTAGAGGCCATATACATCATCATCAGCGCGTCATTGGCACCGGGTGCCCGCACCGCTGAATGTGATTGCGGGATCGGAGCGCCATCGCTCAGGCCCCAGCGCTCCGGCTGGTCGCAGGCGAAGCGGTAGATCATCGAATAGGCCACGCCGCAATGCGTATCCCAGCGCACCGTGTTGCATAGCGGAAGCATATAGAACGGGTGGAAGGAGATCATGCCATCCAGCCCGTCATAATAACCTTTGGCGGCATGGATCGGCTTCGAGCCACGGACCTTTTCCGCCGGCTCGCCGGTAAATCTCAGCGTTCCGGCGATGCCATGCTTTTCCATGGCCGCTTTCGTCGCCAGCAAACCGCCGAGACTGGAAATGCCGAGACCGGAATGCGGATCCGTGTGGCCGCCCGCATGTTCGTTCAAGCCGGATCGTGGCCGCTTGACCGTGGATGCGTCCTGACAGTTGCCCGGCACTGCATCATATTCGGCATACATCCCGATCACCGGTGCCTTGCCATTCGTGCCGGCTTTGTTGGTCCAGTGCGCACAGAAGGCCGTCGGCATGCCACCGGAGGCAACCTCAACGTCAAACCCCTCCTGCCGCAGCCGGGTCACATACCAATCCGCCGACTGATATTCGCGCCATGCGGTTTCGCCGAAACCGAAAATCGTTCGGGTCCACGCCGATAGATCAGCCTTGTGCTCGTCAACAAATTTCAGTGCCGATGTTGCTGCTGCCGTGACCACATTCCGTCTCCCGCTGCCGGGAGATAATCATCTGGAAGGAGGGACAAAAAGTGATATGTTTTTTCAAAACGTGCAAATTCTATTCACCTCTTCACCACCAAGGACATGATTTATGCGCATACCATCGACTCAGGCGCTGCGTGCTCTCGAAAGTTTCGCGAGACATGGCAGCGTCTGGCGGGCGGCCGAGGAACTGCATCTGACACGCAGCGCAGTCAGCCATCAGTTGCGCTTACTTGAGAGGGATCTCGGCTTTGAACTTCTGCAGCGGGACGGCAAGGGTGTCACGCTGACGCCGCGCGGGCGCAAATATGCCAATGATGTACGCAAGGCACTGATCGTTATCGACGATGCGGGCGGCCGGCAAAGCCCCGCAGGTACTGGTGGATCATTGTGCGTAAGTTGCACCGCGGGGTTCGCATCCCTCTGGTTGTGCACCCATATCGCCGAGTTTCAGGAGAAATATCCCGATGTGGCATTGCGCATCATAACGCCGCGCAAGCTCGATGATGTCACGGATGCCAGCGTCGATCTCTTTATCGCCTTTGGTGATGGCAATTGGCCGAACCGCTCGGTCGAACTTCTGTGCGAAGTGGAATTCACACCGCTCTGCAGCCCGGTGCTCCTCAACAATCTGGGCGGTATCGCCGAGCCGAAGGATATCTTGCGCGCGCCATTGTTGCATCTTGGAGATTTCGAGGATTGGACCCGTTGGTTGGCCCTCGCCAATGTCGACAATCCGGATTCGGAACGGGGAATCGTCTTCTCCGATATGAACCTCGTCTATTCAGCCGCAATCACCGCCCAGGGTATCGCCATGGGGGACGAACTCACCTGCCGCAAAGCCATGAGAGCAGGTCAACTCATCCGGCCGTTCGACCTCAGCATCAAGTCGCCGAAATCCTATTTTCTGGTGACGGATTATGCCAGGATCGACCATCCGGCCCAGCTTGCCTTCACGGAATGGCTGAAATCGCGCCTGTCACAGACCCGCAATGCCTGAAGTCCGGGCCATGAGCCATCAACAAGGTTGGCGTGAATTTCATTCACGTATCGCGGTAATATAATTCAATTGTCGTAACCACAGATTGTGCCTAGGCTCCTGACAAAATAAGGGGAAAGAGGTCAATCAATGCCTCAAAGCATTCAACTGGGCGACGCGAAAGCCGCCGAGATCAAGGCTGTATCGATTGGCAAGACATTTGGCGCGTTTCATGCGCTGAAAAATCTCTCGCTCGACATTGGTCGCGGCGAATTTTTGACTCTCCTCGGACCATCCGGATCGGGCAAGACGACCTTCCTGATGATCCTCGCCGGCTTCACCGCGCCGACCACAGGTCGGCTGATGATGGACGGCAAGGACATTACCGACGTACCGGCCGAAGATCGCTCCTATGGCATGGTGTTTCAGGGCTATGCGCTCTTTCCGCATCTGACGGTCGAACAGAACATTGCCTTTCCGTTGAAAGTTCGTGGCCGCTCTTCCTCCGATATCAAGCGTAAGGTCGGAGAGATGGTGGAGCGCGTCGGCCTCACCGGCCATGAGAAGAAGCTTCCAGCCAAGCTTTCCGGTGGCCAGCAACAGCGCGTGGCCCTCGCACGCGCCCTTGTCTTTGAACCCTCGGTGCTCCTGCTCGACGAGCCTTTCTCTGCGCTGGATAAGAACCTGCGCGAAATGATGCAGCAGGAGGTCAAGCGGCTGCATGAGGAGACGGGAACGACCTTTGTCTTTGTGACGCATGACCAGTCCGAAGCGCTTGCCCTCTCCTCGCGCGTCGCCATTTTCAATCATGGCGAGCTTTTGCAGGTGGGCAAACCGCAGGACGTCTACGAGCGGCCCGCAAGCCATTTCGTTGCCGAATTTCTTGGCGAAATCAATCTCTTGCCGTTGGATGCTCTGCGTCTTGAAGGCGATCGCGCCGCGGGGCAATTCGAGGAGCGGACGATCGTTCTGAACAGGACCATGGCCATGACCGGGCCAAATGCGGTGGCGGCCATACGTCCCGAACACATGGTCATTTGCACGGGGCCACAAAATGGCGACCGCAACGCCATCACTTGCCGGGTCGAAGGTGCGACCTATTTCGGCGCCTCGACCAAATACCATTTGAAGACACGTAACGGCACCAGCCTGGCAGTTTCGATGCCAACTGCCGCGACGTCGCCCATCGCACCGCGAACGGATGTGTGGGTGTCCTGGCCGGTGCATCAGGGCTTTTTGCTGCCTGCCGGAGGTTAAGCGGCAGCATCAGGAATGTGACAATAACAATCCAGAGGGAAATAAAATGGATAACGCATTTCAAAAAGACTGCCTCGAAATCCTCGCCAGCAAGGTCGAGAACGGTGAAATCAGCCGCCGGCGCTTCACGCAGATGGCAGCGATGCTGCTCGCCGGAGCGCCCGCACTCCTGCGCTCAACCGGTTCCTACGCCCAGGCCAAGGAACTTGTTCTGGTCAATTGGGGTGGGGATGCCATGACGGCCTATGACAAGGCCTATGGTCAGCCCTTCACCAAGGAGACCGGTGTAACCGTCAAGATGGATGGCTCTGGTCCGACGGAAGGCGCCATCACCGCCCAGTTCAAGAGCGGCAAGCCCAGCTGGGACCTTCTGGACATCGACCCATTCTCCGGAATCTCGCTCGGCAAGCAGGGAATGCTTGAGGAGATCGATTACAAAGTCGTCGACAAGAACAAGATGCGGCCGGGTTTTGGCTGGGATCATGCCGCTTCGACCTACTTCTTCTCATATATCATCGCCTATGATTCTTCGAAATTCGGCGACCAGGCGCCGACCGGCATGGCCGACTTCTTTGACGTCAAGAAATTCCCCGGCAAACGATCGCTCTACAAATGGGGCTCGGCGATGTGGGAAGCTGCTCTCCTCGCCGATGGTGTAGCACCCGAAAAACTCTATCCGCTGGATCTCAAGCGCGCACATGACAAGATCGCGGCGTTCAAGGAAAATGTCGTGGCCTATTGGGGAGGTGGTGCGGAGAGCCAGTCGGTGCTGATGGATGGCGAAGCATCGATGGCGATCATCTGGTCCACTCGCGCACAACTGCTTGAGCAGGATTCCGGCGGCAACATCAAATTTATCTGGGATCAGGGCCTGATTTCGCCCGGCGCGCTTGGCGTAATGAAGGGTAATCCAGGTGGCAAGGAGAATGCGATGAAATTCATCGCCAGCGCCCAGACGCCGGAACGCCAGCTGGAAATGTTCAACCTGCTCGGTCAGGGTCCAGCCAACCCGGCCACCGACGCGCTGATCCCTGCCGACAGGAAGCGGGTGAACTGCGTCGATCCAGCCAATATGACGAAGCAGATCCCACTCAACATGGAATGGTATGCCGAAAATTACGGCAAGGCGTTCGACGAATATACAAAAGTCATCTCGGCTTGAGGCGCCGCGGCGTGAGAGTGAACCTCTCGCGCCGCTTCGTTGATTTTCACCACACGAAGGACGCTGAATGATCGGGAAGTCAGCCACCTCCAGAAAAATCCTGCTGTTGGCACCGCTGCTGCTGTTCCTCGGGCTTGCCTATGTGGTTCCCTTCCTCGGTGTCGTGCGCTGGAGCTTCACCCTGCCGGAGCCAGGGGTGGGCCAGTACCGCTCGCTCTTCACCGACCCCCTCGTCCAGTCCGTCTTTATCCGCACCCTCCGCATCTGCCTGGTTGTGACAGCCGCATCGCTCGTCATGGCCTATGCCATCGCCTATGTCTGGGTGCGCGGCAGTTCTGTGCAACGCATGCTGGCGGAGTTCTGCATCCTCGTCCCATTCTGGATCTCGGTGCTGACGCGTGCCTTCGGCTGGCTCGCCATGCTTTCGAACCGCGGCCTCATCAACACATGGCTGCAATCGGCGGGCATCATCGGTGAACCTCTGGCGCTGGCACGCAACGAACTCGGCGTCATCATCGGCATGACGCATTTCCTCATTCCCTTCGCGGTCTTTCCGATTGCATCGGCAATGCGCAGCATCGACGAACGTGTCCTGCTGGCAGCACGCGGCATGGGTGCATCGCGAACCCGCATCTTCTGGACCGTCTTTGTACCGCTGACCTATGGAGGATTGATCGGCGCGGCGCTTATAGTCTTCGTGTTCGCGCTCGGCTTCTTCGTTACCCCGGCCATCCTCGGCGGTGGCCGCAGCGTCATGGTGGCGGAACTGGTTTATCTGCGCATCTTCCAGAGCCCGGACTGGGGTCTCGGTGCAGCCATCAGCGTCGTGCTGGTGCTGTTCATCGGCATTCTCCTCGCCCTGATGCGGCGCTTCATCAAACCTGCGCACCTGGTGGGATAAGGGGTCTGGCATGCAGTCATCCAAACCCGGCCCCGTGCTGCTCATCGTCGCCACAGCCGTCGCACTATTCCTGCTGATGCCGCTGATTGCCGTCGTGCCAGTATCGTTCACACCGGCACGCTTTCTCTCAATGCCATCCGGCACCCTGTCCCTGCGGCACTATCAGGCGTTGATCGACAACCCGGCCTGGGGCCAGAGCATCCTGCTGAGCCTGCGCATCGGCATTCTGTCGAGTGCCATCGCAACAGCGCTGGCCACCATGTTTGGGCTCGGCATCTGGATGTTCCAGCCGCGCTTTGCCGCAGTGCTGATCGGCTTTGTGCTCCTGCCACTGGTGGTGCCGCCCGTTGTTTCGGCGATGACACTGTATTTCCTGATGACCACGCTTTCGGCCTTCAATAACTGGATCGGCTATGACACCTGGCTCGGCGTTGCGCTGGCGCATGCCGTGATGATCACGCCATTTGCGGTGGTCCTCATTCTGGTTGCCCTTTATCAGGTCGACCGGCGCATCGACCTTGCGGCGCGCGGCCTCGGTGCCAATCTGGCAACGCGAGCCTTCAGGATCATCATCCCGAACATCAAGTTCGGTATTGCGACGGCGGCGCTTCTCTCCTTTGTGCTTTCCTGGGAAGAAATCGGCGTCACCCTGTTCATCACCAGCGTCAATGCCATCACCCTGCCCCGCCTTATGTGGATGGGACTACGCGACAATATCGATCCGGCCATCGCCGCGATCTCAGTCTTGCTGATCATCGTCACGGCGGTCATACTTGGCCTTCGAATCTTCTTCGAAAGGCGCGGAGCGTCAGAACCCCAATGATTGCAGAAGACATGCTAGCTGATCTCCGTGCAATCGTGGGGGCGAGCGGCCTGAAAACCGGCGATGCGCTAAGTGTTCTTCATCCCGGCGCCGACGAGCACAATCTCGACGCCGGTGTCATGGTAATCCCGAAAAATACCGCGCAGGTCGCCTCCGTCCTTTGCCTTTGCAACGAACGCCGGATTGCCGTCGTGCCGCATGGCGGGCGTACGGGACTAGCAGGAGGCGGTGTATCGACGATCGGAGAAATCATCCTGTCGCTCGCCGCCTTGAACAGGATCGAATCCCTCTCCGCTTCCGCCGGCACCGCCATCGTCGAAAGCGGTGTCACGCTGCAGGCGCTGCAAGAGGCGGCAGCGCTGGTGAATCTTTCCACCGGCATCGATATTGCCTCGCGCGGCAGCGCCACGATTGGCGGCATGATCTCGACCAATGCTGGCGGCATGGAAGCTTTTCGCCACGGCGTCATGCGTCAACGCGTTCTCGGCCTCGAAGTCGTACTGCCCGATGGTTCCGTCATGAGCGACATGGCGCAGGTCACCAAGTCCAACGAAGGCTACGACCTCAAGCAATTGTTTATCGGCGCGGAAGGCACGCTCGGCGTCGTCACACGCGCCGTGATCAGGCTGGCACCTATCGACGAATTCACCGCCACCGCGCTTGTTGCCTGCTCTTGCGCAACGGATGCGGTTGCCCTGTTTCAAAATCTGCAGCGCAACCGCAGCCTCAATCTCCTGCGCGCCGAGTTCATGGCGCGGGACTATTTTGCGCTGGCTTCGACCGACCTCGGCCCCGCCGCATTGGCTGCCTTCACCGACGCGCCCGCCTATATCATCCTTGAAACCGATGCCGCCGACCAGCAAATTGCGCAATCGACACTTGAAGAGGCGCTGGCCGAGGCGATCGAAGCAGGTCTGGTCGTCGATGCGGTTCTCGCCCAAAGCGAGAAGGAGCGGAACGAAATCTGGAACATTCGCGAGGACAGCAGCGTGGTCACGCGTGCCTATCCGCATGGCTACTGGTTCGATATTTCGGTTCCGCTGCAGGGGCTCGAAACCTGGCTGACGCAGTTCAACCGTGGCATTGCCGCGCTCGGACCTGGTGTAAGAGGTTTCACATTCGGCCATCTCGGCGATGGAAATCTGCATGTCAGCGTTGCAGGCGAAACGACCAATCCCGACAAGGATGCGGTAAAGGCAATGATCTACGCCAATCTCCGGGAGATGGGTGGTTCCTTCTCGGCCGAGCACGGAATTGGCCTCGAAAAGAAGCCGGAACTGCACGCGCTGATCGATCCGGTCAAGCTCGGTCTCATGCGGTCGATCAAGAAAACAATCGATCCGAACGGCATCATGAATCCGGGCAAGATAATTGAATGACGCGTGTCGCAGAGAACAAAATCTTTGGCGTATCCGGGCTTCTTGCCCGCCTGATGCAGGGCTATCGTTGCACCTATGGTCCAATACTATCCTTGCCATTCTTCGACGGGCCGGGCGCAGAAGCGTTCGGTGCGGGCGCAGCAGTCATGACCTTTGGCACCACAAATCACACAAAATCAACAAAAGGGGTTCTCCTATGAAAGCATTATTGATGAGCGGCGTCATGGCGTTTGCGTTGCTTGGCGCAGCCGGCGCAGCATCGGCCGCGGAATGCGGCAACGTTACCATTGCCAGCATGAACTGGCAGTCGGCGGAAGTTCTCGCCAATCTCGACAAGATTATTCTTGAGTCGGGCTATGGTTGTCAGGCTGAGATCATTCAGGGTGATACGATCCCGACCCTCACTTCTATGACCGAAAAGGGCCAGCCTGACATCGCCCCCGAAGGCTGGGTCGATTTCATGCGCGATATCATGGACAAGGCGGTTGCCGACGGCAAGCTCGTCTATGCCTCCAAGTCGCTCTCAGATGGCGGCGTACAGGGCTGGTGGATCCCGAAATATCTTGCCGATGCCCATCCGGACATCAAGACGATCGATGATGCGCTGAAGCATCCGGAACTCTTCCCGGCTCCCGAAGATTCGTCCAAGGGCGCCGTGTTCAACGGACCTGCTGGCTGGGGCGGCACGGTTGCAACCGCACAGTTCTTCAAGGCCTATGATGCCGAGAAAAAAGGCTTTACCCTCGTCGATACAGGCTCTGCTGCCGGTCTTGATGGCGCGCTGGCGAAAGCCTACGAGCGCAAGGAAGGCTGGGTTGGCTACTATTGGGAACCGACTGCCATTCTCGGCAAATACCCGATGGTAAAGCTCGACCATGGTGCGAAATTCGATGCGGCCGAATGGAAGCGCTGCAACACCGTTGCCGATTGCCCGGACCCCAAGAAGAACGATTGGGAAATCGCCGAAGTCGATACCGTTGTCACCAAGAAGTTCAGCGACGCGGCGGGCCCAGCCATGGACTATCTGAAGGCCCGTTCATGGGACAACAAGACCGTCAACACGCTGCTCGCCTGGATGACGGACAATCAGGCAACGGGTGAGGACGGCGCCAAATACTTCCTCAAGAACCATGAGGATATTTGGACCAAGTGGGTAAGCGCCGACGTTGCCGAAAAGGTCAAGGCTGCTGTCAACTAAGCAGTAGCTTACCAAAGAGGAAGGGCAGCGCATTATCGCTGCCCTTTTTATCTCTCCCCTTGTGGGAGAGAAAGCGATTTCAGCATCTTAGCTCTTGCTGAGTGCTAGAAATCGCAAGTGAGGGGATTTCGATCTCATCACAACTTCGCGCTAGAATCTGATGGCGTAGCGCAGCCCGTCATAGATTGCAGCGTGGATATTGCGCGCATGGACCGCATCGCCGATCCGCAATAGATCGAACTGGCCCTCCTGCGAACGCAGCGGAAAGATCGCGCCACCATTGACCAGATGGTCATAATCGACAGCACCGCCATTGCGCGATAGAGGTTTCAACTCGCGGTAAAGATCGTCGATGGGCAAGGTACCGTGCTCGACCACCACCTGATCGACCCGACGCTCCTCGCGATATTCCGGCGCAAAGTCGGAGCCAAGCGTCGCAACAAGCTGGTTGCCGTTACGCGCAACGCTGACCAGCCGCGTGTTGATCGTCACGCGGACGCCCTTCTGCTGAAAGGCACGCATGTAGGGCACATGGTTCATACCGCCCATCTCCGGCGCAAAGAAGCGCTCCGGGCTGACGAGCTCCAGCTTTGAACCCGCCTGCGCGATCATTTCAGCAGCGCTCATGCCCTGGTGCCCGCCATTGTCATCATAGAGCAGCACATTTTCGCCGGGCTTGATGGCGCCGGCAAGAATATCCCAGCTCGAAGTCACGAGATCGTCACCTGCCGTCAGCGGCGGATTCTGCGGCAAACCACCTGTGGCTATAACCACGACATCGGGTTCGAGCGACAGCACGTCAGCCGCCTCCGCCCAGACATTGTAGCGCATTGAGACGCCGAGCCGTTCCAGCTCGTCAAGACGCCAGTCGACGATCCCAATCATCTCCTTGCGGCGCGGATTTTGGGCAGCGAGCCGCACCTGGCCGCCCGCCTGGTCCGAGGCTTCCAGTACGGACACCTTGTGCCCGGCCTCCGCTGCAGCGCGCGCTGCTTCAAGTCCTGCCGGACCGGCACCGACCACAACGATATTGCGTGCAGCCTTCGCCTTCGAAATCACATGTGGCATCGAGCCTTCGCGCCCCGTCGCGGCATTGTGAATGCACAGCGCCTCACCGCCTTCATAGATGCGGTCGAGGCAATAGGTGGCGCCGACGCACGGCCTGATACGATGCTCCTCGCCCGCCATGATCTTGCGCACGATATGCGGATCGGCAAGATGTGCGCGGGTCATGCCCACCATGTCGAGTTTCCCTTCCGCAACCGCATGACGCGCGGTCGCAACATCGGCGATGCGCGCGGCATGAAATGTCGGGAATTTGGTTTGTTGGCGAATTTCACCGGCGAAATCGAGATGCGGCGCTGAGCGCATGCCCTGGATGGGAATGACCTCATTGAGCGCCGCGTCCGTATCGATATGGCCGCGAATGATATTCAGAAAGTCGAACTTGCCGGAAGCCGCAATGCGCCGGGCGATCTCGACGCCCTCTTCCTTTGAGAGCCCCTGCTCCCAATCCTCATCCGCCACCATGCGAATGCCGACGATAAACTCCGGACCGACCAATTTGCGCACAGCATCGATCACCGCCCAGGTGAAGCGCAGGCGATTATCGAGCGACCCGCCATATTCGTCTTCGCGCCGGTTGGTCGCAGGCGACCAGAAACCGTCCATCAGATGGCCGTAGGCTTCGATTTCGATACCATCGAGCCCCGCCGCCTGCATGCGCTGGGCAGCCGAGGCATAGTCAGCGATGATCCGCTCAAGATCCCACTCTTCCGCTTCCTTCGGGAAGGCGCGATGTGCCGGCTCCCGCACGGGCGAAGCCGAAACGACCGGCAGCCAGTCCGCCTTGTTCCAGCTGGTGCGGCGGCCAAGATGCGTTAGCTGGATCATGACGGCGGCACCATGCTCGTGGCAATCATCCGTGAGTTCGCGCAGCCATGGCACGATCTCGTCCTTATAGGCATGAAGATTGCCGAAAGCGGGCGGCGACTCGCGCGAAACCACCGCGGAACCCGCAGTCATGGTCAACGCCATACCGCCCTTGGCCTTTTCGGCGTGATAGAGCCGGTAGCGCTCCTTCGGCATGCCGTCTTCGGAATAGGCAGGCTCGTGGCTGGTCGACATGATGCGGTTCTTGAGCCGCAGATGTTTGAGCTGATAGGGCTGCAGAAGCGGATCGTCATGTGAGGCCAATGAACCAGGTTCCCTTTATTTCGGGTGATCTTAGCCCGGGTGCCCTGCATTGAGTTTCTTCCCCGCGACCTATTCTGACACGGAGTCGTCGTGTGATATATTGCGACCTGGTCCATGACCAAGGTGCGATAGATGCAACGACATATAGAGGGGAGAATGGTGCGGTCGAGACGCACCACCCGTTTTACCGCACCATTGATAAGATTGAAGGTTTCCGTTTAGCGCACCATTCTTGTGGCGTATTATGTGGCCCAAAGTGCGGTGATAATGAAACTTCCAAACGAGGCGAGGACGGATTTTGTGATGGTACTGTCGGGTGGCTTCCGAGGGCAGTGCGATTTATTTGTTTTTGCTGCATTTTATAGCAATTATCGAGGACCGTATGGCGCAAAAATGTGGCCCAATGTGCTGACCGTTATCATGTCAACACGGGATGTTAAAATTTACGCCGGTGAAGAATTGTCTTTTTTGCCTCCCTGTCGCCGGATTTATCGAGTTTAAGGTAGTCCCTCAACTGAAAGCCTTCGGGCTTTGTGCTAGAAAAAAGCCTTCCAAGGGGCGAACCGTGGCGGGTGGTAAGCTGGGGAAATCCGACAATGAAAATCCTACAGACAATCGCAATTGCGGTTTTGGTTTCAGGTGCGGCTACGACTCAGCCGTTAGCTGCGACAGCAGATTTTGGTCCCCAAACGCTAACCCTCATCAATTCCTATAGGGCGAGCCGTGGCCTTTCTGCCCTGGCCTCTCATGGCACGTTGAAAGCCTTGGCGCGGCAACATAATCGGTACCAAGCAGCCCGGAACACCATCAACCACGATGGCTTCCGCCAGAGATCAGCCCAAGCTAAGGCTGCTGGACTCAGTGGAATATGTACAGAAAACGTCGGCGTTAGATATAAAAATGCACAGCATCTTTTTTCTGGATGGAGGAATTCCGCAGGCCATAACACGAACTTGCTTCGACCTAACATGCGATACGCAGGAGTTTCTGTAGTCGGGGCTTACGCGACTTTCTTCGCTTGTGGATAACGCCCGTCACCGTTCAGCAGCGAGCCCCTATGGCGGGGACCCAGTGACGGGACTCGAACCCGCGGCCTCCGGTGTGACAGGCCGATAGATTGCCCTTTTAAATCAACAAACGTTTCAAAATTTCGTTTGCATCAACGAGCGGCAAAACCGCCAAAAGTTGAAACTACTCTTTATAATATATAGCCTGCCCAATGGCGGTCGGTTCACCCACTTAACGACATCCCCTCAGTCTCCTGTGTAGACAGGATCAATGCGATATCTTTCGACTTGCATTCCGAGCAATAGGAAGCGATCGTAGCTGTTTTTTGCGCGTTTTCTGGTCAAGCGAGTGCCCCGTCCCGATTGCGTCTGTGGCACAATATTGGGGCGCAATATGTGGCACATAAATGGTGTAACAAGCAATAAGGCGGCACGAGGCCGCCTTATTATGCAATAAATACAATCGCTTAGCGAAAGTGTAGTGGTGCGGTCGAGAAGACTCGAACTTCCACGTCTTGCGACACAGCGACCTCAACGCTGCGCGTCTACCAATTCCGCCACGACCGCACTGTGGTAGAAGCCGAACGTGTCGGCTCGCGGCATGTAGCAAATAGGTTTCAGCTAAACAAGCCCTATCCTCATATATCGTGATTGTTTTTCACAAAGCTGTCAGAAACGCCGGAACACAACGCCAGACTGGAAATTTCCCCAGAAAAGGTCCATATCCGGCGCACCCATCGGGAACCCCTTGAATCGCTGTTTTGGTGGCAATTTCGCGAGGTTCACGACAGGCAAATGACAACCGGATCTGAATTTGCATCATGAAAACCAACCGCGACGATCTCGTCCCCGCATTCTTGCCTCATGACGAATCGTCCCCGGTGGAATGGCTGATTGCCGAGGGCCCCACCGATTATGACGCGGCGCTTGCCTTCATGGAGCAGCGGGTCGCGGCGATTCGCGAAGGCACGGCGCGGGAGCTGGTCTGGCTGGTCGAACATCCGCCGCTCTATACGGCCGGCACCAGCGCCAAGGCGACCGATCTTCTCGTCTCCGACCGCTTCCCGGTCTATGCGACGGGCCGCGGCGGCGAATATACCTATCACGGTCCGGGACAACGCGTCGCCTATGTGATGCTCGATCTGAAGCGGCGGCGCGAGGATATTCGCGCCTTTGTAACCGCGCTGGAGCAGTGGATCATTTCGACGCTCGCTTCGTTCAATGTCAAAGGCGAACGGCGCGAGGACCGCGTTGGCGTGTGGGTAATGCGGCCGGAGCGGCCTGCCCTGCCCGACGGGTCCCCGGCGGAGGACAAGATCGCCGCCATCGGCATCCGCCTGCGCAAATGGGTCAGCTTCCACGGCATCTCGATCAATGTCGAACCGGAGCTGACGCATTTCGACGGCATCGTGCCCTGCGGCGTGCGCGGCCACGGCGTCACCAGTCTCGTCGATCTCGGACTGCCGGTGGAAATGCACGATCTCGACCGGGCTTTGTATGAATCGTTCGAAACCGTGTTCGGAGCGGTTCAGAGACCTAAACAAACTCCATGATCACTGCGTCGACCGCGAGACTGTCGCCCTGTTTGGCGTTAATCGCGGAAACCGTCAGATCGCGGTCCGCGCGCAGTACGTTTTCCATTTTCATCGCCTCGACGATCGCCAAGGTCTCACCCGCCTTGACCTCCTGCCCTTCCGTTACATTGATCGAGACGATCAAACCCGGCATCGGGCAGAGCAGCATGTTCGAAGTGTCGGGCGGCAGTTTCACCGGCATCAGCTTTTCCAGCGCCGCCACATGCTTCTGCATGGCGTGACCGATGACCGACATGCCCTTCCAGTCGATGCGCATGCCGTTGAGCACCGGGCGCAGCTGCGCCTTTATCGCGCGCTCGTCCACATAACCATCCCAGACGGCATCGCCGGGCTGCCAGTCGCTGCGAATGGTGACGACCTCGCCGCCATGCAGTGAGAGATCGATCTTCACCGGTGGCTTCGCTGTGCTCTTGCGAATGGTAACCGGCACATAATCATCACCGATCCGCACCTCCCATTCGGCGCGAATCTTGCCTGTATGCGGGCGCAGGCGGTCACTGAGGCGGTCCAGCCGCTCCTTGCGAACCAGTTCGACGCTGAGCGCAATCGCTGCGAGGATATCCCGGTCGTCCGGCGTCGGCGAAATGGCCTTGAACCCTTCCGGGAACTCCTCGGCGATGAAACCGGTGGACAGCCGGCCTTCCCGCCAGCGCGGATGCTGCATGAGCGTGGCGAGGAACGGGATATTGTGCTCGATCCCGTCGACAACGAATGTATCGAGCGCATCCGCCATCGCATCGATTGCTTCAAGCCGCGTTGGCGCCCAGGTGCAAAGCTTGGCGACCATAGGATCATAGAACATCGAGATTTCCGAGCCTTCGGTCACGCCGGTATCATTGCGGATGATGGCCTTGCCCACAGGTCCCTCAGCTGGCGGGCGGTAGCGCGTCAAGCGGCCGATGGACGGCAGGAAGTTGCGGTACGGATCCTCCGCGTAAAGCCGGCTCTCGACGGCCCAGCCATTGAGCCTCACGTCGGCCTGCTTGATTGCCAGCTTTTCTCCAGCGGCGATGCGAATCATCTGTTCGACGAGATCGATGCCCGTTATCAGCTCGGTTACTGGATGCTCCACCTGCAGGCGGGTGTTCATCTCGAGAAAGTAGAAATTGCGGTCCTTGTCTACGATGAACTCAACGGTCCCCGCGCTCTGGTAATCGACCGCCTTGGCGAGCGCCACCGCCTGCTCGCCCATGGCCTTGCGGGTCTTCTCATCGAGGAACGGCGACGGCGCTTCTTCGACCACCTTCTGGTTGCGGCGCTGCACCGAACATTCGCGCTCGCCGAGATAGATGCAGTTGCGATAAGCGTCCGCAAGCACCTGGATTTCGATGTGGCGCGGATCGACGATGAACTTTTCGATGAAGACCCGGTCATCACCAAAGGAATTGCGCGCTTCCGAGGTGGCGCGCTCGAAACCGTCGCGCACTTCCGACTTGTTCCAGGCGATGCGCATGCCCTTGCCGCCGCCACCGGCGGAAGCCTTGATCATCACCGGATAACCGATCTCGCCGGCAATCTTTTCCGCATGGGTGGGATCGGTGATGATATCGAGAAATCCTGGGACGGTATTGACCCTCGCCTCATTGGCGAATTTCTTCGATTCGATCTTGTCGCCCATAGCGACGATCGCCTTGGGCTTCGGCCCGATGAAGATGATCCCCTGCTTTTCCAGAGCTTCGCAGAAGGAGGCGCGTTCGGAGAGGAACCCGTAGCCGGGGTGGACGGCTTCCGCGCCGGTTTGCTTGCAGGCTGCAATGATCTTGTCGGCGACAAGGTAGCTTTCGGAAGCCGCAGCGGGACCGATATGAACCGCCTCGTCCGCCATCTCCACGTGAACCGCATCGCGATCGGCATCCGAATAGACTGCAACCGTGGCAATCCCCATCTTGCGCGCAGTCTTGATGACGCGGCAGGCGATTTCGCCACGATTGGCAATCAGGATTTTCTTGAACACTCGATGATCTCCCGCCCCAGACATGCCTTTGTTTCTATTGCCAATCGACGCTTTGCTCAACTGCTTCCTGTCAATTGTACGCTGGCTCAGGCTCATCGCTTTTCTTGCCTTCGCGCAATACGACATAGGCACCCGACGCGACAATAATGGCAATCCCCAGCCATTTCGACGCCGTCGGGAATTCATGGAACACAACGAGCCCGACGATCACCGCCATGACGATTTCGAGGTACTGGAACGGCGCGAGCAATGACGCCGGCGCCAACCGCGACGCCTGAACGACCAGCAAGTGCCCACCCGTGGCAATCGCACCGATGGTAAAGAGCAAAAGCCACGACAAATCGCCCGAAGGCATCCCGAGCGTCATATCACTGACGCCAAACACCTGGCCCAGAAAAAGCACGACACCGACCGTGATGGTGCCACCGACACCAGCATAAAGCTGCATGATGAGTGGCGTATCGGCATCCCCATAGCGGCGGTTCAACATCAGATAGACGGCGAAGAGTGCTGCCGTGCCGAGCGGCAGGAGCGAAATCCAGCCGAACAGTTCCCAGCTTGGCTGGATGACGATCAGTGTCCCTATGAAGCCTACTACAACGGCTATTCGTCTGCGCCAGCCCACCACCTCCTTCAGGATCAGCGCGGAAAGCAGCGTCAACATCAACGGCTCGACGAAAAACACCGCCATGGCGTCTGCGAGCGGCATATATTTGATCGCTGCGAAGAAACACAGGCTACCCATACCCATCAGGAAGCCGCGAAACAGATTGCCCCACAGCTTGACAGGTCTCAGCGACTTGACGCCCGTCAGGGCGAGAATGATCAGCAGCGTCAGTATCGTCTGAACCACAAAACGCGAGAGAGTGACCGTTGCCGGCGGTAGGCTGTCGACCGTCGAAAGCCATTTGGCGATCGCGTCCATCATCGGCAGAAAGAACATGGCAACGGCCATTGTCGAAACGCCCCTCAACTGTTGTGAGGTTGTGTTTTCCATGGCGATGACCTTTCTGGATGAACCGGCTGGCATAACTTGCTGGCATATCGGCTCTGTCAAAAAATGCAATCTTGAAGCAGGCATAAAAACCACGGCCTATTTTGGGAAATTTGACTTTTTGGCCCTCGGATGGTGCAAAGGGGTCTTCCAAAACTCAAAAACAACAAGAAATTGGAGAATGAAATGGCATTTCTTACCAATATCATGACCGAGACACGCGACATGGACACGATGGGCGGACGGCTTTCGCGCGCTCGCGAAGCCAAGTCAATGAGTGTGGGCCAGGTAGCAGGGAAAATTGGTGTGAAGCCGCAAACCATCACGGCCTGGGAGTCGGATCGATCGGAACCCCGGGCCAACAGGCTCGTCATGCTGGCCGGATTTCTCGGGGTCAGCCCGACTTGGCTCATGCACGGCGTCGGACAATCGCCACAAGAAAATGACACAGGCGGGAATACCTCGATTTTGACAACCGAGATCGACATGCTCAAAGTTCATCACGAACAGCTCGGCGATCGGATCGAGCAACTGGAAAACGTGCTAGCGAGGCTGCAAGCCGCTTGAAACGTGGGGACTCATCGCATAGTTCTGTGGTGAAACCCGGAACAGATCACGAACTCCCATCGCGTTTCATACCGAAGCGTGCAAAGATCATCGGTGATTCGTAATTCCTGTAGCATTGGCCGCATAAGACTATGGATGATAATAACGACCTCTTTTCAGCGGTGGTAAAAACTGCCCGTGAACGCCAGGCGGCAGTCGAGCAGACGCGGCCCGAACCGGTCGCGACTCCCGTCAGGCCTGTTCCCGCAGCAAAGACTCCGCCTCGCCCAACACCCGAAAGCAGCGGCAGCTACAGTGCGGCTGATATCGAGGTTCTGGAGGGGCTGGAGCCGGTACGCCGCCGTCCGGGCATGTATATTGGCGGTACGGATGAGCGTGCAATGCACCATCTGTTTGCCGAAGTTATCGACAATTCCATGGATGAGGCCGTAGCAGGCCATGCCGATTTCATCGACATCGATCTCGACGAAAACGGCTATCTGTCGGTAACCGACAACGGCCGCGGAATGCCGGTCGATGCCCACCCTAAATTCAAGGACAAATCGGCGCTCGAAGTGATCATGACCATGCTGCATGCCGGCGGCAAGTTCGACTCAAAAGTCTATGAAACCTCCGGCGGTCTGCACGGCGTGGGTGTTTCGGTTGTCAATGCGCTGTCCGATCATTGCGAGGTCGAGGTCGCGCGCAACCGCAAACTGTATCGCCAGCGCTTTTCCCGCGGCAAGGCGCTCGGCCCCATTGAAGTGGTCGGTGAGGTGCAAAACCGGCGCGGTACGCGCGTGACGTTCCATCCTGATGCCGAGATTTTCGGACAGGGCGCGAAATTCGATCCGGCGCGGCTCTACAAAATGGCGCGCTCGAAAGCCTATCTGTTCGGCGGCGTCGAAATTCGCTGGAATTGCGCGCCGTCCCTACTCGATCCTAAGGATCCAACGCCGGACAAGGCTGTGTTTCATTTCCCCGGCGGCTTGAAGGATTATTTGAGTACGACGCTCGGCAAGGATTTTCAGGTTACGCGCGAAATGTTCGCCGGTAAGACCGAAAAAACCGGTGGCCACGGCGCACTGGAATGGGCCGTTGCCTGGTTCGGCGGCGATGGTTTCGTCAATTCCTACTGCAATACCATTCCGACCGGCGAGGGTGGCACCCACGAAGCGGGCCTGCGCATCGCCCTCACCCGCGGTCTCAAGGCCTATGCTGACCTCACCGGCAACAAGCGCGCCTCGATCATCACAACCGATGACGTGATGATCTCTTCGGCTGCCATGCTTTCCGTCTTCATTCGCGAGCCGGAATTTGTCGGCCAGACCAAGGACAAGCTTGCGACCGTCGAGGCACAACGCATTGTTGAAAATGCCATTCGTGACCCGTTCGACCATTGGCTTGCTGCCTCGCCACAGGAAGCATCGAAGCTGCTCGACTGGGTGGTGGACCGGGCCGAGGAACGCGTCAAACGCCGCCAGGAAAAAGAGGTCAATCGCAAATCCGCCGTGAAGAAGCTGCGCCTGCCCGGCAAGCTGGCCGATTGCAGCCAGACCGGCGCGTTGGGCGCTGAACTGTTCATCGTCGAAGGCGACAGCGCTGGCGGCTCGGCCAAGCAGGCGCGCGACCGCGCCACACAGGCCGTTCTGCCCTTGCGCGGCAAGATCTTGAATGTCGTCAGCGCCGGACGCGAGAAGATGACAGCGAATCAGCAGATCGGCGATCTCATCCAGGCGCTCGGCTGTGGCACCCGCTCGAAATATCGTGATGAGGACCTGCGCTATGACCGCGTCATCATCATGACCGACGCGGACGTCGACGGGGCGCATATCGCGTCGCTGCTCATCACGTTCTTCTATCAGGAAATGCCCGAACTCATTCGCAACGGCCATCTGTTCCTTGGTGTGCCGCCACTCTACCGCCTCGCGCAGGGCGGCAAGGTCGCCTATGCCCGTGACGACGCCCATAAGGATGAACTTCTCAAGACGATGTTCACTGGCAAGGGCAAGGTCGAAATCGGCCGTTTCAAGGGCCTCGGCGAAATGCGCGCCGACCAGCTCAAGGAAACGACGATGGACCGCAAGAAGCGGACTTTGTTGCGCGTTCAGATCGACGAGGAATGGGCCAACGAGACAAGGCTCGCCGTGGATGATCTGATGGGTACCCGGCCTGACGCCCGCTTCCGGTTTATCCAGGATCGCGCAGCATTCGTCGAAGAACTGGATATTTAGGCGTTTTAGTTGCTCCCCTTGATCGGGAAATAATCGGCATCGCTTTGAGGTGCCTACTCGCAAAGGTGCAGTGCGTGGTTCGACAAGCTCACCATGAGGGAAGTAGTGGGCTGCAAGCCAATCGCCCCTGTGCAGCGGCTGCCTCCATTGCAGGTTCAGAATGCCGCAAGTCCTGGCTCGCTCCATCAACTCACCACCCTCATGGTGAGCTTGTCGAACCACGCACTGCCGGTTTGGCCGGAATAAACCACTGAAACTTATCCACGCCCTGCAAACCTCGTTTATTATTCTCCCGTCCTTTCCATGGGGAGCTGCTTCCGGAGCCGTTCGAAGTGGGGAGAGGATCGGCGCCTCCGATGGCGGGTAACGGACCCGCTGTCCGGGGAAGTTGCGTCCAAGGGTTCCCCTGCCGGTACTAGGACCGGTGCGTGCTGGACGAGCACTGTGAGGGGCGGTGGGTCAGGTAAGGGCTACGAGCCCGGCCGCTGCCGTCGCGACGCGGAACGGATGCGATAGAAAAACGCCGGACGGGCGGTCTTCGGATCGCATATCACTACCAAAAGACGCGCTTCGACGACCGCCCGTCTTCCCAACCATTCAATGGCCAGACTCGAGATGAGGGCGTGGCAAGGGGTAGCTACACCCGGTTCTTTGATAATCAGAACGGCGCAATCACCGATCAAATATGCAGCGCGTGTCCGAGCGCCTTAAGCGAAGCCTCATGGAAGCCCTCGCTTTGCGTCGGATGCGCGTGGATCGTCCCGGCAATATCCTCAAGACGTGCACCCATTTCCAAGGCTAGCGCGAAGGACGCCGAGAGTTCGGACACGCCCTTCCCGACCGCCTGTATGCCAAGGATCAGATGATTGCCCGCTGCGGCAACCACCCGCACGAACCCCTCCTCGCCTTCCTGCGTCATGGCACGGCCATTAGCAGCGAACGGGAAGAGGCCAATCTTGACCTCATGACCCGCCTCTTTCGCCTCGTCCGGGGAAAGCCCAACGGAGACGATTTCGGGGTCGGTGAAGCACACCGCGGCAATGGCGCGTTTGTCCCAGCTGCGATTTTCGCCGGCGATGATTTCCGCCACCATCTCACCCTGCGCCATGGCGCGGTGCGCCAGCATCGGTTCGCCCGTCACGTCGCCAATGGCATAGACACCGCGCATGGAGGTGCGGCACTTGTCGTCGATGCGGACGAACCGGCCATCCATGTCGATATCGATTTCCTCAAGTCCCCAGCCGGTGGTCACGGGTTTGCGCCCCACGGTCACCAGGACCTTGTCGGCAGCGATCTTGTCATCCTTGCCATCAGCCGTCTCGATCAGCAATGCGTCGCCCTTGGCGCTCATTCCCTTTGCCTTCACGCCGGTCAGCACCATCACGCCAAGCTCTGAAAGATGTCGCGAGACGGGCCGCGTCAGTTCCGCATCATATTGCGGCAGGATTTTCGGCAGTGCCTCGACGACCGTCACCTTCGAACCGAGTTTGGCGAAGGCAGTGCCGAGCTCGAGACCGATATAACCGCCGCCGACAACGACCAGCTTTTCCGGAATCTCCTGCAACGCCAGCGCTTCCGAGGAAGAAATGACATTGCCGCCAAACGGCAGTGAGGGGATTTCGACCGGGGCGGAGCCCGTGGCAATCACCACATTCTCGGCGCGGATGATCTGCTGGCCAGTCAAGGTTTCCACCTCGACCGTCTTGCCGTCGCGGAACTTGGCCTTGCCGGTGACGATCTTGACGTTTGCCTTCTTCAAGAGCCCGGCGACGCCATTGTTGAGGCGGCTGACGATCCCGTCCTTCCAGGCGATGGTCTTGGAGAAGTCGATGGAATGCTCGCCAACCGAAATGCCAAGTGGCGTCTGCTTTGCGGCGAAATGCGCCACCTTTGCGAACTCATCGGCCGCGTGGATCAACGCCTTGGAGGGTATGCAGCCAACCAAGAGACACGTGCCGCCAACCTTGGCGGCTTCGACGATGACCGTATCGACATTCAGCTGACCGGCGCGAATGGCGCAGACATAGCCACCGGGACCCGCGCCGATGACCAGCAGTTTGCAGGAGATATCTTTCATCGGCTCAGCCCTCCACGAAAATCAACGCCGGTGTTTCGAGCAGCGTCCTGATGCGCTGGATGAACACGGCCGCATCCCAGCCATCGATGACCCGGTGATCGAAGCTCGACGACAGGTTCATCATTTTGCGCGGGATAAAGTTCGTCCCATCCCAAACCGGCCTTACACTGATCTTGTTGACGCCGATGATCGCCACTTCCGGGTAATTGATGACGGGCGTTGTCACCACGCCGCCCATGCTGCCAAGCGACGTGATGGTGATCGTCGAGCCGCTGAGCTGTTCGCGGGTGGCCGAACCGGTCTTCGCTGCATCGGCCAGAAGGTTGACTTCGGCGGCACAATCCCAAAGCGTACGCGCCTCGGCATGCTTGACGACTGGGACCACGAGCCCGTTCGGCGTCTGCGCCGCGATGCCGATATGCACACCGCCATGCTGATGGATGATGTTCGCTTCATCGTCGTAAAGCGCGTTGAGCTGCGGCTGGTCGGCGATTGCCTTCACCATCGCGCGCATGAGGAACGGCAGGATGGTCAGTTTCGGCTGATCGGCGCGCTTCTTGGAGTTGAGCATCGCGCGCAACTCTTCCAGCGAAGTAACGTCGATCTCTTCGACGTAGGTAATATGCGGAATGTGCGATTTGGCGATCGCCATTTTTTCCGCAATCTTGCGGCGCAGACCAACGACCTTGATTTCCTTGACGGAACTGTCCGGTGCGAGGGCCGCAACACCCGGCTTCTGCGATCCGCGCGCGAAGAAGGCTTCCAGATCTTCGTGGGTGATCCGCCCGGCCGGACCGGTGCCGCTGACCTGGCGCAGGTCGACACCGGCTTCACGGGCACGCAGGCGAACGGCTGGCGACGCCAGCGGCTTCTCGCCCTCACCACGCGGTGCATTGCCGCCAAAGAGGCGCGGTGCAACCAACGGCGTTTCCGTTGCCGCGATGGGTTTGGGTTTTGGCTTTTCTTCCTGCGGTTTTGTGGCTTCGTTTTTTTTCACCGGAGGTTCGGGTGCCTCGGCCTTCGCCGGCTTGGCTGGCTCCGGTTCGACGGCGTGTCCCTCACCCTCGATTTTCAGGCGAACAAGCGGCGAGCCGATGGCGAGCACCTGCCCGATCTCGCCGCCGAGCCAGATGATCTCGCCGTCCACGGGCGATGGAATCTCGACCGTTGCCTTGTCGGTCATGACGGCGGCAAGGACAGTATCCTCGCGTACCAGATCACCGATTTTGACATTCCACTCGACAAGCTCGGCTTCCGCAACGCCTTCACCGACATCCGGCAGCTTGATGACATATTCGCCCATCGTCTGCTCCTAACCTTCCAGCGTTTCGACAAGTGCACGTCCGACACGCGTCGGCCCGGGGAAATAATCCCACTCCTGCGCATGCGGATATGGCGTATCCCAGCCTGTCACCCGTGCAACCGGTGCTTCCAGCTTGTAGAAGCAATGCTCTTGAACCAGTGCCGCAAGCTCGGCACCAAAGCCGGAGGTCAAAGTCGCCTCGTGCACGATGACACAGCGTCCTGTCTTCGAGACGGATTCCACGATTGTTTCGAGATCGAGCGGCAACAGCGTGCGCAGATCGATGATTTCTGCGTCAATGCCGTGTTCCTCTGCCGCCGCCTCCGCCACATAGACCATGGTGCCGTAGGCCAGAACGGTCAGCTGCGAGCCTTCGCGGCGCTTGATTGCCTTGCCGAGCGGCACCGTATAGTGGCCGTCGGGCACATCGCCGAGTTCGTGCTTCGACCACGGCGTCACTGGCCGGTCATGATGACCGTCAAACGGACCGTTATAGAGACGCTTGGGCTCAAGGAAGATCACCGGGTCCGGATCTTCGATGGCCGAGATCAGCAGACCTTTCGCATCATGCGGGTTGGATGGCACGACGACCTTCAGGCCAGAAACATGCGTGAACAGCGCTTCCGGGCTCTGGCTGTGCGTCTGCCCGCCGAAAATGCCGCCACCTGCCGGCATGCGCACCACGATCGGGCAGGTAAACCCACCATTGGAGCGGTAGCGCAGGCGCGCGGCCTCCGAAACGATCTGGTCGTAGGCCGGATAGACATAATCCGCGAACTGGATTTCGATGCAGGGTTTCAGGCCGTAGGCTGCCATGCCGATCGCCGCGCCGACAATGCCCGCCTCGCTGATCGGTGCATCGAAACAGCGTGTCTTGCCATATTTCGCCTGCAGCCCCTGCGTGCAACGGAAGACACCGCCAAAAAAGCCCACATCTTCACCGAACACGACGACATTGTCGTCGCGCTCCATCATGATATCCATCGCGTCGCGGATGGCTTCGATCATCGTTTTGCGCGGCATTGACTACACTCCTGCCTGCTGACGCTGCCGGCGCAGATGCGGTGGCATTTCCTCGTACACTCCCTCGAACATGTCCCGGGCCGAAGGCTTGCCGCCGGCATGCAGCGTGCCGAAGCTTTCGGCCTCTTTCTGCGCGGCAATAACCGTGTCGAGAATTTCGGCCTCCGTCTGCTTGTGGCGCTCGTCCGACCAGACGCCACGGCCAATCAGATGGTTCTTCAACCGTACAATCGGATCGCCAAGCGGCCAGGCATCGGACTCGGTCTTCGGCCGATAGGCCGACGGATCGTCGGAGGTGGAATGTGCACCCACGCGATAGGTGACGTACTCGATCAGTGTTGGACCGAGATTGCGCCGCGCGCGCTCGATCGCCCACTTCGCGACAGCAAACACGGCGAAATAGTCATTGCCATCAACACGCAGCGCCGGAATGCCGAAGCCGAGGCCCCGCGCAGCAAATGTGCCGGAGCCGCCGCGCGCAATTCCCTGGAACGTGGAAATCGCCCACTGATTGTTGACAATGTTGAGCACCACCGGCGCCTTGTAGGTCGAGGCGAAGACCAGCGATGCATGGAAATCGGATTCAGCCGTCGAGCCGTCGCCGATCCATCCGGCGGCGATCTTGGTGTCGTTCTTGATCGCCGAAGCCATGGCCCAGCCAACGGCCTGGATATATTGTGTGGCGAGATTGCCGGAGATCGAGAAGAAACCGTGTTCCTTCGACGAATACATGATCGGCAGCTGGCGGCCCTTGAGAGGATCGCGCTCGTTGGAATAGATCTGGCACATCATCTCGACCATCGGATAATCGCCAGCAATCAGAAGGCCTGCCTGACGATAGGTCGGGAAATTCATGTCACCGGGCGCAAGCGCCTTGCGGAAAGCGCAGCTGACGGCCTCTTCGCCGAGGTGCTGCATGTAAAAGGAGGTCTTGCCTTGCCGCTGGGCAATCTGCATGCGTGCATCGAAGGTCCGCAGCGTCATCATGTGGCGCAAACCTTCAATCAGCTGATCATCGGTCAACAATCCGGCCCAGGGACCGACCGCGTCACCATCGCGGCTCAATACGCGAATGATCGAAAAGGCAAGGTCGCGGATCTCTTCGGGATTGGTGTCTACTTCAGGACGCCGAACCGATCCGGCCTCCGGAATGTTCACATTGGAAAAATCCGGCTCGCCGCCATGCCGCACCGCCGGTTCCGGCACATGCAAGCTAAGGGGACCAAATTCACCAAGGGGACCATCATCAGACATATTGCAGACCTCCCAATCACGCATATCGTCCTGATATTCTAACATGAATTATTAGGTCAGTAATACTGTCTTAATTTTGGGAATATTGACTGTCTTATGATTTCTTCCCTGAGATAACCCATATAACTATTTGAAATAAGTAAGTTTTTCAACCAGAACCGTGATAATAGGGCATAACCCTGTACTCAAAAAAGCAATATTGCATCATTTCAAGCACAACGCGCTGATTTATTCATTCAACGACGCGATGAATTTTGTAATCAAATATGGATCAGTTGACGTTTCGGCAGTCAAGCGGCAGCGATTGCCAGAGCGTGTTCGCGTGCATTTTCCCGAATCGCCTCAAGGTAGATCCGTTTGAGAAGCGAAAGCATATCGTCATTGGCGGCGGCTGGAACCGTTCCGGCCCCACGATTGTCCGGCGCAACATGCGCCATCATCCTGCGCACAACTTCCTGCGGTCCGATGGTGAGCTTTCCACTGGCCACGCCACGCCACGCCTGGAGAGCCACTCCCAATGGTCGATACGTGCTGTCAGGCAATCCGGCAGCGCTGAACAATGCACCGAGCGCCGTAGCACGGCCGTCGATGAGCAGGCTGCGTACACGTGAAAGGCTGTAACCGGAGAGGGCCACAAGAATGGCACCGAAGAAATCAATCTTTCCGGCCGCGACGATCCGGATGACGAAGGCGGTCGTAAGGTCACCACGCAACTGCAAGTGTTCGATGAGAGCGGGATATTCCTCCGCCGGCGTCGCTGCAACGAGACTGATGGATGCCTTGACGCAGGCCTCCTGTGTCACCCGCTTTGCCCTTCTCTCCCCCATCAGGGCCATGACCATGTCCATCTGGCAGAGGGCCTCTGCAATCCGGATCGCCAGGGCGTGGCGACAATCAGCTGGCAGGCGGTCGTCATCAACCAGAAGGGCACGGATTTCAGCCACATGACCAAGGCGTTCGATCAGCCTGCGGAAGCTGATATCGGCGATCTGCGCCTGGGTGTTGGACAGAAGCTCCATTACGGCCACGGTCTCGCCGATCTCGATAATTGCGGCACTGACCGCGAAAGACACTTTCGGCCTTGCAGCGATAACCTTTTGCGCCTCGCCGCTTCCGCCAGCAACACAATCAACCAGATCCGTATCGCTAAGGAGCATGGATCGCCCGAGCATATAGGTGGCAATCTCGATCTGATCGCGTGCAAGGCCGGTAACGATATGGGCTGGTGCATGGGCGCTGGTCGAAAAGACATCAGCCAATGCCAGACGGACCTTTGGCGAAGGATCGTCAAGGAGAAGCGTCAACATTGCCTCTGCAGCGCACCGGTCTTCAAAGTCGAGTTCAGACTGGAGATAGATATGGGCCAGAGCGCCTGCGGCATGACAACGTTGCGCCACAGAAGCATTATCGATCATTTTCAGATAGTGCTGAACCGACATCAATATTTCGCCCCCGAGTCTCTGCTTGTCTCAAGATTAGTGCGAAAAGGTTTACGATCGGTTCACCATATCGATTAACCATGTTCAAGCGGGATGCTCGCATGTTGCGATCCAGTCAAAGCCGCCCTAGTCTGCCGCAAAAGCATTGAGGAGACGCGAGACATCATGGCCGGGCTATATCTGGAAGACTTTGAAATCGGGCATGTATTTCAGCACACATTGCGCAAGACCGTGACCGAAAGCGACAACATGCTGTTTTCCGTCATGACGCTCAACCCGCAGCCGCTGCATATCGATTTCGATTTCGCCAGCAAGACCGAATGGGGCAAACCACTGGTCAATTCCCTGTTCACACTTGGTCTGATGATCGGCATTTCGGTCAACGACACAACAGTTGGAACAACAATCGCCAATCTCGGCATGACGGATGTGACGTTCCCCGCGCCACTGTTTCATGGCGATACCGTGCGGGTGGAGACACAGGTGATCTCAGCGAGGCGATCGAAATCGAAGCCGGATCGCGGCATCGTCGAGTTTGAACACCGGGCCTTCAATCAATTCGGTGTGCTTGTCGCCCAGTGCACACGGCAGGCCATGATGAAGTCGAAGGGTGCCGCCTGATGCGCTCGCTGCTGTTCGTTCCGGGCGATTCAGAAAAGAAACTGGAGAAAGGCCTGACCAGCGGGGCCGATGTTTTGCTGATCGATCTTGAGGATTCCGTCAGCGCGGAACGCAAGGAAACCGCCAGAAGGATCGCCGCCGACTTTTTGACGGCCAATCGTGACCGCCTCTCGCCTCGCCTGTTCGTCCGTATCAATGATCTGACCAGCGGGCTGGCGAATGACGATCTCACGGCGGTGATGCCGGCCCTGCCCCACGGCATTCTCCTGCCGAAGTCCAATAGCGGCAAGGACGTTACGCGTCTTGCGGCCAAGCTCAACGTTCACGAGGCGCGAGCAGGCGTTGCTGAAGGATCAACGCAGATCCTCGCCATCATCACCGAAACGGCAATTGGAACGCTTTCAGCAGCGAGCTATCCCGATGTTTCGACGCGTCTGATCGGCCTCAGCTGGGGCGCGGAAGACCTGTCCGCTGCCATAGGAGCGCGTAAGGCCCGCGACGAGTCAGGCCGGTATACGGATGTGTTCCGGCTGGCGCGCGCGGTGACAATTCTCGGTGCATCGGCGGCGGAAGTCGCAGCGATCGATACGGTCTACATCAACTATCGCGACGATGGGGGTCTGGCACGTGAATGCATGGATGCCGAGCGCGACGGCTTTACCGGCAAGCTTGCCATTCACCCGGCACAGGTGCCGATCATCAATGAGACATTCACGCCATCTGCTGAAGCTGTTGAACATGCAAGAAAGATCATCGACGCCTTTTCAGCGGATCCCTCGGCCGGAGTTATCGGTATCGATGGCCAGATGTTTGACCGGCCGCATCTGCGCCGGGCCGAGCGGCTTGTTGCCCGGACCAAGTCAACTACCTGATTCATTCCATCTTGGCCGGAACATCTGAAACGTCTCGGATACCGAGGCAAAATCCATGTAGCCGAGACGGGAAACCGGCTGTGCCTTTGTCATGTCCACCAGGCCGTTGGTGAGGATTGCCTCGTTGATGTGAACGCCGACCACCTCGCCAATGACCACGAAAGCACTGACCGGGTTGCCATGGCGGTCCTTCGGATTCTGGACATCGGTCAGGACGCATTCAAGTGTTGCATAAGCTTCAGCAACGCGCGGCGCGCCAATCAGCGTGCAGTCCGTCGGGGTCAATCCTGAATACTCGAATTCACTGACCCCGCGCGGAGCGTTTACGGATGTCGCGTTCATGGCCACGGAAAGGTTAGCACTCACGAGGTTGGCGGCGAATTCGCCCGTCTCCTCGATGAACGCCACACTGTCCTTGTAACCTTCCGATGAGAACATGAGCATGCAAGGCTTGGTGCTGATCATGTTGAAGAAGGAGTAAGGCGCGAGATTGACCTTGCCCTCTTTCGATCTGCTGGAAATCCAACCGATCGGGCGCGGAGAAACAATCGCCTTCAATGGATCGTGCGGCAGGCCGTGGCCATCCTCATACCTGTAGAACATGCGCTTCAGCCTTCCCACGGACCGGAATATTCGGAAAGGATGTCCTTGACTTCAGGCCGAGGGCGTTCCGGCACTTTTTGCGGGCAGCTGCCGATGTGAACAAACCCGGTAACGCGCTCATGCGGCGCCAATCCGAGCAAAGTACGGCCCTTTTCGTCGGAAGAATACCAGTTGCTGATCCAGTTGGTGGCATAGCCGAGAGCGTTCGCCGCGAGGCATAGTTTCATGGCAGCTGCCCCGGACGAGAGGAACTGTTCCCATTCAGGAATGTGATGTTCGACCGGTGCGAAAATCACGCCGATGACCAATGGCGCGCGGGCAAAGCGTTTCAATTCCTGCTCCCGGCGTTGCTCTGTCAGCGGGCCTTCGCGTTCCTCGGCAAGGTCCGCGAGATATTTTCCAACCCGTTCGCGCGCTTCGCCCCGATAGAGAATGAAACGCCATGGAGTCAGACGGCCGTGGTCAGGGACGCGCGAGGCGATGCGAACCATCGTTTCGATTTCATCGTCAGATGGGGCAGGAAGCCCGATTGCTGAAATCGGCGTTGAGCTGCGCGTTGACAGAAATTCAATGATGGAAGGGGTAACAGACGTATCCATGGAATAAAGCAGCGGTCCTGTTTTGCACATAATACCAAAATCAGCTTCGATCTTGGAAAGGTTCATGCGCCATTGAAAATGGTACCGAGTCTTCTGCGCCCAAGGGGGACGCACGGCTCAGTAGTGATGCGCGGACAATGTGGTGGTTTCCGGCATCAAGTAAAGGTCAGGATTGAGAAAAAGCCTTGAAATTGCCATCGGCTTCGGATCAAACCGTTTCATGGGTGCATTCCAGATTAATTCAGCGGGCAGCAAGCCCCGAAAATGCAGGCAGCTGCTTGCAGCGATGGCTTTTGCAGGTTTGCTCGCAGCGCCCCCTGGCGTATGGGCGCAGGCACTCGCACCGGATTTGCCCTCGACACCTACCGTCGAATTGCCCAGTATTCCCAATCTCAACGAGTATGCCAATCCAAAGGCGCCCGCGAACAGCCCGATTGCCAACGAACCGGAGCTTGTGCTGTCAGCCAAACTCTCCGAAGAAGGCGATCCAATCGGACGGGGGCTTGTCTGGCGGGTGTTTTCCCCCGAGGCCAGTGATGACGGCAAGCTGGCATTGCTGGCGACGTCCAAGGGCGGCACGACCTCATTCAATCTCGCGCCCGGCAGCTACCTGGTGCATGTGGCTTTCGGGCGCGCCGGCGCGACCAAGCGCATTACGATGACCCGCGCCAAGCGTAGCGAGACGATGATTCTCGATGCGGGCGGTGTAAAGCTCAATGCCGTCCTTTCGGGTGGCGGACGGATTCCGCCGGACCAATTGCGATTCTCGATCTATGAGGATCACGAGGACTCGAACGGGGAACGGGCGCTGATTATTCCGGACGTCAAGCCGGACAGCGTGGTACGCCTCAATACCGGCACCTACCAGATTGTTTCCAATTACGGCACGGCAAATGCAGTCATCCGCTCTGATATCCGCGTTGAGGCAGGCAAGATCACTGAAGCCAATGTGGAGCACCGGGCGGCCCAGCTGACGTTGAAGCTGGTGCGTGAAACGGGCGGCGAAGCGATGGCCGATACAGCCTGGTCTGTGTTGACCACGTCGGGCGATATTGTGCGGGAAAGCGTCGGGGCATTCGCGTCCATTGTTTTGGCAGAGGGCGAATATGTCATTATCGCCAAGAACAAGGACCGCATCTATCAGCGCGATTTCAAAGTCGTTGCCGGACAGAATCAGGATGTCGAAGTTCTGGCAAAGGATGGCGCGAGCACTGCGGCGACCGCCAATCAGCCGGCCGACGGCGAAGAACCGCTGGATTAGCGGGTCTTTGGCTCGAGTGAGAAAACCGCGTCGTAGAGATATTCCAGCAGACGCTTGCGGTCCTCAAACGGTTTCAGTTCTTCCCATCCAATGACGCGGCCGATGCGCACATTGATTGATTTGCCGGACAACCGGCGGAATTCCCGAATCAACAGCGAAATGCGCAGCGTCATCGACACCTTGCTGGCAAGGTGGAAGAAACGGCCATTCTGGCCGCCAAAATAAACCGGAATGACCGACGCTTTCGCCTGCTGTACAAGCTTTGCCGGAAAGATTTTCCATGGCAAATCCTCGGCACGGCCAAAACCCTTCGGCGCCGTCGCTACACCGCCCGCCGGAAAGACGACGATGGTCACCCCCTCCTTAAGCAGCCGTACGGCCTCGTGGCGTGTCGCCATGTTCATCGCCATCGCTTCCTTCGTCTCGTCGAAACAAACGGGAAGCGCATACGGGCGAATCTCCGGGACTTTCAGGAGATCGTTATTGATCAGCACCCGGAACGGACGGCCGAGCTGTTCGGCCAATGCCAGGGACGCGATGCCGTCGCCAATGCCAAAGGGGTGGTTGGCGATGATGACCAAGGGTGTGTCCGGCAATTCCCGTGGCGGCCATTGATCCACAATATCGAGACGAACGTTGATCAGATCCATCATGCGGCAGAACACATCGATACCCGCAGGGACGATGTCGTTCCGCCAGGTATTGTATAGCTGAGCATAATAGTTGCGACCGGACAGGCCTTCGATGGAGCGGATGAGCCATTGGGTCAGACGTGTCTGCGTGTCATTGGCATAGGAGAGCTCTGGAAACTGCACGCGGGACCCCGGCTAAAATTAAAGTGGCTTGGATTTTCTCGCATCCATATGACAGCGTGATGAAGCCACCACGCTGTCATATTTCCGGATTACTCCGCCGCGACGCGCAGCAGATCGGGCGGCGTTGCTTCGTCTGCAAGCTGACGGATTGCATCATCCAGGTTCAGCGACGTCTGGTTCTGCGAACCAAGGCGCCGCATGTTGACCGAACGCTCCTCGGCCTCACGCATGCCGCAAACGAGAATGACCGGCACCTTCTGCAGCGAATGCTCACGCACCTTGTAGTTGATCTTCTCGTTGCGGAAGTCGGTGATAACCTGAAGACCGGCCGCTTTCAGCTCCTTGGCCACTTGCTTGCCGTATTCATCGGCCTCGGACGTGATCGTGGCGACGACCACCTGGACCGGCGCAAACCACAGCGGCATGTGTCCGGCGTAGTTCTCGATAAGAATGCCGAGGAAGCGTTCCATCGAACCGCAGATGGCGCGATGGATCATCACCGGCTGCTTCTTCTCCGAGGTCGAGTCGATGTAGAAGGCACCAAACCGCTCCGGCAGATTAAAATCGACCTGCGTCGTACCGCATTGCCAGTCACGACCGATGGCATCGCGCAGCACATATTCGAACTTGGGACCATAGAAGGCACCCTCGCCTGGATTGATCGCCGTCTTGATTGTGCCGCCTGACTGCTCCTCGATGGTCTTGAGCACCTTGCTCATGACCTCTTCGGCGCGATCCCACAACTCGTCCGAACCAACGCGTTTGTCCGGGCGCGTCGATAGCTTCACCGTGATGCCTTGGAAACCGAAATCGGCATAGGTCGTCAGGATCAGATCATTGATGCGCAGACATTCCGCTTCCATCTGCTCGTCGGTGCAGAAAATATGCGCATCATCCTGCGTGAAGCCGCGCACGCGCATCAGGCCATGCAGCGCGCCCGATGGCTCGTAGCGATGGACATTGCCGAATTCCGCAAGCTTTACCGGCAGATCGCGATAGGACTTCAACCCATGCTTGAAGATCTGCACATGGCCGGGGCAGTTCATTGGCTTCAATGCGAAAACGCGCTCATCATCGGTTTCGTCACCGGCAACCGTAACCTTGAACATATTGTCCCGGTACCAGCCCCAGTGGCCCGACGTCTCCCATAGCGACTTGTCGAGCACCTGCGGTGCGTTGACTTCGCTATAGCCGTGGCTGTCCAGCCTGCGCCGCATATAGCTGACAAGACTCTGGAACATCCGCCAGCCTTTTGGATGCCAGAAAACAACGCCCGGTCCCTCTTCCTGGAAGTGGAACAGGTCCATTTCCCGGCCAAGACGGCGATGGTCGCGCTTTTCCGCTTCCTCCAGCATGTGCAGATAGGACTGCAGATCTGCGTCGTTGGTGAATGCCGTTCCATAGATTCGGCTGAGCATGGGATTGTTGCTGTCACCGCGCCAATAGGCACCGGCAACCTTCATCAACTTGAAGGAACTGCCGATCTGGCCCGTCGACGCCATATGCGGACCGCGGCACAGATCGTACCAATCGCCCTGCGCGTAGATCTTCAGATCCTGGCCTTCGGGAATGGCGTTCACGAGCTCAACCTTGTAGGTCTCGCCCTTCTCCGCAAAGATTTTACGCGCCTTTTCGCGTGACCAGATTTCCTTGGTGAACGGTTTGTTGCGGGCAATGATTTCCCGCATCTTCTTCTCGATCACCGGCAGGTCGTCGGGCGTGAAAGGCTCGTTCTTGGCGAAATCGTAATAAAAGCCATTCTCGATCACTGGACCGATGGTGACCTGGGTCCCGGGAAACAGTTCCTGTACCGCTTCGGCAAGAACGTGAGCGCAGTCGTGCCGGATCAATTCCAGCGCGCGCGGATCTTCGCGGGTCAGGATCTCGATCTTACCCGAATCTTGCAGCGGGTCGGACAAATCACGCACAACACCATCGACCGCATAGGCGACGGCTTTTTTGGCAAGTGATTTGGAAATGGAATCGGCAAGTTCCGCACCGGTCATGGCAGCATCGTATTCGCGCTTCGAGCCATCGGGGAATTGCATGGACACAGTTTTTGCAACTGTCTGTGACATATATTTGCTCCTATCCAGTCCCGCCAACGATTGCGGGTGGTGTTTAACGACCGGATCGTTTCCGGCGAGCGGACTTCTAAATGCTGTTTTGTCTGGCGTAAAGTGCCTGAAAAGAAAAGCGTGTAGCGGTGGTGTGCTGCAGAGCAGCACCTATGCGCATTTCGAAGAGTTCAATTTGGGGCGATGGAACTGGGCAGTGGCAAGTCAGATTACCTGCCCTCGATCGCCTTCAGATCGTCTTCCTGTTGCTTCTTCAGCAATTGCATCTCTGCCTGACGACGGGCCGCAACGGCGGGATCAGACGACGGCCCGACCTGGCTGTTCTTCGCCGCTGTGGTCCGCGCCCGCAGAGCTTCCTTCTCTTCAGGCGTGAACTGCGTGGTCTCGCCCTTTGGGTCGGGCGTGAAGTGCGGATAGGTCCCGGTGTTTACCGGTCCGGTCAACGGCGAATTCGCCATGGGTGTCGGGCTTGTATTGGCGCAAGCGCTCAAACCAGCAATCAGAACGGCGCCAACCCACAAGCGCATGATGATTTTGACCGGAAAGTTCATTGTGTGTCCTGACTGCAAAAAACGATATTCATCATGGTGATAAGAATTGCACGTTAGAGGGATAGCACCAATTTATGATATGATGTCAATATTGCGCATCGACGGGAGGAAGCGACTATATGGATAATCAGGGCGGTAAAGGCGGCAAAACCCCAAACCTTGATAATTATGTTGTCAAGGATCCGGAGGCCTTTGCGCGCAATGTCGCCCACATGATCGAGCAGGCGGGCAAGGCAGCATCCGCCTGGGTCGAGCCGCGCGAAAAGGGCCTGAAGCGCGATACGCTTGCCGATCCAGTAACCGACGTGGTGAAGACGCTCTCCAAGGTCTCCGAATACTGGCTGTCCGAACCTGCACGTGCGCTCGACGCCCAAACGAAACTTTTCTCCAGCTATATGGCCATCTGGTCCAATTCCGTCCGCCGCATGAGCGGCGAAGATGTCGAGGACGTGGTACTCCCGGAAAAAGGCGACAAACGCTTCACCGACGAGGATTGGGGCAAGAACGCTTTCTTCGACTTTCTCAAACAGGCCTATCTGGTGACGGCACGCTGGGCCGGCGAACTCGTCGAAAATACAGAAGGCCTTGACGAGCACACGCGGCACAAGGCTGCGTTCTACGTCAAACAGATCACCACGGCGGCATCGCCAAGCAATTTCCTGCTGACCAATCCGGAACTTTATAAGGAAACTGTCGCCAGCAATGGCGAGAATCTGGTCCGCGGCATGAAGATGCTGGCGGAAGACATTGTCGCCGGCGGTGGTGATTTGCGCCTGCGCCAGTCCGACCTGACCAAGTTTGCGCTCGGCGAGAATGTGGCGACGACCCCCGGCAAGGTGATCGCCCGCAGCGATGTTGCGGAAATTATCCAGTACGAGCCGACAATCAAGGACGTGTTGAAGCGCCCTCTCCTGATCTGCCCGCCATGGATCAACAAGTTTTACATTCTCGACCTCAACCCGGAAAAATCCTTCATCAAATGGGCGATCGATCAGGGCCATACGGTCTTTGTCATCTCTTGGGTCAATCCCGATGAGCGCCACGCGTTGAAGGACTGGACGTCCTATATCAACGAGGGCCTGCGCTTCGGTCTTGATACTATTGAAAAAGCCACCGGCGAAAGAGCTGTAAACGCTATCGGCTATTGTGTGGGCGGAACGCTCCTGAGCGCAGCGCTCGCGCTGTTCGCCAGGGAGGGCGAAGACCGCATCAAGAGTGCCACGCTATTCACCACGCAGGTGGACTTCACCCATGCTGGCGACCTGAAAGTCTTCGTCGATGAGGATCAGATCAGGGCGCTGGAAAGCGCGATGTCCGCAGAAGGCTATCTTGACGGCACGCGCATGGCCACGGCCTTCAACATGCTGCGCTCCGGCGACCTCATCTGGCCATACGTCGTCAACAACTATATGCGCGGCCGCGAACCCGTGCCCTTCGACCTTCTTTACTGGAATGCCGACGCTACGCGCATGAGTGCGGCCAATCATTCCTACTATCTGCGCAACTGCTACCTCGACAACAATCTGGTGCGCGGGATGATGAAGCTCGCCGGCGAGAACCTGTCGCTTGCTGACGTCAAGATTCCGATCTTCAACCTTGCCGCCAAGGAAGATCATATCGCTCCTGCGCTTTCAGTCTTTACCGGCTGCCAGTATTTTGGCGGCAATGTTACTTACGTGCTGGCCGGCTCCGGTCACATCGCCGGCGTTGTCAATCCGCCGGCCAAGAACAAGTACCAGTACTGGACAGGCGGCTCCCCGATCGGCGCATTCGACGAGTGGCTGGCGAAGACGACAGAGCATCCGGGTTCCTGGTGGAATCATTGGCAAAAATGGATTGAATCGCAGGACAAGGCACGCGTTCCTGCGCGCCAACCAGGCGAAAACAACATCGAGATTCTCGCTGAAGCGCCGGGAACCTATGTCCGCATACGTGTATGAAAATAGCCGTTAGATGCTGTGGATAGCCGCAAAGAAGATTTAACGACAATGGCAAGAAAGTGGCCAATCACGTTTTTGCCTCATTCTACCTATACTTGACGTCTTGTGCAGCCGACGAAAGTTCATTAACTCTGGCGACTCTCTGCCGGTGTTATTTGCACTTCAATAGAACTTCGCGAGCTTTCTGCTCTTTCAAAAGCGGACCGGACTGAACGTTTACAGGGCCCGGAAAAGACGAGACGGGGGAATCGTTGAACATACTGCTAGCTTCAGTTTCAGCCCTTCGGGCGAGTACGGTAGCGTGCGTTATTGTGCTTGCCGGCATCGCTGCAACTTCGTGCACCGCGACTGGATCAAGCCCTAACGTCACATCCGCCCTGACCGCCGCCTCAGAAAACGCCGCAACCGGCGATGTAAAGCACGCAGCCGATTCTTCACTGCCCTCCGGCGGAAGCCAAACGGTTAGTCCCGAAGCGCTGGCGCTGGCCGGCAGTACTGAAACGAATGCCCTGCAGGCGATAAATCAGGCAGCGACCAAGCCCGCCGACAGCAAGACAGCGCAAGCAGGTGCCGCAACGACACCGTCAGCAACGGACACCCAGCAAGCGGCTGCGACACCCGCTCCCGCCGAGGTGAAGCCGCCCGTCAAGACATCCCTGTTCGGCTCGAGCACGCCCGCCAAAGCAGAAGAAACCCAGCAGGTTGCCAGCGCAGCAACAGCCAGCGCCGAGCAGCCTGTAAAGACATCGCTGTTCGGAAGCTCGACAAAGGTGGAGCCGGCCCCACAGCCGACACAAGACCAAGAGGCACAAAAGCCCGCAGCGGAAGCAAAGGGCATTGATGCCAAAGCAGAAGCCGCCAACGCTGAACAAGCTGCAGCGCCCGAGAAAAAGCCAGCCACTGCGGCTCCAAGCAAGGACAACGGGCTTCTTCTCAGGCTCTTCTCCAACAATCAGACGAAATCCGCGGCCAACCGCCAGATCGCAATCATCGCGCCGAAATCGCAACCGAAGCTGCGAGCTGTCGAAGCATCGGTCCAGACTGCCTCGGCGCTCCCCTCTGCCGAATCATTTGCCGGTAAAACCGAACATTTGTCGTCGCTGCCCGGCGTACGGCCGAATGCCGGCATCCAGATCATGCAGCGCGACAGCCTCTATGATGATGATGACGTCGAAGCAGCCGCTGCTCCGGTAATTCTGGCTTCGGCTGCCGGTCTTGCGCGCCTTGCGCCGAACGGCCTCAAGGTACAGCGCGAAAGCGTCCAGGTAGCTTGCCTCAAGCCGCAGCTCGTCGGTATTCTCAAGACCCTTGAGCGCCGCTACGGAAAGGCGGTGATTGTAACGTCCGGTTATCGCAGTCCGCCCTACAATCGCCTGGTCAATGGCGCCAAGGCTTCTCTGCACATGTCCTGTGCTGCGGCAGATATCCAGATTCCTGGGGTTTCCAAGTGGGAACTCGCCAATTTTGCCCGCTCCATGCCGGGTCGTGGCGGTGTTGGCACTTATTGTCACACCGAATCGGTGCATGTCGATATCGGCCCACGGCGTGACTGGAACTGGCGCTGCTCACGCGGAAGAGCCTGAGCCGGTCAACGAAACAGGACCCGGAACCGCCGGTGTGCCTCATCCGTCGGGTTGGAAATCGAACAAATTTCATTTTTTCAAAAAAAGAATGCTTTATGGGGTTGCGGCGCAAAAACTGTTTCACTATAAGCCGCTTAACCGAGCGGCGCCCATCGTCTAGCGGTTAGGACGGCGCCCTTTCACGGCGCAAACAGGGGTTCGATTCCCCTTGGGCGTACCAGGTTTCTTCCCGGAAAATCAAAAGCTTATAATAAAAAGCTCCCACGCTTCACGCGCGGCTGCAAAGAAAACGGCCAGCTCTGAACAAGCCGGCCGTCTGGATACTTCGCTGATCTCGCCTAGTTGGCTGGAGCCGGTTTTGCCGGATCCGGCGCTGGAGTCGTTGGTGCCGGAGTGGGGGCCGCAGGCTCAGATGTGGTCGCTGGCGGCGTGGCTGTACCTTCGGCCGGCTTGTTGTCACAAGCTGCCAAAGTGAATGCAGCAACTGCAACAAACGGTAGGAAAAACTTGAGTTTCATCATGTCTCCTCCTGATGAGTTTCGTCCCTGCGCATAGAATGTGACAGTCTTGTAGATTAGAACAGTCCAGTTTTTTCAAGCTTTGTCACCGCCTGTTAGACAAAGTTATGCGACCCGAATCATGAGCTGACCTATCATAAATTACTGCCGCGACTCATATCGGCGGCAGTAGGGTTCGGTTCAACCTCCAAGCGAGCCCGATTCTCCCACCCCAGAGCAAACTAACCTGCCTTTCAGAGGCAGGTTTTTTTATGTGCGGAAGGTCTCTTCGATCGGCAACGTCCTGATCGATTGTTCTGGAGCGAGAGGTCGGCTAAACCGCTCGCATGATCTTCACATCCCCTCTCGTCACCGGCAGACTGGTTCAGCGCTACAAGCGATTCCTCGCCGATATCGTTCTTGATGATGGCATTGCGATCACAAGCTCGGTTCCCAATACCGGTTCCATGCTTGGCCTGACGGATCCCGGCATCAGGGTGTGGCTGTCGCTTTCTGATGGTCCCAAGCGCAAATATCCGCATACATTGCAGATGGTCGAGGCGCAGGGCACCATGGTCGGCATCAATACCGGGCTGCCCAACCGCATCGCCGAAGAAGCGATCCTTGCCGGCCTGCTGTCATCGCTGAGCGGCTATGCCGAATTGAAACGCGAGCAGAAATACGGTGCCAATTCGCGCATCGATATCCTGCTGCGTGACCCGGATCGCCCCAGTGCCTATGTCGAGGTCAAGAACGTTCATTTTTCGCGCAAGGCCGGACTGGCCGAATTTCCTGATTCCCCGACGGCACGCGGCGCAAAACATCTGGACGAGCTTGGCAACATGGTTGAAAATGGCCATCGTGGTGTCATGCTCTACGTCATCCAGCGCGGAGACTGTGATTGCTTGAAAATCTGCGGTGATCTCGACCCGGTCTACGCCTTAGCTTTTGAACGGGCGATGCGGCGCGGGGTTGAAGCTTACGCAGTAAAATGCCACATCACGCCTGCAGGTATTGTTGCGATAAGCACGATGCCGATTATCGATTGACGCCAACCGGACAGCACAATGGTCACCTATCTCGACGCGCAGAGCGCGCCTCTTAAAAACACCGGGCAGATCAGGCTTCACGGCCCGGAAGGGTTCGAGGCCATGCGCAAGGCATGCCAGCTGACAGCGCGCTGTCTCGATGAGCTCGCGTCGATCGTCGCGCCGGGCGTGACGACCAACACCATCGACCGATTTGTTTTCGAATTCGGTGCCGATCACGGCGCCCTGCCCGCAACCCTGAATTATCGCGGCTACACCAAATCGAGCTGTACCTCGATCAACCACGTGGTCTGCCACGGCATTCCCGATGACAAGCCTTTGCGTGAGGGCGATATCGTGAATGTCGACGTGACCTATATCCTCGATGGCTGGCATGGCGATTCAAGCCGCATGTACCCGGTCGGCGAAATCAAGCGCGCTGCCGAACGGCTGATGGAAGTCACCCATGAGAGCCTGATGCGCGGTATCGCTGCCGTGCGCCCCGGCGCCCGGACAGGCGCCATTGGTGCCGCGATCCAGACCTATGCGGAAGCGGAGCGCTGCTCGGTGGTGCGCGATTTCTGTGGCCATGGTGTCGGCCAGCTCTTTCACGACGCGCCGAATATTCTGCACTATGGCACGCCGAACGAAGGCGTCGAACTGCGTGAAGGCATGATCTTCACCATCGAGCCGATGATCAATCTCGGCCGGCCGCACGTGAAGGTTCTTGCTGATGGCTGGACGGCCGTTACCCGCGACCGCTCGCTGACCGCACAATATGAGCACACGGTAGGCGTCACCAATAATGGTTGCGAGATCTTTACATTATCGCCCGCCGGCCTGTTTGCGCCGGGCCTGAAACTCGAGTAGGAATGCGAGGCAGATGAGCGAAGAAAAGCCAGAACAGACTTTCTTCCTCAACGAGCCTTCCGCGAAACTCTCCCCAAAACAACCTGCCGTTGAGCCAGAAGACACCGAGCGCAACGCGGAGCGGAAGACCACGCCAGAGGAAGAGCCGCCGCACTATCTCGGCCATCGCGAGCGCATGAAAGAGCGCTTTCAGAACGTCGGGCATGCGGGATTCGCCGACTATGAAATGCTGGAAATGCTGCTCTATCGGTCGATCCGTCAGGGCGACACAAAACCGCTGGCCAAGGCACTTCTCGCCCGCTTTGGCTCGTTAGCAGAAGTTCTCGGCGCGCCCGAGCATCTCCTGCGCGAGGTCAGAGGCTGTGGTCCGGCGGTCGCATTCGATCTCAAACTGGTATCCGCCTTCACCCATCGCATCATTCGCAGCGATATTCGCGAAAAGACGGTGTTAAGCTCTTGGAGCAAAGTCATGGATTATTGCATTGCAGCCATGGCACATGAGACACGCGAGCAGTTTCGTATCCTGTTTCTCGACAAGAAAAACGCGCTGATCGCCGACGAAGTGCAGCAGGTCGGCACGATCGATCACACGCCTGTCTATCCGCGCGAAGTCATCGCACGGGCGCTGCAGCTCTCGGCGAGCGCGATCATCCTTACGCACAATCATCCCTCGGGCGATCCGACCCCCTCCAAGGCCGATATCGATATGACCAAGACCATCGCCAGTATCGGTGCACAAATGGGCATTGTCGTGCATGATCACATCATCATCGGCAAGAATGGCCATGCAAATCTCAAAGGGCTCAAACTTTTTTAGTCACAGCAACCACGATCAAATGCGCCGGACCGGAAGCCTTTATCTGAGTATTTGCTTTGAATGGAGGTTTGTATGAATCCGGTTGAGAAGGCGATCTGGTTTATCGAAGGGCATTTTGCCGAAGACATCACGCTGGACGATATTGCGGCTTCGGCTGGCCTGTCGCGCTTCTACATGTCGCGTGCATTTGCTGTTTTCACAGGCTGCTCCGTCAGTGGCTACTTACGTGGCCGGAGGCTGACCGAGGCAGCCAGGATCCTGTGCAATGGTGCCCCCGATATTCTCTGCGTCGCCCTCGATGCCGGTTACAGCTCCCATGAAGCGTTCACCCGGGCCTTCCGCGACCAGTTCGGCTTCACGCCCGAACAGGTCCGCGCACAGGGCCATCTCGAAAACATCCCATTGGTGGAGGCACTCAAAATGGACGAGTCATTTGTCGTAAATCTCGAAACACCCCGCATAGTCGAGGGCAAGCCGCTGCTCATCGCCGGAATTGGTGCTCGCTACAACTGCGAGACCAGCAAGGCGATCCCGTCACAATGGCAGCGCTTTGCCCCGCATTTCGGCCATGTATCGGGCCAGGTCGGTGATGTCGGCTATGGCGTCTGCTGCAACAGCGACGACGAAAACAACTTCGATTACATAGCGGGCGTGGAGGTTACAGACTTTTCCGACCTGCCGGCGGAGTTCAGCCGCGTACGTATTCCGGCACAGAAATATCTGGTCTTCGCCCACCGGGACCATATTTCGACGATCCGCAGCACAATGATGACGATCTGGGGCAAATATCTTCCCGAATCCGGACATGAGGTCGCCGACGCGCCGAATTTCGAGCGCTATGGTCCGGAATTCGATCCGCGAACCGGCAATGGTGGATTAGAAGTCTGGATTCCGGTCAAGAATTAATTTTCGAAAAGGGGCGGCAGCGCGGAGCTGCCGTCTCTCGATACGTCAATCCTGACATATCGCTGTCAGCACAAAATCCGCTATGATCAGCTCCCATGCCTGTGACTGGAGTGCCAACCATGCTGCAAGCCTGCTTGAACGGCGGACGAACGCGCGACTTCCATCCTGAAGTGCCCTTTACAGCGGCGGAACTCGCCCGCGATGCTGCGCGCGCCGTTAAGGCGGGGGCAAGCGAATTGCATATCCATCCCCGCAGTTCGGATGGCGCAGAGAGCCTCGATCCCGGCGATGTTGCGGCAGCACTCCTTGCGATCCGCAAAAGTGTCCCCGGCATCCCGGTTGGACTTTCGACGCACTGGCGCATCCCACCCGGCGGCAAGGCACGCCAGAAGCCAATAGAACACTGCGAGCTGCTTCCCGACTATGTCTCCGTCAATCTTATCGAGGAGGACGCGGCTGAAGTGATTTCGCTCGTCTTTGGCAAGGGCATCGCGGTCGAGGCAGGAATCTGGTCCATCAGCGATGCAGAGCGCTTTGTGACTTTGCCCGATGCCAGGAAATGCCTTCGCGTCTTGATCGAAATCAACGAACAGGACATCGAAGAGGGGCTCGCTGCTGCGACCGGGATCATAGAGGTCCTGGAGCGGGCCAAATTCAAACTCCCCATTTTGATGCACGGCGATGAAGCGGGTGTGTGGCCGATGTTCAAGGAGGCCATGGCGCGCGGTTACGACGGCCGTATCGGGCTGGAGGACAGCAATCTCCTGCCCACCGGCAAGATGGCCACTGATAATGCCGATATCGTCCGCGCTGCCGTTCTCCTTGCACGGGCATATTAGGGTCAGGATTTCTGTGGTGCCGCCAATGAAACGAGCGCGTCACCAGAAAGTCGATAGAAGACCTTCTCCTGCTGCTCCAGCGCACCGAGGGTTGCGTAGAAATTCAACAGCCGTGCATTTTCACGATCGGCGGTCCAGTCAATGCGCTTATGCCCGCGCTGCAAGGCAACCTCGGCAATCGCCCGCATCAGTCGTTTTCCCGCCCCGCTCCCCCGAAATGCCGCGCAAACGTAAAGCTCCTTCAAGAAAATGCCGGACTTCAGGCCCGGACCCGGATAGATCGTCGAAAACGCCGCAAAGCCGACGATGGTACTCGCTTCAGCGACCAGTATTTCGACCCCGGCAGGTAGGCGTGCAAGATCGCTCACAATCGTTTCCACTGAAGGGCAGAACACTTGGTAGTGGTTCTGCATTTCCTCAAACAGGAGAGCGAGCGCAGTGTTATCTGCTGGAATGTGCGGCCGGATCTTGATCAAGGGGTAAACTCCCGTGCATTGCAGATTGGGTTGATGCACAACGCTAACAAAAAGGCCGCTTGAAGCGGCCTTTTCTTATTCCCAACGAGCGGCGAAGGCTTATGCCTCGTCGTCGGTCTTCTTCTTGGCGGCCTTCTTCGGCGCTGCCTTCTTGGCAGGCTTCTTGGCTTCATCCGACTTGGCATCTGCCTCGTCGTCAGCCATCAGCTCTTCCTTGGTCACCTTCTTGTCGGTGACATTGATGTTCGAGAGAAGGTGATCGACAACCTTTTCCTCGAAGATCGGAGCGCGCAGATTGTTGACTGCTTCCGGCGTCTTGCGGAAGAATTCATAGATCTGCTGTTCCTGACCCGGATAGCGGCGAACCTGGTCGTAGACGGCGCGCTGAAGTTCTTCTTCGGTTACTTCGATGCCGGCCTTGTTGCCGATTTCCGAGAGCACGAGCCCGAGGCGCACACGGCGTTCCGCCAGCTTGCGGTACTCTTCGCGAGCTTCTTCTTCCGTCGTATCTTCGTCTTCGAAGGTCTTGCCGGCTTCCTGAAGGTCGCTGCCGATCTGTGCCCAGATGTTGTTGAACTCGGCATTGATCAGACGTTCTGGCGATTCGAATTTGTACTCGCCGTCCAGCGCATCGAGAATCTGGCGCTTGACCTTCTGGCGGGTGAACGTGCCGTACTGGCTCTCGATCTGCTCGCGGATGACCTGACGCAGACGATCGGCGCTTTCGATACCGAGCTTCTTGGCGGTCTCATCATTGATCTCGAGTTCGCCCGGCTTGGCAACTTCCTTGACGGTAATGTCGAAGGTTGCGTCCTTGCCTGCGAGGTGTGCCGCACCGTATTCGGCCGGGAACGTCACGTTGATCTGCTTTTCGTCGCCGGCCTTGACGCCGATCAACTGGTCTTCAAAGCCCGGAATGAACTGGCCGGATCCGAGAACGAGCGTTGCGTCGCTGTCAGTGCCGCCATCAAAAGCAACGCCATCGACCTTGCCGAGGTAATCCATGGTAACGCGATCACCGCTTTCGGCCTTGCCCTTCTTCGTTTCGAAGGTCTGGGCAGAGCTTGCTACGCGCTTGACCTGCTCTTCGACTTCCTCGTCGGTCACATCGACGACTTCGCGGACAACGCTGATCTTCGACGCATCCTTGATTTCGATGGCTGGCAGAACTTCATAGTTCAGCGAGAACTCGAAATCGGCCTGACCGCTCAGAACCTTTTCCGCTTCCTTCTCGTCTTCGGTCATGACGACTTCAGGCTGGGTAGCGGACTTTTCGTTGCGGTCAGCAAGGATGGTCCGCGATGAATCGCTCAGGATCTCGTTGACGACTTCAGCCATGAACGACTTGCCGTACATCTTGCGCAGATGGGCCATGGGCACCTTGCCGGGGCGGAAGCCATTGATGCGCGCTTTTGCGCTGGCGCCCTGGAGGCGTTCGGAAAGCTTTGCTTCCAGATCCTTGGCCGGAACAACGACCTTGATCTCGCGCTTCAGCCCTTCATTGAGCGTTTCAGTAACCTGCATGTCCAAACCTTCACTTTTTTAACATTTGTCCCGCCGTCGCCGGCTCGCTGGCCAAATTGCGGGAGAAAAACTGTCTGCCATCGTGGCTTCTGGTGCGGATGGAGCAAGCAAAGCTCCTGCCATCCACGTTGATTTTATTGCTTTATTTCTAACTCAACTCTCGATTTGCGGCACAGATTGTATCACAGAATGTGGCACAAAGTTGCGGAAGAAATTGCACCCTTACCGACTGGTCGCTCCCTTTACTTCCACTGCGTGTAAAAATCAATGGCAGAGCCATCGCGGGCGGTGAAATTGCAAATCTCAAGCCCTCCGCTACCCACGATTGCGTGGTGACAAGGAAATCGAACTGTGCAAGTCTGGATGCGTTGGGTTTTGAGACAGATGATATTTGGGTGCACCTTGTGCCGATGTGCAAAGTGCCGATCGTGTCGAGACTCCACGAGCAGCATATACTGAGCGTTGAATACCTGACTTGCATTACTTGACTTGATCGTCCGCTGAATGGGCCTTCCAGCTGTTCCAACCAGTTGATTACCCTGGCATTTGCCGGCGCGACGCATCGGAAGTCTGACTGTCATGGAGGCTACCCTTGTCACGAACGTTCATCTCAGCCATTCGGCTTGGCTTCACCGCCGTCATTTTCTCGGCATCTGCAGCATTGGCCCAAGAGGCCGCTGCTCCGCCTCCGCCGCCCGTGACGGTAGCGAAACCGGTCGTGCGCGACGTTATCGATGCCGATGAGTTCATTGGGCGGTTTGAAGCTGTCAATCAAGTGGCCGTCCGTTCCCGTATCGATGGTTATCTCGATACGGTGCATTTCAAGGATGGCGCCCTGGTCAAGAAAGGTGACCCGCTTTTCACGATCGACCAGCGTCCCTATGTGACTGCACTCGCACAGGCGCAGTCGGCGCTGGAGGTTGCCAAGACGACGCTCAACTATGCGGAAGCCCAGTTCAAGCGGACGGAATCGCTCACCGGCAGCGGCACGTTATCCGTCTCGACCCTTGACGACCAGCGGCGCGCTTTCCTGGCCGGCCAGGCCAGTGTAACCGGCGCCCAGGCTTCTGTTGACGGCGCCAAGCTCAACCTGATGTACACGGAAATTACGGCGCCCCAGGACGGCCGCATCGACCGCCGGCTCATCTCTGTCGGCAATCTGGTCAATGCAAACGATACGATACTGACCACCATCGTCCAGCTGGACCCGATCGACTTTTACTTCGATGTGGACGAGCGCAATCTGCTTAACTATGCGCGCACGGCCCGTGAAAACGGTCAAATCCTGCAGGAAGGCGGTGGAGGGCTTGAAGTTACGGTCAAGCTGACCGATTCCGGCGAACCGCCAGTCAAGGGCAAACTCGACTTTGCGGAAAACCGTCTTGACGCGGCGACCGGTACAATGCGCGTGCGAGCCCGCTTCGACAATCCCAAACTCATCCTGCAACCGGGGCTTTTCGGCCGCGTCGAAGTGGCCGCCTCGAACAAGTACAAGGGCATACTGATACCTGACGATGCGATCGGGTCCGACCAGAACGAGCGGGTCGTCTTTGTTGTAAGCGAGGACGGTACCGTCACACCGAAGCCGGTAAGACTGGGGCCGACTCTCTACGGCTACCGCGTCATCCGCGAGGGCATGACTGGCGATGAGACGATTGTTGTCAACGGATTGATGCGGATTCGTCCCGGTGCGAAGGTCAAGCCGGAACTTGTCGTACTGCCCCCGGAAAGCCCGTCTGTGGCGGGAGCCGGCCAATGAGGTTCGCGCATTTCTTCGTCGACCGGCCTATCTTCGCATCCGTTCTTTCCATCGTCCTGCTGATTGTCGGCGGTATCGCCTATACGCAGCTTCCCGTGGCGCAATATCCGGAAATTGCTCCACCGACGATTGTAGTGCGCACCTCCTATCCAGGTGCCGATGCAGAAACCATTGCCAATGTGGTGGCGACTCCCATCGAGCAGGAAATCAACGGCGTCGAGGACATGCTGTATATGTCGTCCTATTCGACGGCCGACGGATCGATGGCGCTGACGATCACGTTCAAGCTCGGTACCGACCTCGACAAGGCGCAGGTCCTTGTGCAGAACCGCGTCTCGATCGCCGAGCCTCGCCTGCCTGAAGAGGTGCGGAGGCTCGGCATAACGACGACGAAGAGCTCACCGGATCTGATGATGGTGATTCACCTTCTGTCGCCGGACAATCGCTACGATCAGCTTTACGTTTCGAACTACGCCCGGTCGCGTATTCGCGACGTCCTGTTGCGGCTCGATGGCGTCGGTGATCTCACGATCTTTGGCGAGCGTGAATTCTCCCTGCGTATCTGGCTCGATCCCCAAAAGCTGGCGGCCTATGGCATGACGTCGAGTGATGTCGTCCAGGCCCTGCAGGAGCAGAATGTGCAGGTATCCGGCGGTTCCATCGGCGGACCACCTGCCTCCGGAACGAATGCCTTCCAGTATACGGTAACAACCCAAGGCCGATTCAGTGATGCGAGGCAATTCCGTTATGTAATTGTCAAGGCGACAGAAAGCGGACGGCTTGTACAGCTGCAGGATGTCGCACGCGTCGAACTTGGCGCGAAGGATTACGTGACCAACAGTTACCTTGACGGCAGTCCTGCGGTCGCTCTCGGCATTTTCAACCGCCCAGGCACGAATGCCTTGGAGACCGCCGACATTATCAAAGCGACGATGGTGGACCTCGCCAAGGATTTTCCAGCCGGACTAACCTACGACATCGTCTACAACCCAACGGAATTCATCTCGGAATCGATCAACGAGGTCTATAAGACCATTCTCGAAGCCGTAATCCTCGTTGCCCTGGTGGTGCTTGTCTTCCTGCAATCGTGGCGGACAGCAATCATTCCGATCGTCGCGATCCCCGTATCGCTTATCGGTACGTTGGCATTCCTGCTGGCTTTCGGCTTCTCGCTGAACATGTTGACGCTGTTCGGTCTGGTGCTTGCCATTGGTATCGTCGTCGACGATGCGATCGTTGTGGTCGAGAACGTCGAACGAAACTTGGCGGCCGGGATGACCCCGAAACAAGCCGCGCACGTGACGATGGATGAGGTTGGAACGGCTGTTATCGCCATCTCGCTGGTGCTGATCGCCGTTTTTGTGCCCACCGCATTCATTCCAGGCATTACGGGTCAATTCTATCTGCAATTTGCCGTGACAATTGCTGTCGCAACTGCGATCTCCGCGCTCAATTCATTGACGCTTTCGCCGGCGCTGGCAGCAATCGTTCTGCGTCCACATGAGCACGCTACGCAACCGCGAAACCCCTTGACCCGTTTTGGACGAACACTTGCAAACGGCTTCAATACCGGGTTCGACAAGATGGCGTCTGGATATTCGCGGGTTGTCCGGGGACTTGTTGGTTCTGCGACAGGCTTGATAGCCAGCCTTCTGGTTTTCGTGGCTCTCCTCGGGGCTACCTGGTATATGGCGACAACTGTGCCGCGCGGCTTTATCCCCACGCTGGACCAGGGTTATGCCATCGTCGTCGTCCAATTGCCCGACGGCGCATCACTGGAACGCACAGATGCAGTGATAAAACGTGCATCCGAGATCGTCAGGAAGGTCCCTGGCGTCAGTAATGCTGTCGCCTTCGCTGGCTTCAACGGCGCCACTTTCACAAATGCCTCAAACTCCGGCGTTGTCTTTGCGCCGTTTGAACCATTCGAGGAGAGGCTCAAACATGGCCAGACCGCCAACGCGATCATTGGCCAGCTGTTTGGCAGCCTGCAGAGCATACAGGAAGCCTTCATCATCGCCGTGCCACCGCCCTCCATCCGCGGCGTCGGCAATTCTGGCGGCTTCAAGATGCAACTGCTCGACCGTGACAGTTCCGATATGCGCCGGGTTCTCGCCCTCGCCCATCAGATGATGGGAGAGGCAAACCAGACGCCCGGTCTCACAGGCGTCTTCACAACATTCTCGGCATCGAGCCCGCAATACTTCCTCGAAATTGACCGCGACAAGGCGCGGGCACTCAATGTCCCGATACCGAACATCTTCGAGACATTATCGATCAACCTTGGCACCTCTTATGTCAACGATTTCAATGCTTTCGGGCGGGTTTATCAGGTTCGGGCGCAAGCTGACCAGCCGTATCGCATGGAACGTTCGAACATTCTCGATCTGAAGGTGCGCTCGTCAACCGGCGCGCTCGTGCCGCTCGGCACGCTGGTCGATATCAGGGATACGACCGGCCCCTCGCTGGTGCAACGGTACAATATGTACGTTTCCGTACCGTTGCAGGGCAACCCGGCTCCCGGCGTATCCACGGGCGACGCGCTCGACAAGATGGAAGCATTAGCGACGAAAACGCTACCACCCGGCACGACTTTCAACTGGACGGAACTCGCGTTCCAGGAACGCAGCACCGGCAACACGGCGATATTCATCTTTGGCTTGTCGGTAATCTTCGTCTTCCTTGCACTCTCGGCGCAATATGAAAGCTGGGTGCTACCGCTGGCGATCATCCTGATCGTTCCGCTGGCCGTGCTCGCCGCGCTCATAGGCGTCAGTCTGCGAGGTATGGACAACAATATCCTGACGCAAATCGGGCTTGTCGTCCTGATTGGCCTCGCCGCGAAGAACGCCATCTTGATCGTCGAATTCGCGCGTCAGCACGAGGACGACGGCGCTACGCCGGTGGAAGCCGCCATCGAAGCGAGCCACCTGCGTCTGCGTCCGATCCTGATGACAGCATTTGCCTTCATCTTCGGCGTTGTGCCGTTGATGATTGCAACGGGTCCAGGTGCAGAAATGCGCCAGTCGTTGGGTACGGCGGTGTTTTCCGGCATGCTCGGCGTCACCTTCTTCGGTCTGTTCCTGACACCGGTCTTCTATGTTGCGCTTCGCTCCCTCCGGCGCAAGCCAAAGGCGGTCGTCGAGACACCAGCGCGGGGCTTTTAGCAGCTCCGCGCCAGATTTTGGTATTAGCCCTGACAGGCTAGCCCAGAGTGGCATATTGCTGCTTACAGCTTGAATCCTACACTTCAACGTCTGCGGAAAGTGCAACGGCGTTAGTGGAGGGTCAAATGGCGACTTATCGGACGGGCACGATATACACCAGCGTGGTCGATACTTGGGAGACACCAAGGCGACTAAATTGTCAAGGAAAGAACTGATATCCCTCAATCCGCATCTTGCAGATGTTACCGAGATTGAGCCGGGAATACCCGTTGATGTCCCCTATAATTTGCGCAGGGAGATACTCCTCGACTCGGTGCTGATACGGGAAAACATTGCGGCTCAACTGTCAGCCTACCAGATAGCGAGAGATGAACTCCTGATGGATATTGCCGAATTTCCCGGCGAAAGTCACAACAATCCCAGGATAACCCTGTATCATTCCACGACGACTGGAGGCGCAGCACCCGACGAGGTTGCATGGTGCTCCTCCTTTGTGAATTTCTGCGTCGAACGGGCCGGCCTGCAGGGTACGGATAGCAAGGCCGCGCGATCCTGGCTTCAATTTGGTGTGAAAGTGCCGAGACCCAAATGGAGAACCGGCGATATATCGTGTTCAAGCGCGGGACGTCGACTTGGCAGGGGCATGTCGGATTTCTGGTTGACACTTCCGGCCACGACCGAGGGTCCTCGGAGGAAATCAGAACGATCGCCTCTGCATCGCCACGCCATATCCGTACAGCGCAATATTGTCAGTGCGCCGCGCATCTTGAAAACGCCGGAAAGCCCGCCAGGTAAAAGAGCGGCCGCATCGAGCGCGTGATACGGCCTTCTATCGCTCCCGACACGGGATCTTGTCTCAGAGGAGCTTAGTCATGGCCCGTAGGGTCGTTATCGAAGTGGGCGAAGAGCTGATCAGCGATCTTCACCCGGTCTTCGTTGGGGTAGAACCTGTTGGCCAGGATCACGATACCCATCCGCTTCTGCGGAACGAAAGCGACATAGGCGCCGAACCCGTTCGTCGATCCGGTCTTGTTGATGAGGACGTCTTCGCGCGGGGGAAGAGGAGGAGTTATCCGCTTGACCGGAAGCGCTGGCCTTGAAGTCCTCTGGGAATTGCCTTCGAGCAGCGCGGGAAGTTCGGCCGGATAGTCATATTGTTCCCATACGAGGTCCTGGGTCATTTCGCCTACCCTGAAATAGCCTGCATGCGTATTCCTTATTGCGCGCCTCAACTTCTCGTCCAGCGGAACGAGGTTCATATTTGCCTTCAGGAACTGGATCAGGTCAGCCGCCATCGTTCGCACACCGTAAGCTTCCGATGACAGGACTGCACTTGTCATACGTACGGGCTTGCCGTTCTTCGTATAACCCTGCGCATAATCCGCCATCCTGTCGCGAGGGACGTTGATGTAGCTGTTGGCCATACCCATCGGTCGAAACAGTTTCTGCTCGACCAGCGTAGCAAAATCCTCCTTCATGCTGTGGGCCGTTATGTAGCCAAGCATGCCGATGCTGGGATTGGCATAGGTCCTGTGCGTACCGGGCAGATAGGCGGGCTGCCATTCCTTGAAATATTTCAGCAACTGCTGTTCGTTCTTGATGTTCTCCGGCACTTGCAGCGGAAACCCTCCCGGTGTGTGTGTCGCAAGGTGCAGAAGCTCCACATCGCCAAACGGACTGCCGCGTAGTGCTTCAACGTACCTGCCCGCCGGATCAGTCAGTGCGAGATATCCGCTGGCTGCCGCGTAAGTGGCGAGCGTTGCCGTGAAAGTCTTGCTGATCGAACCGATCTCGAACAGCGTTTTGTCCGTTACCGGCTTGCTGCCCTCTTTCGTTGCTCTCCCATAATTGAAAACATAGGATTTCCCGTCAACAACGACCCCGACGGCCATGCCGGGAATGCCGCGCTGTTTCATGACAGGCCGTATGGCCTCGTTCACCCAGCCCTCAACCACATCTCGTTGATCTTCCGCAGCGTGAACAGAGGTCATTGCCGTGGTAGAAACAAATATTGTCGCGATGATCGGGGCCAAGAATTTCAGGCTCATCTGCTTTATATCCTTCAAAAAAATCGGGTCTGGTGTCCTCGCTCCTGAGTCGTGCTGTCTTGTCATTGGCCAGCCTCGCACCGATCTTCGTGCAAAAGATAAGCGAGCGACTTGGATTTAATGGAGCTGTAATCCACTCACAAACAATGATATCTCGACGCTGCTATAAGAAAAACTTGGGGTTCGTGAATGGTGCGACCGTTTCTTCCTTTGAACGGGCTTCGAGCGTTCGAGGCCTCCGCGAGACGTTTGAGTTTTACGCGCGCCGCAATTGAGCTGTGTGTCACGCAGGCAGCAGTGAGCCAGCAGGTGAAGAGCCTCGAAGCGCGGCTCGGAGCCAAGCTTTTTCATCGCCTTCCGAGAGGACTGAAGCTGACAGCAGAAGGCGAAGCGCTTCTTCCCACTGTGTCGCTCTCGTTCGACAAGCTTGCCGATACGCTCGGCCGGGTCGAGGGCGGCCACGTTCGAGAATTGCTCTTCGTCGGCGCCGTGGGCACCTTTGCCATCGGTTGGTTGCTCCCGCGGCTGGCAGATTTCCAACAGCAATTTCCTTATATCGACTGCGATTATCGACGAACAACAATCGGGTTGATCTCGCTGCGGAGGGTCTCGATTTTGCCATCCGCTTCGGCAGCGGAGCCTGGCATGCCACGGATACGATCCGCCTCTTTGATGCACCATTGTCGCCGCTCTGCATTCCACGAATGGCCGAGGCACTGCGCGAGCCCGCCGATCTTGCCAATTGCGCGCTCTTGAGAAGCTATCGCTCGGACGAATGGACCAGCTGGTTCGCGGCTGCCGGTATTCACGCGCCACCCCAAGCCAACAAGGCGATCGTTTTCGATTCCTCCCTTGCGATGGTGGAGGCCGCCCTGCAGGGGATCGGTGTGGCGCTGGCACCGCCCTCGATGTTTTCAAGGCATCTCGCTTCGGGAGCAATCGAGCAACCCTTCCCGACGACCATTTCTTTGGGTAGCTATTGGCTCACCCGTCTTCAGTCCCGCTCGCAGACGCCGGCAATGCTGGCGTTTTCAAGCTGGATCAGGACAACGGCGTGATTGGAATACTGTCTTGGTCGGCCCCGCTTCGCAAATCCCGATTCGGCGGAGAATGGAGGAAATGCGGCGGCCCTGTCGAATTGCTGTTTCGGTATGCGGATTTTCCATGCGAGATTGTCGCATCTGAATTGGTGAGTCTGCCGTAGGGAGATGGCAAATGAAACGCAAAACTCTTCTCTTGGCCTCATGCGCGGCGATTGTTTCGGCCACCGCCGCGACTGCGGCCGACGCGATCATCGTCGCTGAACCGGAACCCGTCGAATATGTTCGTGTCTGTGACGCCTACGGCGCAGGTTTCTTTTACATTCCCGGAACGGAGACCTGCCTGAAGGTCAGCGGTTATGTCCGCTACGATATCAGAGGGGGCGATGATGCGTATACGGGTGCTGAACGCGATACATGGTCCAAGCGTAGTCGTGCAACACTTCGCTTTGATGCGCGCTCCGAAACGGAATTGGGCACACTACGCTCCTTCGTCCAAACATTTATCCAGTTCACCAACGGGAGTACCGCCAGCTTCCTCCCGCACGGCTATATCGAACTCGGCGGCTTTCGCATCGGCGCGACGGATTCCCAGTTCACGTCCTGGACCAACTACGCTGGCGATTTGATCAACGACGACGTCGTTGCATATGGTCCGTATTCTGACGCTCCTACCAACCAGGCCAATTACACCTTCAAGGGTGGCAACGGCTTTTCAGCTATGTTCGGCCTGGAACAGGGCAGCGACGGCGACTTCGGCTATTCCGATGAGGAGCTCGAGAAAATCTACGTCATCGATGACTACATGCCCCATCTGGTTGGCGGTCTCAAACTGGAACAAGACTGGGGCTCCATTGCTGCCGTCGCCGCATATGACGCGTTGGACGAGTCCTGGGCGGGCAAGGCCCGCATTGACATGGAATTCACTGAAGCAATTTCCGCCTTTCTCATGGGCGGCTGGCAGTCCGACTGGGACAGCAATATTGGTGTGAACAGCTATTACGCCAACTGGGAAGGCGATTATGCTTTATGGGCCGGATTCGCCGCGAAACTGTCGGACAAGGCCACGTTGAACGGTCAGGTAGCATACGAGGAATATGGCAATATCTCCGCCGCCTTGAATGTGCGGTATAAGCTCGTCCCCGGTTTCGACGTTATTCCGGAAATCAGCTATACCAGCTACAACGACGACCGCGGCGATCCCATTGAGGGCCGACTTCGACTGCAACGCAATTTCTAGGCGTGCGATGGTGTTGAATTGCGCTGACTTTTACGACGCCGAACTGCGACGGCACAACGAGGTCTTTCGCGCTGCCGTTAGGGTTGGAAGGCGCGACCGCGTGCTCGATATTGGATGCGGTGCGGGACAATCCACTCGTGATGCTGCCTGCGTCGCTGTCGAAGGTAGCGTGCTTGGCATAGACCTGTCGCCGGAAATGCTCGAGACCGCCCGCCGGCGTAGCGGAGAGGAAGGGTTGCAGAACGTCATTTTTGAGCAAGGCGATGCGCAACGGCAGGCGTTTCCGTCTGCTAGTTTCGATCTGTGCATCAGTCGATTTGGAGTGATGTTCTTTGCCGATCCCGCGGCGGCGTTCGCCAACATCGGCCGGGCGATGCGACCAGGAGCGCGTCTGGTGTGGATGGTGTGGCAAAGCCAAGACCGCAACGAGTGGGCGACGGCCATTCAACGGGCGCTTGCACCGGGGACTGCCATATCGGCGGGTACTGCCCCCGCGTTTTCGCTTGGCGAGCCTGCCATCGCTGCGGAGATCTTGAGGACAGCTGGTTTTACTTCGATCGACTTTGCCGAGGTGCACGAACCGGTCTTCTACGGTCTGGACGTCGATGCGGCATATGACGCTTTGCTCGGCTTGCAATTTATCAAGGATCCGCTGGCCCGGGCGAATGTGGACGATGACGCGCTACAGCGGTTACGCGATTTGGTCGAAACGCACATGTCTGCGGAGGGTGTGCTGTTTGACTCGCGTGCATGGATCATCACTGCACATAAAAGCACAGATTAAAGCGATCAGTTTGGTCAGGTTCGTCTCAACTGCAGTGACGCATCGATAGACTCAAAAGATTTCGCAACGTCTTGCGCGAATGTCGGGCTCTTCGTGATCGACGCCGGCCCAACATCCCTTCCGTGCGGGATGGCCGCTCTTGCCGGGCGCCGAGCACACCGCAATTGTGCATTCGGTCTGAGCATCCGCCCGCCACTCGCTGGCATTTGGCACATAGAAGCAGTGGGGCGCGGTTTTCTCGAACACGTTCATACGCTCGCCGAGCACGCCCCAATCCTTCCCTGCCGCGTGGAATGCCACCTTCCCCTCGACCACGACAAGGATCACCTCGCGGTCGCCAGTGACTTCCTCGACGACTTCACCCGGCCTCAAACGGTAGACCGAAAAGCCGACATAGCGCCAGCCAGCGGATTGAGGGGTGATCTCATGAACTTTCCCATGGGAGCCAAATGGCCTGTGCAGCAATCCGGTCATTATCTCTCTCCGTCAATCAAACGGTCGTTGGTGGGCAGCGTTTTCGTTGTAGCGCTTGCGTGCGTGCTCAAGACGGTCGGGTCCTCCAACCTGGGGCACTGCGACATCCCACCAGTGACCGCCAATGCCTGTGCCGGGAACAGCGTCCGTGTCGATAACAATCACGCTGGGAACATCTCGGTTCCGGGCTTCAACGATCCGGACTTGCAGTTCCGCTATCGAGGCGACCTTCTCCGCATGCGCTCCCATAGACGCGGCATGTGCAACAAAGTCGATCTCTGGCTGCGTCTCGACATTGCAATCCTTGTACATGTTGTTGAATTCGGCGCCACCGCACTCGATCTGGAGCCGATTGATGCATCCGTAGCCGCGATTGTCAGTCAGCACGACGGTGAACGGAACGCGGCGCGAGACAGCGGTCGCAAGTTCCGAATTGGCCATCATATAGGAACCGTCGCCAACGAAGCAGATGACTTCCTTGTCGGGGCGGGCAAGCTTGATGCCCATGGCGCCGGCGACTTCGTAACCCATGCAGGAGAAACCATACTCCATGTGATACCCGCCTGGCACCGATTGCCACAGCACCTGCAACGCGCCTGGCATCGTGCCTGCAGCACACATGACGACCGTGTTTTCGGTCGCCACGCGTTGCACAGCACCGATCACCTGCGCGTCGGTGGGCAGGTTGTCCGGCCCATCCGAAGCGGGAGCTGCCGTCACCCGGTCAACGGCAGCATGCCAGTCAAGTCGGCGCTGACCGTTGACGTCGGGGACACGAAACGGACCAAGTGCCGCTGTCAAACGCTCGAGCGTGACTTTGGCATCTCCCACGCAAGGCAACGCGCCATGCTTCATTGCGTCGTACCCGGCAAGATTGATCGAGCCCAGTCGGCGCGCCGGATTGCGGAAAAGTGCCCAGCTTCCGGTGGTGAAATCCTGAAAGCGCGTCCCGACGCCAATGACGAGGTCAGCGTCAGCGCAAAGGGCATTGGCGCATTCCGAGCCGGTGACACCCGGAGACCCGAAATTCAACGGGTGATCCCACCCATTCGCGCCCTTGCCTGCCTGGGTTTCCACGAACGGAATATTATGAACCTCGGCAAACGCGGCAAGCTCGGCTTCGGCCCGCGAATAAATGACGCCGCCCCCGGAAATGATTACCGGCTTCCGCGCGCCGCGGATCGCAGCGGCCAAGTCCGCAACGTCTCGCGGATCTGGCTCCACGCGCCGGATGCGCCAAGTCTTCTGTTCAAAGAACGCTTCCGGGTAGTCGTAAAGTTCAGCTTGCACATCCTGGCTGAAGGCAAGCGTTGCTGGACCACAATTGGCTGGATCGGTCATGACGGCGAGCGCTCGCGGCAGGCATATGAGAAGATGCTCCGGGCGGGAAATGCGGTCAAAATAAGCAGAGATTGGCCTGAAGCAGTCGTTGGCGCTGACCGTACCGTCATTCATATCTTCGATCTGCTGCAAGACCGGGTCGGGTCGTCGGTTGGCAAATACGTCACCGGGGATGAACAACACGGGAAGGCGGTTCACATGGGCAAGCGCGCAAGCCGTCACCATGTTGAGGGCTCCAGGCCCGATTGAGGAGGTGATAGCCTGTGCCCGGGTGCGCTTTAACGTTTTTGCGTAAGCAATTGCCGCGTGCGCCATCGTTTGCTCGTTTTGGCCACGCCATGTCGGCAACGCATCGCCGATCCCGTGTAGCGCCTCTCCGATCCCTGCCACGTTGCCGTGTCCGAAGATTGCCCATACGCCTTCGATGAACCGTTCGCCCTCTTCGGTCATCTGTACCGACAACCATTTCACCATGGCCTGCGCGGCCGTCAGTCGGATCGTCTTCGTCATGCTGCCTTCTCCCGTGCGACGGTTCGTGCCTGATCCCAAATCGAGCATAGTCGTTGGTAGCGCTCCGCCATCTCCGTGATGGCTGCCTCGTCTTCCAATTCGCCAGTCATCCAAAGCCTTGCAACGTCGCCGAAGATTGTCCGGCCAACCGCGAAGCCCTTGACCAGAGGGAATGCTGCGGCGACCTCGAAGCTCGCCGCCAGCTCTGCCTCCGGCGCGTCCAGCCCCAACACCACGATGCCGCGTGTGTGACGGTCATTTTTTTCAATCGCGGAAATCGTGTTCGCCCAAGCGGCTTGCGTCTTCATCGGCTCAAGCTTCCACCAGTCTGGAAAGATGCCGATGTCATAGAATTGCTGGATCAGAACGGCGGCCGTCTGGTCGTCGACCGGCCCAACCTTTGACGGAATGATCTCCAGGAGGAATTCCAGGCCGTTGCGCCGCGAGGCCTCGAACAACCGCTTTACCGTTGCTTCCTGGTCTGCACGCGTTTCAGCATCGTCGTCCGGACGGCAAAAGCAAAGCACCTTGACGACGTTTTCTCGCGCCCACTCGCCAAGGCCACCATAGTCGCTGCCCAGTTCCGGCTCCAAAGTCAGCGGGCGCGACCCCGGCCACTCGCAGGGCCGTCCAATCCACAAGCCGGACCCCGACGCCGCGTGCAGCGCCTTTCGTCCGATCCGGTTGTCGCACAGAATACCGTAACCAGGCCGTCCTTGCTGAACTTGCAAAGCCGCCTGAAGGCAAAGTTCCTTGAAGGCGCTACCCTTTTCGAGCGTGTACCCCGCCAATTGCTCAAGCTGCATGCGGTGATCGAAGGCGAAGACCCGATATTCGGGCCAGTCTTCTGCGTGATTTCGATGGCGGTTTGTCGACCAGTGGATCTGCTCGAGCTCTGCATCGTTGCGCAGATCCGGCTGCTGGATGCCACGTTTCAGGAAGAACTCCAATTCCTCCAAAGAGGGATAGGCCGGCGTACAGCCATGCCTGGAAACAGCGAAAGCACCGCAAGCATTGGCGTGTTTGAGAGCTATCGCCCAATCCTTGCCATCGAGCCAGCCTTTCAGCAGTCCCGAGAAGAAACCATCCCCTGCCCCGAGGACATTAAAGACTTCGATGGGAAAACCTTCGCCCGACACGCCCTCATCAAGATTGTCCGGGACTACGCCCTCGAAAGCGACCGCACCTTTCGCGCCGCGCTTGCAGACAAGCGTCGCCGCGGAAACCGCACGGACGGCCTTCAGCGCTGCCACGGTGTCCGAGGTGCCGCCGGCAATGTGGAACTCTTCCTCCGTACCGACGATAAGATCGAAGAAATGGAGTGTCGACTGGAGTTTATCGGTCACCTGCCGGCTCGCCACATAGCGGCTTTCCCCGTCGCCATGACCGGCGACACCCCACAGGTTCGGCCGGTAATCAATGTCGAGGGCCGTTTTGGCACCGTGCGCACGCGCGAACCCAAGTGCTTTCAGGACGGCCGCTTCTGTCCGGGGATTGGAGAGATGCGTGCCGGTGACGACCACGGCGCGAGCAGACGCTATATACTTTTCGTGGATGTCGCCTTCATTGAGTGTCATATCGGCGCAGTTCTCGCGGTAGAAAATCAAAGGAAATGTTTCCTCATCTCGAATTCCGAGGAGAACCAGCGCCGTCAGCCGCTCCGGATCTGTCACCACGCCGCCTACGTCGACGCCTTCGCGTTGAAGTTGCTCGCGGATGAAGCGGCCCATATGTTCGTCGCCAACTTTCGTGATCAAGCCGGACCTCAGTCCAAGACGGGCTGCGCCGCAGGCGATATTGGTCGGTGACCCGCCAATATATTTGTTGAACGAGCCCATATCCTCCAGGCGTCCGCCAACCTGTATGCCGTAGAGGTCGACCGAGGACCGGCCGATGGTGATTACGTCGAGTGTTTTCATGTCAAGACTCCGAGCTGTTCAGAAACCGGTGCGCGCGAGGAAAGAGCGGCTGGCCGCTAAATCCTCGAGGATTGAACCGGTATTACGCGGATCGCGCTCCTGTTCGATGGTGATGTAGCCGCCGTAATTAAGTTCGGTGAGAAGTGTACGGATGGCCGGATAATCGATCGAGCCACGCCCAATCGGGCACATGACGCCTTTGGCACAAGCATCGAAGAAGCGGATACGCTCGCCCATCACTTCCCGGTAGGTTCCGGCATCGATGTCCTTGAAATGGATATAGTCGACGCGGTCCCAATAGCGGCGCAAGGTGGCAACGGGGTCCATCGCGGAATAGGCCATATGCCCGGTGTCGAGGCAGAGGCCTGCCAACTCGGCGGGAACGTCGTCCGCGATACGCTTCAGTTCGTCGGCAAATTCGATATAGCCGCCAGCGTGCGGATGGATAGTGGCGCGTACACCATATGTGTCACGAGCAAGCCTCGCGATGGCGCGGATGTTTTCGACCATCGCGTCCCACGCGGCATCGTCAAGTCGCGGGGCACGGTCCGAATGACCGGCAGCATAGTCTCGCTCGTCATGTCCCCAGTCCATCACCGTCAGAAAGGGCGCCGCATAGCGCTGGCCCGGATGGGTCTCGGGCTTCGGCAATCGGGTGATCAGCGCGCAAATCTCGTCAGTCTGGCGCAGCAGATTGTCGCGGTTCGACGGCGAAACGAGATCGTCAAAGATCGTTCCAGCGACAACCTTCAGGCCGCGTTGGTTGAGTGCCTCAGACACCAGGTCAAGGTCGAGCGGCAGATAACCATACGGTCCGAGCTCAAGTCCGCCAAATCCGGCCGCCTTCGCCTCGTCGAGCACCTTCTCCCAATGGGGCAGATGCGGGTTCTTCACATCATCGACACCCCAACAGCAGGGCGCGGTAGTAATGGTGATCGGGTTAGCCATCTCTTCCTCAGGGGGTTGGCGGGGCCGCGACAGCGGCCCGCGCCGAAATCAGCGGCTGATCGTCGCCTGCAGCGCGTCAATGGAGGACTGGATGCCAGCGTTGGTCGACATGGTGAAGTCTTCCATCTCGAGGCTGACCCAACCATTGTAGCCGACCATGCGGACCACCGAGAAGAACTCCTTCCACCATTGCAGGTCGTGGCCTGCCCCGACGGCAACATAGTTCCAGGAGCGGTTCGCAACGTCGGTTACGTCCTTCAGCTCAAGCAGGCCGTTTACATCCGCGAGCCCGCGTTCGATACGGGTATCCTTGCCATGGCAATGGTGGATGGCCGGACCGAGTGCACGCGCCGAGGCGATCGGATCGGCGCCCATCCACATTAGGTGCGACGGGTCGAGATTCATGCCAACGGATGCGCCAACCTCGTTGCGCAGGCGAAACAGGGTTTCCGGGCTCCAGACGAGCATAGCCGAGAAGTTTTCAAGCGCGTATTTTTCAACGCCTACTTCCTTGGCGAGCTTCACCAGATCGTGCCAAAGCGGAAAGGCACGGTCTTCCCACTGATAACGATCGCGCTCCGGCATCTCATCGGGCCAGCTCTTGGTGTAGACAAGCCAGTTGGGCACGCTGTCGCCAGGTGCCGCTTCCGGCAACCCGGACATCGTCACGATGGTTTTAATCCCAATCTCGCCAGCGAGGCGGATAGTTTGTTCCATCTCCTTGCGATGGCGCTTGCCCATGTCGCCGGGATCGAGGGGATTGGCGGAGCAATTCAGTGCCGCGATCTCCAGACCGCGCGCTTCGATTTCCTTGAGTTTGGTTTTCAAGAGCCCCTTGTCGGCCAGAAGCTCGTCAGCGCGGAAATGCGGCGCGCGGGACCAGCCGCCACCAGTCATTTCGATGCCTTCAACACCGAGCTTTACACATTTGTCGAGCATATCGGTGAATGACAGGTCGCCCATCACGTCGGTGCAAATCGAAAGTTTCATTGTACTATCTTTCCGGAGTAGAGATTGTCGGGGCGCTCGATGACGTGGGCAGCGACGCGCCTTTCTTTTGTCACTTGAAATCGACCCAGGCGGAGCCTGCGTCGGCCGAACGGACGCAGTTTTCCAACCAGCGCACACCCTCGGTGCCCGCCTTGATGCCGGGGTAGTGGTGCGTCTTCAGGAAGGCTTCGTCGTCGCGATTTTTCGCGTCGATCGCCTGTGCGATCCAGAGATAGATATTCGACCAGCTATCGCCGAGACCTTCCGTATGCAGCGCACCCATGCGGTCAACGGCAAGGCTTTCCTCTTCAAGATAGGGCATGCCGTGATGCAGGATGCGGTTTGGTTCACCCTGAACTTCGTAGATCAGCTGGTCAGGATGCGCGTCGGACCATTCGATGGAAGCCTTTGAGCCAACGAAACGATAGCGCTGCGAACCCATATTGCCGGCATTGACAGACGAAACCCACAGGCGACCACGAGCTCCGTTGTCATAATGCATCAGAACTGTTGCGTGGTCCTCGAGCGGTGCACGGGTCGGAATGAAGGCCTTACGGTCGCAAAGCAGCCTTTCGATCTTCAGATGCGGCAGAACGACTTCGGAGAGGTAATAGAGATGCGTGCCGATGTCGCCGAGAACGAAAGTCGGGCCAGCGGTCTTCGGATTGGTACGCCATTTTAGAGCCTCGCCCGCGCCAACGTCGTCGCCAGCATTGAAACCATGGGTATACTGCATGTCGACGATGCGGATATCGCCGAGCATGCCTTTCTTCACCATGGCTGCCATCTGATGAACCAGCGGATGGCCGGTGAAACCATAGGTTACCCCGACGATCAGGCCTTTTTCCTCGGCCAGTTTCGCAACTTCGTCGCATTCCTCAACGGTAAAGAATAGCGGCTTCTCGCAGATCACATGGAGGCCGGCTTCAAGGCAAGCCTTGGTGATTTCGTAGTGTGTGAAGTTTGGCGTGGCAATCGAGACGACTTCGACACCGTCCTCACGCGCTGTCTCCCCGGCGATCAGTTCCTTGTAATCGGCATAGCAGCGATTAGCCTCGACACCGAGTTTGACGCCAAAGTCGCGGCCACGCGCGGCGTCAAGATCGAAGGCCCCGCAGATGAGCTTGTAGGTCCCGTCGCGCAAAGCTCCGGTCCGATGCTTGTAGCCCACTTGACCGGTGCGTCCACCACCGACCATACCCCAGCGCAGAGGCCGTTCTATCAGTCGTTCGCCATTTATCATGTCTGTTCTCCTCCGGCCTTGTGCCGGCTTTGGTTTGCCAAGGCTCCGCCCCGCGGCGGGACGGTTCCCGTCGCCCACGTAAGCTGTCTCGTTAAAACTTGCCTGTGCGGTTGCTTCCGCGCACCGGCCACTCTGGCCTATTTCTTCCAGTATTTGTCGACGTAACGCTGCATCTCGGAGCGCATGAACGTGCCCGAATGGTCGGCCTTGTCCTCCCAAGCGAAGACGCAGGCCGTCATGATTCCGTCAAAGCCCACCTCGGCGAGTGTGCCGAAGAAATCGTCCCACGGCACTTCGCCCTGGCCGATATTAAGATGCTGATGGACGCGCGCCTGCGTGCCCGGCGGATTGAGAATGTAACGCAAGCCCGAACTGGCCTTGTGATTGAACGTATCGCCAACATGAACATGAGCCAGCACATCAGCACATTCCCGCAGCATCGCTTTCGTATCGTCGCCGAAGTAGAAAGTATGAGGAGCGCAATAAAGGAACTTGACGTTCTTAGAGTTCACCGTGCGGATGATGTCCACGGCGGGTTGCAGTGTCTCGCACCAGTCTTCGGGATGTGGCTCGACATGAAGGTTGATGCCTTCCCTCTCGAAGATTGGCACCAGCTCTTCCATCGAGCGCCACCATGCATCCTCACAGGTCTCGATCATGCTGCCGGTGTGACAGCAGTAGCAGGATCCCTTGTCGGGATGCGGTCCGCGGCCGAATTCCGAGTTCATCACATCCACTTCCATCTCGACCGCGATCTCGATGGCACGCTTCCAGTGCTTGACGGCGGCTTGCCGCTCGGCCTCGTCGTTGGAGGCCCAGCGATACATCGGCAGGATAGAAGCAATTCCGACGTTTGCATCCTTCAGTGCACGCTTGAACGATTTGATTCGATCAGGAAACACGCGGGGCGCCTTGAACCACTCAAGGAAGTCTCCGCGAGGAGAAAGTTCAATCCAGTCGTAGCCGAGTTCTTTCACCTTGGCAGGCAGTTGCTCAAGGCTCAAATGGCGATGCATGAACGGGTCGAGAGCGATCTTCATATGTATTACTCCGAGTGTCGGCGGTTGTTAAAGAAGCCCCGGCCGGTAGCGGCCGGGGCAGGTTCGGCTTTCAAGCCGCGGGAGGATTGTGTTGTGCTGTGAGATGGCCTTCGATCTCAGCCTCGAGTTCCGCCATGGCTTCGCCGCCTGCCATCAGATCGGTGATTTCTTCGCGGGACCTTTCGCCTTTGCGGAAATCGGCGGCAACCGCGCCACGGATCAGCACCGCAAAATGGTCGCCGACGGTCATCGCATGCGTCACCTGATGGGTGATAAAGATCACAGCGAGGCCACGCCGACGTGCCTCCAGCACGATCCGCAGGACGTGTGCCGCTTCCTTGACACCAAGTGCCGCGGTAGGCTCATCAAGGATCAGTACCCTGGCTCCGAAGTGTACGGCCCGGGCGATTGCCAGCGATTGGCGCTCGCCACCCGACAAACCGCCGATCAGCCGGTCGCCGTCATCTATGCGGGTGATGCCGAATTCCTGCACAGCCTTGACGGCAATCTCGTTGGCCTTTTTCCGGTCGTAAATCTTGAACGGGCCGAAGCCTTTGGTCGGCTCGACACCGATGAAAAAGGATCGGCCGATCGACATAAGCGGGAAAGTGCCGCCGAACTGATGCACCGTCGAAATCCCGGCCTCCTGGGCATCGCGCGGGCCGCGAAACTCGACGGGTTTGCCATCCATCAGCAGCTCGCCGGAACTGGGCTTGAAGACGCCAGCCATGGCCTTGATCAGCGTTGATTTGCCTGCGCCATTATCACCGAGAAGGCAGAGCACCTCACCTGCATGCACCTTGAGAGAGATATCGTGAAGCACATCGATCGGGCCGAAGGACTTGTCGACGTGGCGTAATTCCAAAATTGGAGTGGTCATCGCGTATCCCTCACTTCTTCTTCGGCCTGTAGGCCAGCGCCATGTTGCGGAAGGTGTTGTTCATCAGGACAGCCAGCAGCAGCATGATGCCGATGATCAGGCTCGACCAGTTACGATCGAACGTCGTGAAATAGATGCCCTGATTGACGATGGCGAAGGTGATTGTGCCGAAGAATATTCCGATTACTGAGCCGAAGCCGCCCGTAAGCAGAACACCACCGACGACAACCGAGATGATCGAGTTGAAGATGAAGGTCATGCCACCGGAGACCTGGGCGGAGTTGAACAGGATCGCCTGGCACATCCCAACGAATGAGGCACTGACAGCTGAGAGCACGAACAGGGCAATGGTCAATCGGCTTGTCGGAATGCCAGCATTGCGGGCGCTGATCTTGTCGCCGCCCATTGCAAAGATCCAGTTTCCATATGGGGAATAGTGGATGAAGAAGATGAACAGGGCCGTTATGGCAAACCACCACAGGATGATGACTTGAAACGATCCCCCAAGGAACTGACCGAAGACAAACTTGGCCCAAGGATCCGCAGTCAATGCAACGCTTGTGGTGCCGGTTACAAGAACCGAAAATCCTAAGGTCAGGCCCTGGACGGCAAACAGTGTGCCGAGCGTGACAATCAGCGATGGGACCGCTGTGCGGACGACTAGAATGCCATTGATAAGGCCGACGACGAGGCCGAGCAAGATGGAGCCCAGCATTCCGATCCAGATTGGAAAATCGTAATGTCCCGAAAGCACGGCGACCATCATGGAGCCTGCGGGAATCATCGCGCCAATCGAAATGTCGAGCTCACCGGCGATCATCAAAAGTCCGATGGGCAGCGCAACGATGCCGAGGTTGGCCGCAACGTTCAGCCAGCTCGCAGCACCGGCTGGTTCAAGAAACTTCGTACTCCCGAACACGACAAAAAAGACAAGGACACCGATCAGTCCGAGAAAGGCTCCCGCCTCGGGTCGGCGGAAAAGATTTCCGAAGGAAAAGTTGTTCATAGGAGAGATCCCGTTTTTGGGCTCGACTCTTTACGCGGTTGAACGCGTGTGGCCGGACACCTGATAAGGCCGGTCCATAGCCCCGCTACGGACCGAACCGGAGGATTTGCTTACCGAGCGCCCTTTTCTACGCCGGCCAAGGTGGCATCGATGTTTGACGCATCAACAATGCCGGGACCGGTCAGAACCGGAGCAGTCGGGAGGGCCGTACCGTAGTCGATGGTGGAGGCAAGGAGCGTCACGCCAAGCAACGATTGCAGATAGGGCTGCTGGTCGATTGCAAAGGTCTGGGATCCATCCTTGATACGCGCCAGCCCTGAGGCATTCAGGTCGAAAGTGCCATGGACAAGCTTTCCAACCTTGCCCGCCTGGCTGATGCCGCTTGCGGCCGCATCTGCATCAGTCGCGCTGACATTAATCACGCCATCGATGGTATCATCCTGCAGCAGCGTGGCCTTCACTGCTTCAGCAATAGCCGTCTGGTCGCCGAAGCTGGTCGCCGGCAGCGGCAGCTGCTTTCCCTTGCCACCTTTCGCGGTAATGCCGTCGATGACGCCCTTGCATCGCGCCTCCAGATTGGCCGCGCCTGGAACAGTGTTGACACAAATGACATTCTTCGCGCCTTTCGAGCCAAGGTATTCGCCGCCTGCCTTGCCCGCGACGAATTCGTCTGAGCCAACATAATTGATTGCGCCGAGTTCACGGGCTTTTTCGATGCTACCCGCATTCATGAGGATAACCTTGATCCCGGCGTCGATTGCGGCCTTGATCGCCTCGTCTTCCGCCTCTGGGACCCAGTTCGGAACGACGATACCCTCCACGCCTTGGCTGATGGCGGTGCGCACGAGCTGCGCGGCATCCGGACCAAGATTGTCATAGGTCTGGAGCTGGAGATAGCTGACCTGGCCGCCGTTCTTCTCAACGACGAGGCGGGCGTCATCAACGCCCTTCTTGATACGGTTCCAAAATTCGTCGTCCGTCTTCCCCCCGACGACGGCGATGTTTGCCGCAAATGCCGCCGGAGCGGCGAAGGACACAATAGTGGTCGCAAGCAATGCTGCACAAAAGTGCTTCATATGTTTCATCAAACTCTCCTCCCAATTCCATCCCTCGATGGCTGCAGTAATTGCGTATTGATCTGTAGCGTTTGGAATGCCAGAATGGAACCATCTTGGCTGACTGAGGAGCATTTCATTCCAAAGCATGCCATTCACAAATGAAACAAACGGAACTTCTGAATGAACAGGCCAACCATCTCTGATTTGGCGAAGACCGCAGATGTCAGCCTCTCGACGGTAAACAGGCTTCTGCACGGGACGGGAACGGTTCGACCGGAAACGGTAGACCGCATTCTGGATGCCGCCAATGAGATCGGTTTCTATGGCTTGGGCGCCCTGCGGCAGCGTAAACGCGAGAACCTCCCGCATCGAAACCTGGGATTCCTGATGCAGCAGTCTCACCGACCGCTTTATCAGATGTGGGCAGAAGCATTGATGTCGGCCTCGATGCGACGAGCCGATGCGGTGATCGAGCCTAATGTTGTCTTCGAAGATGACCTTTCCCCCGAAGCGGTGTCAGCCAATCTGCTGAGGATGGGACAGACCTCGGACGCCATTGCCGTTGTGACTGCCGATCATCCGCTTGTCAGCCAGGCAATCGACGAATTGCGCGGCAGGGGCATTCCCGTTGTGGCGTACGTGACCGATTTATCGGCCGCGAGCCGTGCAGGATTCGTCGGGACGGACAACTGGAAGAGGGGACGCACGGCGGCGTGGTTTATCAGTCAGACGGCGGATGGTCCGGGGAAGGTCTTCCCTCTTGTCGGCAGCAATCGCTACCAGTGCCAGGATATCGCAGATGCCAGTTTTCGCTCCTATATGCGCGAGCATGCCTCCGCTTTTAGTATTAGCGAAACGCAGCTCACTCACGAGGTACCCGACAATGCCTACGCCATTGTTCGCCGCCTGATCGAAGAAGAGCCCGACCTTAGAGGTATTTTCGTAAACGGCGGCGGAATTTCCGGCGTCTTGCGCGCTTTGCGAGAATTGCCGCTGGACAGGCAGCGCATGATCCGGGTCGTCTGCTCCGACATCGGCCCCGAAACTCGCAAGGGATTGAGCGAAGGCTTGATCACCGCATCGCTTTGCCACCCTATTGATAAGATGCCGCAGGAACTGATTGATGTCATGCTGCGCTTGATTGAGCGTAGGGATGCCGCATCAATCGAACAGAGGATCGTCCCGTTTGACATTCTGACTCCGGAGAGCATTTGGACGTAGTTTTTGCCAAAATAGCCAAGGACTTCGCTTCTGAGGAACTGACTACGTTTCGTCGAGCGAGGTGTATCTATGAGTGGCGTTTGAACACGCTTAGTCAGCACCCGACTTACCGCGCTCGAAGCTTCGCTGAAATCGAGGGTGGATCGACAGCGGGACGCAACTCGGCGGTCGCATCAAAAAATGCAAAGAAAACAATGGAATATCGAAAAAATTATGGTGCGGATAGAGGGACTCGAACCCCCACGGTCTCCCGCCAGAACCTAAATCTGGTGCGTCTACCAATTTCGCCATATCCGCAGATGGAGGCGTGACTGCACCCCAAGCGCCGGTCTCTATATCACCCTCTCTCCAAGGGTCAAAGGAAAAAGGCGGACATCAGACAGCAATATTTGCTGCCATCGACGCGGATATAGCTGGTCAGTAGATCGGCTCTTCATAGAGCACATTACCGTCGTCCTTCAGCGCGCGGATCTGCGCGTCGCCGGTGGGTGAAACGGCAATCACAGCCTCGATCTTGCGCTCCCGCTGCTGGTCTTCGATCGCCCTTCCCTGACCTTCAGGCACATAATAGCGCTCGATGCCATAAGTGACGCGAAGCTCATGGTAGACGGCAGCGTTGGGGAAGCTTGCGGTGCGGCCGCGCAACTGGATCTCGCCCGCCTGCAAATCCTCGCGTTTCTGCCAGGAGGCGCTGCCGAAAGTCCAGGCACCGTCGTCGCCCTGCTTCACCGTCACATAAATATCGGCCAGCCCGTCCGCGACTGGTGGCGTTCCACTGACCTTGCCAGCCTCGATGTTGGAAATGCCATAACCGAGCGTCACATAATCGCCGCGCAGCAGGTCGTGCGGATCGACCGGCTCTGTCAGCAGCGTGATATCGGTGCCATTGCGCAGGATGGAGGCATGCTGTGCGACCATGGCGTAAAGCGCGCCGGACTGCAGAAGCGCCACAGCAGCGCCAAGCCAGAGGAAGCGATTGATCTTCAAAGTCATGCCGTTACCTCTGTTTTCGGACTCTTTTTCTGAAGCCGCCGCTCCATTCGGATGACGAAGGCGGCGAGCAGCAGCACGAGCACGCCCGCACTGAGGAAGAAGCTTGCCGTGCCGATCAGTGTGCCTATGGTCTGGAAGGCAAGATAAAGGACTTCCAGGGAGAAGACCGTGTAGGCACTCCAGCGCACCGCCAGATTGCGGTGGCCAGAGAGTGCAAGACCTGCAATCGAACAGCCAAGAACGGCAAAGCCGATGATAACCTGATTGCCGACGCCATCGCTGAACTGGTCAAACTGGAAGAAAATCAGCGCCAGGATCAGCATCATGAAACCATAGGCGCCGATTGCCTCGGCCCAGCCTGTCAGCTGTTCCAATGCACCATTGCGCAATGCATCCGCCAGGAAGAGCGCACCGCCGAGAATCGCGGCCACCCACAATATCCAGCTCCGGTCGAGGTCGAACCTGACGGTAAAGACATAGATGATCAGCAACAGCGCAATGAGATGCCGGGCGGCCTTCCCCTTGGTGAACCAGACCAAACCGCCACAGATGAAGAGCAGGATCGGCACCAGCCAGAGATAGCTGAGGCGCTCCGATGTGGCGGGTTCGAGCGAACAGAACAGATAGAAGCCGGTTATGGCGACACTCGCCGAAACCAGCACGGGCGAGCGCAGGAACAGCGCAGCAACCATGGTGCCGGCCACCCAGAGCAGTGCAGCGTCCGAGGCATCGCCCGACAGATGATACATCTGGCCGACAAGAGCAATTCCGGCACCGAAGGTAATTGCCGCTGTCAGATAGAGCGCCTGGCTGAAGACCGTGTCGCCGCGGCTTTCCCGCCATGCCCCGCCGACATAGCCGATAAACAGTACGGACATGATGAGGCCAACGCGGAGAAGGCGCGGCATCGCCTCCCAATTGGCAGCGATGAGCGAAGCGATGGCCGCGCCAAGAAGAACGGCACCAAGGAGCGCGAGAATGCCGCCAAGGCCGAAGCCGGAACCTCTGTCGTCGATATCCTTGCGCAGACGCTCGGCGATGGCATCATCGATCAAACCATCCTGCTGCCACCGCGCAATATGTTTTCTTACGCCGAAGGAAATCGCCACGGGCCGCTCCTGAATCGCTTGTCTGTCCGCAGCTAACGCCAGAGACAGCAAAAACGCAATTATGGCTCGATTCGGCCAATCGCCGCAAAAATGACGATTGTGCGACGCAACAATTAAAATCGATTAATGTTGCAATGCAACAATTGCATAGCTGACCTGCAAACTTGGCTCTGCAACTTTCGAGAGTCATCCACTATCTTCCACTCAACGATCAAGAGTGATCAACCTAACAACGAACCGAAATGGTGATTGAAATGAACCTTATCCGCTCTTACAGCAACTGGCGCCGTTATCGTGACACGGTTTCCGAGCTGAACCGTCTATCGACCCGCGAACTCAGCGATCTGGGCATTGCCCGTTCGGACATCCCGTTCGTCGCCAAGAAGTCCGCAGTACGCTAATCGCATAACAGAATATCGCCGGGGCTCATCCTCCTCCCAGAGCTCCCGCGATCGAAGGCTGGCACTCCTCCTCCCAGCTGGCCTTTACAAAACGGCACCCACCGCACCTCCTCCCGCGGTGGGTGTTGTTGTTTCTGGAGCAGACTTAACGGCGTCCGCCGTAGCCCCTTCCCTTCCATTCCGCCAAACGCATGATATCCGGTTGACCGCCCCCGGGTTCGTACCAGGAGTCAACGGCCCACAGCGTACCCGAGCCATCTTTCAGGACGGCAGTGAAATGCGGGTAGCGGCCGTCGAAGAAACTGCCGCGCGAATCCCGGCTCGCAACTTTATGATGGTGCAACAAGCCGGCACTCTGCAGATAGCGCAGGAAATGGTCGGTATTGGTCGATTCATCGACGCAATCCATCTGGCCTCTCTGGCGTCCTTCGCCAAATTCCATCTTCGGCCGGTCGACAACGCCAATAACCTGTGTGCTGCGGCGTTCGAAGACCTGCACGGCGCGCCGGACGGCGGCCCGTTCCGCTTCGGCGGATTTGCGCCCACCTGCCATGATGGAGACGATCCTGGAACGATCCGCCCCGGTCAACGTCACCTGCGTTTGAAAATTGCAGCCATAACCGTGGCAGATGCGAAAGCTTTGCGCTTGCGCCACTGACGCAGTGCCGCACAGAATAGCGAAAAGGAGCAGCGGCAGAGTACGTCTCGATCCAGTCATGCGCATGGGACAATCCTAGCAAGGGCTATCGCTGAAGCCTACCGAATTTAAATCTTATGGTTTCTGGATATGATTGGGTGCCGGGGTGGAAACGTCCTCCGCCCAGCCCTACATGCAAATCCCACCTCATATCCCCCGGGAGTACGTTCCATGCAAAAACGTCGCCTTGGCCGCACCGGCCTATCCATCGCGCCATTGGTTTTTGGCGGAAATGTCTTCGGCTGGACCGCCGACAAGAAGACTTCATTCGATCTGCTCGACCGTTTCGTCGATGCCGGCTTCAACGCCATCGATACGGCCGACGCATATTCCCGCTGGGTACCAGGAAACGAGGGCGGCGAATCCGAGAGGATCATTGGCGAATGGATTAAATCGCGCAATGCGCGCGACAAGGTGGTGATCATCACCAAGGTTGGCTCGGATATGGGTCAGGGCAAGAAAGACCTTTCCGCCGCCTATATCGCCAAGGCGGTGGAAGCCTCATTGACGCGGCTCCAGGTCGATGCGATCGATCTTTACCTGTCGCATTGGCCTGATCCCGATACACCCTACGAGGAAACCCTCGGCGCCTATGAAAAGCTGCTCAAGGCCGGCAAGATCCAATCGGTCGGCGCCTCCAATCTCGATGCGGATCAGCTGCGCGCGGCGCTGGATGTGTCCAAGGCAGAGGGGTTGCCACGCTATGACGTGCTGCAGCCGGAATACAATCTCTATGACCGCAAGAGCTATGACGGCAAACTGCGCGATCTGTGCATGGCGGAAGATATTGGCGTCATCACCTATTTCAGCCTCGCCCGGGGCTTTCTCTCCGGTAAATACCGCAGCGAAGCCGATCTCGGCAAAAGTGCGCGCGGCGGCGGGGTAAAGGATTATCTCAACCCGCGCGGCTATGGCATTCTGGCTGCGCTCGACGCAGTATCTGCCAGGCACAAGGTGAAGCAGGCCGAAGTGGCGCTGGCGTGGATCATCCAGCGCGAAGGTGTCACGGCACCGATCGCCAGCGCGACCTCGCTGGAACAGCTGGACAGCCTGATCAAGGCTGCGTCGCTTGAGCTCGACAAGGACGATATCGCCGAACTCGACAAGGCCAGCGCCTGAACCAGGCTTGAAGACAAAAGAGCCGCTGTAGCGCGTCTGCGGCGGCTTTTGCACATTGAAGCACGGCGTCAAAGAGTTTATTGGAAGCCTATGTCGAACAAACCTGTACACATCATTGGCGGCGGTCTCGCCGGTTCCGAAGCCTCTTGGCAGCTAGCAGAGGCTGGTATTCCCGTCATCCTGCATGAAATGCGCCCCGTTCGCGGCACCGATGCGCACAAGACGCAGGATCTCGCGGAACTCGTCTGTTCCAATTCATTCCGTTCGGACGATGCCCAGACCAATGCGGTCGGCGTACTGCATGCGGAAATGCGTCTCGCCAACTCGCTGATCATGGCCTCCGCCGACGCCCATCAGGTGCCGGCCGGCAGCGCACTTGCCGTCGACCGCGATGGTTTCGCTCAAACAGTGACGGCAAAGCTTGAAGCCCACCCGCTGATCACCATCGAGCGTGAGGAAATCACCGGCCTGCCACCGGCAGGCTGGGACAAGGCTATTATCGCCACCGGCCCGCTGACCGCGCCCTCGCTCGCCGAAGCCATTGGCAGGGAAACCAGCGCCGACGCCCTCGCCTTCTTCGACGCAATCGCGCCAATCGTACATTTCGATTCCATCGACATGAATGTCTGCTGGTTCCAGTCGCGCTACGACAAGGTCGGCCCGGGCGGCAACGGCAAGGACTATATCAACTGCCCCATGACGAAGGAGCAGTACGAGACCTTCGTTCAAGCGCTGATCGCGGGCGACAAGACCGAATTCAAGGAATGGGAAGGCACGCCCTACTTCGATGGCTGCCTGCCGATCGAGGTGATGGCTGAGCGCGGCTCGGAAACCCTGCGGCATGGCCCGATGAAGCCGATGGGGCTGACCAACGAACACAATCCGACCGTCAAGGCTTATGCCGTGGTTCAACTACGGCAGGACAATGCGCTCGGCACGCTCTACAATATGGTCGGCTTCCAGACAAAGCTGAAATATGGCGCGCAGACCGATATCTTCCGCATGATTCCGGGCCTGGAAAATGCGGAATTCGCCCGGCTCGGCGGCCTGCACCGCAATACCTATCTGAATTCGCCGCTCCTGCTCGATCCGACCTTGCAATTGAAAAGCCGTCCTGGCCTGCGCTTTGCCGGCCAGATTACCGGCTGCGAAGGCTACGTCGAATCCGCCGCCATTGGCCTGCTTGCCGGGCGCTTTACCGCTGCGGAACGTCTCGGCCAGGCTGTGACACCACCTCCACTGACAACGGCATTCGGCGCGCTGCTCGGGCATATCACCGGTGGCCACATCGTCACCGACGAAGAGCCGGGCAAGCGGTCCTTCCAGCCGATGAATGTCAATTACGGTCTGTTCCCGCCCATCGAGGCACCGAAATCCGAGGGCAAGCGGCTGCGCGGCAAGGAAAAATCCAACGCCAAGAAACGTGCCATGAGTGCACGTGCCCTGACCGACTGCCGTTCCTGGCTAGGTCTGCCTGCTATCGCGGAAGCTGCGGAATAAATCTACCGCACTGATGCCCTGAACATCGCCCACTGGCGGCGGAGCGGCGAAATCTCGGCTACCTCGTCGGCGGCATTGGAGCCGTTGGCTTTCAGCTTCTTCAGATAGGTGCGCGTGAGCGTGGCCGGCAAGTAGGCAGGACGTAGCGTTGCCGGTAGGGATTTTGCAGCCGCTTCGAACTTGGCAAGATGGTCCTCGGCAAGTGCGATCATTGCATCGATCGCACGCTGCGCGGCTGCCTTGTCGGAGCCATCCAGCAAGCTAGCGGAACTGCCGCCGACAGCGGCGAGAATATCCGCCGGGATGTAGACCTGGCGGCGCCGCCGATGCAACGGTAAAAGCCGCAACAACCCGGCAACGGCCTGTGCCACGCCGGCATGCCCCGCCGTATCCGCGTGCGCCGGAGCAGCATCCACATCAAGGATGAGCGATGCCAGCTGGATAAGCGCCGACGCCGTCTCGCCGCAATAGCCTTCAAGGTCGTTACGACTTGGCATCGGATCGTCATAGAGGTCGAAAATCCGCGCCTCGCAATAATTGTCGAATGCCGTTCGCGGCAGATCATAGGCTTTGATCGCGTCCAGCAGCGCCGCAGCAACCGGGTTACCAGAGATTGCGCCGTGTTCGGTTCCGTTGATCAGATCACGCCACCATTGCAAGCGCACTTCTCCCGGAAGCGGGTCATGGATCAGGTCGCGGATGCGGGCGATTTCTGTATTGAACGCATAAAGCGCCGCCAAGGTGCCGCGCTTGTCTTCCGGTGCATACAGCACCGACAAATAGCGGTCGGGATCGGCGGTCCGCAAAAATTGCATGCAGTGGGTTTCATTGGCGTTCATGCGGCTGAGATATAGGGATGCGGTAGATTAATCTACTGCAATCAGCGCCGCGGCGACGGCGCGGTCTTCCGCCAGCAAGACATTATAGGTCCGCACGGCAGCCCCCGTGCTCATCGGATCGGACGATATGCGATGCGCTCGCAAGACATCGCGCAGCTCCTGCGGAAGCCGGCGTAATTCGGTGCCTGTCCCGACCAGCAATATCTCGATGTCGGACGCTTGCTCCAGCACAAGCGACAAATCAGCGGCGGTCAGAATGGGCAGCGTTTTCGGCTCCCAGCCATGAATACCCGACGGCAGGCAGAGTATGGAACCGCGATGCGACATGTCCGCAAAGCGAAAGCCGCCATTGCCATAGGCATCGATGGGCGCCCGCCCGGGGAAATGGGCATCGCGGATTTCAATGCCTTTAACCACCCTAAGCTCCATTCTGCTCGGAAACGGCTGCCGGTGGTTGGTCGTCGATCACATCGCGTCCCTTCAGTCCGAACAGCATCAGGAGTGGACCGGCCACGAAGATCGAGGAATAGGTTGCGACGACAATACCCACAGCAATGGTGAGCGCAAACGACCGCACGTCATCACCGCCATAAACATACAGAACGATCAGCGCCAGGAAAGTGGCAAGCGACGTCAGGATCGTGCGCGACAATGTCTGGTTGATCGAGGCGTCGAGGATCGCCGACAAGGACATGCTGTTGCCGTGCCGCCGCAGGTTCTCGCGGACGCGGTCGTAGATAACCACCGTATCGTTGAGCGAATAACCGACGATCGCCAGCAAGGCAGCGATACTCCAGAGATTGAACTCCATCTGGAAGATCACGAACATGCCAAGGAGCAGCAGGACGTCGTGAACGGTCGCAATAATTGCTCCCAGCGCAAAATGCCACTCGAACCGGAGCCAGACATAGACGAAAATCGCAAGCAGCGACAATGCAACAGCCAGCCCGCCTGCCTGCGACAGCTCACTCGAAACCGCGGGACCGATCACATCGATACGTGGGAAGTCATAATCGTCCTGAAACTCGCCGCGGATTTTCACACCGACTGTCTGCTCGGCATCCTCACCCTCGCCCTGGCTACCGACGGTGATCAGCGCGCGATCCTCCGATTTGAACGGTTCGATCTTGACGTCGCCGATATTCAGTTCATCGAGCCGGCTGTAAACGTCATCGAGATCGATTGCCCCCTCGTGCGACTGCATTTCGATCATCGTTCCGCCCTTGAAATCGATGCCGAAATTCATGCCGACGATGGCGAACAGCACGATCGCCGCAATGCTCGACAGCGCCGAAAAGCCAAGCGTCAGGCCACGCAGTTTCATGAAAGGTATCTTGGTGTCGTTCGGAACGAGCCTGAGCGGTGCACCCGGAACTTCCTTGGGTTTCGAACGCTGTACCCATAGCGATACCAGCCAGCGTGTCAGCGTGAATGTCGTGAACAGCGTCGTGACGATACCGATCGTCACTGTCAGCGCGAAGCCGTGCACGGGTCCGGTCCCGAGGATGAAAAGCACGAGCGCGGCGATTAACGTTGTGACATTGGCATCGACAATGGTTGCAAGTGCCCGGGAAAAGCCGGAATCGATAGCCTGAATGACGGAAAAGCCGGCACGCCTGTCCTCGCGGATGCGCTCGTAAATGAGCACGTTCGAGTCCACCGCCATGCCGATGGTCAGCACGATACCCGCGACGCCTGCCAAAGTCAGCGGCGCCCCGAACAGCGTCAGGACCGCCAGGATCAGGACCACATTGACGACCAGGGCGATACTGGCGATCACGCCAAGGAAACCGTAGGTCAGGAGCATGAAAAGGATGACCAAGGCTGCGCCGATAAGCGCTGCGATCTTGCCCGACGAGACGGCGGCAGCGCCCAGATCCGTTCCGATGGTTCGCTCTTCAATCACCGTGACATCCGTCGGCAAGGCGCCAGCCCGCATCACAAGGGCGAGATTGCTTGCGCCCGAAAGGTCGAAATTGCCGGAGATCTGGCCGGTATTGCCGGGGATGGCTTCGCTTATCACCGGTGCCGAAAGAACCTGATTGTCAAGAACAATGGCAAAGGATTGACCGACGCCGGCCTTTGTCGCCTTTGAAAACCGGTCAGCGCCGATGCTGTCCAGCCTGAAGGTTATGACCGGCTGCTGCGTCGCCGTATCGATGCCGGCCTGCGCATCGACAAAATTCTGGTTGGATACCAGCGGCTCCTGCTTGACCAGATAGGCAACTGGAGGGTCATCAAAGGAATAAACAACCTCGTCGCCTTCTGGCGGCGTACCATCGATGGCCTGCTGCACCGGCATCGACGGATCGACCATCTGGAAGCTGAGTTCACCTGTCAGGCTCAATATGTCCTTGAGCAGCTGTGAATCGTAAAGGCCCGGAACTTCGACCAGCACGCGGCCATTTCGTTGGCTTTCGACATTGGGATTCGTATAGCCAAGTTCGCTCAGACGACGGCTCAGGACTGCTATCGTTGCGTCTGTATCCGCCAGATGATCCTTGTCGACCTGCAAGCGGAGGCGCGATCCGCCCTCAAGATCCAGTCCGAGCGCCAGTTGCTTCTTCGGCAGCCAGTCCGGCAATTTCACCAGCTGGTCCTGGCTGAAGACATTTGGCAGCGCAAGGATCACGCCCGCAAGAACAACAGCCCAGATGAGTACGGTCTTCCAGCGGCTAAAATAGAGCATTCAGTCGGCCTTTTGCGGCTAGAATCAACAGAGCGGCTCCATGGCCGCCCTGTAACTATGCCTTATTTCTTGTTGTCGGCAACCGGCTCGCCCTTGACCCGGACATCGGCAACCATGCCGCGGAGCACGCGCGCCTTGACCCCCTCGCCGATTTCAACGTCCAGCTCGCCCGTATCTTCATAAACCTTGATCACCTTGGCAATGAACCCGCCGCCGGTGATAATTGTGTCGCCACGGCGGATGTTCTTCAGTTGCTCTTCGCGCTTCTTCGCCGCTGTGCGCTGCGGGCGGATGATCAGGAAATACATGATCACGAAGATCAGGATGAACGGCAGGATGCTCATGAGCATTTCCGGTGCGCCACCGACACCCGTTGCCTGTGCATATGCGGGAGTTACGAACATAGAGACAACCTCCAGAGAGAACCAAGTTTGAATGAACCAGCCTGCGCAATACAATGTTTGCGCGGGCAAAAGCAACCGTACAAAGCTGCATGTGCCGCTTTTCGATTTACCGTCAACATGATAGTGACACCACGCATACAAAAACAAAGGCTTGATGAGAATGTCCGAGGAATTGCTGACAGATAAACTTGACCGTCTGATTGCAGTGCTGGAGCGCATGGCGCCGCCAAAGCCGCAGCCGGTCAAGCTGGATGAGGCGGATTGCTTCGTCTGGAATCCCGACCGCCTCGCGTTCGATCCGATCAGCAAGGTCAACCGCGTCGATATCTCCCTGATCCGCGGCGTCGACAATGTTCGCGACATCCTCTTTGACAACACAAAGCGCTTTGCCGACGGTTTCCAGGCCAACAATGTGCTTCTGTGGGGCGCGCGCGGAATGGGAAAATCATCGCTGGTCAAGGCGGTTCATGCGTCGGTCAACACGGCCGCACCGGCTGGCAGCCACCCGTTGAAACTGATCGAGATCCACCGCGAGGATATCGGCAGCCTCCCTGCCCTGATGGCCGCCATCAAGGATACCGACTATCGTTTCATCCTGTTTTGCGATGATCTGTCGTTCGATCATGACGACACCTCCTACAAATCCTTGAAAGCAGCGCTGGAAGGTGGCGTCGAGGGGCGGCCGGATAACGTGATCTTCTATGCCACGTCGAACCGCCGCCATCTCCTGCCCCGTGACATGATCGAGAACGAACGTTCGACGGCGATCAACCCGTCCGAAGCCGTCGAGGAAAAAGTCTCGCTGTCCGACCGTTTCGGCCTCTGGCTCGGGTTCCACAAATGCAGCCAGGAAGATTATCTGGCGATGATCGACGGCTACGCCGCGCATTTTGACCTTGCCATGAAAAAGGAACAGCTCCATGCGCAGGCACTGGAGTGGTCGACCACGCGCGGCTCGCGGTCGGGGCGCGTCGCCTGGCAATTCACGCAAGACCTGGCCGGTCGTCTCGGCAAGAAGCTCTGAGGCAACCGGCAGGCGATCAGCCCGCCGCCTTGTCCAATGCCTCTTCAGCCCATTGATTGAGGCTCTTGCCGGCTCGCTCTGCAGCAAGCGCCGCTCGGCGGTGAATTTCAGGCTTTACCCGAAACATCATTTTGCCCGAATATGGCTTTTGGGGCTGCTTGCCGATTTTGGTGCATGTCTCGATATAGTCATCGACAGCTTCATGAAATGCCACTTTCAAGTCTGCTACCGTATCGGCATGAAAACCGACACCATCGCTGATATCAGCAATTTTGCCGAAGAAAATTTCATCCTCATCGTCGTATTCGATGCGCGCGGTGTAGTCTTTGTAGTGCATGACGTTCATGGCTTTATTCCAATTCTCTCCAAAAAGACCCGAGCCGCACGCACCTGGTAACGCTTTGCTTCCTTGGAGGGGTGAGGCCGATGAAAGCTTTCCACTTCTCCATCTTTTTCAAATTTTACACGCGACCCACTACCCTCGATCGTTCGTGCCCCCACGCTGATCAGCAAACTTTCAATATCTGACCATGCAATGGAACCTGAAACCGGGTCCGCAAAGACAGCCGCCAAGGTCCGTCTGTGTCTGCTGTTCATAGAAATAGCCTCGTTCAAATATATTATATGCAAGCACAAAATGCTAGCACAAATGTCGGTTCAAAAAGCAAAAGCCCGCGCCGAGAGGTGCGGGCTTTGAACGTGTAAGTCAGCCTGATCAGGATTCGAGATATTTCGCCGGATCGACAGGCGTAGAATTCTTGCGGACCTCGAAGTGCAGCTTCGGCGACGTGGCGTTGCCGGTCATGCCGGAGCGTCCGAGTTCTTCGCCGCGCTTGACCTTCTGACCACGCTGAACATTCAACTTGCTGGCATTGCCGTAAACGGTGACCAGGCCATTGTCGTGCCGAACCAGAACCGTGTTGCCGAATTCCTTGAGGCCGTCACCGGAGTAGATAACGACGCCGTTTTCCGCGGCCTTGATCGGCGTGCCCTCCGGCACCGAGATATCGATGCCGTCACTGCCCTTGCCGTAATTGGCAACGACACGGCCGCGTACCGGCCAGCGCATTCCCGAGACACCCGTACCCGCAGGCGCGGCGGCAACATCCTTCTCGGCATCGTCGATGACTTTTTCACTGGCCTGTGGCGGCGTATAGGGTTTGGCCTGACTGTCAGCCTGCGTTGCAGCAGGAGTTGCAACCGCCTGTGTGGCAGCGCTTGCCACAGCCTTCGGCTGCTCGGCTGGCGGTGTCGATGCGGTCTTGACCTGATCGACGCCACCCTTCGGCTTCATGTTGTTGGCAACATTCTGCGCCAGCGCCGCATTGGATGGCGGAATGATCAGCGACTGCCCGATACGGACCGTACCGTCGGTCATATTGTTCGCCTGCTTGATCGCCTCGACATTGCTGCCGGTCTTGCGCGAAATCGCATGCAGGGTATCGCCGCTCTGAACCGTGTAGGAACCGCCATTGCTCGGCGGGGTCGTGTTCTTTGCCGTCGCCGGCGTGGTGGAAACTGCTACCTGCTTTTCCTTGACCTGCGGGGTCTGCGGCAGGACGGCAACGTCATTCGACGGCGCCTGAACTGGCGCGGGCTTTGCTGGCATTTTTGCTTCGCGGCCATCCGGGGTCTTCAACGTACCGGAATTTGTGCCAAGCGGCGCTGCCTTCATCGGTTGGACAGGCTCGGCGGATGCCAGCTGCTGGTTCCGCATCGGAGCCGCATTTGCGACAGGCGCGAGGGCTGGACGCGACGGCTGCGACGAAACAGGTGGAAGCGCCGAAGCACTTGCGGCGCCTACAGGCGGCAGGCTGCCGCGCTGAACACCGCCAGAGGACTGGACAGCACCGCGATTGACCGAAGCCGTGTAGGTTGAATCGACCGGCGGCGTATAGGGCTGCGGGCCCGTATTCTGGGCCTGCATGATCGAACGCTGGTTATCGCTGTAGCCAGAGCTAAAGTCGGCGCTGGTAAAGCGCTGCACTCCCGAGCTGCAACCTGCAGCCATACCGGCAACCGTGAGAATAGCGGCATTCAGAGCCAGCCGCCGTGACGCTTTGTTTAGGGTACTCAAACGCATCGCATGTCCCGCCCGTACTCAATACAAGAATATTGGGAGCATTAGATCGCGTTAATGTTACTCGACCGTTAAAAGGCGAATAAAATTTGTAAAAAATTCACCAAACTCTTAAACCGTTGCCACTGTCAAAGCGCAGAAGCAACGCCTTCAAGCAGCGAGAGGAAACGCACCGGCATCATGTCCTGCCGCTCGAAGCGGCTGCCGATTTTCGAAAGACGTGCAATCACCTGCCGGCCGTCGAGCGGACCGATCGGCGCCACCATGACCCCATTTGACGACAGCAGTTCGACGAACTGGCGCGGCATGCTTTCGAAAGCACCCCAGACAATGATGCGGTCGAAAGGTCCATCATGCACCAGGCCGTTCCTGCCATCCGTGTGCTTGATGAATGTATTTTCGATCTTCAACGCCTGAAGGCGCTGTTGGGCAAGCTCCACGAGGGTGCGGTAGCGCTCGAGCGACAATACGCGGCCCGAAAGGCGCGCCATGACCGCAGCCGTGAAGCCCGTGCCTGTTCCGATTTCGAGCACGCGGTGCGCAGGTTCCAGATCGAGCGCCTTGATGAGCTGCGCCTGCAGATCCAGCCCCTCGATAAATTCTCCGCATTCGATCGGCAGCGCACCGTCACCATAGGCCGCATTTCCGAGATTGCCGTTGACGAAGGCCATGCGCGGCGTTGCTTCAAAGGCACTCATCAAACGCTGATCCGTCAGGCCAAGCGAGCGCATGCGAAGGACAAAAGCGGCAAACCCTTCCCGGTCCGACAAGGCAGGCTTCATGCGAATGCATCCTCCAATGTTGCACGCATCTCATGCGCTGTCAGATCGAGCTGCAACGGCGTGATCGAAATGAAATTCTTGCGGATCGCGGCAACGTCGCTGTTCTCGGCAGGCACATCCTTGCCGCGCCCATAACGCAACCAGTAGTAGGGCAAGCCACGCCCGTCATGGCGTTCCTCGATGGCAAGGCCATGCGAGAGCTTGCCCTGCGCCGTAACGCGTATGCCCGCAATTTCCGATGCAGCACAGCTGGGGAAATTGATATTGACGAGAACGCCCTTTGCCAGTTCCACGCTGAGCAGTTTTTTCAGGAGAGCCGGCGCGCGTTCCTCGACGACTTCCCACGGCAGGATGCGGGTGCCGCCATCGAGGTTGTATTCCTGCGACAGGGCAATGGATTTGATGCCCAGCAGCGTGCCCTCGATCGCGCCGGCAACCGTACCGGAATAGGTAACATCATCAGCCATATTCGAGCCGGAATTGACACCCGAGATGATCAGATCGGGAGCCTCGGGCATGAGATGCTTGACACCCATGATCACGCAATCGGTTGGTGTCCCGCGCACGGCATAATGCCGCTCGTCGATCTTACGCAGCCGCAACGGGTTGGAGAGGGTCAGCGAATGCGCCAGGCCGCTCTGATCGGTCTCCGGCGCAATCACCCAGATATCGTCGGACAATTGGCGGGCAATGCGTTCGAGTACGCTCAGACCTTCCGCATGAATACCATCATCGTTGGTCAAGAGAATGCGCATCGCCTACCTCTGAGTTTAAGCCGCTTTTTCGATCCGTTTCAGTCCACCCATATAGGGCAAGAGTGCATCCGGAACTGTGACACTGCCATCTTCATTTTGATAATTTTCGACAACAGCAATCAGCGCACGCCCGACCGCCACTCCCGAACCATTCAGCGTATGGACAAAGCGCGTCGACTTCTCGCCCTCGGGCCTGTAGCGCGCGTTCATCCGGCGTGCCTGAAAGTCGCCGCAGACCGAACAGCTGGAGATTTCGCGATAGGCTTTCTGGCCGGGCAGCCAGACTTCGAGATCATAGGTCTTTTGTGCACCAAAGCCCATGTCTCCCGTGCACAGCGTCATCGTGCGGAATGGCAGGTCGAGCCGCTTCAGCACTTCCTCGGCGCAGCCGGTCATCCGCTCATGTTCTTCAATCGAACGCTCGGCATCGGTGATCGATACGAGTTCGACCTTCATGAACTGGTGCTGGCGCAGCATACCGCGCGTGTCACGCCCGGCCGAACCCGCCTCTGAGCGGAAGCACGCGGTCAAGGCGGTCATGCGGATCGGCAGATCGCGAATGTCGAGGATTTCCTCACGCACCAGATTGGTCAACGGCACCTCTGCAGTCGGAATGAGATACCGGCCATCGGTCGTCTGGAACAAATCTTCGGCGAATTTCGGCAGCTGCCCCGTACCGTAAAGCACGTCATCATTGACCAGCAGCGGCGGGCTGACCTCGGTATAACCGTGCTCGGTCGTGTGCAGGTCGAGCATGAACTGACCAAGCGCACGTTCCAGCCGGGACAACTGACCCTTCAGAACAGTGAATCGGCTGCCTGAAAGCTTCGCCGCCCGTTCGAAGTCCATGTAGCCGAGCTTTTCGCCTATCTCGAAATGCTCTTTCGGCTCGAAGGCGAAATTCTTCAGATCACCAACGCGTCGCGTTTCGGCATTGTCGGCCTCGTCCTTGCCGACCGGCACGCTGTCGAGTGGCAGGTTCGGCAGAACCGACAATGCATCGTTCAGCGCGCGATCGAACTGGCGCTCTTCCTCTTCGGCGGATTGCAGGAACAGCTTGATCTCTGCCACTTCCGCCTTGAGGCGATCGGCAGTTGCCTGGTCTTTGGCGCCCATGGCCTTGCCGATCTCTTTCGAGGCGGCATTGCGGCGTTCCTGTGCGTCCTGGAGCTTGGCAATGTGCTGACGGCGCTTTTCGTCCAGCTCGATCAGCCGAGACGATGCTGGCTCGATGCCCCGTTTGGCCAGAGCTGCGTCAAGCGCTTGCGGATTCTCGCGGATCCATTTGATATCGAGCATGGGAATAAAGCCGTATTGGAGTGAATTGGTTGACTAAGGGCGCAAGGCGCCCGGCGAAATCTGAGGCGTCAGGAAGAGATTTCGCTGGACTCCGATTGCGCTTCGGCATCAGCCGCCGCACGCTTCTTCTCGACCAGACGCGCCATCCAGATGGAAATCTCGTAGAGAAGGATCGTCGGGAGCGCAAGACCGATCTGGCTCACCGGGTCTGGCGGCGTGATGACAGCCGCCACGATGAAGGCGATCACAATCGCATATTTGCGTTTGGACTTGAGCCCTTCGTAACCGACGAGACCCACGCGCGCCAGCAACGTGGTGACCACCGGCAGCTGGAAAACCAGCCCAAAGGCGAAGATCAGCGTCATGATGAGGCTGAGATATTCGGAAACCTTCGGCAGCAGCGAAATCTGCACTTCACCGGCAACGCCCTGCTGTTGCATGGCGAGGAAGAACCACATGACCATCGGCGTGAAGAAGAAGTAGACCAGCGCCCCACCCAAAAGGAAAAGGATCGGCGATGCAATCAGGAATGGCAGAAACGCCATGCGCTCATTGCGATAGAGCCCCGGAGCCACGAATTTGTAGATCTGCGACGCGATCACCGGGAATGCCAGCACGAGACCGCCAAACATGGCGACCTTCACCTGGGTGAAGAAGAACTCCTGCGGCGCCGTATAGATCAGCTGCGCCTTGGCCGGATCAAAACCTGCCCAGCCGACGGCCCACTGATAGGGGATCACCAGCAGGTTGAACAATTGCTTGCCATAATGGAAGCAACCGAGGAACGCGACGAAAAACGCAACCAGGGCCCAGATCAGCCGCCGGCGCAGCTCGATCAAATGCTCGATCAGCGGCGCCGAGCTCTTGTCAATATCGTCGTCGATCTTGTTCAAGATTGTATCCCCGTATCGCCAGCCTTTGTTCGCGGCTTTGCCGTTCTTTTCGCTGGTGCCTTGGCCGGCTTGGCCTCGGCAGTAACTGCCGGTGCGGCCTTTTTCTTTGACGCGGCTTTTGGAGCCGCTGCCGTCGTTATTGCCGCAGGCGCTGTTTTCGCCTTCACAGTCTTGGCCGGTGGTTTAGCCGGCGCATCTGAAGGAGCCGCCGCCAGGGGTTCCATTACTTGCGGCTGCAACTGCGTGGCGCCTGGAGCTTCCGGGTCCGGAATCGCGACATTTTCCTTGGAGGTTGATGTCGCATCTTTCAGGCTTGAACGGATTTCCTCGCCGATCGTCCTGACCGGGTCGAATACCTTGCGGATGTCGCTGCGCGGATCGAGGCTCTTGGCATCGTTGATGATGTCGCGAACGTCATCAAGTTCCGCCTCCTTGAGGGCTTCGTCGAATTGCCGCCGGAATTCTCCGGCGGTCGCGCGAAACTTCGTCGTCGCCTTGCCAAATGCACGCAGCATTTTCGGCAAATCCTTAGGACCAACCACCACGATCAAAACGATCACGATCACCAGGATTTCCGACCAACCAACTTCAAACATTCATCATGCTCCAGCCACAACGCGGTAGCGAGACCGCGCGCAGGACAAGACTAATCCTGCCACTCAAGACTTTGTCGTCTTTTCCTTGACTGAATTCACCGGCTGGCTTGTCTTGTTATCAATCGTCTTGGAATCATCCGCGGCGGCCGCATCGTCGTCGCTCATGCCGCTCTTGAAGTTCTTGATACCCTTGGCAACGTCGCCCATGAGTTCCGGAATCTTGCCTCGACCGAACAGAAGAAGCACGACTGCAAGCACGATAAGCCAGTGCCAGATTGAAAAACTACCCATTTGATCCTCACATTCGCCCAAACGCTTGGGCTCATCTATGCCTTTTCCCCGTGCTTTTCAAACACAAGTGCATTCTGCTGTTTCACATTCATGTAAACGCGGCGCAAGTGCGAAGTGAAAACTCCGGCACAAATTCTTCCGCAACGGGTTTTTAAGCCACATTATGTGAAATATTAAACCGGAAGCTTGTCTCAATCATGGTCAATGCGGGGAGTGAGCAGTCCGAGTTCTTCAAGGTCAATATCCGTCAGCGGATCCTCATCCTCGGTCAATTCATCCGGATCGTTGGCCGGAACCGGAATGGCAAAATTCGACGGCATTCGGGCCGAAAGCAGCCCTGCCCCGCGTAATTCGTCGATACCCGGCAGATCGCGTACTTCCTGCAGGCCAAAATGATCGAGGAAAGAAGCGGTGGTGCCGTAGGTAATCGGACGGCCCGGCGTGCGGCGACGCCCCCGGAACTTGATCCAGCCCGTCTCCATGAGCACATCGAGCGTGCCTTTTGAGGTCTCGACGCCGCGAATGTCTTCGAGCTCTGCCCGCGTTACCGGCTGGTGGTACGCGATGATCGCCAGGACCTCCAGTGCTGCGCGTGACAGTTTCTTCTGCTGCACTGCCTCGCGATTCATCAGGAAAGCCAGATCGGCGGCAGTCCGGAACGCCCACGCGCCGCCAACCTGCCGCAGATTGATGCCGCGCTTGGAATAGATCTCCTGCAACTCGCCGAGCAGTGCAGCAACATCGACCCCGGATGGCAGGCGTTCCTGCAGCGCCTTCTCCGTCACCGGTTCGGCCGAGGCGAACAGAATTGCTTCTGCCATGCGCAGCGCCTCGGAAACCGGCAACCGCGAATTCCAGCTGCCTTCCGACGCCAGTTCATCCTCTTCGAGGTCGAGGTGTTGCGCTGTGTCAGCCATTGACCACTTCCTCCATAGTCACACCCAGCGTCTCCACGCGTCCCTCTGGCCTGTTGCGAAGATAGATGGGGTTGAACGCGCCAGTCTGGCGAATTTCGAGATGGCCTTCCCGGACCATTTCCAGACTTGCGGCGAACGAACTCGCCATAGCTGTTGCTCTTTCCGCCGGCGAAACGATGAATTCGAGCAGATACTGGTCGAGTGCCGTCCAGTCCTTCAATTCGCCAACCAGCCGCATCAGGATCGTACGGGCATCCTTCAGCGACCAGACGGTGCGCCGCGCGATCTGGACATGCGATGTCGCGCGTTTCTGGCGCTGCGCGGCATAGGCGGTCAGCAACTCGTATAGTGTGGCGGCATAGGTGTTGGTTTGGTCGACGATCACTGCCTCGGGCATGCCCCGCGCGAAAACATCGCGCCCGAGCCGGTTGCGATTGATCAGCTTGGTCGCCGCGTCACGCATTGCCTCCAGCCGCTTCAGCCTGAACTGCAGCGTTGCCGCAAGTTCTTCACCGCTTTCGCCTTCATCGCCCGGTGTCTTGGGGATCAGAAGCTTTGATTTCAGATAGGCGAGCCAGGCCGCCATCACCAGGTAATCGGCGGCAAGCTCCAGCCGCAGCGCCTGTGCCTGGCGAATGAACACCAGGTATTGCTCAACCAGTGCAAGCACGGAAATACGGGCAAGATCGACCCGCTGGTTACGCGCAAGATGCAGCAGAAGGTCAAGCGGACCTTCGAAGCCCTTGATATCGATGACAAGTGAGGGCTCGCTGAGGCCGCGATCAGACGTGCTTTCCCACAGCGCCTCCATGGGCGTCGCGTTCTTGCCGTTTATCTTTTGCTCGCTCGCAGCCAAATCTCTCTCGTTTCTATGCCACCGCCTCGAAAGTGCGCTGGAATTCTTCCCGGAGCTCTTCCTCATTCGAGGTGTCCGGCTCTTTCCTGTAGGCGATCGCCCGCGTTGCCCGCTCGAGCGCCTTGCCCTCAAGATCAGGTGTACAGGATGCGACCGCCCTCATCTGCTCCATGATGCCATGGCAATGAAGCACGATATCGAGTCCCGCGGCAAAGATTGCTTTGGTTCGATCAAAATAATCCCCAGAAAGTGCATTCATGGAGACGTCATCGCTCATCAAAAGCCCGTCGAAGCCTATATAGTCCCGGATGATCTCTTCGACCACCTTGCCGGATGTCGTGGCCGGGTTCTTCGGATCGACGGCCGAGAAGATCACATGGGCACTCATGGCCATTGGCAGGTGTGCCAGGGCACGGAATGGTGCGAAATCATGTTCCGCAAGCTCTTCCAGGGGCGTCGCGACTGTCGGCAATTCGTGGTGCGTGTCTGCGAACGCACGGCCATGGCCCGGAATATGCTTGATCACAGGCAGCATGCCGCCTGCAAGCAGGCCTTCGGCCGCTGCGCCGCCCATCGCCGTCACGATTTCTGGATGCTTGCCGTAGGCGCGCGTCCCGATCACGTCGTTGGCTCCCTCGACCGGTACGTCCAGTACCGGCAGGCAGTCGACATTGATGCCGAGCTTCAAAAGGTCGAAGGCATGCAGGCGAGACAGTAGCCAGGCAGCACGCAGTCCTTTTTCCTCATCTTCCCGGTAAAGCGCACCCAGCGCCGATCCGGCGGGATAGTCCGGTGCGAGCGGCGGACGCAGCCGCTGCACACGCCCGCCCTCCTGGTCGATCAGCACAAGCGCATTGTCGCGTCCCACGAGATCGCGCAAATGCGCGCAAAGGTCCTCGATCTGTGCAGGCTCGCTGACATTGCGGGCAAACAGAATAAAACCCCAGGGCCGCTCATCGCGAAAGAACGCGATTTCATCAGGGGTCAGCTTCAAACCGGTGGTTCCGGCAATCCATGCTTTTGATTCGCTCATGTGCAGAGTCTACTGTAATTCACGTATGCCACAACTCCGCTGAACATTTGCGAAAGGCTGCCGAAATTAGCCGCTCGCCGCTTTCCTCGGACGTCCCCCCTTTGCACCATTTGCCCTCGCCGCGGCCGATTTCGCTGGTGAGCTGACCTTTCCCGCTATACGGGCAAGTTCGCTCGTCATCCAGGCCCGTGTGCCGAAGATGCCCGCCACAAGCGCAGGCACATAAAGGTCAACCTCCAGCTTTGGCCAATGCAGGTTAAAGCCAACTCCATCCACATGAATATCAGCCAGATTCTCTTCAGTCGCATCTTTCAAGTCTTGCACGAACTGAACCGGAAAAGCGTAACTGCAACCATTGACGAGATCGATGACCACCCGGCGGGTTACAGGATCTAAGTGTCCGTGCGATGCCCGAGGTCCGGTCAAAAGCAGCTCTTGTCCCTTGGTCTCGGCCAAATCGAATTGCACGTCAGTCAAGCTTGCCATGGATGCGCTCCCATACCTTTACGAATGTGCTTTGATGTTCGGCAACCTCCAACATCAATCGCCGCATGTCGGAGCGCTTGATGCCTATGCTGTAAACCAACTCAGGGGCACCGCCAGCTCCAAGAAGCCTGCCCCGCCCCCGTAACATGAACATGTGCCGGTTCGTGATCGATTGTATAAATGACAAAACGGAAGCCGTGTGCACGGTGAATTACAACCATAACCAATATAATCCCAACAGTTGGGTTTTACAATCGCAACTCGCGCGAGTTATGCGGTGCGCAAAATCTATAAATAAATGGATCACTATCGGATTAGGCTAGCACCAGAACAGAATGGGGAAAACGAAAAAGGCCCCGCCAGTGGCGGAGCCTTTGTCAGGAATGCACCTTGAGGCTCTACTGCGTAACGAAGCAGCTACCACCGGCGGACTTGTATTTGGTGCAAAGGTTGATCGCATCGGCCTTGGAACCGGCAGGGATGCGGACACGGAAGAATGTGCCCTTGCCGGCGATTTCAGCCTGCTTGATATCAACGCCGCGGCCGCCGATGACACTCGCATATTTCTGCGACAGGGAAGCGTAGGTTTTCTGTGCGCCTTCGACATTCGGCTGCGACGCGATCTGGATCATGTAGCTGCCTGCTGCAGGGGCGACAGAAGCGACCTGCTGACCGGCAGCGTTCTTTGGCGGCACCCGGTCAACGATATCGAGAGGCTGCTCGGCAGGACGGGATTCAACCACCGGAATGTTTTTCGGCGCAGCGCTGGCAACCGTTTCCTGGGTGATTTTCTTTGTCTCGACCGGTTTCGCCGGCAGCTTGCCTGCGGCCGGAGCCGTTGGTGCGGGCTTCACTGGGGCGAGAGCCGGGGCAGCAGCCTGCGCAGGTGCTTCAGGCTGGCTGTCCTGAACGAGCGAGCCAATTTCGTCATTAGGAGCTGCTCCTGGAGCCGCAGGCGTATTTGCACTGACCGGAGCCGGTTCTGCAGGGCGGTCAACTGGCGCAGCTGCGGGGCCGGTACTCAAGGCTTCACCTTCCTGCGGAATGGATGCAACCATGGTTCCGTCGGGCTTGACGACCATCGTCTGAACCTTGCGCGGTGCAATGGCGCTGTTGCGCTCGGTGGCCGGTGGTTCATTCGCAGCCACATCTTCGCTGGCAGGATCAACCCGGGCCTCGACCTTATCGGTTGCAGCCACGTCCTCATCTTCATCCGGGGCGAGGTCGACGGGATCTTCACGCGTTGTCACGAGTTGATCCTGCTTTGGTGCTTCCGGAGCGATTGTGGCGCTCTTGTCGTAGACAGCCTTGTCCTGGTTGGGAACAATGGCGGTGCTGGTCGTTTCCGGCTGAACCTTTATCGGTGTCTTGTCGGCCATGATGACAACGGGTTCGCCACCCGAACTGCCGGTCCATTTATAGGCAACAGCACCGGCCACTGCCACAAGCACGACCGCTGCGGCAACGCCAGGTACAAACAAGCTGCTGCGCCGGGCCTTCAGCTCCTTCTGTCCATAGGACGAAGCGGCGATGTCGACATCGTCCTGCCGTGGATCATAGCCGAAATCCGTATCCTCTTCGGGACCAGGCTGGTAGGCTTGTGACCGGTTTTTCTGGGTACCGGCTGCAGCCATACCGACGGCAGCGGCCCCGGCGGCGGCAGCATAACCGGACGGATTATAGCGGCCCTGCTCTGCTTCATTGCCGAACACATCGGCAAAGATATCCGCATAGTCATCCTTTTCGGGCTCGGGCTTGGGGGCCTCTTCCTGAGCGACATATCCGGTACGCGGATCTTCTGCCTCGATCGAACCAAAGACTTCGGCAAACTCGGTTTCAAGCTCACCGAGACCATTGTGCTGAGGAACGTCGTCCTCGTAATGCACCGCCGGAAGATCAAGCGATTCCGTATAATCCACACGGTTTTCGGTCACCGCCATCGTATCGACATCGGGAGCGGCGTTGATCGACGAAGCCGCACGATCAAGCTCATCGGCATATTCGGCGAGATCGTGCACTTCCGGCAATGTCGGTGCACTGGCGATTGACGTCGCGACCGGCACTGCGATCTGCTGGACGGGCACCTGGTACTGTGCGGCGCTCTCGTAGCGCGGCGGTTCCGGCTCGTCAGAGTCAGCGACGGGTGCCTGTTCTTCTTCATGATCCGCTGTTACTTCGAAATCGTCGAATGCTGCCATCAGTTCTTCAGCATCGAAATCATCATGCTCGGACTCTTGGATCTGGTCATCCGTCGCTTCATAGACCGCAGGCTCCGGCACCGGAGCAGCCTGGTAGGCTTCGGGTTCAGGCGCCGCTGGTGGCTGATAGGACGTTGTCCGGCTGATCGATGGTGCCGGCTCTGTGCGACCCGCAACCTGCGTCTGCGAGCCGTAGCCCCACGAGGCATTGACCGAGCGCTGCACGACAGGTTGCGCCGATCCGGCTAGCAGAGTCTCCAGCTCGTCCTCGAGGCTGAGCGACGGCGCAGCAACGGCCGGACGCGCCTCATAGTGCGAAGCGACTGGCTCTGCGGCCGCAGCTACAGGGGCAATGCCCTCACCCGCCTCGCCATCTGCATAGGATGTGTCGGGCTCGTAATCGGCGTAATCAGGTTCTTCGTAAGCCGCAGCGGGCGCAGCGGTCGCCTGGTGAACGTCAGATGGCTCGATGCCGGTCAGGCCGCGCTCAATGGACGCTTCAAAGTCCTCAACAGCGAAATGATCATCCTCAATTGGTTCATCATCAGGAACTGCCTGTCGGGACTGTGGTGCGGCTTGCTCTTCGAAGCCCCCCATCAGTTCGCGTTCGAGATCCAGAACGAAGTCCTCGTTGGAGCCGGCTGTAGCTTCCTCCTCTTCAGGGGTCCCGATGATACGGGAAAGCTCCATTAGGGGATCGTCATTACCGAGTCGCGAATCATCCTGCCGGTGAGAACGCTGAATATAATTGTCCGCCATGGCGTTAATCCTGTACTCTCAACTGTGGACGTCAAAAAACGTCACGCATTGGCCATACCAGCGCAATGTGGGCAAAAGTTGACAGGATTTCTACGCCTTAGCGCATTTCCGTCGGGGCATCCGCACCTATTATAGACAATCCGGACGCCAAGACTTTCGAAACAACCTGAACCAGCCCTAGCCTGGCTTGGGACAAGTTTGGATCGTTAACCTTAATAAAACGTAAGTCCGGATTTTCGGTTCCTTTATTCCACTGCGTATGCAGGGAACTTGCAAGGTCGTAGAGGTAGAAAGCGAGCCTGTGCGGCTCCTGATGCAGAGCCGCCGTTTCGACGAGCCGCGGGTATTCCGCAAGCTTGCGAATAAGCGCAATTTCACTCTCATCCGCGAGCAGATGAAAATGCTGGGCGCTCGCCGCCAATGCTTCCTCACCGATGCCAAGCTGCTCCATCGCCTGCCGGAAAACCGAATGGCAGCGTGCCGAAGCGTACTGGACGTAGAAGACCGGATTTTCCTTGGAATGCTCGGTCACCTTGGCGAAATCGAAATCCAGCGGCGCATCGTTCTTCCGGTACAGCATCATGAACCGGACGGGATCGCGCCCCACTTCTTCCACCACATCGCGCAAGGTGACGAATTCACCCGAACGCTTCGACATACGTACGGGCTCACCATTGCGGTAAAGCTTGACCAGCTGGCAAATCAGCACTGTCAGCTTCGCCGTTCCACCGGAAACGGCCCGCGCCAGGGATTCGAGGCGCTTGACATAGCCGCCGTGGTCGGCACCAAGCACATAGATCATCTCATCGAAGTGCCGGTCGTACTTGTCTTTGAAATAGGCGACATCGGCCGCGAAATAGGTGAATTGCCCGTCGGACTTGACCAATGGCCGGTCGATATCGTCGCCAACGTCGGTTGACCGGAACAGGGTCTGCTCGCGGTCTTCCCAATCTTCCGGCAATTGCCCCTTGGGTGGTGGCAGCTTGCCCTTGTAGACGTGGCCCTTCAAGGTCAGGTCGTTGATCGCCGACCGGATCAGCTTGGCATTGTTCGCATGCAGCGTCCGCTCGGAGAAGAACACGTCGTGATGCACGTTGAGGGCAGCCAGATCCTCACGGATCATTGCCATCATCGCATCGATCGTCCGGTCCTTGACGATAGCGAGCGCCTCGTCTTCCGGCATTTCCAGAAGCTTCGTGCCAAAATCGCTAGCAAGCGCCTGCCCGACCGGAACGAGATAATCACCCGGATAGAGTCCTGGAGGAATGTCGCCGATCTGCTCGCCCAGTGCCTCCCGGTAGCGCAACATCACGGAACTCGCCAGCACATCGATCTGCGCGCCCGCATCATTGATGTAATATTCCTTGGCGACGTCATAACCGGCAAATTTGAGAAGATTTGCCAATGCGTCGCCAACGACAGCGCCCCGGCAATGGCCGACATGCATCGGACCAGTAGGATTGGCCGAGACATATTCCACATTGACACGATGACCATAGCCGAGCTTCGACCGGCCGTAATTGAGGCCCGAGCCGAGCATGATGGCAAGCTGCCGGTGCCAATAGGTATCCTTCAACCGCAGATTGATGAATCCCGGCCCCGCCACGTCGACAGAACCCACATCGGCATCATTTTTCAGCGCCTCACCAATCTTGACTGCGAGTTCACGTGGATTTTGGCCAACCGCCTTCGAGAGCACCATCGCCGCATTCGTCGCGATATCGCCATGGCTGGGATCACGCGGCGGCTCCACGCCCACGCGTGACAAATCCACCTCAGCGCCATCTGTTGTTTTCAATTCAAGCGCTTGCAGGGCTTTCTTAATCCGCGCGTCGAAATCAGCGAAGATATTCATGACGTCATACTCATTCGGGGTTTGTATAAATTGATCGGTTTACCAACCGAAGTTGGGCACGCCTTAAGCCAATTCGGGCGTATCGTCAAACAACCGGCGGTGTTCGCGCACAGCATAGGTGTCGGTCATGCCTGCCAGGAAATCCGCCACGAGTCTTGCCTGCGCGGTCAAATCGCCCCGGTTCTGCCCGTCTCGCCAGCCTTCCGGCATGCACTGTTCGTCAGCGAGATAGGCATCGAACAGCTCTTTCACAATCCTGTCGGCAGATTTGCGCACGCGCACCACGCTCTCGTGGAAATAGAGGTTCTTGTAGAGAAACGCCTTGAGCGGCTTCTCCTGTTCGCGCAGCGGCGTCGAAAATCCGACAATGCTTTGTCCTGCGCCATGGATATCGCCGACAGTCTGTGGCTTGAGCGCGTCCAGATTGGCCTGCGCCGCCCGAATAACGTCTTCGACCATGATCGTGATCTGTCGGCGGACGATCTCGTGCGACGTTCGCACATCGTCGAGGGCAGGGTACTTTTCCCGGACCGCGCGCAAAATATCCCCGGTGATCGACACGTCTTCCAGCGCCTCCAGCGACAAGAGCCCTGAACGCAATCCATCATCAATATCATGGGCGTTGTAGGCTATGTCATCTGCAATCGCAGCACACTGGGCTTCCAGCGAAGCAAAACTGGCCAATTCCAGATCGTTGCGGGCGTTGTACTCCAGAATTGCAGCCGGCACCGGATGTTTGAGCCCATTGCCCTCGCCGTCGATCAGCGGACCGTTGTGCTTGACCAGCCCTTCCAGGGTTTCCCAGGTCAGGTTCAGCCCGTCAAACTCGGCATAGCGCTTTTCGAGGCTCGTCACGATCCGCAATGACTGCGCATTGTGATCGAAACCGCCGAATTCCCGCATCTTGTCGTTCAGCGCATCCTCGCCCGTGTGACCGAACGGCGTATGACCGAAATCATGCACGAGCGCGATCGCCTCGGCCAGATCCTCATCGAGCCGCATGGACCGCGCCAGCGCCCGGGCGATCTGTGCCACCTCGATCGTATGGGTCAGTCTGGTGCGATAATGGTCACCTTCGTGGGCGATGAACACCTGTGTCTTGTGCTTCAGCCGCCGGAATGCCGTCGAATGGATGATACGGTCGCGGTCGCGCTGAAATACGGTGCGCGTCGGGCTCTCGCTTTCAGGCACAAGCCGGCCCCGGCTATGCTGAGGATCGCAGGCATAGGGTGCCCTCTCCCTGTAACCGAAACCGATACCCTGCATGGACATGATTGAAATGCACACCTTCCGGTTTTGTGACTGCGGACAACGTTGACTTCGCAGTCGCCAATTCTTAGCTATTGTGTATGATGAATGGCAAGGTGTGACATGGCAATGTCAGTTCCTGGCTGAACGCAGCGGAGCAATCCGCGAAGGACCGTAAAGAAATGACCGAAGTTGCAAATGTTTCTGTCTCCGATGCCGCTGCAAAGCGTATCTCGGCGATTCTGAAATCCGACCCGGAAAAAACCGCCCTGCGCATTTCCGTCGAGGGTGGCGGCTGCTCGGGCTTTTCCTACAAGTATGATCTGGTCGACGTACAGGACGCTGACGATATCGTCGTTGAGAAACTCGGTGCCAAGGTGCTGATTGATCAAATTTCCCTGCCCTATATCGGCGGTTCGGAAATTGATTTCGTTGATGACCTGATGGGGCAGTCTTTCCAGATCCGCAATCCCAACGCGACCTCTTCCTGTGGTTGCGGAACCAGCTTTTCCGTCTGATACCCCTCCCTTAAACCTGTCGCCGTTGCAACCAGAGCGGAATCGTCATGAAAATCGTCACCTGGAACATCAACGGCGTCAAAGCCCGAATCGACGTCCTCACCACTTGGCTGCGGGAATCCGATCCGGATATCGTCTGCCTGCAGGAAATCAAATCTGTCGATGATGGCTTTCCGCGTTTCGAGCTTGAAGCGCTTGGCTATCATGTGGAAACGCATGGGCAGAAGGGCTTCAACGGCGTTGCCATACTGTCCAAGAAATCACCTGAAGAGGTGACGCGCGGCCTCCCTGGCGATGATGCCGACGAGCAGGCTCGCTTTATCGAAGCGGTTTTCTCTACCGAAAAGGGCGCCATTCGCGTGGTCTCGCTCTATCTGCCCAATGGCAATCCGATCGATACCGAGAAATTTCCGTACAAATTGGGCTGGATGGCGCGCCTGGAACGCTGGGCCGAGGAACGGCTCGCACTGGAAGAGCCACTGATCCTGGCGGGCGACTACAATGTCATTCCCGAGCCTATTGACGCCAGGAACCCGGAAGTCTGGATCAATGACGCGCTGTTTCAACCGGAAACGCGCCAGGCCTTCCGGCGGCTGGAAAATCTCGGCTTCACCGACGCCGTCCGCAGCGTTACCGATGCGGCAGGGACCTATACATTCTGGGATTATCAGGCTGGCGCCTGGCAGAAGAACAACGGCATTCGCATCGACCACCTGATGCTGTCGCCGGAGGCTGCAAACCTTCTCGAGTCCGCCAGCATCGAAAAACACGTCCGCGCTTGGGAAAAACCCTCTGACCACGTGCCCGTAGCTATTTCAATTGCATAAAACAATAGTCATTTGATCTCTGTTTATAAGACTTACCGATTTTTAACCCATCGATAATGTGAGAATTTTATGAGCACAATTCACAATGAACGTACAAAATTATTGGCAACTTATTTCAATGGCATTGCCATAGCCATATTGGTCATCGGCGCGATTTCTCCTGTTCTCTCGAGCACGGATAAGCCACCGTTGATCATTGCACTGCAAATCGCGATTTGCATCGTATTGAGCGGTGCATTACATTACGTAGCAAGTCAGTTTCTCGGGAGAATGGTCAATTGAGCAATCTCGAATATTTGCTTTTGACAAGTATGGCTCCCGTTGGAGCCCTGCTCCTTGCTGCTTTTTTTGCATACATCACCAGAAATGATGGCAAAGAGAAGAAGCCGTCAAAGCATTCCCATTAATCCATTGGGCCGAGTGACTTTGCTCAAACGTGAGCATGCGGCTCTCAGAAATCACCAGTCTTGATGATATCCTCGGCCAGCACCATTGCGGTGCGCCGGTCGGCCTCGTCGGCCAGGGAAAACGCCTGTTCCTGAATATCGCCGATCCAGACGCGGTCCTGCTTGTTGGCGTGCTCCAGCGCCGCCGTCATCATCGCCAGGCCGCGCACGGTCTTGCCGGCCTGGAATAGAAGATTGCCGAGCATGGCCTGCGCGCCCGCATTCCCCTTCTGCGCCGATAGGCGGAACCAGCGTGCAGCCTGGTTGGGATTGGGCTGACCGCCCTCGCCCTTCATCAACATCTTGCCAAGCTCGAACTGCGCATCGGAGTCACCGAAATTCGATGCCGCCTGCAAATAAAGATCGCGCGCCGCTCCCGGATTCGAATTGATTGGCGAGTTCGGGATACCGCGTTTCACGTAGCCGGCCAGCGCAACAAGTGCGTCGGCGACATAGCTTTCGTTCTCGGTGCCCTGGTCGGCGCCTTCTTGAACGACCTGTTCGAACATCTTGTAGGCTTCGTAGTCATCTTCCTTGACGCCGTCGCCTTCAGCATACATGCGGGCGAGCTTCCAGTTGGCGCCCTGATGCCCCTTCTCGGCGGCAAAACGCAATGCTTTGACCGCTTCGTCCTTGTGGCCATTCTTGTATGCAGAGAATCCGAACTTGAAGAGAGCGAATGGACTGGAATCCTCCTTCACCTCATTCTGGGTATCGAAGGCAAAGCAAGGCATCGTCATGGCGCCCATCAAAAGGCCGATCCCGACAAGGGAAGAAAGGAGGCGATCAGCGATGAACATGGCACTGTTCTTTCTTCACCCTGACCAGCTGTGTCGCGGCAGCGCCGCGCGCCATACCAGCAACCTGGGTGCAACTCCCGCCAGACTGCATCAACACGGCAGCTCGCAACGGAATGTTGAAATCTTGCACATCATTCCAGCAATCATTTGACCGCTTTCCGGCAATAGTGCGGCCAACCAATGCGAAAGAGCTTGGTTCAGCGGAAACAGGAGCATGGGACAGACACATCACGTCAAAAATCATATGATAGCCAAGCATCATGGGACGGCTTGAAGTGTTTGCCTGTGAATTAGGAGTCGCGTCCATCATTTCCCCACGCGGAACATCTGCACCATGCAAATGCCTTCAACCAACCGCGGTTGCCGCCCTTTCGAGGTGCTCCGGGTTTGTGGCGCAAAGTAGGCAAATTTGCCCCCCGCCCCAACGCCACAAATCATCGCGCAGAAGTGTTGCTGAATCGTCACAAAATTTGATCGGCAGAAAAATGATTTTGCGCCGGAACCGGCCTGCGTATCAGCCTGTTCCGGCTCAATAAAAAGCCCGGCGGTTGCCGGGCTTTTCTCTGATATAAAAGGCTTGGATCAGAACTTCAGCTTGGCTGAGAGCGAGAGCGCACCTACAAAGTCGTCACCAAAGTCGTAGGCAACATCGCCACCGCAGATGCCAGACCTGCTTGGGCAGCTGCGTGGAGGGCCATACTCTCCTGATGTCAGCATGCCGACCGCACCACCGACGCGAACTTCGAACTTATCGTTAGGCGTATAGGCAACGCCGGTCGAAAGCAGCCAGGTGTCGGTCTGTGTGGTCAGGCCCGTTGATGTGCCGCGATCCCAGCTCAGCTGAACCTGTCCGCTCCACTGATCGTTGAATTTATGGCCAACACCACCGCTGATGGTCCAGCCGTCCTGGAACATTAGGTCGAGCGACGTGGCATAGGCGCTAGGAACGCAATTCGCCACGGTCACGGAGCAGAAGCCCACAACGTTCAAAACACTCCAATCGACCCATTTGACCGAGCCGAAAGCGAGCCAGCCGGGAGCGATACCTGACTGCAGTCGGAACTCGGCCGATTGTGGCATCGTTGCTGTGCCATACACGTCGATAACGCGTCCGGCAAAGGGCAAAAGCGGATTAGCAAAAGCGGCAGGGACTTCTGTAACGTCGATCGTGCCGTTGATCCGTCCTAGATCGATCTCGGCGTTATAGATAAAGCTTGCCCGGAACGCGTAATCCGGAATCTCGTAGGCAGCACCAATGCGCCAGCCCCATCCGTCACCCTTCAGAGCGAGTTTACCCGTGCCGTCAAAGCCGAAGGCGGCAGCCGGCGACTGCAGAACCTGGCCAAGCACGAGCCGCTCTTTGAAGCCCTCGACTTCCTGGTACGACACGCCGCCGATTGCACGGAGATAGCCTTTGCCAACGTCGAACTTATACGAGCAGGTCAGACCGTAGTCCTTGCTGTCGATCTTTGTCTCGATGTTCTGGTTTGCACCCACCCAATCAGCACCTGGATTTGTGTGGACACCCCATGGTTCAGAATATGAGCCCAAGCAATCCAAGTCCGAAGTGATGCCGAGTTTGGCGCCGAAACGTGGAATTGTATAATTTGGCGTTTCATGACCAGAGGTTGATCCGCCGCCGATACCGTCAGCGCCACGCCCGTCAAGCGGGTTGATATCGCGGGCGTTTTTGAACTTACGGTCAGGCATGACGTAGATTACGCCCGCTTCCGTTGCAACGCGGCTAGGGTCGAACAGCAAATCCCAGTTGTAGCCTCCGCGCTCCAGCCCCCCGGCTTGAGCGGCAGAGGCCATGCCCGTTACGAGCAATGCCCCACCCAAGATCGTTGAAATAGCCTTAGACATTAGTTCTCCCCCGAAAGTCTGAAAAACTTCCTGAACACCACAACAGTTCAGCAAAATTGTTACCAATACGTAATAGGTAACAAAGCCCGCCAATCGTGCAACGGGTTTGCAGCGGGCTGATTTTTCCAAAAACAGGCAGAGGATCGCAAAACGACAAAATTTCGCAGTTTCTCGATCACAATTCGGGGATTTTTGGTACTAAACCGAATTGGTTAGAGGCAAAATCGGTGGTTTTTGCGCCAAAACACCCGTTGTTGCTCAAATGCAACGGCCTTCAAAAATGACAAAATTGGGGCTTTTCATCGACCGAAATGGGGAGCTTCCCCATGCTTTGCAAGGGGAAGTCCTGATTTGGTTGCGCCGGGATTCGCTCAAGCGGAGCGAAGCGGCAGGTATTCAAACTGCTTCGCGCACCCGGCGGATCGCCGTTTCGATTTTTTCGGCCGAGGCCTGAAGCTCGGTAAGCCGCTCGCGCTCGGCTTCGACGATTTCCGGTTTCGCATTGGCGACGAACTTCTCATTGCTGAGCTTCTTGCCGATCTTCTCCGATTCATCGGCGATCTTGCCGGCTTCCTTGGTCAATCGGGCAATTTCGGCATTCACGTCGATCAGGCTGCCGAGCGGCAGGCACGCGGTCGCTTCGCCGATGACGAACTGCGCCGAACCCTTTGGCGCATCGTCGGCGAACGTAATTGTCTCGACACGCGCGCGCCATTTGATCGACGCCTCGTGACGCTGCAGGCGTTCCTTCGTCACCTCGTTGGCACCAATCACCACCAGCGGCGCGACCGCCGATGCCGGCACATTCATTTCGGCGCGCACGGAGCGAATACCGGTGACGAGATCGATCAGCCAATTGATGTCGGCTGCAGCTTCGGCATCGAGGAAATCCGGCTCCGGCCAGCCTGCATGGCACAGCAGCGTCTCGCGCGCCTGTCCCTCGCCTGCCGTAAGCGCCCACAGCTCTTCCGTCATGAATGGCATGAAGGGATGCAGCAGCTTGTAAATTTCGTCGAGAACATAGGCGGCGCAGGCCTGAACTTCCGCCTTTGCCTCCGCATCCTCGCCATTGAACACCGGCTTCAAGAGTTCGATGTACCAGTCGCAGAACTGGTTCCAGACGAAGCGATAGGCAGCGCCGGCAGCCTCATTGAACCGATAACTGGTGATACCGTCGGTGACATCACGCACCGCATTCGTCAGCTCTGTCAGGATCCAGCGATTGACGGTGAGCTTGGCATTCTCCGGGCGGAAAGATGGGTTGCGCGCCACACCGTTCATTCCGGCAAAGCGTGTCGAATTCCACAGCTTGGTGCCGAAATTGCGGTAGCCGGCGATCCGGCTCGGGTCGAGCTTCACATCGCGTCCCTGGGCCGCCATGATCGCCAGGGTGAAGCGCAGCGCGTCCGCGCCATACTCGTCGATCAGTTCGAGCGGATCGATGACGTTGCCTTTCGACTTCGACATCTTGGCGCCGTTCTTGTCGCGAACCAGTGCATGTACGTAAACCGTGTGGAACGGCTCTTCGTTCATGAAGTGCAGGCCCATCATCATCATCCGGGCAACCCAGAAGAAGATGATGTCAAAGCCGGTGACCAGAACGTCGGTCTGGTAATAGGTGGCGAGTTCCGGTGTCTTGTCAGGCCAGCCCAGCGTCGAGAACGGCCACAGCGCCGACGAGAACCACGTATCGAGCACATCTTCATCGCGGGTCAGGATTTCGCCCGGCTTCAGATTCTCAAGCAGGTTCTGAACATGTGCCTTCATCGGGCCCTCATGCGCGAGATAATGCTGGACAGCGGCGCTCAACGCCTCCTCCTCGCTGCGCTCGACGAAAACCTGCCCGTCCGGGCCATACCACGCCGGGATCTGATGACCCCACCAGAGCTGGCGCGAGATCGTCCAGGGCTGGATGTTCTCCATCCATTCGAAATAGGTCTTTTCCCAGTTCTTGGGGACGAAATTGGTCCGGCCTTCGCGCACGCTGGCAATTGCCGGCTTGGCAAGCTCCGCCGCGTTCACATACCACTGGTCAGTAAGGTATGGTTCGACCGGCACACCGCCGCGGTCGCCATGCGGCACCATATGCGTGTGATCCTCGATTTTGTCGAGGTAACGGCCCTCTTCCATCATCTCGACGATCAGCTTGCGGGCAGCAAATCGATCCTTGCCGTCCAGAACATGGATCAGCAGACTGAGATTTCTCGACGGCTCCAGGCCTTCGAGGAAATCGTCATTGTCCTGCAGATGAATCGACGCGTCCGTGTTGAGAATATTGATCTGGCGCAGATCGTTACGCTTGCCGACCTCGAAATCGTTGAAATCATGGGCAGGCGTGATCTTGACCGCACCGGAACCGGCCTCCGGATCGGCATAATCATCCGCGACAATCGGAATGTGGCGCCCGACCAGCGGCAGGACGACATTGTTGTCGATAAGCGCGTGATAGCGAGGATCGTCGGGATTAACCGCAACACCCGTATCGCCCAGCATGGTTTCAGGCCGGGTCGTCGCCACGACGATGTAGGTATGCGGATTTTCCGGATCGAACGCCACGTTTTCCAGCGGATAGCGGAAATGCCACAGATGCCCCTTGATCTCGCGTTGCTCGACCTCGAGGTCGGAAATGGCGGTCAGCAGTTTCGGATCCCAGTTTACGAGACGCTTGTCCTTGTAGATCAGGCCTTCCTTGTAGAGCGTTACGAAGACTTCCAGAACAGCCTTCGACAGCCCCTCATCCATGGTAAAGCGCTCGCGCGACCAGTCGCAGGATGCACCGAGGCGCTTCAACTGGCCGGCGATGATACCGCCCGATTCACTTTTCCATTCCCAGACGCGCTCGACGAATTTCTCGCGGCCCATGGCGCGGCGATCCGGCTGCTGGCGTTCCATTAACTGCCGCTCGACAACCATCTGCGTGGCGATACCCGCATGGTCCATGCCCGGCTGCCACAGCACGTTCTTGCCACGCATGCGCTCGAAGCGGACGAGAATGTCCTGGATCGTGTTGTTGAGCGCATGCCCCATATGCAGAGAACCCGTCACGTTTGGCGGCGGAATGACGATCGCAAACGGATCGGCGCCCGGCTTCGAACCGGCACCCGCCTTGAAGGCTCCGGCTTCGTCCCAGCGCTTTGCGATCTCTGGCTCTACGGCCGCGGCGTCATACGTCTTCTCAAGCATACAAATAGTCCGTCATTTTGCGGAAAGGGGTTGGCTACGGTGTAAACCGAATGGCCGGGAATAAGTCAATGATGACTTGTCAAATGCACTTTGTGCCCGCTTGACGAATCAACGCGAACTCTCGACCAATAAGCCGCGCAACAATGGCGCTTTTGGGGGAATAGAATGAAAGTCTTGCATATCGTTGCATCGTGCCTTGTTGCACTTATGCTTCTGGGCTGCACGGTGTCTGAAAACCGCTACAAGCAAGTACAGGCCAGCGTGCGAAATCCCGCTCAGCAGAAAGCTGAGATCGCAAATTGCTCCACAACAGTGGGTGGCATGTCGCGGGAGCTGCGTCAGACTTTCGCTACCCTGGCGGGAACGTCAGTCGCGAGCGTGCCGACAACCTTCTGCAAGCGCATTGTCCAGGGAGTCGCTAGTGGGAAACTCAGCCGTGATGACATCAATTCTGTCTACAAGGGGTCCCTTACACCCAACGCCCTGAAGGTAATTCAGGGGCGCTAGCGCCGGCAGCCGGCCGGACACACAGGCGGGATCGACTTATCGCCGCCCGCCTCGTGCCACACGTTCGATCTCTTCGCGCACGAGGCGCTCGACCAGCGTCGGCAAGTTGTTGTCCAGCCAATCCTGCAGCAAGGGCCGCATGATCTCCTGGGCGATCTCATCGAATGAGCGGCGCTGCTCATTGCGCACAGCAAACGACAAATCCTCGAAGGCTGAACTCACCTGACGCTCTGTGGCTTCGGAAAGGATCGGCTCAAGCGCACGCTCGAGATCAAGCGACACCTCATCGTCCACGCTCGCGTCCAATTGCTGGGTGTCCGGCGCTGGCGAGACTGTCGCCGGTTCAGCGGCTTCGGCTTCATTTTCCGGCTGCACCGGCTCAGCGACGATCTGTTCCGGCGTTGCTGCGACGGGTTCTGGCTCTGGCGATATTTCCGGCGCCACAAAGGCCTCCAGATCGCTCTCCGCGTAACTGGCGGGCAGAACAGCGGCCGACGTTTCCACGAAAGTCACTGGCTGCGTCAGGTCTTCCGCCTTGGGCGAAGGCACGGCCTGCGCGGCTTCGCGCTCTACCAGCTTCGACTGCAGCGAAGACGCCGGGCGTCCCAGTGCGGTTTCGTAGGATTGTGGAATTGCCTGCGAAACAGCGATACCCTCGCGCGGTTGCAGCTCTTCCTCGCTATGCTGTTCGACAGGCAGGGCCTCGAAAGCGGCGGGGCGCGGAGCAACATCGGAGTTGACGGGCTGGGGCAAGGAGTCTTCGGGCCGGCCCGTGTCGCTCTCTTCAATGATGCGGCGAATCGAGGCGAGAATTTCCTCCATGGAGGGTTCGCGAGCGACGCTGGACGATTGTGCCATGATGGTCTTGCCTACTACATCTTGTTTCGGTGCGGTGCAACGAATCTGTATCGAGTGTAGAGGCTTGTATTGCGTTTGAGAATCCCCGGGGCAGGCGTTTGCGACTAACCCACAGACTTTTCTAAACCGAGTCCTTCTGGCAGACGATCAAGGTCAAAATGAAAATGCCGCCGGGTCGAAAACCTGACGGCAAATCATTCAGTCGCAAAACCCGGCGTCAGCCGTCCTGCGATCAGCGGCCATCCGGCGTGCGCAGGCCAATCCACTTGTCCTTGACGGCTTCGTAATGTTCCTCTGGGTGGTATTCCGCAACCTGGAGACCGATCTGCGATGCAGTCAGACGGCCGACGGCTGACAGGACCGCATAGCTGGTAACGACACTGTCGCGTTCGGCCTGCGCCAAATTGATCTGCCCTGTCAGAACGTCCGCCTGCGCGTTCAACACGTCGAGCGTGGTACGCTGACCAACCTTGCGTTCCTCGATCACACCATTCAGGGCAAGCTGCGCTGCAGCTACCACGGATTTCTGTGCAACGATCGACGCCTTGGCTGATTCCATCTCGGAATAGGCTTGTGCGATCGCCTGACGAACACTGTCGCGTGCCACATCGACTTCGATGCGCCGCTGGCCCAAGGTTTCCTTGGACTGGCGTACAAGCGCCGATGTCCGGCCGCCACTGTAGATCGGAATTGTTACCTGAATACCTGCGGACGCTGTCGTTGCATCAGTGCTCGTGGTTGAAAGCTCCGAGCCTGAAAAAATCTCGTCGCGGGAAATATTGGCAGACAAGTCAATCTGCGGAAGCAGTTCGCCCTCGCGCGCCTTCACCGTATATCCGGCCGAATCGACCGCATATATCGTTGCCAGTATCGCCGGGTGATTACCGGTGGCAATGCTGAATGCCTGATCCATCGACCGCGGCAAGGACTTCGTTGCCATGGAGGCAGGCTTCAGTCGATCCGGTGCGGATCCTGTAATCTGAATGTAAGTTGCCTCGGAGGTCTTCTCGTCGGACTTGGCGACGTTGAGCGTTGCGATCGCCGCAGCTTTTTCAGCCTCGGCCTGTGCAACGTCTGTGCGCGTTCCTTCGCCAACGTCAAATCGCGCCTTGGCTGCGCGCAGCTGCTCGTCGAGGAACTCAAGGTTCTTCTGCCGCAAAATGACGATCTGGCGGTTAAGATAGACATCCATGAATGCCTGCGCTGCACTGAAGAGCAGGTTCTGCTCGTTGTTGCGCAAGTTTTCGCGGGCGGCGAGCACCTGGGTCTTCGCCGCGGCAACATTGTTCTTGGTTGTGAATCCGTCAAACAGCATCTGATTGACGACGATGCCGAACGTGCCTGTTTTGCTCGTCCCATTACGTCCGCCATCCAGCCGTGTGTTCTGCACTGTCAGATCGGCCTGCGCATTGACTGTCGGACGATATCCCGACTTGGCGACAGCAACACCTTCATCGGTGACGCGTACGCCTGCCCGGTCCGCATTTAGCGAGGAATTGTTTTCGTAGGCTTTCGCCATGGCGCCAAAGATCGTTTCAGCCATCGAAGGCGTAGTGGTCAGTACCGTCGCCGACATTAGCGCTGCGGTTAGTACTCGCTTGCCCGCTTTGAACACTATAAACCCCTTCATTCTCTCATAGCCCCGACCGAACCATTCGGTTCGACAGTGTGTTTTTAAATACCCGTCAATTTCCAAGTTGACCACAGACACGTTTCCAATCTGCAAACAAAGTGGCCAACCGTTGCACTTTTGTCTCATATGTGACGGGGTTTAGAACTCAAACTCCGCCACTTTTTCGAAGCCGGGAAGCGGTTTGACTGCTGAATTGAAAGCGCTGCGCCCTGAAACGATTCCATCGTTTTTCAAGTAAATCATTGATTTCCCAGCGTTTCCAGACCCCTCAACCACGACAAGTCGTCCCCCATCCTTCAACTGCTCAAATAATGTACCAGGAACCTGATCAACGCTACCCTCAATTATGATTACATCATACGGAGCCCTGGACGGGCCGCCGTTTTCGAGCGCGCCCTGGATCACCTCGACATTCTCGATCCCGAGTGAAGGCAAAATCGAACGCGCTTGCTCGGCAAGATCCGTCTCGCTTTCGATCCCGACCACCGAACCGGCGATTCGCGAGAGGACCGCTGCGGAATATCCGGTCGCGCATCCAACATCGAGGACGGCATCGCCCGGCTGGATATTGGCTAGCTGCAGGAGCTTGGCAAAAGGCGAAGGCTGCATCAGATAGCGTCCGCCTGTCTGCGTGGTCGAAACCAGGACATCGTCATCGATATAGGCAAGCGGCATACGTGCGCTCGGCACGAATGCCTCACGCGGCACATCAAGAAACGCCTGAAGCAAGGGTTTGTCGGTCACATCAGTCGTACGCAACTGATTGTCGACCATCTTGATCCGCAGGTCTTCGAAATTCAGCGTCATGGTCTACAAGCTTTCCTCAAGGCACTTGCAACGCAAAGCGCTTGCAAGCGCGTGACGTGCTCCTGTCGGGTCGGCATTCAAATCCATCGCCTATATGGCCGCACGTGCGTGACCATCTCCTGAACGAAGCACTAATTTATCAGAGGATGTGGCAAAAAATTCCATCAGCGTCAATGAATGACTAACGTAACCGGGTCATCCGGCTTTTAATAATTTCTGAATGAGGCCTCCCTGCACCACTTCAAGTCATTGGCGCGTCACTGCCCCTCCAAACGACTCGCTCTCGGGCGCCGGCGGGTCGGCGATCCCGGTGTGGTCGCGCTTCGAATTTCCTCGGTGCAGGCAATACCGAGATCGGTGCTGCTTTCAAGGAATCGCGCGATCACCTTGAGTTCATCGATTGTAAAATTCGACCAGAGTTCCGCCATTTGGCTGCCTATGGGCTCATAAACGGCCTTGATCGGCTCGATCGCATCTTCACGGACACTGATGTGGATGCGGCGCCGGTCGGCTGAATCATGGATTCGGTTTATGTAGCCTGCCTTCTCCAGCCGATCGAGCAAAGCCGTCATGGCTCCGGAGGTCAGGCCAGTCGCCTTTGCCAGTTCGCCAGCCGTGGTCTGTTTGCCCATATTGATGAGATCGAGGCATTCGAGATCCGTCGTGTGCAGGCCGAACCGGGCGGCAATCACGTGGCTCATCATCACGCTCTGCGCGCCCATGCGCCTGATCTCCAATCCGACGCGCTCGACCAGATCGTGCAGGGTTTCCCCTTCCGCAACGCTTTTGCGATGTTTCGCCATTCAGTCCTCTTGCCCTAATTCATCCGCGCAGCCGCCACGAATGCGCATAATGTTGCAAGAGCTGTGACAATGTCGAGCGGAAGGCGCAAGCGGCTCCGCAGGATCCAGCTTCGCGCCTCTTTCTCGATGAAGCCAGTATCGATGCGTTCGAAAGCAAGGGCTTTCGGGATGAAGTCGAATGCCGACCAGATACGCATGATTGCATGGCTACCGACCGCGACCAACAGCCACCAGCGCACGTTAGGGATCGACCAGCTCAGAATCAACGCCAGCAGCAATGTCAGCTCGAATAGGACATGTGCCGGTATCCAGAACCGCTTTCGCGAAATACCGCCTTTTGCCGGCTGAATGAGGTCCTGGCGCTTCGGCCAGTACGGGTCGACCACCAGAAACTCATAGAGCCCTCCCCCAATGCCGATCACCGCCAAAGCGTTGGCGGCAGCTGTCAAAATCATGGTTCCTGTCCACATGCGGCAACTCCCTGTTCCATGCCATATTATCTTTACAATCTAATATCTTTATTATCAAGATAATCTGATGCAGGCAATGCCCTTTAACCGTAGGTCCAATCTGGGATTGAACTCGGCGGCTGCACCTGTCATTCTATACTTGACGTAAATGGAGTCGTTCAGGGAACGACAGGAATGCGAAGCAGATGATTGAGATCAAGGGATTCAACGATTTCCCTATAAGCCAGGATGAACTGACCGGACTGGCCGATAGGGCCGCGCTTGAGGAACATCTGGATAGTCTTTGCGGATCCTACGCACAAAGCGACTTTGACGACCGCCTGCAATTTGCAATTCTTTGTATTGATCTCGACGGCTTCAGGAACTTCAATGACCAATACGGTCGCGCTGAAGGCGATACTTTGCTGAAGCTTGTGGCCGATCGCCTGCAATCTTGCTTGCGCAAGAATGATGTTGTCTATCGCATGGGCGGCGATGAGTTTGCGATTGTCCTGCTGCAGGTGACCCCCAACGAAGTCGCGAGCGTCGCCGACCGCATCATCGGGTCGGTTTCGCAGCCCTATGATCTTGGCGGGGCCCAGCCAGTCGCAATCAGTGTCACGATTGGAGCGGCCTTGGCGCCGCGCGACGGCGACACGCCGGAAAGTCTCCTTTGGTGCGGCGACGCCGCGCTCTATATCGCCAAGAAGGCCGGGAAAGGCGTCTATCGCCGCTATTCCGAACGGCGCTCCAGCTAGGCCGAACACCGAAACCCCTGGTTTCAGAGCAAAAGCGTGAGTCCTTCGGGCTTGAACTGCGATATTCCCTATGATTCGTTGATAATTCTCGCGAATGCGGATCTGCGTCCACAGAAAGCACAACAATATCAGATCAATAGGGGGTGGTTTCCGTGAATGGAGGCCTCGCCCGGAATGGACTTTCTGAACAAAATCAATTGTTTGCAAGTCGGTGTGGCAGCGAAGTCGATCACTAGATATCAAGGACTTACAAGAGGCTCTGCCACACCTAGATGGCAAAAGTTCGGTGCGGTCGAGACGCACCATCCTTTTTACCGCACCGTTGATAACATTGAGGGTTTCCTTTTATCGCACCATTCCTTTGGCGTAATATGTGGCCCAAATGCGCACAAAAAAAACCTCGTTCTGAAAACGGCAGCCCTCGCCGGTGCTCAAATGCAGGCCTGTGCCAGGAATGGACGTTCTGAACAAAATCAATCACTTGCAAATCGGTGTGCTGTGAAGTCGATCACTATGGTGACGAGCCGGTGATGAGGATGCAACTGAAACGCCATGTTGGCGTTGAGGAGCCAGTAAAGAAGGCTATGTTCTAACGAGGTAAAATCATGATGGATGACGACGAGGAACTCATGCGCGAAATCAACCGTCAAGCCGACAGGGCTGAGGAGATGAGGCCGGCCCGGATAGACCGTTACGCCTTGGCGGTAACGCTGGCTGGTCGTTTCCAGCAGCACAGCGCGGAGGAAATCGAAGAATTGCTTACCGGTGTGTGGCGGGAGAGACGGCTTGGCTGGCAGTCCACCAAGCCTCGCTAGACGATAAGTGGAGTCTCGATCCGCACTCAAATTGTGTTGCGGATAAATGGAACATCTTCTCACAACTGGTGTTCCTCCCTCAGTATGAACAACTAATGTTGAGCCGAACGTGTCGCAAATTCCCTGTGTGCCCTTAGATGAGCGGACCTGCGCACCCGCTCCACCTTACAGGCCTCATTGGAAAGTCTGCAGGGGCAACCGATGACGAAGAAGAAAAGGACGACACAAAACCCGGACGAGGTGTTCAGGCGCGACAGTCGGCACAAGGACTTTTCAGCTAATATGCAAACCGGGCATAGCCTACCCGAGACCGACGAAAGATTCGAAAAGCTTCTGTACTTTTGGAAGAGGCCGAGAAGAACCAATCTCGCTCTTAGGCTCACATCCCAGTTAAAACGTTTGCTATGATCACTGCTATGACCACGCCGCTAATGAAAATACAGACTTTAATCCACCGTGGCGTTTTATATCTCCGTCGTTCGGGCTTGTCGTTCATCGCAGCAACCTCAGATTGGATCGATAGTATCTCCCTGAAGGCAATCCTTGCACGATCTAGCACTTAGGTGAGGCCCGACGCCGTTGTAACCTTGACGACGTCGGGCCCCGTTTCAGAGAATTCGGTAACCTCCGACTTTCAACAAACCGCGTTTGGTTGAAAATGTTCCTCAGTACGGTGTAGCGCATGGAATCAACCAAACTGCTGCCCACCCCCTGGTCCCGTCAGCCGCTTCCCGTCGATGACGGGTTTAAGTGGAAAATGCGGGCGCAACATATCCTACCTGACGACCACGGAACTACCTCCCGAGATCCATCTGAATATCGAACTGTTAGCGCGATTTCTGAGTTCGATGATACGCTAGCCTGGACCCAGTCACCTGGACCGGAATCTTGCGCACTGTTGGCACCCTGTTTCAATATCTTGACCGAATCACCGCTTTTTAACATTCGACGGGGCTCGGCTATTGATTCCTCAACCATCATCGCCTCCCTTTGAGTACGTTTGATTTCGAATGAATCAACACCATCATGGGCGTTCGGTTCCACCAGGGATGAGAAGGCTAAACTTCCGGCGTGACAGGCCGATAGATTGCCCTTTTAAATCAACAAACGTTTCAAAAGTGAGTATGCATCAACGGGCGGCAATACCGCCAAAAGTTGAAACTACTCTTTAAATGTGCGCCTGCTCGAATGTCGGCAGCTTCACCCGCTCAAATGCATTCTTTCCGTCTCCTCGGTAGACAGGATCAATGCGATATCCTTCGATCCGCATTCGGAGCATTTGAGCTTTGGCACCAGGTCCTTGTGCATGCTGCCGTGATCGCGGCCAAGCTTGACGGCAAGCGCTTCTAGATCAAGCTTCACGCAATGGCGACATGAGATGCAATAAGCAAGAAGGTTGTGCTGGTTATCGATCAGTGCGCCTATGGTATCGAGAGGTCTGGACATGGCTACATCTCCACCGGACGCCAGACGAGCTGCTTCTTGTTGGATCGATCCCGATTGATTTCGAATGCCATGACATCGGTCGCTTTGGCCCCGCATCGGTCACAGCGGAAAGGCAACTCCGACAGGAATCGCTCTGGATTGCATACAGCGAGCAAGTCCGGCGCGTAGAACGTCGTTTCCTTTTGGCATTTCCGGCAACATACCTGCAAAAACATGCGATACTTGGCGGCCTGCCCCAATGTGCGGATTGTGATTGTCATGAGAACAAAATGAGAACATAATCCCAATTCGTCAAGATCATTGATGCCGCAGTGGGCAGCTTGCGAAGAACCCGAGATCAATTATCATCGCGCCATGTGCAACCTGTATCGGGAAAAGATCACAACGATGACTAATGGGAGATGGTCTGGCGCACTTACCACCACATTATTCCACGTTGCCTTTTTCCTGATCGGTCTGGCCGTGGCTTCGATGCTCGCAAGTTTTGTATTAGTCACGGCTGCGGGGGGTCCCGCTATGTTCGCCGATTTTGACGAAGAGCCCGACAGCATGTTGTTCCTGGTGTCTTTCTTGGGATCATTTATCGGACTTTTTTCATTTCTTCCGGCGGCCATCGTTACGGCAATTTGTTCTAAGCGAGAGCGGCACACTCCAATTCCGTTCTTGGCGATAGGAGCGCTTGTTGCCACAATCGGCTGTGCCCTCTTCAGCATCGATTGGATACCAGCGTTGATAGTCATAGTAATGACAGGATGCATTTCAGCTTTGGTTTTTTGGTTTATTTCGGTCCACATCGCCAATAGGGTTTGGGCAAGGTAGAGCGTCATGTGTAATCTTTACAACGCTACCACTACCTTTGAAGCGATGCGGCAGTTGTTCCTGCCCATCAGCGATCTGACCAATCGCCTAACGCCACAGATGGATGTCTTCCCGGACTATCCCGCCCCAATTGGCCGCAAGGACGCCAATGGCGACCGTGAACTGGCGATTGCCCGTTGGGGCATGCCGACACCGCCGCAGTATCTAAAGGGCGAAGTCGACTACGGCGTGACCAATATCCGCAATCCGAAGTCCGCGCATTGGGCGCCTTGGATAGGACCGGCCAATCGCTGCGTTGTTCCTGCGACGAGCTTTGCCGAATACGGCAAGGTTCCGGATCCGTGACCAAGAAAAAGCCGCTCTACTGGTTTGCACTCAACGAGGACAAACCGCTGTTCTGGTTTGCGGGAATTTGGACGAGTTGGTACAGCACACGGAAGAAGAAGGAAGGGCCCGTCCGGGCAGATATCTTTGCGTTTCTGACGACCTGTCCGAATGCCGTCGTCAAGCCAATCCACGAACAGGCCATGCCTGTCATACTGCGCACCGCAGAGGAAATTGACGTTTGGATGAATGCGCCGGCAGAGGAAGCATTGAAGCTGCAGAGGCCGCTGCCAGACGATGGCTTGATCGTTCTGCCACAGCCGAAAGCCGAGGAAGACGAACCGCTGCTACTATAAGCGTGGAGGACCTAGCGATGACATGGTCTATAAGATTTCGCGGCAAGAACTTCAATTTGACCTACTTCGCCCCTGATGACGAGTACAAGGTTGAGCAAGAACTGACCGACAAATCCGGGGAACCAGGATCATTCGCCATCGCATTCCCGCTGGACCCGAATGACGAGTTCAGGTTTACGGACATCACGATCAAGCACTCTGCCTCGTCCGAGGAATACCCCTATAAGGCAATACATGGGCATCACGCCGATTATGGTGAGGTATATTTGATGTCCAGCCTTGAGCATGGAATTATCATTTACAACGGAGACGTAGGCACAGGACCATCCAATGATGATCCCTACACTGGTGATCGATCATGACCATAGCCGAACCCAGTCACGATGACGAAACAAACTGATGAGTGAGACACCGCCCAAACCGGCTTACCCCGAACACATGGAGAAAGCTCCGGCCGGGCTGTTCGAACACTATTGCATGCACCCAGACTGCAAGTGGTGGGGCGCCTTCGGCTTTGAAAAGCGATATGGCCAGGAATGGTATTGTGGCGAGCACAAACGAGACGGTGAAAGCTGAATGGAAAGAACACAGGAACCCAAACATAGCGCTCGCCAGGTGACGATTCTCCTGAAGTCCTACATAACAGGAGTGGTTGCGGCAAACATAGCATTCGTCCCGATATATGGTTGGTATATCGTCTTCACAATTTTAGGGTCATTTTTCTTTTCAGCCCCCGCCTTTGCCGTTCTGTTGATATTATACGTGCTCAACATCGAGCTGGTGAATAGCAGACCCATCGTTTTCTCCATTATTGCCTCGATCATGGCACTCACATTCCATTTTTTCGCATTCATGGGAGTCGAAGGCATGCGAGGCGTCCTCAGGTTGGAAGAACCTCATATCTATCATTTTGGCTTGCCGTTTTTGATCGTCCTGTTTTCATCATGTGCGTTCATTACGCTTATTCGATTGGCACAAATTAAAGGCAACATGGGTGTCCGGCCGTGACCCGAAAAGACTAATGTCGGAACCGACGACCATGGCAGGCGTCAAAAGTTGCGCTGAGCCGCGTACGCAGAACGGGGACCAGCACAAAAAGATGGCAAAGCGCCAAGGGTCATGTGCCCCCTCCCCAGCGCCGCACAACGCGATCAATCAGAAAGTCGCAGCCTCCAAGCGGAACGACATCGATAGCATCACCCGCCTGCAAGCTCGTTTCCCAAGACAAGCCGATACGCGTTACAACCTCGCAGTTCACCTGCTTACCGTTTTCCGTCACTTCGAACGCCACGCGACCTTCTCGCCATGAACCGTATCTTCCACTCGGCGTGGTCCACGCCTCAAGAATTTTGCCAACCACATGTGGCTTGGATTGCAACTTCTCAAGCTCAATTGAGTGCCAGTACTCGGCGATAACAGCGCCAACTGTTAATACGACAAGGAAGTAAAGGACGTCTTTCCATTTCTTGCGCAACAAATGTTGGACCAATTCCATATGCTGTTTTCTCTGGTTGCGGGTCGGAACGCCTCAATTAGCCCGATGTTTCGGCTTGTAGCCGCCATGTTGGAGATTACAAGTCATTTCAGATTGTCTCAGTGCTGCAGGGTGGCACCAGCATCGGCATCACCTCCGCCTACGATGCTGCGAAGTTCATACTGGAGCAATGGCCGGAGGATGCAGACGGGCCAAAGCTTGCGTTGTGCAAGGCGATCCTGCTGAAATGCCTAGCAGGGGCACGCGCCGGGCGTTGAATTGATGAAATCGACGCTCGCTTCGGCCTTTGCTTGCAGGCGCTGCTGCATCTCCGTGCCGAAGTAACCCGCCATTGGAAGTCCCCCGTTTGGATGAAGCATAGTGAGTTGGGACGTCCGCGGTCAGACAATCCTCCACTTTGTCGAACGGGGACGTCGGCTCCCCCTGATCTGCTCGATCAAGGCTACGGCACGATTTCAAATCTGGTGGTTTTTGCTACCTAACCATTCGCGGGCCTGTGTCCCGCCTGCGGGGATAGAAACGGTGTGCTAGTGTGGGCGCTGGAGAGGAGAGGCCGTCGGCATTTTGGTGGTGTCTAACCCCGTTACCTAACGTGGTCCATGGGCTGCTGCGCGCTTGAGAGTGGTGACGCCGTTCGCGGCGATCCCGGTTAGGAATTTGATCTTTTGGCACAGCCCAGCCCCTCCATTCGACAATCGGATAGGAGAGCTTGCGATGTCTGGAACAAAGAAGTCTCGCAGCAAGCGAGATATTTCCCCTACACACCAAAATGCAGCTGCAATCGACATCGGTGCCACGATGCACGTAGCCGCAGTCGGGCCCGACCACGTTTCCGAGCCGGTACACAGTTTTGGAACCTTCACCGGCGATCTGCATCGGTTGGCGGACTGGTTCACGCAGTGCGGCGTACGCACGGTCGCGATGGAGTCCACGGGGGTCTACTGGATCCCGGTCTTCGAGATACTCGACCAGCGTGGCTTCGAGGTCATACTGGTCAATGCACGCGATGCCAAGCATGTGCCGGGCCGCAAGACCGATATCAGCGATGCCCAATGGCTGCAGCGTTTGCATGAATATGGATTGCTCAGGGCCAGTTTCCGGCTGAAGGGCGAAGTTGCAGTCATGCGCGCCTATTTGCGCCAGCGCGAACGCTTGCTGGATTATGCCGCTTCGCACATCCAGCACATGCAAAAGGCGCTGACGCAAATGAATCTGCAACTCCACCACGTGGTGACAGACATCACCGGCGCGACCGGCATGGCCATCATCCGGGCGCTTGTGGCCGGGGAGCGCGACCCGATGGTGCTGGCGGCCCATCGCGACCCACGCTGCCATGCGTCTGCGGAGACGATCCGTCAGGCGCTCGTCGGCAATGATCGCGAAGAGCACATCTTTGCCCTGACCCAGGCGCTGGAGTTGTACGACGTCTACCAAGCCAAAGTGGCGCTCTGTGACGTGCGCATCGAGGCTGTCTTGAAACGGCTGCGGAAGGCCTCGTGCGCCTCTGTAGGCAAACCGCCTTGCGTGCGGACAATGAAGAAGCAATCCAACGGCCCGGCCTTCGATGTTCGCGCCGCCCTGCACGGATTGCTCGGCTGCGACGTCACCCAGATTCACGGACTCGGGCCTTATCTGGCGCTGAAATTGGTTGCAGAGTGCGGGACCAATCTCTCGGCCTGGCCAAACGCCAAGCACTTCACCTCCTGGCTGTGCCTCTCACCAAGCAACAAGATCTCCGGCGGCAAGGTGTTGTCCTCACGAACCCGACGATCTGGCAGCCGGGCCGCGGCACTACTGCGGCTTGCCGCGGTTGCGGTCGGGCGCACCGAGACCGCATTGGGGGCATTCTTTCGGCGTCTGTCCGCACGTGTCGGCAAGGCCAAGGCGGTCACTGCCACGGCCCGCAAAATCGCCGTCTTGTTCTACAATACGCTGCGTCACGGTATGAAATACAGCGATCCGGGAGCCTCCCATTACGAAGAGAGTTACCGCCGACGCGTCCTCACCAATCTCGAACGAAGGGCAAAGTCGCTCGGGTATACCCTACAGCCCGCGCCAGCGCCCGGCTGAGCGTTTCTTAGGAATTCCCTTTCTGTGCCGATCGGAATTGGCGACCTCACAGCGTGCTCCCCAAGCAGCACCCTGACTGAGTGCAGATCATTTGTGGTATGATCTGCGTGACCTAAATGACGTTCAGTCAAGACCGGTGTTTTGAAACCGCAATGTCCGAAAAACGAATGACGGCCACGGCATGCGCTTCGTCGGATTGATTGAAGATTTTGATCGCCCAGTCGAAGCGATCGAAATCATCCACGACGCCATCCAGAAGCATTTCCTCAGCAGTCTGCACAGCTTCGGCAGTCGCGGTTTCGTCGTCGTCCAGCTTGATGCCCCGCACGGCACATGTCCTGAGGGCTTCATGAAATTCAAAGCGATATGTTGGCATGACACAGCTCCACATCTGCAAACGCGTTTATTGCGTTTTCCGGTTCAGCCAAAAGCTGCCCCCTAAACGTACCATGCGGCGTAACAATTGAGCGTCGTTTCTTTGGGACTGTTCAAGGCGCTTTATCAGCACCTCCAGTTTGTGGATTTCCCATATTTCATCTTCAATGAGTGATTTATTGAACGCGATATCATCCCCGGCGCTCGCGCCTAAGGAGGTTCGCAATTCAAAAAGTCTTCTTTGTGATTTCTCGATATTTCGAAAGTGCAAATCAATCAGCGTCTTGCAAGACGTGATAGTCTCCTCACGACTGGGCACGTTCTGTCCCTCCGTTCCTCCGCCGTGGATTATAGCAGAAAACGGCATACAGAGGCAGTTAGAAGTCGACCCAGACGCGGAGAAATAAGCCGGGCTTTTTAGTCCGGCTCTTTTTTGCCTGTCGTTACTGACAAGAGATATGAAAAGTTTCTGTTGTATCGGCGTCGGCGAGGGGTGCCCGTGGCAGAAGCTTGCTCATTGTGCAGTCCTGTCGTGAATGCGCTTCCCAGGGCTATTTCCTCATCCGTCCACAACAGATCCCCCGCCAACGTGCACCCATCCCGAGCGTATTTTCGGCGAAGGTCTCGGCCATTATTGCTTTCTTGCCATGGTGGCGGAGTGACATCCCAAAACTTGACCCATGATTTCTAAGAGCGCGAGTCCAAGTTTGTGACAATCCCTGCTTTCCACAGGCTGGCCCGGCCTGTCATTAAGTTGGCTCCAGGTGAGTTCGGGGGCCAATCATATGAGATATGTGTAGACAGGTCTAACCCGACTGGGTGAAAGGTTTGCGCACCTGACGTGATATCTTCCTTGCAGGTCATCGTAAACGACCTCGGGGGGCTGGATGCGCAAGACGTTGCTTTGCATGGCTTCGGCATCGTTTTTGATCGCGGCCACGTCGTATCAATCGAGCGCTTGCGTTGACATCGCGCTCGTCCTCGCTGTGGACGGATCTGGCAGCATCAGTGACGAAGAATACGCATTTCAAAAATATGCGATTGCAGGTGCTTTCCGGGATAGAGATGTTCTCTCCGCACTCAAGAGCGCCAATACGGTCGCTGTTTCGGCCGTCTTTTGGGGCGATGGTGAGTTCGCCGCGCAGAGGCTCGACTGGTTCATCATTAGCGGCGGAAAAGGAGCCGAACCCTTCGCGCGCGCCACCGAAAACAATCAGCGCATTGTTTTTGGCAATACGGACATTGGCAGCGGTATCTGGTCCGCGCTGGACCTGCTTTCTGACCCCAGATTATGCGCGACCAGATCTGTCGTGAACGTCTCAGGCGATGGCAAGGAAACAACGGCACCAAAACGGCGACAAGTGGCTTCCTTGGCCCAGGCACGCTTGCGTGCCGAACATATGGGGGCGACCGTCAATGCGCTGGTTATAGCCGATGATATGGGCGACCTCGCCAGCTATTACACGAAAAGGGTAATCGTCGGAGCGAATGCATTCGTGATGGATGTACGAACGTATGCCGACTATTCGACTGCGATCAAAAAGAAGCTGATCAGGGAACTCTCATCGCAGACCGTGGCCACTCTGCTTTCCGGCAAGAACCGCCCACCAGACTGACATTCTACGCTCTGGTGGTAGTATGTGCCCATGACTCCCGCCCGCCTCATAGTCGTTGTTGCATTCAGCCGCGCTGACGACGGACAGCTTGTACCAGCATATGATGCGCTGCATCAATAGGGCGTCGAAGTGATGCCCACGTCCTTTGACCCACAGGCCGAGCATCGGAACTTTGGTACCAGGTCTTCGCGCATAGCCGCGTGGTCGCGGCCGAGCCGTCTGGCCAATTCTGTCAGGTCAATTTGACTGGAATGGTGGCAATCGCGCGAATAGCAATGCGCCCAGAGAGAATGGCCTCGGTCGATCATGTCACCAATAGTGGCGCCATCCGCTGCCATGGCCTTACATCTGCACCGGACGCCAGATAACGCGTTTGGTATGGACCCGATCCCGGTCATCCTCGAAAGGCATGACCTCGCAGTCCACCACATTGCATTCCTTGCAGCGGAATTTCAGGCTTTTGAACGTCCGGTCGTGGCCGTTAACAGTCGCCAGATCGCTGGCAACGAAGAAGCCAACCTTCTTACACCTGCGGCACGCTACACGTACCAGCATCCCATGCCGTGTTGCTTCACCGAGAGTTCTGAGTGTTCGAGTCATGCAGAACAAAATGAGAACATATTCCCATTTCGTCAAGGGCGAAGATGGTGGCTGGGGAAACCTTCGCGAGCAGAAGATGTGAACCAGATGCTGGCGGAAACGGCGTTGACGTAACTTTGACGCAGCTCGAATTAGCTCAGCTTTGGAGATCCATTCCATGGCCCGAAGAAGCCTTGAAATCTCGCGACGAGTTGAAGAAACAGCCTGCCAACTATCTGGCGGCATAACGGAGAAGAGAATGAACATTGACGACAAGATCGCCATGTTGAAACAGGTCCGATGGCGCGAAGCTCAGTTAGCCACAGGTGGCGAACGAGATGCATCGACTACCAGACTGATACGCACGCAACAAGCCATCGACGCATTGGTGGCCGCAAAGGCTTCCGGGATTCCCGAGCAGCAATGGAATGTCGATGTGGATGGTATTTTACTTGATCCGAACCATGACTGGTACGAACAAAAAGGTTAGCCAGCGCCGAACCGCGAGCGGGCGGGCATGATGGGTCGCTGGCTACCCATGAGTTTGGGTAGGGGATGGGTTGAGCGCGAAGTTGCCGCAGCTGGCTTCTTGCGAAGCCGGGAAGATGAATTATCATCGATATCCATGTGCAATCTTTACAACGCCACCACGACCTTTGAAGCGATGCGGCAACTATTTTTGCCGATCAACGATTTAACCAATCGTTTGACGCCGCAGATGGATGTCTTCCCGGACTATCCCGCCCCAATTGGCCGCAAGGACGCGAATGGAGACCGGGAGATGGCAATAGCCCGTTGGGGCATGCCGACACCGCCACAGTATCTAAAGGGCGAAGTCGACTACGGCGTCACCAATATCCGCAATCCGAAGTCCGCGCATTGGGCGCCTTGGATAGCACCGGCCAATCGCTGCGTTGTTCCTGTGACGAGCTTTGCCGAATACGGCAAGGTTCCGGATCCGGTGACCAAGAAAAAGCCGCTCTACTGGTTTGCGCTCAACGAGGAGAAACCGCTGTTCTGGTTCGCGGGAATTTGGACGAGTTGGTACAGTGTGCGGAAGAAAAAGGAGGGCCCGATACAGGCCGATATCTTTGCGTTTCTGACGACATTCCCGAATGCCGTCGTCAAGCCAATCCACGAACAGGCCATGCCTGTCATACTGCGCACCGCGGAGGAGATTGACGTTTGGATGAATGCGCCGGCAGAGGAAGCATTGAAGCTGCAAAGACCCCTGCCCGATGAAGCGTTGGTTGTGCTTGACAGCGACAACGCAGAAGAACAACCGTTGCTGCTCTGAACAGCAAGGCAATCTTTACAAGATGGCCAATCCCGCTCGCCTCATCGTCGTAGTTGCATTCACTCGTACTGACGGTGGTCGACTTCTGCCGGCATATGATCCGATGCAGTTCAACACCGAGGAAGAAGCCACTCATATGGCTCGGTACTTGGCCGCAACCTGCGCTGGCGTCTTGGCATGGAGTCGTGATGCTGATCCTGCCACTAGCACCTATGGGCCGCCGACAATCTTGTTTCAATCGGGCGACGTCCCGGAGTTAGAATGACAATGGAATTGTTCGAGGAAATGCAGATCGAACTCAGAGCCACGCAATATTGGATGAAGTATTTATTTCTGGCGATGGCCACTGGCGAGAAAATAACGTCCAATGACATTGATGAGTTGCTGCTTGACCTGAAGAACCGTTCGACTTTTGACGGCGACACCGACCTATCACCGGCCGAATGGGATGAGCGCCATCTGGAGTATTTTCCCATTTATGAGCGTATTGGCTTGGCCATTGCTCGATCACTGAAGGAGGTTGGGAAATGAGTAAACGGCAGATACTCCCCCCAATACGGAACAACCGCGATCTGAGACGGCGTGGCGACTGCCGGTTGGCAATCGAAGATCGAATGCTTGAACTGTTGGGAGATGCCATTGAGGCGGGATGGACGAAGGAAGAGGTTCTGGCAGCAATGATCGAGGTTGCGGATGAAACCGCCTTGGCGATGTATCCAAATGTGCTGCTATCCGTGGAAACGGTGTTGAGAAAATTGAAGAAAAAAGATGTCTGAAACACCTAAGCCTGCCTACCCCGAGCACATGGAGAAGGCGCCGGCTGGTCTGTTCGAGCATTACTGCATGCATGAAGGTTGCAAGTCGTGGGGAGCATTCGGCTTCGAAAAGCGCTATGGACAGGAATGGTACTGCAGCGAGCACAAGGGAGAGGAGACGGTGAGAGCTAGAAAGCTAACTTATCAGAGCCTTCTGTCCTGAGCTGGTCAAACATAGGGGTGGAAGGATCTGAGGGATGTCCTGAACCTAATCTTGGGAAAGGCAGACAGTTAGTTCCTCGCATTGCGTTATAGCAAAATTCCGGTCTACGACAGCTTTCATGAAGATGTTGCTGCATTTTTCTCCATGAAGCTCAATTACAATATTCCCTACCTTCTTGAGCCACCCAATATCTTGTGCTGCGAATACTTTTTCTTCTGCTCCTTCGATGTCCACTTTAAGTATATCTACAAAATCTAATCCGTGCATCGCCATGATCTGATCAATCGTCATCGCTTTCACCGAGCCTAAACCGTTGGTGACTTCGACCTTCCGTGCCCACTCGTTTCCTAGTCCTGTAGTGTTTGCGCTAAAATCAAGCGTTCCCTGTTCTGACCAAAGCGCCGCCTGATGCAATGCTACCCGCGATCCGTAAGGAGCTAGATTTCGCGCCAGCGCTTTGCAATTGTCCGGATCCGGTTCGATCGCCACGATCGAAGCTTCAGGAAAGCGCGTCAGTAGATAGGCGGACGAGTAGCCGACATTTGCGCCCGCGTCTATAATTGTACAAACATCACGCAATTGATCGAGGCATCGGTATTCCAAATCTACGAAGATTTGATCGAATACACGGATATCGCTTGTCGCTCCACGTACATAAAGAGGGGTGGCGCAATGTTTGCTCACCAAGCGGGAGGTTGTACCTGCAGCGGCCCGTCGGGCTGAGCTACGACTGACCCAGCCCCTTACACCAAGGTTTTTTATAATCTTTCGATAGCCTGCCAGCCTTTTTGCAATAATGTCCACGTAATATCTCCACCTAATACTGTCCAGGAAGCGGAGCTTTCCTTGTTCTTATATAATGCCGAAACCCGCGCCTTTCTGATACCGTTTTGTGGCTATGGAAGATTACAAGTCATTTCAGATTGTCTCAGTGCTGCAGCGGGGCCAACACCGACTGGAAAACTTGAGCGGTGGTATAAGAGCAAGCCGCGCGGCGCAGGGCGTAATCTTGCAGATCGGCACGAAGCAATTATTATCTCATGTTCTGGACATCGCCTCACCTCTGAAGCGCCAACTATCACCGCTGGCTTCATCGCCAATAGTTCAGGTTTTCCGTAGCGGGCTGCATCTTCGCGCCAGTCTCGTGGTAGCTGGTCGCCAGATCGTAGGACAGAAACTCTATCGGATCGGTGGCATAATACGTTGCCCAGACGTTCAGCAGCCGTTCGAGACCATTGACCTGTGACTGAGACAAGGACGTGCCAAAGAGACCGGAGTCGCGTTTCCGCAACGCCGCATAGAATGCTGCGCGGTTCATGGTTCATTCCTTGTTTATGGATGCCGGTTAGCTTGACGGGGCTGAACCCTGAAATCAGCTTGGGCCCCGGTCTGCCCTGTACTGAGTAACTGGCAGATCGGACTTTGATTTTTGCGCCGGAATTCCAGGTTACCATCCGACGTTGAAATCCCAAACTGGTGTCCCTCAGTAGAGGCTTGGTCGAAACAATCGTCTGGTAGCGAGTGACGGCCAAGCCTCGTTCAGGGTCTTTGGTCATAACTCAATTTAGCAACGCAAGATTTATTGCTATCCGTCAGAAATCATTTCATATTTTTATTATGCCGCTATCGGCATAGGCTCGGCGCGAGCCCACAACAAACCAACTCCGCCGAGCCTTTCAGGAGGCCTTCGTGCGCGGTATTTTGATTTAAATTCCAGTCAAATCAGCGTAAAATAACCGGCTTGCTGGCACCCCCTGCCAGCAGGGGCTTGGTCGAAGGTATTCTTCCCCCGAACGCATTGAGGCCAAGCCTCACTTTTCCGGAACCATACTTCCGAAACGCGTTTTACTATTGCCGAGACCAGCGTTGGACAAGCCTCCAAAAAAGCAGTCTCGACAGGGGCTCAGTATCGTCAACGATCAAACCGTTTGGCAATCTGGGCCTTCACCGTCTTTTTTTGCGGACGTTTGACAGTCTTCTGCATCGTCTAGCTAGTTTAATCTAGACCCGGAACATGTGTTGGCTGCAGGCATTGGAAACAATGTCGGGAGCCCACAACTCCCCGGCAGAGGCTCGGTGTAACTTACTGGTTTGCCATGCCTTGCGCCGAGCCTCACGAGTCATGGCATCGGAACCAAATGCCGGATGTAGACGTATAAGCTTTGCTGACATTCGGTCAGCCGCGGTCTGGCGCCCTATATAATGCCCACAGACGCCGGGCCTCACTTTTGGTTGGCCAGGAGGCTCAGACGAAATTGGAAAAAGCCATGGGTATCGCCCTCGCGGTCTTTCTCGTCTTTTTGATACTTTACTTGGTGGTTCGCTTGGCGGATTGGGCGTTTGTCATAACGGGCCGGTAGCTCTGCATAACCAGTTGTTTGGCCGTATGCGCCCGGCGCCGCAGTTGATGGAATTTCTCACTAATTGAGAGTAAAATATCTTGCTGGCATCTCTCCTGCCAGCAGGGGCTTGGTCGAAGGTATTCTTCCCCCGAACGCATTGAGGCCAAGCCTCACTTTTTGGAACCAATACTCACGAAACGCGTTTTACTATTGCCGAGAGATGCGTTGGACAAGTTCCAAAAATGCTATTTCGACAGGGCTCAGCATTGATCACGTCCAAAACCGTGGCAATCTGGGCCCACTCTTTTTGTTGAGTAACTCCACCATTTGCGGTCCCGTCGAATGAGAATATAATTAAAATTGGAAATACTTTGTGGGGATACGGCGGTGGCCCAGATACTCGACAACAAGCTCGAATGCCCAAAGTGCCATACAATTTATCTAACACTTACCCAGAACGTTACCTCTACCACCCCGATCCATTGCAGCGCGTGCGGTACCTATCTAGGTACATGGCGCGAACTTGAAGCCGATTTCATCACTCAGGGCGGTGATAATGGAGTGTTCGAAATGCACGATGGGCAGATCATTCGGATAGATTGAACCACAGCGCCGCGTGGCTCAACAGGGATCAGCTCCCGCCTCATGCGCTTTCTCGGCTACCAAGGCATCGATTGCTCGCCTCACCTCGAACAGGCCCCACCCCGCCGTGAGCGCTTCTTGGTAAACATTAAACATGTCCTTGGATGGAACCTGATCCAAAAATCGCTCTCGTAATGCTTCCAAACATTCTTCTTCCCTGCCGTCATAGATGTCGCGATATCGTGGAGATGGAATACTCATGACGATGCTCCTCAAATCGATGCAACGCTAATCAGTTAAAGTGGTTCCAAGCGTAAAAGCCCCCGCGTCTCCCGGCGTCCAGCGCCAACAATGATCACGCAAAGTGACTGTGGAACCAACACCTGCTGTTGCCAGTTCTGATGACCAGAAGGGGCCAACAGAGGGAGATAACCATGAAACATATTCTGTTCGCATTTGCAGCCCTGACATTAGCAGCCTCAGGCAGCGTTTTTGCGCAAGACGCAGTCATCATTGAAGTTCCCTAGCCGGCACGGGATTATGTAATCGCTCACCCCTCGGATCCCATAGTCATTGAAGGCGACGTGGCGATTGGCACCGTCGTTCCCGACACTGTCGAGCTGGTGCCGATCCCCGACAGCCCGGATTACGCCTATGTCTATGTTGACAAGCAACCGATCATCGTGACGACGAAGGACCGCAAGGTAGTATATCTGGCGCAATGACACCGTGACAGGACTGTGCCCGCCGTCGCTGCTGCGGGCACAATCCATGGTAGCTCTAAGGGATTAATGCCGGAACATGCGCCGCTCTGCTACCGTTCGGCGATCATGGAAGACTACAAGCCGTTCAAAATCGTCTCAGTGCTGCGCAATGGCAAGGCCATAGGCATCACCTCGGCCTATGACGCTGCAGTATTCATACTGGAGAAATGGCCTGATGAGGACGGTCCCAAAGCCAGGCTGGCCCGTCAGATACTATTGAACTGTCTCGCTGGCGAATGCTCGGCCGCTGTTGCTCGCGTGGCGTTTGTTGAGGCCGCGAAGGAAGCGGGAATTTATGTCGAGACGACGCCACGGCGGTACCGACCGGGAAGCTTGAGCGTTGGTATAAGAGCAATCCCAAGCGGCGATAGGCGCGCGTTTGTCCGCCACGGCATAGCTGAGAACGTTTTGCAATGGTAGGCGGGTTATGTAGAGTCGGTGGCTATCCCTTACTTCGCAGGAGCCAACACTGTTGACCCCCAGAGCACGCGTTGAAGTTATCGATAAAGAAATAGGTCAAAGGCTCCGAGAGTTCCGCTTCGCGGCCGGCATGACCCAGCAACAGCTCGCAACCCCCATCGGCGTTTCTTCCGTGCAGATCCAAAAATACGAACGTGGGGAGAACCGTATCGCCGTTGCCACGCTCGTCCATCTCTGCAAAGCCCTGAACCTTAGTCCCATGGATTTCCTCGGCCCATATTTTGAGGCAATGGAGCCTACCGACAGCGCGGACAGCCAAACTACCGAAACGGCGAAGCACGTGGAGCACCCCTCCTCGCCTCAGCATAAGCTTAGGGAGGGTAGAGGAACGCGTCACTGGCTCAAGAAGCCTAGACGACGGTAGCCGCCCGTTTGTCCGGCATTGGATAGTCGGAACGTTTGTGATGTTCGCAAGTTTATGAAGCGTTGGAGGCCATCCCAACAGAGGCCTGGCGAGGAGCCAGCTAACCCCGTCAAATCGTCAGGCCTCATCCTTTTAGGAGAGATTATGGGAAACGAGAATGAACGAGCGCCGCGATATACCATCAGGCGAGATGGCAATTCGTGGATAGTGCATAGCAACAATGACGACCCCCAAAAGGCAGTCGAAAATTCTGAACCTGACGACGCTTCGAATACTGTTGATGATGCTGAGGCCAGTTCTGACACATTCGCTCTCAGGCACCGACCGTTTCTCCCGCCCGCCAACGGTGATGCTGACGGGCTCTGATTGGCCTAGAACTTCACCCTGAATCCCGCAGTCCCGTTGAGACTGTAGCTGTCAGCGAAGTTGGACAGGCTGGTGTTGACGGAAACCTCGCTGTAGATCGAATATTTGTCGTCATTCCAGTTATAGCTGCCGCCAGTGCCGATACCGCCCCAGGTCCGATCGTTCTCGCTGGCAAAGTTTACGCCTGATACTTCAACTTCCGTCCCGTCCAGAAACTCATAATAAAGATTGGCAATGCCGTATAGGTGCGTGCGGGTTGTCCTTCCTGAAGCACCCTCCCAGGCATTTTCATAATCTGCCGAAAGTCCGAGACGACCCTTGAGGCTCTCACCAGTCCCGAGAGAAACATCCGCGCCGAAGGGGTCGGTGAAGGCGTCAAAATCTACATTGGAATATGCGAGCTGGGCTTGCGGGGTGAGCGTCCAGTTCTGGTTCAAAGCAAGCCTTTTGCCCGTTTCCAGGCTGAAGGCGTAGCCGAAACCGTCATTCCCATTCGAGAGACTACCAAGAACGCCGGAAGACAGGTCACTTTCATACCATGTCGCCTGCGCCTGCCCGTCGAGGTAAAAGCCATTCTGGCCATACCAGGTCAGCGTAGCACCCACTCCGTAGCCGTCGGTATCGACCTCGCCATTGCCGAATAGGGAGGATACATCCGCGGATGCATTGCCATACTGCGCGGTGATGCCTCCGATGAGTTTGCCGCTCTCGCTTTCATAAAGTTGCCCATCCAGACCGCTTTGGATCTTCCATGTGTCCAAATCGTAATCAGTGGAACTCGTCGAGGTTCTTGGATCAAAGTTTCCATGGGCGCCTTCGATGCGCGCCCACAAGCCGCGTCCCTCGACGAAGGCCGGACCGCCGTCAGAAGGCTGCGGAGCCGGCTCGATTGTTCCGGGACCATCGCCCTGAGACAGCATTCCATTGCCAGCTCCCGACCAATAGCGATTCCCAACACGTTGTTGCAGTGTTGGCAGCCCGTTGAGACCGAGCAATGTCTGTGCATACGCCTCATAGACAGGAACGCCAGGTTGGTAGAGCGGCGAAGATGGCGAGGTTGGATCTGTTGGGTCGGTCGGATCTGTGGGATCTGTAGGAGCGGTCGGATCCGCAGGATCGACCAAAGCGGAACGCAGGTACCAGTTACCATCGGTTGGCGTAGCGATGCCATTCTTGTATAGCCGGTAGGCATAGGCGCCGCCAATGACGGCCTCGTCGCCCTCAAACGCATAGTCGCCATCAAGCGCAAAGCTGCCGGCGGAAGAACCGGCAACATCGATCACCCGTATCCCTTCCACTGTCGGTGCTCCGCTGCCGCCAACATTGGCCACGACAAGCGTTGTCGATCCTGACGTGTCACCGAGGACAACGAGCCTGTCGGTCGTTGAAGCGTCATCGCCGAGCGCCGTATTCAACCGCAAAGTGCCGTCGGCGCCCACATAGTTGCCGCTGACCGTCAGTGTTGTTCCCGGCGCACCTCCAACATTGACCAGTCCGGCATTGGTAAGCGCACTCACGGTCTGATCGAACCCGGCTGCATCGAGGGTTCCGCCAGTAAGGACGGAAGTCGAGGAGTTAGGGCTAAAGACGTTCGTCGCCCCAGCAGCGAGCGTTCCAGCCTCGACCGTAGTTGCACCTGAATATGTGTTCTGTGCGGTCAGGATTGTCGTGCCGCCGCCGATCTGCCTGACGTTACCGGCGCTTGATATCACGCCGTCGAAATTCGTGCTGTCGGAGCGATTGAAAGCAAGGGAGCCGTCGTTAGCAACATCTCCGACGATGGAGCCCGAAGTGCCGCCATTGCCCAGCTGCAAGGTTCCGGCGTTGATGGTGGTCCCGCCACTATAGGTATTGTTGCCGGTCAGGATCGTGGTGCCCGAACCGTTCTGCTCCACGGCACCCGAACCGGAAATGACTCCGGGCACCAAAAATGCGTCGGAGCGGTTGAAGGCGAGGAGACTGTTGTTCAACACGTCCCCTGAGATCGAACCGCTGGTTCCGCTGTCTCCGAGCTGGAGGGTGCCTGCGGAGATCACGGTTCCACCACTATAGTCGCTGTTGCCTGTCAGGGTGAGCGTCCCGGCTCCGGCTTTGGTGAGCCCGCCCGGGCCGGTTACTCCCTGTGCCAATGTCGAATCGAAGGCCTGCGTATTAATCGTGCCGCCCCCGACATTCAGGGTCACCGCGCGACCCGCCGACAAGTTGAAACTGCTGTTTAATTGCAAGGTGCCGCCATTGAAACTGACACCGCCGGTCGAAGCGCCCAGCGCATTGTCGGCGCCGACTGCAACAACGCCGCCATTGATGAAGGTTCCGCCGGAATAGGTGTTGCCGGCCGCAACCGAAGGTTCAAGCGTAAGGGTTCCAGCGCCGGTCTTTTCGACGGCACCGGTCCCGACGATCTGACCGACATAGGTGCCATTGTCGGGCTGCGCAAACCGTACAAGGCCGTTATTGGTGATGTTGGCGACATTGTTAGCGGGAAGAAGCTGCGTTGGCAGAGCCTGCGCACGTGCTTCCAGGGTGCCGGCTGGATCGATGATCACCTGGCCGGTGTAATTGGTGTTTGCCCCGGTCAGAACAAGCGTGCCGTTTTGGACAGTAGCGACGGTGACACCGGTAATCGTGCCTGTGAGCGTCCATGTTCCAAGATCGTTTTTGACCAGGCTTTCAAACCCGTTGAAATTGCCAGCCATGGACGATTGCCCGTCGCCGCTGAGGAAGATCGCATCAGTGCCGCCGCCGCCGCTGAAATTGCCGGTAACGGTCGATCCTGTATACAGGCGCAGGATATCATTGCCGTTGGCGAGATTGATACTGCCGCGAATTGTGCCTCTGTTGGTGAAGTCGAGCGCTCCGGCGCCCGATCCGCCGATGACCGTGCTGGTTGTTCCGTTGCCAGCTTCGATAATGCCGGTTTCATTGTTGATGACGGTGTTCAGACCGGACGTATTCTGCGACCAGATAGCGACAGAATTATTTGCGTCGATTGTGCCATTGTTGGTGAGCACATTGCCAGTGCCCTGGAAGTTCACTGCTTCCGCGCTGCCTTGAGTCCCCAAAGCAAGCAGCTGGCCACCCTGTTCAATGGTCAGCGTACCATTGTTGTTGACCTCAACAGCGTTCCCACCCGTATTGTAATTGCCCGTGGTGGAGGTTGCCGTAGCGCTGACGAGGCCGCCACCGGCAATGGTGATGACCGCATTATTTCGCAGGCTGATCGCATTCAAGTTGCCCACAGCAACCTGGGCTCCAGGACCAACATTCACAGTGATGTTGTCTGCAGCAGCAGTATTGCCAGCGCCGACTGTGCTGGTAAAAGGATTCGGAGCTGCCGTGTCGCAAGTGATGACACCTCCAAGGGTGACGCAATCGGCAAACGCCACCGCCGGCGCCATTAATGAGCCTCCGGTGAAGACAGCAGCAAGGATGGGCAAACGTGCGGCCGATGATGCCAAAGCGGAATGAAGTCTCTGCATGCTTATCTCCTGAGAATCTTTTTTGACTGTCTAGCGTCAATTCGTGAAATTGCCTGGTGCTCGATCGGCAACAAAGTTTAAATCTTGAGGTAAATCGGAACGATCCGAAATTGCGCAAAATGGCCTACCAGTGGTGAGGATCACGGGCCCTTGTGGTCAGCTTCAGAACTTCACCCTGAACCCCGCTGTCCCATTGAGACTGTAGCTGTCGGCAAAGTTGGACAGGCTGGTGTTGATGGAAACCTCGCTGTAGAGCGAATATTTGTCGTCATTCCAGTTATAGCTGCCGCCCGCGCCGATACCGCCCCAGGTGCGGTCATTCGCCGTGGCGAAGTTCACACCGGAGACATCGGTCTCGTTGCCGTCGAGGAACTCATAATAAAGGTTGGCGATGCCATAGAGATTGGTGCGGGTCAGCTTGCCGGCACCATCCTCCCAGGCATTCTGGTAATCGGCGGAAAGTCCAATCCTGCCCTTGAGGCTGTCGCCGCTGCCAAACGACACGTCTGCCCCGAATGGATCGGTGAAGCTGTCGATATCGACATTAGAATAGGCCAGCTGCGCCTGCGGCGTCAGCGTCCAGTTCTGATTGAGATTGAACCGTTTGCCGGTCTCAAGGCTGAAGGCATAGCCGAAGTCATTGTTGCCATCGGCAAGGCTGGTGCCAAGCGTACTTGAGGTAAGATCACTGTCATACCATGTCGCCTGCGCCTGCCCGTCGACGTAAAAGCCGTTCTGCCCATACCACGTCAAAGTGCCGCCAAGACCATAGCCATCGGTGTCGATCGAGCCATTGCCGAAGAACGAGGAAATGTCGGCGGAGGCATGGCCGTAATGGGCGGTGAGGCTACCAATGAGCTTGCCGGCATTACTTTCATAGAACTGGCCATCGATGCCGGACTCCAGCTCCCAGGTATCGATATCGTAATCGGCGCCACTGGTTGAAGTCCTTGGCTCGAACTTGCCGTGCGCGCCTTCAATGCGGGCCCAGATGCCGCGTGCATCGGTGACGATGTCACCACCTTCCGAGGGTAACGGAGCGGCTTCAACGGTTCCGGGCCCATCGCCTTGTGCGAGTGCGCCGTTGCCTGCCCCGGCCCAATAGCGATTGCCGACACGCTGCTGCAAGGTCGAGACACCGTTGAGGCTTTGCAGCACCTGCGCATAGGCCTCATAGATGGGCACGCCCGGCTGGTAGAGTGGACCGCCGGGTTTACCCGGTTCGCCAGGTTCGGTCGGCGATGTAAGGGCCGATCGCAGGTACCAGTCGCCGTCGCTCGGCGTGCTCACACCGTTCTTCTGCAAGGTGTAGCCATAAGCCCCGGCAACAACCGCCTGCTGGCCACCGATCACGTAATCGCCGAGCAGGCTGAAGGCGCCGTTGGACGCACCGCCGATATCGATGATCTTGATGCCTTCAACCGTTTGCGCGCCGGTGCCGCCGACATTGATCACCCGCACATCGGTGCTGCCGGAGGTGTCGCCGGTAACCACCAGCCGGTCAGTCGGCGAGGCATCGCCGCCAAGCTCGGTTTCGATCTCAAGCAGGCCGCCATTGCCGACATAGTTGCCCGCAACCGTCAACGTACCTATGGAATTGCCGGGAGCAACCTTACCTGTATTGGTCACATCGCCAAAGATCGTGCCAATGCCGCCGAGGGTACCGGCAGTCGCCACGGAGACCGGAGTGGTGATTGAACCGTTTATGGCCAAGGTGCCGGCAACAATAGACGTCAGGCCACTATAGGTATAGTCGCCATTCAGGATGGTCCTGCCACTGCCGGACTGGACTACATTGCCGGTTCCGGTGATGACATTGTCGAAGGTGACCACGTCGGATCGGTTGAATTCCAGCGTTCCGCCGTTCAAAGCCAAACTGCCGAGGACACTGCCGCTGGTGCCGCCATTGCCGATAGCGAGCGTTCCAGCCTGAATGTCCCAGTTCGTCGTAGCCGTGCCGGTGCCGGTCAGCGCCCAGGTGCCGTTGCCGGTTTTTTGAAAAGTGTCGAAGTTCTGGTATTGCGGGCCGATCGTCGACACGTCAAAGCTGTCGGTGCCCGTTCCACCCAGCCGCAAGATATCGTTTGTAACAGTCGAATTGCCGACGACATTGCCGTCGATGACCGAACCTGCTTGCAGTTCCAATGTGATGCCATTCGCGCCGCCTTGCGTAAGCAAAATGGCATTGGCCTGACCGGCCCCAGCGCGAATGGTTCCGCTATTGATGACATTGAGGCTGGCGGTTGAATTGGTCACGATGGCCGACGCACCGGTGCCGCCCTCGATTGTCCCGGTATTGATGATGGTGCCACGGCGGACGAAAATGCCGTTGCCATTCGCCAGAGCTCCGTTCCCGCCACGGATCGTTCCATTGTTGACCAATGAAGGCACACCCCCAGGTCCGCCAAGCTCAAGGCCCAGGCCGCCTGACCCACCGAGGCTGTTTCCGCCCTGAATCACGCCATCGTTGGTTACCGAGGCGCCCTGCGTTATTCGAATACCACTTCCACCGCTTCCGAGATCCGCGTTGCCACCCTTAAAAGTGCCAACGAGGGTATAAACGCGGCCGACTCCGCTACCCAGCAACGCTATACCGGTACCAGCGGCTGCGCCGGAACCATCTGCACCGGAAAGTGTAAAGCCCTGAGTGTCAATTGTGATGGGTTTGGTGGGTACGACCAAGCTTGATGCGCCTGCGAATACGATGTTGCCGGTAAGCTGGATCGTTGCATTCGGATCGGGATCGGCGTTTGCAGCCGTAATAGCGCCGTCTAGCTCCGCACGGCTGCTGGCTGTATACGTCCCGGCCATGACTTCCGTGGACAGCATGCAAGCGATGACGAGCGCAGCACAACTCACGCCCGCGAGAAAATGCCTGTTTCTGACCTGTTTGGCAGTATAAAACTTGTCGTCCATGCTATTCCCCAAGATACCCTGATAGCGAATGTCGCTAGTTGTCCAATCAATGGCGGGATTCGATTAACAGGCAAGTGACGCCATGAGATTAATTGAACTGGTTGTCCTAATCACAACCATTAGTTGCATGTCAGCAACACGGGCATTGAGGCTTGGCTTCTTCTCGGTCCAACATGTCTGGGTCAAGCCTCACCGGTGAAATAACTTTGCGAGCCATTCAAAATAGCTTGCCAGGCTGACACCGAGCGCCGTTCCACCAATGCCGACGACACCTAGGGCACCGATGCCCATAGCCTTCCACTTCTTGACGTCATCCGTTACGGTTTTGCTGTCTTTCACCTGCTCTGTGATCGTAGCGATATCGGTTTTGATGTCACCCACCTCCGAGATGATGTCATCCATACGGCGGTGCACAACTGCTCGCTTTTCGTCGGCCTCGCGGTTCTCAAGTGCAGCTCTGCGCTCGGATGCTTCCATATCCCGGCGCAAGCCCTGCACCTCAGCAGTCAGGGCACCGATGGATTTGTAAATATCGTTCAAGCTGAGATCCATCATTTCGCCTTTCCTGCCCGTTCGTCATGGAATAGCGCACATCGGTCTATCTGCGCGTCGATCGCATCTGCACTCGACTCCCACCGTAGCTGCGTGCCGCGGTCGCTTTCGCGATTTCTCCGAAAACATCACTGACAAGCAATTTCGATACCAAAATAGCGCTACCTTCGAGTTTGGGTCGCTGCAGCGATGATCTCAGCCTCACTCGGCTCTTGTTCCGAAAGCTTGCCGTACTCATCGATGAAGCTATCCAGACCAGGCAAGCTGCCATCTTCTGTGAAGGTGTTGACCAACGCGTCGGACAGGGCTTCGCGGGTGATAATCTCCTGCCCGGACGATGAGCCGATCAGAGCGCGAGCAGCATCCGACTTGGTCTTGAAGATATCGGCTCGCTCCTTCTCGGACATTTGCTCAAGCGGCGCCCATTCGTAATAGATCGCTTCGTCTCGCGTTCCTGTCGCCGAGCGGATGATACACTCGTCCAGTCGAGCCATTGCCGGAGTAAGTTCGAGCTCTTGAATGGACTGGACGCGATCGTGGTAGTTCTTCATATCGCTTGTGCCGGTCGCGTTCATCCCGGCCGGAGACTGGCCGAGGAGACGCGTGACGGGGATGTCAGCGGCACCTGAAACGATCTGCATGAAGGCCATGAGAATGTCAGTTAAACCAGCGAGTTGTGCGCTTTTGCTCTCATATTCCTCCTCGGCATCAAGCAGCAGTGTGCCGTTGATACCCTTGATCGTGTTGGCCAGCGTGTAGCGGCTGAGAATGGCATCCTCATAGACCTTGTTGCCGATGTTCTCCGTGAAGCCCGGTATCTTGATGATGTCGATCTTGGCTTCGAATATCAGGCTGGCGATATTGCCGGCAGTACTGTCGGCATTCTTGATCGCGTCTAGCGTGGCAGTCAGGATGCTTTCGCCCCAGCCTTGTGTTGCACCGCTGATGTCGTCGTCCGGCGTCATTGCTCCATTGAACAGCACCAGGCGCGAGGGATGAATTGTGAGCTGCTTTCCGTTCAAGCCGGTGAGGTAGTATTTCTCGGGCCGGTTGAACCATTCGGATTCGGGATCGCGGTCGATCGTACCAGCCTTGAGCTGACGCCGTGTGAGCACGGTCAGGTGCTTGATGCCGCCCTGTTCGATGTGGTCAACATCGAGAGACTGCGAGGGATCACTGTCTCCGGTTCCAATGTAAACGGCAGCGCCGCCAAACAACCGGCCCTTCTTCGATGCCTCAAGCACCTTGCCCTTGACGTTCAGGCGCTTCTCTTCCTTCTCGATCAGCTCAATGACCTTGTCGTCGGCCTGCCAGTCGCGCCATTTGCGGCAACTGTCGAGGGCCGGAATGTCAATGATCTTCCGCGGCAACCACGATCCACGATAAGCCGCAACAATCTGCTCGTCGGTCAGGATCGGCTGCGTATAGAAAACAGTCGCTGCCTTGTCGCGCTCAGTCCCCAGTCGGGAAACAAAGCTCATCAGGCTATCGCGAGCCATTGCAATGACGTTTCCCATGACTGTCCTAACTGATGTGCGCCAGAGTAAACGAGTGCGTTGTTCGAGGCCCGTTTGCCATGACGAAAGCGTCGGCAAGGTTCGGAGACGGGATTTCCCGCTTGTCCAGATCCTTCTTGCTCTCAACCTTTGATTTGCCGCTGTTGTCGTAGTCCTTGCGCGGCGTTGAAAGCTCATCGATGAGCTGGTCGAGATGATCACACTCACTGGATATCGCGATCAGTTCGTCAGGCGCGAACTGCTCTCCTCGTTCCACCGCATTGAAGGTATTGCGGAACCGCCTCGAAACTTCCCACCACGACTGCGCTTTGATGTTCGAATAGAAATCCTTGTTCAGCGGAGACCTCGGATCCTTGGGATCAATGCGCCGCTCCGGATTGAGAACAGCACCGCCGGCATTGAACCGGAAATATTGGATCTTGGTCTTGTGCTCGATATTGAGCGCCTGAAAATGCGCGCCGGCGAATGCACCAACACCGATGCTGTCGTAATCGATCGATGCGCCGAGCAGCCGGGCGATGGCATGCACCCTGCCCGCTGATTTCAGCAGCTCATCCTCTCGGGCTTTCCATTCATCAACGTGGGTAGTGAGGAAGCCGTGCGTTGCCACGGTGGCGCATTTGTCATTGCCGCTGTCAGCAACGTCGAACCCGATACGTTTCGCGCCCGTGGGCTCGATACCAAGCTTCTTGTGTGCATCGACCGATGCGAGGATCCATGACCGCTTAATGACAACTGCATCATCGTCCGTCAGCGGCTCGCCAAGGTAGATGTGTCGGAACTCTTCCTCATCCTCATGCCGCTTTGCCTCGATGACCTTGAGGATCGTGGCAGACAGAAACGGGTTGTCGACGTAATTGATCTGCTTCTTGATTGTATCGGGGGGCGTGTTCGAAATGAACCGGCGATAGACAAAATCAGTCACCAGCCTGGGGTTGAAAATTATCCAGAACTGCGAGCCTTCCTTGCGCAGCGTCGGCTCAAGGATGTTCCACTGCTCTTCCGTGAGGTTATGTGCCTCCTCGATCCAGCAGATGTCGATGCCTTCGAGTGACTTGATTTCATCAATGTGCCGCCAAAGGCCGTAGAACATGAACTCCGAGCCGGTCAGCTTGTGCTTGATCGAGTTCTCGGTAATGACAAACTGATTGCTGAGCCCAAACCGTCCGATCTGGATTTTCAGCAGCGTGTAAACGGATTCTGCGATCCTGTTCTGAAACTGACGAGCGCAGAGAACGCGGATTCGGCATTGTGTCGCCAGAAAGATTGCAAACCCGGCGGCATCCCACGATTTGGAACTCGAACGGCCGCCATAAAGAACACGGTTACGAGCCGGCGTCAGCCAGAAATCACGAAGAACTGGGTTTAATGTTGCCGTAGAAGTCTGCAAGGGTACGCACCTCTACCGGGCCACCGTCTGCGCCAACCAGTGCGCGCCGGTTCGTGAAAGCGTCTCCGACTTCCTTGGCCGCCTGCTCCAAAAGATTGGCGGCAAGCACCATGTTGCCCTGTGTCTCAGCCTTTTCAGCCATTCGTTGCAAAGTGCGAAGCCGTACTGCCCGATGCGAAATAGCGATCGTCGCTGTAATTCCAGAAACGCTTTCCGAGTTGCATCGAACAGTTCGCGGTACCGCTTCGATAGCTTCTTGCCCGCTACCTTGTTGGGATCGTATCCCTCAACAGCCTGGGCAGTGATATCGACACCAAAGTCGGCCTTGATGGATTTCACGACAACTGAGGGTGGATCGAAGCACGCGAGGCTTTGAACGACGCGGGTTTTCACATCGTCCGAGTATTTTTTTTGAGCCATGAAACTATCAAAGTCCCATCAAAGCTTTAAGCAGCACGCAACTGGCATGTCCCGCATGCATGGGCGATACCGACATTGGCGATCTCCGGTCCTGCATTGGCAGCATCGACAAGTGCGCGGACATGGGAAGCGTCTGCCCCATAACGACGGACAACGCCGACGAACTCTTCGATGTCGTGTCCTCTTAGCGCGAACACTGGCAGGCCTGTCGATTTCCGGAACTTCGGAGCACCGAATGGATCGCGATCTTGGGCGGCGTGGTACATCTCGTGTTCAATCAGCGCGCAGAACTCGGCGTCGGAACATTCGGCGCAATAGACGGCGTCGAACGTCATGACGAAATCGAGTACATGGCCGAACCATTGCGTGATCTGCATCTCGGCCCGAGCCTTACCCCACTTCCCCATCATACCGCTTGGGCTGCCCTCTTCACACTGACCGATGATCTGGCGACCTTTCCGGCTGTTGCCGACATTGGTCCAGAGCGCGCCGATCGATGCGAAGTTGAGATGATGGTGGTCCGGGTTGTAGAGCTTGGCGTCATCCGCAATGAAAGTCTGCCTAGCCCATTCGACCAATTCGGGTGCCGGCTCGAATACTGGGTTTACCAGCTCGTCAAGCACGGAAGCTGGTGGCATTGGGCGAGACATGATCATTGACAGGGTCCTGCCTTGATTCCAAGTCTGAATCACTTGATGCTCAGCCTCAGCGGCCCGCTGCTTTGCTCACCTTAGCTTGGGGCAGTTGGCAATTCTAGAAAGCTGGCAAATAAATGATGCTGCTCAAGGTCGATCTGCTTAAACTCTCCCGTGACACCAGGGCATTTACTCTCGTCGGCGGTTTTATGGGTTTCTTTGCGCTCCTTGAAGAAGGCATTGGAACCGCCCTGGGTGAGGTATTGGGTGTCAAGGGAGCTCGCCGTATCATTATCACGAGAAACATGAGCTTCTATGATAAGATCAAGACCCTGCGGTCATTGGTGAACTTCTACGTTGTTGAAAAAGAACTCGCAGACAGGTTCGACGAACTCGCACAGCAATCCATGAAATACGGCGAAATGCGCAACATCATTGCACACTCTCCCTTTCGAGGTAGTCATGCCTCGGATGGTGTTGAGTTTTTCCCGATAACTGCATCCAGCAAACTGAAAATGCCCGATATGGATTGGTCAATCGATGACTTTTTGGATCACATCGAGAAGATCAACAAAATCGACAACGAACTTAGATCAATCGAGAAGCGCATGCCGTTTCAACGTATCGCTGAAGCACTTTTGGCTGGAAATGATGCGAGTTCTAAATCACAAATGGAATCGCCTCTTAGCGGCCTATTCGGTCTCGGTGCCAGCTTTTTGAATGAACAGAAACCTTGAGGTAATCGAAGGTGCGGGCCTTCTTAGAACGTGGCAGGATCCGCGTTACCGGAACCCGAGGGTGCAAATGCCTTCTTGGGCCATGCATCGTTCCCGCGCGGGGCTGGTTCATAGCAACCAGGGAGCGACGGCTCTTCTTTTCTAGAACAATTTCGGGGAACGCTTTCCACGCTCACGCATCTAACGGTCGTCAATAAAAACTATGCCTGCCATTCGGCAGGGCAAGGAGGATATCATGTATGCGCGAACAAAGGCGGTACAGGGTGTTTCGATTTCTCTCACAAGACGAAACATGGTTGCAGGGTTGGCGCTGATCGTCGGCTCGGCGGCCGCATTGGTAGCTGCGGACAATGCGGAGGCTCAGACCAAGCAGTCCGTGACTGAGAAAAGTCTGTACGAACGGCTAGGTGGCGTCTTTGCCATTGCGGCGGTTGTTGACCACTTCAGCGACGCGGTCGTGAAGAACCCCATCGTCGGTCAGAAATCCAAGAATCCGCAGTTGCGGGAATGGCACACCAAAGACTTGGAACGGCTGCCCGGGCTTAAATTCATGCGTACGCTATGGGTCTGCGACATTTCGGGTGGACCGTTCAAGTTCTCGGCCACCAAGCCCGGCACGACGCCGCTCGGCCTTGAGGATGCGCATCGGGACCTCCGGATCTCCCCCTCAGAATTCGATGAGGTCGCAGCGGAACTCGGAAGGACCTTGGACTTCTTCAAGATACCGAAGCGCGAGAAGGCCGAAGTCCTGGCAGCCTTCGCCGCTCACAAGAACGAGGTCACCGCCGGCTATAAGCGCGGCTGAAGCCTCTTGGTTTGCAAGCGAGCACGATCCGGCATTGCTCCGTTGTAATTCGGAGCTTTGCCGCAGGCACATATTGTTGGCTCTAAATAGTTGTGGCAGGTCGGATTCGAACCGACGATCTTCGAGTTATGAGCCAGCCGAGATAACCGCTTCTCCACTCCGCACGATTGGTTACTGTGCCGTGCTGCTAGGCGGTTTCGCTTGAGTGTCTCCGCCAGTTCCGCTCTGTGGTGTTGGACTTGTAGCAGGGGCATTCGTCGTTGGCTGGTCCCCAGATGGCGTCGCCTGATCCGAGGGATTGTTCTGACCGGCGGTGGGGCTCTCCTGCCCCGATATGGTAGCATTATTGTCGGTGCTCTCGCCGAACATTTCGGCAGCACCCCATGCTATGGCCGCGAGAATTAGGCCACCAATAAGCACCTTTAGAATCGGTCGCCCAAGTGGACCCTGCCGCGCCTCCGCAGCTGTCTCTCGCACCGGTGTCTGTGAATCTTGCTTTTCCATAATGTTCTTCCTTTTCTCAAGAGGTTGAACAGCACAGACGACAGATGGTTCCCGCGAATGAATGGGCATCCGGCGATTGGTGGTGGCGGTCCCGCTTGACATCGTTACTCCGGCGCACTGCCCAATTGGTTGCGGAGACAGGATTCGAACCTGCGACCTCTTGGTTATGAGCCAAGCGAGCTACCAGACTGCTCCACTCCGACAAACTGAATTTTGGATGAGTTTTCCGTGGCGGAAAAATTTTTTCCTTGAATCATCGGGAAACCTTGACGGGGCGCAGTTTAATAACCAAATTTTTTGCCGTCGGTCGCATGGTTGGGCCGGCAGTCAGGGAGCGCCAAGCTTCTTGGCGCCTCATTTCTATGTTGCTCAAGGAGGACTTAGCTATGAGAAGCAACGTCGATTTTTCCCCCTTCTACCGGTCGAGCGTCGGTTTCGACCGCATATTCAACCTGCTCGAAAACTCCGCTCAGCCCCAGGGTTCGGACAAATGGCCGCCCTATGACATCGTCAAAGTGGGCGAAGACAAATATCGCATCATCATCGCGGTGGCAGGTTTTGCACAAGATGACCTGTCCATCACGCATGAACCGAACATGCTTGTGGTCAAAGGCGACAAGTCCGGCGAAGAGGAGTTCCAGTACCTTCATCACGGATTGGCGCTCCGGCCGTTCGTTCACCGGTTCGAACTTGCCGATCACGTAACCGTTGTTGATGCGCGTCTCGACAATGGATTACTCGTCATCGAACTCAAGAAAGAGATTCCTGAGGAGATGAAGCCGCGCCGGATTGCAATCAGCGGTATTGGCAAAACGATAGCTGGTGAAAGCTCCAGGCAGGTTAAAGACAGCCACGCGGCGTGATCTTTGAGCTCGTCGAGAGAGTTGCAAACATGCAAGCTATCACGTCAAAACCAACAGGGAAACGGACCGCCCCACCGGAGCTGCTGCAAAAGGTAAAGGCGCAGGCGCCAAATACCTCACTGCCTCCGCAGTCAATCGCTGAGATACTAAGAAAGGCAAAGGGAGGGTGTATGAAGCATCGGTTTCGATCAGTGAAGGACTAACACATACCTGACGAAAACGTCCTGGGGCGGGCCTCAGTACCGGCCCGCTCCTATGAGCCCAACCAGACGTTCCGCCTGTCCACTCCGCAATAGAAATCCATTTGCCGCGAGCTGTTGCTCGGGCTGGATTTGACCGGCGAGTTATCCACTGAAATCAGGTCCGCACTGAACATCAATTCATCCACTTGCGCGCTTGCTCAACCGTCCCCGCGCCCTGACCGCCACAATTTACAGCCCAGCAAAAACAGGGCACAGTAGCCTTGCGATATGGAGCGCGGCCCTTGATCCGGCCGTCGGCGTCGTCGCAGGGAGGGTGCTATGCCAACGATTATTGGCCATCACAACATCACAAAGGGCGCGAACCACTGGCTCACCTCACCGAAGCGCAAGGAGCTTTTCGGTCCGCTCGGGGTGACCAACATCCGAACGTTTGTTGATCCCCAAGATCCGACTCGCGTGGCGGTGATGATGGACGTTCCGGATATTGATGCCTTGCAGGCGGCGATGCAGAGCAAGGCGGCCGCCGATGCGATGGCCTTCGACGGAGTGGTGCCGGAGTCTCTGGTGATCCTCGTCGAATCGAAGGGGTAATCGCTCCGCTGATATAGGCTCCTGCGAGGTGCCTGTTCAAACTTCGCTGACCGCGGAACTGCGGCGGTCCGCGGGCATCCGCCATGATTATCCGATAGGAATTGGCACATGGCCGAACCATCCGATGATCTGCTCTTCCGCCCGTGCCTTGCCCCCCTAGGATGATCTTTTAAGCTTCGCTACGGCTATTTCTCCCAGCTGACTGCTGGCCTGGCGTGGAGAGCAGTCTCTGCCTGTTGCTTGAGCGAATCCATCGACGATTTTCGCCTAAAGCGCGAAGACCACTTCTCCGCCGAACTGAATTCTGACAGATCACGGCGGAACGAACTGAGAACTCAACCGTTGAGGTCGCGGCAGTAAGCCACGGAGGAAAATGCTATGGGTATCGAGCAAGCCCCTACAGAAAGAGGTAGGAAAGCCGCGCGGGGCTTGAGAAAGAGCGCCGCAAAAGAGGAAAAGAAGGTGGAAGCCCAGAAAGGGTCAGACCTAGCAAAGGGTGCGGAGCGTTTTGAGGAACGTTCGAAAAGCTCCGACGGGAAGAGCGCGGGAACAAAGCAGCGTCTCTAAATAGGGTCGGCCTTGTTTCGTCACCGGATCTGTCCGGGACATTCGGGATCGGGATCGTGCCATGACGACTATTCTGGCTGATCTTGCTTCAATCGATTTTGCTATTTATGCATTAGCGGTCATTGTCGTCATCGTGATCGTTTGGCTATTTTTTATAGTGCGGCACCGGATGCGATGACAGCGCATTATCGAACGAAGACACACCACTCTCAGGTCGAGCCTGACGGGACTGTTCATCTCAATTGAGCCAATGATCTGTTGTTGGTTATGAGCCAGCCAAAGATGACCACTTCTCCACTCCGCAAACTGAATTGGTGCAAAAGTTTCCATCGCGGGAAGCCGTGAAGCTCTTCCCATGCGCTCGGCGAGTGTTCCCTGTCCCTAGGTCCGCCAGTCAGCCGCAAATCACCTGTTGCGCGTATATACTGATTTGCGTGGTATGTGAAAGGATTATTTTCACTGATATGGGGATATTTGCCTAGCAGCAACGGCACACACATCATCGCCGATTTTGTTCCATTACCAAAGAAAAATATTACCGCCCTGTTGGCCTTTCGAGCTGGGAACTTTGAGTTCCGAGAGGGGTTAATATTGATCGACAGTTAGGAGTTACCATGAAACGTTTTATCATAGCACTGGGCGCGCTTTCGATCATGTCGATTGCTTATGCTCAGGACACGACCAAGCCGGCGACCGAAGCAGAAACGCCCGCCGTTGCCACCCCTGACACTACAAATCCCGCTGCGCCTGTCCCTGGTGAAAATAGCTTCACTGAGGCACAGGCTAAGGGACGCATGGAGGAAAAAGGATATTCGGATGTCACTGCGCTTGCAAAGGGAGAAGACGGTATTTGGACAGCTTCTGCCATGAAATCGGGCAAGGCGTATGAAGTCAAATTAGACTTCCAAGGCAACATTACCGAGGCGGCCAAATAAGTCTCAAAGTTGAATCTTGATGGGAGAGTTAAATGCGAACCGTAACTGGACTATATGACAATTATGACGATGCCCGAACAGTTGTGAACGCGCTTGAGGATGCCGGAATCTCGTCCGACGACATCAGTCTTGTAAGGCGTGGTGATGATACTGACGAATCTTATGCTGGTGAAGGTGCAGCAACAGGAGCTGGCATAGGCGCAGTGGCAGGCGGTACAGGGGGCCTCCTAGCTGGATTGGGGTTACTGGCCATCCCGGGAGTAGGCCCTGTTGTGGCCGCCGGCTGGCTCGTTGCCACCGTAGCAGGTGCTGCAGCCGGGGCGTTAGCTGGCGGTGCTGCCGGCGGCATTATCGGCTCTTTGACGAGCGCCGGTGTCGATGAAGACACAGCGCACGTCTATGCGGAAGGCGTACGAAGAGGCAGCACCCTCGTGTCCGCCCGTGTGGAGGACGATAAACTGGATCTCGCCAGATCCATTATCAATCAAAATGCTCCCGTCGATGTTGATAGCCGCCGTGCGATGTATCGCGAGGAAGGCTGGGAACGTTTTGACGAGGGCAACCCTGATCTGACAGAGGAAGAACTTGCACGCGAGCGGGATCGGGCTCGGAACTATCGTCAGCTGTAAGGCGCGAAATGACTTCGGTTGCACAGCCACCGAAAGGTGCGCTGTGTAATCGGTTTTGTATATTTAGCGGCCTTATGCAGGCGTGAGCTGCTTGGGCTCGAATTCCACCGGTGTCATCCGCCCAAACAATTCCATCAGCGCAACAACCCTGCCTGCTTTTGTGATCTCTTCAACGATACCGCCAAACGTTGCAAATGGGCTGACCCAGTCGGTAACGAACACGCTTGATCCGGCTGGATAGCGCATGACCGTTGTTTCCTTCTCGGTCTTTTCTTCTTCCCTGCGGTGGACTTGGTTTTATCATATCGAGTAGCGACCCGGCCAAGCGAGCTACCAGACTGCTGCACTCCGACATGGAACGAAAATGACTGAACACTGTTTTCCAGGTTAGCTGGCAAAACCGAGGTGTGCTCAAAATGGCAGACGACAAATCAAAACAGGATAACCGTGATCGCTCAAAAGTCTCGTCCAGAGAGGACTATGAGGTCGAATATCTCATGACGAAATACGACCTGAGCAAGAATCGGGCGCGAGAGTTAATCGCCAAGCATGGAGGCAGTCGAAAGAAGATTGAAACTGAGCTTGCGAGCTCAGGATGAGATAACCGATGTTAAAGCTGATTGGTGCGATTCTTCTGATAGCGGGGGTGCTCTACTCGGTCTGGGTGGCGCTTCGTCATCGCAAACTAAGTCAACCGCCTAAATCGTCTGACAATGAAAACTCAGTATCGTTAGAACCAGATAGACAGGGCTTGCGGTTTCTCGGCTTGAAGCAAAATTTGCCCGCCATAATCCTTTTGGTTATTGGCGCAGCGCTGCTGCTTTATGGAGAGTGACGGCCTGGAAAGCTCCCCTAAATGTGGACAATATAATTTCCACGGCGGGAAGCCGTGAAGCTCTTCCCCTGCACTCGGCGAGTATTCCCTGTTCCTAGGTCCGCCAGTCAGCCGCAAATCGCCTGTTGCGCATATACTGTTTGATTCCCCCTCTTAGCCGGAAGTTTCGTCATGTCGCCTTTTTCACAGGGGGCAGAACCCACGAGCCGTCAAGCAGCGACGGGTTGCTTTCCTTTGGCCAATAAAGACGCATCATCAGGACGAACTTGTCTTTCGGTGCAGGTAACCAGTTGGCTTCTTTCTCCGCGCCAGGGCTGACGTTCTGAATGAACAGGTCAGTAGACCCATCCGCATTCATTTTTAGATCTTGACGGGCACTGATCGAGTAGCGATTGATCGGGTTCTCGACGAAGAAGTAATTCTCGTCATACATGGTCAAGGACCAGAAGCCGCCTACCGGCGGCATTGCTCCCTTTTTGAACGTCAAAACATAGTTCTCTGACCCCTCGTAGGCTCGTTTGATCATTCCGCCATCGTATTTTGCCGACAGGGGATAAACAGCATCCTGGGGCCGGTTGGCACCAAGGCCTATGGCCGTAACCAGTGCGCGCTGAATGTAGTTTGTGCCATAGATGCCGGTCTTGGTCGTGAAGCCCCAACCATTGATGTCTGTCACGTCGCCATCGCTGAACTTGTAGTGCAGCATAATGCGATCAAATCCGACTTGGGGAACCCGCTTTGCGAACGACGGGTCGAACTTGCTCTTGTCGAAATCCTGTCCGGGCACGATGCCGATCCGCGCCAACTTCTCGACCATCAGTTCGTCAGCTTCGCTGGGCGGATTGGTTTTAAGCAACTCTGCAAGCAGGGTGAAATACTCGGCAGCATTCATGCGGTTGACCTGATCGCGCACCGCTGTCTTGACGTCGATCGCGGGATCCACCTTGCCTTTCGGCGGCGTCCACTCTTTGCCGTAGGCGCTTAGGGGAACGAGCTTGACGTCATCCTGCAACGCATGCACGGCTTTATAATCCTCCGGCGTCCCGCTGCAGTAGATGCGGCCAAGAAGCCAGACCATGCTCGTCGGCGACTTGTATTCCACGACATCCTTGGGAAGCTTGCCCTCCCAACCTGGCCCGGTGATCACATATTTTTGCGCGCCAGTGCCGGTGGTGCGCTTGCCTGGAACCTCGAACACCGTCGTCCAGCCGTCAAGCATCGGGAAAAGCGCATAGCGGTCGCCCATGGCGGGCAGGCTGAGCACCCAAGGTTCCTGGCCAACGTCGAAGAATGCAGTCGTGTAGAGCGTATCAGCGTTCGGTGCCGTTACATCGCGGAACTGTGCGTTGGGATATTCGCGGACCTTGATCATCTGCCCCATTGGAGCCTTGGTTCCCTTGGGCTCAGCGACATTGGTGATGACGCGGCGGGTCATTTCCATGGTGACGAGAGGATACCCATAAATATAGGCATCGACGGCCAGCGCGAATTCATCGGTGCCCTCGATCAGGTCAGTAGCGAGGCCATCCAAGGCGCTTGCCGTAGGGACAAATGCGCTCGTGGCAAAAAGGCCCAGTCCTCCAAGTGATACAGTACGACGCGAAACCATAAGTTACCCCCCTCGTTGTAGTGAAAAGAAATCCTAAAGCCGTCGAGTCCACCTGTGTCCGTCCCTTTCGATAACATGAGCTCGATCAGTTCATTACCCAGTTCCGCAAGAGGGATGCAGATGTGACGTTTTGCCAGCGTGAACATCGGACCTGCTAAACTGCAAGTACGTAACTGTTACATGGGGCAACTTAGGGTAGAGGACGGCTTAATCCCTCGGCCCGTGCGCTTGTTCGATAGCGGGGTGTTGGCGCGAAGCGTAGATCACGTCGGTCTATGCCGCTGGGCTGAGCTGTCTCGGCTCGAATTCAACGTTCGTCATGCGTCCGAAAATATAAATAAGCGCGATCACCCGGCCGGCATTTGTAACTGCATCGACGACACCGCAGGACGTAGCAAAAGGCTTTCCTCTCTCGGTGACTAAAATTGATCGACAGAGAGAACTCAGTTTCTGTTTTCGCCTTTTTTGATCTCGCCTCGTCCTTGCGGTGAACGCGAGCAACGCGGGGATCATCGAACTGCAGGTCGACTTCGCGAGATAGATCGCTTCTATAATCGCGGCATGAGCGGGCCTTTCTCCGTGGATCGAAAGTCCGGTGTTGGCCCGTTGCTGACGATCGCCCGGCAGCAATGGGTGGGAAAACGGGCATTCAAGATCGGACTCAGGCGGCGTCTCTTCGTATCCCCCTGGACATTCCCGCACTTTGGACGAGGGTAAACCCCGATATGTCCCATTGACGCCCACCATACAGTAGCGCACGCTCGAAGAGTGTTTTCAGAGGGGGAATTATGGCTGATAAAATCCACGGTTTTCTGCCGGCCACGGCCGAAATGCCAACGGACCGTCAGCGATTGATCATCCGCTACCTCTTTGGAGCCCTGATCGACCTCGTGGTCCTAAACCTGTTCGATGAATTTTCGGACAGCGTCACGGTCGCTTCCTTCAGCTGGTCGTTGCTCGCCGCCATCTTGTTGCAGGCCCTTCTGAAGGGGACGATCGCTATCGAGCATCATGTCGCCGCGTTCTTCAAGGCAAGGCAAGGTGCCTTCATGAAGTTCATGCGATTCTTCAGCGCATGGGTGGTGCTGTTCCTATCCAAGTTCGTGATCCTGGAGGCGATCACCTTTGTGTTCGGGGATAAGGTTCGCTTCGAAGGCATGCTGCACGGGGTGGTGCCGCTGATTATCGTCGTCACCGTCATGGTCATCGCCGAAGAAGTGATCGTGCGCTTCGTCAGATGGGTCCGTTGAAGCTTGCGTAAGGTTCACCCCACGTAAAAGGCAGTCATGAGCGGTCGTCACGTGCCGGAGGCACCAAATGTCTGCAATGGGTCAAACCCGGCCATTGCACCTGCTGTCAACGACTGGAATTGGCGCAAAGCGGACATTCATCTTGATTGGTTGTTGGCAATCCAGCCTGGCATGCGTTACTAGCAGCGCGGGCGCGACTGCCATTAGATTTAGAATGGGGTCGGGCGGGCGATTGACGTCTACCTCGCTGCCACGAACGAACGTGACCGCCCTCTGGCCGGTCGAGAACTCGTGAAGCTCTTCCCATGTACTCGGCGAGTGTTCCCTTTCCCTTGGTCCGCCAGTCAGCCGCAAATCACCTTTGCGCATCTGATTTGCTTCTTGAAACAAAGGATTAATTTCAAGAGTTGGGGATAATTACCTAATTTCGAGGACCCGAAGGACAGACCAATACATGCCGCTAAGATTTTAGTGGTCAAGTAAACCTGGGCTTAGACAGCGTCGGCTATCTTGTGGCTATGGAGAAAGAGGATTATCAGGCCAACTGGCGAGGTGCGCGTCGATATCAATTCGACGAAGTAACGCGCCTAAAGAAACTCGCGATGCAGTCGCGCGACCAAATTGTTAATTTTAGAGGCGTGAAATGGGCTGATCCGGAACACAAACTGAAAGTGCTGGTCGAAGATTTCGACCCGCCTCCTCCACCACGTGTCTGGCTCGATCGCATATCCACAAGGCTATTCTATTTTCTAATTGCTGTGGCATGCGTTGTCGTTTTTTCCAGTGTGTTAATACTCGCTCGGTAGCTGCGGCAGCTTCTGGGTGAAGCGCGCTACCAGACTGCTCCAATTTGATGAATAGGTATCCATGGCGGGAAGTCGTGTCGGCCATTTCGCCATCCGAGCGAATATTGCTACGCCGTCACGATTTGACCAGGCCCATCGTTTCCGCCACTTGCAACGTATCGATGAACTCCGCCAGATCGACCACCAGTCCGTCCTTGAAGGTGAACTTGTCTATGAACTCGGTATTGTTCCACACGTCTGAGGGGATAAAACGGACTTGCCCGGAACGATGAGCAAACACAGTGTCGCCGTCAACATGAAGGCTGGTGGTTTTGAGCTTGGAGAAATCCCAGTTGTCCATAAAGCGTGTCATAGCGATGCGCAGGGATTCTGAATCATCCACTGTCTGTGTCATTGACCCTAACCGGTCGCTTCCGACGATGCGAAAGCTGCAGGCGGGATCAAAAAACGCCATCAAAGCATCAATGTCATTATCCTGGCGAGCCTTATAGATCGTCTGGACGGTGCTTTCGAGTTCGCTTCGATCAGTCATAGTAAGCCTCCCTATTTGCCTGGCCCAGTTTGCGCTTAATCGATCCGCGCCGCAATCTACGGCAAGGAGTCAGATGGCATCAGCGATCGATCTCGCACGTCCTTATTGGTGCGAGACCCGGTGTTTGTGGTGATGGAGTGGGAAACCCTTACGTGTCCTTTAACTCACTCGTATGAACTGATTGGAAATATTTTATCGATATACTCGGCACAGGAAACTGAGTTCGCATTTTGTGAGAACGCGATGGGCCGCTGATGGTTATGCGCCGTCATAAACCTCGATCTGCTGCAACCTATTGGTTGGGATGTGTTTGACCGGTCGCAAATCGTGAATCGGAACCTGTATTAATTTCAATCTTAGCATTTCGCTCAATCCATATTTTATTGAACAGGTGCCAATATGAAGCCCTCACAAAAGGGCCCGTGCATGAGTGACAAGCTGAAAGTAATACCAAGCGAATGGACAAGGCCGCCAGCGGATTCGGAGAAACAACGGCGACAGTACCGCCGGTACTCGTCCTGGCGATGGCACGTACAACGCTGGGCGCTGCCGGTCCTTGGAGTAGCGATGTGCTTCCTCTATCTTGCTGTTTTCCCCGAACCTATGGAAAGCGCACACGCAAGCCTCGCAAATGGCCAACAGCTCTATGTCATCGATGGCGACACGATCTGGCTCAACCGGGAGAAGATCCGCCTCGCCAACATCGACACACCTGAAATTGGCGGTGCCAAATGTGAGAGCGAACTTGCGCGCGGTCTCGAAGCCAAACCCGCCCTGAAACGATTGCTCGATGGTAAGGAAATACAGATTACACGCGGCGACCCCAAAACCAGGCGCATGATCGACCAATATGGACGGACGCTTGCCCTTGTGGCGGTCAATGGCAAAGACGTTGGAGAGACCCTTATCGAACGCAATCTGGCCCGGCGGTGGACTGGTAGGCGCCAGCCTTGGTGCTAGCCGCTGGCTGGCGAGAACAAGAGATCGCCGCGGCGCCGGTCGATCTTGCCGATAACCATATGCTCACTCTCGATTCCAACGAGGAGATCAAGGAAGCCACCAAAAGCGCGATTTCGAAACTCGGCGCACTTCGACGCTATTTGCAACCCTATGTCGAGTTGACCTTGTCGACCTCACGGAATCGAATCTCTGCACTAGTCGCCGTAGCTTACGGCAGGTTTTCCGAGTAGCGACCTAATGTCGTTGACCGACCTCAGCTTATTACCTAGGTGAGCGATCCCATGGCAATTAGGGCATAGAGGAACTAGATCCGTTTCCGCGTTTACGATAGTCGGGCCTGATACATAGAGGGGACGTTTGTGATGGATCTGGATGTAACCCGCAGCTAGCTCACCGTACACCTTCTCCAAGTCGGCTTCGCATGCAAAGCAGACTGTTCCGTGAATTTTTATTGCCAATGCGCGCAGCTCCGGTCTTCGTTCGTACCGGGTACCATAGACTATCTTTTTGCCACCCTCCTGCATCGTGGTTGTTAAGTCGATATCCTCAGTGACCTCAGTTTCGCCCTCATCGAAAACGATCCGTGCAAGCCTTCCGACCGTCTCGAAAAGTGATAGGGTTGCAGGTCGGACGCCGTCACGCCAAAAATTGTCCTTTCGGCTCTCTGGAATTGTCTCTAAAGTCTCGCCATCGATGCGATGGGGTACAGCTTCATCGAACGGCCGGTGTTGTAGGACATCGACAAAGAGGTCTCCCTTATCGCTATCTGGATCAGGCGTATGTTCACCTGCGATTGAGAACGCAAAATAATGAGGCTCCGGAGATAGGCGCTTCGGAAGAAACCTTGGATCGCGCAAGCGTCCTTTGTAGTGAATGAGCCTAGTTCCTGGTGTCAGAAACCGAGCGTATCGTTTTGGAAAGTGGTAGCGAGACCCTGTTTGATCTTCCCACTGCGTTATGTCATTTTCTACGACAACAGCGTATTGCTGCATTCCCCACTTCTCCCTCAGATTGCGTGTTTCTTTCTAACAGACGATAAACTGCCTCGTCGAGATCGACCCGAAGCGCACATTACATCGGTCTATGCCGCAGGGCTGAGCGGTTTCGGCTCGATTCAACGGGCGTCACATATCCGCAATGTTTCTGTCACAATCAAGAGTCGAATCGGTAACTCGCGCCCGTTTTGGCCGCCACAGGCCTCAGGACTATGCTGCCGGCGGAGCCTGCCTTCGAGCCGCTGGATCGACCGCACGGTTTTGATCGCGACGAAACGTTAGATTACCGTCATGCGACTATGGCATAAATGGATGAAACGGGAGCACAGTTGGCCAAATTTGGAGTGGTGCGATGACTTATTCGAAGGACAAGGTCGAAAATTCGGATTGGCTGGAAGCAGAGCTCGCCGATACGCTCGACGAGGACTACGAACTCGAACTTTCCGAGCCGGCGCTGTCCGAGGAAATCCGCAGGATCTATCGCAAGGCGCATCCACCATCGATGCCACGCATAGACTATTTCCGCGCCTTGCTTTCGCTGCAGGCGGAACTGATCAAGCTGCAGGACTGGGTCGCTTATCACAAAGAGAAGGTCGTCGTGATCTTCGAGGGGCGCGATTCTGCCGGCAAAGGCGGTGTAATCAAGCGCATCACCCAGCGGCTGAATCCGCGCATTGTGCGGGTGGTGGCGCTGCCCGCCCCGTCCGACCGCGAAAAGACCCAGTGGTACTTCCAGCGCTATGTGCCGCATCTGCCTGCCGGCGGCGAGATCGTGCTCTTCGACCGCTCATGGTACAACCGCTCGGGCGTCGAGCGGGTCATGGGATTTGCCACCGAAGACCAGGTTGCAGAATTTTTCCATGATGTACCCGAATTCGAGCGCATGCTGGTGCGCTCCGGCGTCCGGTTGGTGAAGTATTGGTTTTCTATCACCGACGAAGAGCAGCAGATGCGATTTCTTGTGCGCATCCACGACCCTTTAAAGCAGTGGAAACTGTCACCCATGGATCTGCAATCGCGCGTGCGCTGGGAAGCCTACACCAAGGCCAAGGAAGAGACCTTCGCCCGCACCAATATTCCCGAAGCGCCGTGGTACATCGTCGAGGGCAATGACAAGAAGCGCGCCCGCCTGAATTGCATGGATCATCTGCTTCAACAAATTCCCTATGAGGATGTTCCGCACGAAGACATCAGCCTGCCCGAGCGCGTGTTCAATCCCGATTACGAGCGAAAGGTCCTGCCGCCGGAACTCTACGTCCCCTCAAAATACTGATTGGGTTGGGGAACAGGCCTCCGAAGAACAAAGATCATTGCTGGCGCGAAGCGGATACTAAATCGGCCTATGCCGCAGGGGTGAGCTGTCTCGGCTCGAATTCAACTGGCGTCAAGCGCCCGAAAATATCAATAAGTGCTATCGCTCGGCCGGCATTTGTAACTTCATCGACGATACCGCCGAACGTGGCAAAAGGGTTTCCTCTTTCGGTGACGAAAATTGATCGACCAGGAGAGAACTCACGTTGAGTTTGCTCCTTTTTCGATCTCGCCTCTTCCTTGCGGTGAATACGAGGTGTCATCGAGCTGCAGGTCGATTCTGGCCAGATAGATCGCTCCGACAATTCGCGCACGAGCTGGCTGTTTTCCACCGGGCCCAAAGTCTGGTGTTGGCCCCATTGCTGCCGTTCGCCCGCGTCAGATTCGAACCTCAGCAATGGGTGGTGAGCGGAAGTACATTCGATGATGCATGTAAGCGAAAATCCAACTATTGGAACCATGCGGATCTTCGCTGGGGTGCCGCCTTAGATCGTACCAGACACTCGCGCCACCCCACGAAACTTCGCCTCAGTCGAGGGTGGCCGGGGACGAGAACGGCCGATCCGCGTCTACCACGAAGATGGCCAGCTGATTGAGATCGGTTGTACCGGCGCTGAACACTTCCATCGGCGTGTCCGCCCCGTGTCCGGCCATGGTCGTGCCGGCTTCGGCATAGGCCACGCCGTGGGGCGTTCTCTGACCGAGCTTGCCGGCCAGTACATAGAAGACCTCCGGTCCTGGATGTGTATGGATGGACGACTTGGCACCGGGCGCTCCACCGGCGCGGTTGACGCGCAGCAAATACTCGCTCGCGCTGATCGGCGAAAGGGGTCCGATCTCGGCGACCTTGGTTCCACCGGGCGTAGAGCCATCCTTCGGTCCTAGCGTGAACAGCCATACCTTGCCCGCGACCTCAGCCGCAAGCGAGGTCGGGCCTACAGCGCCCTGGGCCTGCGTCAGCGTCGGGAAATTCTCCACACGCCAGTACAACGGTGCGGACGGCAGTTCTTTCACCTTTTTTTCAACCACCAGCTCGACGACGAATTTGCTTTCAGCGGTCATCGAGGCTGACGTCATCAACCCGAAAGCACACAGTGAGAACATGAGCACGCCAATACGGCGCGCGCTGAGGGATCGCGGTTTCATGGGTGAGTCCTCCTTTCGATTTCAACGTTCCCGGAATGCAGCTGTGCGCCCGTTTAGGATAATGAGCGTGTGCCGCAGCTCTGGATGATCTGCATCGGAACGCTGCCCCTCCAAACTAAGCAATAAAGATTCCGGTCAGAATTACGCAAAGGACGATTTAGGCAGGACAGAAAACTTAAGCGTGCCAAGTAAGTGTCAATACAGAACGCACCCAATTTAAAAGGTGTCTTGAGTTCTCTGTCGCTGGGCCTCTGTGTCTCAGCGTCAACAAACAAATATACTCCCTGTCTGCGCCAGTAGCGAGGAAAAGCTCTCCCGTCAGCGTCAAACACTTGGCCCCAACCTCACGCCTGCAAGCGCTCAAGCGTGTCAGCCAGTTAAAGGTCTGCTCTCACAGCCGGTTGCTGTCAATGACTGAAATCTGCGAAGCAGAAACTAAGTCGGTCTATGCAGCAGGGGTGAGCTGTCTCGGCGCGAATTCAACTGGCGTCATGCGTCCGAAAATATCAATAAGCGCGATCACTCGGCCGGAGTTTGTAACTGTATCAACTACACCGCCGAACGTGGAAAAGGGGTTCCCTCCTTCGGTGGCGAAAAAGATAGACCAGGAGAGAACTCACTTTCTGTTTTTGCCTTGTTCCTTCTCGCCTCTTCCTTGCGGTGAATGCGAGGTGTCATCGAGCTGCAGGTCGATTCTGGCCAGATAGATCGCTCCGACAATTCGCGCACGAGCTGGCTGTTCTCCACCGGGCCCAAAGTCTGGTGTTGGCCCTTTGCGGCCATTGATGCTTGCGACGAATCACGCGGACCGCTAGTCTCCGCTCCACAGGCTTGGCCCACGCCTCCCCCCTCCTTTTGGGGAAGTATCGCACATACGGGGTGAGATCATCATCGTCGAACCATCTGTTCGAGCGTCGCATAAGGAGGGGTTGCGTTTCTGGCTCGGAATGGAGGTTCTTTGATGAAGCTTTCTGCCCCCATATTCCAATTGAAACGTCGCGCCAAACTCATGGCTCGACACAATGGTGTCCCTCTGCACGACGCACTGGATCAAATCGCTCGTGAGGAGGGATTTGCGCGATGGAGTTTACTTTCGTCGCAAATCGCGGCAGCGGCGCTTTCGGAGACAATATTATCCCGTCTGGATGACGGTGATCTGCTGTTAGTGGCTGGACGCCCCGGCCATGGCAAGACCAAGCTTGGACTTCAGCTTTTGCTCGACGCCGCCCGAGATGAGCGGAGAGCGGTGTTCTTTACGTTGGAATTCACTGAACAACAGGCAAGAAAACACATCCGGTCTTTGGAAAAAGCCCCTTCCGGTATTGGCGATACGCTGGAGATTGTCACGTCCAATGAAATCAGCGCGGAATACATCATCCGCCATTTGTCGGGATCGGAGAGAGGAACAGTTGCCGTAATCGACTACCTGCAGGTACTCGACCAGCAGCGAAGCAAGCCTGCGCTTTCAGAGCAAGTTCTTGCGCTTGGCGCTTTCGCCAGAAAGACCGGCGTTATACTCGGGTTCATCTCCCAGATTGACCGGTCTTTTGATCCTGAAAGCAAGCGCCTGCCGGATCTGCGGGATGTTCGCCTGCCCAACCTCGTCGATTTAGGGCTCTTCTCCAAAGCGTGCTTCTTGCACAACGGCGAGGCCCAGCTCCAGGACGTGGCCTAAGCATGATCGACTGCCGCCATGCCGCAGGAGCATCCCGGCAGTCGCTCTTCCAATGACCGGTGTTGGCGCACTGCGGACATTGCGTCGGTCTTATGCCGCAGGACTAAGCTGCCTAGCCTCGAATTCAACTGGCGTCATCCGTCCAAAGCGCGATCACTCTGCCGCAAGGATGGTCCGAAGCTGTAACCGTACGGAGTTCGATGCTCTCAAAGCCGGCATTGAGTGCGATGGCCACCACGCCAATAACGCGGAGTTCAGTTTCTTCCAAAGACCTCTTCCAGGAACGCCTTCACAGCAGCCTGTGCCGCCGTTGCGGCAGCATCGTTGTACTGTGAGCTCGGACCGAATTCGACACAGGCGTCGGAATAGCTGAAAGGGCGGCCAGTCGCGGCATTGAGGAGCTTCCCGTCCACCTCCGTACGCATGCAATTTCGCGAGGTTTGATTGTCGGAATCAGTGAAACGCGCCGGGTTGCGTGGGCTGTCGAATGCATGAATTGCGCCCTTGTACTCTGTCATTGTCGCGTCCTCGCCAGCCGCAGCCAGGCGATCAATATAGGAGCGACAAGGCGCGGCAGGTGTCCAGTCGTCATCGGTGCCGTGGAATTCGCGGATTGGTGCGTCGGCAACCTCCAATTCCCCGACAAGCTGGAAATTGCATGCGGGATAAAATGGTAAATGCGCCACTATGCGACCCTTGGACGGGCCGAACGTTTTCTGGAAGCGTGTCATTGCCGAATATAGCGCTGCATTGCCGCCACGGGAAAACCCCATCAGCGCAATCCGTGTGGTGTCAATCTTTGGGTGGTCCGCCAGCGCATCGGCGGCTCTATAAGCATCATAGATTTGCGTGAATTGACCGAACAGAGATTGATCAGTTGAGGCCTGCGTGAGACTCCGTCCCGTGTAGCTGTCGAGGCTCAGCGTTGCGATATCGATGCTATTGAGAAACCGCTCCCAAGCCCATACCGCGCCGCTCCCAGGTCCATCCGTGCCGTGCAGCAAGATGACGACCGGCAGTTTGTTGACGCCCTCTGGTCCACTTAGATTGCCACTCAGAGTGACCGGTGTTCCCGCCGTGGTGTTGCCACGCAGAAAATCGTCCTCAGCAAGCGTGCGAGAATTGACCACCAACCTGTCTTCCAAAGCGAATGCGGCCGAGGCGTAAAATGGCCCCATGCTCAGATAGATGAACAGAATGCCTAGCCTCATCATTACCTTGGCTCCCCGAAAAGTTAGCTTGAACATAGGCAATTCGTTCCCCCAAGTCGCCCGTCATTTCTCTAGGGAATTTCCGCAATGGGTCGAATCCGGCCATTTGATGCACCTGCTGTTAATGACCGGAATTGGGCCCAAAGCGGCCTCACCTGCAGAAGGATCGCAACGGATGGAAAGAGGGCCAACGATACGAGCGTTCGCGATCAACAAAATGCGTTTTTCGCGCACGGCGATGCGACACCGCGAATGGACCAATTTTGAAAGAAAGCTTTCCTGCTAACGCATAATTTCTCGAGTCAAAATCGATTTTGGAGTAAAATTGCGCAGAGCATTTAAAGGGCTGCAGCGTCCTTGCGCGCCGTCTTCGACGCGGAGCACTGCAGAGGAAAGGTGAAGCCAATGAAAAGGTTAGCAATCTTTGCCCTGTCGCTGGTGACGGCGCTGACGAGCGCCCCGCCGGCCATGGCGTTTCCCACCGTTGCCGTGCCGAAGATCGAAGTCCAAGAGGCGCAGCCGGTCCAGTACAGGCGTTACCGCGGCGGTTACAACCGTGGATACTATCGAGGCTACCGCGGGCATGGACACCACAATGGTAACGACGATTGGGCATTGGCACTCGGCGGGCTCGCGACTGGCGTAATCATCGGCGGATTGCTGGCGCAGCCGAGGTATTATGGCCCCAGCTACTACGATCAGGGCTATTACGGGCCGACCTATTACCGTCCGCGCTACTACGCGCCACGCAATTACCGCCAGGTCTATTATGGCGGCAACGCACACACGCGCTGGTGCTATGCCCGCTACCGGTCCTACAGGGCTTACGACAACACGTTCCAGCCCTACTACGGTCCGCGACGGGCGTGCGTCTCATCCTACTATTGATTGCGGGCGTAGCTGGCGACCCACCGGGCGCTTTTTCCGGACGCGCAGGCTAGCACTGCGGACATTGCGTCGGTCTTATGCCGCAGGACTAAGCTGCCTAGCCTCGAATTCAACAGGCGTCATGCGCCCGAAAAGTTCGACAAGGGCTATGACCCTTCCCGATTTGGTGATCTCCTGAACAACGCCTCCAAACCTTGCCAACGGGTTCATATTGTCCGTTACCAGGATGCCCCTACCTTTCGGGAACTGCGTTTCCGTCGTCGCCTTTTTCGATCTCGCTTCCTTTTTTCGATGGATGCGCGCGGCGCGGGTATCATCGAACTGCATTTCGACTTCTGCGAGGTAGATTGCTTCGACATGATCGGCTGAAATGCGAGCCGGACGGCCGCCCACGCCGAGGATGCATTCTACACCGTCGCCGTTGCGAACTTTGAAGAAGTTTCTGTCGGCCGGAGGTAGCCCCACGAACAAATAGCGGGGCATCAGGGCGCTTTCTCGCGTCGTATAGATGTGCGTTCGCCGGTTCTTCACCTCGACCCTGCGGCGCGGGTAAAAGACGTCGTATCCGGCTTTACGAATATTCTCCGAGGCTTTCTCTTCGCACTTAACGTTCGTCCTGACGACGTACCAGTGGTTGTGTTTGTCGATTGCCGCTTTCATTGATCCTGTCCGGGTTCGCTCGTTATTGGATGAGGTTCAGTCCGGGCTTCACCCCTGCCCTAGCCATGATCTCGCGCATTTGTTTGCGATGGCGAACTTCGTTACACAGCTGCGCCGTTGAGGGACAGAATGCCTTGTTTGCCTCTTTGACCTCGCCTTGGCGAAAACGTTCGACCGCTGCCAGCACGTCGACGCACTCGAAGTCCTCGACAGCTTCCAGGTAGGCACGAAGCTGTAGGTCAGGATCCGACATGGGCGATTGTGGGAAACTTCCGAACAGCTTGGTCAAGGATTTCGTCGCCTCGATCTTCTCCGAATTGTTCATTTTCCTGTAGCTCCTGGATGAGTGAACGTGCTGCGTCTGTTGATTTTCGAACATGGACAAATCCATTAGGTTTTCGCGCGCTTGCGCGCCCTGAAAAACAGGTAGGTTTTTCATCTATTCTGTTCTTATCTTTTCTAATAAAGGCGCTTGTCTCAGGTTTGTCCTTTAAATCGTTGTTTTCATTCAACTCAGCTTCATTTTCGCGCCGAACAGACTGAGATTTCGACCGGGTTTCGTAGCTGTTTCGAGCGGATTTCACGTCTCTTTTTGCGCGCGAATTGGAGAGATAACCGCCTTCAAATTGGATTTTATTCTGCTCTATCAGACTGTCGGTAAGGCTCGTGGCCTTGCGGATTGAACAGCCAAGAATGCCCGCAAGATGTCGATCATCACGCATCGTTTCATCGCCGCGTGCGTAAATCAGATCGAGCAGGACAATGTAGGCGCCAATCAGTTCTGGCCCCATTCCCTGAACACCGTCAATGAAGGCTCTGGGCTCGTGTTTGTACCATTCCAAGCCGTGTTTCATGCCGCACCTCGATCACGTTCAGCAGCGCGGCGATAATCACTGGCGGCTTGCGTCAACACATCACGTTCGCGCTCCATACGCTCAATGTCGTGATCAGGGCGCTTTTCTCTGCCGGAGGAAAACCGGGAAAGCCAATCGTACTTTCCGTAAAGCAACTTCGACAGTTCTTCGGCCATATCTTGGGAGGATCGACGTTCGTCCATGATCAAGCCGCCCGATACGTCTGGGAACCGCCGAATAGATCATCGCCCTCAGGGGTCACAAGGCCATTTCGAATGCAGAAAACCGCAGAAGCAGCACCTACTGGCCTTCCGTCAGGATGGGTGAAGTAAATGTGGCCATCCCCCTTTTCTGTTGCCTCTTCGGATTGCGAAACCTGGCTGACCAGCGTCGCGCCTCCACGTATCCGGCCGAGGAATGGCTTCACATAATGCGGTATCTTGAGATCATCCATGATTAGACCTCGCCCTTTCAAGCTTTTCGCACTTTTGAGGTTTCCTTCGCTTCACGCACCTTCGCCAGAAGCTGCGAAGCCTCGCGCTCGAAATCTTCCATATGAGCATCCGGATTTATTGACCTTTCGACTTCGAGCTCGTGTGTGAGGTTTGCAATCTGTCGCTCGCAGAAATCGAGATAGGCTGCCCGGATGCGCAGAAACGTGTTGTCATCGACCGTTTTTGCTCGGCGCTTTCTGAGGTGATTTAAGGTCCAGAATGAAAGTCTGTAGCGGACACCTAGTCGTTCCATTGCTGGGAAGACATCACCCCAGCCATGGCTCTCAACTTCGATCATGCGGTTGACGTAACCACTTGCAATTTCGGCCCTACTCACGACTTCCGGCTCCGATTTCAATTTGTGTACGTGGTGCTGAGATTCTGTGCACGTCATGCTCAATTTCCTTAGCTAGGTTGATCGCATGACGAGCCAGCCAGAGGAGGAACAGACGGACACAGTGGGATTGCCCTTGAATGGGGCGGACAACATCAGCGGAAGCGATGGGGATCACCACGCTGATGAATTTGAACAGATTGGAGTTCTCGCGAAGCGCATCCTGTCCCGCGCCAAAGCGAGACAAGAGACGGAGGAAGCCAACGCCGCGGCTTCCTCCGTCGGCATTGCTCAAGCCAGTTTGGGAAGCGTTTGTCATACGACCTCGCTTTCAACCGCCATTAGTTTTGAACAGGAGTAGCAATGCTTGAGCCCAGACCCGCTGCAGGCCTCTGGGTTCTGACAGTGAGGACGGTAGTCGCGCATTGTCTTCGCCGGTTGATCCTTGATCAGAAACGCAGGGCGCTCGGAGTTGGTGGGGTTGGACGACGACGGTTCAACGCCATTGGCGTTCGCCAGTCGGACTTTGTCCATCACTGCAGCGACTGCGTCGTCATCCAATTCGTTTGTCGTTGCCGACGAATTGGTAATTTCCCCCGTTTCGGGGCCGACGTATTCCGCCTCTTCCCGCTCGATCATGATGTCGATGGCAGTGTTCAGCGCCTTGCGGCCAATTTCGGTCTGGACGCCGTTTGCAACAGTCTCAATGAGTTTGCTGTCGGTCGCTCGAAGCGGAAATTCTTCAATGTTTTCTCGTGCGCGCGCAGGCGCTGGCGTGTGCGGTCCCATCACCTCGCCGAGAAACTGCGCTGGACCCTCGTAAGCCGAGAGGTACAGGTTGACCATTTCGTCTTTCTCGTTGAATGCGTCAGAGCCAATTTTCACACGCTGGCGAATGAGGGCAACGACGGCACCAAGCGCAGTCTTGTCATAGCCCCTGCCCTTGGCTTCGGCATACACTTCGCGGATGTCTTCGCCGAGTGTGTCTTGCTCTTCCTTGAGGCGAAGAACGCGGTTGATGAACTGTTTGATTTCGGCCTCGGCACTCATGCTGCGTTCTCCAAATCAGAAGAAAGCGCGTCAACATCACCGCGATCAGCCGCAGACACCAGAGTTTCAAGAAGCTTCCTGACAGGACCACGAGGTGGTCTACCGTTCTCCATGTGCGACACACTCGATCGGTCCACACCTAGAAAACGAGCCAAGCGGTCTTGCTTCCAGTTAAGGCGCTCTCTAAGTGCTTTGATATCGATATGTTGGTTCATGAACTTTAATGTGCATAACGCACACTTAATTGTCAAGTCGAAACGCACACCACATTCGTGCTTTTTGCACATATGACATTTGATGATCGCCCTGAAGCCGCAAAGCGGCTCGAACAAGCCCGGATCGCCCGCGGCTTTAAATCTGCCAAGGACGCAACGACGTTCTTCGGATGGAACTACGATACGTACGCTCAACACGAAAATGGCACTCGAGGCATTGTCCGGGCTGCCGACCGGTATGCCAAGGCCTACCGTGTAAGCCAAGGCTGGCTACTCACTGGCGAAGGCGATGGACCTGGAATGACCGATCACGTTCCTTTGAAAGGCCGTGTCGGCGCAGGCGCCGAAGTTTACGCAATCGACAACGGCGGAGACGATTGGGTTGATGCGCCAGCAGATGCTGATGCGCATACTGTGGCAGTCGAAGTCAGCGGGGATTCGATGTTCCCCGCGTATGAAGACGGAACGCTGCTTTACTATTCGCGTCTGTTGCCTCCGGACACGATGATTAATCGTCGATGCGTGGTTCAACTCGCAAATGAGAGGATTTTCGTGAAGATCCTGCGCAAGGGAACTTCGGACAACGCGTGGAACCTCCAGAGCCTCAATCCACTTTATCCGGACATGATCGACGAGACGGTGGAGTGGGCGGCGCCAATTGACTGGATCAAGCCCAAATGACAGCCTTCCCCGGACGCAAGTTGGTATGTTTCCTATCATGGCCATGCGAACGGGCAAGATTGGAGAATAGATGGCCCGAATTGCAGCGTTCATTTTTTTCTCAGCGGTGATTGCATGGATCGTCAGTGGCATGGTTTGGCCCAACTCTGTCGATTGGGGCGACACGGGGATAAAGACTTTTGAAGTGAAAGATAATTTGGAATTAGCCTCAAACAGAGCGCTTCGGAACCCGGATTCTTTGCAACTTGTGTGCACTTCCAAAGGGGAGGTCCGACTTGTCCTACTGACAAAACTCCCGATTCCATCGGAATTTTTTATCGCACGAGATGACGCAACTATCTTTGTAGGCGCTACTGAACACGACCTGACCATAAAGGATGTCGATAGAATTCTTTGGAAAGATGCCGACACCTTGTTTACTCGGCCATTACTCTCCAGCGAACTCGAATCTCTGATAGATTGGTTGGGGTCTTCACCACCGAAGCGCATAAGTTTCATGACACAGGAGACCTCGACGGTTCTCGTTGGCAGAGTAAAAGGCTCGGAAGTTAGGGCCATTTCGGACAGTTGCACGCCTTAGAGTGACAGCTCATACCAGTGACCGGTCAAAACCTGATTGGCGACACTCGTTTGGGGGACCGCGGCAAACCAGCATGACCAACCGACGGGATGTCCCTTGTAGGGAAGAGTAGGAACGCCTTCGGACGTTTTTGACTGCGTCAGTACTCGCACAATTTCTGTGCTTTGTGCCCTTCGCGGCATTAATGTGCTTAATGCACTTTTCTTATTGACACAATTGTGTGCGTTATGCACACTACATCCACCGAACAACGGATGGATGCAATGAACTTCATCAACCACGATTTCCAATCACGGACAGACACAAGGGCTTGCATTGAAGCGCTTTGCGACGCCCTCCGCACGCCGGGTGATACCAATTCAATCAAATTCGCTTGCGAGGCGGCTGACAGTGACCGCGCCGCCTTTTGGGTACGCACCAAGTTCAGCAATACCGCTTCGTCTCTCTGCACCGACTGTGCAAACCAGACCGGCGATCTGGAAACGGCATTTGCCATCACCAAGTTTCCAAGCGGTATCTGGAGTGTCTACCAACAGCTTGAGGTTCTGATCCCTCTTAACCGCCAAGCAGCCGAACAGATGGTCGAACAGTATTCATTGCTTGGCCACATGCGGGACGTTGAAGAGCTCCTTGCTCGCGAAACCTTCATCATTATCGCTGGCTACAAGACGAGGGCGAACTGATGAAAATGCTCTCAACAATTTCAGTCGCCATCGCCACCGGTGCGATTCTATCAGGCTGCGGCACTTACAACAGCTGGACGCCACGAACCGGAACGTCGGTTGAGGCATACCAAGAACGCTCTTGCGCCAGTGGTTACTACGACTGCCCAACGCGCGGCGGCAGCCATGACAGCAACGGCAATGCGCACGGTTCGAAATGACAGCGGAACAAATCTGTATCGCTGCCGAACTGGCATGCATTCAACGCCTCTCCCGTGAGGAAGCCCTGCAGCACATCGAAGATCGCCTTCTCAACGAGCCGAACGACGTCGTCCGGCGAGCATTGAAGCGCACCTATCACTCACTTTTCGAACGCAAGGAATTGGCATGAGCGATGCATCCCATATTTTGCACCGGCAAGCGGAGGCAGCAAAGCGACTATTGGCCGGTCTAAAAGAAAGCGGCGATGCCGACGATCAGGAGATTGTCGAGAGTGCCATCGAAGGTGAGACCTCTCTGCTTGAAGCAATCGATGAAGCACTGGCACAGATCGATGAGTGCGAGGTTCTGGTTACTGGACTAAAGGCAAAGGAAGAAGCGTTTGCAGATCGCCGCAAGGTGATCGAGCAACGGGCTGAACGTCTTCGAGCATCCATTGAACAGGCTTTGATCATCACCGAGCAGGAAAAGGTCACGCTTCCAACGGCCACGATCTATCTCGCCAAGCGCAAGGCTAACATCGTCATCGACAACGAAGCGGACATTCCGGCCACGTTCTGGACGATCCCTAAGGTCGAACCGAAGCTCGACAAGAAAGCGCTCAAAGAGGCGCTTGAAGCTCAGGAAGAAGTTCCAGGCGCCCACCTCGACAACGGTTCCATCTCCATCAACATCAGGAGGAAATAATGAACGCCATTGCTCCATTCGCGCATTCGTCGCGGCAGATTGCCCTGATCCAGAACACCGTTGCCAAAGACTGCAATGCGGGTGAGTTCGATCTGTTCATTGAAGTTGCGCGCGCCAAAGGTCTTGATCCGTTTCTAGGGCAGATCATTCCCATGATCTTCTCAAAGGACGATGCGAAGAAACGGAAGATGACCATCATCATCAGCCGCGACGGCCAACGGGTTATCGCACAGCGATGCGGTGACTACAGGCCGGCAAGCAAGCCGCCAGTCTACGAACTCGATACTGAACTGAAAGGGTCAACAAACCCGCAAGGCATCGTCTCGGTCACAACGTATCTTTGGAAGCGGGATCCCAAAACCACCCAATGGTTTGAAGTCGCCGGTCAGGCTTATTGGGAAGAGTTTGCGCCAATCAAGACCGGCGCGGATGAATACGAATGGGTCGATACCGGCGAAGTTTGGGAAGACAGCGGCAAGCCGAAGAAAATGAAAAAGCCAGTTGGGGACACCCGGTTGATGCTTGACGATTCCGGCAATTGGTGCCGCATGCCTCGGCTCATGATTGCCAAGTGCGCCGAAATGCAGGCGCTTCGCGCTGGATGGCCCGAGCAGTTCACCGGCCTATATGACGAGGCCGAACTGGATCGCGCCAAGATGTTGGACCTGACCGCTTCCGAAATTGTCGAGCATGAGCGCGAAGAAAACCGATTGAAGCTGATCGCTGGCAACGACGCGATCACCGTCACCTGGGGCGACGGATGGGTTCTTGAGAACGTGCCTGTTGGCAAGTTCTTCGATCGCGCCGAGCAGTTCATCAATGAAAGCGATGCGGCAACCGTCGCCAAATGGGCGGATGCAAATCGCGATCCATTGCGGACGTTCTGGGCAAAATCGCCGACCGACGCGCTTGAACTGAAAAAACTCATCGAAGCGGCTGCGAAGCGTAGAGCGATGCAAAGTGAGGCCGCATGACCTCCATCCCTCTCCACGCTCCCCATGAGGTCAGGCGCTCTCGCAAGATCGCAGAACGGTACGAGGCGACCCACGCTCGTTTGAAGCACGATGTTGCGACAAGCGAAGACGCTTTGGCCAAGCACCTCGACATTGTCCTTACGGCTGAGAAATGGGAGGCACACTGATGGCATCGGCTGTTCGCAGACTCCCAACGGCATTCTCAATCACCAAACCGAGCACGAAGAAGCAACCGCGACAGCACGTTGAAGCTCACCTCAAATTTATACGCTCCCTGCCCTGTCTCGTGACAGGCGCTCGTGACGTGGAAGCCGCGCATATCCGGTACGGCAACATGCGATGGGGAAAGCGCACAACCGGCGCCGGTGAAAAGCCAGACGATCAGTGGGTAGTTCCCCTCTCCCAAAAAATGCATCGCGAACAGCACGACTTCGGCGACGAAGAGCTTTGGTGGCGCGAGAAGGGTATCGATCCCGTTCTGGTCGCAATGGCGCTGTGGCGCGCTACCGGTGACGAACAGGCTGCAGAATCCATCATTCGAGAAGCGAGGCGGTGATGACCACACAAACCGCCTTCGATTTCATGCGTCCGGCCTTTACGGCAGCCGAACCGACAAGGTTTCGCATTGATCTGACGGACAAGACCTATGGTCCGCATTGCGAGATAGCCGTGATGCAGAACGATAATGGCACCTGGGCGAAACAGGTCGGTTATCAGATCAGCTACATGGGAATGGGCGGTCCTTTCTATGGCAGCTATCCATCCGCTGAAGCCGCGCTCGAATCCGCCGTAGAATATTTCCGCCATTCGTTTCAACGCACGCTCGATAATCCCTGTTCCGTTCAATCCGACAGAGATCGCGTTCACCTTCGAAGGCTGCTGGCTCGGCTCGATGAGGTTTCAGCATGACAGCGCTCCCCGAAAGAATGAAGCAGTTCGAGCAGATCACCGAGACGGTGGACAAGCAGGATAGCGGGGATAACCCGCATGGGTAAGATTGACATCATCCGCAATGTCCCGCGCCTTGGTCTAAACAGGACCGAAGTTGCGCTTGCTATCGGTGTTGCGCCGAACACAGTGGATGAGATGGTCAAGGAGGGCATGCTGCCCCGCCCTCGCCGTTGGCATTCCCGCAAGTTCTGGCGTATCGCCGAACTTGAAGCCGCAATGGCAGAATGGCCTGTCGACGGGGAACAGGAGGTCGATGTTTCGAATTGGAGAGCGTCGGCATGAACGACGTGGCGACAATCGACCTACCGTATATCGAATATAATCCGAACCGCCACGGTAAGGATCGCTATTACTTCCGGTTTGATGGAAAGCGCATCTGCCGGCTGCCGGATGACCCGCACAGCGAGGAATTCACGGTGGAGTACTGGAAGGCCCGCAACGGTCTCGACGCTCCTGAGAAGACCTATACAGAGAAACAGGTACTGGCGAAGGTTGCCCGGCCGGGTACGTTTCACTACCTGTGCTCGCATTATCTCCAGAGCAAGGCATTCCTATTCGCAAACATGCCGCTTGAAGCGCTCGATGCAGAGAACATCGAAAAGCTGCGTGATCGGAAAAAGGAAACGCCCTTCGCTGCCGATGAGCGCCTGAAGGTTCTGCGGCAGATATTCGAAGCGGGGAAAGCGGCAAAGCCGAAACCATTGGTCAAGGTGAATACCGCCAAGCTGGTGTCACCCTTTCGGGCCCAGACCGATGGTCACGCTACGATGCGAGATGACGATATAGCGCAATATGTCAAACATCACGGCAAGGAATCAAAGGCCGTACTTGGCCTGACCATTCTTATGTTCACTGGAGTGCGCGTCTCTGATCTGGCCGCAATCGGCCCACAGCACCGCCGTGGCGATCTTTTGACGTTCCGGGTGTTCAAGGGCCGCAACAAGCATCCGACGACCCTACAGATACCCGTACACCCGATTCTGGATGCCGTTCTTTCGCTGCATCCAGTCAAAGGCCTGACTTACATGGTGACCGAATATGACCGGCCGTTCTCCATCAAGGGTTTGGGGAACCGGGTGTCGGATTGGTTTACACAAGCCGGGCTTCCCCACTTGAGCGCGCACAGCGTTCGAAAGGGACTGGCGACCAACATGGCGGAGAACGAAGCCACCGATTTGATGCTTGAGGGGATGTTCGGCTGGAAGGATGCCAAGACCTCAAAAATCTATACGCGGAATGCTCGACGCGCGAGGCTGGCAAGACAGGCTGTTTCGAAGATTGATTGGGGTGAAATGGGGAACGTATTGCCACACCCTGACGAAGGGGGTGGTGTCCCAGACTGCCACACCCGAAGAAAAGATAAGTAAAATCAGTTAGTTGGGGTGGTGACGTCTGACTATGGAGGCCTCGCCCGGAATCGAACCGGGGTGCAAGGATTTGCAGTCCTCTGCGTAACCACTCCGCCACGAGGCCTCAAAGTCGTCAGGCTATCAAGATAACCCGTTGAATTCACGGATTGGTTCAATATGGAAGGCTGCGAAGCTAGTCAAGCCATTCCAGCGCATACCCCCAAAAATCGGAATCGATTATTGGAACAAATGCTCAGCTCAGCTTTCGCTCTTGTCCGTACCAAACCAGCGGCCCTTCCAGCGGCGGCCAAGCTTGACTTCGATCTGCCGGCGCTTGCGCCGCACGATTGCCGAATCGTGCGACAGGACGACGAGCCCCAGGGGAACCATCCAGAATCCGAGGACAGGCAGAAAGCCGAGCGTGCCGCCGGCGATCAGCAGACCGCCAAGCGTGCGGCGCATTGCCACCGATTGCGGCACGGGAACATGCCGGCCAAAGATGCGCATGTGCCGGCGCTTTTTGTGCGCGCCGTGCTGGTAGTGCGCCGTATGCGCGGGTTCATCGGGATATTCCGGGCCTTCTGACAAAAGTCTTCTCTTCCAGTTGAATAGCGGTGTCAGACCCCGATGTAGGAAGCCTGTCGCGGCATGTCATCGTTTTGTTATGCACATTCATCGAAAAAAATCGAAATGGTCCTTTGCAAAAGCCAAACCCTTTTGCTATAGGCCACATCGCTGATGACAAAGTAGATGTTCCCCGGTAGCTCAGTGGTAGAGCAATCGGCTGTTAACCGATCGGTCGCTGGTTCGAATCCGGCCCGGGGAGCCAGTCATCAGACAAACCTCCTTACCACGTTGATGTCTTTGAGCTATTAGGCAGCCTCCCCGAACACGTTCCGCGTGTCGTACCTGCATACCGACCCATTCTGACCGCTTCCGCATAGCCATCGATGACGCAGCCGGGATCGAAGCTCATACGGTTCCACTGCTCAATAGGGCGGCGATGTTGGTGTCGATGTGTTTGTTGACGCCGGGCTCAGGGCCTTCCACCCCGACCAGTCATGAATGTTGGTCCAGCTATAGGCCGGATCGCCTGAATATGCAGCAGCGGCCGCAGCAAGGTCAGCAAGCGCTGCAGCCTTGGTCTGCTTGCCTACCGTGTCGCCGTAGGAAGCACCGGAGCCGACGCCCGTTACGGTCTCGATCGAATTGCCGATCTGCGTCGGTGGTACGATGGTGTTGGCCCTGTTGACCTCGTAGCGGATTTTTTCGATCAGCTTGGAGGCCGTGGTCACATAGGTCATGGATGCACCGACGTCGATATAACGAGCCAGATGCAGAAACACATTTTGACTGATCGCCCCTGCCCCATCCAGGTGGTCGAAGATACAGGTTATCGGCTCGCCAAAATAAGCATCGAACCAGTTGGGCAGTGCAGAAGCGAAGAGCAAGCCATTGTTGGCGCAGCGGCTCTTGCATTGCTTGTGCATTTCGACCCAATCGCGCATGAGGTATTCACGGTCGAGTTCCTGCGTGCTCTGCCAGACGCCGGAACCTGGTGTCGTCGAGAGCGCAGATGATGCTATGTCATTATGAAACGTCGTGAGGCCGTTGTTATCAGGCGGTTCGTTGTCGATCTGGAAACCGCAAAACTTCTCTGCCGTGGTCGAGGCTGCATTGAACGCTATTACCGCGTCTATATTGGCGAAGAGGTTGGAGTATCCGGAACCGTCAGAAAAATAGTCGCGGTCGCCGTCTAGACCCCACACTCGAATGCCCAACCCACTAGCCTGCGCATTGAAACCGCGCATCGCTGCTGCATGTGCCGTAATCAGCGCCTCTGTAGTGAAACAGTACAGGTCCGTGATAGAACTGTTGACGCATTCATTCAGCAGAATGTTCTTCTCGTTGGTCGTGGCAATGACAGTCGTATAATCCCAGACCCACAGGCCGCGGCGCGTCGTCTTTGCGGGTGATACCCTGATTTCAGCCGCAGCACCCTTCCATGCGAAGCCCATGGAACCATGGACCACACTGGCCCTGGAGCCAGCCAGTCTTAATATGCCAAGACCGGGGCCAAGAGAAATTGACATCAGCAAAGTTCGACGATCAAGGAGGCCAGGGTGTCGGTTCTGTTGACGTGTTTTGTCGCGCAAGGAAGGAATGTACCTGTTGCAATACCCATGAATGTTACAGCGACATCATCATCATCGACAAGTGCCATGCCGACTTAAGGGTTCAAAGGGAACTACTTCCGATGGAACGCTCCAACGGTGGCACGCCGCAGCGTACCCCGCGCTTGCACCACCTTCAACTCTGTGCTCGAATTATCAGGCGCTCGCCGGCCACTGGGGCCGCTTCGTCGAACCCTGTAAATTACCGACAAAATCAACCATGTCCTTTCGACCGCCACAAAGCATTTCGTCCCGTTTCGACAGAAACAGCCCGCCCAGTGCCATCGATATGGAGATCATGGGCGAAATGGCCGCCGCCCTCGGCCGCGCCGGACAAAAGGTCGAGCAGACACTGGAGAGATTGAACGCGGCGACGGACACGGAGCGGCAATTATGTCTCAAGGCCGCCGCGCAAGCGGTGCATGCCTATTTCATCCAGCGCGAACTGTGCGGCCTGCGCAATCACGACGACCCCATCCGCCATTATGGCATTCCGCGCGCCGTGCTGGTGCGGCTGGGTGCTGCCTAGCAATACCTGCCTGTTGGCCGCAGCAGCCTTGCATTGGTCATGGAAGTTTATTTCTCCGACGCTTCTTCCTCGAACATCACCGCGACATCGGAATTGGCGGAGAGGCGAACCTTGTTGCCCTCAACTTCCGCGATCAGCGATATCGAAATGTAGTGGTGGTGACCCTTGTGCGAGCCCTCGCCGCTGTCTTTCTTCGTCAGCTTGATCCGCCCGCCCTCGAGGCGGTCGACGGTGCCGACATGGACGCCGTCGGCGCCGATTACTTCCATATGTTCCTTGATGCGTGTTTCAGTCATGACATTCCCTCCAAAGGTGCCAGGTCAGGAACGCATGAAGCGAGCTTTGGATGCATGGCCGCGTTGAAGGCTTTCGGGATGGATGTGAAATCACTAGTGTGGCTGGCATATTCCGTAAAGAAGGTGTCGCTCCGCAATGGCTTACGAGATTTTGACGCCCCGCGAGATGGGTGAGGCAGACAGGCTGACCATCGCGGCTGGCCCGGGCGACGGCTACGGTCTGATGCTGAACGCCGGCACTGCCATCGCCCGCCATCTCCTCGCCCGACAGGGCGACATAGCCGAATTCCATATCCTGTGCGGACCCGGCAACAATGGTGGCGATGGCTATGTCATTGCCCGCATCCTCGCCGAGAGCGGCGCGCGCGTGTATATCTGGTCTGCGGGCGAACCCAAGCCCGGAACCGACGCAGCGCGTGCATTGGCAGACTGCCCGCTCAAGCCTCGCCCGATTGACGGATTCCACCCGGCAGACAAAAGCCTCGTTGTCGACGCCCTGTTTGGTGCGGGCCTCGACAGGCCGGTCACGGGCAAGGTTGCAGTTGCAATCGCCCGCGCCAATGATGCGCCGGTACGCCGCGTGGCGGTGGACGTTCCGTCAGGCCTCGATGGCTTTAGCGGCCAGCCGCTCGGGCCCGTCTTCAAGGCGCACTGCACGACCACCTTCTTTCGCAAGAAGCCGGGGCACCTGCTCTACCCTGGACGCACTTTGTGCGGTGATCTGATCGTTGCTGATATCGGCATCGCAGATGATGTTCTGGACACACTTCAGCCGCGCTGTTTCGAAAACACGCCGGCGCTCTGGCAAAAGCTGCTTCCGGCGCCGGACGTCGACACACATAAATACAGGCGCGGCCATGTGGCGGTGTTTTCCGGCGATGCGACCGCGACCGGCGCCGCGCGGCTCTCGGCCCTTGCCGCAGCAAGAAGCGGCGCGGGCGCGGTGACGCTGCTGTCGCCGGCCGAGGCTCTCGCTGTCAACGCCGCCCACCTCACCTCGATCATGCTCAGCCGCTGCGATCATATGGAGGATCTGCGCTCGTTCATCGAAAAGCGAAAACCGTCCGCCTTCGTGCTCGGCCCCGGTTTCGGCATTGGCGAAACGGCTCGCAAATTCGCTCTTTCGCTGCTGCAGGATCAAGCGGACAAACTGGTCTTCGACGCCGACGCAATGACGTCATTTCAGGATCATCCGGACATTCTCTTCGCTGCGGCACGGAAATCGCCATCGACCAGACTGGTGTTGACGCCGCATGAAGGCGAATTCAAGCGGCTGTTTCCCGATGTCGTCGAAACCAAAATGCCGTCCAAACTTGAAAGAGCCCGTGCTGCCGCTGTCCGCGCCGGTGCGGTCATCGTCTACAAGGGCGCCGATACGGTGATAGCATCGCCGGATGGCCGCGCGGCCATCAACGCCAATGGCACGCCGCTCCTGGCAACGGCGGGCTCCGGTGACGTTCTCGCGGGCCTTACCGGGGGATTGTTGGCGCAAGGCATGCCGCCCTATGAGGCCGCTTGCGCGGCGGTCTTCATTCACGGCGCTGCCGCGCGACGTCTCGGCTTTGGCCTGATCGCCGAGGACCTTCCTGCCGCCGCCGCAAAGGTCATCGCCGGTCTGCTGGGCAATCTGATCGAGGAGTGATACGGGAACCATCCACGAAATGGACCGTTGACTGCCAATGACGCAAACTGCCCTGAAAGACATTTGGCAGCCAACGAAAAACCGGAGTGAATCATGAAACTGTTTTTGCGGCTGACGGCCCCTCTCCTCGTGGCTGCGCTCAGCGGGTGCGCCGGAATCGACTACGCCAAATCGAATTATGGCGGCCTTCCCCAGCAACAGTTCACGACCGAACGCGGCCAGTCATTCGAGATAATCGACAATCCGGCCCGCGGGCGCTTGATGATAGGACCCGGTGCCGCCGGAAAGACAACGGAAGGTTTCGTCCGTGGCCTTGGAATGGGCGTCGCCAACAGCCTCGTAGCGACACCTCCTGTTGTCTATCGCGATGCCGCCGAACAGTTTCTGCGCAGCACGGGACGCACCTGCACGGCGCAGGATGTGACGGCCATCATGGATCCCCGCTATGAGGTCCGCTACAGTTGCATAGGCGGACGGGCGAACCAGGACAGGATGCTTGGACCAGTTTCATCCAATTAACGCCGATCTATTAACCCTGTCTTTACCATGATCGTTCACCTTGTTCCCAAGCGCGATTTGTTCGGCGTACGCGCTTCCAAATTTCTACCCGTCATTATTCTGTCGCAATGACAGGCTAATGATTACACATAGCGAATAGCTTATTTCCATTTTTGACCACGGATGTACTGGCACTGATGTTGAGGTAAGTTTAGGAAGGTCGGGTAGCTCCCGGCCTTTTGCTTTTTCGGCGCTTCTTCTCCAGTAATAGAACGGCCAATCATACAATCGATACTTGGCGTCAGAGACTTGCGACAGCTGTTGCGGTTTTCGCAGTTCCTGGTCCATGAACACCGGGAGCGCATAAAATCGGATCGGGCCGTCAGGCTGAGATTATCAAAGGTCCCTTAGCAATTGGTATGGTATTACATCCGCTTGTTCCAATTGCAGAATAGTCGATGATTACATCCAATATTTTATTGCTCCTGTCTGAATCGCTGCTCTATTTCGGTGTGATGACGGCCCTTCTGCATGGCCGCAACCGCTATGGCCTCGGCATATTCGTTTGTGCGCTCGGCGTGATGCACTTCCTTGAAACCTATCTTGCCGCGGTTTTCTATATCCAGCTTCCATTCGGTATCATTTCGCCGGGCTCGACGGTGCTGTTCAGCGGCAAGCTGATGATGATCCTGCTCCTCTACATCAAGGAGGACGCCCTGGTCGTGCGCCAGCCAATCTACGGCCTTCTCATCGGCAACTTCCTGCTGGTGGGGCTAATCATGATCGCGCGCAATCATGAAACGCTGCACGCCATGCCGGGCCGCCAGCCCGATATGCAGTTCGTTGACGAGATGGGCTCCCTGATGATCTGGGGAACAGCCCTGCTCTTCCTCGATTCCATTGCCGTCATTCTGCTCTACGAAAGACTGGGCCGCTTCTTTGCAAAGGCCAGGATCGTCCGCATCTTCGTTGCCTCGGCGTTGACCCTCACCTTTGACCAGCTCGGTTTTTTCGCAGCGCTGCATGCAATCAGTGGCACGCCAATGTCGGCTCTTCTCGGCGGCTGGGTCGCGAAGATTGCCGCTGCCGTCGTCTACAGTTGCATGATCGAGGCCTATCTGCGCTGGTTCGACCTGGATAAGGGTCATGGCGCTGCCATGAATGTCAGAGGGGTCTTCGAGTCCCTGACCTATCGTGAGAGATATGAGCGATTGCTGGAGGAATCCGGCCGTGACAGTCTGACCGGCGCGCTCGACCGCCGCAGCCTCGATGCGGACGGGCCGCAATTGTTTGCGCGGGCGAAAAAGGAAGGCACGACCTTCAGTCTGATCGCCATCGATCTCGACGATTTCAAAAGCATCAACGACACCTATGGCCATCAGACCGGTGATTGGGTCCTGCAATCGGCAGCCCACAAGATGATGGCCCATATGCGCATAGGCGATCCTTTTTACCGCTACGGCGGCGAGGAATTCATCGGCCTGTGCCAGGGATTGTCGGCGGAAGGCGCGTCCGCCATGGCGGAACGCCTGCGCGTGGCTGTCGAGGCAGCACCTCACCAGAATGTCCAGAGCGTCACTGTCAGTATCGGCGTTGCCAACTACCCGGGAGACGGCGACAGTTTCGACCAGTTGTTCGGGCGTGCCGACGAACGGCTCTACCGCGCGAAGCGGTCGGGCAAGAACAGGGTCGTCGTCGGCTGACAAACGGCCCCGATTGTCAATACGTCACCGTGACGATGATCGTATCGCTATAGGTACCTGGCGTCGGGGTCGTCTGCGGCGGGATCCGCGCATAGACCGGCAGGTTCTGCGCAAGGCCGGTGCCTGTTCCGCCTACCGTATTGGTGCCGGTGGTGTCGCCCCACGGCAAGCTTCTTGCCGTGTTTCTGTAGAGACCATAGGTGATGAATTCGGCGCCTTTCGTCATCCGGCGGGCGGTCGGGCCCGCATTGGCGCCGCCGGGGCTGAGCGCCACGACATAGGGTGTCGTGGGCGAGCAGGTAACCGTCACCTGTCCGTCCTGATCGATATTGGAGCTCAACACGCCGCGATTGCCGAAATCGATATTCTGGGCGGAAACGAGGCAATCCTTGGCGGTCTGGAGACTGACCGTGAAGTTGGTGGTTCCCTGTATGCCTGCAGGATTTGCACAGCCGGCGTCATCATTGAAGCGATAGCGGAACGTCGTTTGGACGCCGGAGAATGTCGATGAGTAACTGCCAATGGGTGCCGTGGTCTGATTGGCCAGAACCTGCCCATACATCGTTACCGTGGTGGACCCGTTTCCGACAAGCGCCGGTATATCGACGAAGAACTCCGGCGGGCGCGGCGCAAAGGCCCAGGTCCACGATCCCCACACAACTTGCCGCGCCGAATCCTGATAGAGCTGATAGTTCAGCGAAGCCGGGCCGGTCATTGTCCGCGCCGAGGCAGTTGCACCGCCACTGCCTGCGTTGAGATTGGGACAGATAAGAACGCGGCGAAACAGGCCGAGGACCGCGGAACAGTTTGCCGTCAGGCTCGTCGTCCCGTTGATGGCAGCGCCCGTCAGCGGGCTTCCCGAAAATACCATGTTGGAGGTGCTGAAAGTGCACGACTGCGCCAATGCTGCGGCCGGAAGCAGGTTCAGACAGATGAAAAGGCACGCTCCAATCAAATAGCGTTTCATGAACACACCACTTGCTTGATCTTGACTTGGGTTCCCCGCTGCGCCCGGTATGAAAACCGCGCGCGGCAACTCTTGCCATCGAGGAGATCGACAACAATACTGTTCTGCGCGCCAAGCGCCCCGATATAGGCTTCGCCGTCATAGCCGATGACAAATTCCTCGGCCGTGCCGTCCACATGCCCGCGCAGCCCTGCCTCCAGCGGTTTGCCGCCTGGGTCCACAAGGCTGACCAGCGCCGATGCGGTTGTCTTGGCCACATTGAAATCAATGACCACGCCGCTGCGGTCGGCCGGAACGACCACATCACGGGTGGAGCCGACACTGGCGTCGACCGGCAGGTTCCTTGGATCGATGGCAACCGTATTGGGCTCCCAGGACCGAAGGTTTGGCACCAGGAGCCGTCCGCTGCCATTCGTGCGCCCCGCTGGCCGGTTCTCGAAGGAAACCTCCACATCCGGCGCACCGACATTGACCACCGCAAAGGCATCGTCGATCCGGTTGGTTGCAAAGACCCCGCCCGCCGCGACGGCAACCGCGCCATCGACCTGCGCATTGGCCCGCACAGTGTCGTCGAATTGCTGCACGCTTCCCTCGACCCGGGCGTAGCGCCCGCGATAACTGGCGGCAGCGGACCGGTCTGGCGTATCGCCCTCGCTCGTCCGCAAGCGCCAGCCATAGCTTCCCACCTCCTGCCGTTCCGACTTTGCGATGTCGATGAAGCCCGCCGGACCATCGGACGTCTGCTCATAACCGGTTGAAACATTGATGTCGTTGTCGAACGGAATGGTCAGCCCGGCGAAAATACCGAAACTGTCCCCGTCTTCGAGGTCGGTGAAAGCCGTCGCGTAGAACGAACTGTTCTTGAACAGGGACTGACTGTAGGAGACGCCGACGATCTTGCTGTTTTCGCCGCTATCCACGTCCAGTTGCGTGTAGGAAAAGTTGAGATTGCTGCGATCGAAAGGGCCGGGTGTGGAAAGGGTCACCTGCGCAAGTGTCCGGGGTACGCGCGCACTGAAAAAAGGAATGCCGCTCTGGTCGAACACGGGAAGAAGCTGGTCGTCGGCGGAAACCGACGCGATATCGTCATAGTCGCCAAAGGCATGCTGCAGGCGGGCAAACACCGTATATTGGTTGTTGTATGTGAGTTCCACCGAGCCATTGAGGATCATGCCCGTATCGCCATCATGGCTGCTCCCGGCCGCTGCAAGAGAGCCCACCCCATAGGCACCGAGCGGAAACGCCGCTCCGATCCCGCCATTGAGAAGTTCGGCGCCGCCCTCGAAATGACCTTCCAGCGTCAACCAGTTGGTCAGGCCGTAGCGCGCTGTCGCGACACCCATCAAGTCACCGGCATAGTCATTCGACTCGGTGCCGTAATTGCGCCGCGGAAACCCGACCTCGGTAGAAAAGTCGATCAGGCCCTGACGCAGCAGCAGGCTCGACGAATAGAACGGCAACGTCGTTCTGGTCTCGCGTCCAAGCGTGTCACGCAGCACGATCTGCGCCTCGCCCTGCCCCGAAAAAACGGGAAAATTCGTCACCTCGAACGGACCGGACGGCACCGCACCGCTAAAGGTCTTGACGTTCTGCGTATAGACTTCGAGCGTTGAGGGGACCGCTGCAGTCCCGGCAAGTATGGGGACTGGCAGCGTCACCAGATCGGACCGCAGTGTGAAATTCCGCTGGATCTGCATGCCGCCCAGAAAGACCGGGCGGGTCCATGGCAAGCCGCCGGAAACGAAATCGCCGGCGCGATATGTGATCAAACGTTCCGGATCGGAAGTGCTCCAGGTGGTGTTGAGCCTGCGCACGCCCTGCAGTTCGCCTTCCGAGGCGCTTGCGGTAAACGACTGGCTGAGTGTTCCGTAAGGGCTGAAGAATCGCGCATCGAAACCGCCGGAAATACCCTGAAACGGCTTCACGTTTCCGTCCATCAAATTGTCCGTGCTGGCAAACAGCGAATAGTTCAGCACTGCCCCATAGCTGGATTGGGGCTTTTGGCGCTCCTTGTCCGGCTCTGGATTGATGTCGATGACCTTGGCCGCACGCGCCTCATCATTTGTCGTGATGTAGAGGCGCTGCGTTTCGGCTTCGATCCGGAATTGGACGTCAGGCAGGCGATCCACCCTGATGGACCCATCGGGCTCTGCCGCGCTTTCGTTCGGTTCAATTCCGACTTCCCGCAATTCCTCTGGCCTGACCGACAGGCCGCCGCCCGGCAATTGTTTGAAAGCGCCAACCATTTCCGTCGAGGCGTCATTGATGAAGACCTCCAGATAGAGATCCTTGGCCTCGACACTTTGCGAAACCGTCTGGTCAGGCACACCAATATCTTCTTCCTGTGCCCGTCCAGCCGTCAGAATGCACGGGCTCATGCAGAGGGTTGCGACAATTCTAACGACCGCTGATCGCAACGTCGGCATTGAGCGGTCCGAACTCGCTTTGCGCCTTCAGCCCGACTGCTCCGGAAGAAACGGATTTTCCGGCGCCGATCGGCCATTGCATGCTTGCGCCGCCGAGTACGTAGCCAACCAGCCCCTTGCGCCCGCCGAGCACACGGCCCTGCTGGGTCAGTTGCACATCGGCAAGCCTGAGCCGCGTATCGCCGGCATTGCGCGCGGTAAGAACCAATGAACCCTTCGACTTGACGATCCCCCAGGCTACTTTTGGCGGCGACGCATCCTGGTCCTTGAAGAAAACCGGGATCGAATAGCGCACGACCAGGGTAACCGTGCCGGCCCTTTTGCGTGACGGGTCGGGCAATTCATCGACGATGACACGGTAACTCTCCTCGCCCGCGACCGGCTTCTTGGTCACGCGAAGCACGCGGACCGCATAATCCTTGTTCGCAGGAAGACTGGTGGATGGCGGACTGACCACCACATCGTTCGTGGGTTCGAGCTGTTCGACACCATTCGCCTGCGTCCAGCGAAAGACCCGTATCTGCACATTGATCGGACGCTTGGCTTCGTTTGTCAGCGTGAGGACCCCGGCACTGCCGGGTGCGATCAGCTCAAGATTGGTGGGAGACACACGTAGAGAGGCAGCCTGGGCAATGCCTGAAAATAGCATGAGAAGGCCCATCGCCCCAATGCCATAAAGCATGGTTCGCATTTCATTCTCCGTTTGAATCGTCCTTGGAGGCCGGTTGAGATTCAGACTGACAAGGCAGGTGGTGCGGGTTTCGAGAACCGGAGCACGGCGGACGTTGGGTCCGTCAGCACCGGCAGCACAGAAACTGTGTCAGATGCCTGTCAGGGTGGCATTATCAAAAGCTCTCTCAGTATGTGACAGTCACCGCTACAGTATCGCTATAAGCGCCGGTGGCTGGCGTCGTCTGTGGCGCAACGCGCCCATAAACCGTGATAGGCTGTGTGGCACCATTTCCAGTTGCCGACACGGTATCCGTACCAATCGTCTCACCCCAGACATTCGTGTGTGTGGACTCGCGGAAAAGATTGTAGTCGATCGTGGCACTGGCCGGACCCGTCATTCTACGGGCGGCAAGTGTTGCACCTGCCCCCGTACCAAGCCCGATACCCACATTGTACGGCGTTCCGGTCGTGCACTGCACGGTAATGGTACTCGTTGAATCGACATTGGCGTCTATGACGCCATGCGATCCAAAGTCGAGATCTGATGCAGAAACCAGTTTGCACTCTGGGGTAATGGTGATCCTGACCGCAAAACTTCCAGTGGCTGTGGCCGATAAAGCCGGGCTGGAAAAGCCCAAAACACTAGCAAAGCTCGCCGCGACGACACGGTTTAGTAAAATGCTGGAACTCATTTATCCTCCTCAAGAAGTTGGTGCGAAAGCAACAATCTTTGGACCGTCACAAATGATTCAGTATTTCCTTCCGGTTTTGATTCTATAATAACATACCTTTAAAATTACTTGCCGGATAGCGTCAACTCGGAAAACCAAAATTATTGAGTTTTTTCAATAATATACATATATATATGAGTATTTCACACAAAAATTAATTCAGCTTGAATTATAAAATGTATTGCAGCTTATATATTATTATTCCTGAAATTGCGTCAGAGTTATTGACACAACCCAAAATGGCGAGAAACAACCTTTTGAATTTACTTGGAGACGAATGTTCACATCGCCCATGCCAGCATTCGGTGGATTTACGGCAAAGCCTGAGACCCACTGGCAAGCCACACTCAAAGGTCGGTAAGGACGGCGTCGCCTCAACTCATCTGCCAAACAACACAATTTTAGAGTTTGCCATAACGTCATCTTCATTGCCGCGTGAGACACAAGGGCAAACAGGAGCGTTGTTGGATGATCAAGCAAATCAAGGTCGCGGTAATCAGTGTCTTGTCGATCGGCATGGCACTACCCGCCTTTTCCCAAAACTTTCGCAACGGTCAGGTCCCGGAAGGTTATGTCTCCGTACAATCCAGCTTTTCGATTGTCGTCCCTCTCGATGATCCCGCCAATTACGAAAAGCAACAGGCAATGGCTGTCAAATCCTTCTATCAGCTTGTTGCCAGTAACTGTCCGATGCTTCTCGAAACCATCGCCGATGCCTGCCAGATCACAGGGATGAACAGCAATAGCAATATGAACACCCGGGACCAGCGCGGCACGCAACTGATGGTGCAGGGTCAGGTAACAATGGCAGTGAAACTCAAATCATCGATCGGCAGTCCAAAATCGCCGCAATAGCGATTCGATCAAGATGGCCAACAACATTCACCGGTTTCGCCGAATCAAAGGGGCGATCCCAACCGAAGTTGAAGGTCCTTGTTGAGGACTTGCAGCGGCTTTTGTGGCTCGACCGGCTTTCCTGCCGGGCTTTCGCCGTTTCGGCCGCTGCCAGCTTTCTCGCGTTCTACGGTGCCATCCTTATCGCCAACTTCTAGGCCGTGGACTCATAAACGCGAAGCCAAATTCGGATTGATGCCAGCATCTGCCGTAGGGCGACTCATTCGGGTGCGGCAACGCGAATGGGACGGGTTCCGACTGGAGCGCCCGTCTCGCGGTCGATGGTGACGGGATCGATCTCCGTTCCGGTCTCGGCGTCGAAGAACCGGGTCACCTTGCCCCCGCCGCGATGCTTGCGTCCCCACGCGCCGATCGCAAACAGCACCGGCAGAAAGTCGCGGCCGGCTTCCGTCAGCACATATTCGTCCCGTGGCGGACGTTCCGAATAACGGCGTTTCTCCAGCAGCCCATCGTCGGTCAGGGCTGAAAGTCGCGCCGTCAGCATCGTCGGCGCGATACCAAGACTCTTGCGGAATTCATCGAAGCGGGTGAGGCCCGCATGGGCATCCCGCATGATCAGCATACTCCATGCATCCCCCACAAGGGCAAGGCTCCGGGCGATCAGGCATGGCTGGTTCGAAAGATTCTTCATGTTGATATCTTTTTGATAGTGACTTACTACTAAATTCATAGTAACTGATTGTTCATCGATGTTCCACGACAAAATGAAGGCGTACGAGATGAGCGAGACAGAACGCGGCGTAGCCCTGGTCACGGGGGCTTCCTCCGGCATCGGGCTGGTAACGGCACAAGCGCTGCGGCGCGATGGCTACCGTGTCTTCGGCACCAGCAGAAAGCCGATGCCCGACACCGCGGATGGGATCACCATGCTGATCTGCGACGTGATCGATGACGCATCCGTGCAGAGCGTCGTCGAGGAGGTTCTAAGCCGCGCGGGGCGGATCGATCTTCTGGTCAACAATGCCGGTCTCGGGCTCATAGGGGGCGCTGAAGAATCCTCTGTCGCACAGGTGCAAGCCCTGTTCGACGTCAATCTGTTCGGCGTCATCCGTATGACCAATGCGGTGTTGCCGTCGATGCGGCGGCGCGGCAAAGGGCGCATCATCAACATCGGCTCGGTTTTGGGCTTCATACCTGCGCCCTATGCAGCTTATTATTCAGCGGCCAAGCACGCAATCGAGGGCTATTCGGAATCGCTGGATCACGAGGTGCGTGCTTTCAATATTCGCGTCTCAGTTATCGAGCCGGCGTTTGTCCGTACTGTCTTCGACCAGAATGGGATCAAGCCGGATTCCATGTTGAATGAATATGACCGCGCTCGAGCTGACGTCGACGCGCTCTTTCGCGATGTGATGCCCAAAGCCGATCTGCCGGCTGTTGTAGCTGATGTGGTCGTAAAGGCGGCAACCGATGCCCGTCCGCGACGGCGCTACACCGCTGGCAAGGCAGCCAAGCAAATCAGCCTACTGCGCCGGTTTGCCCCTGCAGATATATTCGACAAGAGCTTGCGCAAGCAGTTCCGCTTGCCGGTCTGACGGCACTGCTGGCGCCGACTCACCACGAAAACGAAAGTTAGTCAAATGAGATCATTCCTGATCGATCGCTATAAGAAAGGCGGCACTCTCCGCCTCGGCGAGAGCCCCGAGCCTGAGCTGCGGGAGAATGACGTGATGGTCGAGATTCATGCCGCCAGCGTGAACCTCCTCGACAGCAAGATCCGGGATGGAGAGTTCAAGCTGTTTCTCCCCTATCGTCCGCCCTTCGTTCTCGGGCACGACGTCGCCGGAACGGTTGTCAGGACTGGCCCCAAGGTCAGGCGGTTCAAGGTGGGCAACGAGGTCTATTCGCGGCCGCGCGATCATCGGGCCGGTACATTCGCCGAATTCATTGCCATCAATGAAGCCGACGTGGCGCTGAAGCCCGAAAACCTCACCATGCCGGAAGCGGCGTCCATCCCGCTGGTGGGGCTGACCGCGTGGCAGGCGCTGGTCGAGGTGGGCAAGGTGAAGCCCGGCCAGAAGGTCTTCATTCAGGCCGGCTCCGGCGGTGTCGGGACTTTTGCCATCCAGCTCGCCAAGCATCTCGGCGCGATAGTGGCGACGACGACGAGCACGAAGAATGTTGATCTGGTCAAGAGTCTCGGGGCGGACGTGGTCATTGACTACAAGACGCAGGATTTCGAGAAGGTCCTGTCCGGCTACGATCTTGTGCTGAACAGCCAGGATGCAAAGACGCTCGAGAAATCTCTGGGTGTGCTCAAGCCGGGCGGCCACCTCATTTCTATTTCCGGTCCGCCCGATCCTGCCTTCGCCAAGGAACTCGGTCTGAACCTGTTCCTGAAACTGATAATGCGCCTGCTGAGTCGTGGAGTGCGGAAGAAAGCCAAAAAACTTGGCATCCGTTACTCGTTCCTGTTCATGCGTGCCGAGGGCCAGCAATTGGGTCAAATCACCTCGCTGATCGAAGCCGGCGTGATCCGGCCGGTCGTTGACAAGGTTTTCCCGTTTGAGGGGATTGGCGATGCGCTGGCCTATGTCGAGACCGGGCGCGCGAAGGGCAAGGTTGTGATCACGGTCGCAGACTAGAACCCGCAGCGACCGCACCGGCCAATAGAGGTCAGCGGCATTTGCCACTTGCGGCCATATCGAGTGATTTAAGCAATTGCGGTGCAGGGAAGCACTGCGATGAAGTGATGTATTGTTGTTGTCCCAAGCGCAAATGCGCCGAATAAAGCCGTATTTTCCATTGTTCCGCATGGTACTCCGCGAGTCGCGGCAGAGCAAAGGTGGTTTGAATTCGAAACTGCGTGCGGTTTGCCGTGGTCAAGGCCGGCCATTGATCATGTTGCTGAGTGCATAGCGGCAGCCATCACCTTCTGGCTCTGATTAGTGAGTCCTGAGCCCCGCCTGCGGTGTCCGTTCTCCGTTTTGGTTGGATGCAATCCGGACGCGCGCCATGTACATATTTACACAACAGAAAATTCCGTGTGGGATGTCTTGTTTGTCGCACACGCGTCATGATTGAATACATCTTGAACATTTGTCTTTTGGCGGCAAATATTAAGCCGGCAGATTGAAAGATCGAGCAGATGACGGACAAGACAAAGACCACTACTTCCGAAACGCCGGTGCAGCTCAAATGGCTGACGCCAGAAAATGTTGGTACGGTATTGAAGGGTCTTCCGCTCAAGGCCCAGGCAGCCTTGCGCGCCGCAGTCCATCTTCCGCGCGGGACGCTGACGGTCACCACGCCCGACCAGCAGGTTTTCAAGGTGGGCGGCGGACAGACAGGGCCGGACGCCTCAATTATCCTGTACAACTGGAATCTGCCCCGCCGTGCCTTTGCTGGCGGGACGATCGGTGTTGCTGAATCCTATATGGATGGCGATTGGGACAGCCCCGATGTGGCAACCTTTCTCGAACTTTTCGTGGTCAACGAACAGGTCGGCGAGGATCTTGCCGGCGGTTCCAACTGGTTCATCACGACAGTGCAGCGGCTGCGCCACTGGCTTAACGAGAACACCCGGACCCGTTCCCGCAAGAACATCTCCGCGCATTACGATCTCGGCAACGCCTTCTACCGCGAATGGCTCGACCCGACGATGACCTACTCCTCGGCGCTGTTTGACGACGGCGCCAACGACCTTGAAAGCGCCCAGACGGCCAAATACCGGGCCCTGGCCCGCAATATCGGCATAACCGCCGGCAGCAAGGTTCTGGAGATCGGTTGCGGCTGGGGCGGCTTTGCCGAATATGCGGCGCGTGAAGTTGGCGCATTCGTCACCGGATTGACCATCAGCCGCGAACAGTTCGACTACGCAACGCAGCGGATGCGTAAGGCAGGACTTTCCGATAAGGTCGAGATCAAGTTCCAGGATTATCGCGACGAGAAGGGCAAATATGATCACATCGCTTCGATCGAAATGTTCGAGGCGGTTGGCGAAAAATACTGGCCTGTCTTCTTCGGCAAGGTCAAGGAATGCCTCAATCCCGGCGGCAGTGCCGGTATGCAGATCATTACCATCAATGACAAATCCTTTGATCGCTACCGCAAGCGGCCGGATTTCATCCAGCGCTATGTCTTCCCGGGAGGTATGCTGCCGACGCCGGAGAAACTGAAAAGTCTCGGCAAGGACGTCGGCCTCGACATCTACCGGGAAAACGTCTTTCCGCAGGACTATGCCCGGACACTCGCCGAGTGGCGTGAGCGTTTCTGGGGCTCGTGGGACCGCTTGCGGAATCTCGGTTTTGACGGCCGCTTCAAGAAGCTCTGGGAGTTCTATCTCTTCTATTGCGAAGCGGGTTTCCGCTCCGAATATATCGATGTGCGCCAGGTATTCTACAAATCATGACGGCCGATGCACTCGACGACTCTTTTGAGCGTGTCTGGGCTGTTGCGAATATGCTGCACCTCCCCGAACTGGTGCGCAGTACCACTCACGGCACGCCCTCGTTGAAAGTGAAGACTGCCTTTATCGGCCGTTTGAAGGATAAGGATACTTTTGCCATCCACTGTCCGCTCGAGGAAAAACCACTCCTCATGGAGAGCGTTCCGAACATCTACTTCGAGACCGACCACTACAAGGGCTGGCCTTACATCCTGATGCACCTCGATGCTGTCTCGGACGCCGAACTGGCCCATCGGATCAAACTTGCCTGGCACGCCAAGGCGCCAGCCAAGGTCAAGAAAGCGCTGGCGGCCGGTTGACGCTCGATTTCGACGGCATGTCCGGGATTCCGAACGTGTTTAAACCGAAATGGTCGAAAATCAACGAAAGCCAGCGATTCTCATACACGAAATGGCGAATCTCGCACGAGATTCTCAACTCAGGCGCGAGAAATTGGTGTAGCCACGCGAAATGATGCTAGCTCGCGATTTCGATGAGGGCTGTTTCGACACCGAGACCGGTTCGGTCGGCGACCTCACGCAAGGCAAATGACGAGTTGATTTTCGTTACGTGCGGCATCGCGGACAGCCAGAATTTGTGGATCCGCTCATAATCCTCCAGATCCTTCGCCGCGATGCGAAGCAGGTAGTCATACTCCCCCGACATCAGATAGCAGACCAGCACATTGGGACAGCGCTTGACTGCGGTTTCGAATTCACGAAGCTGCTTATCTGCTTGACCTGAAAGGGAAATATTGACGATCACGATAACCGGGTGGCCCAGCATCTTGTTGGAGAGCCGGGCATGATAGCCACGGATGACCCCGGACTTTTCCAGGATATCAAGCCGGCGCGAACAGGCCGATTGCGACAGCCCAACCTTCTCGGCAAGGGTCGCATTTGACATGCGGCCATCCTTCTGCAAGCAATCGAGAATAGCGATATCGATCCTGTCCAACGACATTGTTCGTAGTTTCCTCGGAAAATACCCATTCTCACGCAAGAATATTCGAAAAATTGCACTCCGTCGAGGCTTCTTGGCAAGGACATGCGACTGGATTCGTGATGTCATATTGGCCTCAAACGGGAACACTTAAAAACACTATCAGGAGGCGTTATGCGCGTTGGCTGCCCGAAGGAAATCAAAAACCATGAATATCGCGTCGGTCTCACTCCGGGGGCCGTACGCGAATACATCGCCCATGGCCATACGGTCATCGTCCAGTCCGGAGCTGGCATTGGAATAGGCGCCGACGACGGAGCCTATCAGGCAGCAGGCGCAAAGGTGGTCAAGACTGCCGAAGAAGTCTTTCAGCAATCAGACATGATCGTAAAAGTAAAGGAGCCGCAGCCTTCAGAATGGGCGCAGCTACGCGAAGGTCAGCTTCTATACACTTACCTTCATCTTGCTCCTGATCCGGAGCAGACCAAAGGTCTCTTGGCATCTGGTGTTACCGCCATCGCCTATGAGACAGTAACGGATGACCGGGGCGGCTTGCCATTGCTTGCGCCGATGTCGGAAGTTGCTGGCCGCCTCGCTATCCAGGCTGGCGCGACCGCCCTGCAGAAAGCCAATGGCGGCCGCGGTGTGCTCCTCGGCGGCGTGCCCGGCGTGTTACCCGGCAAGGTCACGATCATTGGTGGCGGCGTTGTCGGCATCAACGCGGCGATGATGGCCACGGGTCTTGGCGCCGACGTCACCATTCTCGACCGCTCAATTCCGCGCCTGCGCCAGTTGGACGACCTGTTCCGCGGCCGCATCCATACCCGCTACTCCACCATCGAAGCCCTTGATGAAGAAGTGTTTTCTGCCGATATCGTCGTCGGCGCCGTCCTCATTCCAGGCGCGGCGGCACCCAAGCTCGTGACCCGCGAAATGCTGTCGGGCATGAAGAAGGGTGCCGTCATCGTCGATGTCGCGATCGATCAGGGCGGATGCTTCGAAACATCCCACGCGACGACTCATTCCGACCCGACCTATGAAGTCGATGGCATCATTCACTATTGCGTTGCCAATATGCCGGGTGCTGTTCCGGTTACCTCGGCGCATGCTCTCAACAATGCCACCCTGCAATATGGCCTGCAGTTGGCCGACCGGGGCGTCAAGGCGCTTGTCGACAATCCGCACCTGCGCAATGGTCTCAACGTCCACAAGGGCCGCATCACCAATCAGGCCGTCGCCGAGGCACTCGGGCTCGAAATGGTCGAGGCCAAATCGGCTCTAGCGGCCTGATATCATTATATAAAATGAGATAGGCCCGGACGTTCGTCCGGGCTTTTTTCATGGCAGTTCGATCCGGCACTGGAAGCAATTGTTCCTTGCCGAGCGCATGTGAACGTAGGCAACGTCATCGCGCTTTAGCAGCTCTTCTGCCCGATCCAATATGTCATCGGTCTTGATCACCCCGCCCGTTCCATAGACGATCCTGTCCTGGCACGAATAGCCGCGCAGAATGTAGTCGCGACTTTCACGAAACATCTCCGGCATTTCCGCCGTCTCTCCATAGCGCTCGCATTCATCCGCATGCAGGAAAATCGGTCCAGTTTCCGCGTAGGGCTGCGGCGCAGGAAACGGCCGGTGCGACAGGATGAGATATTTGTCACCCGCCTTCACATTCTGCAGACAGTGCCTGCAGGGCACGCCGTCTCCATCGGAGATCTGGCTCTCCGGTGTTTGGCCATTGGCGTCGGGACCGCCCGCTTGGTAGTGGCGGGCGAGTGTGGTGGGCATTGCGATAAATCGGATCGTGCTCATGGGTGCCTCCTTCGTTGCAACAAGGAAGCACCCTAATTTTGCATCAAACCACCCGATTCTTGCACAAAATCGCCGCTGGAGGGCGCGTTCTATTTCGTAACGGTAATATGGACGGTGACGTAACTGTAAAAGTCACTACCAGGTGCCTTATTCGAAACAACCACTTTATCTGTACCAACAAAACCTGTTCTTGATGTGTAGAAAGCACCAACCGCCGCTATTTTGCGCGCGTTACACTTTTGCAGGGTATGACCTTGTGCAAATGAAGGAGAAACGGACCCTCGCCAAAGATCAACTGTTCCATTTGCAGGGCCTGCCGCAACTTTGAAATCCGGGACTTTGCCGCTGGAGCAATCGGGATTGACCATATAGTTGCTTAAAAGTCCAGTTTTGTGGCCTGATTTTGCCGAAATCGTAAAGATTGACGACCCTGTACGGGTGGTTGTGAGGTCCGATGTTTGACAACCGGCAATCGATAATCCTGACGAAACTACTGCCACGGTCAACAATACTTGCTTCAAATTCATTTCAATCCCCTGAGACCCTTCGATGAGGGGCTCATAGAGAGATTCTTAGCGCTCGGCTATACAACTAAAGGTGGAAAAAAGACTATAACGAAATTAGTTCCAGGCTTCGATTTCCGCTTCTGCAAAACTGACGGGCTTGAACCCCATCCTCTGATACATCTGCAGCGCACGGGGGCTATCGAGCGTATTTGTCTCGATGATTACTTTTTGAGGGCTGCTCATCCATGCGGTCGAAATCGCCTCGTTGAGAAAGAACTTGGCAAGGCCCCTTCCCTGAAACTCAGGCACCAGGCCGAAGTACAGAATTTCCGCGACGCCTTGCTCCTCGTCGATCACGAGTTCGAAAAAGCCCGCTGGCGATCCATCTGCATAGAGAACGTGAATGTCGACATTGGCGCGATGGATGATCGCGGCCAAAGCCTCATCGTTGAGGTGGCGATGCACCGACCAATGATGCGGTTTACCGACTTGCTCGTAGAGAAAACGGTAGAATGGCAGGGAAATCTTCGTTGCCCGCATCAGGGCAAGCTTGAAACTCACAGGCGTGGGCACGGATTGCGTCGGACGCTCCGTCATTTCCAGATGCGTGACACGTGTTTTCAGAATTCGTGACTTCGTTATGTCGGTCATGACTTACGCTTCACCGGTGACAACCGGCGTATCCTTGCTCCCGCCCCATTCGCTCCAGGAACCATCATAAAGCATATTGTCCTTGTGACCGAGAGATTCGAGCGCGAGCGTGATCACTGCAGCGGTGATACCAGACCCGCAGCTTGTCACGATCGGCCGCGACAGATCGACACCGGCCTTATCAAGGACCTGTCGCAAACCATTGATATCTTTCAGGTATCCTTTCTCGGCAAGGCTTGATGACGGAACATTCCGTGCGCCCGGCATATGCCCGGAACGCAGTCCCTCCCGTGGCTCCGGATCAACGCCTATGAATCGGCCCGCAGCGCGCGCATCGGCAATCTGCCGCGAACCGCTGGCAACGATCTCACGCATGTCCGCAAAGCTTGCCACCTTGCCAGCATCGAATTTCGGAACAAAGGCAGATGGGGCGATTCTTGTCACTGCGTCGGTGACCGGCCTGCCGGCACTTTTCCAGTTTTCGAACCCACCGTCGAGCACGGAGACGTTCTTCGCACCCATCGTTCGGAACATCCACCAGACGCGCGGCGATGTATGCATCCCGGGACCATCGTAAACGACGATCGTGTCGTCATTGGTGATCCCCATGCTGCTCACGGCGGCAGCAAAGGCTTCCGGCCTTAGCAATGTGTGCGGCAGCGGCGAGTCTGGGTCGGACAGCTTTTCATGGTCAAAGAAGACGGCACCCGGAATATGCGCCGCATCGTATTCCGCCTTGGCATCACGGTTCTGAGATGGGAAATACCAGGACGCATCAAGAATACTGAGGCCGGGCTGTCCGAGCCGTTCCTGCAACCAATCGGGTGAAACCACAAAAGCACTCTTGTCCGGCACGTCTATTCTCCTTCCGGCAAGGCGCCAAAGCGGATGCGGAACCGCCGGTTTTCCTTGCCCTTCTTTTCAATTTTTCCGATGTGAATCGCCCCGATCTCGCCGGTTGTTGCCACATGCGTTCCGCCACAGGGCTGGGAGTCCACTGAAGCATTCTCGCCGATGCATACCAGCCTGATGCGTCCTGTGCCCATCGGTGGACGGACATTCTTGGATTTTATCAGGCCGGGATTGGCCGCCAGTTCTTCGTCCGTAATCCAACGCGTGAATATCGGATGATTGGCGCTGACCAGTTCCATCAACTTCGCCGTCACGCCTTCTTTGGTCACCCCAGCATCCGGCAAGTCAAAATCCACGCGGCTGTCTTCCTCGCCGACCGCCGCACCCGTTATTAGGAATGGGCAAACGACGCTCAAAAGGTGGCATGCCGCGTGCATACGCATCAGCTTGTAGCGCCGGCCCCAATCGAGACGCAGGCGCAATTTTTCACCAATTGCAGGAATAGGCTGATCGGGTGCCGGCACATGGATGATCTCATCCTTGGTTTCGCCCGTCACGGTTGCCGCTATTGCGATGGTCGAGCCATCGGAGCGAATAAACATGCCGGTATCGCCAGGCTGACCACCGGACGTCGCATAAAACACCGTCTGGTCGGTGAGGATCCCGCCGCGTTCATTGAGCGCGAGCACCGTCGCGTCGATTTCCTTCAGATAGGAATCATCGCGGAAAAGCATCATCGTGTCGTATGCCATCAGGATTTATTCTCGAACGGAACCGGTATGTTGGTCTTCGCCTCCATCCATGCCGGCACAGGCAAGTCCTTGGACCGCAGGAATTCGGGATTGAACATTTTTGATTGATAGCGGTTGCCGTAATCGCAGAGGACCGTGACAATGATGTGATCTGGCCCCATATCCCGCGCCATGCGGATTGCGCCGGCAACATTGATGCCGGACGAGCCGCCGAGGCAAAGCCCCTCTTCCGTCACAAGATCAAACACCACTTCCAATGCTTCCGCATCCGGGATCTGGTAGGAGAAATCTGGCGTAAAGCCTTCGAGATTGGCAGTAACGCGCCCCTGCCCGATGCCTTCGGTTATTGAGCCTCCTTCGGCCTTGAACTCACCGGTCGTGTAGTAGGAAAAGAGCGCCGCACCGAGCGGATCAGCAAGTCCGATCTTGATTGACGGGTCCCTGGCCTTCAGTCCCTGAGAAACACCGGCCAGCGTGCCGCCTGACCCAACCGCGCAAATAAAACCGTCAACCTTGCCATTCGTATCACGCCAGATTTCCTGCGCCGTGGTTTCCACGTGCGCCTGACGATTGACGACATTGTCGAACTGATTGGCCCAGATCGCACCATTCGGCTCGGTGTTCGCCATCTGCTCCGCAAGACGACCGGAAACTTTCACATAATTGTCGGGATTCCTGTAAGGAACGGCAGGCACCTCAACGAGTTCCGCCCCGAGCAAACGCAAGGCATCCTTCTTTTCCTGGCTTTGGGTTTCGGGGATCACGATAACCGTGCGGTAGCCCAATGCCTTGGCGACCATGGTGAGGCCAATGCCGGTATTACCGGCCGTGCCCTCGACAATCACACCGCCGGGCCTGAGCAGTCCGCGCTTTTCCGCATCGCGGATAATATAGAGCGCCGCGCGGTCCTTGACCGACTGGCCGGGATTCAGGAATTCGGCCTTGCCGTAAATTTCGGAACCGGTGAGGTCGGACGCTTTCTTCATGCGAATAAGCGGCGTGTTTCCGATGGTGTCGATCACTGAATCAAACATGGGCCAAGTCCTTCATTCTGCTGGAACTGAACTTATTTGCCCCGAGCAAGCCGTTCAAGCGCAGAATTTCTCAAACCCGACGATATGCGGTTATTTGTTATCATGGAACAAATTGATCGACAGGATAGAGCAAATAAAAAGGCCGCCGGCACGATGTGCCAGCGGCCCGATAAGGATGTCAGAACGGCGATCAGGCCGCTTTTGCACCAAAGCTCTTGCGCTTGTTGCGGCGGAACGGACGCTTTTGCGCCGGGGCGCCGCCATCATTGCTCCAGATCTTTTCACCGCGCGCTTCGCGCGGCTTACCGGCACCGGCAGACTGACCGCGATGCGGCTTCTTGCCGGGTGCACCACTACCACCTTCGCGGCGTGGTGGACGCTGATCGGTATTGGCGGCACGAGCCGGCAAGCTCGACAGATCGATTGGCGAATCGTGCATCGGAAGACGCATGCGCGTAACGCGTTCAACCGCCTTCAGTTTTGAACTTTCTTCTGCCGGATCGTACAAAGTGATTGCCGAGCCCGATGCGCCGTTACGACCGGTCCGGCCGATGCGGTGAACATAGCTCTCCGGTTCGTCCGGCAGGTCGAAATTGATCACGTGGCTGATACCAACGACATCGATACCACGTGCTGCAATATCGGTGGCGACGAGAACACGAACGGAACCATCCTTGAAGCCATTCAGCGCGCGCTGACGTGCATTCTGCGACTTGTTGCCGTGAATGGCCGCAACATCGTAGCCGTCCTTCTCAAGAACACGTGTAACCGCATCGGCACCATGCTTGGTACGGGTGAAGACGATGACCGAAGCCAAGGTTTCATCCTTGAGCATGGCAGAAAGAACCTGCTTCTTCTGCTTGGTTGGGATCATATGCACGACCTGCTTGATCTCGGCAGCCGTCGTGCCCTGTGGCGCAACTTCAACACGAACCGGATTACGCAACAGGGTGGCGGCCAGCGTGGCCACTTCCTGGGGCATCGTCGCGGAGAACAGTGCGGTCTGACGATCGCGATGCGTGCCCTTGGCAATACGCTTCACGTCGTTGATGAAGCCCATATCGAGCATGCGGTCGGCCTCGTCGAGCACAAGCCAGCGCGTCTCGGAGAGATCGATGCGGTTGTCACGAACAAGGTCAGTCAAGCGACCGGGGGTGGCGATCAGGACATCGACGCCGGCCTGCATTTTATTGATCTGCGCAATACGCGAGACGCCGCCAAGGACGAGAGCGGTCGAGATATGCGCGCCTTTCGCCAAGGTACGGAACGTCTCTTCGATCTGCACGGCAAGTTCGCGGGTTGGAGCAAGGACCAGCGCGCGAGCAGTCTTGCCTTTGCGCTTGTCACCGATGGTGATGATTTTCTGCAGGATGGGCAGAGCAAAAGCTGCTGTCTTGCCAGAGCCCGTCTGGGCGATGCCGAGAATGTCCTGGCCTGAGAGCTGGGCCGGGATCGCCTGTGCCTGGATCGGCTTGGGAGTAGCCATTCCAGCTGCCTCGACTGCTTTCAGCAGGATGGCATTCAGACCCATGGCGGCAAAGCCGTTTGTTTCAATAGTTTCCAATTCAATCTTCTTTCACTGGCCAGCGCGGATAATCGCGGGCCACACAACGCACTGCAGGGCGCAACCTGCGTGCAACAATTTCTGGATGAACGACGAGACGCGGAGAACCATCTGCCAAAGGCCTGTGGTTCAATGCGACTTGCGCAGCCGTGCCCACCGCATCATGCGGATGGGTCTCAGACGCCACAAGTCCTGGTTCGGAAGTCCGGATTGACCGGTCCAAGCGCCTGAACGGCATATGGGCTTTCTCGTGCCAAAAAGCAAACGATTTTATTGTGCGACGCAAAACGAAGGAATTATTTGGCGAAGCGCTTGGCACCCGCGACGCACAGAATGACCGCCATGGTCACAATAATCATTGGCCAGCCCACCGGCTCATGCAGCAGCGTTGCGGCAAGAACGAGGCCGAAGAAAGGCTGCAGCAATTGCAGCTGACCAACGGCGGCGATTCCGCCCTGGGCCAGACCGCGATACCAGAAGATGAAGCCAATCAGCATCGAGAACAGCGAGACGTAGAAAAGGCCGATCCATGCTGGCTCACCAATACCGCTCCAGTTCCCTGGCAGAAGATAAATCGTAAGTGGCAGCATGACCGGCAGCGACAGAACAAGCGCCCAGCAAATGACCTGCCAGCCCCCAAGCTTGCGTGAGAGTTGCGCTCCTTCGGCATAACCAAGGCCGCAAACGACAATCGCCGCGAACATCAGCAGATCCCCGGTCAACGACGCGGAGAGATTCTGCGTCAGCGCAAAACCGGCAACGAGCAGGCTGCCGAGACAGGAAAACAACCAGAACAGCGGGCGCATGCGTTCACCAGCACGCAAGACGCCAAATATAGCGGTTGCAAGCGGCAGGAGGCCAACGAACACAATGGAATGCGCCGAAGTGATGTGACGGAGTGCTAGAGCGGTCAGCAGCGGAAACCCTACGACCACACCCATCGCGGTGATAAACAGCGGGCCAACATCGGCCCTTGTCGGGCGCTTTTCACGAAAGGCAAGAAGCAGTGCCAGTGCCAGGGCTGCCGCGATGCTGGCACGAGCGCCCGTCAAAAATATGGGGTCGAAATCTGCAACGGCGGCGCGTGTAGCCGGCAGCGATCCGCTGAAGATCAGCACGCCCACAAAGCCATTGATCCAGCCACTCGTTATCTTGTCCATATTTTTCATCCAGCCATCATATTTTATCGTCGTATCGGCCTTTGAAGATGGATTTTCCAGATACGGCGCAGTACAATCCTTAAGAACTGTAATGGAAAGGTCAGCAGTACAGATGGATAAGAAGTTTGCTGTCGATCGTGCAAGCGGTACTCTGGTTGAACGTGTGATGCACGAGATCCGCCAGCGCATCGCCGGACGAACCCTTGCACCAGGCGCCAAGCTGCCCTCAATCCGCAGTTTTGCCGCAACCATTGCGGTATCGAAGTCGACGATCGTGGAAGCTTATGACCGATTGGCCGCGGAAGGTGTGATCCAGTCGAGACGTGGATCCGGTTTTTACGTAGCCGGACATCTGCCACCACTGTCGTTGGCGGAAATTGGCCCGGCGTTGGACCGTGCTATCGATCCACTTTGGGTGTCGCGAATGTCGCTTGACGCCAGCGAAGACATGGCGAAGCCCGGTTGCGGCTGGCTACCTCCCTCATGGATGCCGGAACAAGGTATTCGCCGTGCCCTCCGGGCTTTGTCACGAGGCGATGATGCCTCCCTGACTGATTATGCATCCCCGCTTGGGCTGAAACCGCTACGCCAACTCCTGTCGCGGCGCATGGCCGAACACGGCATTGAAGCAGCGCCCGACCAGATCATGCTGACCGAATCGGGAACGCAGGCGATCGACCTTCTCTGCCGGTTCCTGATTGAACCCGGCGATGCAGTGATCGTCGACGATCCCTGCTATTTCAATTTTCACGCTTTGCTCAAGGCTCACCGCGCCAGGGTAATCGGAATACCATACACGCCTGCCGGCCCCGATCTTGAGCGCTTTGCCGAAGCGCTGGATGAACATCACCCGCGCCTCTACATTACCAATTCAGCTCTGCATAACCCGACAGGTGCCGTGCTTTCGCCTGTCATTGCACATCGGCTGCTCAAGCTCGCCGAACAACATGATCTCACAATCATCGAAGACGACATCTTTGCCGATTTCGAACATGAGCCTGCTCCTCGCCTTGCGGCTTTCGATGGGCTTGACCAGGTCGTGCATATTGGCAGCTTTTCCAAATCGCTGTCGGCATCCATCCGCTGCGGCTTCGTGGCTGCCCAGCGCGACTGGATCGAAGGGCTGGTCGATTTGCGCATTGCTACGTCCTTCGGCGGCGGACGACTATCAGCCGAACTCGTGCTCTTCATGCTAAAAGATGGCACTTATCGCAAACACATGGATGCTCTGCGAACCCGGCTGGCACGCAGCATGAGCGAAACCAGCGCAAAGCTGAGATCACTCGGTCTCATCCCATGGATCGAACCGCATGGCGGCATGTTTCTGTGGTGCAAATTACCGGATGGGGTCGACGCCGCAAAAATTGCTCAACACGGACTTGGAGAGGGGATCATTTTTGCGCCCGGCAATGTCTTCAGCCAATCGCAATCGGCAAATTCCTATATGCGCTTCAATGTAGCCCAATGCGCCGATCCTCGCATTTTCCGTGCACTGGAAACCGCACTCGCAGCGAACTAGATTTCGGCCGCCATTTTCTGAAGTGTCAGGACAGTGCGCCAGTTTCGCGCGGTCAGCGGAACTTTCAGTACCCTGTCGAGTGCCAAGGCAAGCTTCGAAGTGCCAAAGCCATCGGGCGTATACAGATAGAGCACGCGGTTTCTGAGAGTGAAACTCTCGGACTCACCGGCTTTGATTTCAAACTCCGCCAAAGCAGCATCGGTCGGATCATTGTCAAGAATGACAGCATGAAGAGATTTTGGGTTTTGCTCGGCCTGCGGATATGGATTCTTGGCAATCATGCAGTTCCATTCGTCGATATTACGAACAGAAACGCGCGATTCAAAACCAAAGGTCTTGGGAAACAAATCTGAAATAGTGTCGTCAATTCGGCGTGCCGTTTGTTTCGACGTCAAAACCAGGTTGCCACTCTGGATGTAGGTTTTTACATCGGCAAATCCTGCCTTCGTCAGCACCGTCCGGAGCGTTTCCATTTTTATGATCTTGTTGCCACCAACATTGATGCCGCGAAAAAGCACAATATAGATCGTCATGGCATCTCCTTTTCCAGCCGGTCCACCAATTGCTCAAGTTTGAGGACGGTATTCCAGTTGCGCGCGGTGGCGGTCACTTTCAGTGTGGTTTCAATCTTGCCGTGTAATTTGGACTGGGAGGCTCCTTGCGGGGGATAGTAGTACAGGACCTTGCCGACGATCCTGAATTGCTCGGGCAAACCAACGGCCTTGTGTTCCAAGGACTTTACGGCTTCATCGTCCGGCTCTTGCTCCATGATGTAAGCGTGCAGCTTATTGCCCTCCACGGCCCGCTCCGGGAATGGATTCTGGGCGATGAGCTTTTTCCATTGAGCTCTGCTGACGATCATGATTGCCTTGGAAAAGGCAAACTTTTCCAAGGCAATAGCAGCAACTCTTTGCAGGATTTGCCCAGGCGCTGCATCGGAGATCAGAACCACATTGCCGGTATTGATGTAGGTAGCAACCCGTTCAAACCCGTCCGCGATCAAGGCCGCCTTCAGTGGCTGGACTGGCAGTGAAGTGGCGCCACCAACCCCGCGAAACAGAATAATGTAGGTCGTGCTACGCCCCATACCGCCTCAGGATCTGACACCGAGGAGGCGCTTCCACAGCGTTCCACCAAGCCGCTTGCCAATGACAAAATAGACAACGATCAGCAGGACGGCGACGAGTGCTGGCCATCCATCGAGCGAAAAACCATTTTCCGTCAGACCACCAAGAAGCGTTGCGACAAGAAATCCGAAAACAAAGAAGGCAGTGATGAGATCAAGAATGAAAGCCAGGATGATGCGCCAATGTGCCGTTGGCTGCTGTGAACCGGTCATCAGAACTCACCCCTTCAATTGTTGGCCCTCAAACTGATCCTACATGCGATACGAAAGTAACTGCAACCCGCAGTTGTGCTCAAATAATCAATCCGGCGATGGTTTCATTCTCGGTAATGTCCTGGTAAGCCCACCCTGCCTCGTCAAACCGTTTGAACAGGGTGTCAAAATTGACCTTGTTCTTCGTTTCAATTCCTATCAGCACGGAGCCAAAATTGCGCGCCGATTTTTTGAGGTATTCGAAGCGTGCAACGTCATCCTCCGGTCCAAGCAGATCCAGAAAGGATCGCAAAGCGCCGGGACGCTGCGGAAAGCGGAAGATGAAATATTTCTTCAGCCCCTCATAGCGCAGCGACCGCTCCTTCAATTCGGGCAGCCGCTCGAAATCGAAATTGCTCCCGGAAATGACGAGGACGATCCGCTTGCCCTTGATATCGCTCTTCTTGAAATCCTTAAGTGCATCGATTGCAAGAGCGCCCGCCGGCTCCACGACGATGCCTTCGACATTAAGCATTTCCAGAATGGTGGAGCTCAGTCGATTTTCCGGAATCAAAGTGACAGAATCTGCTGTGAAGCCTTTGAGAAGTTTGAAGTTTTCCCGGCCAATCTCGGCCACCGCAGCACCATCGACAAAATTATCAACAGTATCAAGCTTGATGCGCTTGCCTGCCTCGAGACTGCGCTTCAGGCTTGGCGCGCCTGCAGGTTCAACAAAGCGAAAGCGTGTTTCCCAGCCCAAATCGGCCAGATAGCGCGTAACACCGCCGGAAAGCCCGCCGCCGCCGACCGGCAGGATCATCAGATCCGGCTTGCGCTTGTCCGGCAGTTGTGCGGCGATCTCGTGCGCCACAGTGGCCTGCCCGGTGATGATATCCATGTGATCGAAGGGCGGCACCATGACTGCGCCCGTTTCGGCGGCATAATCCTGCGCAGCGGAATAGCATTGGTCGAAAATATCGCCGACAAGCCGAATTTCGATGAATTCGCCGCCAAAACTGCGCGTCTTGTCGATCTTTTGCTGTGGCGTCGTCACCGGCATGAAGACGACACCCTTCTTGCCAAAATGCCGGCAAATGAAAGCAAAGCCTTGCGCATGATTACCGGCGGACGCGCAAACGAAACTTGAATCCTCGGATTTATGCTCATTCAGATAGTGCGAGATGAAGTTGAATGCACCCCTGATCTTGTAGGACCGTACCGGCGACAGATCTTCACGCTTGAGCCAGATTTGCGCGCCGTACTTGTGCGAAAGATAGTGGTTGAGTTGCAGCGGGGTTTCTGGGAACAGCACGCGCATCTTTTCCGTCGCGCGGTCCACAGCCTTGATGAAAGCAGTCATAGAAACAGGTCAACCTTCTCGAATGTTCTGACATCGATAATCCCGACATCGGAAATGCGCAATTCCGGAATGACCACAAGCGCCAACAGCGAATGCTGCATATAGGCATTGTTGAGACTACATCCCATCGCACGCATGGCATTGACCAGTTTGTCGGCCTTTGCCGCAACGACTTCCGCACGTTGATCGGACATGAGACCGGCTATCGGCATTTCGACCACGGCAAGTTCGCGACCCTTGGAAAACAGCACCACGCCACCGCCGACTTCACCAAGACGGTTGGCGGCTTTGGCCATGTCTTCCTTGTTGGTGCCGACAACGATCATATGATGGCTGTCGTGAGCAACCGTCGAAGCCATGGCGCAATCGAGGGTATAACCGAAACCTGAAACGAAACCATTGACCACCGCCCCGGTTCCGCGGTGGCGTTCAACAAGGGCGATCTGGCAGACATCATTTCGCCGGTCCATCTGGACGATGCCGTCGGATACGGAGAGGTCTGCTTCCAGCGCTTTCGTCGGTGCCTGATTTTCGATGACGCCGATTACCCGCGCAGTGACGTGTTTGGCGGGTGTGGGCGCCTTGATGTCGAAGTCCTTGGCTTTCAACTTCTTGCCGAGTTTGATCGTATTCTTGGCGAATGAGGGATAGTTATATGCCGGTATATCAGTGACAAGTTTACCCTTCTCCGCGACGAGCGTTCCTCTGGCGTAAACGCGGTCGATCGTCAGGTTAGACAGATCCGAGACGATCAGGAAATCAGCAAGACGGCCTGGCGTGATGGAGCCGATTTCGCGCTCCAGCCGGAAATGCTGCGCCGTATTCAGGGTCGCCATCTGGATCGCTGTTACAGGTTTCAAGCCCTGCGCGATCGCGTGGCGAACGACGCGGTCCATGTGGCCTTCATTCACCAGCGTACCGGAATGGCTGTCATCCGTGCACAAAATGAAATTGCGTGGATCAAGCCCCTGCTCCGTCACAGCCTTGATCTGGCTGGCAACATCATACCAGGCCGACCCAAGACGCAGCATTGCCCGCATGCCCTGACGTACCCGCGCGATGGCGTCCTCCATGCGCGTGCCTTCATGGTCGTCCTCCGGACCACCTGCGACATAGCCGTGGAAAGCCCGGCCAAGCTCAGGTGAGGCAAAATGGCCCCCAACCGTTTTGCCAGCTTTCACAGTCGCATCAATCCCGCCGCGCATTGTAGCGTCATTGTTTGCGACGCCCGGAAAGTTCATAACCTCGCCAAGTCCGATGATATTTGGCCACGTCATGGCCTCCGCGACATCGGCGGGAGTGATGGCAGCGCCGGCGTTCTCAAGCCCCGGCGCTGAAGGAACACAGCTCGGCATCTGCACATGCACATTGATCGGCATGGCAAGCGCCTCGTCATGCATCAACCGCACGCCTTCAAGCCCCAATACATTGGCGATCTCATGCGGATCGATAAACATCGAGGTCGTACCGTGCGGAATAACGGCACGGGTGAATTCGGTGACAGTGACCATGCCGCTTTCGACATGCATATGCGCGTCGCAAAGGCCTGGTACGAGATAGCGCCCCCCCGCATCCACAACCTTGGTCTTCGGTCCGATACAGTGTTCCACGCCGTGGCCGACAAAGGCGAAGCGTCCCGCCACGACCGCGATATCCATTCCCGCGATGATTTCCCCGGAATAGACGCTTACAAGGCGGCCATTGCGCACCACAAGGTCTGCATGACTGCGCCCCATGGCAACATCAACTAGCAAGGGTGCTGATTCCGTCCACGTCGCCGGTTTTGTCCCGGCTTTTGTTTGCTTGCTCATCACGTTACCTCTGGGTCATTCAATCCGTACGAATTATGCATATACGAAAAACGGCATTCCGACGCTGTTCAGAATAGAATTATCAAAAAAATCTGGGAAACCCATGAATTACTTGACAGAGCCCTGATCGTTGCGTCCGATAGGACAAATGCTACGCGCCGAACATGGCGCTGCCAATATACGGGATGAGAAAGATGTTGCGGCGGCACCGGTAAAGTTGCGTTGAAGTTGTTTAATTGCGTCATTCTGGGAGGAACATTGATGCACAAACTCTCTATTTCGTTGGCTGCTACGGCGGTTTTTGCTTTGGTTTCCGGTACTGCGAGCGCCCAAGGCTACCCGGAGCGCAGCATCACCATGGTCGTACCTTTCGCTGCGGGCGGCCCAACCGATACCGTGACGCGTCTCGTCGCCGAATCGATGTCGAAGGATCTTGGTCAACAGATCATCGTCGAGAATGTTGGGGGCGCCGGCGGCACCCTCGGAGCCTCGCAGGTAGCGAAGGCAGAGCCGGATGGTTACACGCTGCTGCTCCATCACATCGGGATGGCAACCAGCGCAACCCTTTACCGCAAGCTGCCCTACGACACACTGAACGCGTTTGAATATGTCGGTCTTGTCACCGATGTTCCGATGACCATTGTAGCCAAGAAGGATTTCGAGCCAACAGACCTCAAAGGCCTGATCGAATACGTCAAGGCAAATGCTGACAAGGTCAGTCTCGCGAATGCCGGTATCGGCGCCGCTTCACATCTGTGCGGCATGCTGTTAATGAGCGAGATCAAGACATCACTGGTAACGGTTCCTTACAAGGGCACGGGTCCTGCAATGACCGACCTGCTTGGTGGTCAGGTTGACTTGATGTGCGATCAGACCACCAACACGACAAAACAAATCAAAGGCGGCACGATCAAGGCCTATGCTGTAACCTCGGCCAAACGGCTCGACGCTCTTCCTGATCTGCCAACTGTCGCGGAGGCCGGCCTGCCAGGGCTGCAGGTCGGTATCTGGCACGGCATCTATGCGCCGAAGGGTACACCGGCTGAAATCACGGAAAAACTGTCGGCGTCCCTGCAGAAGGCATTGAAAGATCCCAACATTATCTCGCGTTTTGGAGAACTGGGAACCGTGCCTGTGACCGATGCAGAGGCGACACCCGCAGGACTTAAAACAAAGCTTGAAAGCGAAGTGACCCGCTGGAAGCCTATCATCGAGGCAGCCGGTCAATACGCCGATTGACCGGTCCCGGATCAGGAGCGGATAGGCCGCCCCTGATCCATTTTATGAAAAACGAAAATCGGTGGGGGGACGTATGAAATCCTTGAGCTTCAGTTCGCGCGATCTCATTTGTGGTGTGCTGTTCATAGTCGTTGGCTTGTTCTTCGCCATACAGGCCTATGGTCTTGATCTTGGGACAGCTTTCCGCATGGGACCCGGTTACTTCCCGCTGGTTCTGGCGGGAATGCTTGTGCTGCTTGGCATTATTGTCATCATTCAGGCTACACAGGTCGAGCACGAACCAATGGGCCCGATCGCATGGCGCGGCATGTTGTTTATCTTGCCGGCACCGATTTTTTTCGGTTTGACGGTTCGCGGACTCGGCTTTATTCCGTCACTATTTCTCACCGGTCTCCTTGCGGCTTTCGCCAGCACGAAAATGCGCCCGGGAACGGCCCTTCTTCTGGTCGGCGGACTGACTCTCTTTTCCGTCATCGTCTTCAGCTATGCCCTCGGCCTGCCATTTCGGCGCTTTGGCCCCTGGCTCGGACAGTGAGGACGCATCATGGATCTTGTTAACAATCTCGTTCTCGGCTTTACCACTGCCGGTGCCCCCTGGAACCTTTTCTTCTGCTTCGTCGGCGTCATTCTCGGCACACTGATTGGTGTGCTGCCCGGCATTGGTGCAACGGCAACCATTGCCATGCTTTTGCCGCTGACTTTCCAGCTTGAACCGGTTTCATCGCTGATAATGCTCGCCGGCATTTATTATGGCGCGCAATATGGTGGCTCGACGACTGCCATTTTGATCAATATGCCTGGCGAATCGTCCTCGGCGGTTACGGCCATCGACGGGTATCAGATGGCGCGCAAGGGGCGTGCTGGAGCAGCACTCGCCATCGCGGCTATAGGATCGTTCTTTGCCGGAACGGTTTCCACCATTCTGGTGGCAGTATTTGCACCACCCTTGACAGCCATCGCTTTGAAATTTGGTTCGGCGGAATATTTCTCGCTGATGATCGTCGGTCTCGTGTCCTCCATCGCGCTCGCGCACGGATCAGTGGTCAAGGCACTCGGCATGGTCGTGCTGGGCCTTCTTCTCGGCGTCGTCGGTACCGACATCTACACTGGAACGCCGCGATTCAACCTCGGAATCCTTGAACTCTCCGATGGCCTGAATTTTGTCGCGCTTGCTGTCGGCGTATTCGGTATTGCGGAAATACTGCGCAATCTCGAAAACGAACATGATCGCGATGTGATGATCAAGAAAGTCACCAATCTCTTGCCAACCCGGGAGGACTGGAAGGAGATGGCGGCGCCGATTCTCCGCGGAACCGCGATTGGGTCTGCTCTCGGCATCCTCCCCGGTGGTGGGGCAATCCTTGCGTCATTCGCATCTTACACGGTCGAAAAGCGCATCTCGAAGACGCCCGGGGAGTTCGGTAAAGGTGCAATCGCCGGCGTCGCGGGCCCTGAATCAGCCAACAATGCCGGTGCGCAAACATCGTTTATTCCGATGCTCACTCTCGGCATCCCGGCCAATCCGGTAATGGCGCTGATGATCGGCGCCATGATTATTCAGGGTATTGTCCCTGGCCCTAACGTCGCGACCGAACAGCCCGCCCTTTTCTGGGGCATCATCGCTTCCATGTGGATCGGCAATCTGATGCTGATCCTGCTCAATCTGCCTTTGATTGGACTGTGGGTGAAACTGCTGACGATCCCCTATTACATGCTGTTTCCGGCTATCATCGCGTTCTGTTCGATTGGTGTTTACAGCGTCAACTCCAACGTATTCGATCTCTACGCCGTCGCCTTTTTTGGCCTGATAGGCTACGGACTGGCGAAACTGCGCTGCGAACCGGCGCCTCTACTCCTCGGATTTGTCCTGGGCCCATTGCTGGAAGAACATCTTCGCCGCGCCATGATTATGTCGCGGGGCGACCCCACGACTTTCTTGACCCGGCCGATCAGCCTCACGCTCCTGCTGCTGGCAGTTGCAGTCCTTGTTGTTGTGCTTCTGCCGAGCATCCGCAAGAAACGCGATGAGGTGTTCGTCGAGGATTGACGTAATGTGACATTCCCGGGCGTTGTGAGCCTCAGCGAGCCGGGATGATGAAGTAGCTCACCTGTTCCGATTGATCCGGATAATATTTGTACGTGAGGTCTATGTGTTTGATATCCGTTGGTGGCGCGGCAATGCCAGCTTCATTCATCAGGTTCAATACTGTCGGGTTCATCCCCTTGCCAAACCAGACAAATAGAGCAGGAAAATGTATGCGCGCGGCGGCGTTCGGCATTTCCATATGGATGGGATTGATGGAATTATCAAACAGACGCAGGTTTCCTGGCAATTGCGGCGCATCGGACACGACAGTCCCATAGCTTCCCTCGGCACGCGTCACAGCAAACAGTTTGGCGTAGTCAAGCTGGCCAATCGACGGCACCTTTCCATCGCGGGCGTACAAAATATTGATTGCCAATCCCGGTATCACGATCAGGCCGCAGATTGCCCCAACCACAACAAACCGCTTGAGCGGCAAATCACTTTTAATGGTGCGTCCCAGTACAACCGATAGAAATAGCGGCGCCAGAAAGAGTATCGGCTGCAGCCATCGATCCTTGACCTCGGCTGCACCGCTGATGAGTACGCCAATGAATACGCCTCCGAGCGCAAATATCAGAATTCTGGCAATGAGCTTCTCGCCGTCCATCCAGTCTTGCGAAATCTGTTCTGCGCGACTTCTCCACCATGCGATCGCAAAAAATACCAGCGCCACGCCTGCAAAGAGCACACCGTTGAGAAAGAGCTTCCATTCACCGTGAAGTCGGCTGATGAGGAACTGCCCCCCCGCATTCATTTCAAATTTGTGAGTCCGGGCCAGCAGGTTTTCTGTGTGCGTGAGCGCCCAAAGCCCTGTCGGCGCCACCGCAACAACGAATACAAGCAGTGCCAGAATGCTCTTGCGCGACAACAAGACCGAACGAAAGGCCGGTAGCGAAAGCCCAGCTAAAATCAGTGCGATAAGGAAAAAACTTGCGTTGAACTTACCGAGCAGGCCGCAAGCAAATGCAAGTCCCAAAGCCGCCGCGGAGTACCAGGAACGCGATTTCATGTGCCAGGCAAAGGCCAGGAATGCCCACGCACAGCCGGTTGTCGCACCGACGGAATGCGTCAGTGTGCGCTGGGACTCCCAGGCGATTTGCGGCAGCATGAAAATGCCCACCATGCCAGCAGCCGCGACAGCACGGGGCAGACCGAGCAAACGCGCTCCGAAATAAACGCTGGCAAACAGGCTGGCTAGCATCCCGAATTTTACGAGATAGATTGTGAAGAGACTTATCCCGAGAAGATTGCCAGCTATGCTGTTTATCCAGGTATAAAGTGGCGGTTGCGACCCGCCGTATCCCCACTGCAAAGCACCAACATATGCAAGCTGCTCGGCGTCATCGACACCTGCGCCGTTCGAGATCGTGGACAGGAAGAAAATCTGAAATGCGAAATACAGCAACACAAACAAAAGCGCCGGATTTTCCGAGGCAAATTGTCTGATCCTGCTCACAGGAGATTGAACTGAAATCGCGGGCATTGCTTTCTCACACCGTTAAGTGTGCCGCTTCTATTCGAAGTTGAATTCCAAATCCACCCGTACGAAGCCCGGACGCTTTCAATCGCGATCACGTTATTAGGATTGCCTGTTCGTGGTGCGGACGGCGGGGGTCGAACCCGCATGACCTATGGCCGAGGGATTTTAAGTCCCTTGCGTCTACCAATTTCGCCACGTCCGCACTGTAGAATTTCAATTACTTAGGAGGATCGTGGAAAGCAAGGTTGCACAACGAAATTTATGTTGGGCAATTCCGTGTTCTTCTGCTGTTCCTTCTCACACGTGCGTTATGCCATCTGTACTGTTGCTCGACAGGATCAAAGCAATTTCATGTGAGCCGCATTTGGAGCATTTCAGCTTTAACCGAGCTCCTTGTGCGTGCAACTGTGGTACCGGCCGAGCTTCGCTGCCCAACGCTTCCAGATCAAGCTTTACGTAATGGTAATACTCCCGGTCGCTGCAATGAGCCCGGAGATTGTGCTCGTTGTCGATCAGGCCCCAGATGGTGCCGAGACATGGCGTTACATCTGCACTGGTCGCCATTCGCTTCTTGTTGACGCGGTCACGGTCATCTTCGAAGGGAATTGCCTCGCAGTGGACGACATCGCAATCCCTGCAGCGGAACTTCAGGCTTTCGAATGGTCGGCCATGGCCATTTACATTGGCCAGATCGCTGGCAACGAAGAAACCAACCTTCTCGCATTGGCGTAGTGTCCCGATTGTCGTTGCAAAAGTTGCAAATGATACAAAGCGGCTTGTGCCGTTCATGCCACAAGAAAGGCGGAAAACAAGTGCCGGCGAGATATGGCAGGAGAATGTTCATGGTTCGTCCAAGGTACCGACGGTTTAGAGATGTTCTTGTCGTGCCCCCTCTAAGCATCTTTCGGCAGCACCGAGCGAACCCTTGCGATGAAAACATGGAAGTTCTGCATGAAAGTGCGAAGGAAATCGGCGGTGGTGTCGTTCGTGACTTCGCCGTCATCGGTGATCAGCCCCGGTGTGAACTGGATGTAGGCTTCCGGGGCATTCATCTGAGGAGAGTTGCAGAAACTAAGCACGCTGCGCAAATTCTGCTGGGCGACTGCTGTGCCTATCGCGCCCGGCGACGTGCCGATCACCGCTGACGGCTTGCGTGTGAACGAGTTAGTGCCGTAGGGGCGGCTCGCCCAATCGATTGCGTTTTTCAGCCCGCCGGGGATGGATCGATTGTATTCGGGCGTGACGAACAGCACGGCGTCGACGGCCGCGATTGCCGCCTTGAATGCCTTGCCAGCCGGAGGGTAATCGGCGTCATAGTCGTAGCTGTAGAGCGGCAGGTCCTTGAAGGATATCTCCGACATCTCAAGCTCCGGCGGGGCGAAACGCATCAATGCCTTGGCGAGCTTGCGGTTGATCGAATCCTTGGCGAGGCTGCCGATGAAATAGCCTACTTTATGCGTGGTCATGCCGTTCTCCTTATGGAAGGGGTTTCTTGTCCTTTGAGTGCAGGTAACTAATCGCCGACGAAAGTGACCGTCTCGGCGAGCGGGGCGCGGCCCGTACGGGGGAAACTTGCCGCGGGGTCCTCGTATCCGATCGACATGCCGCAGAAGAGGATGAGTCCGTCCGGGGGTGATAGGACCTCAGCGACCGTCTCGCGAACTTGCGACCACGCCATCTGCGTGCAACTGTGCAGCCCTTCGGCGCGGAGCAGCAGCATGATGGTCTGCAGATACATGCCCACATCGGCCCATTGGGGCCGGCCCAGGTCGCGGTCGATGTAGCAGAACAGGGCGGCGGGCGCGCCGAAACAGTTCCAGTTGGCGATGGCTGCCCGTTGGCGCGCCTCCCAGTCCTCGCGCGCTATGCCGAGCGCGCTGTAGCGCTCCTTGCCGAAGGCGGATCGGCGCTCCGCGTACGGGGACTTCAGCTCGGACGGGTACATCTTGTACTGCCGCTTGTCCCAAGGGTCGCCGTGGGCCACGCGCTCGACGGCGTTCGTCTTGAGCTCGGCCAGCGGCGCGCCAGTCAGCACGTAGATGTTCCACGGCTGGATGTTCGATCCGGACGGCGACCAAGCTGCGGCGGACAACACGCGCTCAAGCACCGCCCTCGACACAGGCTGGTCTTTGAATCCGCGCACCGCCCGTCGGCTTGTGACTGCCTCATATACGTCCATGGTCGCCTCCATACCGCCGGCCATTCGTTTCGGTCTACCGGGGTGTGAGGTGTTGTCCATACTCATGGTCGTCTCCCCCTGACTGTTCCTTTTCTGATGTGGTTCATTATCTCCATTCGCAATGGAGACGTAATCACACCGTGGCCTAGGAGGCATACATCAAACGTATATCAGGGATCGATGCATCCGAGGGGCATGTGGGCGAAGCATCGCGGGACTCCCGCGCCATTGCACCCCGGCCTTGGAATTACGCCCCTGAACGACCTCAGATTGCCGCTTAGGCATTTCCGGCACATCACTCGTACCAACATGCCCTGGCGCGCTGCCTGCAAGCCTTGGCTCGACGAAAAGTCGCTACAGGGCGCCGTCAATGCATATCTTTCTGTATTAAAGACGGAAGGGTTGAACCGGAAGGGATGCACACTGCACGGCTTACGCCTGACCTACGCGGCCGATCAGGCGCCGTGGGCATGACAAGGGAATGGTTGCGGATGCACTTGGAGATAAGTCCGAACGTGGAAAAAGAGGCCAGTCTCATCCGGATTTTTGAGCAGAAAAATGTTGTGCAAAAGTCGTAGTTTTTGCATCGATTTTTGTCGTTTTTGCCCGTTGTGATGGCCGAAATAACTCAATAAAATCAAATAAGAGAACGGATTTTAAGTCCCTTGCGTCTACCAATTTCGCCACGTCCGCGCGCTTTGCCTTTCAACGGTTAGAGCGATTCAGCCAATCGTTGTTTTGCTCTGTGCCGGCGCATAGATGGAATACAGCAAATGGCTTGCGACGATCCAATTCGACAATTACGGTCGCGTTTCCGATAGGAGAATCTGATGACGAATGAAGTCGTGATCGCCGCCATGCTCGCTATTGGCGACGAATTGCTATCCGGCCGAACCAAAGACAAGAATATTGGCCACCTCGCCGATATTCTAACGGCGGTAGGCATTGACCTCAAAGAAGTACGTATCGTTCCGGATGAAGAAGACAGAATTGTCGAAGCGCTCAATTCACTGCGTGAACGCTATGATTATATCTTCACCTCGGGTGGTATCGGCCCAACTCATGACGACATAACCGCCGACGCGATTGCAAAGGCTTTTGGCGTACCATGCGAGCACGATGCAAAAGCGATGAAACTTATGGGCGACAATTATGCGGCGCGCGGGATTGAATTTACCGAGAGCCGCCAGCGCATGGCGCGTATGCCGCGCGGCGCCGTCCACATTGACAATCCCGTTTCAACTGCGCCCGGCTTCCATATCGGCAATGTATATGTGATGGCGGGTGTGCCATCCGTTTTTCAAGCCATGCTCGACAATGTCATTCCAACGTTGAGTGTTGGAAAACAGCTGCTGTCCCGCTCGGTGAATTGCCCCTTTGGCGAAGGTGCGATTGCCGTGCCACTGCGTGATATCCAGGCCGCCCATCCCGATACGATCATCGGCTCCTATCCGAAATATGAAAACGGCAAGTTCTCGACAGAGCTGGTCATCCGCGCACGTGACGCTGAAAAACTCATCGCGGCAGAGACTGCAGTCAAGAATATGGTGGAGCAAATTGCCTCGGCAATACCTGCACGCTGACATGCGTTGAATTTACACAAGCTGCCGAAAACACAAAGCAATTGTTGCATTCGAAGCGTATAATGGTGCCAGATGCATGTGACGATGCAACAACCGATGGAGGCCAGTATGGCATTTCGCACGATCATCGCATTTATTCGCAGCGAGCGTGAAGCAAGAAGGGTAATTGGCGCCGCAAGATTGATCGCGTCCTCCAGCGAGCGGACTCATATCATCGGTCTCTATACGATCCCTTCACCCATCGTTTACGCTGATCCAACAGGTTTCGCCGACACGACCCTGTTTGAGGCGCACGAACAACGCCATAAGGAGAACTCGCAAGCGATCGCCGCTCTTTTCAAGGCAAAAATGGCCAAAGGTACCATTTCCCATGAGTTTCGCATCGTCCGCTCCGAGAGCAGCAGCCCATCTGCCGGCGTCACGCAGAGTGCCTTGCGTGCCGACATCATCATAGCAGGACAGCCGGACCCCGATGATCCCGATAGCGTCAATGACGTTACGGATCCATTGGTTATGGAAAGTGGTCGGCCCGTGCTGTTCGTTCCTTACAAGACAGCGCTACCAGAGAAGATCGACCGTGTCGTTGTTGCTTTCAACGGCAAGCGCGAAGCGTCTCGCGCAGCGTTCGACTCTCTCCCGCTCCTCCTCAAAGCAGAGGGCGTCGATATTGTGTGGGTTGATCCGAAGAAATCCATCGATCCCAATGTCGACATTCCCGGCACGCCGCTTTCTGATGCACTTCGCCGCCATGGCGTTAACGTAAACCCGCACATAATCGAGTCACACGGCGAATCCACGGACAAAATATTGCGGCGGCGGATTGCTGAAAACAACGCATCGCTGTTTGTTATGGGTGCCTATAGCCAGTCGCGCTTGAAGGAATGGGTTTTTGGTGGGGTTACCAGTTCAATCATGGCGGACATGCCTTGTTTGACTTTGATGTCGCGTTAACGGACAAAATCACACCTTTTCTCACCATGAGAGCCCGCAGGCTGCGCAAGCGCTTGCCATGGGCTGGCTTTTACCGCTATTGCGAAATGCATTCCTCGCGGATTTTCCGCTATTTTGTATTTTGCTGATGGAGTGCGCGCCATGTCCCTTCCCGACAAAGCTTTTCCGGTTTCATGGGATCAATTTCATCGAGATGCCCGCGCCCTCGCCTGGCGCGTTGCCGGTATGCAGCGCGAGTGGCGTGCCATGGTGGCAATTACCCGTGGTGGGCTCGTTCCCGCGGCAATCATATGCCGTGAACTAGGTATCCGCATGATCGAGACGGTCTGCATTGCCTCCTATCATGAGTATGACGAACAGGGAGAGCTCAAGGTCCTCAAGGACGTCGATTCCCGGCTTCTGGAGAATGAAGGCGATGGAATTCTGGTGGTGGATGACCTGACCGATACGGGCAAGACGGCCGCAATCGTGCGCGCGATGATGCCGAAGGCGCATTTCGCCACGGTCTACGCCAAGCCAAAAGGCCGCCCGCTCATCGATACATTCGTAACGGAAGTGTCGCAGGATACCTGGATCTATTTTCCCTGGGACATGGGTCTGACCTACCAGGAGCCGATCACCAAGGGTCATCGCGGATAGAAATTTAGCTAGAGCCAACCGCTCTTGCGAAACCGCCAGAAGAGAGTAAGGCACACAAGAACGATCACGCCCATGACCCAGTAGTATCCATTGGGAGAATCCAATTCTGGCATGTGTTTGAAGTTCATGCCGTAAATGCCCGCAATCGCTGTCGGCACAGCCAATATCGCCGCCCAGGAGGCCAACCGCTTGGAAATAGCCGTTTCCTGGCTCTGGCCGACGAGCAAACTCGCTTCAAAAGCAAAAGCGAGAACTTCCCGCAAGCCGTCGATTTTCTCTTGAACCGTACGGACATGATCCGTGACATCCCTGAACAGGGGCTGCATCGCCGTTTGAATCTGAGGCAAATCCGTATTGCTGAGACGTCCGCAAACATCGACGAGCGGGCCAATTGCGTTGCGCAGGCGCAGGAGATCGCGCCGCAGCATGTAGAGCCGTTCTATGTCGCCGCTGGTCATCGGCTTTGTCAGAACGCGATCCTCGATCGATTCGACCTCGTCGTGAATAGCCTCGAGGACGGGCATATAATTATCAACGATAAAGTCGAGGATTGCGTAGAGGATGAAATCCTCTCCTTTCGCAAGTGCATAGGGTGATGTCTCCCAATGCTGGCGAACGGCCGTGTATGACGTGGAAGCACCATGGCGAACGCTTACAATATAGCCTTTCCCGACAAAGACGTGGGTTTCGCCGAAGGCCACCCGGCCGTCGATAAGCTGAGCCGTTCGTGCCACGACAAAGATTGCGTCGCCATACTGTTCGAGCTTGGGGCGCTGATGGGCATGCTCTGCGTCTTCGATAGCCAGACTGTGCAGACCAAATTGCCTCTGAACGCGGTGCAAAAGCTCCCCATCGGGCTCCAACAAGCCAATCCAGACAACATGTCCTTCCTTTTTAGCCCACTTCCCCGCATCATCGATTGAGATATCCGCGACACGCTGCCCATTGGCGTAAGCACATGAGGCAATGATACTGGTGCCCTCATCTTTTAGGGGCGCAGCAGCGTCGGCAGACAGTCGAACATCGTCGAATGAGGATCGGGCAGATGTCATTGAACCTCCCAATGGCACGGTGATTAAGACTATCCGTTGTGACTAAGCCTTTCCAGTCATCCTTTGAAGGAAACTTATCCCCAAGAGATCGCTCTTTGCTTTCAATGGGTTGTCCAATAATGTGATTATTTTGCACTGCTGTTCAAAAAATCGTCACAAGTCGCGTTTAAGCATAAAACTGTAGCTGATGAATGATTGTGGTTTCGACGAATCGGTTCACAATTGCAGTAAAAGAACATCAAAGAACGAGTGGAGCCTTGAACGTAACCTATCAGGATGAGATCGTGACCGAAAAGCGGATTGAAATGCCAGATGGCAGAATTCGCCAGGTTGCAGCGCTCGTCTATCGCGTCAAGAAGGAACGGCCTGAAATTCTCCTGATTACCAGCCGTGGTACAGGCCGGTGGGTCTTGCCCAAGGGCTGGCCGCAGATCGGCAAGACCTTTGCCCAATCTGCCCGAACAGAGGCTTTCGAGGAGGCCGGCGTGCGTGGCGACATAGCCCCATTGTCTATCGGCACATATACCTACGAAAAGCATGATATGTACGACGGCGAAGTTGGCGATTTCATTGTCGACGTCTTTCCAATGCTTTTCTCGCGCCAGCAGAAGAATTGGCCCGAGCGCGGTGAGCGCCGGCTGGAATGGGTCAGTGTCGAGGAATCTGTGCAACGCGTCGAGGAGCCAGGTTTGAAGGCTCTTCTTGCAACCTTCGATCCGAAACTGCTGGGCCCCGCCAAGCACTGATCTGCCCCTCCGTGACCGGGTTGGCCATTTTTCCCAGAACCTTATGGGTTGTGTGGGCAGTTTCCACTACTGCTTGCAATTGCAAATATCCCATCAGGTTCTCCCCGTTATCCACATATGTGACACACAAGATATTGCGGTCACAAATATGTAAAAAACTATTTCTTGACGCTTCGGTGCGAGTCACTTTTTATGGTGAACGGCGTTGCGTTAGTAGCGTGACCGGAGCGTCTGTAACCGGTTCTTTTCCAGTTTATGTTGTGTTTTCCGCAGCTTGCGCCGTATCGGCGCATGGTTTGGATGGACTGTGTCTGGAGAGAGGAAACCGGGGTATGCACAGGCAAATATTTGTTGGGTAAATAGCGTTTAACACAATATTTAGTGTTTACACGTATATTGTGTACCAGATAGTGTGACACTCTCATCAGCGATGAATCACACGACAGGCGTCAGAAAAAGGGCCGCCAGGCCCGGAAATGAGGCGGGAAACCGCAGCGATGACGGGCCAAGGTGAAGCGGCCGGTTTCAGCCATGAAACCGGATAGGGCGGATTTGTGTTCACATGGCGCGCAACACTTCACACGGCGCCCAAGGGACACTATATATAGAGACAAGGACGAGACAGATGCGGATCGAACGGCGTTTTACCAAAGAGAACCAGTCAGCCTATGCGGAGATTGAATTTCGCGTAGCGACGAGTGAGATCAAGAACCCGGACGGATCTGTTGTGTTCCGCCTGGAGAATATCGATGTTCCGGCCCAGTTCAGTCAGGTAGCCGCCGATATTCTGGCCCAGAAGTATTTCCGCAAGGCAGGTGTGCCAGCCAAACTCAAGAAGGTAGAGGAAAACTCCATCCCTTCCTGGCTCTGGCGTTCGGTCGCAGATGAAGAGGCTTTGGCTGCCCTTCCCGCTGAAGAGCGTTATGGCTCGGAAATGGACGCGCGTCAGGTATTCGACCGTCTTGCCGGCACCTGGACCTACTGGGGTTGGAAAGGCAAATATTTCGATAGTGAAGCCGACGCCCTCGCCTTCCGCGATGAGCTCGCCTACATGCTCGCCACCCAGCGCGTCGCACCCAATTCGCCGCAATGGTTCAACACCGGCTTGCACTGGGCTTATGGTATCGATGGTCCCGGCCAGGGCCATTATTATGTCGATCCGGATACCGGCAAGCTGACCAAATCCAAATCCTCCTACGAACATCCGCAGCCGCATGCCTGCTTCATTCAGTCCGTCGCCGACGATCTGGTCAATGAAGGCGGCATCATGGATCTGTGGGTGCGTGAAGCGCGCCTGTTCAAATACGGCTCTGGCACGGGTTCGAATTTTTCCTTCCTTCGCGGCGAAGGCGAAAAACTCTCCGGTGGTGGCCGCTCGTCCGGCCTGATGTCCTTCCTGAAGATCGGCGATCGCGCTGCGGGCGCTATCAAGTCAGGCGGCACGACCCGCCGCGCCGCTAAAATGGTGGTTGTCGATGTCGATCACCCGGATATCGAGGAATATATCGATTGGAAGGTGAAGGAAGAGCAGAAGGTTGCTGCTCTTGTCACTGGCTCCAAAATCGTCAAGCAGCATCTGGCTGCTATCATGAAGGCTTGCGTCAACTGCGAAGCCGACAATGGCGATTGCTACGAGCCTACCAGGAATCCCGCGCTGAAGCGTGAGATCAAGGCTGCCAAAAAGAACCAGGTCCCGGAAAACTACATCCAGCGCGTCATCCAGTTTGCTAAGCAAGGCTACACGGATATCGACTTCAAGACCTATGACACGGACTGGGATTCGGAAGCTTATCTGACCGTTGCCGGTCAGAACTCCAACAATTCCGTTTCGCTCAAGGACGAATTCCTGCGCGCTGTGGAAAGCGATGGCAACTGGAACCTGACCGCCCGCAAGGATGGGAAGGTGATGAAGACGCTGAAAGCCCGCGATCTTTGGGAAAAGATCGGTTATGCCGCCTGGGCATCGGCTGATCCGGGTCTGCATTTCAACACGACGATGAATGATTGGCACACTTGCCCGGCCGCCGGTCCGATCCGTGCATCGAACCCGTGCTCGGAATACATGTTCCTTGACGACACGGCTTGCAATCTCGCCTCGATCAACCTCCTTACATATCGCGGCAAGGACGGCAAATTCGACGTCACCGGCTACGAGCATACGGCCCGGTTGTGGACGATCGTTCTCGAAATCTCTGTGATGATGGCGCAGTTCCCCTCCAAGGAAATTGCCAAGCTCTCCTATGAGTACCGCACGCTCGGTCTTGGCTATGCCAATATCGGCGGCCTGCTGATGACCTCCGGCATTCCCTATGACAGCGATGAAGGCCGTGCCATCGGCGGCGCCCTCACCGCCATCATGACCGGTATTTCCTATGCTACGTCCGCTGAAATGGCCAAGGAACTCGGCACGTTTGCAGGCTATGCACCCAATGCCGCCAACATGCTGCGCGTCATTCGCAACCATCGCCGCGCCGCCCATGGTGAAAACCAGGGCTATGAAGGCCTTGCCGTAAACCCCGTTGCCTTGATTGCTGCAGATTGCCCGGATCAGGATCTGATCACCCATGCGAAGTCCGCCTGGGACAAGGCATTGGAGCTGGGCGAAAAGCACGGCTACCGCAATGCGCAGGCTACCGTGATAGCGCCGACCGGCACGATCGGCCTGGTCATGGATTGCGATACGACTGGCATCGAGCCGGACTTTGCGCTGGTCAAGTTCAAGAAGCTCGCCGGTGGCGGCTACTTCAAGATCATCAACCGCGCTGTGCCGGAAGCTCTGCGCACGCTTGGTTACTCCGAAAGCCAGATCGCCGAGATCGAAGCCTATGCTGTCGGCCACGGCAATCTCAATCAGGCGCCCGGCATCAATCCCGGCTCGCTAAAGGCCAAGGGCTTCACCGACGAAATCATTGCGACGCTCAATACGGCGCTGAAATCAGCCTTCGACATCAAGTTCGCAGTCAACAAGTGGACGATTGGCGAAGACTTCGCCAAGAATGTTCTCGGCTTCACCGATGAACAGCTCAATGATATCTCCTTCGAGATCTTGCCGGCGCTCGGCTTCTCCAAGAAGGAAATCGAAGCTGCCAACATCCACATTTGCGGTGCGATGACGCTTGAAGGCGCGCCCTTCCTCAAGGAAGAGCATTATCCCGTCTTCGATTGCGCCAATCCCTGCGGCAAGATCGGCAAGCGTTATCTTTCGGTCGACAGCCACATCCGCATGATGGCCGCCGCTCAGCCTTTCATTTCCGGCGCGATCTCCAAGACGATCAACATGGCGAATGAAGCGACCGTTGAGGATTGCAAGTCCGCTTACATGCTGTCCTGGAAGCTGGCGCTGAAAGCCAATGCGCTTTACCGTGATGGCTCGAAACTGTCGCAGCCACTAAATTCCTCACTTCTCGCCGATGAAGACGAGGATGAAGACGATGCAATCGAGGCCTATATCGAAGCCCCAGCTGCAGCACGCGCGGTGCAGGTTACCGAGAAGATCGTCGAGCGTATCGTGGAAAAATACATCCACGATCGCGAGAAATTACCGAACCGCCGCAAGGGCTACACCCAGAAAGCCACGGTTGGCGGGCACAAGATCTATCTGCGCACCGGCGAATTCGACGATGGCCGCCTCGGTGAAATCTTCATCGACATGCACAAGGAAGGCGCTGCCTTCCGCGCCATGATGAACAACTTCGCCATCGCGATTTCGCTCGGTCTGCAATATGGGGTGCCGCTGGAAGAATATGTGGAGGCCTTCACCTTCACCAAGTTCGAACCGGCTGGCATGGTCCAGGGCAATGATGCGATCAAGAACGCGACATCGATCCTTGACTATCTGTTCCGTGAACTCGCTGTCTCCTATCTGGATCGTCACGATCTCGCTCATGTGGATCAGTCGGATTTCTCCAACACCTCGCTTGGTCGCGGCATTTCCGAAGGTAAAGCCGAGCCAGTCTCGAAGGGCCTGACACGCGGTACTTCGTTGAAGGTCGTCTCGCCGAACAAGGCTGATCCCAAGGGTTTTAGCAGCGCAGGGGGAACAGGCGTCGTCAGCGCGCCGAAGGCAACTGCGTCATCAAATGTCACGACCCTCGCCAGCCGCTCGGCAGCGGCACTCGCTGCAAAACCCGCTATTGCTGCGGTTAGCCAGGAATCCACGGCCTTCAAGCGCGATTATGAGGAGCGGGCCAAGGATCAGACGGAAGCCGAATCCAGTGCCGCTTCAGTCCTGTTCGACAACGCTGATGCTGAAGCCGCGGCTGAGGAAGCCAAGGCCGAAGCGAAGAAACTGATGTCCGACCGTCGCATCAAGTCGATGATGCAGGGTTATACCGGTGACAGCTGTTCGGAGTGCTCGAACTTCACGATGGTGCGGAACGGCACCTGCCTGAAGTGCGACACCTGCGGCGCAACAAGCGGTTGCAGCTGATCGGACCGATTGTTGTCGGCAAACACATAGGTTGACCTGATTTAGCCAAAGCTTGCCTCAAAAAAAGCGGGCCGCCCTTTCGCCGGGCGGCACGCTATTTTTCATTCCCCTGCTTTGGCGACGGAGCAGGCACGTTGCCGCGAATGAGGCGAGAAAAGTCTGGCGACAAGCCGGCTGCCTGCTGCGGCGACTGGGCAAACTTGCTGTGATGCAGGCGGTCACCGGCTTTGACTTTGGTCAGGTCGACCACCGAGATCTTGTTTGCCCGCAAGTTCTTGCCTGTAGGGCTGCTGCTCGGGGTCGATAGCGCGGACCAATTTCGGTTGGTTTTTTTGTTTCAGAGAAACCCGATCCAACGACCAGCGACAACTGCGCCAATCCAGAGCATTATGGAAAGAAATGCCGATATCTGCACGGACTTGCGCATCTCGCCACCAGACACGACCAGCTGCCATTGCCGACTGAGCTGGAGGATCATGGCATTGAGAATAGCCAATCCAATGAGAGCAATCTTGGCGAGGAATGCGGTGTTCTGGACATACGCCAGGGGCCGCACCGTGAAGAGCATGAACCCGGTCAGGATCGCACAGGCAACACCAACGGCAGCAACACGCGATAATGGCGGCCCAAGCGCGCCAATCGGATATCGTCTCAACAGCCCGAGAATCCTGAGATCCAGTGTAACGATCGCCCCGACGATAAGACCGATCGATAGGATATGTGCGGCGTTGATAAGCAGGTATGCAATCTCGAACCGCCGGAGCACAACCGCACCCGGCCATTCGGAAAGCGCCTGCAAAAGCTCCACCAAGGTGCTGATCAATTCGTCTTTATGCGATCGGGGTAGATGTCATAGGTCTTTCCGCTCACAGTGATCCGCACCGCCTTCATGCGCTTTTCAGTTGGATCGGTGGAACGGTTTCCAAGAGCGACAATCTCATCGCCTTTCTTTGCCGAACCCTCGACGAAGCCAGAGCGCTTGGTTTGGCTCGGATTTGCAAGTTCTATACGCCATATGCCATCATTCGCCGTCTCTACATCCAGAGTCGGATGCGGCGGACCAATATAGATATCGCGGATCACGCCTTTAAGTTCTATCTGATCGGCATCGGCCCAGGACCAGCCGTGATGCGCCGCTGCACCTGAGACAATCAGCATCATGACAAGGGCGCAGCCCAAGAATCGATTGAATAAACTCATCGTCATGCTCGCCTCCCTGTGGCTACATATGCCAAACAGAGTAAAAACGTCATGGTGCCCCGTCAATTGCCAGCCCTTCAAACAATCTTGATAGGCAGCCGGTTTCGCGATTTGCTTTCCAATTTGATTTATTGGATTTGTCTAATTTCTATTAAATAGTTCAATCTATAAAAGGCCAGAAAGCGAGGCTCATGCAATGGCTGATACCAGACCGTCCTTTACATCTCGAAAGTTCCTGTTCAGGACGGTGATGCCTATTCTGGGAACGGTCGTCGCAATTTGCATCGCTGTTTCGATGCTGGTTGTGTGGTCAAGTCGCGAAACAGACAAGATCGCTGTTGAACGGCAGGAAAACCTACTCGCGCTGGTTGTGTCCCAGGCACAGTTCACGATCGCCCATGATCAGGAAAGCTCGACCGTCTGGGATGATGCGGTTCGAAACGTCAAGATTCCGGACAATGCCGATTGGCTGAACAACAATCTCGGCAGCTGGATGATTACATACTTTGGCCATGATGGTGCTTATGTCCTCAATCCGCAGAACGATGCGATCTTTGCCTTTGCCGACGGCAAGGTGGCCGATCACTCCACCTACGATGCGATAAGGCCGGTGGTCGCCCCCCTCGCCGCAAAGCTCCGGGAGATGCTGCTCAACCCCGACCCGAGCGGATATGGCGAGCGGGTGTTGAGCCCCGGAGCGTCGGAGGTTTTGACGCTCGGCGGTCGCCCAGCGATAGTCAGTGTCAAGCCAATTGTTTCCGACTCGGGCAATCTCGAACAAACGGCCGACGAAACTTATCTGCACGTCGCAATTCGCTATCTGGACAAAAGTTTCATAACAGAACTCGTACGAGACTATTTGTTCACGGGCTTGCGATATTCCCCAGAAAACAAATTGAGTTTGAACGAACACAGTTACCCGCTGCAATCCTCGGTCGGGAAGACAATCGGATACTTCATCTGGCAACCCTATCTCCCCGGATCGACAGTGATGTCGCAGATTGCTCCGGCCTTTGTTGGCATAGTCTTGCTGATGCTCGGCATCATGGCGGCCCTTCTTGCGGTCCTGCGCTTCAGGTCGCAAAAGTTGCTCGCCAGCGAAAAGCGCATGAAGTTTCTTGCCTTGCACGATTCACTGACAGGTCTACCCAATCGCGCCGATTTCAATGACCGCCTGGATAAGGCGCTATCCAACGTCAAGGTTGCATCCCTGGCTGTACTTTATCTGGATCTCGATCGGTTCAAGCAGGTGAACGATACTCTGGGTCATCCGGTCGGGGATGAACTCATTCGACAGTTCACCGGACGCCTTAAGGCGGTCGTTGAGGACAAGGCTGTCATCGCACGGATAGGCGGGGACGAATTCACGGTTATCGTCCAGAATTTCACCCGCATTTCGGCGATCGAGACGCTTTGTGAGAATATCATAACTATCGTTCGCCATCCCTTCGATATCGATGGAAATCACATCTTCATCGGAGTGAGCATTGGCGTTGCGGTAGCACCCGAACACGGCACCGAGCGCACCGAACTGGTGAGAAAAGCCGACATTGCGCTTTACCATGCAAAAACCGCTGGACGGGGCCGATTTGCAATCTTTGGCAAAGAGATGGACACCATGCTTCAGCAGCGCCGCACGCTCGAGCGTGAGCTGCGTGAGGCATTGGCGTCGGAGACGCAGATTCAGGTTCACTATCAACCCCTCTATTCCGCGCACGAACAGAAAATCAACGGCGTTGAAGCCTTGCTGCGCTGGAAGCATCCGGAACAGGGATGGATTGCGCCGGATATTTTCATCCCGATCGCGGAAGATGCAGGCATGATCGAAGCACTGGGGGAACGAGTCTTGCGGCAGGCATGCACAGATTCGATGTCATGGCCTATCGAGACCGTGGCTGTGAACGTATCCGTCGTAGAATTGAGAAATCCCGCTTATGCGATGAAAGTCGCGAAAATTCTGCTATCCATCGGTATGGATCCCACCCGGCTTGAGCTGGAAGTCACGGAAAGTGCCTTGACCGATACAGCTGGCCATTGCGAGCACAATATCAAAGCACTTCGCGCCCTTGGTATAACCATTGCCCTCGACGATTTCGGAACGGGGTTCTCATCACTGGGCCGGCTCCAGCAGCTGGCCGTCGACCGTATTAAGATCGACCGCAGCTTTGTTCACGGTTTTGGCAACTCCACCAATGACGAAGCGATCGTCAGGGCAATCATTGAGCTGGCGCACGCAAAGGGTCTGCGCACGACCGCAGAGGGCGTCGAGACAACGGCGCAAAGCGACTATTTGCGCCATCTCGGATGCGACGATCTCCAGGGCTTTCTTCTGTCCCGTCCAATGCCCGTCAAGGAAGTCGAGCGGCTGCTTCGAACTTCTGCTTCGCTCGGTGCAATTTCAACGACTGGTTGATTCCCCATCCCCTGCTGACAGAACGCGATCCCGCATGGCCGTCTGAAACCAGTTACGGCGATGCATTTTTCAAGTCCCTCAACCAAGCCAGCGCGGCGCCCATTCACATTCTTCGCGCCATCCCAGCCACGGCGATCTGATCGATTTGACGCATTCTTCGGCAACCAGGTCGGGAACGCGGCTACCGCCTCAATTCAAAAAAGATAGTGTTTTGTGTAATGTTGCATTCATTCGATATTCTCGGCTTGGGCACCCCTATGGATCACCGCACCATTATCGCGTCATTGACATCGGAGGAACGGGATCGCCTGACCGCCAAGTCGGATACCGCAGGTCTTGTTCAGCTGGCCGGACACTGGGGCGCCATCATTTTCCTTGGCTGGCTGATTGTCATGCGGGCGCCTTTATGGCCCTTGCTCATGCTGCCGCAAGGCATTTTGATCGTGTTTTTGTTTACCCTACTGCATGAATCGGTGCACCGCACCCCTTTCAAGACGCAGTGGCTGAATGACATAGTCGCGCGGGTGTGCAGCTTCATGATTGTGTTGCCGTCGGACTGGTTCCGTTATTTTCATTTTGCTCATCACCGCTTTACACAAGATCCCGACAATGACCCTGAGCTGGCGTCTCCAAAGCCGGAAACCCTGCGTGAATATCTCGTCCACCTGTCGGGGATTCCGGTGTGGTATGGCCATATAAAAATGCTTGCAATAAATGCTTCGGGGTATGGAAGCGATCCATTCGTGCCGCCAAAGGGCCGCAGCAAAGTCCGCACTGAGGCGCAGATGATGATCCTTGGCTACGCGGTCATGATTGGCCTTTCCATCTATCTCCAGACGGCGGCCCTCGTGTATGTCTGGATCCTACCCGCAATATTGGGGCAACCTTTCCTGCGCCTATATTTGCTCGCCGAGCATGGCCGTTGTCCCTATGTCGCCAACATGCTGGAGAACAGCAGGACCACCACCACGACCTGGCTGGTTCGAAAGCTCGCATGGAACATGCCATACCATGCCGAGCATCACGCATATCCGGGCGTACCGTTCTATCGGCTGCCGGAATTCCATACACTCATTGAAACCCACCTCAAGCAAACCGAGGCGGGGTATGTACGGTTCCACGCCAAATATATCGAGAAATTACGTTAGGCAGATTACTGTTGCCTTGGTCGAAAACGGGCCTCTGTGTACATCCGCACTTGCCTTGCTATAGATAATTGCGACATTCCAACTGTGCGGTAACAACTATGCGTTCCCCCTCGAAAAGCGATCTGAAAACGGTTCTGCGCATCGATTTTCCCAACAGGGAAAGGATCGGTCGAGGAAAAATGCAGTTGCTGGAGCATATCCGTGCCACGGGCTCCATTTCCGCCGCTGGCCGCGCCATGGACATGTCCTATCGCAGAGCCTGGTTGCTTGTCAGCGCAATGAACAGCATGTTCACGCATTCCGTCGTCGACTCGCAGCGCGGCGGCAAGCAAGGCGGCGGGGCAATCGTGACCGAATTCGGCGAGGAATTGCTCAGCCGCTTCCGCGCCATGGAACAAAAGGTTGAAGCAGCGCTCGCATCGGATATTGATTGGCTTGATGCCAATCGCAGCGAAACGACGGCGCCTGACACTGACAGTCAGTGAGGTTCCAGTGCCACGGTCTTGATGATAGCAAAAACCCTCAATCCCTGCAGGAGACCAAGCCGCTCGAAGGACAATTCGGTAATTCGCGCCAAAACCGGCGTTCCCCCGCAATCGATCTGAACGTCGACCGTGCCTGTCTTGTCGACGTTGATCGCGCTGATTGTCCCTTCAAGGATATTGAGCGCGCTCAATTGTTCGGGCCGAACAGTTGAAAGCATCACGTCCTTGGCGAGAATATGGACACGAACAGCCTTCCCCTCGCCGATTTCCGTACCCGATACGTAGATTTTCGATGACTTGAAGCCGATGGTCGCGAGCCGATGCCTCGAATCGTAGTGTTCAACCCTGCCCTCCACCAGCGAGCCCGCCTCCCGTCGATCCGACACGATTGAAATGGAGGGCTGGCTCAGGACGTCCGCTGCAGCGCCTGCCATCGCCACCTTGCCATCGCTCATGACAATGACGCGGTCGGCAATCCGCGCCACTTCCGCCACCGAATGGCTGACATAGACGATCGGTATGTCCAATTCGTCACGCAAGGCTTCGAGATAGGGAAGGATTTCCATTTTCCGCGCATCATCAAGCGCGGCGAGCGGTTCGTCCATCAACAGCAAGCGCGGTGACGACAGCAAGGCGCGGCCAATAGCAATGCGCTGTTTTTCTCCCCCTGACAATTTCCCCGGACGCCGGTCCAGCAGCGCGCCGATACCGAGCAGCTCGACGATCGTCGATAGATTGTCAGCACGCTCGAGCTTTGGCACAAACCACCGGCCATAATTCAGATTTTGCCGGACTGTCAGATGGGGAAAGAGCCGTCCCTCCTGAAACACAGTGGCGAAACGGCGTTTGTGCTTGGGCACAAATATGCGTTTCTGCGTATCAACGAGCACGTCGCCATCGAAAACGACCTTTCCCTGATCAGGGCGTGTAAGGCCGGCGATAATGCGGATGACCGATGTCTTTCCAGAACCGGAACGTCCGAACAGCGCCGTAACACCGCGATTGGATGTAAATGCCGCATCGAGGACAAACTTGCCGAGAGTGTCTGTCGCTTGAAAAACCAGACTCATTCGATATCCACCCTGCGTCCGACAAGATAAGCCATGAATTCCGATGCCATCAACGCCGCCATGGAAATGACGACAGAGATGATCGTCAGTCGAAACGCACCGGCGTCACCACCCGGCACCTGCGTGAAGGTGTAAATGGCGGCAGATAATGTTTGCGTTTCTCCCGGAATATTGGAGACGAATGTGATCGTTGCGCCAAACTCACCCATGGCTTTGGCAAAGGAAAGGATCATACCCGCGATGATGCCCGGCAGTATCAATGGCAGGGTCACGGTCGCGAACACCCACAAGGGGCTGGCCCCCAGGGTTCCCGCCGCGTCTTCAAGCCTGCGATCTACTGCCTCGATGGAAAGCCGGATGCTGCGCACCATCAACGGAAAACCCATCACACCGCAGGCGAGCGCTGCGCCCGTCCAGCGGAATGACAGGACGATATCGAAATGTTCGGCCAGAAATGCACCAACCGGCCCGCGCCGCCCAAACAGGATCAGCAGGATAAACCCGGTTACGACCGGCGGCAGGATCAGGGGCAGATGGATAAGGCCGTTGAGGATGGACTTGCCCCAGAATTTCCCCCGCGCCAGCAACCAGCCGGTGAGAATGCCAAACGGCAAGCTGACAAGCATCGCGACAGACGCAATGCGCAAAGTGAGGTGAACGGCAGTCCATTCTTCCTTGCTCAGTGAGAACCAGTCCAAAAACGTCAGCCCCCTCTGATCGATGCAGCTCCCGAGGCAGCGCCAAGGGATCCGGCAAGACTACTTGAGTACGGTAAATCCCTGCTTTTCGAAGAATGGCACAGCCTTTTCCGATTTGATGTAGTCAAACAGCGACACAGCAGCGGCATTCTTGCTCTCGGCTAGGATTGCGATTGGATAGATGATGGGCTTGTGGCTGTCTTCCGGGAAAGTGCCGACGATCTTGACCTCTTTGTCGGCGGCAGCATCAGTCTGGTAGACGATCCCGTAAGGCGCCTCGCCGCGCGATACCAGCAACAGCGCAGCGCGCACACTCTCGGCTCCGGCCACCTTGTTCTCCACTGAGGACCACACGCCAAGAGATTCAAGGGCAGACTTTCCGTATTTACCCGCGGGAACGGAATCAACCGCACCCATGGCAAGGCGCCCGTCGCCCAGTAGCTTTGCAAGGTCGAAGCCTTTTTTGATCTCAACCGGTTCGGCCTCGTCTTTCGATGCAACCAGAACGATACGATTGCCAAGGAGATTCGTGGCGGATCCCTCCTTGATCAGCTTTTTCTTCGCCACATAATCCATCCAGTCAAGGTCTGCCGAGATGAAGATGTCAGCAGGCGCTCCGGACTCGATCTGCTTGGCCAAGGCCGAGCTCGCAGCATAGGAGATTGTCGCTTCGTTGCCGGTGCCCTTCTGCCAGGCAGCAGTGATATCATCGAGCGCGTTCTTGAGGCTGGCGGCCGCGAACACGGTCACCTTTTCAGCAGCCATTGCCGGCGCTGCCAATAGTGCCGTACCAAGCCAGGCCGCCGCAAAAGCGGCAACAGTCTTTTTAATCCATTGACGACGATGAACGCCCATATTCAATCTCCGGTTCAGATGCTCGAGATATTTTTCTGAATATATCGACCTGCACCGGATAGCCAGTGTTATATTTCCAAGAATATAAAGCCGAACAAAAGCGGCGGAGCACTATGCAAAGTTCATCCTGTAAAAGCTGATCGTGAGGGAGCGCATCTGGCGAAAGTCGGCTTGTTCGTTGGGAAGTCAGGCGAAGGCCAATGGCCTCAAAATGGGTGGCTCGCGAGCCACCCATTGACATTCGCGACCGCCAGATCGGAAACGAAGCTGCCTAAACCAACAACGTCCGTTACTTTAGCGAAGAATTGTCAACAAAAACGCCTGCACGTTGCGCTGCCTTGACGAAGGCCTGCCTCGCTTTTGCAGCTGACATCCACCCCTCAAGCGCATCTCGACAGATACGCACGGCGCGTTTGTATTCAACCCCCTCCTGTTGAGGCCATTGGTTCCTCAAACACTCCAGTGCTTCCCATGCGGAAGCGACAAATCGAAGCCCCATGGCGCCAAGGCTGACCATCACCGGCGTTGAAAAAGTTTTGTCTTCCATCACATCCACCCCCAGCCACTTTGTCCCAGGTCCTGAATGCAACATTTGGAGGTTTGCCAAAAACGTGCCGACGCGAACGGCGGTCTGTTGTTCAGACGCAAGAATACAATCCTGCCAAGGGCAGGATTTTGTTTTGGAGCCTTATACGAAGGAATGATATTGGCACTGCTCGAATTTGAAATCATAGTTGAACTCCACTTAAGAGAATTTCGAACTATGTTTCCTCCTTACACCCCTTTCGTTTTTTATTTGCTTTTCAGGGCTATTCAACGATCTCAGATTTGCGTTGCAATCGCAATACCCAATTCGGCGGATACATCCAGCATCTTTGTGTTCATACGGGTCGGGCGGCCTAGGCTGTGCCTGGCAAAAGCTAGATCAAGGGGTGCTGGCGACCGATCGCAGCCAGCACCTTTCGCCATTACAGGACGACGACAGTTGCCCCGACACCAACGCGCTCATAAAGCTCAATGACATGATTGTTGGTCATGCGGATGCATCCATTGGAGACGGCTGTTCCAATGGTCCATGGTTGGATGGTGCCATGGATCCGATAGTAGGTATCGCGTCCATTCCGGTAGAGATATAGGGCGCGAGCACCCAGCGGATTGGTGGGTCCGCCATCGACTCCTACCGCATATTTCTCATACTTGGCAGGCTCGCGCTTTATCATGTCCTTGGTCGGGATCCATCGCGGCCAAGTCGCTTTCCGGCCTACGATGGCTTCGCCCGACCATTCGAGACCAGCGCGACCAACGCCGATGCCATAGCGGCGAGCGGTGGAACTGCTCTCGATCAGGTAAAGGAACTTATTCTTCGGATCTACCACGACCGATCCTGCGGTAAGATCCGTTTTGTAGGGAACACTTTGCGGCTGGAACTTTGGATCCAGCTGGAACGACTTTTTCTTCGTCTGTGCCAGGGCAGTGCCGGGCGCAAATACGGCCGCCGCCAATCCTGCGGTAAACCAACGTCTGGTAATCATATCATCCTCGTTTTTGTGTTTGAACTGTGTTGCCAATGCACAGTCAGACGCGAGGTGGCTCCTGCAGGACACCCGGAAGCCAGGAATTGATTTGGGGAACCGATTTTACAAGTGCCGGCAAGTCTGTGTGAAAGCTGCGGGCTGGATTGATCTCCGATGGCCCCAGCCACTCGCCATGGCAAACTTGCTTGCGCGAAGAGCAGTCTAAGCCAATGCCGGCGGTTAGGTTTGGACCCGTGTCATCGGAAGGTGCATCGAGTCGATCTTGCCACGTGGCGGCCGTCGTCATACGGACCAGCACGGCTGACGACGCGACATTGACGATGCCGTGCAGAACAAAGCAGAGCGCGATGACTGTGCTGAGGAAAAAGCGTGACAACCCTTCGAACATGCCCATGTCATAGCGTCACTCAGCTCTCAGTGTGTAAACAAAGTTTTCAAAATTTCGTTATCGATCAGTCATTTGCTGCGGGCGTTATGAAGTGGGGGATATGGTGGAACGAAAGGCCGACTGCCCCTCGCCTGTTTTGCAGTTGGAAGCGATATATCATTCATAGGATCGACGAATGAAAACCCTTGCGCTTGGCATCATCACCATTCTCGTTCTTGCACTTTTGGTCGTCGGCGGCGTTCGCTTCTATTCGCGAGAATCCGCGACCGTCCCTATCGAAGAGGGGTACGGACCCAACCCCACCCTTCCCCCGCCCAACCCGAAACCGATACCTACAGTCAACGTCGCCCCAGTGGATCCATGGCCCGAAGGCGCAACACCAAAGGCGGCACCAGGACTGAAAGTAAACGCTTTTGCCAAGGATTTGGATCATCCGCGCTGGCTGCATGTTCTACCCAATGGCGATGTGCTTGTAGCCGAAACCAACAATCCAGTCATGGACAATCCGGGCTTCAGCTTCCGTGGATGGATCACAAGCCTTGTAATGAAGCAGGCAGGAGCAAAAACAACGAGCGCAAATCGCATTACCCTCTTGCGTGATGCTGACCATGACGGCGCCGCCGAAATCCGCGAGGCCTTTCTCGAGGGATTGAATTCCCCCTTCGGCATGACCTTGTCAAACGGCACGCTTTATGTGGCCAACACAGACGCAATCGTCGCTTTTCCTTATGCGGATGGCGATACAAAGATCACGGCACCTCCCGAAAAGATCGTTGACTTGCCATGTTGGCCGATCAACCATCACTGGACGAAGGATGTTATTGCCAGCCCTGACGGACAGAAACTTTATGCAACAGTCGGGTCAAACAGCAATGTGGGCGAAAATGGCGTTGATGCGGAAAAGAACCGGGCAGGAATTCTTGAAATTGATCTCGCGACGCGAAATATGCGCGTCTTCGCCTCAGGTTTGCGCAATCCAAATGGCCTATCATGGAATCCCGCCAGTGGTGAGCTATGGGTGGCGGTGAATGAACGCGATGAAATTGGCAGCGATCTGGTGCCTGACTATATGACTTCCGTGAAGGATGGCGGATTTTATGGCTGGCCCTACAGCTATTTCGGCCAAAATGTCGATGTTCGCGCCAAGCCCCCGAGACCCGATCTAGTCGAAAAAGCGATCAAACCCGACTATGCGCTCGGGCCCCATACGGCCTCACTTGGCCTGACGTTCAATACCGGTTCGCTGTTCGGCACGGAATATCAGAACGGCGCTTTTATCGGCCAGCATGGTTCATGGAACAGAAAGCCGCGCAGCGGATACAAGGTGATCTTCGTGCCGTTCGAAAAGGGTAAGCCGAACGGCGCTCCAAAGGATATTCTCACCGGATTTATCAGCGACACGGACAAGGCCCTCGGCCGTCCAGTCGGCGTGGCAATCGACAAATCCGGAGCCCTGTTGGTCGCGGATGATGTCGGCAATATTGTCTGGCGCGTGGTTCCTGAGTCGAAACAGTAACAACTCAGCCGCAATTATCACTGCGTATTGACCATCGGCTGGGAAGCCTGATCTTTCGGCGCTGTGAATGGCATCGTGAAGACCTGGCCAGCTATACCCTCAGCCAGCCCAGACGAGAATGTCAGCGGCATACAGTTGCTGAGTGCGTCGATCGCAGAAGCAATGAACTGCTTGCGTGCCTGATCGTCTCCGTCAACGGCAATGGCGGTTGGCCGTGGCTTGCCGAGCAAACTTCCGTCCCGTTTGAAACTGAAGCTCAGTGTAACGGTGCCCTTGGTGTCGGATGGTGCGTTCCAGCAAGACTCGATTGCACTCCCGACATCGTCCATCGTTTTTAGTTCTTCAGCCTTGGAAGGTGTCGCAGCACACATCAGAGCGATGCCTGCGATAGCAAAAGGTTTGAAATTGCCCATCTCAATACTCCTACCCTACTCTTGGATGCACAATTTAGTTAAAAGTCTAAGCATCTCCGGAGTTACAAGCATTGTTTTCACCAGGACACCGGCGAGCTGACTTGATTCAGTACCTCCGCAGCCAAGAATACAATAGAATATCACCAATCGAATGCCAGATCGATATTTAGCGCATGGGACGGTAAATACGACGCAGTTCAGGCTTTCGGTCGCCCGACTCTCGATAGCAGTATGACCGGGAAAATTCCGATGACGACAATCGCGAGAGCTGCGATCGCGGCTTCTTCATATGTACCCCGGGCAGCTTCCCCATAAAGGTGAGTTGCAAACGTCTCGAAATTGAGCGGACGCAGAAGCAGTGTCGCGGGCAATTCCTTGACACAATCGACAAATACGAGCAGCCCCGCCGCTGTCAGAGCTGCTTTTGAAAGCGGCAAATGAACATACCTGAAAGTGCCTTCGGTTGTTTGGCCAAGCGTGCGCGCGGCATGGTCGAAGGATTGCGGAATGCGTGCCAGTCCTGCTTCAGTCCCGCCCGCAGAAATCGCTAGAAACCGTGCGACATAAGCATAAATGAGCGCAGCGCCGGACCCCATGAATAAAAGTCCGGTGGATATGTCGAGCCAGGCGGTGCTGATTTTGTCGATGAAACGATCAAGGCTGCCAAGAACGACCAGAACACCGATGGCGATCACGGTTCCCGGAGCCGCATAGCCCATCGTCGAAAGCCTGTAGAACCAGGTTGAGAACCTTCCTGGCCGCAGTCGCATGGCGTAGGCGACTATAAGACCGAATGCGACTGTAATGACTGTCGCAGCACCTGCGAAAGCAACTGTGTTTACCGCTTCGTCCAGGAATCGAGACGACAGGCCTGCAAACCGGAATCGTGCCCAAGCATGCGTAACTAGATAGCTGGCGGGGGCAACAAATCCGATAAGAACCGGAAGAAGACCAAGGGCAAGCAGGAGCCAGCCCTTTATCGCCGTCACTTTGCGCGGTTCGAAATAGCGGCTCCGTTGTGCACTGATCGAATAGCGCTGTTCCCGACGGGCCCAGCGCTCAAGCGCGATCAGCGCCACCACGACGCACAGCAACGAAAGTGCAATCTGCGCCGCGCCGGGCAGGTCCGACCGCGTAACCCATGTCGTATAAATTGAAACCGTCAGGGTGCGGACGCCAAGAAACTCGGAAGCCCCAATATCATTCAGGGCTTCCATCAGAGCGAGACTTATGCCTACGGCAATCGCCGGGCGTGCAAGCGGCAGAGCCACATGCCAGAAGACACTGCGCCTTGACACACCGAGGGTCCGTGATGCTTCGATCAGATTGGCTGTTTGCGTCAGGAACATCGCGCGCGTCGGAATATAAACGTAAGGATACAGCACAAACCCAAGAAGAATGATGCAGCCAGTTATGGAACGGATATCTGGAAGCCGGAACTCGCGAGGACTTGAATAGCCAAGAAGCCAGCGAACCGTACCTTGCACAGAGCCTATGGGGTGCAGAATATCAAGGTAGGCATAGGCGATGATGTATGTTGGCACAGCCAGTGGAAGCAGCAGTGCCCATTCCAGAATACCGCGCCCGGGAAAGTCATAGGCCGTAACCAGCCAAGCGGTGGTCGTGCCTAGAATGGCGGTCAACAAACCAACCCCGCAAAGAAGTATGACTGTGTCGGTCATCGCAACTGGAAGGATTGTGGTGATCAGATGCGACCATAATCCGGCAGAGCCCTGTATGGCCTGGTACACAAGCGCCAGCACGGGCAGCATGACCAACATGGCCACCATCCCCGCTGACAAAAGCCAAGCCGTTCCGGCGCGACGGTACGGCCAGGTTCTGGTTGGGATAGGAGTCACGTTGCACCCATTGCGGAAGTATGAAAAGGCGCCCGCGGTCGAGCGCCCTCCAGTCATCAATTGTCGAAGCCGACCTTGTCTACCAGCTCGCTCGCCTGCTTGCGATGGCTTACCACCTCAGTCAGTGGCGTCGGGTCAATCTCGAGTTTGCCAAGAGAGGCAATGATCGGATCTGCCGCTGCGCCAGCCTTTACCGGATATTCGTAGTTTGCCTCGGCATAGATCTTCTGGGCGTCATCGGAGACGAGGTATTCCAGAAGCTTGATGGCTTCTTCTTTGTTCGGTGCATGCTTTGCAACTGCGGCGCCACTGATATTGACCTGTGTGCCTCCATCCTTGAACGTCGGCAGGATAACCTTGATGGCATTGCCCCAGGCAACCTGTTCCTCACCGCCCTTGCCCGACCGCATCAAGCCGACATAGTAGGAATTAGCAACAGCGATATCGCAAATGCCTCCAAGAATGTCCTTGGCGCCGTCACGGTCGCCGCCGGTGGCCTTGCGTGCGAGATTTGCCTTTACACCCGCCAGCCACTTTTCCGTTTCCTCGGCACCGTGGTGAGCGATGTAGTCGGCAAAAAGCGCTGTATTATAAGGATGTTGGCCCGAACGGATGCAAATTTTGCCCTTCCACTTCGGATCGGCGAGATCTTCGTAGTTAAAGGACGCGAGGTCGAGATCCTTCGCTGCGTAGAGCACGCGTGCGCGCATCGACAGGGCAAACCAGTTACCCTTGGGATCGCGCAACTGTGCAGGAATGGTCTCGGTCAAGACTGAGGACGTGACCGGCTGGGTGACGCCTTTCTCAACAAGGTCAACGAGATTTCCGGCGTCCACTGCCATGAGGATATCGGCCGGTGAGCTCTCGCCCTCTGATACGACACGCTCCGCAAGGCCGTCTTTCAGGAAAACTGTATTGACGGTGATGCCTGTGGAATTCTTGAAGGAATCGAGAAGCGGCTGGATCAGCCCAGGCTCACGTGTCGTATAGATGTTGAGTTCAGCTGCTGATGCAACCCCACCCATCAGAACAACCGACCCTGCAAGCAATATAGACTTTGCGATGGAAAATTTGTTCATTTCTATCCCCCTTGCTTTAAAACAAACATGGCAGTGCTGGAACATAATAGAGTAAAGTAGTCAAGTTTTAAAAACACGCTCTTCTGCCGATTGTCAAACATTCAACATAGCCAAATCTGGCGATCACTGAGTTCAATGAGCGCTGAATGCAAGAACGCTTTCAAGCCCTATGGTTAGCCGGATAGTATTCGTTGGAGCGGGAAGCCGCACCATCGTACGCACCAATAGAGGCTCTGACAGACCTTCGACCTGAACAGTCAATTGTTCGACTTCCCCGAGGAAAAGGCGGCCGGTAACACGTCCCGGGATATCGCCATTTTCTTGGGACACTGAAATGGCTTGTGGGCGTATATAGGCGATCGCTGCGCTCCCGTCAGCCAGCGTAGCTTCGCATCCAAAATTTCCTATTGCCGTTTCTATTTTCCCATCCCGGTAAGTGCCGGGAACCTTGTTGAAGGCGCAAAAGAAATCGGCTGCATAGCGACAATTCGGCCGGTCGTGAAGGTCATAGCCGGTTCCTGTTTGCACAATCTCGCCTTTTCTCATCAAAACGATTCTGTCGCCTGCTGAAAGGGCCTCTTCAGGGTCGTGAGTAACCATGATGACCGTCGTGCCGAGTGCTCGCAGCAGCGCAAGGGTCTCGTCACGCACCTTTTCCCTGAGGCCCCGGTCCAGGCTCGAAAACGGCTCGTCCATCAGCAGAATGCTGGGACTGGGTGCCAATGCACGCGCCAGCGCAACGCGCTGCTGTTCGCCACCGGAAAGCATATGCGGATAGCGTTTCATAAGCGGGTACAGACCGACGCGGTCAATCATTTCCGCAGCCCGTGCACGAGCTACCTTTTTTGGTAGCCCCTTGAGCCCAAACAGCACATTCTGTTCAGCAGTCAGATGCGGAAACAGCGCGTAATCCTGAAACACGAAACCAATGTTGCGGGCTTCGGGCTCGACAAATCGCTTGGGTCCGGCGATTTCCTCATCCTTTAACAGAAGTACACCACTGTCGGGCGTATCGACACCCGCGATGATCCTTAACAGGGAAGATTTGCCACATCCCGACTGACCCACGAGACAGATGATTTCACCCGGAACGATCGCAAGCGACACATCGCGCAACGCCTCGGTGATGCCAAAGCGCCTGCTGACGTTGTTAAGCTTCAGCACTGCATTTGCTGGTTTTGATGCAACCGTTCCGTCCATTTCAATCGATACCAGATTCGGAATTTTCAGTTTTCTTTTTCTTGATCGCGCAAATCAGGTTTGATGTCAAAAAACTTCATTGCATCGACCTGTCTTCGGAAAGACGGGCACGGGCCACTTAGTCTGCCAGACAGCTATTTATGATGAGAACTGTCAACTTACGCAAGGATCGAGACGGTGACATTTACGTGAGAGAAGCACTCATGTTTCACTCACTGGTACTGAACCGTTCATATCGCTGACAAATGCATGAGGCACTTTGCATCTGCCCTGCGATTCGCATCGGTCTCATTTTTCCTGTTTCAACGCTTTGAACCCGCGCTTTATGCTATGGAGTTTGCATGCCCACCTCGATCAAGCCGTCTCTCGCCCCATATACCGCCAGCAACAATTCCGGCGCACCCCGTCACCTGGGAACACGCTATGATACGAATGGCAATTTCCTGCAGGAACCCGGCAACACTGTCGTCTGCCACCTGGTGAGCGGGTCAGCATCCGAACGCGCTGTTCTTGAGGTTCGGGATCGCATGATGTTGATGCCCGACGCCGACAAGCTGATCTTTACGCCCGTTTCCAGCCTGCACATGACGCTTTTTCAGGGCATAATCGAATATCGGCGTGCATTGCCGTACTGGCCTGAGGATGTAGCACTCGACACCAGCATCGATGAGATGACCCGCCTTTACCTGAAGCGCCTTGAGGGTTTCGAAGGTCGCGGACCCTTCAAGATAAAGGTGATAGCTGTCACACCTGTCGGATTGACTGTCACGGGGGCAACCGACGAAGACGAGGCCATCATCAAGGCATGGCGCGACGCCTTGTCCGTACCATTTGGCTACCGTCATCCCGATCACGACACATATGTCTTCCACATCACCTTCGCCTACCTCATTGATTGGTTGGCAGAGGATCGTCGGCCTGCGTGGGAAGGTCTGTTCGATGATTGCCTGAGGTTTCTCGAATGGGAGGCACCCGTCATCGAAATCCATCCGCCAGCGTTCTGCCGCTTCAATGATATGAACCGCTTTGAAGAACTCCTTGTCTTGGGGAGCGCAGTTCGCGAAGCAGCGGCATGATAAGGAGGTCGGTCCAGAGGTTTGGGAATTCCAAACGCTGGATAGGATCGTATTGGATATCGTGTTAGACGGTCGTCCGGCGAATATCATTGCAGCTGGAAAGATTGATGTCCCGTTTTCTGCCCGATAATTTCACGATAATGCTGGTCGTGGCCGTCATACTCGCGTCGCTTTTCCCGGTCAGCGGCGTAGCGGCAGACTATTTCGGTTTGGCGACAAAAGTCGCGATTGGCCTGCTGTTTTTCCTGCACGGTGCGCGATTGTCGCGTGACGTCGTCATTGCGGGTTTCCTGCATTGGAAACTCCATCTGACCATCCTCGCGGCCACCTTCGTGCTGTTTCCGTTGATTGGCCTTTGCGCTGGGGTTCTGGTGCCAAACATCCTGCCACCAGCCCTTTATGCGGGCATTCTGTTTCTCTGCGTGCTGCCTTCAACCGTGCAGTCATCGATCGCCTTCACCTCGATCGCTGGTGGCAATGTGCCGGCTGCCATCTGCTCCGCGTCGGCTTCCAATATATTCGGTATGTTTTTGACACCGCTGCTTGCCGGGGCGCTGCTCTCTGCGAGCGGCCACGTTGGATTTTCGTTCGACGCCCTGCAGGCAATCCTGCTTCAGCTGCTTGCGCCGTTCATTCTGGGGCAGATTTTGCAACCATGGATCGGCAATTTCATTCGAGCCAAGAGAACGCTGCTCATGCCTGTGGACCGTGGATCGATCCTGATGGTGGTCTACCTTGCTTTCAGTGAGTCTGTAACCGAAGGATTGTGGCATACGATCTCGATCCGCGATCTCGGTGTGGTGGTCATCGTGGACATGCTGATCCTTGCCATCGTTCTCGCTATCACGATGTTCGGCAGCCGGTGGGCGGGTTTCTCCAAGCAGGACGAAATTGCCATCACCTTCTGTGGCTCCAAGAAGAGCCTCGCGAGCGGCATACCGATTGCGACCGTGATCTTTGCTGGACAGAGCATAGGCAGTATCGTGCTTCCGCTCATGCTGTTTCACCAGATTCAGCTCATCGTCTGTGCTGTCATCGCCCAGAAATACGCCGATGCCGCAAAGAAGGCGCGAAAGGAGGAAGCACGGCCCGCCACGCAAACCTAGAGCAAATTTGGCTCGTTACTTTGGCTGCCGCGCGGCAATCGCCTCCATCAGCTTGGCAGCCAGCATGTCATACTTCTCGTCATAATGGTGATCGCCCTGCAGTTCGATCTTCTGAACCGCCGCAAGCGAAGGGTTGGTGCAGGCCGTATCGTCCTCTTCCGAACCATAGACGCACAGGACCTTGTTCAGCGGCAGTTTTGCCACCGCCGGCGCGACTTCGTTGTCGCCGCCCATGCCGAGCCATGCGCCAACGGAAACCTGGAATGGTGTGGTTTCTTCTGTGCCGATCAAGCCAACAAGGCTAACGCGATCCTGCAATGACTGGGAAAGGTAGGGCCAGGAAAACGGTATGGTGTTGGCTCCGAAGGAATAACCAAGCAAGACAACCGGTAACTTGCCTGTCGGATCAGCCTTCACCACTATCCTCTGGATATCATTGGCAATATCCTCCGGCTTGCGCAAGGCCCAGAAATAGCGCAGCGAGTCCACGCCAACAACGTGCACACCCTCTTTTGCAATGATGTCGCCAACAGACTTGTCGATATCACGCCAACCGCCATCGCCGGAAAAGAACACGGCCAGATATTTTGCCTGGCCATTGCTGGCTGGAACGTCGACGATCGGCAAGGATTCTGCCGAGGCATCTTCCTTGGCGATATCAACGGCAGCATCTGCGGCGATTGCGAAACGTTCGGCCTTGGTGGCTGCAATCTTTTCCTGCGCCAGAAAGAATCCAGCGCTTGGCGGGCCCTTCGGATCTGGATCAGGTTTTTCCCGGACAATCGTCGCGGGATTGGGCAGATCAGCATCGTAGGAATAGCTGAACCCCTCGCCTGCAACAGTTTCGTAATCAGCTCCTTCGCAGGACGGCAGCTTGGTCTTCAGGGCAACCGACGGATCGACCACCACCGCACCCGCCAGCGTCGCCGCCGGGGCATCGGCAACCGATGCATAGGACATGACGCCGCCCTCGCCGATGCCGATAACCACCGGATGCATGTAGGTATCGACTGAAATCATGCGCTGGGCTTCCTTGGCCACACCTTCAAGATCCGAAACGAAATAGGTGCATTCTCCGGTGTCCTGATCGAGTTCCTTGCGCCATTTCTCTAAATCGACCGTCAGCACCAGAAAATCGCGGTCGAGCAGCAGCTTTGTCATGGCTTCGTCGTCGGCACCAAGACCGCCCTTCTGTGACACAAGGATCGCGATGCCCGTCGGCTTGCCGTTTGGCTGCAGGAGGGGCACGTCACTCAGTCGTTCCGCCGAAACAAGTATCCGCTTGGCCGATGATCCGAAACCAAATCGCGGCAGGTAATGCAGTGCGGCGGAGAGAACGATGCTGACAATCAGAAGTGCAAGAATGACAAGCGGATAGGGCCTGCGAAGGAATTTCATCGTTTAAAGACCTCGAAGGGGCTACCGCTTACCAGATTCGTCGCGTCAATAAGCGAACGAGGCGTCGCGAGGCCCGGGGGGCAAATCAGATAATAAGGTGTCCATTTCGGGCCGAACTTATCCTTGAAAGCACGCAGCCCGTCAAATCGATAAAATTCGGCGCCACGGCGATAGATGAAAGAGCCGATCCGGTTCCATCGCGATGCCAGGTGGCTGTCGGAAAGACCCGACAGTGGCGCCGCGCCAAGATTGAACCAGCGATACCCTTCCGTCTTTGCAGCCATCAAAAGATTGGCGAAAAGTCCATCCATGATGACGCTCGACGCATCCGGCAAATACCGCATCAGATCGACGGCAATTTCCTGGCTGTCTGCACCGCGCCAAACATTGGCGAATGCAACGATGGCGCCGTCCTTTCGCAGCACGGCAACATCGAAATTCGAGAGGTAGGCATTTTCAAATGAACCGAGCGAGAAACGCTTCTCTGAGCCCGATTTCATTTCGAGCCAGGCATCGGATACCTGGCGAAGCTCATCCATGATGTCTTGGGTCTGGTCCTTGGAAATGATCCCGAAGGCAATCCCTTCTTTTTCCAGCCGCCGGGCGGCGTAGCGAAGCGGTTGGCGTTTGGAGCCCTCCAGCGAAAAGTCGCTGAGATCGACCCGGGCGACCTCGCCGAGCTTCAATGCCGTCAATCCCATATCGAGGAACAGCGGGAGTTTTTCCGGCCCCACCCCGTAAAATACCGTTCTGGTTCCAGTGCGATCAGCCAGGCCGCGGAACGCCCATGCAAGATCGGTGACCGCGTCATCACTGCCGACCGGCTCCCCCAACGAAACCAGGCTGCCGCCTGAACGGGCATACATCACAAAGCCTCGTCCCTTCGGGTCCATCAGAAAACGTTTGTCGCCCAGCAACGCAAGGGCGTCGGAAGCTCTTGGGGAAGCGGCAACAATGTCAGGCACGTTTTCAGGAATAGGTTGTGCCCGCAACTTGCTGCGGCCAACCCCGTTGATTACCGTGTTGATCGTCAAAGCCGCCAGCAGCGTCAAGACAAGAACGGAAGCGCGGAGGAATCGCGATGCCTGGGCATCCCAGGCAAACTCCCACCAGAGCTCGTTCGCATACTCAACGTGTCGGTAGGCAAAGAAACCGAGCCAAAGGATTGCAAAAGCCGTTGTACCGATACTTGCGAGCCACCCCCAGGTCAGTGTGAAACGCTCATCCAGCGGTTTGCGGTAGAATGAATCGCGGAACAGAAGCAGTGTGCCGGCCATCAGGGTCAGCATCAACGCTTCCTCCCAGGCCAAGCCCTTTGCCAGGGCAAAGATTGCGCCGAGACTGAAGAGCACGATCGCAACGAACCATGCACGCCAGAGACGCCGGGCAAGCCCTCTTGCCACGATCAGCAATGCTATGCCCACGAAACTTGCGCCAAGATGCGACATTTCAAGAAACGGCATCGGCAGCATGTCGGCAAGCATCTCCAGACGATGATGCAGATCGGGGATGACTGCTGAAATCAGGAGAACGATGCCGCCGAGGAACGCAATGCCAGCCGATAGCGGCGGGATCAACGGCTCGAACATTCGCACGGCCAATATTGTCGGACCGGCAAGGATATGGCGCTTGCGGAGAATTTCGGAAATGACGAACCCGGCAATCGCGACAAGGAACGGAATAAGCGTATAGATGGCGCGATAGGCAACCAGCGCCGCGATCGCATCCGGATTTTGTCCAAGGCCAAGCCCCGCAATGATCGTCGCTTCGAACGCACCGATACCACCCGGCGCATGGCTGATAATGCCAAGAGCCACCGCGACCACATAGACGAGCGCAAATGCTGGAATGCTGCTGACAGAACCCTCGGGAAGCAGAACATAGAGCGTTGCTGCCGCCGCAGCCACATCAACGAGCCCAGCCAATATTTGCATCAAGGCGCCCTGCGACGAGGGCAGCCGGACGGAAATACGACCAATCTGGAGGGTGCGCTCGCGGCGGGAAAGCCAGTACAGGAGCACTGCAACCGCTACCAGAATCGAAGTGCCGATCACCTGATCCACCACCGGCCCGAACGAGAAAACCCACGGAATCCGGGTTGGATCGATAACAAGGGCAACCGCAATCAGAATCGTGAAGGCAAACCAGATCGCCAGCCAGGAGGTGCCGATGATGCGGCCGATATCGGCGATATCGATACCTTCGGCGGCGTAAACCCTGTATCGAAGCGCTCCGCCTGTCAGAAGTGAAAAACCGAGAGCATTGGAGATTGCATATCCGGCACCGCCTGCCATGGCGGATATGTGGTAGGGCACCCGCCCCGGGGCGATCGTTTCAACGGCGACAACATCGTAGAGTGCAACGGCAGCGAAACTGACAATCGTGAAGAAAAGCGCAGTCAGCAGCGTACCGCTCGGTATGGCATGCAGGGAGCGCTTGACGTCATGCAGCGAAATCTCGCTCGACAGATGGCTCAGGACGAGCAAGCTGACGACCGCCACGGCAATCCCGAAAAACGCGAACAAGGCCGATTTGGTTTTCTTGCCCCACCACGGCAGTCTCGACTGCGCGCTCGCTTCAATCCTCCGAATTTGCTTTTCGTGATCGGGAATAGACGTCATAGGGTGTTCCGAAGTCAGAAACGGATTTGAACGGATGCCAATTTCACCATGAATTTGGGAAGGCGTCATTAGCCCTGTAATAATGGCGGGATTGAGCCCAGAATAAACGCAAAGCCAAACTTCTACTGATGCAAGCCGGGCAATATATCCGACCTCTCATTACAATCTTATGATAAGAGAAATTCCGATTTAAGCCGGATCCAACACCAGATGGCGATGGCTTCCAGGCGCCTTGACACGTCCGATAGCAGCGGAAGGCGGTGTGAGCCCCATTCCCTCTGCAATGGCAGTGGCAACTGAATTGCTGTTCTGGATGAGGAACGAATAACGCAGACTCGACAGGCGAATACGCTCGGCGACGTCAACAGCTGCACGCCAGCGTGCCGCGATGGACGCATAGCCGCTTTCTAGCAACACCGTCGTGCGCGATGTAGGGCGCACGTAGAATTCCGGGTAATAGACGAGGTCTCGTTTGGCGTAGTCGGTGACGACAGCGGTCAACGGGCCCCGGATCGCACAATAGTTAAAGCTGCCATCCGCATTCGCCGCTCCACCATTGATCTCGTAAAGCGGCCTGCCCTTCTCATCGGTCCAGACAACAAAATTATGGCTGGCGATCCCGGCAAAACGCGGAATCGGATAGGAGCCAAATAAGATACGATGGTTCATGAAGCGGCACTTCTAAAACACAGAATAATGGATCAACGATTCTCAATAGACTATTTATTTTCAAAGACAACACCGCGGTTCTTCACAGAATTGCGACCATAATTTACTTAGCCAGCACACCGCCTTGCAATCACACTGCGTGACCGGGAATTCCGGCCAAATGCGCCGTTTTGCTGCTCAAATTCTTGTAATTCAGGGAAGCAATCGAACTGCTTCTCCAAACAGTCCACCAAAATTTATTTTGCCCGTTTTCACAATTTCAAAGATGCAACCTTTTCGTTCGTTGGCAAAATGTATTCCCTCGCATCAATGTCAGACAACACGCGCCCGGATCTCACCAATTCCATCCACGCCGCCGAACATTTCGTCACCGCGCAGAACCGCGCCGACGCCCGCTGGAGTCCCAGTAAAAATCAGATCGCCAGGTTGCAGCGTGAATAGTGTCGAGAGATAGGAAATCGTCTCCGGCACCTTCCAAATGAGCTGATCGAGGTCGCCGCGCTGACGCTCGGTTCCATTGACCGTTAACCAGACGGCACCCTTGGCCGGATGACCGATACTGGATGCTGGCAGGATGGCCGAGCACGGCGCCGAGGCTTCGAATGCCTTGGCCACTTCCCACGGACGACCGAGCTTCTTCGCTTCCCCCTGCAGATCACGGCGGGTCATATCGAGACCGACCGCATATCCGAACACGTGCTCAAGCGCACGGTCTACATTGATGTCAGCTCCGCCTTTTCCAAGCGCGACAACCATCTCCATCTCGAAATGCACATCATTGGTCGCCGATGGATACGGAAAATCCTGTCCCTCGGTTACAAGACAATCCGGATTCTTCTGGAAGAAGAACGGCGGTTCACGGTTCGGATCATGTCCCATCTCGATGGCGTGATCGGCATAATTCCGCCCGACGCAGTAAATCCGGTGAACCGGAAACAGCTTTTCGGAGCCAACCACCTGCAATACCGGTTGCGGAAGCGGGTCAAAAACGAACTGATCTTTCTGCATCTCCACACCCTCGCCTCAGATTGATTGTTCAATTTCCCGAATGCGCCTTCTCAGACAACACGTCGCGTACTACACCCTATAGAGATCAGACATTCGCCCGATGCAACCCGGCAAATACAGCGGCATAATGCCCTGCGCAAGGAATCCCGCTCTCCATGTATCTCAGACTTGATCCGCAAAACGCGCCGGTCGCAGAAGACGACGATGGCGCCATCCTGGACCAGGTACAGCGCGCCAGCTTTCGTTATTTCTGGGACGGCGCGCATCCTGAAAGCGGACTTGCGCGTGACAGATCAGGCAGGACAGCCGACCCGCGCAATGATCTCGTTGCCACGGGCGGGTCTGGCTTCGGTTTCATGGCCCTCCTCGTCGCCATCGAACGCGGCTGGATCACGCGTGATGAAGCGATAGCGCGCATTGAAAGAATGCTGTCGGCGCTTGAAACGACCAGGCGCTACAACGGTATTTTTCCGCACTTTTTCAATGGCACCGACGGCTCGACGGTCCCGTTCACAAAGCTGGATGATGGAGGTGACCTGGTTGAAACGTCCTTGTTGCTTCAAGGCTTGATCTGCGTTCGGCAATATTTTGCTGCTGCAGATGACCCCCGGGAAGGCGCCATTCGTGATCGCATCAACAGGCTTTGGCTCGCGGTGCAATGGAACTCTCACATCAAGAATAGCGAAAAGGTGCTCTATTGGCACCACAGCCCCAAATTTGGCTGGGCCCGCAATGTGCCGATACGCGGCTGGAATGAAGCGCTTGTCAGCTATGTCCTGGCCGCTGCTTCACCTGACTATGGCATCGACGCCGAAATCTATCATGACGGGTTTGCAGCAAACGGTGCCTTTCTCAATGGCCGCGATTATTATGGTGTGACGCTGCCACTGGGTCCGGATTATGGCGGCCCTCTGTTTTTTGCGCATTATTCGTTCTGCGGTCTCGACCCGCGCGGGCTCGTGGATCGCTATGCGGATTATTGGCAGCAGAATTGCAATCACGCACGGATCAACTATCTGCACAGCGTGCACAATCCGCATGGCTATACGGCGTACGGGCCCGATTGCTGGGGGCTGACATCAAGTCACGGTCCAAAAGGCTATGCCGTCAGCTCGCCCGGATTGGATTTCGGTTTGATTGCACCCACCGCAGCCCTGAGCAGCCTGCCCTATCTGCCGGAAGAATCGATGCGGGCCTTGCGCTATTTCATGGCGCTGCCACAAGCAAAGATCACAGGACGTTTTGGCTTTGTTGACGCATTCTCGTTGACCAGCAACTGGTTTGCCAGGACGTATCTCGCAATCGACCAGGGACCCGTCGTCGCCATGATCGAGAACCACAGAAGCGGCCTTTTGTGGAGATTGTTCATGAGTGCGCCCGAAATAAAGACTTCGCTACGGAAACTTGGCTTTACGACCCCTCATCTGACAAGAGACACGGAACCTAACGGTCATTGAGGCATTGCTTCCCTTGGAGCAATTGATCATCTTTCGATCACATCCTGCGCCCGTTCCCGCAAATCAAGGACCAGACATGAAAGTCCATGCCGTTTTCAACCGCGATGGTGGCACATTTCGCACCATGGACATGAAGGTCTTTGCCGAAACAGCCAAGCAGATCTTCGAACAGCATGGGCATACGTTTGAGAGCGAGATCGTCGCCGGCAAGGATATCGTAAAAGCACTGAAGAAGGTGGCTGCTGAAGCCGGCGAGCATGTGTTGATGGCCGGCGGAGGCGACGGTACAATCTCAGCCGCTGCCGATGTTGCCTGGAAGACCAAGGTACCGCTTGCGGTTCTTCCCGCGGGAACAATGAACCTTTTTGCGCGAGCGTTGAAAATCCCGCTGGAGCTTAACGCGGCATTGGAGAGTCTCGCGGGCGGCACAGTACAGGCCGTTGATATTTCGACAGCCGACGAAGAGAGTTTCGTTCACCAGTTCTCCATTGGATTTCAGCCGCAGATGATCAAGTTCCGCAATACGCTGGAATACCGATCTCGTTGGGGCAAGCGGCTGGCAAGCCTGCGGGCCTTTGCCAAGGCTGTGGGCAATCCGCCGCAGTTCGCTGTGCGCATGGTCATCGATGGCAAAACGATAGAGCGAACCGTGTCCGCTATCTCGATAGCGAACAACGCCTACGGGCAAGGCATGCTGCCGGTGCCGGACGTTGTCGATCGCGGAGAGCTTGGTATCTATATTGCCGGGCGACTAACCCCTGCGGCGCTGATGAAACTTGCATTCACGGTTCTGACAGGGTCGTGGCGTAACAACCCCGACGTCGATGAAATTACGGCGAAAGTCGTGGAGCTGCATTTCCCGCATCTGCGCCGCGGTGCCAAGGCAACCATCGACGGCGAGTTGATCCCTTTGCCAAAAGACGTAAAGATCGTCATTCACGCGGGGGAGCTTCAGGTTCTTGTGCCGTCAGATGTGCAGACCAAATGAAAACGGCGCGGTTTTGACCGCGCCGCTTAATCCAACCAACTGGGCGTTGTGAATTAGCTCTTCTTTTTGCTCTTTTTGACCGGCGCAGGCGCGGCGGCAGGATTTGCGGCCTTCTGAGCCGCGGCTTCTTCAGCGGCCGCCTGGTCGGCGCTCTTCGGCATTGTGTCGACGACGGAACGAACTTTGCCCTTGTCGGTAACGGTGCACATGGCATCGCGAAGATCAGCCTTCAACCGCACCTGGTTCACGCCGCCACCAACGGCTTCAACATCAACCGCCTTGATGTTACTTTCGGACAGGAAATATTTGGAAGCCGCGGCAGAGATACATGGTTCTGCGAGCGTGGAGTTTACCGGCGGCCGAATGGGCGCAAAAGTCGGAAGCGTCGGGACCATGCTGGGTTCGCCTGTCGTGGAACATGCAGCCAAAGGAATAAGAACTGCCAAAGCGGCAATTCGGCTCAAAATATTGGTAGGCAGGCGCATGGCTCTCTCCGCAAAGTCTTATCGAAGGATTGGATATGGCCGGAAACTATTCGCTTTTTGCCGTTTGTCTAGTGGCACAACTGCCACAATGGGACTTTATTGCAACAACGTGCGAGAGCGCTTCAGGGAGCAACGGACAGCATCCAGTTCAGCACGCCGCGCCAATCGGTCATGCGGATTGGAGTACCGTGATTGCCGCTCTCAAATCGATGAAACCGCACTGGATAGCCCTTCGCCGAGGTGCGGATTTGCTGATAAAACGCTTCCTGTTTGTCGATAGCAAAGACCGGATCGCGACTGCCGTGGCCAAAGAAGACCGGTATGCGCCGCTTGAACGACGGCGATCCGATGAAATGATCATCCCATAGCGATCCCAGGATGATCAGACCGGAAATGTTCTTGGCCGACTGAGCATCTTGCGCAAGCCGCCAGCACAGGGATCCGCCCATGGACCCACAGGCGACGAAAAGCTTGGCTCGTGGCGATTGCGATTTGAAATAGTTTATCAGGCCAGTAACCTCAGCTTCACCCTTGTCTCCGAAGTCGCTGAAATCTGGGGTGAGATAGAGCCCGCCATTGCGATCCATCAGGTTTTTGACCCGATTGAAATTACCGCCGAAGGTGAAGTCGTTCATGCCTTGCTGGCGATTGCCGCCTTGCCCGTGCAGATAGATGGTAATTACCGCGGCCCCAGGGTCGAGCTTTCCGACCGCTATGACCTTCACCGGACCTTTGTCCGTGGTAACGACAAGATCCTTTTGCGAGCGTTTCGGCTGGAGTGAAACGTAATTCTGTTTGACCCGGCGTTCCGGCACCTCGTCACGGCCATTGATGTCACGCATCTCATTGTAATCGATGACGACATAATCGCCGCTGTCGCCGGTTTTCAGAATGCCGGGATAGGCAAAGAGATCATCCTTGTAAGGTTCAAGCTGCAATGCCGAAGCGGTGCTCGCAAGGCAGACAAAGGCCAGCGCGCCAAGAAACAAGGACCTGATCAAATGAATTTCCCTATCGGATTGTCCCAGTGATGGTGCCGCCGGCACGATTCAACATGTCCGGCGTATCGACATCAATAACCGCCGCTTCGCCAAGTTCAACATCGATGACCGGAATATCGCCACGTTCAATCAAGTGCCGCGCTCCAACATCGCCGGCGAGCGTGAATACCTCGTCGAACAAAAGCCGCGGCAGGATAACGGGGTTGCCACGCTTTCCCTGAAAAGTTGCCCTGACCACCGACTGTCCGCCGGTATTCTGAAAACGGTTGATCATGGATTTGAGGTCCGAGGGGGAAAGCGCGGGCATGTCGGCCAGCAGCATCATCATCCCATCGGCCGATGATGGCACATGCCTGATGGCGGTTTGCAATGACGAGGCCAGGCCGCTGGCGTAATCCTTGTTGAGAGCGATAACGACGTTGAGACCGTCTAGTGCGGCGCTGCATTGTTCCGCCATATGGCCAAGCACAGCGATAACCGGATCGCCACCTGCCTCGATTGCCGTCAGGGCCGAGCGCCGCACCAACGGTACGTCGTCGAAAGTAGCGAGCAACTTGTTCGGCCCATTCATGCGTGTCGACTGGCCGGCAGCAAGGACAGCAATTGCCACGTTCGGCCTGGTGACTGGCGGCCGCGGGTCACGTGGTTGCGGGCGCGTCGGGATTTCCATCAGGAGTCCGCCGACGCCCATGCCGACAATATCCGCCTTGGTAACCGGTATTTTCGCCATCAGCCGCTCAAGCACCCAGTCGAAGCCGTTTTCCTTGGGGCTGCGCGCGCAGCCTGGCGCCCCGATGACCGGTTTTCCATCAAGTTCACCGAGAACCAGCAGATTTCCCGGATCGACCGGCATACCGACGTGATGAACATTTCCCCCCGCTTCTCGCATCGCTTCCGGCACGATATCGCCCTGATCGACCACCGCGGACGCGCCAAAGACAATGACGATGTCATTGGTGTTTTGCAGTTTCCTTATCGCGGCCGAAAGCGGCTTGCTCGCGTGTACCGGGCGCAGTTCGGTGGTCAAAAATCCATGGTTTGCTGCGATCCGGGCCTCGATCACGCGACGGGTCTTGTCCAGCACAGTTGCCTTGACGGAGGGTAGCGTCGTCTGGATCAGCCCGATACGCGAGCCGGCAAAGCCGTGGACTCCGAACGCGATGCGGTCTCGCGACAGGTCGAGGATCCTTTCCATCACGGAAACTGCAACCGCAAACGGAATGATCTTGATGGTCGCAACCATCTGCCCCTGCTCGACCCGCTCGAACGGCTTCAAAGTTGCTATCGTCACCGATGGGTCGATCGCATTGATGGCATTAATCAGATCCGCATCGACAGCGAAAAGGCCAGCTGTCTGCGCATAGCAATTGACCCGGCCGGTCGCAGCGGGCCCTGCCTGCACGCCGAACCATTGCAACGCTTCGGTCAATTTCAAGGCCGCGGCGTTTTCGTCCAGGTCGGCTTCCTGCAAGCGAGCGGCGATAACATTGGTCACCCCAGCTTCCTGCAATTGCGCGACATCGCTTTCCGTAAGCACATGGCCCTTTTTCAGCTTCAGAGCGCCCGCATGCGTCGAATGCGCGAGAATTGCGCCAAGCGCGTTCTCGATAGAGATTTCGCCAAAAATCATGCTGTTTTTTCCAACTGCCGAATGGCTTGCAGACCTCGTGCACGGAACGCCTTGATAACTTCGCCTAAAACCGCAACGGCAATCTCGGCAGGGCTCGCCGCACCGATATCAAGGCCAATGGGCGAATGGATCAAACCGACCTGGTCATCGCTCAGCCCAAGCGCTTTTAACCGTTCAACGCGTTTTGCATGCGTCTTGCGGCTGCCAAGCGCCCCGACATAGAAACAGCCGGCCTTAAGCGCCCTTACCAGCGCCTGATCGTCAATTTTGGGGTCATGCGTAACGACGGCTACAGCCGTGTAGGGATCGAGAGGATGCGCGTCGAGGACATCCTGCGGCCATTCAGCATAGAGCTTGACGTCAGGGAAGCGCTCGGGCGTCGCGAATGCCGTGCGCGGATCGATGATTTCCATATCGTAGCCGGCGATCCTGGCAATGGGCGCCAAAGCCTGGCTGATATGCACGGCACCAATCACCACAAGGCGTGGCGGCGGCACATGAACGTTGAGGAAGAAAGAATGCCCCTCGACCTCTGCGACTGCGGATTTTCCAGACAGAAAGGCTTGCCTGATCGCATCCCCGAGCAAACCGGCAACTGGATCGCCCTCCTTGATCACCCGGTCACGCCCGTCGCCAAGATCAGTCAGCAGCACGGCAGCGCGTCGGGCACGGCGTTCTTCATTGAGTTTCTTGAGGCAATAGGGATCCACGATCAACCCAGCCGTTCGACGTAGACTTTGATACGCCCGCCGCAGGACAAACCAACCTGCCAGGCGGTTTCATCGGCGACGCCGAATTCCAGCATGCGCGGTTGGCCCTGCCTGATGACATCCATAGCTTCAGCAATCACTGACCCCTCGACGCATCCACCGGAGACAGAACCTTCGAAATTTCCCGCTTCGTCGATCACAAGATGACTGCCGACCGGGCGCGGTGCCGAGCCCCATGTTTCAACGACGGTGGCGATTGCCACGTCGCGGCCCTCGGCCATCCAGCTCTCGGCGATCAGCAGCGGATCTCGTATTTGTTCAGAAGGATTCTGCATTGTATGACAGTACCACAAACTTCAATATTGGTGCAACCAGCGCTTCGGGTCGTCATTCTTTTCGTGTGGACGGCCGAGCGCCCTGCATAGGTCGTCCAAAGCATCCATATTGTGTACAGCACGGAAATCGTCAACGTAGGGTAGCATAGCTTTTACTCCACGTGCACGCGGCTCGAAGCCTTCAAAGCGTAACAGGGGGTTGAGCCAGATCAGCCGGCGGCAAGACTTGGACAGCCGCTCCATCTCCGCCTCTAGGCCACTGGTTTCCTCCCGCTCCAGACCGTCGGTGATCAACAGCACCACCGCGCCTTGACTGAGCACCCGCCGCGACCAATGACGGTTGAACTCGCGCAGCGTCTCACCGATACGGGTGCCGCCCGACCAGTCCTGCACGACACCGGTGCAATGGGCAATGGCATCATCGGGATCACGATAGCGCAAGGGCCGCGTGATATTGCTGAGCCGCGTGCCAAAGACGAAACAATGAACGCGCCGGCGCTTTGCCATCATGGCATGCATGAAATGCAGAAAAATGCGGGTGTACTGACTCATTGAACCGGAAATATCGGCAAGCACGACCAGCGGCGGGTGTACTTGGCGACGCGAGCGGAATTTCGGCAGCATGAGATCGCCGCCAGTTCGCAGGCTGGCACGCATCATCGCCCTTGGGTCAATACGCGCACCCTTGGGGTCGCTGCGGAAACGCCGCGTCTCGACTTTGTCAACTGGGAGTGTCAACTGATCCATCGCCCGGCGCGTCTGGCTGAGTTCATCAGCCGACATCTGGGCGAAGTCCTTGCTGCGCAGGACCTCCTTGCCGGAAAAGGTAAAGCGCGCATCGACATCGATCTCCGGCGGCCGTTCACCCGGATCGTTGCTTGAGGTGCCCTTGAACAGAGCCTCGGCAACACGCGCTTCGGCGGCCTTCGGCTTCGGCCGCTCGCGCGCCATAGCAACGGGCGAGAACATGGCGAGCATTTTTTCGATCAGTTCGCGGGAGCGCCAATAAAGGCGGAATGCTTCGTCGAAGGTTGCGTGATCCTCTCGCCTGGTGACGAGAACACTGTGCAGCGTCCAGTAGAAGTCGTCACGGGAGCCAATACCACCCGCCAGAACCGCTTCAATCGCATCCCGGATCGAGGCGGGGCCGACCCGCAAACCGGCCTTGCGCAGGGTCCGGGCAAAATAGACGATATTATCGGCGAGCCGGCTGTCTGAACGCGCTATCTCCGGTGATGAGGTGAACGTTTCCATGTCACGCCGCGTTCAGTTCAGCTTTCACTTCGTCCAGGATGCGCCGCCCCTCGCCACCAGCAATCCTGGCGATGTCATCCTGATATTTGAGAAGAACGCCGATCGTATCGGAAACTGTTTCCGGATCGAGCGCCAGCTTGTCCATCTCGGTCAGGGCACCCGCCCAATCTATGGTTTCGGCGACGCCCGGCAGTTTGAAGAGATCCATATCACGCAATTTCTGCACGTAACGGACGATTTCGTCCGACAGCCGTTCATTGGCGGCCGGCACCTTGCGGCGCACTATCTCAAGCTCCCGCTCCGCAGTGGGATAATCCACCCAGTGATAGAGGCACCGCCGCTTCAGCGCATCGTGAATTTCGCGTGTCCGGTTGGTGGTGATAATGACGATTGGCGGCTCGGCTGCCCGGATGGTGCCAAGCTCGGGGATTGTCACCTGGTAGTCGGACAGAACCTCAAGGAGAAAGGCTTCGAACGCTTCATCCGTGCGGTCAAGCTCATCGATAAGGAAGATGGGTGCTTTGCCCGGCTCGCCCGACAACGCCTGTAGGACAGGCCTGCGGATCAGGAACTTTTCGGAGAAGACATTGCGTTCAATGGCCGATTTATCGACTTTGCCGCTCGCTTCATCCAGACGGATCTCGATCATCTGCGCCGCATAATTCCACTCATAGACGGCGGAAGAAATATCGAGACCCTCGTAGCATTGCAGGCGGATCAGCGGCCGGTCGAGTGTCGCGGCAAGCACCTTGGCAATCTCGGTCTTGCCGACCCCTGCCTCGCCTTCGAGGAACAGCGGCCGTTTCATGCGCAGGCTGAGAAAGAGAACCGTCGCCAGCGCGCGATCCGCAACATAGCCACCGGCTTCAAGCAAGGACAGCGTATCCTCGATCGATTGCGGCAATGACGAAACGGACTTTGCGGCCATATTGCCTCCGGCTTCCTAATGAGTTTACGACCTAGTCCCCTGAGCTGTGATAGGAGCGGTTGAGATAAATCAGCGACGGACCGGGTTCACCGATGTTGATGGCCGTCACCTTCCCGTAGATCACATAATGCGTTGCCACCTCATGCGTCGCAATGATACGGCAATCGAAGCTCGCCAAAGCATTCATAAGCACAGGCGCGCCGGTTTGCAGCGTCTGCCAATGCCCGAGCGCAAATCTATCCTGCTGCGAAAGGTCGCCTTTGCCGGAAAAGGCTTCGGAAAGCGCCTGCTGCCCGATCGACAGGGTGTTCAGCGCGAAAACCTGATTCTCTATGAAAAGATGATTGAATTCGTGGCTGCGGTTAAGGCACACGAGCATGGTGGCCGGGTCGTCGGAAACCGAGCAGACTGCCGAAATTGTCACGCCGCGGCGTCCCGCAGGACCGTCGGTCGTAATAATATGCACCGCTTCCGCAAAATGGCTCATGGCATTGCGAAATGCGAGCGGTTCTATCTTCTGATCGTTGGCAATAAGCACAGTTCTATTTCCATTCCACAAAACATCACTATCGCAACATCCGTCTCAACCATAGGGGCAGATTATTTTTTCCGATAACTTCCTTTTATATAGAGCTGGATTGCACAGAGTGAAGGAAACGGTTACCGAAAACATACAAGTGGTTATCGTCCAGGAGGAAACGGCATTTTCGCAATGAATCCCATGATACGCACCGCAACGCTTGGCCTGTGCCTGTTGTCCTGCAGTGTCGCATATGCGGAAGACAAGATTGGCGTTATTGCGCCGCTTTCCGGTTCCTTTGCGCGCCTTGGCACACAGTTGCTCGATGGCGCGACAATTGCTGTTACAGCAAACAAGAATGGCCAGACCGTCTCGACTCTGGCGGCCGATGACAAATGCGATGCGGCAGGCGGCGCGGCAGCAGCAAAGCAGATGGTTCAGGCCAATGTGATGATCGTCGTCGGCTTTCTCTGCGCTGAATCGCTTGAGGCGGCCCTGCCCATCCTCAATCAGAAGGGAATCCCCGTCATTACCCCGGCAATCCGGTCGCGAACCTTGACGGAACTACGCGCCGAGCAGCCCTACCCTGTCTTCAGGATTGCGCCGTCAGACCGCAATGAAGCGACGGAAAGCGGCGATATTCTTGCCGGCCTCTGGCATACCGCACCCTTTGCCATCATCGATGACGGCACGATATTTGGCCGCGAACTTGCATCCGGCGTTCGTGCCCGTCTTGAGGAGAAAGGCTTGAAACCAGTCTTTGCCGACACCTATCGTCCAGGTCTCGACAATCAGAATGCGCTTGTGAGCCGCTTGAAACGCGCCGGCGCTAGCCAGGTTTTCGTCGGCGGCGAACGCGATGATGTGGCTGCCATTGGCCGAAGCGCCGTAGCGCTCAACTATCCGCTGGTTATCGCCAGCGGCGAAGCATTGAACGCTAAAGGCAATGGCAGCGATCTTGCGGCCGGGACACTGATGGTTGCGCCGCGCGAGCCGCAAACGCTGGAAAGCGCGCGCAACGCCAAAAACACCGTCGAGCTCGCTGGGAAAGTCCCGGAAGGCTATACTATCCCGGCCTATGCGGCTGCCGAAGTGGCGATGCAGGTTCTTACAACAGCGCAGTCACAGCCCGGATCGCTGACGGAACTTCTCCGCAAGAATGTTTTCGATACGGCCCTTGGCTCGATGCAGTTTGACACGACCGGCGAGCGGATTGCCGACACCTATCGCCTGCAGAAATATGATGGAACCCAGTTCGTGCTGGAGACCAACTGATGACAATGAAGGCTGGGCCGCGCAATCTCATCACCGACGTCGAGGGGCTGAGTGTCGGCAACGCTTCGGATGACAAGATCAAATCCGGCAGCACGGTCATCCTCTGCGATGTGCCCGCGACAGCGGCAGTTCAGATCCTTGGCGGCGCGCCGGGCACGCGGGAAACCGACCTTCTCGAGCCGCACAATACGGTTGAGGCGATCAATGCACTGGTTTTATCGGGCGGATCGGCATTCGGGCTCGATGCGGCGTCTGGCGTCCAGGCCGCCTTGCGTGAAAAAGGCATCGGCTTTGAAGTGGGCACGCAGCGTATTCCCATCGTTCCCGCGGCAATCCTCTTCGATATGTTGAATGGCGGCGACAAGGATTGGGGCCGTTTTCCGCCCTATCGTGAACTGGGCTACGCGGCAGTGCAATCCGCTTCGCGTGATTTCGGTCTTGGAACGATCGGCGCTGGCACTGGGGCAACGGTCACCGGGTTGAAGGGCGGCCTCGGCTCGGCTTCGTCACTGCTGGAAAGCGGCACGACGATAGGTGCACTCGTTGCCGTCAATGCATTGGGCTCCGTAACTGTTGGAAAAAGCAGGCATTTCTGGGCCGCCCCGTTCGAGATCAGTGATGAGTTCGGCGGGCTTGGCTTGCCGCATCCGCTCCCCGCCGACGCAGCCGAAGTGAGGACCAAGTTCAGCGATGCGGCGATCGGAGCGAACACCACGATTGGCGTCATCGCCACCGACCTGATATTGACCACGGCGCAGGCCAAGCGCCTGGCCATAGCCGCCCATGACGGCTTTGCCCGGGCCATCTGGCCTGCCCACACGCCTTTCGACGGCGATCTGGTATTTGCGCTCGCCACAGGAACCAGTGGCAGAACACCAGAAATAGCTGAATTCATTGATCTTTGTGCCGCTGCAGCCTCGACCATGGCGCGTGCAATCGCGCGCGGCGTCTATGCGGCAACGCCTGCGGACAAAGACCCTTTCCCCATCTGGAAATCGCGTCTCTGACGGTTTCGATTGTGCCATGGTGCCACCCGTGGTAACCGGCGCCCACAACATTTCTACCGGAGACATATTATGAGCCGTCCGCTCGTCATCGCCCCGTCTATTCTCGCTTCGGATTTCTCGAAGCTTGGCTCGGAAGTTACCACCGTTTTGCAGGCGGGTGCCGACTGGATCCACATCGATGTCATGGACGGCCACTTCGTCCCCAACATCACCTTCGGTCCTGAAGTGGTGAAATCCATTCGCCCGCTGACCGACGCGATATTCGACACGCACCTGATGATTTCGCCTTGCGATCCCTATCTCGAAGCTTTCGCCAAGGCCGGCTCCGACATCATCACCATCCATGCGGAAGCGGGCCCGCACCTGCATCGCTCGCTGCAGGCAATCCGCACGCTCGGCAAGAAGGCCGGCGTCGCGCTCAATCCTGCGACGCCTGAATCGGCGATCGAATATGTGCTGAACGACGTGGACCTGATCCTCGTCATGACGGTCAACCCCGGTTTCGGTGGCCAGAAGTTCATCGCGGAAACGCAGGAAAAGATACGCAAAATCAAAGCGATGATCGGTAGCCGGCCAATCGATCTTGAAGTCGATGGCGGCATCACCGCAGAAACGGCGGCACTGGTCACCGCGGCTGGCGCCAATGCGCTGGTCGCCGGTTCCGCCGTCTACAAGGGCGGATCGGAAGCAGCCTACCGGGCCAATATCGACCTCATCCGCAGTTCATGCGTGAAAGGATCGTGATCATGCTCCGCCGCGCTCTCTTCGCTTTGCTCCTGGCTGCGTGGCCGCTAGCGGCACAAGCCGGAGACGTGGCAAAGCTTGATATTCTTGGCTTTTCCAAGGATGGCGGGGTCTTTGCTTTTGAGGAATTCGGCGTACAGGACGGCTCGGGCTTTCCCTACGCCAACCGGTTCTATATCGACACCGCAACCGACAAGTTTGTCGCCAAGACACCGGTGCGCGTCAGGCTCGACGATGAAAATTCGTCTCTGGAGAACGCCCGCAACAAGGCAAGCATGGATGCGCAGGGCGTGACGTCGCTGACCGATGAGGAACTGCGGGCGAATGCCGGCCATACGGTCGCTGCCAACCCCGTAACAGAGCTCTCTGCTGATCCATTCAAAGTCAAGGTCAATCCACGCCCGGTCTTCCCCGCCGTCGATCAGGCATTGACAGTGCAGCTTGAAGAGATCGAAGTTCCTGCCAGCGACACATGCCAAAATATTGGTAAAATCAAAGGCTTCCGTCTGACACTTGTCGAAGACAAGGCGGACGCCAAGGCCGAATTGCTGCACGAAGACACGTCGGTTCCAACGAGCCGCGGCTGCCCGCAGGGCTACAGCATCGGCGCCGTCCAGACATACTATCCAGAGAATGGAAAACCAGTGATCGCGGTGATGATCGCGGTCCGTGGAATGGGTTTCGAAGGGCCGGATTATCGCTGGCTGGCGGTTACCAAGCGGAGATAGCGAAAAGTCGCCCAAAAAGCAGCGTTGAGTGATCGGCTCCGGTCTGCTAGACCGCCCTCAAGCCCACAATATACCGCCGACAGGAAAACATATGATCCCGCGCTATTCGCGGCCTGAAATGGTCGCCATCTGGTCCCCGGAAACGAAATTCCGCATCTGGTTCGAAATTGAAGCCCACGCCTGCGACGCCCTCGCGGAGCTCGGCGTCATCCCGAAGGAAGCGGCGAAAACGATCTGGGAAAAGGGCGGCGCGGCCACTTTCGACATCGATCGCATCGACGAGATCGAGCGCGAAACCAAGCACGATGTCATTGCTTTCCTTACACATTTGGCGGAAATCGTTGGACCTGATGCGCGTTTCGTCCATCAGGGTATGACCTCGTCCGACGTGCTCGACACCTGCTTCAATGTCCAGCTGATGCGCGCCAGCGACATCCTGCTTGACGATCTGGACAAGCTTCTGGCCGCCCTGAAGAAGCGGGCTTTCGAGCACAAGGACACGGTCACCATTGGCCGCAGCCATGGCATTCACGCCGAGCCGACCACCTTCGGCGTCAAGCTGGCGCAGGCCTACGCCGAGTTCGAGCGCTGCCGTACCCGCCTCGTGGCGGCACGCGCGGAGATTGCAACCTGCGCCATCTCCGGCGCGGTTGGTACCTTTGCCAATATCGACCCGCGCGTGGAAGAACATGTAGCCAAAGCATTGGGAATGCAGGCGGAACCGGTTTCGACGCAGGTGATTCCGCGCGACCGCCACGCCATGTATTTCGCAACCCTGGGTGTTATTGCCTCATCGATCGAACGGCTGTCCGTGGAGATCCGCCACCTGCAGCGTACCGAGGTTCTGGAGGCCGAAGAGTACTTTTCACCCGGGCAAAAAGGCTCCTCCGCCATGCCCCACAAGCGCAATCCGGTGCTGACCGAGAACATGACCGGCCTCGCCCGCATGGTCCGCGCCTTCGCCCTGCCGGCGATGGAAAACGTCGCGCTCTGGCATGAGCGCGATATTTCGCACTCCTCGGTCGAACGCATGATCGGCCCCGATGCAACGATTACCCTCGATTTTGCTCTGGCGCGCATGGTCAGCGTCATCGAAAAGCTTCTGGTCTATCCGGACAACATGTTGAAAAACATGAACAAGTTCCGTGGCCTGATCCATTCGCAGCGCGTGCTTCTGGCGCTAACGCAGGCTGGCGTTTCGCGCGAGGATTCCTATCGCCTGGTCCAGCGCAACGCCATGAAGGTCTGGGAACACGGCAAGGATTTCCTCGAGGAACTGCTCGCCGACGCCGATGTCCGGGCGGCACTGCCGGAGGCGACGATCCGCGAGAAGTTCGACCTCGGCTATCACACCAAACATGTCGATACGATCTTCAGGCGCGTGTTTGGCGCAACTGGCAACACCTAATTCGCATCTCGCGGTTGAGAAAACCGTGCCATTTTGGCGGATTCTTGCACAGGAATCGCCTATCCTTGTGCGAGAGTGGCACGGATTCGATCAAAACTTGCGTCGGAATAGCGGTTTTGTTCGTGGGAATGGCCAGAAACCGCCAGTAAAAACGGTGCGATCCGGAAAATTAATCGAACGAGCGTTCAATTAATTTTCCGGCGATTTTGCCTGCTGGGGTTGTAGTGGGTTGAAGCGTCGTACCGGCGAGTATCGCAATGATAGAATGCGTTGTGCGTGGTTCGACAAGCTCACCATGAGGGACGGAATGGGCTTTATAAGAGCCTCGTTCTGCGAGGCAGTTAAGCCCGCAGCTTCAGGTCCCTGCAATCCCGACATCCCTCATGGTGAGCTTGTCGAACCACGCACAATAATGGTGCCACTCCAGAAAGCGTAAGCGCTCACTAACCCTTTGCGGGCACGATGCGGATGACATTGCCCCAGGGATCGACGATCTCGCGCTCGTTCTTTGCATCGGCAGAGCTGAACTCGGCCCAGGCGAGACCCGAACGGTCATTGTCGCGGCGGCCGGCGCCGCGGCTCTGCCAGGAGTTGGCGGCCACATGGTGATGGTAGCCGCCAGTCGACATGAATACAGCGCTGCCGCCGAACCCTGCAACCGTCTGCAACCCGAGCTCGTTCTGCCACCAGCTCTCCGCTTCCTTGGCGTTGCCAACGCGCAGGTGGAGATGGCCGACCATCGTGCCATCGGGTGCAGCGGTCCACGGCACATCATTGCCGGGTTCGCCCAGCAGATTGCCGACATCCAGCGCCTCGGTACCCATCTGCACGGATGAGCCGTTCCATTTCCAGTTTTCATGCGGGCGGTCGGCATAGATCTCGACGCCGTTGCCCTCCGGGTCGGTCAGATAGATCGCCTCGCTGACCAGATGGTCGGAAGCGCCGACAATCGGCGTGCGCTGGTCAATGGCCCGCCTCGCCCAGCGGGCAAGGTCGGCACGCGCCGGCAGGAGAAAGGCGGTATGGTAGAGACCGGCACTATGCGGATCGTCGGCGCGAACAGCCGAAGCCTGCTCGATCTCGAGCAGCGGCGTTTCACCTGCGCCAAGAATGACCGACTGGCCCTTGCGTGATATCTCGCGCAAGCCAACCACATCCTGGTAATATTTCGACAGCGCATCGGCATCCTTGGCCTTGATGCCAACTTTCGACACATGGGTCGGTGCCGTCGCTGCAAAGGAAATCTTGTCCATCTTTGTCTCCGCGCGGGCATTTCCCGCCATCGCTACGAGGGCCACGGTACCACCAACCACATCCCGGCGTGTGAGCTTCATGCGTATCCCCTTCGCGACATTTCTGTTTCGTTGTGCATAAGGTCGGATTTATCCACGCCGGAAACAAGCCATGTGCCAGCGAACAGCTTGTTCACAAATAGTGAACCGAAGGGTGAGGATTGTTTACCAACTCAATCGACCGGATAAGGTCCCTCCATAAAGCTTTCAGCATGATAGCCCTTTGAGCCGATCTGCTGGGCCAGCGGACTGCGCATGTCCTTGCCCTCAGCCAGACGCTCGATGAGAAAGCGGAAATCATATTTCGGCTGCCAGCCAAGCTCGTTCCGCGCCCGTTCGTTGACATAGACGCGGTCGATACTCGGCAGCATCTTCCAGCCGCGCCGCGCAAATTCCGCCTCATATTCGGGAATGTGACGTTGGACGGCGCGCGGGGCGTCAGCGCGCAGATCCGGCAAATCGTCCGGTGTGAAGGGCGTGGTCGCACTGATGATATAGCAGCGGAACCCAAGTACCGGCGCCTTTTCGGCGGCGAGCAGATGCGCACTGACAATGTCCTCGATATCCACCCGGCGGTAGAGGAATTCATTCAGCTTGATGTTGTCGTCGGCGAAACCATTGCGAACATGCCTGTCGTCGTCCTCTTCCGGGAAGAAGCGCGACGTCCGCAAAACCATCGTCGCCAGCCCCTGATTTCTTTGGAACAGCTGGCAGAGATTTTCGGCGGCCGCTTTGGTGACACCATAGATGTTCTTCGGGATCGGCCGGACGTCCTCGGTGATCCACGCCGCCGGAGCGCCGGCCGGCGGGACCAGCGCATCGCCAAAGACACTCGTCGTGCTGGTATAGATGAACGAGCAGACACCTGCCGCCACGGCCTCTTCCAGCAGGTTGAGCGTGCCGGTGATATTGGTATCGACGAAATCCTGCCGCGCATGGGTGGCGACATGCGGCTTGTGCAGCGTCGCTGCATGAAGGACCGTTTTCACGCCCGCCATGCAATGCTTGACAAAGGTGCGGTCGGCAACGGAACCGACATGCGTGGTGAACGGACCTTCTATTATATCGAGCCCGGCGACCTCCTGCCCCCTGGCACGCAGGGTGCGGACCAGCGCCTCGCCCAGATGGCCGGAACTGCCTGTGACCAATATCGTCATGCCTGCCTCCGCAACTGGAATCGTCGCGATGCTAGCACTGGCGATGGCAAGGGGTGAAGGTGGTGGGCATCTCCATTGACTGGGGCGGGGGTTCTTATCCGATGTTTGGCCGAGTGCCGCTGCGCGCGCTTCTGGCGACCATTGCGACGATTGTTTCAAAGAGTTCGTCCTGCGCCTGCGCCGCCGTGATATCGCCGGTCGCTGCGGCATAGGACAGAGCCTCGGCTGCTCCAAGCATCGCCCAAAGCGCAGCTGAAGCGATACCACCCGCAGCTCCGGCGAATGGGGTGAGGACAATGCGGCACTTCTCGATGAATGCCATCTCGTATGCACGCTTGATCTTTTCGAGTTCCGGTGAACCGGCGAGTGCCGCGCTCACGCCGGGTATCTCGCGGCCCTGGCTAATCACGCAATCCACGTAAGAAGACGCAATGACCGCAGCCCTCTCCGCCAGGATCGGTTCGCTCGCCTGTATCGCTGAATCCATCAGCGCTGTCTGACGCGCATCGTACTCCTGGTAGAGCGCCGCGAGCAGCCCCGGCCGCGTACCGAAATGGTCGTAGACGACGGGTTTTGCAACGCCTGCTTGCTCGGCGACCCGGCCGAGTGTCAAGGCTTCCGTTCCTTCTTCACGGACCAGCCGCCATGCGACATCGAGAAGCTGGCGATGCCGATCCTCCCTCGACAAGCGGCGGCGCCGCAGTGAACCGGAAGCCATTTCTCTCGTTTCAACGCTTGACATGCTTATATACCAAAAGTAACTTACTAAACGTAGCCTACTAAAAGTATACAGACTACGCCTTTCGTCCGCAATCGGTCAGCAGGAGTTTTCAACATGCACGCGCTTATTGTCATCGCACATCCCGATCCCAAGTCGCTCAGCCATACCGTCGCTGCGCATGTTGCCGAGGGGGTATCGCTGTCCGCCCCAGGCAATACCTTCGAAATCGCAGACCTCATGGCGGAAGCATTCGATCCAAGGTTCACCGCGGCTGACCTCGCCGTTCATCGCCGGTTGGCGCCACCGCCCGCCGATGTTGCCGCTGAGCAGGCGAGGATCGATCGCGCCGATGCCCTTGTGCTGGTCTTTCCCGTCTACTGGTGGTCCATGCCGGGGCTCCTTAAGGGATGGATTGATCGCGTCTTCGCCAATGGCTGGGCTTTCGACTTCAGCCCGGACGCCAAGCTGGTAAAGAAACTTCGTCACTTGCGGGTTCATCTCGTCGGCATCGGAGGCAGCGACGCGCGAACCTATGCGCGGCATGGCTATGCCGGCGCCATGAAGACGCAGATCGACCATGGGATCTTCGAGTATTGTGGTGCATGCGTGACGTCCGAGCTCCTGCTCGAATCGGAAACGCTGGATCCGGCTTTTCATTTGGACGCTGCGCGCGCCATTGGCCGCAATCTCTTTAACGCACCCCAACGATGCGAGGCTGCCGACGCAGCATGAACTCTGACTGGCATTCGCTCCCGTATTGCGAACCTTCGCCATTTTTCCTAAATACGGCGCATGAAAGTCAAAGACGCCGATATTCTCATTGTTCCCGGTTATACCAATTCCGGCCCCGATCACTGGCAGACGCGCTGGGAGTCAAAACTCTCGACGGCGCGCCGGGTCGAGCAGGCGGAGTGGACGAAACCCGTGCGCGAGGACTGGGTGGCCGAAGTGGTCAAATCCATCAACGCAGCAACGCGCCCGGTCGTCGTCGTCGCGCATTCGCTTGGCGTGCCGACCTTCATCCATGCCATCCCGGAAATCGGCGACAAGGTCAAAGGCGCGTTCCTGGTGACGCCGCCGGACGTTTCAAACCCGAAAATCCGGCCAAAGCATCTGATGACGTTCGGCCCCTACCCGCGCGATCCCTTTACCTTTCCCTCGATCGTCGTCGCCAGCCGCAACGATCACTATTGCAGCTATGAGGTGGCAGACGATCTCGCCGCTTCCTGGGGCTCAATGATCATCGATGCCGGTGACAGCGGCCATCTCAATTCTGAAAGCGGACACGGCCCCTGGCCGGAAGGCTCGATGGTGTTTGCTCAGTTTCTGTCGCGGTTGTGACGCCATCGTTGCCGAGTTTCCTCACCAGATCGGACTATTGGCGTGGAACAGCGCGAACTGATCCCGCGCGAATTGCGGAAGCAGCTTCCGCCGCGATCTGAGACATAAATTTTCGCGTAAAAATGCCAAGGGGTTTGGAATCCTGCAGCGCATACGACGTCGTCAGATCGTCCGTGTTGAATTCATCGACGATGACCCACGCAGGCGTGTAGAGCTTGGCGCGGCGAGCTTCAGTTTCAGGAATTTCTACCGCACGCGTATCCGGCCGAGGCGGTTGGCTCGTGATAGGAAAGAGCAGCGGCGTTGGTTTGCCATCCTTGCCCGCCATAATCAACATGATGCAAGTTGGCCGCGTTTTGCGCCCCCGCTTTCCTCACCCTGATCGTACTGCCGCGACCAGAGATACGAATAGAGGACGACCTGACCGTGAACCGCCTCAGTCATCCGAAGGATCGCCCTCGTGGGCAATGGCATCAAGACCTTGCAGGAAGAACGCACGTTCCTCGACCGTTAATTCGTCCGGCCGGAATGCACGTTGAGCCTGAATGCCGTTCAGACGGTCAAACTGATCGGCGGTTAGCAACACGAATTTGCGTTTGCCATGCTTGGTAATATCGACAGGTCCATTGAACGCTGCCTCGATCACTTCTCCCGATTTGTTACTCAGATCAGTAAGCGTAAAGCTTGCCATGACGACATTTCCTTGAATTGAGTGTTTTGGGGAAAATAGCTACTTTAGCTAAAATGGTCAATAAGAAGCTACGCCTTCACTGCGTCCAGCAATGACTGCACGCCAAGCGTCACATAAGCGGTGTCGACGCTGAGCGGAATATAGGTATAGCCGAGACCAACGAAGCGTTTTGCCAGAGAAGGCGTCGCAGCGTAGATGCCGCAAAGCTTGCCTGCGGCCTTGGCCTTGGCTGCAATCTGCGTCAGCGGCTCAATGATGGCTTCGGAACCGGCATCCACCTCCGCCCCGTTGCTCCACGCTATGGAGAAATCCGACGGGCCGACAAAGACGCCGTCAATGCCATCGACCGCCAATATATCGTCGAGCGCCGTATAGGCAGCCCGGGTCTCTATCATGGCGAAGGAAAGCGTCGCTTCGTTGACCTCGCGCAAATAACTGCCGGAGCCGCCCGCGCCATAGCTGCCGGGACGGCCGCGCAGCTGGCCCCAGGAGCGCTCGCCCAGCGGCGGGTATTTCATCGCCGCCGCAAAACGGCGTGCATCCTCGACGCTGTTGATCATCGGCGCGATAACCGCTTCGGCACCCATATCGAGCGCACGGCTCGCCATGTCGAAACGTCCGACGGGAACGCGCACCAGCGTATGTTTTTGGGCAGCCCGGATGATACCGGTCAATGCCACAATGCTCGCTGTATCATGCGCGCCATGCTGCATGTCGAGCAGCATCGCATCGAGCGGCGTCCGGCACAGCGCTTCCATGACAAGCGGGTCGGTCAGGTTCGACCAGGCCGAATAGATGGTTTCCCCAGCCCTGAGGCGCGATGCAAGCGACATGATTGGTTTCCTGTGTGGTGTTTCGGGCAGTATGGGAACGGGAATGAGGGCCGGTCAAGGGTGCCATTGAAAACAAAAAGCCCGGCGCGATGGCCGGGCTCCCGATAGAAACTCACAGGCGTTTCAGGAACCTTCGATCTGGCGAATAGCCTCGATCATCAGTTCTTCCATGGTACGGCGGATGCGATGGTCGGACTTGTCGACGCCAGCCGCATCGAAATCGGCGCGGATCTTGCGGAAGACATCATCGTCACCGGCTTCCTGGAAATCCGCCTTGATGACTTCCTTCGCATAGGCCTCGGCCTCTTCGCCGGTCTTGCCGAGCCGTTCCGCCGCCCAAAGGCCGAGAAGCTTGTTCCGCCGTGCTTCCGCCCTGAAACGCACTTCTGCGTCGTGCGCATACTTGTTTTCAAAGGCGTTCTTGCGATCTTCCATTGTCATCCTCTCTTGCTCCCGCAAATGATCGGTTACTTCCACGCTAGTCTACATTGGGACGTTGGGCATTTTTCAGGCAAATCCCCAATGTTTATAGTTCTTCAGTTTCATATAATCGTTCTCCAGAAAATCGAAAGTCTCAAATTATACACCCTGGAACACATTGTCGTAGAACCACCACATACCCCGTATACCCCATAAAACGGGGGACCTCCATAAAGGATCATTGTAGAATGCTTGCAATTAAGATAGTTAGCGCGCCAACATGATGGCACGCGTAAGAACCGGGGCCGACCGATAACTCCAATACCAGAGAATCCGCAATGAACCGTCGCCGCCGTGTCTACGAAGGCAAAGCAAAGATCCTTTACGAAGGACCAGAACCAGGCACACTCGTCCAGCACTTCAAAGACGATACGACCGTGCTACACCCGAAGAAGACTGAAGTCATCGACGGCAAGGGCGTTCTGAACAACCGCATTTCCGAATATATCTTCAGCCAGCTCAACCGCATGGGGATTCCGACGCACTTTATCCGCCGCCTAAATATGCGCGAGCAGCTGATCAAGGAAGTCGAGATTATTCCGCTCCAGGTCGTCGTGCGCAATATCGCCGCCGGCTCGCTGGCAAAGCGCCTCGGCATCGAGGAAGGCACTGTGCTGCCCCGCTCGATCATCGAGTTCTATTACAAGAATGACGAGCTTGACGACCCGATGGTGTCGGAAGAGCACATCACCGCCTTTGGCTGGGCCGCCCCGCAGGAAATCGACGACATCATGGCGCTGGCCATCCGCGTCAATGATTTCCTGAGCGGCCTGTTTCTTGGCGTCGGCATCCAGCTCGTCGACTTCAAGATCGAATGCGGCCGTCTCTACGAGGGCGACCTGATGCGTATCGTCCTTGCCGACGAGTTCTCGCCGGATTCCGCGCGCCTCTGGGACAGCCAGACCGCCGAGAAGATGGACAAGGACCGGTTCCGCCGCGATATGGGCGGGCTGATCGAGGCCTATCAGGAAGTTGCACGCCGTCTCGGCATCATGAATGAAAACGAACCGACGCGCCCGGCCGGGCCCGTCCTGGTCAAATAGCACTGGAGAAAACAAGTCGATGAAGGCACGTGTCACTGTAACCTTGAAGAATGGCGTTCTTGACCCGCAGGGCAAGGCAATTGTCGGCGCGCTGGGCAGTCTTGGTTTCGATGGCGTCGGCTCCGTGCGCCAGGGCAAGGTTTTCGACGTCGAACTCGACACGACAGACCGCTCCAAGGCCGAGGCGAACCTCAAGGCGATGTGCGAAAAGCTCCTCGCAAATACGGTGATTGAAGATTACAGTGTGGCGATTGATTGATGACTTTTTAGGGATTCGCCATGGGCACCATCACCAACGAAATGATCTACGAAGAGATCCTTGAACTTGATAAGCGCCTGCAAGAAACCCTGGAAGACCTGCAGGAACTCGTGTCCTTCATGCGGGAGACCAATAAAGAACTTGCAGCAGGGCAAGCCAAAAACGATGCTTTGAAGAAGAGACTGTTCGGAGATCGCTTCGAAAGCATTGAGGCTAACCATGTCTGAGGCGACACAGGAATTTATTCAAGAACTTCTGCGCCGCTTTCATCATCGCGTCGACAAAGCTGATTCAGGGATTAGGGATTTACGAAATGAAACCGGTGCCCTGCGTCTGTTGATTCAAGCTTGCCAGAGCGACATCAATAACATCTACACAATGATGCATCAGCACGACGATCGCCTCGACCGTATCGAAAACCGTCTCGAACTTCGGGAACTCGCAGAAGCACAAGCAAGGTTTGAACCACACCCATGAAATCAGCAGTTGTCCTCCTTCCCGGCCTCAACCGCGACCGCGACATGATTGCGGCGCTGACGAAGATCTCCGGCGTCGAGCCGCACACGGTGTGGCAGACAGACACGGAAATCCCCGATGTCGATCTGATCGTCATTCCCGGCGGCTTCTCCTATGGCGACTATCTGCGCTGCGGCGCGATTGCCGCGCGCATGCCGGTCATGCAGGCGATCCGCGAGAAAGCCGACAAGGGCGTCATGGTGATGGGGGTGTGCAACGGCTTCCAGATCCTGGTGGAAGCGGGCCTCCTCCCCGGCGCATTGATGCGCAATGCCTCGCTGAAATTCGTCTGCCGCGAGGTGAAGCTCGAAGTGACGAACGCCAATACCGCCTTCACCCGCGGTTATTCGCATGGCCAGATCATCCGCAGCCCCGTCGCTCATCATGACGGCAATTACTTTGCCGATGAAGCGACGCTGGCGCGTATCGAGGGCAATGGCCAGGTGGTATTCCGTTATGCGGAAGGCACCAACCCGAATGGCTCGATCAATGACATTGCCGGTGTCATCAACGAAAACGGCAATGTTCTCGGCCTGATGCCGCATCCGGAGAACCTGATCGAAGCGGCTCACGGTGGAACCGACGGCCGTGCACTGTTTGCCGGCATTCTCGGGGTTGCCGCCTGAGCAGAATCCTATACGTTTGAGAAATGCCGTTTCAATGGGGAGTGCGTTGAAACGGCGCTCAAACGGAGGAACGCTCAATGAAACTTTATTCGCGGCCGCTATCCCCTTATTCCTCCATCGTCCGCTGCATCGCCTACTACAAGCAAGCGCCAATCAAGATCGTCGCGCCGCCGCAGGGCTTTCCGATCCCGGAAGAGTTCCGCGCGATCTCCCCGTTCAATCGTATACCCGTGCTGATCACCGGTTCCGGCCTTACCATCGTCGAGGCATCGGTGATTGCCGAGTATCTGGAAGAACATTTTCCCGAACCATCCCTGCTGCCGGCCGATTCCCGTGATCGCGCCATCGTGCGCATGACAGCGCGCGCTGCCGAGCTCGAGGTCCTGACCCCGGTGATGGAACTGTTCGAAGTCATCTATCGCAAGTCGAAGGACGAGGCGCGGATTTCCAAGCTGTTCAAGCAGATGGAAATTGGCTTGACGGAAACCGAAAAACGTCTCGGTCACGGCCCTTACGCACTGGGCGACCAGATGACATTGGCCGACGCGTGGCTGACGCCGACCCGCTTCGTCTTTAACAATTTCCGCAAGATGTCAGGCCGCGAAGACCTGCTCGACCCCTATCCGAAATTTGATGCCTATCAGCAACTTATTGTTCAGGATCCGGTGCTATCGCTGGTCTGGTACGAGATGACGGACGGCCTCAAAGTGTTCGAGGGTGAACTCGAGTCCGCCTGATCGCCCCCAGCCCAACGCACAACCCCCAAAATCGGAACCGGTTTTGGCAGGCATCATGTGCACATTTTAAAAATGCTGCTGCGTCCTTTGTGCGCCAAAGGGCGCACGGCGCAGCAGTGGAGATAATGCATGAAGACGCCGACAATCGGTATAGCCGTAATGATCGCGCTCGCGGCGCTTGCCGGGTGCCAGACGAAGAGCAAGCCCGGGCCCGGTGGCCTGGCTTTCAATTCGGAAAAAGCCGCGCTGCCGACCATGGAGCGCGTGGCGATCGCCGCGAATAATTGCTGGTTCAAATCGGGCGATTCAAGCTTCAAGCCCTATCGTCTGGCGCCGGAACTGAATTCCTTTTCGGGACGGCCACGCATTCTTGTCGTACCGGCGAGCAACCCCGGCGGCCGCCCGCTTCTCGTCGTTCACGCCGAAGGCAACCCGGCCAAGGTCGAGGCGTTCGGTCCGCTCATGAGCCATTCCGCCGGCAATCGCATCGCGGCCGACGTTCGCCGCTGGGCCGGCGGACAATCGTCCTGCTCGGCCAGCGGCTAAAGGTACTCAGGAAAAATAATTGCCCAGATCGGCTTCGACGTGGTCGCGCGTCAAGCCGAGGTCTTTCAGACCGTCTTCTCCGAGCGAACCAAGTTCAAGCCTGGTGCGGCGCTTCATCGCCGCATTTTCCAGCCAGCCGGCAACGCGGCAGACCGTTGCGTTGTGAACAAAATGTGTCAGGCCTGGATGAGCGGCCTTGTGGGGATCAACATACATCGGGCCCATACTCGCCTCCATGTGACTATCTGTTGAATTTCATATTGGTATCAGAGCAAGCCTTCGCAAGATGGTGCCACAGCACCGTTTCGCCGGGCTCGCCCTTCAGGATTCAGTCCCAGAAGAAACGCTTGATCTCGCGCCGGGCCTCTGCGGGCTCAATGCCGACATCGTCAAGCAGGTCATTGCTAAGCTCGCTGAGATGCAGACGCGTCCGGCGCTTGAGCATTGCATTGCCAAACCAGCCGAACATTGCAGAGATTGTGTGGAACAATCCGCCCGTTTCGCTCGATGCCTTGTGACTCTCCGAGCCATCGCATCTTCTGATTGTATCGATTGTACTCATTGTCTTTGTCCTTGGGAGGTCAATTGACTCTTATTTCATGCGATTGTTTTATGAATTGACTCAATTGGAATCGCAATATTATAATTGTCACCATGACAAATTGGCTTCCTGATCTTGAACACGGCAAAGGCCCGCTTTACCTGCGGCTGGCGGAACGAATTGAATCCGACATCTCCGAGGGTATTCTGGCTCCTGGCACGAAACTGCCGCCGCAGCGCAATCTCGCCTTCGACATTGGCGTAACCATCGGCACGGTGGGCCGTGCCTATAATCTCATCCGCGAACGTGGCCTCGTCAGCGGCGAGGTGGGGCGAGGAACCTATGTGACCGATCACAAGGAGACGTCGCTGGTGCCCCCACCGCAGACGGAACCGTTTGGCGGCACACGCGGCCCGGTCGCCACGCCCGGCAAGATTCGCATGGACAGCACGGCAGCAATCGAGGTCGGACAATCCGGCACGATGGAACGGTTGCTGGCGCAGATCAGCAAGCAGTACCCAACCGAGATTGCCAGCTATTCACGCACCCTGCCCGCATCTTGGCAGCAGGCTGGCAGCAAATGGCTGTCCGCCGCGGGCTGGACGCCGGACCCGTCCTGCATCGTGCCGACGCTCGGCGCGCATTCGGCAATACTGGCAGTGATTGCCGCAATTACCGTTCCCGGAGACAGGATTGCCTTCGAGGACCTGACCTATTGTTCGGCGGCGCGCAGCGTCAATCTCATGGGTCGCCGCAGCGTCATCATGCAGACGCAGAATGGCAGCCTGACGCCCGATGATTTCGAGCGGCACTGCGCGCAGCAGCACCCGAAGCTGGTCTTCCTGATGCCATCGCTGCACAATCCGACTGCCACCACCATGCCGGAAGAACATCGCCGCGCCATCGTCGAGATTGCCCGGCGCTACAATGTCTGGATCATAGAGGACGAAATCTACGGATCGCTCACGCGGCACGATCACGTCAAGATCGCCAACCTGGCGCCGGAACGCACGTTCCACATTGGCGGCCTGTCGAAATCCGTCGCCGCAGGCGTTCGCGGCGGCTGGGTCGCCTGCCCTCCCCACCTTGCAGCGCGTGTTCTCACCGCCCACAAGATGGTCAGCGGCGGGATGCCCTTCATCATGGCAGAGCTTGGCGCGCAGATCGTCAATTGCGGCGAAGCCGACACGATCCGCGCCAAGGTCCAGACGGAAGTCAGGGCGCGCGAGGCCATCGCCCGGTCAGCCTTTGCCGGCATGGATTTCATCTCGCAACCCCTGTCGCCGTTCCTGTGGATGAAACTGCCGGACCCCTGGCTCTCCGGCACCTTCAAGAACGCCGCGCTCAATGAGGGCGTGCTGATCGACGACGAGGACGAATTCAAACCGGGCCGTACCGAGAAGGTATTCCATGGCGTGCGCCTTGGCCTCACTGTGCCGAGAACGAGGGAAGAACTGCAACAAGGCTTCACCATCCTGCGCCGGCTCATGGAAACAGACAATGCGAGCTATGACAGTTATTCTTGAGGGATGAACGACCGAAATCCGAACGCGCATTTGAGATCAATGCCATGTGCGTGGTTCGACAAGCTCACCATGAGGGAAGTTGGTGGCTGTAAGGATAATCGCCAACGTTGCAGAACTTGACTCCCTGCAATTACCAACGTCCCTCATGGTGAGCTTGTCGAACCACGCACATGAACGGGAACTTATCCGGAGCGTTTTGAGCGATTCTTGGACAGTTCAGGCAATCCTTCATAATTCATCGCGATAAGTGCCTGTTTCTTCACACGCGACCACCCTTTGATCTGCCGTTCACGTACTATCGCATCGAGAATGCGATCGTAAGTCTCAGTGAAAACAAGCTCCACGGGCAGACGATGTCTTGTATAGCCATCGTAAATTGCAGCGTTATGTTCCCAAACGCGTGCCTCGATATCCTGCTTGGTGAGACCGGTGTAATAGGATCCGTCTGCACAACGGAGAATATAGACTGTGACCTCCATTTCGACCTCGTATTGAAATCACGAGATCATAAGAAAGTTCGAACAATCGGACAATTCCACGAAAGTCGGAAGCACTCTATTGATAGGATTCCATGTGCGTGGTATTGATTGCGGTTATCCCACTGCCTTAACGCAGCGTTTGACAACTCATCTCAGTCAGCAGCCTGATAGCATCCTCACCCCTTGCCAAGATACGGTATCGTTCCGGCTATATCGGTATCGTCGATCAGCTGGAAACGGCTATCGCTGCCATCCTGCCGAGCCTTGGCATATGGGGCGTATTCCGGGTCGTTGGCGAAGGCTTCGGCTGCTTCCGCGTTCGGAAACTGCAGAATGGCGATGAGGGTCGTATCTAGCGGCTTGCCTTCCAGCACCTTGATATCGCCGCTGCGTGACAGATACTTGCCGCCATGTTTGTGCACGATATCGTGCACCGCGGCTGCGTATTCCGGTACCCACTTGTCATCAGTCACCTTGACGTCTGCGATGATAAAAGCCGTCATGTCTACTCCAGATGTTCATGTGCAGTGCCCACAACAGTCTCACATGAGAAAGCTGAAAGTTCCAGTTCAAGAACTGAACTGGGCTAGATCGCCGTAAACCCATTATCGACGAAGAGATGCGTGCCGGTAATGAAACTCGCCTCGTCGCTGGCAAGGAATAGGGCGGCACGGGCCACCTCCTCCGGCTCGCCGATGCGCCCCTGCGCCGCGGTCATAGCCGCCTCCGAGACATCAACGCCCATCTTTTCCAATTCATCCACCTCGCGCAGGCCGTGCGGCGTCCGGATGAAGCCCGGGCAGACGGCATTGCAGCGGATGTTGCGGTCGCGGAATTCCACGGCAATGGCCCGCGCGAACATGTGGCAGGCGCCCTTGGTCGTATCGTAAAGAACTTCCATCGGCGTCCCCGCGACAGCCGAAATGGACGAAGTGCAAACGATGGAGCCGCCACCGGCCTCGAGCATGTGAGGAATGACGGCGCGCGTCATCAAATACATCGAGCGCACATTGACGGCGTGCAGCCAATCCCATTCTTCGAGCGTCGTTTCCAGGAACGGCTTGATGACGATGGTGCCAGCGTGATTGAAAAGCACGGTGATGCTGCCGAATTTCTGCGCCACGCCTGCGACGGCCTTTTGCACCTGCCCCTCATCCGAAACATCGGCAACGAAATACGCGGCCTGCCCGCCGGCAGCAACGATCTCCGACACTGTCGCTGCGGCCGCCTGTTCGTTGCGGTCGACGATTGCCACCTTCGCGCCCTCGGCGGCGAAGAGCTTCGATGCCGCACCGCCCATCCCGGTCGCGCCCCCGGAAATGATAGCCACCTTGCCCGCCAGTCTGCCCGTCATTTCGATTTCCTCCGCATCAAAAGCTGCATGAAAGCAAACCTTATGCCCGGCATATGCACCGGACAAGGGCGGCATTCCGCATCCGCAAGCCTCTCTGTTGATTCCGCCCATTTTCCTGTCGCGCCGCAGCACTACATGCGTTAAAGAGGGGCAAAAGCCGCCCCTCATGGTGAGCTAGTCGAACCGCGCACGGATATTCCAGGACCCATGACCATTTCCAATACTGTCAAGATCACACCGGAACTCGTTGCTTCACACGGGCTGAAGCCGGACGAATATCAACGCATCCTCGACCTGATCGGGCGCGAGCCGAGCTTCACCGAGCTTGGTATCTTCTCAGCCATGTGGAACGAGCACTGTTCGTACAAATCCTCGAAGAAGTGGCTGCGCACGCTGCCGACCACCGGACCGCAGGTCATCCAGGGTCCGGGTGAGAACGCCGGCGTCGTTGATATCGGCGACGGCGATTGCGTCGTCTTCAAGATGGAGAGCCACAACCATCCGTCCTATATCGAGCCCTATCAGGGCGCGGCGACCGGCGTTGGCGGTATCCTGCGCGATGTCTTCACCATGGGCGCACGACCGATCGCAGCGATGAACGCACTGCGCTTCGGCGAGCCGGCCCACCCGAAGACACGCCACCTGGTTTCCGGCGTGGTCGAGGGCGTTGGCGGTTATGGCAATTCGTTCGGCGTGCCAACGGTTGGCGGCGAGGTCAATTTCGACGCGCGCTACAATGGCAATATTCTCGTCAATGCCTTTGCTGCCGGTCTTGCCAAGACCGATGCGATATTCCTTTCGGAAGCCAAGGGCATCGGCCTTCCTGTCGTTTATCTCGGTGCCAAGACCGGCCGCGATGGCGTCGGCGGCGCGACCATGGCATCGGCAGAATTCGACGAATCGATTGACGAAAAACGCCCGACTGTTCAGGTTGGCGATCCTTTTACCGAAAAATGCCTGCTCGAAGCCTCACTCGAACTGATGGCTTCCGGGGCTGTCATCGCCATCCAGGACATGGGGGCGGCCGGCCTCACCTGCTCGGCCGTGGAAATGGGCGCCAAGGGCAATCTCGGCATCGAGCTCAATCTCAATTCCGTACCAGTGCGCGAAGAGCGCATGACCGCCTATGAGATGATGCTGTCCGAAAGCCAGGAGCGCATGCTCATGGTGCTGCGCCCTGAAAAGGAAGAAGAGGCTGAAGGCATCTTCAGGAAATGGGGCCTGGATTTCGCCATTGTCGGTTATACGACCGACGATCTGCGCTTCCGTGTGCTGCATGACGGCGAGGAAGTCGCCAATCTTCCGATCAAGGATCTCGGCGACCAGGCACCGGAATATGACAGGCCCTGGATGGAGCCGGGCAAGCATGCGCCGCTCCCCGCCACCAATGTGCCGGAAGTCGCGGACTACGGCGCAGCGCTGCTGCAGATGATCGGCTCACCCGACTTGTCCTCGCGCCGCTGGGTCTATGAGCAATATGACACGCTGATCCAGGGCAATTCGCTGCAGCTTCCCGGCGGCGACGCCGGAGTCGTGCGTGTCGAGGGCCACCGGAGCAAGGCGCTGGCCTTTTCCTCCGACGTCACGCCGCGCTATTGCGAGGCCGACCCTTACGAGGGCGGCAAGCAGGCTGTCGCCGAATGCTGGCGCAACCTGACCGCCGTTGGCGCAGAACCGCTGGCTGCGACCGACAATCTCAATTTCGGCAATCCGGAACGGCCGGAAATCATGGGGCAGCTGGTCAAGGCTGTTGGCGGCATCGGCGATGCCTGCCGTGCGCTCGCCTTCCCGATCGTTTCGGGCAATGTCTCGCTCTACAACGAGACCAATGGCCAGGCGATCCTGCCGACACCGACCATTGCCGGCGTGGGGCTGATCCCCGACTGGACAAAGACTGCCAGGATCGGCGGCATGCGCGACGGCGACGTGCTGATCCTGCTCGGCGGCGATGGTACGCATCTCGGCCAGTCGATCTATTTGCGCGACCTGCATGGCCGTGCCGATGGTCCTGCTCCGGCGGTTGATCTTGCAGCGGAAAAGCGCAACGGCAATTTCGTGCGCTCCGCCATCCGCAACGAACAGGTAACAGCCTGCCACGATCTGTCCGATGGCGGCCTTGCGATTGCGCTGGCGGAGATGTGCATGGCGTCAGCCAAGGGGGCGGCCGTCGAAATCGGCGGGACCACACCCCATGCCCTGCTCTTCGGTGAGGACCAGGCGCGCTATCTCGTTGCTGCTTCGCCGGAGATGGCCAATATCATCACGCTGAATGCAGAAGGCTGCGGTATTCCCTTCCGCAAGCTCGGGACAGTTGGCGGCAGTGCATTGACGATCGGGCGTCTACTCTCCATATCTGTAGCAGACCTGACAAAAGCACACGAATCGTGGTTCCCTGACTATATGAGTGGTCGGGCGGACGATAAAATACAGGCCGCCTGAGGAGAGAACGAGATGGCAATGGACGCGCGCGACATCGAAAAAATGATTCGAGACGCCATTCCGGATGCAAAGGTAACAATCCGCGATCTCGCGGGTGATGGTGACCACTATGCCGCCGAAGTTGTCGCGGAAAGCTTTCGCGGCAAGTCGCGCGTGCAGCAGCACCAGATGGTTTATGACGCGCTGAAGGGCAATATGGGCGGCGTGCTGCATGCCCTCGCCTTGCAGACCAGCGCGCCGGAGTAACGCTCCGAGTCGGTGCTGCACGACAGATTGTCTTGCGTTCGCGCGCCCATCGTGCTTTTTCTGGGCAAAGAGATGAGGTAAAATGGCCTCGCAAGCATTTTTTTAGCCGCGATTCCTCCCCTCGCGGCTGCGAAAGGACCCGAAATGAGCGGTATCAACGAATTCATCGCCAATGAAGTCAAGAGCAACGACGTCGTACTCTTCATGAAGGGCACTCCCGGTTTTCCGCAATGCGGCTTTTCCGGCCAGGTCGTGCAGATCCTCGATTACATCGGCGTCGACTACAAGGGTGTGAACGTTCTCTCCTCCAATGACCTGCGCCAGGGCATCAAGGATTACTCCAACTGGCCGACCATCCCGCAGCTTTACGTGAAGGGTGAATTTGTCGGCGGTTGCGACATTATCCGCGAAATGTTCCAGGCAGGCGAATTGCAGACCCTCCTGAGCGAAAAGGGCGTTGCCACCAAGGCAGCCTGATTACGCAATAAGTTCAAATGGTTCCGGGGAAATCCGGAATCTCTTTCTAAAGGCGTCGGCCGTTCCGACGCCTTTGTCTTTGTTTGATTTTTTGCAGGTCTGATCATGGATGCCGCTACAAATACGTCCGCTCCTCGTCTGAGGGGGATGGGCAAGGTTGAATTCATCGCCATGATGGCGATGCTGATGGCAATCAATGCCCTGGCCATCGACATCATGCTTCCGGGCCTGCAGCAGATCGGCGCCAGCCTCGGCGTGACCAGCGAAAACCACCGGCAATATGTGATCTCGGCCTATCTGATGGGCTTTGCGTTTTCGCAACTGTTCTATGGCCCGCTTTCCGATCGCTTCGGCAGGCGGGTGCCGATGTTTACCGGGCTGGTGGTCTACATCATCTCGGCAATCGCCTGCGTTTTCGTTCCGAGTTTCACGTCATTGCTGTTCTTCAGGCTGCTGCAGGGCATCGGCTCGGCTGCGACGCGCGTCATTACCATTTCCATCGTCCGCGACGTCTATGGCGGGCGGATGATGGCCGAAGTCATGTCGCTGATCATGATGGTGTTCATGATCGTCCCGGTCATTGCGCCGGGTACCGGCCAGGCAGTGATGCTGTTCGGCAACTGGCACCTGATCTTCATCTTCATGGCTGCCATCGCCAGCGCCGTGCTTGTCTGGGTCTATATCCGCCTGCCTGAAACGCTGGACCCGGCCGACGTGCGTCCGTTCACGCTGAAATCAGTGGCGCAGGGCTTCAGGATCGTTCTCACCAATCGCGTGGCGCTTTGCTATACCCTGGCAAATTCATTCATCTTCGGCGCGCTGTTCGGCTTCATCAATTCGGCGCAGCAGATCTATGTCGGCATCTACGATATGGGTATCTGGTTCCCCGTCGCATTTTCCGCTGTCGCGATCACGATGGCATTTTCGTCCTTCGTGAATTCGCGGTTCGTCGGGCGTTTCGGCATGCGGCGCCTGTCGCACGGCGCGCTTCTTGCTTTCTTGGGCATCAACGGACTCTGGTTGCTGCTGACCTTGTTCGGGCCGCAGCCCACACCCTTCGCCCTTTATATGATCTTGTTCTCCCTGGCGATGTTCCAGTTCGGCTGGATCGGCTCCAACTTCAACTCGCTGGCGATGGAACCACTTGGTCACGTGGCAGGTACGGCATCTTCCGTCCTCGGTTTCACAAGCACGGCAGGCGGCGGCGCCATCGGCGCGCTGATCGGTCAGGCCTATGACGGCACGACACTTCCGCTGGTCGCAGGCTTTTTCTTCCTGTCGCTGATTGGCCTGATCTTCGTGCTGATCGCAGAACGAGGGAAATTGTTCCAGCCGCATAACAGGCCGGTGTGAGCACGGAGCCGGCAGCGACGACGCCGCATCGTTTGGAGCTCCGCTATTGCCGCTACTGCCAACTTTGGTTGAATTGCTGGCTGCAAATCTATGGCCTAACATCCGGTATTCTGAAGGGCTGACTATGACAATCTCATTTGATACATTGGGTTATGCGCTGCGTTTGGAACAGGGCGGGTTCAGCCCCGCTCACGCCAAGGTGCAGGCAGAAGCCGCAAGGGATTTCATCATGCCCGAACTGGTAACGAAATCTGATCTCAACACCGCGCTGGAGCTGCTAACGCTTCGTCTTACAGTGCGCATGGGCGCGTTTTTCTTCGGGACGTCCGTAGCAACAATCGCAGCCATCGCGGCCATCGTAAAACTATTCCCCTGATCTCGATAGTATTTTCGCGCGCACCTTTGCCGAGTTCGTCACACGTGGTGACTAAACCCGCAATCACTCAACGAAATAAAGCGCTTATTACTGACCCGCCACAAGCCCGGCAAAATCGAATATCTTGCGGTCGAGCAGATGGCTCGGGCGCGTATTGGCCAGCGCGCGGATCATGATCTCCTTGCGGCCCGGCATGCGTTTTTCGATATCGGAAAGCATGGCCTTCATCATGTTGCGCTGCAGCCCATCCTGGCTGCCGCAAAGGTCGCAGGGGATGATCGGGAACTGCATGGCCGCTGCAAACTTCTCCAGATCGTCCTCGGCGCAATAGCTCAAGGGCCGCAGCAGCATCAGATCGCCCTCGTCATTGAGCAGCTTCGGCGGCATGGCGGCGAGCCGTCCGCCATGGAAGAGGTTCATCAGGAAGGTTTCGAGAATGTCCTCGCGATGATGGCCGAGCACCAGCGCCGAACAGCCCTCCTCGCGCGCCACGCGATACAGATGGCCGCGCCGCAGCCGTGAGCAAAGCGAGCAATAGGTCTGGTTTTCCGCAATCTTGTCAGTGACGATCGAATAGGTGTCCTTGTATTCGATGCGGTGCTCGATCCCGTTTGCCTTGAGGTAATCCGGCAGGATGTGTTTTGGGAAATTCGGCTGGCCCTGGTCGAGATTGCAAGCGAGCAATTCCACCGGCAGGAGCCCGCGCCATTTGAGATCAAGCAGCAGCGCGAGAAGCCCGTAGGAATCCTTGCCGCCGGAAAGGCCGATCAGCCAGCGCTCGCCAGGCTTGACCATGGCGAAATCCTCGAGCGCCTGCCGCGTGTTGCGCAGCAGCCGCTTGCGCAGCTTGTTGAACTCGACATTGGACGGCACGCCGAGGAACATCGGGTGGCAACCGCCTGCGTCGCTTAGATCTGGCTCATGAATGGTCATATGAACACCTCATGATGTTTCATTGACTCGGGGCCGACCAGAACGCAAGAGCTTCTAAGCTTTTCGCAATTCCGGACGGAAAACCGGTTCCCACTTTTCCTGGAATTGCTACTGCCCAAACACCGACCAGCCGGTGCGCTGTGCCAGCAGTTCCAGCGCCGCTGAGCCCAGCAGCGAATTGCCGTTCTCATTCAGCCCCGGCGACCACACAGCGATCGAAGCCTTGCCCGGAGCAATGGCGAGAATGCCACCACCAACACCGCTCTTCCCCGGCAAGCCGACGCGGTAGGCAAAGTCGCCGGAGCCGTCATAATGCCCGCACATCAGCATCAGCGCATTGATACGGCGAGCGCGACTGGACGATACGACGCTGCCGCCACTGAGAGGATTGCGGCCGGCGGAAGCGAGATAGAGCCCGGCATGGGCAAGCTGACGGCACGACATGGCAATGGCGCAATGGTGGAAATAGACGCCGAGCACATGCTCGACGGGATGATTGAGGTTGCCGAAAGCCCGCATGAAATTGGCCAGCGCCACGTTGCGATAGCCGGTCTGCGTCTCGGAGCGGGCGACATTGTGATCGATGGCGATGCTCTCATCATCGGCAAGATGGCGAATGAATTGCACGATCTCGCCGATGGCCTCCTTGGGAAGGTGGCCGGCCAGAACCACATCCGCAACGGCGATTGCGCCGGCATTGATGAAGGGATTGCGTGGCTTGCCCTTTTCCTGTTCGAGCTGGACGATGGAATTGAAGGCATTGCCCGATGGTTCGCGCCCGACGCGCTTCCACAGCCCATCGCCGATCTTGCCGAGCGCCAGAGTCAGCGTGAAGACCTTTGAGATACTCTGGATCGAAAAACTGGTTTCAGCGTCACCAGCCGCGTGGACCGTGCCGTCGGTCGTTACCAGCGCGATGCCGAACTGCTTAGGATCGATCGTCGCGAGCTCCGGAATATAATCCGCCAGCTTGCCCTCGCCGATCCTGTCGGCAAGATCATGATAAACACTGTCAACGACATCCTGAAGATCAGTCATGCCCGGGCTCCGGTTAGGCCAAAAAAAAGCCGCCCAAGATTTCTCCGGGCGGCCTTTCTTAAACTCAGAACTGATTAACGCGAATAGAATTCGACAACCAGGTTCGGTTCCATCTGTACAGCGTATGGCACATCGGAGAAGGCCGGAACGCGGGTGTACTTGGCAACCATCTTGTTATGATCGACTTCGAGATATTCAGGAACATCGCGCTCAGCCAGCTGAACAGATTCCAGAACGATCACGAGCTGCTTCGACTTCTCGCGCACTTCGATCACATCGCCAGCCTTGCAGATGTAGGACTGGATGTTGGTGCGGCGGCCGTTGACGTTGACGTGGCCGTGGTTGACGAACTGACGCGCTGCGAAGATCGTCGGAACGAACTTGGCGCGGTACACGATCGCATCCAGACGCGACTCGAGCAGACCGATCAGCTGTTCGCCGGTATCGCCCTTGCGGCGCGAAGCCTCTTCATAGGTCTTGCGGAACTGCTTTTCCGAAATGTCGCCGTAGAAGCCCTTGAGCTTCTGCTTGGCGCGCAGCTGTACACCGAAATCGGACAGCTTGCTCTTGCGGCGCTGACCGTGCTGGCCTGGGCCATATTCACGACGGTTTACAGGGGACTTCGGACGGCCCCAGATGTTTTCGCCAAGACGGCGGTCAATTTTATACTTGGACGATTCGCGCTTGCTCATCGCATTTCCTTTCAAACAAATACGAATCGAAGTTCACACTTCGATTCAAGGAAACGCGCCCTCCTCTGCCTCCTGTTTGTGAAGACTGACAGAATGATTCACGCACGCTTTGCGAAATCACTCACGGGACACGTCAAATGAAACGCAGAGCCGTAGGGCCCTGCGCTGGGGTGGCTTCTAGTGTGAAGGTTCTGTGATGTCAAGCGGCGCCCGCATGTTTCAGCGGATCACATAAATTGAAACCGATGCCGCAATTCAAACGTTAGGGTAGACGCTCAACAGGAGTAGAGCCGGTAATGACCCTATTCTCGCGGCAATCATATTGCTCGACGATCGTTCTTCTATCCCTCACAGCCTGTATTGCAAGCACGATCCTTATCAGTTCTGCTGATGACGCGGATGCACGGCACAGGCGTGGACATCGCACGAATGTCGTGCGCGCGCCGCGCCCGCCAGCCGTTGCTTTGCCAGCCGTCCCGCCGATACCGGAGGCCAACCCCCGCGCCGCCGCTTCACCGGAGGCGCCCAAACCCGAGGAAAAGCCCGCCGAAGAAATACAGAAGGCGGATCCGCAGACGACGCCCTTGCCCGAACAAAAACCTGCACCGGAAGCGAAGCCGACGGAGAAGCCCACCGAGCCGCCAAAACCCGCCGAGCAATTGGGGCCAAACCCACTGCCAAAATCCGATGCAGCCGGGAAGGACGCGCCGAAGCCTGAGCATGAGGAGAGCATCGAGAAGGCCGATCCCTCGACTTCGCCCGACCGCGTCTACCAGAATGCCTGTCCCGCTATTATGAACGGCGACGTTCAGGGTGAGATCGTTCCGCCACTGTCAGAAGGCGTCTGCGGCGAGCGCTCGCCCTTGAAGATCACCGCCATTGGCAAGGACAGTCCCGTGAAGTTTGCTGCGCCCGTCACCACCAATTGTGCCATGGCCGGTTCACTGGCGAGCTGGGTGGTCGAGGCGCAAAAGGAGGCGCAGAAGGATTTCGGTGCCGAGATCGAAAGCATCACCACCGGCTCGGATTACCAGTGCCGCAAGGTCAATAATGGTCACAAGGGCCGCGTCTCGGAACATGCTTTCGCCAATGCGGTCGATATTGTCGCGTTCAAGTTCAAGAACGGCAAAACGACGGAACTCGGCTCAGGATGGAAGGGTAAACCGGAGGAGCAGGCATTTTGGCAGTCGCTGCATAAGGCGAGCTGCGAGCGCTTCATGACGGTGATCGGTCCGGACGGCGATGCCGCGCACCAGAGCAATCTGCATCTCGATCTCGGCTGCCATGGGAGAAAATGCGAGGCGCGCATCTGCCAATAGCTTAGCCCGCCTCAATCCCCTGAAACCCGATTAGTGCTTGGTCTTCTTCTTGGGCAGGTTCTTGCGATCGGTCTCGGCAAACTCTTCCAGCTGCTTTTCGCTCATGGAGTCATACATGCTCTTCGACGCACCTTTGAGTTCGCTCGTCTTCGTCTGACCGCGCTTGGCGGAAAGCGCCGCACCGGCAGCCTTCTGCTGAGCCTGGGATTTTGCGGGCATTGTCATTCTCCCTGTGAAATGTTGCACAGGTTGGGTAACGCGAAGGATGGTTGGGTGGTTCCCTAATCCACCCTTGCCTCATCAAATGCCTTGCGCGCCTCACGCAGATGATCGCGGTTGTTGACCGCCCACTCACCCAGCGCGCCAATCGGCACTGCAATCGAATGCCCGATTTCCGTCAGTGCATAGGTGACTTCCGGCGGCGAGGTCGGCTTGACAGTACGAGTGATCAGACCATCGCGCTCAAGCGAACGCAGCGTCACGGTTAGCATGCGCTGCGATATCCCTTCGATCATCCGCCGCAGGACATTGAATCTGCGCGGGCCGGATTGGAGGTTGATGATTGTCAAAAGGCTCCATGAATCACCCACGAGATCGAGCACCTCGCGCATCGGGCAGGACCCGGAGCCATCGACTTGCATGGCTGGCATCGATTCGAGCAGCGGTGCCTTGCTTTCAGCTTTTGTATGAATGCTCATCTCAGTCCTTCCTGAACGCGAGGGCGGTTACTTCCATGTGCCCTGAAACGGAAAAAGTGCGTTCTTCTCAAGCTTCGCCTTCTAGCATAGACAGTTATTATTAGTAACCAGAAAACGATGTGTACCTGCATCAAAAAGGAGCATAGGATGAAAATCGCACTGATTGGTGCCACCGGTTTTGTCGGCAAGGAGTTATTGAAGGAAGCCATATCGCGCAGCCACAGCGTGACTGCGCTGGTACGCAGCCCGGACAAGGTCGAAAAGCTGGATGATGTTACGGCAGTCGAGGCCGATGCCCTCAACACGACCGACCTCGCCGCCAAGCTCAAGGGCCACGACATCGTCATCTCCGCCTACAATCCTGGCTGGGGCAATCCGGACATCAAGGCGATCCACATCGCGGCCAGCAAGTCGATCACCGAGGCGGCAAAGGAGGCGGGCGTCAGCCGCCTCATCGTCATTGGCGGTGCCGGCAGCCTGTACAATGAGGCAGGCGGGCAGTTTGTCGATGGCGAGGGTTTCCCGGCCGAATACAAGGAAGGTGCATTGGGCGCCCGCCAGGCGCTGAATGATCTGCGCGGCGAGACCGGACTCGACTGGAGCTTCGTATCGCCGCCCTTCGCCCTTGCTCCGGGTGAGCGTACCGGCAACTACCGCGTCGGCAAGGACCATCCGGTCTTCGATGCAGAGGGCAAGAGCGCAATCAGCGTCGGCGATCTGGCTGTGGCAATCGTTGATGAGGCTGAAAAGCCGAAGCACAGCAGAGAGCGTTTCACTGTAGCTTATTGATCTGGAGCGACAGCCAATGCCGATTATCTCTCCCCTTGTGGGAGAGAAAGGATTTTCCTGGATTTAGCCTTTTTGCTAAATCCTTGCAAAATCCAAGAGGGGGGTAGTTCGGTGAAGCAAATCCCCTCTCTTGCGATTTCTAGCACTTGAGCTTCGCTGCCGCTCGCTAAGATGCTGAAATCGCTTTCTCCCCCACATGGGGGGAGATAGACCACCCAGTATCCTTTTGGTGCCTCGGCAACCGCGATGTGCGTTCTTCACATCGCCTGAAACTGTGCTTACCTGTGCAGCGACAGTGAACAAAGGGTACACCGATGGAACTCGGCATCTATACATTTGCAGGCATGAGCCCCGATCCTGCGACTGGCGTGGCCATCAGCGCGCACCAGCGCATGCAAAACCTGCTCGAAGAGATGGAACTGGCCGATCAGGTCGGGCTCGACGTCTTCGGCATCGGCGAACATCACCGCCCGGATTTCGTCATCTCTACACCGGCGGTTGTGCTGGCGGCGGGCGCGGCACGCACGAAGAATATTCGCCTGACCAGTGCCGTGACCGTCTTGAGTTCCGACGATCCGGTGCGTGTGTTCCAGGAATATGCGACGCTCGACCTGATTTCCTCGGGCCGCGCCGAGATCATGGCTGGACGCGGCTCCTTCATCGAGTCGTTCCCGCTGTTCGGCTACGACCTCAACGATTATGACGAGCTCTTTGCTGAAAAGCTCGATTTGCTGCTGAAGCTGCGGGCCAGCGAACACGTGACGTGGAGCGGCAACTTGCGCGCGCCGCTCAGTAATCTCGGCGTCTATCCTCGTCCGGTCCAAAATCCCCTGCCCGTCTGGATCGCCGTTGGCGGCACACCGGCATCGGTGATCCGCGCCGGCACGCTTGGCCTGCCGCTGGCGGTGGCGATCATCGGCGGCGAGCCGCACCGCTTCGCGCCGCTGGTCGAGCTCTATCGCGAGGCGGGCGCCAAGGCAGGCCACGCGCCGGAAAAGCTGAAGGTCAGCATCAATTCGCATGGCTACGTCGCCGAGGACTCGCAGTCTGCATCGGACGAATACTGGCCGAGCTATGAGGTCGTCATGAACAAGATCGGCCGCGAGCGCGGCTGGCCGCCGAGCAACCGCGGCCAGTACGAGGCCGGACGGACGATGCGCGGCGCGCTGCTGGTGGGTTCGCCCCAGGAGGTGATCGACAAGATCATGCTGCAGCACACCTACTTCAAGCACGACCGTTTCATGCTGCAGATCGATCTCGGCAGCCTGCCGCATGCGAACACACTGAAGGCGATCGAGCTTTATGGCACGAAGGTGGCGCCGGTGATCAGGCAGGAATTGGGTGGCGTTGCTACGGCTGAGGCGGCAGCAACGGCCTGAGGGCCTACTGGAAGATGATGATGGCGTTATGCTCGCCGTCCTCGTCCTCATCAAGCTCTGTCGATAGTAATGTATCGATCGCCCACATTGCTTCGAAGTAATACTCTGAAAAAAGATGGACAGATAAACCCAGCTTTGCTCACCGAGCACGTACCCCTCCAGCCAGTGGCGCGGGTGTCCACCCCGACTTTAGCAAGGGTATCCCGGCAACCGGAGGCGCGCTGCAGCCTCAGAATGTTCCAATTTTTCAGGCAATCACACTCGTATCCAGCCCGAAACCCTGCATCAGTCGCCGTGTGGAGAAATCTGGATTGCCCGAGGTGAAGATGGCGATGTCGTCGCCATGTTCAGGCTCGGCGCCGCTGCCGTTCGGTTTGATCAGGGATAGCGCCCGGCGGGCGATAGCCTCAGCCGGATCGAGCCAGTCCACCGGCCAGGGCGCAAGGCGGCGGAAGACATTGGCGAGGAAGGGATAATGCGTACAGGCCAGTACGACGATGTCGGTGCGCTGGCCATCCTTTTCATAGAAGCACGGCGCGATTTCAGCGCGGATGGCATCGTCATTAATGGGATCGCCGCGAATATGCGCCTCAGCGAGGCGCGCGAGATTCTGGCTGCCGACAAGGCGCACATGGCATTTGGTGGCAAAGGACTGGATGAGATCGCGCGTATAGGCGCGCTTCACCGTGCCGGGGGTGGCGAGGACTGTGACGAGACCAGACGATGTGCGCTCCGCCGCCGGCTTGATCGCCGGAACTGTGCCGACGAAAGGCACGGCAGGATAGGCCTTGCGCAGGTCTTCGAGCACCAGAGTAGAGGCTGTATTGCAAGCGATGATCGCGATTGCCGGATCGTGCTCGGCGATGAAGCCGCCGAAGAGGTCGACGATGCGCGCTCGCAAGGCGCTCTCCTCCCAATCGCCATAGGGAAACCCCGCATCGTCAGCGATATAAACAAAACGCCGCTCCGGCATCAGCACGCGCGCCTCGCGCAGCACCGTCAGGCCGCCAATCCCGCTGTCGAAGGCAATGATTGGCCGGTCCGTTGTCACATCATTCATCGCTTGATGGATCCCCGCTTTCAGGTTGCTTGGCTTTTTTCTTTGCAGGAACTTTTTCGCGCTTGCGCCCTTCCGGCGCTCCTGAGCCTCGCGGTGTCTTCGGGCTGAAATAATCCAGCGACACGAGCACGCCGCGCAGAAGCTTCAATTCGGAGTCCGAAAAGCCTGCTCTTGTGAGGACGCCGCGCAGATTGTTGACCATGATTTCCTTGCGCGCCATCGGCCGGAAATAGCCGCGCGCCTGCAATGCATTTTCGAGATGGTTGAAGAAGCCCTGCAACTGCTCCTTCGGCGCCGGCTCGAGCTCCGGGCCGCGAAAGGCAGTGTCGGTGTGTTTCTCCAGACCTGATTTCATCCACTCATAGGACATGAGCAAGACCGCCTGTGCAATGTTCAGCGACGAGAATGCCGGATTGACCGGAAATGTCACCAGCTCATCGGCGAGGCTGACTTCGTCATTATTGAGGCCGATGCGCTCCCGCCCGAAAAGAATTCCGGTCTTCTCGCCGCTGTTGAAGCGCTGGCGCAGGGTTTGTCCCGCTTCTACCGGGCCACGTACCTGCTTGAACGCGTCGCGCTCGCGCGCCGTGGTTGCATAGACGAAATGAAGATCCTTGATGGCCGATGGCAGATCGTCGAAAACCTGCGCCGCATCGATGATGTGATCGGCGCGGCTGGCGGCGGAGCGTGCCTTGTCATTGGGAAATTCCTCGCGCGGTTTCACCAGGCGCAGTTCCGCCAGGCCGAAATTCGCCATGGCGCGGGCCACCATGCCGATATTCTCCGGCAATTGCGGTTCCACCAGAATGATCGCTGGGCCTTCAGCAATAAGAGTGCGCTGTCTGTCTGTGCCGGCCATTTTTAATCCTTGCATTGAATGGCGCCGTCATAGCTCGCGTTTTTTTGATGAGCAATGCTGCGTATCGATAGTGCCGTTCCACAGAGTTGCGCAATTACCGTGCAAAGGGATGCGCGAAGGTCGATGCCAATTATCTCCCCCCTTGTGGGAGAGAAAGCGATTTCAGCATCTTAGCCCTCGCTAAGTGCTAGAAATCGCAAGTGAGGGGGCTATTTGGGGTATGAGATAGATACCCCCTCTCTTGGATTTTCTAAGGATTTAGCAAGGACTAAACCCAAGAAAATCCTTTCTCTCCCGCCAAGGGGGAGATAATCGGCATCGACGTCGACGATAACCTCCCCTCTTCTTGAGCAACTGTCTTTGCGTTCTGCAATCACGGTGCTATAGGGGCGCGAACCCTCATTGAAAACCGATGCTGACATTCCCACACCCAGCAAATTAGAGGCTGAACATCCATGGCAAAGATCAAGGTTGCAAATCCGGTCGTCGAGCTCGATGGCGACGAGATGACTCGCATCATCTGGCAGTATATCAAGGAAAAGCTGATCCATCCTTACCTCGACATCGACCTGAAATATTACGATCTTGGCATCGAACATCGCGACGCCACCAATGACCAGGTGACGATCGATGCGGCCAATGCGATCAAGCAGTACGGCGTCGGCGTCAAATGCGCCACGATCACCCCGGACGAACAGCGCGTTGAGGAATTCGGCCTGAAGAAGATGTGGAAGTCGCCCAACGGCACCATCCGCAACATTCTCGGCGGCGTTATTTTCCGCGAACCGATCATCGCCAAGAACGTTCCCCGTCTGGTTCCGGGCTGGACCCAGCCGATCATCGTCGGCCGTCACGCTTTCGGCGACCAGTACCGCGCCACCGATTTCAAGTTCCCCGGCAAGGGCAAGCTATCGATCAAGTTCGTCGGCGAGGACGGCGCCACTATCGAACACGAAGTCTACGACGCACCGGGCGCCGGCGTTGCCATGGCCATGTACAATCTGGATGAATCCATCCGCGATTTTGCCCATGCTTCGTTCAACTACGCTTACAATCGCGGCGTTCCCTGCTACCTCTCGACCAAGAACACCATCCTCAAGGCCTATGACGGCCGCTTCAAGGATATCTTCCAGGAAGTGTTCGATGCGGAATTCAAGGACAAGTTCGCGGCAAAGAAGATCACCTATGAGCATCGCCTGATCGACGACATGGTTGCTTCGGCGCTGAAGTGGTCGGGTGGCTATGTCTGGGCCTGCAAGAACTATGACGGCGACGTGCAGTCCGACATCGTGGCGCAGGGCTTTGGTTCGCTCGGCCTGATGACCTCGGTTCTGATGACGCCGGACGGCCAGACGGTGGAAGCCGAAGCGGCACACGGCACAGTGACCCGTCACTACCGCCAGCACCAGAAGGGCGAGGAGACCTCGACCAACTCCATCGCCTCGATCTTCGCCTGGACACGGGGCCTTGCCCACCGCGCCAAGCTCGACGGCAATGCGGAACTCGAGCGCTTCAGCCACACGCTTGAGAAGGTCTGTGTCGATACTGTCGAAGCCGGCTACATGACCAAGGATCTGGCGCTGCTCATCGGCCCCGACCAGCCCTGGCTGTCGACCACGGGTTTCCTCGACAAGATCAACGAAAACCTGTCGAAGGCCATGGCCGCCTGAGCCAGGCTCCATCACGATTTGCAAAAGCCCCGGTTTGCCGGGGCTTTTTTATGAAAGCTTCAACAAAATACGACAGTATTATTGACATATTATGTTATTTGCAGTCGAGTGAACGCCGGAATTCGTGGAGGATGCAATGAACAACTGGGATGCCCGATATGCCACGCGCGCCAACAAGATGCGCGCTTCGGAGGTTCGTGAACTGCTCAAGCTGCTTGACCAGCCGGACATCCTTTCCTTTGCGGGCGGCATCCCCGATCCGGCGCTGTTTCCCAAGGATGCGATCCGCAGCGCCTATGATGACCATTTGGGCGAGGGTGCGGACACCGCCCTGCAGTATTCGGTCAGCGAGGGCTACAAGCCCCTGCGCGAGTGGCTGGTGCGGCATATGGCGTCCCTGGGCGTCGCCTGCACGATCGACAATATCATCATCACCACCGGGTCGCAGCAGGCGCTCGACTATCTCGGCAAGCTGTTCGTTTCGCCCGGCGACACGATCCTCACCACTTGGCCAACCTATCTCGGTGCGCTGCAGGCTTTCAATGCCTATGAACCGCGCTATGACCGCCTGATCCCGGAAGGCGGCAACATGACCCCGGCTGCTTACCGAAACAACGCGCAGGCGGCAGGTGGCGAGGTCAAGCTGGCCTACCTGACCGCGGATTTTTCCAACCCGACCGGCGAAACCATCAGCCGCAACGATCGCGTCAAACTGGTTGACCTCGCCCACGAACTGGACATTCCGCTCATCGAGGATGCCGCCTATCAGGCCCTGCGCTTCGGGGGCGAGAATGTCCCCTCGCTGCTGGCACTGGATATCGAGCGCGAAGGCCATATCGACCGCACGCGTGTCATCTATTCCGGCAGTTTCTCGAAAACGCTTACGCCCGGCCTGCGTGTCGGCTGGGTTTGCGCCGCGCAGCCGGTTATCACCAAACTTGTCCTGATCAAGCAGGCGGCGGACCTGCACAGCCCGACCATCAACCAGATGGTGATTCACCACGTTGCGGAACGCCATTTTGACAATCAGGTGGCAAAGGCCCGTGCCCATTATCGGGAGCGCCGCGACCACATGCTGGAAGCCCTGACGCGCCATATGCCGGCGGGAGTGACGTGGACAAAGCCGGAAGGCGGAATGTTTGTCTGGCTGACCCTGCCGACCGATATGGATGGCGCGGCACTGCTGGCACGATCGATCGAACAAATTCGCGTGGCATTTGTGCCGGGTAGCGCCTTCCACGCCGACGGAAGCGGCAGGAACACCATACGTTTGAATTTTTCCCTGCCGGGTGCCGATACTATCGAAACCGGTATGTCCCGGCTGGGTGCCCTGATCGCAAGCGAGATGAAGGCCGACAAGAAACTGGCAAGCTAGAGCAGCGTCGTTGCGCAATTTTAGCTGTAGGGGGCCACAAATCGCATCGCGGAGCGGTCTTTTGCGAAAAACCGTGCCGTAAAGCGCCATTTATGAAGTATGATCCATCGTCACCGTGCCATGAACAAGGAACGAGACGATGACCAAGCAGCAGTTCTTTTTCCGGCTGATCCCGCCGCGCCCGACCTTTGCCGAAGATATGGACGATGACGAACAGGAGTTGATGCGGCAGCACATAACTTATATGGGCGAGTACTTCGAGGCTGGAACCGTGTTGGCCTACGGGCCGGTTCAGGATCCTGATGGCTGGTTTGGGATTGCCTTGCTGGAGGTGCTGCACCACGACGAGGCGGTTCAATTTGCGGAGAATGATCCGACTGTGCTGGCAGGCTTGAACAGCTACAGCATCGCTCCAATGCATATTGCCGCAGCGCGCGGCTTTCGCGCGGAGCCATCTGCTTAACCCGGCTCGGCTTCATCGGGCGTTACTATTTCGAGGGTTTGATTTGCTGGGGCATCCCCACCTGCGCTGCTGCTGGTCGCGTTGAGTTTGCCTTGAAGACCTAATACTTCGCTGAACGCCTGCGGCGGAATTTGACCAGTAACGTCTCCAGCCTTTCCACTCAACTCAAATTCAAAGCCATTGACGGCCGCGGAATGAAATTCGGATTCGCTCAGGATTACGGCACCGACTTCCTTCGCCAGGCAACCGCGACATCCCTTTTGATACTTCCACCTTTGATGTAGCGAAACTTCTTGCCGAAGCTCCAGGCTTCGTTAATGCCTATCTTGTCATCGCTGCCGTATACCGTGGAGAATCCGTAATCGGAATTAGACGAGATAAATGCCCGGATGACCAGCACACCGGTGCTTGCCCTGATATTGTGGTACGAGCCATAGGCCATGTTGGTACCAGTGTGAACGTCGCTTACTATGTGCGGCGGGCGGCTGGCAACACAAGACGTCAGGCCGACGACAATCAATGCCAGGCTTAGTACGCGCTTCACGATTTCTCCCGTGGTCAACCGAAAAACAGGGTTTCAAGTGCATTTCTGTCAGGCGAAGGCTTGCGATGATGCTGCTCAACGACGCCCTAAAACAGGCGTTTTGTTCGAGAGCGCATTGAAAGTGGACAGGTTAGACGGCGAAAATGGATCAAGTAATTTCTCAGCAGTATTCTGGCACAGTAAAAAGCAAATACGCAAGTATTGAGACCTCAACAATAAGCCTCAATACCAATAAATATCCAATAACAACTTGGGATAGTTTCCAGCCGCGCAATACACGCGGCTGGTGAGCAGAAAGATTATCCGGCCAAAGCTTCGCGCACGGCCGAGACCGCTGCTTCAGCCTTCGATCCATCCGGACCACCGGCCTGCGCCATGTCTGGACGGCCGCCGCCGCCTGCCCCGCCAAGCGCTGCAGAGGCGACGCGGACGAGATCGACAGCGCTGAACTTGCCGACGAGATCGTCGGTGACACCGACAACCGCGCTGGCCTTGCCGTCTTCCGACACGCCGATGAAGGTCACGACACCCGAACCCACGGTCTTCTTCGCATCGTCGGCCAGCGGCTTCAGATCGCGCGGATTGACGCCGCTGACCACCTTGCCAATGAAGCCGACACCGTTGACGGTCTCGGACTGCGCACCGCCAGAGGCGGAGCCGCCTCCAAGCGCCAACTGCTTGCGCGCCTCCGTCAGCTCGCGCTCGAGCTTGCGGCGTTCATCCATCAGCGCCGTGACACGCGACAGCGCATCGGCTGGCGACGACTTCAGCACACCGGCAATCGCCTTGACGCGTTCGTCCTGTTCTTCGAGGTAACGGCGGGCAGCCTCGCCCGTCAGCGCTTCGAGACGGCGCACGCCGGCAGCAACTGCACCTTCAGAGACGACGCGGATCAGGCCGATATCGCCCGTGGCGCGCACATGGGTGCCGCCGCACAGCTCGGTCGAATAGCTCTTGCCGGCCTTGTCGCCATGCAGCGCCGTGCCCACGGAAACCACGCGCACCTCATCACCATATTTTTCGCCGAACAGCGCCATGGCGCCTTCGGCAATCGCGTCGTCCACAGCCATCAGGCGCGTCGTTACCGGCGCGTTCTGCAGCACGATCTCGTTGGCGAGATCCTCGATGACGGCGAGCTCCTTATCCGAAATCGGCTTGGGATGCGAGAAGTCGAACCGCAGGCGGTCAGGGGCGACCAGCGAACCCTTCTGCGCCACATGGGTACCGAGCGTCTCGCGCAGGGCTTCATGCAGCAAGTGGGTTGCCGAATGGTTGGAGCGGATGCGGGTGCGGCGCACGCTATCGACGACGAGTTCGACCGCCGCATCGATCTTGACCGTGCCTTTGCTCACCTTGCCGATGTGCACGAAAACACCGTCATTCTTCTTCTGTGTGTCGGTTACGGTTACGGTGAAGCCATCGCCTGAGATCGTTCCCGTGTCGCCCTGCTGGCCGCCGGACTCGGCATAGAACGGCGTCTGGTTGACGACGATGGATACGGCCTCGCCCTCGCCGGCACTTTGAACAAGCGCACCATTCTGCACGATAGCAGTGATGACGCCTTCCGCCTTCTCGGTCTCGTAGCCGAGGAATTCCGTGGCGCCGACCTTGTCACGCACGGAGAACCAGATGGTTTCCGTAGCGGCATCGCCGGATCCGGACCAATGGGCGCGAGCTTCCGCCTTCTGCCGCTCCATGGCGGCAGCGAAACCTTCCGTATCGACGCTGATGTTGCGCTGGCGCAGCGCATCCTGCGTCAGGTCGAGCGGGAAGCCGAATGTATCGTAGAGTTTGAACGCGGTTTCGCCGTCGAGGCTGTCACCATCGCCCATCTTTTCCGTTGCCTCGCCGAGCAGGCCAAGGCCGCGCTCCAGCGTCTTGCGGAAGCGGGTCTCTTCCAGCTTCAGCGTTTCCGAGATCAGCGATTCCGCGCGGATCAATTCCGGATAGGCCTGACCCATTTCGCGCACCAGTGCCGGCAGCAGACGCCACATCAGCGGATCCCTGGCACCAAGCAGCTGCGCATGGCGCATGGCGCGGCGCATGATACGGCGCAGCACATAGCCGCGGCCTTCATTCGACGGCAAGACACCATCGGCGATGAGGAAGCTGGACGAGCGCAGGTGGTCCGCAATGACCCGGTGGCTGGCGCGGAACTTGCCCTCGGCCTTGACGCCGGTCGCCTCTTCCGAAGCGTGGATCAGCGTCTGGAACAGGTCTATATCGTAATTGTCATGCTTGCCCTGCAGAACCGCGGCAAGGCGCTCCAGTCCCATGCCGGTATCGATGGATGGACGCGGCAGATCGATGCGCTCCTCCTTCGTCACCTGCTCGAACTGCATGAAGACGAGATTCCAGATCTCGATGAAGCGGTCGCCGTCTTCATCGGGGCTGCCGGGAGGGCCGCCCCAGATGCTTTCGCCATGATCGTAGAAGATCTCCGAGCACGGACCGCACGGGCCGGTATCGCCCATCGCCCAGAAATTGTCGCTGGTCGCGATGCGGATGATGCGATCCTCCGGCAGGCCGGCGATCTTCTTCCAGAACCCCGCAGCCGCATCGTCCGTGTGATAGACGGTGACCGTCAGCTTGTCCTTGGGGAGACCGAACTCCTTGGTGATCAGGTTCCAGGCGAGCGCGATCGCCTCTTCCTTGAAGTAGTCGCCGAAGGAGAAATTTCCCAGCATCTCGAAAAAGGTGTGGTGGCGCGCGGTATAGCCGACATTGTCGAGGTCATTGTGCTTGCCGCCGGCGCGCACGCATTTCTGCGAGGTGGTGGCGCGGTTATAGGGGCGCTGCTCGATGCCGGTAAAAACATTCTTGAACTGGACCATGCCCGCATTGGTGAACATCAGCGTCGGGTCATTGCGCGGAACAAGCGGGCTCGACGCCACGATCTCATGGCCGTTCTTCTTGAAATAGTTCAGAAATGTCGACCGGATCTCGTTGACGCCACTCATGTTTCTTAGCCTCTGACTTCTTTTTATCCAAAGCGGAATTGGCCCCTTCTCACATCGAAGGGGCGGAACGCAACGCTTGTAGCGATGCAGCCGCGCGCTGTCCAGAAAATCCCTAATGCTGTGGTTCGACAAACTCACCACGAGCGATGCTGGTGCTTGGCATTAGCGGAAATCTTTTTCCAAGCAAAAAACCCGCAACCAAAGCATGGCCGCGGGTTCTAAAGTCAAAGACCAGGAAGAGCTTGTCTCGAGAGATCAGCCTTCGGCGGCCTCGGGACCGTCATCCTCGTTGTCATCAGGGCCCTTGTCGAGCATCTGCTCGGAAATGAGACCGGCATTCTGGCGCAATACCACTTCGATCTCGTTGGCGATTTCCGGGTTTTCCTTGAGGAACAGTTTCGCATTGTCACGCCCCTGGCCGAGGCGCTGCGAATTATAGGAGAACCAGGAACCGGATTTTTCCACGATACCGGCCTTGACGCCGAGATCGACCAGCTCGCCGGTCTTGGAAACACCTTCGCCATACATGATGTCGAATTCGACCTGCTTGAAGGGCGGCGCCAGCTTGTTCTTGACGACCTTGACGCGGGTCTGGTTGCCGACAACCTCGTCACGCTCCTTCAGCGAGCCGATACGGCGGATATCGAGGCGGACCGATGCATAGAACTTCAGCGCATTGCCGCCTGTCGTGGTTTCGGGCGAGCCGAACATCACGCCGATCTTCATGCGGATCTGGTTGATGAAGATGACCATGCAGTTGGAGCGGGAAATCGACGCGGTCAGTTTGCGCAGCGCCTGGCTCATCAGACGCGCCTGCAGGCCCGGCAGGCTGTCGCCCATCTCGCCTTCGATTTCCGCACGCGGTGTCAGGGCGGCAACCGAGTCGACGACCAGAACATCGATAGCACCCGAACGCACCAGCGTATCGGTGATCTCCAGCGCCTGCTCGCCGGTATCCGGCTGCGAAATCAGCAGGTTTTCCAGGTCGACGCCCAGCTTGCGGGCATAGACAGGATCGAGCGCATGTTCGGCATCGACAAAGGCGCAAATGCCGCCCTTTTTCTGTGCCTCGGCAATGGTGTGCAGGGCGAGCGTCGTCTTGCCCGAGCTTTCCGGCCCGTAAATCTCGACAATGCGGCCTTTCGGCAATCCGCCGACGCCAAGGGCAATATCCAATGACAGCGAGCCGGTCGGAACCGTTTCAATCTCCACCACCTGCTCATTGCGCCCAAGCCGCATGATCGAGCCCTTACCAAAGGCCCTCTCGATCTGGGACAATGCCGCATCCAGCGCTTTCGTTTTATCCACCGAATTACCCTCAACCAACCGCAAAGAATTTTGAGCCATGTTACACTACCCCTGTGTTATCCATGAAGTACGGATGTTCCTGAATCTGAACTTATTTGTATCTGTTTTGTTCTCATTTTGCAACAGATGCATCTTATTGAAAAATAAGCATAACTTAAAAATGTTCCTAGGATGTTCCCGTCGCTGACGCGACCTGCGGCCCACACATTCCTGAAGCGAATCCGCAGCTTGCCGCATAAAGCGACACCGGCGGATTCGAATCGCTCCGATCATTGCGCCCGGCCGTCCGGCGTTCTAGAGAAAGAACGAAGCGAAGACCTCGCAACCTGAAGTTTATCCGGATAAAGCAATCAACCATGACCACAGGTAACAAACCGCTGCTTTTCGCTGTCGGCGGCGCTCATCTCGACCGGCGCGGCCAGAGCAGCGCGCCTTTCGTGCCGGGCGCGTCGAACCCTGGCATCATGCGCGAGGAGCCCGGCGGCGGCGTGTTCAATGCGCTCCGGCTCGTGGTCCAGCGCGGTGTCTCTGCGGAAATCCTGTCGGTGCGCGGCGGCGACAGGATCGGCGATATGATCGGCGCGGCAATCCAGACCGCGGGGATCAAGGATGGCTCGGCCGTATATATGGACCGGGCAACGCCGAGCTATACGGCCATTCTCGACGAGCATGGCGACGTCGTCGCCGGCATTGCCGATATGGAGCTTTATGAGGTGGCGCTGCCAAGGCAGTTGCGCCGGCGCAAGGTCCGCGATTCCATCGCCGTCGCCGATGCCGTCTTTTGCGACGCCAATCTTCCCTCGGATGCGCTGCAGTGGCTGGCTGGCCTTGCCGGCGACCGGCCGCTGTTCGCGCTGGCAATCTCCCCGGCCAAGGTTCCGCGCCTGGCGCCGGTCTTCGGCAATCTCACCTGCCTGTTCATGAACCGGCGCGAGGCGCGGGCACTAACGGGGCTCGGGGCCGAAGCGGCGTTGAAAGAAATATATGCGGCATTGCGTGCCGAAGGCGTTCGCGGCGCGGTCGTCAGCAATGGCGGCGATGCCGCCTTCGCCTTTTCCGGCGACGATGCCTTCTCCATCCTGCCGCCTGCAGTGAACGGCATCGCCGATGTTACCGGTGCGGGCGATGCGCTGGCCGGCGGCACAATTGCGGCGCTGATGCGCGGTACCGCATTTTCTGAAGCCGTGCGCGAAGGCATGGCCGCTTCCATGCTGACCTTGCAGACACACTCCGCAAGTCCGCGCTTTTCACGACAGGAATTCAACAGCACGCTTGCCTGCATCCCGGCTGCAGTCCAGCTCAGCTGAAAGACAGAAGGAAACGACCATGACGACCAAAGCTCTCAACCCGTTCACCGACATCGCCCCTGAGGTACAAAAGGCGCTGGACGCTGGCAGGCCGGTGGTTGCACTGGAAAGCACGATTATCACCCATGGCATGCCCTACCCCGACAACAGCCGCATGGCGGCTGATGTCGAGGCGATCATCATCGAGGAAGGCGCCGTTCCGGCAACCATTGCCATTGTCGATGGCCGCCTGAAAATCGGTTTGTCCGCCGAGGAGCGCGAGGCGCTGGCGCAGGTCAAGGGCGCCATGAAACTCTCCCGCGCCGATCTCGCCTTTGCACTTGCGGAAGGCCGCACCGGCGGCACGACAGTCGCGGCGACGATGCTTGCCGCGCACCTTGCCGGCATCAGGGTCTTTGCCACCGGCGGCATTGGCGGCGTGCACAAGGGGGCGGAACAGAGTTTCGACATTTCCGCCGATCTCGAAGAGCTTGGCCGCACGCCGGTCATCGTTGTCTCGGCCGGTGCCAAGGCGATTCTGGATATCGAGAAAACGCTGGAAGTGCTTGAAACAAAGGGCGTTCCGGTGGTCGTCCATGGCTCGGATACACTGCCCGCCTTCTGGTCGCGCCAGTCGCCAATCAAGGCGCCGCTGCGTCTCGATACGGCGAAAGCCATTGCGGAATTCCAGGCGGCGCGCGAGGCCATCGGTGTCGTCGGCGGCATGCTGATTGCCAACCCCATCCCCGAGGCAAGTGAAATCCCGGCGGGGATCATGAGCGGGTATATCAGCGAGGCGATTGCCCGCGCCAAGAAAAATGGCGTCACCGGCAAGGCCGTGACGCCCTATCTTCTTTCCGAAATACTCGACATCACCAAGGGAACCAGCCTCAAGGCGAACATTGCCCTCGTCGAGAACAATGCGCGCCTAGCAGCAAAGATCGCGGTCGCGTTGTCTACGCTTAAGTAAGCGGCGCGATCGAGAGCTCGACGCGGCGGTTCTGGGCGCGACCGGCCTCGGTGGCATTGGTCGCGACAGGCTGCGTCGGGCCATAGCCCTGAACGGCGAAGCGGCGGTTGTCGATGCCCTGCTGCGTCAGGTAGTTGGAAACCGACAGCGCGCGCCGTTCTGACAGGAGCTGGTTATGCTGCAGGCTGCCGGTGGAGTCCGTATGGCCGGCGACATCGACGGTGGTCTGGTCAAACTTGCGCAGGACGATGGCAACGGAATTCAGCGTCTCGAAGAACTGCGGCTTCACCTGGTCCTGATCGGTGTTGAAGGTGATGTTGGACGGCATGTTGAGGATGATCCGGTCGCCATTGCGCGTGACCGAAACGCCGGTGCCCTGCAGCTGCGCGCGCAGCTCCGATTCCTGACGATCCATGTAGTTGCCGATGGCGCCGCCGCTGAGCGCACCGATGCCAGCGCCGATCAGTGCATTGCGGCGATCATTGCCGCCCGCCAGCAGGCCCAGTCCGGCACCTGCCAGCGCGCCGAGCGCCACGCCGCCGGCGGTGTTCGACACCTTCTGCTGGCCGGTATAGGGATCGGTGGTCGTGCAGCCCGCAAGGAAGGAGGCTGCAAGGCAGCTGATGGCAAATTTCTTCATCATGGAATCAGGTCCCCGGTTGGATGTGGCCCGGAATATACAATCGATTCGGGCAAAAGAAGGGAGAAGAAAGGCGAAGATCGCAGGCTCAATCGAGATTCGTGTGGTTTGCACAAAGAAGCTGGAATCGCCCTTCGGCCTCATGCCATTTCGACCAGGTTAAAAAGTCCTGACCCTAGCCTGCTCCGCGATTTTCAAATAGCTTCACCCTCGTTGCGTTGATGGTCGGCTCGCTGCTTCTCGAGATGAGCATTAAACAGAAGTTGAAACAGACTACCGGGAGGAAACATCTGTGGCGTTGAATAGACGAGGTATTCTAGGCTTAGCGCTTGGTTCGGTGATCGCATCAGTATTGCCGGCTGCAGCACAAACATTCCCAGATCGTGCCATCACGCTTGTGGTGCCTTTTGCGGCCGGTGGCTCGACTGACCTGGTTGCCCGTCTGGTGGCAGCAAACATGTCGACCACTCTCGGGCAGCAAGTGATCGTGGAGAATGTCGGGGGTGCCGGCGGAAATCTCGGTGCCACGCAAGTCGCCAGGGCAGAGCCGGATGGTTACACGATCCTGATGGGTACAGTTGCAACCCATGCGCTCAATCCACTCATGCTGAAAACGAAGCCCTATGATCCGGTCACGGATTTTGCGCCGGTTTCGCTTTTGGTAATCGTTCCCAATGTCCTGGTTATCAACCCGCAATTGCCGGTTAACAGCGTAAAGGAACTGGTTCAGCTGCTCAAAGACAATCCGGACAAATATTCGTATGCGTCGTCCGGAAACGGCACTCCGCTGCACTTGTCCGGCGAACTTTTCAAAAGCATGGCCGGGGTCTCCATGGAACATATTCCCTACAAGGGTGCAGGCCCGGCTTTGAACGACCTTCTCGGCAACCAGATATCCATCATGTTTGACAACTTGCCATCCTCATCGGCCCATATAAAGGCCGGGTCACTGAAAGCCCTGGGCGTTACGACCAAGGAGCGGGCCCCTTCCTTTCCCGATATACCAACGGTCGCTGAGGCGGTGCCCGGTTATGAGACCTATACCTGGAACGCTTTATTTGCGCCCGCGGGAACCCCGCCCGAGGTTGTGGCTCGCCTCAATGAGGCTGCGAATGCTGCGCTAGCCAATCCTGCTGTCGTTTCACGCATGAAAGATTTCAGTGCAACGATCGTCGGTTCGACACCGGACGAACTGGCGTCACACGTAAAAGCAGAAGTCCAAAAATGGGAGCCCATCGTGAAAAGCACGGGCGTGACACTGGATTAATAAATGCAGAAAATCTTCGAGCGGACGCTTTGTCCGCTCGAAGGATATTCGCCTACATGACCACACGCGCCATGGCGAGAGCATCGGCAAAACGCCCCTCCCTGAAGGCGTAGGCCTTCAGCAGTCCTTCCGTCTCGAATCCGAACTTCTCATAAAGACGGATAGCTGGGGCATTGTCGGCGAAGACCGTCAGCTCGATACGCCTGATGTTCAGCCAATTGTCCGCCGCATCGATCAAGGCGCCAAGCAAAGCCTTGCCGATGCCCTGGCCGGTGAACTTGTCATGCACGCCAATGCCAAGATCTGCGGCGTGCAATCGCCGTCCTTCAAACCGCTGTAAACCGGCGACGCCGACAATCTGTCCGTCGATCTCGGCAACGATGCTCAGCGTGCCGGTACCATGACTCTCAAGCCATTGTCGCGTCTGTTCCAGACTTTGATAGGGCAAGCGCAAGGTCCCGGCGCGATAGAGCGGCAGGTTCGCCAGAGTGGTTATCTGTTCGAAATCGGTGACACGCGTGGACCGGATCGATAATCCGCCGGCTTCGGATGGTGATATAGATGGGTCAGGCATTTGGCTCTCCATTTATCGAGGAGAGCAGGAGCAAACCCTGCGCGCCTCAGTGGCAGGGTTTGGTGAAAGTCCGCGTCGACTTCAGCGCAACAGCTTCCCACCGTCCCTGTAAGGGAGGACAGAGCAAGCCATCATGGTGATCGAGCGAATGGTCATGGCGTTGATCATTCCTTATTCGCGCCAGGCTTTCAATGAGCTTTCAACACAGGGCTAAAGAATCTTCATGAGTGTTGCCAGAACACTGAATCCGACAGCCATCATCACACCGAGACGCAACGTCAGCGCCAGTGTTTGAGCTGTCAAAGCAGCCGACAGATCGGATTTGGTAACGAGCTCGGACATGATGAGATCCCTTGCAGCTCCGGCATGGGCTTCTGCGTGACCCTGGTCCACACCATTTTCACGCAAACGCTTTGCATATCTCTCACAATTGTTTCAACGATTTCAATTCGACTTTTGACTCATTTTCTCAACCCGGTTCAAAATATTTGAGCATCGCAGCAAGCGAAATTGTTTGCGCGCGCCGCGGCGATTAAACATGCTCCACGCCATTCCAAATATTGAAAGGCAAGCATCATGACCGACACTTCACATCCCGTCGCAATCATTACCGGCGGAGGTCGCGGCATGGGCGCTGCCATCGCCCGCGAATTGCATGCGCGCGGCTATCGTCTCGGCCTGATGTCGCCTTCGGGCAGCGCGGTGGAGCTTGCCGCCGAACTCGGCGGCGTCGGCATCAAGGGCTCCGCTGGCGAGGCGAATGATCTCGAAGCTTTGGTCGCCAAGACGGTCGAAGCCTATGGCCGCGTCGATGCCGTGGTCAACCACACCGGCCATCCGCCAAAAGGCGATCTCCTCGACATCACCGACGAGAAATGGGCAATTGGCAATGATCTGATGGTCTTGAGCGTGGTGCGCATGGCGCGGCTGGTGACCCCCTATATGCTCAAGCAGGGCAAGGGCGCGTGGGTGAACATCACAACCTTTGCCGCCTTCGAGCCGAGTCTGGTCTTCCCGGTTTCCTGTGCCTACCGCGCCGCCGTCGGCGCCTATACGAAGCTCTATTCGGACCGCTATGGCGCCGACAATATCCGCATGAACGCGCTTCTGCCGGGCTACATCGACAGTCTCGACCACAAGCCTGGAACAGCAGACAAGGTGCCCATGAAGCGCCTCGGCACGATGAATGAAATCGCCAAGACCGCGGCATTCCTGCTGTCAGACGACGCTGGTTATATCACCGGCCAAAACATTCGCATCGATGGCGGCGTCACCAGGCACGCCTAGGAAAGGCTGACCCCGAAAGTCTCGCGCAGCTGCCTCTGTCCGTTCGGGGTTACCGAAACAGCGCGAGTGCCTTCGATTCGCCTGATCCAGCCATTGTGGAAGCAATGGCTGCACAGTGCTGCGCCGATGGCGCCGGCAAGATGCGGGCGGCGCTCGCTCCAGTCGAGGCAGGGCCGGCACAGGACACGGCCGCGTCTGGCGGTGATCGCCTCGATATCAATGCCGGCGCGATCGAACAGCGCGAGGCCGCTATCGGTAATCTCGCCCGCATCGAGGCCGAGATCGAGATGACCAGCGTCAATAAGAGCATCGGTGATCGAAACGCCGAGATGCCCGGCCAGATGATCGTAGCAGGTGCGCCCTGCCCTGAGGGCTGCGTCGCGCGGTCCGGTCCGCACCGGCCTGGAGGTGATTTCGGGTGCTGCGAGCTGCATGATACTCTCGATCATCCGCGCCACGGCCGGAGACGCAAGCCGGTGGTAACGATGCCGGCCCTGCTTCTCTACCGCAAGCAAGCCCGCCTCGGTCATACGTGTAAGGTGACTACTGGCGGTTTGCGCGGTAACGCCGGCGAGCTGCGCCAGTTCCGATGCCGTCAGCGCCCTGCCATCCATCAGCCCGTTGAGCATGCTCGCACGGCCCGGATCGCCCGCCAGCGCCGCTATTTCCGCAAATCTCGCATTGTTCGACATGATACGTTCCGTGGTTGTTGTCTGGCCAGACTGCCCTCGCCGCAGCCAAGAATGCTTCGAAACTGGTCGAAGTATCAAGCTGCCATTGCCGGCTATACCAAGGTCAATCCAGACGCAAAGGAGCGACCAAAATGAGCATCACCTGTTTCATCCAATACGAGATCGACCCCTACCAGAAGGACGCATTCGAGGAATATGCCCGCAATTGGAACGAGGCGATCCCGCGCTGCGGCGCGGACCTCATCGGCTACTACGCACCGCACGAGGGCTCGGCCACACTGGCTTACGCTGCCTACAACATCGAAAGCCTCGCAGAATACGAGGCTTATCGGAGCCGCCTCATGTCCGATCCGATTGGCCGCGCCAATTATGAATTTGCCAAAGAGAAAAGGTTCATCCGGCGCGAGGATCGCACATTCCTGCGTCTCGTCACGGGAACGAAGGGAGGATTGATCAGATGATTGCAGTGATTTTTGAAGTGGAGCCCGCCGAGGGCCGTGGCAAGGATTATTTCGACAGGGCTGCAGATCTGCGTCCACTGCTGGAGACGATGGACGGTTTTATTTCCGTGGAGCGGTTCCGCAGCCTTGCCAACGAGAACCGCTACCTGTTCCTCTCCTTCTGGCGCGACGAGGCGTCAGTGGCGGCTTGGCGCCAGACCGAGGAACATCGTATGGCCCAGCGTGACGGTCGCGGTGGTATCTTTGCCGATTACCGGCTGAGGATTGCGTCCGTTGTGCGTGACTATGGGTTGCGAGCCCGTGATGAGGCTCCGCTTGACGCGCGGGTTTACCATCACGCCTGAATCCCGTGGTTGCGCTGGGCACATGCCGGTCCGGGACCACGCATATAGTGGCGTTCCGGCCGGTAGCTCGGCACAATGAACTCGCGGACGACGCGAAGCGTATCGCGCAGCTGGATAATCATGGTCATCATTCTGGTCTCTTGGTTCTGGCTTGCCGGGCAAAGCCGGTAGCGATCAATTAGCTAAAATTTAACTCATAAAGATGAACACCTCCTGAACGGCGTTGGTTAAAATCAGGTGAATTCATGAAAAATTAGCCTTAACCAGTTGGGTAAAAACGATTTTCTAAAATGGGAAAAGGACGCAATTTCGCCCTTTTCCATTGGATTTCAAGTCTGATTCAGCGCGAAATTGCAGCTATTGTGACGGTCACAGAATCACGCGTTGCCTATCAGAATGCCTGTTGCCAGGACCAGGCTGCCCCCAAGCACGACCTGTATGGCCGCCCGGAAGAACGGCGTCTCCATGAAACGATGCTGAATATAGGCGATGGCCCAGAGTTCCACGAAGACAACCAGAGCCGCGATTGTAGTCGCCGTCCAGAAATCTGGAATGAGATAGGGCAGCGCGTGACCGAGACCGCCGATCGCCGTCATCAGGCCGTTGGCAAGACCGCGCTTCAGTGGCGAGCCGCGCCCCGACAACTTGCCATCATCATGCGCAGCTTCGGTGAAGCCCATGGAAATGCCAGCGCCAAGCGACGCGGACAGACCGACGAGAAAGGTCTGCCATGTGTCCTGGGTGGCAAAGGCAGCGGCAAAGATTGGCGCGAGGGTCGACACCGAACCATCCATCAGGCCGGCAAGACCGGGCTGGATGTAAGTCAGGATGAATTGCCGGCGCTCGGTCTGCTTCTCGTCCCGCTGCACCGCGTCCGGCGTATGCTCGATGCCGAGGCGATGCGCCAGCGATTCATGGGCCTTTTCGGCGATAGCAAGATCACCAAGCAGTTTGCGCGTCGAGGCGTCACGCACAAGTTTCAACGCCTCCGTATAGAAGCGGTAGGCCTGCTCCTCCATCTTCTCCGCCATTTCCCGCACCTTGTCGATGCCGAGCGGGCGAACCAGCCAGTCTGGCTTGCGCTCAAGGTAGCCCTTCACGTGCTCGCGGCGAATGAGCGGTATCTGGCTGCCAAAACGCTGCTGATGCAGATCGATCAATGATTGGCGATGGCTGTTTTCTTCCTCTGCCATATCCTCAAACACCTTGGCACTTTGCGGGAAATCGTCGCGCAATCCATCCGCATAGGCGAGATAGATCCGCGCATCGTCCTCCTCCGACGAAATGGCGAGTGCCAGGATTTGCTGTTCCGATAGCGACGGAAGGTCGTGGCGGCGGTGACCGAAAAAGCGGCTGAGCATGACATCGTTCCAAGTTAGAATGATTCTAAACTATAGAGTCGAAGGACGCGATTCAAGCCCCAATCCCCCGCTTTTGACCCCATGGACAGAAAGGAGGCGCAGGAGTATCGTCCGCCTCCGCCGACCCTCATTAACAGAGTTTCATCATGACACTTGCCGGTTTTGTCGCCTATTCGGGTGCACTCGCCATTGCCGCCGCCATTCCAGGACCGGGTGTAACCGCCCTCGTCGCACGGGCGCTCGGCTCCGGCTTCCGCTCCTCGCTCTTCATGTCGCTCGGGCTGATCATGGGAGACCTCACCTATCTGACTGCGGTCGTGCTCGGGCTTGCCATGGTCGCGCAGACATTCGGCACGGTTTTCCTCGTCATCAAGTGGGCGGGCGTTGCCTATCTGGCCTATCTCGCCTGGGGCTTCTGGACGTCCGGCATTTCGGCAGAAAAGATCGAGGCAAAGAAAAGTAGCGGCAGTGGCTTCTCCGCCGTTCTTGCTGGCCTGGCCGTGACGCTTGGCAACCCGAAGACCATGCTCTTCTATATCGCGCTGACGCCGACTCTGGTGGACTTGCACACGATCACCCTCGCCGATTATTCGATCCTGGCCGCGCTGACGGTCCTGGTCCTCCTCGTTGTGCTGGTGCCCTATCTGGCCCTGGCAGCAAAGGCGCGCGGGCTGCTCGCCTCGCCGCGGGCACTCAAGCGGCTGAACCGTACCGCCGCAGCCTTCATGGCGGGCGCGGCCTTGGCCATCGCCGGGCGCTCTTCTTGATCCGGAATATTATTCTAACAGCAGGCCTATATTAGTAGGCCTTTCCAACTGAAACATGGTTTGCGCACGGCTTCGACTATGAATTTTCGGATGCGCCCCATAAGATCGGTTCACGACGCAATCCAGCATTGGGAGAATATTGATGAGCAACGATAACGCGCGCAAACCCGGCCGTGGCCGCATTTACAATTCCATTGTGGACACGATCGGCGATACGCCCATTATCCGTCTCGACAAACTGGCCAAGGAAAAGGGCGTCGGCGCCAATCTGCTGGCCAAGCTCGAATTCTTCAATCCCATCTCCAGCGTCAAGGATCGTATCGGCGTTGCGCTCATCGAAGCGCTCGAGGCCCAGGGCAAGGCGACGCCGGGCAAGACCACCCTTGTCGAACCGACCTCCGGCAATACCGGCATCGCGCTGGCTTTCGCCGCAGCAGCCAAGGGCTACCGTTTGATCCTCACCATGCCGGAAACCATGTCGGTAGAGCGTCGCAAGATGCTGAAGCTGCTCGGTGCGGAACTCGTCCTGACCGAAGGCGCCAAGGGCATGAAGGGCGCCATCGCCAAGGCCAATGAGCTCGTCGAGACAACGCCCGATGCGATCATCCCCGGCCAGTTCGACAATCCGGCCAACCCGGAAATCCACCGCAGGACCACAGCCGAGGAAATCTGGAACGATACGGACGGCAAGGTCGACATCTTCGTTGCCGGTATCGGTACGGGCGGTACGATCACCGGCGTCGGCCAGGTGCTGAAGCAGCGCAAGCCCGACGTGCAGGTCATTGCGGTTGAGCCGAAGGATTCGCCGGTCCTCTCAGGCGGGAATCCCGGCCCGCACAAGATCCAGGGCATCGGCGCCGGCTTTGCGCCCGCAGTTCTCGACACACATATCTACGATGAAGTCATCCAGGTTTCGAACGAGGATTCCTTCGCCAATGCGCGTCTCGTGGCGCGGCTTGAAGGCGTGCCGGTCGGCATTTCCTCCGGTGCGGCGTTGACCGCTGCCATAGAGGTTGGCAGGCGTCCGGAAAACAAGGGCAAGAACCTTGTGGTTGTCATCCCCTCCTTCGCCGAGCGTTATCTGTCGACGGTGCTGTTTGAAGGGCTGGAATAGCCTCTATCGCAGAGCGATGACATGTTCCCTTGGTGAGTGCAATCAGCGTCTTGTGCGTGGTTCGACAAGCTCACCATGAGGAACGTGGAGAGGTTTCAGGGAGCCAGGAACGGCAACGCTCACGGGAATGATTGCAAATCACCATTCTCCCTCATGGTGAGCTTGTCGAACCACGCACCGCCGATCTACAAAACCTACTCGCTCTCGAGCATTTCCTTGACTGCCGTTGCAAGCTGCTTCAGCGAGAACGGCTTCGGCAGGAAGCCGAATTTGGCATCTTCCGGCAGGTTGCGCGCAAAGGCATCTTCCGCATAGCCCGAAACGAAGATGAACTTGATATCCCCGTATTCCTTGCGCAGTTCGCGCAGAAGCGTCGGCCCGTCCATTTCGGGCATCACCACGTCGGAGACGACGATATCGACCTTGCCGCCGAGTTCCTTCATCACTTCCAGCGCCTCGACGCCGCTCGACGCCTCGTGCACCGTGTAGCCGCGTGATTGCAGTGCCCGCAGACCACCCATGCGAACGGCATCCTCGTCCTCGACCAGGAGCACGGTTGCAGAACCGGAGAGATCAGTGGCTTTTTCCGTCTTCTTCTCCTTCCTCGGCACTTCGGTCACGATGACTTCGCCATCGGCGTTCAGCATCGGGGATTGCTTTTCCTCCACATGCCGCGGCAGGAAGATACGGAATGTCGTACCCTTGCCAAGTTCTGACTCGGCGTGGATCGATCCGCCCGTCTGCTTGATGATACCATAAACCATCGACAAGCCGAGACCCGTTCCCTTGCCCACTTCCTTGGTCGTGAAGAATGGCTCGAAGATTTTCGCGATCACTTCCGGTGTCATGCCGGTGCCGGTGTCCGCAACCTCGACCAGAACGTAATCGCCCGGAACGAGATCGCGGTAGTTGAGTTCGGCGCTCTCGGCCTCATTCATGTTGCGCGTGCGGAGGATCAGATCCCCACCCTCTGGCATCGCATCGCGTGCATTGACGGTAAGATTGACCACGACCTGCTCGAACTGGCCGAGATCGGCGCGTACCGGCCACAGATCGCGGCCATGCTCGATCTTGAGGTTGACCTGGGTGCCGGCAAGGCGCGTCAGCAGCATGCGCACATCGGCAATCACGTCGGTCAGATTGAGCACTTCCGGCCGCAGGGTCTGGCGGCGCGAGAATGCCAGCAGCTGCCGCACCAGCGAGGCGGCGCGATTGGCATTCTGCTTGATGTTCATGATGTCGGCGAAGGATGGGTCCGACGCACGATGATTGGTCAAAAGCAGGTCCGACGACATGATGATCGCGGTCAGGACGTTGTTGAAGTCGTGTGCGATACCGCCTGCAAGCTGCCCTACCGCCTGCATTTTCTGGCTTTGGGCCATCGTGGCTTCGAGCGCCTTCTGTTCCGTTGTCTCGACCACGGAAACGATGGCCGCTTCCTCGGCGCCATCTTCCGAGCCCGCATCGAAGACCGGGCTGATATAGAAGCGAAGATGCCGGTCCTCATTGCCCGGGATAACCGTATCGACGGGAGAAATCTCCGCCTGGCCGGCAAAGGCTGCCGCAAGCGCCCGGTCAAAGGCCTCGCGATCGCGTTCATGCACGACGGTTTCGAGCGGGATGCGCCTGTCGATGTCATCGCGGTCAACAACGGGCGAGAACAGGCCGAGGAACCTGGCATTGGTGCGCAGGATCTTGCCGGTTGCGTCGACAGCGGCAATCGCCATGGATGCCGAATTGAAGAAGCGCGTGAACCGTACTTCGGCGGCGCGCAAGGCTGCAGACGTATCCTCACCCTCGGCGCGGTTGAGGACGATGGTGCGGGTGGGTCCACGCCTGCCATCACGCTGCGCCTGAACGCGGTGATAGAAGCGCACAGCGAGGCTCTGACCATTGGATTTCGCCAGATCAAGATCGATGACCGTATTGCGGCTGGTACCCGGTTCCGTCTTGACGGCGTTGATCAGTGCCATGCCATTGCCGGCCACGATCTCACGAACCATCATCGAGCCCGGGGTAAACCGGGTCAGGTCAACGCCGAGCCACTCTGCCAGAGTGGCATTGATATAGATGATGCGCCCATCGGGATCGGCTGAGAAGAAGCCGGCCGGTGCATGATCGAGATGGTCGATGGCTTCCTGGATGTCCTGGAAATAGCGTTCCTGTTCGGCACGCTCGGCAGAAATATCGGCGATCTGCCAAGCATAGACCGGCGCGGTCTGGTCGGGGATACCGGCAACCGGGCGGGCCTTCACCCGGTACCAGGTCGGCACGGGCTCGCGGGATGGATCCAGCGGGCGCGACAGGCGCAACTCTTCCTGGCCGGAAACGCCGTCGCGCACCGCATTGGCAAGGCGGTAAATGGGATCGGAGGCGGAAGCTTCACCGGAAAGAATGTGCTCGATTGCCCGCACATCATTGGAATTGGTCACGCCGGTGAGTTCGGCATAGGCCCGGTTGGCGTAGACGATGCGGCCTTTCTGATCGGAGACGACCGTGCCTTCCGGCAATGTATCGACGAAGGCGCGGGTCAGTTCGTCACTCGTACCGCGCGGCGTGAACTGAATGACGTTGATCGCCGAGCCGAACAGGTAGAACACGCCGGTCATGGCAAGCGTGCCGAGAAGGCCAAGCAGGAACTGCTGGCCCAACTGGTCGCGATAGATGAAATAGAGGACGGAAACACCGACCAGCAGCACGCCGAGAATGACCAGCCGCAAGCCGGCCCTGTTCGATTTCGTGTTGGCAATAATCGGTTCTGGATAAAGATCGCTATTCGTTTCTTGAGACATGCGTCTCAAACCCCTTTTCTTCAACATCGCGGCCGTATGCAACAGGCCGATGCTTATTCCCGAATCGTTTGGATCATATCTTTGACGCCGTATAAACCCCATCCTTTATCTGGCGTGGGTTATTCCACCATTCCGTTCGACAATTGCTCAATATTGGACGCTGCCCGCTTATCTCGTTGAGCATTCCGTCATCAGGGTTGCGGCTAACATTCGCTCGCACTAGTGTCACGCAAAGTAATGCTCCGAAGCCCGTGTCGGGGAACAAGTTTCGGGTCCGGAGATCGCAAATAAGGAGTTCGTCATGAACGCTTGGCTGGCCACTGTTGTTGGCGACACCGCTGCCCCTATCGTGGGATTTGTTCTTCTTTTTCTTCTGGTGATTGCGCTGCTCCTTATCGTCTTCGCGATCCTGCGGCGGGTGACGGGCGGAACTTTCGTTGCCGGCGGCCGCAACAGGCAAGTGCGCCTGTCGGTTACCGACGCGGCCGCCGTCGACAATCGCCGGCGGCTTGTACTGGTCAGGCGCGACGATGTCGAACATCTGATCCTGATCGGCGGTCCGAGCGACGTGGTCATCGAGCAGAATATCCGCCAGTTCGCCAAGCAACCTTCGCGCCTTGAGCCGACGGCACCCGCAGCTGAACCCGAACCAAGGCCAGCAAACGGCGCTGCGGAAACGCCGCGCGCCCAGCCGGTCGCGCCGGCCGCGCCCACGGCGCGGGTCGCACCACCGGCTCCGCCCGTGCAACGCCCCGCACCACCCGTTCAGGCAGCGCAGCCGCCCCAGATACCACTGCGCCCGGCTGCACCACAGCCGGTTTCGCCGCCCAGGGATCTGCGCCTTGCCGAGCCTCCGAAGCACGCTCAGGCACCCGCACCCGTTCCCTATGTAACAATCACTCCTGAGGCAGCTCCACCGCAAGCAACTGCACCGGCGGTCGAAACTCCAACGGTCAGCGCGCCGGCGCACGACAACGGCAATGGCTGGCAGCGAACCGCATCGCCATCTTTCGGCGCTCCCCGAAACGAGCCGACGGTTGAGACATCGGCGCCTGCGCGTGAGGCGTCTCCGGAAACCAGGACGACGACTGCTGCTGCCTTTCCCTTTGCAATACGCAACGAGCCGGCATCACCCGCGTCCAATGAACCGACCCTCGAAATTCTTGGCCTTACGGACACTGAAGAGCCGGAAGTTTCACTCGGCGATTTGGATTTCAAGGACGCATTCGAAACCGATCTCGAAGGCGAACTCAATATCGCGCCTGGTGACAAGGAAGAACCCAAGAAGACCGACAATATCGAAGACGAGATGGAGCGCTTGCTTGATGATCTTTCCAAGCCGGAAAAGCGCTAGGAGACTTTCGACAACTTCACCCTGATGGGCATTTATTGCTACAAAAAGAAAGGCCCGGAAACCCGGGCCTTTCTTTAAATCAATCTTGTCAGCTCAATCGTCGCGGTAAACTTTCTCGCGTCGTTCGTGACGTTCCTGAGCTTCGATTGACAAGGTTGCGATAGGACGTGCGTCCAGACGCTTGAGGCTTATCGGGTCCCCTGTCTCTTCGCAAAATCCATAAGTTCCATCGTCGATACGCTGCAAAGCAGCATCAATCTTGGAGATCAGCTTGCGCTGGCGGTCACGTGCGCGCAACTCGATGGCGCGGTCAGTTTCGGAGGATGCGCGATCTGCGATATCTGGCAAGTTCGCATTTTCCTGCTGCAGGATTTCAAGCGTTTCACGCGCTTCCCGCAGAATGTCGTTTTTCCAGTTGATCAGTTTTTCACGAAAATAGGATTTCTGCCGATCACTCATGAAGGGCTCGTCATCCGTGGGCTTATAGTCAAGATCGATAAGTTCATTCATCTTTGAATCACCCTGCACCTATGAGACGCGAGGAGGCCTATATAGGTCGTGTCACATGGCCACACAACTACAAAAAGACATGTAAATCAAAGAAAGGGACCCCGGAAATTTGCTCAAATTATTGGCAAAACCGGCAACATTTCCCAATTTTCTGAACCGAAAGATGAAGAAATAAGGGTAAATTTGGTCATTTGTAGCTCCAACGCACTACTACTGGTTGTAGCCTGCCTTGCAAAAACGCACGCCGCACAGAATTTTCGCAAGGAGGTTTTGCACAATAAAGTGATTATTTTCACATTTGCGGCAGACATTTATCGACTATTTGTGTCTTCTCGTGAAGCATGACACCCTATCTAGCAACGGACTCAGTGGAGTTAACAGATGAGCCAAGTCTATTTGCTCCGCCACGCGAAAGCAGTCTGGCCCTCTCCCGGCCAGAAAGACTTCGACCGGACACTGGATACTGACGGCATCGAAGCCGCAAAGGTTCTTGGACAGGAGCTCAGGCGCTCCGGGCTGAAACCGGAGATCGTCTTGTGTTCACCGGCGATCAGGGCAAGGCAAACCCTCGAATACGTCAACCTGGAACCACCCTTCGTCCTTGATGAAGCCGAAAAGCTTTATTCGGGCGGTCCCGACGCTTATCTCATGGCAATTCGGATGGCCGGGCTTGAACATGAAACAGCCAATTCGGTCATGCTCGTCGGCCACAATCCAATGATGGAGGAACTGGCCATCGCCCTCGCCGGTCAGGGTAACCCACCATCGCATCCGACCTTCACGTCCGGCTTTCCAACGGCTGGGCTTGCTGTCATCCAGTTTGATAGCCCGCTCGCTGAAATCCGTCCTGGAACGGGCACGTTACAAGCATTCTTCTCCCCCTCTGAACATCTCTGAAGACCGATTTCTTGCCATTGAGCCGGCCTCGTCCCATATGGCTGAAATTGTGACTGCGGCCATAGGACGGTTGAATTGGGAACACTGACCACACTTACCGACGAAGCGAAGATCGTACTGGATACGTTGGCGGACCGGACAAGTGCGCTGGTTTCCCCATCGCTGCGGCTCGGCGTCACCGGTCTTTCCCGCGCCGGCAAAACCGTCTTCATCACGGCATTCGTGCACAATCTGATCCATGGCGGGCGCCTTCCGCTGTTCGAGGCGCAGAAATCCGGACGCATTGCCCGCGCCTATCTCGAAGAGCAGCCCGACGATGCCGTCCCGCGCTTCCAATATGAAGATCATCTCAAAGCACTGATCGATGAGCGGATCTGGCCGGATTCGACGCGCGCGATATCCGAACTGCGCCTGACAATCGAATATGAATCGGCCTCGATGTGGAACCGCATGTTCTCCGGCGGCAAGCTTTCCGTCGACATTGTCGACTATCCGGGGGAATGGCTGCTCGACCTGCCGCTGCTCGGCAAATCCTACGCTGAATTTTCCAAGGGCTCCTTCGAACTGGCGCAGCAGCCGAGCCACCGTGACCTGGCAACGGACTGGCTTAGGATGGCGGATAGCGCCGATCCGGATTCTCCGGCGGACGAGATGACAGCGCAGCGCCTTGCAAAGAGCTTCACCGATTACCTCAAAGCCGGAAAGGCCGATGAGCGCGCCCTCTCGACGCTGCCGCCCGGCCGCTTTCTTATGCCGGGCGATCTCGAGGGTTCGCCAGCGCTTACCTTTGCACCGCTACCGAATCTTGGTACCGGAAAGCACCGGCCCGGAACGCTCGGCGCGATGATGGAACGGCGCTATGAGGCCTACAAAACGTATGTGGTGAAGCCTTTTTTTCGCGAGCATATTGCCCGGCTCGACCGGCAGATTGTTCTCGTCGATGCCATGCAGGCCATGAATGCGGGCCCGGCAGCGGTTGCCGATCTTGAACGGGCGCTAACGGAAATTCTCTCCTGCTTCCGCCCCGGCAGCACCAATTTCCTGACGGGCCTGGTGCAACGGCGCATCAGCCGCATCCTTGTTGCGGCAACGAAGGCCGATCACCTGCACCACGAAAGCCACGACCGGCTGCAGGCTATTGTCCGCCGTCTCGTCGATCGCGCGGTCAGCCGTGCCGACTTTTCCGGCGCGAGCGTCGATGTGCTGGCGATGGCGGCAGTACGCACTACACGCGAAGCGACAGTGACACAGGGCAAGGAAACACTGCCCGTCATCGTCGGAACGCCTCTCAAGGGCGAAACCATCAATGGCGAACAGTTCGACGGCAAGACGGAAACAGCCATATTTCCCGGTGACTTACCGGAGAAACCGGATTCAATTTTTGAACAGGCGGAATCAGTTTCGGAAGATCCGGCCATCCGCTTTGTCCGCTTCCGTCCTCCCCGGCTCGAAAGGACAGCGGAGGGCTTCACGCTGTCCTTGCCGCACATAAGGCTCGATCGCGCGCTACAATTCCTGATCGGAGATCGCCTCGCATGACGGATCAAAACCATCGCAAGCCCGCGTCTTTTCGCATCGACCAGCCGCAGCAGGCAGAAACCCCACGCAAGGCTGGTTCCGGCTCGGCACAGCAGCGACGGCCCACAGGGATCAAGGATGTCGCTGTCATCACACCGGCAGCAGTCGATGTGTTCGATCTCGACACGACGACCGCAAACGAACTCGACGCGCTGACTCCGCCGCCAGCGATGGTGCACAAGAAGCGCTTTTCCTTTGCGTCCCTGTTGACCGGAGCGCTTGGCGTACTGGTGTCGCTGGCGCTTGGCCTATGGGCTGATAATCTCATTCGCACATTGTTCGAGCGCGCGCCATGGCTCGGCTGGGTGGCGCTGGGTGTCACGGTTCTAGCATTCTTTGCCCTGTTTGCCATTGTCATAAGGGAAGGCCTTGCGCTGCGCCGCCTCGCCTCCGTGCAGAGCCTGCGCGACGAGGCCGCCAAGGCAGCAGCCGACAACGATGCTCGCGCTGCCAAGGCTGCCGTTGCCAAACTGACGTCCATTGCAGCGACCCTCCCTGCCACAGCCAAAGGCCGGGCTATGCTGCATGACCTGCGCGACGATGTGATCGACGGGCGCGATCTGATCCGGCTCACGGAAACCGAGCTATTGCGCCCGCTCGACCGGCAGGCACGCGACATGATCCTTGCCGCATCCAAACGCGTATCCATCGTCACGGCGGTCAGTCCGCGTGCGCTGGTCGACATTGGCTATGTGGTGTTCGAATCGGCGCGCCTCATCCGCCGCCTCTCGGAGCTCTATGGCGGTCGGCCCGGCACACTCGGCTTTCTGAAACTCACTCGCAATGTCATCGCGCATCTTGCCGTGACCGGCACCGTGGCGATGGGCGACAGCATCATCCAGCAACTGGTGGGTCACGGCTTGGCGGCGAAATTGTCCGCGCGGCTCGGCGAAGGCGTCATCAATGGCCTGATGACAGCGCGCATCGGTATTTCCGCCATGGATCTGGTGCGTCCCTTCCCCTTCAATGCCGAAAGGCGCCCTGGAATCGGCGATTTCATCGGGGATCTGGCGCGGATCGGGGGCACAAAAAAGGACTAAACTGCACTTTGTCGGCGTTCTGGGGTTGTAATTTTATTCGGAGCAAGTTTTGTGGGGATGACAACCATCCGTTAACCATTCCGGACGATGATTGCCGCACGTGCCCCATTCCAATAATTTGTGTTGAGTCTTGTCGATGAAAAGAAGCGCAGCAGCCGCTACCCTCTCCCTGTTCGCCTGCGCGCTCTTCGCGTTGCCGGCGCAAGCCAAGGACAAGGACGCGGAATTCTTCCAGACTATTGAAGGCCAATGGGTTGGTCCCGGCGAGATCGTTGCCGGCAAGTACAAGGGCACCAAGTTCACCTGCACGCTCGATGGCACGACGCCTGAGCAAAAAGCAGGCATGACACTGGATGGCAGTTGCCGCGTCGGCATTTTCAACCAGCCGATGAAAGCAACGATTGTGCGCGCAGGCAACAGCTACAAGGGCAGTTTCCTTGATGGCTCCGCTGGTAAGGGCCTCGACATCACCGGCGGCAATGTTTCGGGCGACCGCGTCGTACTCGCAATCAGCCGCAAGCAGTTGAACGGTGCAATGCAGGCGAAGTTCACCGGTGACAATACCATGAACGTCACCATTTCCGTTCGCCTCGAGGATCAGCTGATCCCGGTTGTCGGCATGACGCTCAAGCGGGTCGATGCGACCGCAGTCGGCAGCATCGCCAAGAACTAGTCTTATTGCGTTTCGCCCTGACGCCACCAGCCCGCATCATTGCGGGCTTTTTCTATGCCGCTCCTGTCGCAGAGCCTTGACCACTCAGCGACTGACTTGCCGCTGATCAGCAATTCCGGGGCGATATCGGCAAGCGGGACCATCACAAAGGCCCGTTCGGTCATACGTGGGTGCGGCAGCAACAATGTCGGACTCTCAAACGCCTCCTCGCCCTCATAAGCAAGAACATCGATGTCGATGATGCGTGGCCCCCAGCGCTCGATGCGCTGGCGCTTCATGCGTTTTTCGATATCGAGGCAGGTGGCAAGCAGCGCCTCCGGTTGGAGTGAGGTCGTGACCTCGGCACAGGCATTGTGAAACCAGGCCTGGTCAATTACGCCCCACGGCGGCGTGCGATAGACCGGCGACACCGCCAGAACGCGCGTGTCACTCCGCCTGTGCAATGCGCGCAATGCCTTCGCCATGGAAGCCACTGGATCGCCGATATTGCCGCCTAGCCCCAGCCAGGCCCTTCGCATCGACATGCTCAACTTCGCTGGCGGCGCGCGTTCAGCACGGCGTCCGCCAGGGAAAGAGCACTCCGGTTCATTGCAACATCATGCACCCGGAAGATATCCGCGCCGGCTAGCCGCAGGATCGCCGAAGAGGCGGAAGTCGCAACATCCCGCTGTTCAGCCTCGCCGCCCGACGTTGCGCCGAGGAACCGTTTGCGCGAGGTGCCAACGAGGAACGGGTAGCCAAATGCCGAAAGTTCGGCGAAACGGTCCATCAGTGCGATGTTTTCGGCCGTATCCTTCGCAAAGCCGAATCCGGGATCAAGCACGATCTGATCGCGCGAAACACCGGCAAGTTTGGCGATTTCCAGCGACCGGTTGAGGAATGCAAACTGATCGACGATGACATCCGGGTCGCGTTCACGCTCGCGCCCCGTATGCATGATGACGAGGCCGGCGCCGGTCTCCGCGGCCAGATCGGCAATGGCAGGCTCGCGCTGAACGCCCCAGACATCGTTGACGATGTGGGCCCCGGCGGCAACAGCAAGGCGAGCAGTTTCCTCACGATAAGTATCGACGGAGATGATGACATCCGTCTCCTTCACCAGCGCCTCGATCACCGGCAGCACGCGAGATTGTTCGACAGCGGGTTCAACCCGCGTCGCGCCGGGACGGGTCGACTCACCGCCGACGTCGATGATCGACGCGCCCCCAGCCATCATCGCACGCGCACCGGCCAATGCCTGGTCGAGCGAGTAATGCAGTCCGCCATCGGAAAAAGAGTCCGGCGTAACATTGAGAACGCCCATGATCAGCGCTCGATCCCCCAATGTCAGAGACCGGCCATGTGCCAGCTTCCATTCCCGTTGCATCGGCGCGCTCCTTGAACTTCACAAATCCTTGTCCTGTTTTTGATCAGAACGTGCGCAACGTCAATTCATCTGCAATGTTTTTGACGGTAGGGTCAGGATCGGGCAGACTTGGCTGAAAAGGAAATACCAAATGCACATTCTTGCCAAAGCTGCGTCGCTCGGTGTGGCACTTTTCATGGCCATGCCGGCCGCTAATGCGGCAACAGTCTTGCGAAAGTACGAGTATTTTTCCCTGAACGGGCGCACCGCAGCAGATCTCGATCGCGAATTGTATCGTCGCGGTCCGCTACTGCAAAAGACGGGACAGCGTCACCCTGGCATGACGAAGATGCGTTTCGACAGCCGGATCAAGTATGGTTCCAATGGCAGCAGCTGCCGTGTCGTCGAAACCAGCATCACGGTCCACGCGCATGTATACCTGCCACGGTGGAAGCAGCGGCGCACGGCAAAGCCTGACCTCGCCATGGTCTGGGACACGCTGTCCGCGGATATCAAGCGGCATGAGGAAAGCCATATCTCGATCGCCCGCACCGCCGCTGGCGATATGGAGCGCCAGATCAAGGCGCTCCCCTGGCGCAGCGATTGCCCTACCATGAAAGCCGACATCGATGCCCTGACGGCGAAGCTGATGCTGCAGCACGACCTTGCGCAGGTCCAGTTCGACAAAGTCGAGGCAATCAACTTCGAAGATCGTTTTGGGCGGCTTCTAACCTACCGGATCATTCGCGAATTCGGCAAAAACCCTTAACTAACGCCCAGCTTCTTCTGCAAGCTGGTCGATGATGTGGTGTATTGGAAGACAATCCGTTCGTTCGGGCTGACGATGTGCTTTGCCGCCTGGGTCATCAGCGCCGCTTCGTGGAAGCCCGAGAGGATCAGCTTCAGCTTGCCCGGATACGAGTTGATATCGCCGATTGCGAAGATGCCCGGCTCCGAAGTCTCGAACGTCTCGACGTTCACCGGAATGAGGTTCTCATTGAGATTGAGACCCCAATCGGCGATTGGCCCGAGCTTCATCGTCAACCCGAAGAAGGGCAGCAGGCGCGTGACGGGAATGTCGACTTCGCCTTCATTGCCCTTGATCGTTGCGTGTGAGAGCTGCCCGCCCTCACCCTTCAGGCCGGAAACCTGGCCGAGTTCAAAACGGACGCTGCCGCTTTCGACCAGTTCGAACATCTTCTTGACGCTGTCAGGCGCGGCGCGGAATTCGGCGCGGCGATGGACGACAGTGAGGCTGCGTGCGATCGGCTGCAGGTTCAGCGCCCAGTCGAGCGCAGAATCACCGCCGCCGACAATCAGGATATCCTCGCCGCGGAATTCTTCCATGCGGCGCACCGAATAGAAGACGCTCTTGCCCTCATAGGCTTCGATACCCGGAACCGGCGGACGTTTTGGCTGAAACGAGCCACCGCCAGCAGCGATCACGACCACCTTGGCTTCGAATACTTCCGCCTCGTCGGTTTCGACATGGAACGAGCCGTCCGCCTGGCGCTCCAGCTTTGTCACCATGCGGTTGAAATGGAACTGCGGCGAAAACGGCTTGATCTGCTCCAGCAATTTTTCGGTGAGATCGTGCCCGCTGATGATGGGCCATGCCGGAATGTCATAAATCGGCTTTTCCGGATAGAGCTCGGCACACTGGCCGCCAGGACGGTCGAGAATATCGATGAGGTGGCATTTGAGATCGTAGAGGCCAAGCTCGAACACCGCGAACAGGCCAACAGGCCCAGCGCCAATGATCACAACATCGGTTTTGATAATCTCGCTCATCGAAAATTCCTCATGCCAGGACCTTCTGCATGCCGTGCAGATAGAAAAAGGGATAATGGCTGGCGCGTTCATGACGCACGGGCTGCACAGCGCGTAACGATTGCATTGGCCAAGGTCAAGACAATGCGTACGGCCGTCACGGCAAAAGGGCCGGCTCGGCGATTATTCTAATCGGTGGATGAGAAAATATCAGCTAATTAATCAAGCCTGACGCTCTGGAACATGTACGACCAGCCCCTCCAGATCATCCGAAACGCGAATCTGGCAGGACAGGCGCGAGTTAGGGCGAACGTCATAGGCGAAATCCAGCATGTCCTCTTCCATGGCTTCGGGCTCGCCGGTCACGGAGGTCCAATCTTCGTCGACATAGACATGGCAGGTTGCGCAGGCGCAGGCGCCGCCGCACTCCGCATCGATGCCAGGCACCGCATTGCGGATGGCATTTTCCATCACGGTCGAGCCGTTTTCTGCGTTCGCTTCAATACGCACGCCATCGAAGGTGACAAACGTGATCTTTGCCATAAGAAATGCCCCAAGCAGGAAAGTTAACGCTGACATAGGGATTTGGACAGGGAAGTCAATTGTACTCCCTGACGCAGCCTTAAGGCATGACGCACGCTTGTCCCGGAATGCAGGAAGCCAGACTAGCCCAGCATGTTAACGCGTGATTGCCGCAATATAATCGCGTACATCGTCGATGACTCGGTGCAGGTCTTTGATCTTTCTGGTATCGGAGGGTGCCTGTTCGATCGCCTCCGCCATTTCAGCAACGCGAAACGCACCGATGGCACGGGCAGAACCCTTCAATGACCTGGCAAGACGCACGCGTTCGTCCGTATTGGCGTGAGTCAGGCGATCGACGATACCGCATATCTGGCGGGAAAACAGGTTGAGGATTTCGATTTCGAGAGCCCTGTTGCCAAAGGTTTCACGCGTCAGATGAACGAGATCGATGGGCCGCTTGCGGGATGGCTTCGATGTTTCGCCACCGGGTAGTGCGAAGGCCATCGAAGCTTGTTGTGGCAGTGCCATTGGTACACTCCTGAACGCTTTTACAATTTGAACTGACAAGTTTACTCAAATGCCGCTGATTCAAGGTTAAAACGAGGCAAGCGCTGCGCCGAAATGGCCAGTTATGGTGAACGTTTGGTAAATTTTGATGTTCGCGTGAAATTTCGATCGACCTCAAAAAATTAACCTTGTGTTTAAACTTTTAAGCATTTCCCGAATCCATTGTTTCTTTCCAAGCCATGTGCCAGTACGATACACTAGCGGCGTAAAGAGTATGGCGCGGTGGGCTCCACATGTGGTCACCGTCCAATATTGTGAGGTAAACATGGCCACAGCCCCGAAAAGCAAAGCAGTGAAGACCGAAGACGAACTTGGTCAAGCTCTTGAAAAGGCTCTCGAAATTGACTTCGACGAGTCGACGCTTGGGATGGATATGGATTTGTCGCCTGTCGATGACGATCTCTTGTCCTTCACTGATCTGGAAGCGCAGATTTCACAGGCAGCCCAGGAGCTTGCAGCGGAAAAGCACAACCCGCCTGCAACCCCGGAACCGGTGAAAGCCGCTGAAGTCAAGGCACCAGTAGTAGTGGAACCACCTGTTCCGCTCCCGGCGCCCAAGCCCCAGATCAAGGCTGCAAACCCTATTCCGGCAGCTCCGCCCGCTCCGCCAAGGGCGCCGGCGGTTCCGACACAGACATTCAAGCCGGCAAACGACGATTTGCTGCAGACGTCCACCACGTCACGCCCGACGACAACCGTACAGGCACCCAAATCGTATCGCCTTGCCACTGCGATCGTCAGCATCCTTTGGGCTGGCGGTATGTTTGCCCTCGGCAATGCCCTCTACGGTTCTTCAATCCGGTCGATTCGCTCGTTCTCGGACTTCGCCGCAGCGCCATATGCTATCGGTTTGGCCGTCGCCATCATTGTGCCGATCATGCTGTTCTGGGCGTTTGCCCTGATGGTCCGTCGCGCCCAGGAAATGCAGTATGCCGCGCGCTCCATGGCTGAAGCGGCCATGCGCCTGTCCGAGCCGGAAATGCTCTCGTCTGACCGGGTTGCCTCATTGGGACAAGCCGTGCGCCGCGAAGTGGCCGCGATGAGCGAAGGCGTCGAACGCACCCTCGCCCGCGCCGTGGAGCTTGAGACGCTGGTTCAGACCGAGGTCAACCAGCTCGAACGTGTCTACACGGACAATGAATTTCGCATCCGCACACTTGTCGACCGGCTCGGCGGCGAGCGCGAATCGGTCATTGGCCATGCCGAACGCGTCCGCGCTTCGATCTCGAGTGCCCATGAACAGCTAAAGGATGAACTGTCGCAAGCCGGTGAATCGCTGCGCGAAAATCTCTCCAACGCCTCGACCAACCTGACCATGTCGATCAGCCAGTCTGGTGAGACGCTTATCGACCGTCTTACCCAGAGCGGCCAGGCGATCTCGGAATCCATTACCTCGCGTTCCGACGACATCTCGCACAAGATCAGCACTTCCGGCGAAGCCTTTGCAAACCTTCTGGAAATGCGCATTGCCGCATTGTCCGAGCAGACCGATACCGTAACGATGAAGCTGGCCGATACGCTGGATGGCCGCACCAACAGCATGCTGTCGCTGCTTGGTAACGCCACACAGACGTTGGTCGGCGAATTCGACACGCGCCTCGCCGGGCTCGACACAACGATCAACGAACGCGGCCGCTCGCTCCTCGCCGAGTTCGAGACACGCGCTCAATCGCTCGATACCAGCACCGAGCGTCTCAATTCAGCCCTTGAAGCCCGTGCGCGCCAGATCAACGAACAGTTGATCGAGCGCACCCGCGATATCGCCAAGACCTTCACCGACGGCCGTGCTTCGATTGACGGTATCGTCGACGAGACCAAGGCCAAGATCGGCAATGACCTGTCGAGCCTGTCGGAATCGGTCGGCAGCCTGCTCTCGACGAATGCGGCAGCCTTTGCCGACAAACTTGTTGAAAGCCGCGAAGCGCTGGCAGCCACGCTGTCGGGCGAAACAGAGCGCGCCGCTTCGATCATCAGCCAGCATGCAGGTCAGATTGGCGATCATACGTCAAACCTGAAGAGCGTTCTGGAAAGCAGCACATCTTCTATCGGCCAGATCATCGAAGGTCACACCTATTCCCTCGACAATCGGACTGCAGGCCTGCGCGCCGCGCTCGACGACAATGATGCACGCATCGGCGCGACACTCGAGCAGCACGCCAAGGCAATCGAAGACCGCACATCCGGCATGCATGCGGCCTTCTCCGACACGGACGAGAAGATCCGTCAGACCCTCGACGAACATGTTCGCACGATCGACTCCCGCAACGGACAGATCGAGGCGGCAATCCACGCCAACGACGCAAGGATCGGCCAGACGCTCGACGCCCATGCCAAGATCATGGACGACCGCACATCAGGCATGCGCGTTGCATTCGTCGACACGCACGCCAAGATCGCACAGACGCTTGACCACCACGCCAAGAGCCTCAACGAGCGCAATCAGGAAATCCAGCTGGCGCTTTCCAGCAGCGATATCAAACTCGGCGACACACTTTCCGCCCATACGCAGGCTATCGATTCCCGCAATGCGGAAATCCAGGCGACACTGCTCAACAGCGGGGCGCGCATCGATGATACGCTCGGCGGCTTCATCGACTCCGTGGACGATCGCACCAACCGTATCGAATCGGCACTGACCAGCAGTGATGCACGCATCAGCGATGTTCTTGCATCCCATGCCAGCGCCATCGAGGATCGTACAGCTGGCATCGAACAGGCTTTGAGCAACAGCGATCAGCGGATCGGCCAAACCCTCGCCTCGCATGCCTCCGCACTTGATGAGCGGACGGCTGGCATTCAATCGGCGCTCGAAAACACCCATTCACGCATTGGCGAGACGCTTGCCCAGCACGCGAACGTTATCGATACACGTACGGCGGGCATTCGCTCCATTCTCGATGACAGCAATGCTCGCATCGGCGAAACGCTTACCAAACACGTCACGGATATCGATGCACGGACGGCCGGTATTCGCTCCGTTCTTGACGGCAGCAATGCGCGCATTGGCGAAACACTTGCCCAGCACGTCAACGATATCGATGCACGGACGGCCGGTATTCGCTCCGCTCTTGAAAACAGCAATGCAAGCATCGACGAAACGCTTGCAAAGCACGCAGGCGATATCGAAGCGCGCGCGGCAGGCATTCGCTCCTTGCTCGAAAACAGCAACGGAGAGATCAGCGACACTCTTGCTTCGCATATCAGCGTGCTCGACGAACGCGCTGCTGCGATCAGGGCAGCCCTCTCCGAAAGCGACTCTCGTATCGGCGATACGCTCAACACCCATGCTAGCCAGATCGATGACCGCATCAGCGGCATCCGGGCAGCCATGGAACAGGGCACAGCTGCGCTTGACCGGACGCTGGACAATCAGGCCAGTGCGATCAGCGACCGCACCGTTGCGCTTCAGGCTGTGCTCCAGGACAGCGCCGAAGTACTGGCGAAAGCCTTCGAGAACCACGGCGGAACCATCGATGAACGCACGACGACCATGCAGGACGCGCTCGCCATCGGCGTCGACAATGTGCGCAAGTCGCTGGAGCAGAGCGCTTCGGTCGTTGCGCGCAGCCTGCGCGACAAGATCTCCGAGGCCGCCTCTTCCCTTACCGGCGAGGCACAAAAGGCCGGCGAAGCGCTTGATGGTCATGGCGAGGCATTCAGCCAGCGCATGAACGAAAGCCTGGCGCAGACAGAAATGCGTCTTGGTGAGCGTGCACGTGAAGCTGCGGCCAATCTGGAAGCGCTTGAAGCGCGCTTCTCTGCGGCAACGGATTCGACTGCATCCAAGCTTGCCGAGAGCACCCGCGAACTCAATGAAGTTCTCGCTGCCCGTTCGCAGGAGATCATTGGCATCCTCGACAATACGGCACAGCCTCTGGTCGACAGCCTCGCAGACAATGGCCGTACGCTGGCTTCGCAGCTCGTTGAAGCGACAACAGCGGCAACGGAACGTCTGCGCGTCGAAAATGCAGCCTTGATCAATGCCATCGCCAGCCGCACGGCAGAAACCATCACGGCCGTCCAGGCCGCGAAGGCGGGCCTCACGGACGACGTCAGCAATCTGATCGACCGCCTCTCCGCTTCCAACGCAAAGCTGGGTGAGCTGATCGATATGGCTACCAAGAATCTTGGTGACATCGACGGACGTCTCCTGGATACGACAACTGCCTTCGCCGAAAATGCGACCAAGGCGGCAGAGTCGTTCCAGACCTCGACCCGCCTCATCGATGGCAATCTCGGCAAGCTGTCACAGCTGTCGAACTCAACGCTGACAGACATCGCCTCCATCGCCAAGCGCTTCGAAGATCATGGCAGCATGCTCAATGCAGCGTCCGAGCTGATCAACGCATCGCAGACGAACCTCGCTTCGACCTTCGATGAGCGCCAGGAAGCCCTGCAAAATCTTGCAGCCGGACTGGTTGCGAAATCCGAGGGCATCGAAAAAACCATGCGTTCGTTCGAATCGCTGGTTTCCTCGGCTTTCGATCGCGCCGAAGGCCGCGCGACGCAGACGACCGAACAGATCCGCAATTCGATCTCGGAAGTCGTCGAACAGGCGTCGCAGAAGTTCGCCAACGCAACGGACGAAATCCGCCGGTCTTCCGCGGCTATCCGCGCAGAATTGGAGGAAACCCGTTCCGAATTGCAGCGCGGCGTCATGGATATGCCAGAAGAGGCAAAGCAGTCGACCGCGCAAATGCGAAAGGCTGTGTCCGAGCAGATCAACGCCCTGAAGGAACTGTCGGAAATCGTTCAGAAATCCGGCCGCCTCACCGATGTCGGCGAAGCGCGCGTAGTACGCGGTTCGGCCCGTGCAGCGGTTGCTGTCGCAGCTCAGCCTCAGCAACGCAGCGAGCCTGTCGCCGCGCCGCAGCCTCAGGCAAATGCACCTGCACCAGCAACTGCAGCTCCGGCAATTCGCGGGACCCTCGACGTACGGGGCAACGCGGCGCCTGCACGTCCTGCTGGCAATGGCTGGGTGTCGGATCTGCTTCGCCGCGCTTCGAGCGACGAGGCACAGGTCGAGCCAACGGCAAAGACCCCTGACGCCGGCGGCCGTTCGCCCGGCCAGGTTGTCGAATCCCTCAACTCATTGTCGATCGACATCACCCGTGCGATCGATCACGAGGCTTCGGTCGAGCTCTGGCAGCGCTATCGTGCCGGTGAGCGCAATGTGTTCACCCGCCGCCTCTATACGCTGAAGGGGCAGCAGACATTTGACGAGATCAAGCGCAAGTATCAGGCGGACAGCGAATTCCGCCGCGCCGTCGACCGTTACATGGACGATTTCGAACGCCTGCTCGAAGATGTGACCCGCAACGACCGCGACAATGTCATGACGCAAAATTACCTGACGTCAGACACCGGCAAGGTTTACACGATGCTGGCACATGCGAGTAACCGCCTGCGGTAAAAACAGGTTCATAACGACACAAAAAAACGCGGCCTTAGAGCCGCGTTTTTTATTTTGGGGGAAACATGCTTGCAAAACGAGGGAGATAACCCGCTAAATAACTGACAGCGTCCAGGTCACGATTTCGCTTGTGGCATTGTCGAATGCACGATCAAGAGCGGCGATATAGGATGCATTACCCGTGCCGCCTACTGGCGATGTCGAGCGGAAAACCCGCGATGCACGAACCGTTCCATTCTTGTCATTGAGGATCTTGATCGCGATTTCAACCACACCGGTTTCACCGGCCGAGGCATCGATATTGAAGGTGCGGATTTCGCTGATGACCTGGTAGTCGATGGCAAGGCCATCGCCGGGACGGCCAACGCCGCCAAGACGGCCTGTGCTCTCGAAAGCCTGAGCCAGACGCGACTGCACGATATTCGGCAGGCGGTCGGCCCACTGCGCACCTTTAAGAAAGGAAATCGAATTCGGACCGGACCGGACCACGACGTTTTCGCCATCGAGCGCCTTCAGGGCGGATGGTGCAGCAATCAGGATCTGGCGGCCCTGCTTCTTTGATGAAGTCACGGAAGGCGAGGCACTGGAAAGATCAAAAGTATCAAGCTTCTTGGTGCTGGCGCAGGCTGAAACGGACAAGACCATCAGCAGAGCGGCAACTGTCGTTCTTGAATTCACCAATGCCCCTGCCCCTGCGAAAACGTGATGATTCCGTTAGCCTTTCATGCGATGCGAACTTGCCAAAGTCAACGGCGTGTGCGGCCGTCATATTCAGGTACATTGCCACCACCACCGAAAATCACGCGCTGTGGATTTTTTTCCAGATCCGTTATTGCCCGTTCGATGCGCTGGACCGATTGGCGGCTCTCAGTGACGAGCGCCTGCACATCGCGCAGACCCTGGCCGGAGAACCGGTTAAGATTGTCTGTGATCGGCCCGAGCTTCGCATTCAGATTGTCGGCTACTGCCCGATAGGATTGCATCGTTTCACGCGCTTCCCTGACGACGCTGCCATCCTGATCCGAAAGCTGCTTGTCAAGCTTGGCCAGAACGCCGTCGACCCGGGTCGATGCCGAATTGAGGCGCGTCATCATTTCCCGAGCCTCCTTGACCACCGCCTGTACATCCTCGGCGCTCTGACTGAACTTGTCGATGACCTCCGAATTGTTGGCGAGCGCATCGGTAAACTTCTTCGTATTGTTGACCGTATCGACAAGTGGCCCCTTCACTTCCGTGATGAAGCTCTCGATCGAGCCCACCGCGCCATCGACACGCTCAAGAATGGTCTGCGCCTTTTGCAGCAGGTTGTTCACCACGGAAGGATCGGCGTCCATGCGGGCGATCTGGTCGTCCTTGGCAGCTTCCTCAAGCAAATTCGGCTCGTTGAGCTTGCCGCCCTTGAGCTCAATGAAGGCCTGTCCGGTCAGGCCGGCGAAACCCAGCGTCGCCTGGGTCGAACGAGTGATCGGTGTGGTTGCATTGACTTCTGTCTGAGCAATCACCGCATCGGGATTGTTGGCGTCAATGAACAGGCGCCGCACACTGCCGACCTTGATGCCGTTGAAAAGAACCTGGCTGCCTTCGGAAAGGCCGGTGACAGAACCGACAATACGAATTTCGAGGGTAGCGGTTTCGCTCCTGTCGCCATAACGGGCAATCCAATAGACGAATCCGAAAGCAAGAGCGCAGATCACCAGCGTGAAAATACCGACCAGGACATAGTTGGCTTTGGTTTCCATTGATTACTTTACCTGACCCTCTTGCCCCTGGATGGGCTGTGGCGTGGTCCGATCGCCTCCCGATCGCCGCCTGCTCTTGCCGTTGCTGACGATCTGGCGTGCACGCTTGCCGCGGAAATATTCCTGAACCCACGGATCATCAAACGCCAGCATGTCTTCGATGGTTCCCTCAACGAGAACCTTCTTCTTACCCAATACCGCGATTCGGTCGCAAACTGCGAACAGGCTGTCGAGGTCATGGGTCACCATGTAGACCGTCAGCCCCATCGTATCGCGCAGATTGGCGATAAGCTCGTCGAAGTCCGCAGCGCCGATCGGATCGAGACCCGAGGTCGGCTCATCGAGAAAGACGATCTCGGGATCGAGCGACAGCGCGCGGGCCAGTGCAGCGCGCTTGATCATGCCGCCTGACAGCTCCGAAGGGTATTTTTCCGCCGTATCGGGCTTTAGTCCGACCAGGTCAATCTTCAGGCGCGCGAGTTCATCCATCAGCCTTTGCGGAATATCGAGATACTCGCGCATAGGCACTTGAATATTCTCCATCACAGTCAGCGACGAGAACAGCGCACCATGTTGAAAAAGCACGCCCATGCGCATGTCGACGCCGAGCTTCTCCTGCTCCGAAGCACGGTCAATGTCGTGACCGAATATGCTGATCTTGCCGCTTTGCTTCTGGTTCAGGCCTAAAATTGCCCGCATCAGTACCGACTTGCCCGTACCGGATGCGCCGACAAAGCCAAGAATCTCGCCGCGATAAACGTCAAGTGACAGATTATCGAGGATCTTCGACGCGCCGAATGAAACGCTGACATCCTTTACCGAAAGGATGACTTCCTTTGCCTCTCGCTCGTGGTCCTGTCTGTTTGCTGTCGGAGTCATGCGCCCTGGCGGTCCTGGCTCAAAAATTGATCGATGCGTAGAAGATCGCGAAAATACCATCGACTACGATAACGACGAAAATGGATTTGACCACGGACGCAGTGACGCGCTGTCCCAGCGACTCTGCACTGCCGCCAACTTTCATGCCTTCCACCGAAGCCATGATGCCGATGATCATCGCCATGAAAGGTGCCTTGATGAGACCGGCCAGATAGCTCGACAGATCGATGGCGTCGCGCAACCGCTGAATGAATGCATCCGGTGTGATGCCGGAGTAAGCCCAGGTGATTGCCATTGCGCCGGCAAGGGCAGCGAAGTCGGCGATGATCGTCAGCAATGGCAGGGAAATGACCAGCGCCACGAGGCGCGGGAACACCAGGACACCAACCGGATTGAGGCCGATGACTGTGAGCGCGTCAGTTTCTTCGCGCATCTTCATCGAGCCGATTTCGGCGGTGATCGCGCTGCCGGACCGGCCCGCAATCATGATCGCTGTCAGAAGCACCCCGATCTCACGCAACACTAGAATACCGACGAGATCGACCACGAAAATCTCGGCGCCGAAATAGCGCAACTGAAATGCGCCCTGCTGCGCAATGATTGCTCCGATGATCGTCGACATCAGGACGACCACGGGCACGGCACCGATACCCATGCTGTCGATCTGATGGACAATGGCTGCGGGCCTGATACCGCTGCGGCCACTCCCCTTCATCTGGGCGCCGCGTACGGTCGCACCGAGGATATGCATGGATTTGATAAAATCGCCGCCAAAGGCATAGACGGTCTTGCCGATCGTCTCCAGAAAGCGAATCAGCAGCGACGTATGCTGGACTGGAACAATGTCCTCGGGGGCTGCCGCAGCTTCACCCACTGCCTCGAACAGGGCGCCCCAACTTGCGGATTGCCCTTCGATCGTGACCTGTTTGCCCGCCTTTTCAAACGTGGTGCGCAAACGTTCAACCAGCCAGGTGCCGGCTGTATCCAGCAATTCGACACCCGAAAGATCGATCACAGCACTGGAAAAGCCATTGTCGTGACCAATTTCACGCATGCGCTCGTCGACGCGGCGGACATTACGTGTGGTCCATGCACCGGAAAGGGCGATCGTCGCGCGATCACCATCCTTGCTGAATTCAACGTGAGGCGGCGCTGCGGTAGAAGCACTTGAATTGTTTGCTCTATCGGTCAACATCACACACACATATCGAGTCTCTTGGCTGATGTCACTTGAACAATTAAGGCGTGTAAAATGGCACTGAAAATGGAGATAACGGTTGAGCGTTGGCCCATAGCGGGGACGTTTACGATCTCGCGCGGCTCGAAAACAGAGGCTGCTGTCGTGGTCTGCATTCTGACCAATGGCGACTATGCGGGACGCGGCGAATGCGTACCCTATGCCCGATATGGCGAAAGCCTGGACTCTGTTTGTGCCGAGATCGAAAAGCTGCGTGATGCCTTGATCAACGGCGCAACGCGGCGGGATCTATCAACCCTGATCAGCGCTGGTGCCGCCCGTAACGCGATCGATTGTGCATTGTGGGATCTCGAGGCCAAGCGCAGTGGCATGTCTGTTGCCGATCTTGCCGGTGCTTCGCCTCTGCGCGACCTGACGACGGCAGTCACAATCTCCTTTGGCGATACGCAGGCAATGGCTGCCTCTGCAAGGGCCTTCGCCGACCGCCCCTTGATCAAGGTAAAGGTTGGCGGCGAGAACGATGCGGAGCGCATCCGCGCCGTCGCCGAAGCCGCACCCTCAAGCCGCATGATCATCGATGCGAATGAGGGCTGGACCAACGACAACATCGTCGAAAATATGCTGGCGGCGGCAAAGGCCGGCGTGGTGCTGATAGAGCAGCCTCTTCCTGCCGGAAACGACGCGATCCTCGCGAGCATACCGCACCCGGTGCCGGTCTGCGCCGACGAGAGCGCCCATGGCACGGACGATCTGCACACATTGCTTGGCCGCTATGACAGTATCAACATCAAGCTCGACAAGACAGGTGGCCTGACCGAGGCGCTGCGCATGCAGAAGCGCGCCCGCGAGCTTGGCTTTGGCATCATGGTCGGCTGCATGGTCGGAACGTCGCTGGCGATGGCTCCTGCAGTGCTCGTTGCCCAGGACGCGGATTTCGTGGATCTCGATGGTCCGCTGATCTTGAAAGACGACCGCAAGCCAGGTCTGGTATTCAATGGCAGTCGCGTTTCACCGCCCAAACCAGAATTGTGGGGCTAGGCTTCTCGTTGTTCCAGTTTCAGCGAGACATTGGCAAGCGTCAGACCGCAAGCCGCGAGCACGACCATCACATAGAAGCCGTAAATGCCCGTCGCGCTGTAGAGCGGGCCGGAAGCCATTGTGACGATTGCCAGCGCTGTGCCGATAAAGAAGGTCGATAGACCCTGCGCCGTGCCACCGCGTTCCTCGGGTATCGTCAGCGCTATCATTTTCTGCATGCCAAGGAATGAAAGTGCAAAGGAAAAGGCGTGCAGGCTCTGGACCACGAGAAACCCGGTAACGCCGAGGCCGCCTGGCGCAATGAGCGGAAAAACGGCCCAGCGGAACATCGCCACTGTCGAGCCAATCATCAGGACTTTGGCCGGATGAAGGCGGCCGAAAAGCCGGCGAAAACAGGTGAACATGATCACTTCCGCCACGACGGAAATCGACCACAGCGTTCCAATCATGGTTTCCTCGATACCGATCGATTTCCAATAGATCGCGGAGAAACTATAGCCATAGGCATGACTGGCCTGGGTAATGCCGGTGGCAATCAGAAAGGTGACGAAGGCTGGCCTGCGCAGTGCCCTGCCCGCGTCCGCAATATCGACATCGGAAAGAGGAGACAGGCGGCGCGGCTTGCCGATGCGCGGCACAACGAAGCTCATGACGCAGGCAGCAATCAGCGTGCCCATCAGTGCCCATGGAATGATGTGTTCGCCCACGTTCTGGATGAATATGCCGCCCACGAAGGAGGTGAGCAGAAACGAGATCGATCCCCAGACGCGCATTCTGGCAAAATCAGCGCCGTAGCGGCGCACGCCTGACAAAGCGATCGTATCGGCAAGCGGCACCTGCGAGGTCCATGGTGGCGCCAGCATCAGTGAAACGATGAGAATTCCGATGAAACCGAATGGCACAAAGTAAAATGCAGCGACGATAGCGGCTAGTGCCGTTGCTATGCTCAGAATATGCGCCCGGTCGTTTGAGCGGTCCGCGAGCATCGAAACCAGCGGTGCTGCAATGACCCGCACGAATAGCGGCATGGACAGGACGATGGCGATTTGCGTCGGCGTCAGGGACCGATATTCGAGCCACAGCGGAAAATACGGCAGGTGCAATCCGCTTGACATGAAAATTGCGAAATAGGCCAGTGCAACCCGCAGCTCGAATCGAGGCGGCTTCTCCTGGTAAGTGTCCGCTGAGGCGGCGGCTATCATTCGAGGGACTTTCGGAAGATCAGAATGGCCCAGGCAGAATCGCAACCCTGCGTTGCCTGAATTTTCGAACTAACACGAAATTTCCCAAGCGCCTAGAAACGCTCGGAATTTGTTATGCGATTTCCTTCCCAATTTAGACTTTGTGCCAATTGAACTCCAAATTCACGCCCTTCACAGTTGTTGGCCCATCAGAGCTTTTCCCATCAGTTCCTGAATTTGAAAAACCCAACACGATAGGTTATATTAAGAATGGTTATCGTCTATCGGGAATACGGGCTGAGCGTGGCTATTTTTTTGAATGACCATGAACCGCCACATGTGCATGTATTCGGCGATCGTCATGCCAAAATTGGTTTGGCGGGAGCTGACGGCAGGCCTTACTTGATTTCGCATTATAAAATGAAGCGGAATGATGTTCGACGCGCGATTGCCATTGTGAATGAACATCAAATCTTTTTGCTCGCAAAGTGGAGAGACTTTCATGGCTGAATTGACCGATGCCGAAATCGATGCCGCAGGGGAGCGTGGCAGAAGAGAGCGAGAAACCGAACCACGAGCCCGTAATGCCTATTATGATCGCGAAAGCGACCGTATCGTCATCGATCTGGTGAATGAATCGACGTTCTCGTTTCCGCCACACCTCGCGCAGAATCTCGAAACTGCAACGGCTGATCAACTTGCGGCAGTCGAAATCATCGGCGACGGGTTTGGTCTACATTGGGAAGAGCTTGATACTGATTTTACAGTTGCAGGCTTGGTCTCAGGTATTTTTGGGACACAAGCGTACCTAGCACGACGGGCCGGACAGGCCACATCACCGGCAAAGGCAATAGCTTCCAGAGCAAATGGCGCGAAAGGCGGACGGCCGCGAAAAGCTGCCGGAAGATGAATTCCTTTACCGCGCCGAAACAGCGCGACTGGATTTCAACTTGCTTGCCGCGAGCTCCCTCGTACCGCCAATTGTCGTCAGCACGCTTTCGAAAATATCGGCGCAGGCTTCCCAGCTGAACCCCTGGAGCCTGACGTCCGGGTCGACCCGCCCCATTTCCAGCGCACCCAAGGCGGCTTCCTGCAAGTTGTCTGACAGAACACCTGCCCCGGAGGCGCCAATAACGTCCTTTGGACCGGGTACGGGATAGCCAGCGACCGGAAGACCGCAGGCAATCGCCTCCAGAAGCACCAGACCGAATGTGTCGGTGCGGCTGGGGAAAACGAAGACATCGGACCCAGCATAGAGACGGGCAAGCTCTTCACCCTCTTTCTTGCCCGCAAATACTGCTTTTGGATATTTCCGCTTCAACTCTTCCAGATCAGGACCATCGCCGACGATAAGCCTGGTTCCGGGCAGATCGAGAGACAGGAACGCTTCGAGGTTTTTTTCCGGAGCAACCCGGCCGACACAGAGAAAAATCGGTCGCGGCAGTTTGAGATCCACGTCCGGCTGGGGCCGAAAGAGTTCGCGGTCCACGCCGCGAGTCCACACCTTGAGCGTGTCGAAGCCTCGCGCCAGCAGTTCGTCATGGATCGATTGCGTGGGAACGAGGCAGGTTTCAGCGGCATTGTGAAAGCGCCGCAGGAAACGATAGGACCAGGAAAGCGGGACCGGCAGCCGTTCGCGCAGGTATTCTGGAAAGCGCGTATGAAAGCTGGTGGTAAAGCGCCATTTGTTCTTCAAGCAAGCCCGCCGCGCCATGATACCGAGCGGGCCTTCCGTGGCGATATGGACGAAAGCCGGCTGGAGCGCCTCTATCCGCGCCTTGACTGCGAGCGGGTAGGTCAATGCGAGGCGGATTTCCGGATAGGTCGGGCAGGGAGCTGAACGATAATCTGCGGGCGAGATGATCGTCACTTCAAAGCCGCGCACCTCCATCTGCTCGCGCAGCTTGGTCAGCGTCCGCACCACACCATTCACCTGGGGGTGCCAGGCGTCCGAAACAATGACAAGCCGTTTTGGCTGGGCGCTTCGCTCAGGCCGCATTCGCCGCCTTTGGACGCTTGTCGTCCAAACGAACGACCGGTGCGAAACCGGCCTGCTCGCCGATAAGATGCGTCCACGACAGAAGCTCCATCCGACCATCATGATGTTCGACAATGGCGGTGCAGCTCTCCACCCAGTCGCCAGTATTGATGTACTCAATACCATCGATCTGCTCGATCGTAGCATGGTGGATGTGACCGCAAATCACGCCGTCAGCGCCAATACGCCGTGCTTCATCGGAAACCACTGTCTGGAACGAACCGATAAAGTTCACGGCTTTCTTGACACGAAATTTTGCCCAGGCCGAAAAAGACCAGTAGCGCAAGCCGAGCATGCGCCGCACCTTGTTCATGACCGTGTTGATGGCGAGCGCCGCGTCGTAGGCCCAGTCGCCAAGATAGGCGATGTGCCGGGCGTTGCGCACGACGACATCGAACTGGTCGCCATGGATGACGAGGAATTTCCTGCCATCTGCTGTCTCGTGCATCGTCCGGTCCATGACTTCGATGCCGCCGAAATGCGTTCCCTGAAAATCACGCAGGAACTCGTCATGGTTCCCGGCGATATAGAGGATGCGGGCGCCCTTGCGGCTCTTGCGCAAAAGCTTCTGGACGATATCATTGTGTTCCTGCGGCCAATGCCAGTTGCGCCGCAGGCGCCAGCCATCGACAATATCGCCAACCAGATAAATCGTATCGGCATCATGGTATTTCAGAAAATCCAGGAGAAAACTCGCCTTTGCGCCTTTCGATCCGAGATGAACATCGGATAGAAAGAGTGTGCGAAACTTACGGGCCTCGTTCTCGACCATGATGCTGATCTCCGTTCAGCGCTGACGCAAATGCGTCCAGTTGCGCTGACACAAACCCGATTCATGTCACAGTCTTATGACGGCGCGGAAAAGTGCGTGTTTTCTGAAGATAAACACTTGTAACAAAATAGACTTCATTTATGCCTCACGCTGTTATTTATGCGTGCTAAACAAATTGATACGCGAGTTTATGACGACGAGCCAATTCCCCGGAGGACATTATCCATGGCCAAGGACAACGTACCCAGCAGCTCTGATCTTGAAGAAAGCGCCCTGTTTTATCATCGCTTTCCTCAACCGGGTAAGCTGGAAATCCAGGCTACGAAGACACTGGGCAATCAGCGCGACCTGGCGCTCGCCTATTCGCCCGGTGTTGCTGCGCCATGTCTCGCCATTCACAAGGATCCCGCGACGGCAGCGGATTATACGAGCCGCGCCAATCTTGTGGCCGTCATCTCCAACGGCACTGCCGTTCTCGGCCTTGGCAATATCGGACCGCTCGCATCCAAGCCGGTCATGGAGGGCAAAGCCGTCCTGTTCAAGAAATTCGCCAATATCGACGTGTTCGACATCGAGATCGACGCCCAGGAAATCAACAAGATCGTCGATGTGGTAGCAGCACTCGAACCGACCTTCGGCGGCATCAATCTTGAAGACATCAAGGCGCCGGAATGTTTCGAGGTCGAGGAACAGCTCCGCGCCAAGATGAATATCCCGGTGTTCCATGATGATCAGCACGGCACGGCGATCATCGTGGCGGCGGCCATTCTCAACGGCATGGAGCTCGCCGGAAAAGACTTGTCCAAGGTCAAGATCGTTGCGTCCGGCGCAGGTGCGGCCGCCCTCGCCTGCCTCAACCTTCTGGTGAAGCTCGGTGCGGACCGGAAAAACATCTGGGTCTGCGACCTGGACGGCGTTGTCTATGAAGGCCGCAACACGCTGATGGACCGCTGGAAGTCAGTCTATGTGCAAAAGACCGACGCGCGCGTTCTTGCCGATGTCATTGGCGGCGCCGACGTGTTCCTCGGCCTTTCCGCTGCCGGTGTATTGAAGCCCGAACTCTTGAAACAGATGGCGCCCAACCCGCTGATCATGGCGCTCGCCAATCCCAATCCGGAAATCATGCCGGAAGAGGCACGCGCTGCGCGTGCCGACGCTATGATCTGCACCGGCCGGTCGGATTTCCCCAACCAGGTCAACAATGTTCTTTGCTTCCCCTATATCTTCCGTGGCGCACTCGATTGCGGTGCGCGGGCGATCAACGAAGAAATGAAGATGGCCGCGGTGAAGGCCATTGCCGCGCTCGCCCGTGAAGAGCCATCCGACGTCGCCGCCCGCGCCTATTCCGGCGAGACGCCAACCTTCGGACCCAATTACCTCATTCCGTCACCTTTCGATCCGCGTCTCATCCTGCGCATTGCCCCGGCAGTCGCCAAGGCGGCCATGGAAACAGGTGTCGCGGAGCGTCCGATCGAAGATTTCGACGTCTATCTGGACCGCTTGAACCGTTTTGTTTTCCGCTCCGGCCTGATCATGAAGCCAATTTTCACGGCGGCGAAAACTGCCGAGAAGAAGCGTGTCATCTATTCGGACGGCGAAGACGAGCGCGTACTGCGCGCTGCGCAAGTGGTGCTGGAAGAAGGCATCGCCGTCCCTACCCTGATCGGGCGTCCCCAGGTCATCGAATCGCGCCTGCAGCGCTATGGGCTGAAGATCAAGATCGGCACGGATTTCGATGTCATCAATCCGGAAGATGATCCGCGCTACCGCGACTATGTCGATCTCCTGGTCAGCTTGACCGGACGGCGCGGCACGACGCCGGAAGTGGCGCGAACCGTCGTTCGCGGCAGCAGTACGGCCATCGCAGCTCTTGCCATCGTTCGCGGTGAAGCCGATGCGATGATTTGCGGTCTAGAGGGCCGTTTCGAACGGCACCTGCGCAATGTCGACCAGATCATCGGCAAGTCGGAAGGCATACGCAATTTCTCTGCCTTGAGTCTGCTTATCTCACAGCGAGGCGTGCTCTTCTTGACCGACACCTATGTCAGCATTGATCCAACCGCCGAAGAAATCGCCGAAAAGACCGTCCTTGCCGCCAATGAAATCCGCCGTTTCGGCATCGAGCCAAAGGCTGCTTTGCTGTCTCATTCCAATTTCGGCTCACGCGATTCCGAAAGCGCCGCAAAAATGCGAACCGCATCGGAAATCCTGCGGGCAAAGGCACCGGAACTGGAACAGGACGGCGAAATGCATGGCGACTCGGCCCTTTCGCAGGTCCTGCGCGAGCGCGTGCTGCCCCATTCACGTCTGAGTGACGAGGCCAACCTGCTGGTTTTCCCCAATCTCGACGCGGCAAACATCACGCTCAACGTCGTCAAGACGGTAACCGACGCACTGCATGTCGGCCCGATCCTGCTCGGCGCAGCCAAGCCTGCGCATATCCTGACGCCGTCCGTAACCTCGCGCGGTATCGTCAACATGACGGCGCTGGCGGTTGTGGAGGCATCACAGCGCGTTGAATAGGACCTCAATGTCTTATTGCTGCCGCATGGTCATGGATGGTTCATGCGCATTCGCTCATCTCGAATGCGCATAACAACCCCAGGCCGCTGTATGTACCGGACATTCCATCTCGTTGTCTTCGCCATTGGAGCCATTCTGGCGACAACACAGCTGTCCTTTGCAACTTCAGATATTTGCGCGCGGATGCAGCAGCGACTTGATCAGCTCAACAGCGGTGCCGATCCGGACGATTATGAGCTCACACTCCGGCGCGACCGGGTTGAGGCGGCGCTTGATGCAAATGATTGCCCTGTCGTCGATGGGCCAATAGGTGAGGAACCTCAGCGTGACACTCCGCTTTACGAGGAGCCCCAACGGGACAGGCCACTGCGCGAAGAGCCACAGCGCGAAGCAGCGCAGCCACCCTCATACGATATCCTCGGAAAAGAGCCCGAAGCGATCGAGCCGGAAATGAGCACGGCGCCGGTCTATGGCGGCCGCTACCAGACCCTGTGTGTCCGCACATGCGACGGCTATTATTTCCCGATTTCCTACGACACTGGCGCCGAGAATTTCTCGCGCGATCAGGCTCAATGTCAGGCTCAGTGCCCAGGCGCCAAACTGTTTTATCAGCCGACCGAAAAGCAAAATCCTGAAACGATGATTTCGCTTAAGGGTGATGTTTACAAGAACATGCCGAACGCGTTCATGTTCAAGCGCGTCGGCGCCACAGCGACGCCGCAATGCGCCTGCCAGAAACCGGCTGGAAATTTCAAGACATTGGGAAATCCGCAGCAAGTGCCCGTGGAACCACTTAAGCCTGCGCCGACTCCCGAACCTGCGCAAACCAAGCCGGTCGAGGCGAAGGCAGAACCGGCAAGCCCGGTTGAAAGCAAGCCAGGGGAGCCTGCACCCACGGCAGCGCCAGCTGCAAAACCATCGTCAATTATCCAGTTGGGCGAGCCAGCGACCACTAAGGCCGACAAACCAAAACCGTTGACCGAAGACAAGCCAATCGATCCCAACCGCAAGGTCAGGGTCGTCGGGCCAACGTTCCTTCCTGACCAAGCAGGGGCAGCAAGTCGGCAAGCTCCGGACCAGAAGTCAGCCCAGTAAGCGCGACACGCAACGGCATGAACAGCGGCTTGCCTTTGCGCCCGCTTTGGGCTTTCACGGCATCCGTCCACTGTTTCCAGGTGTCGCGGTTCCAAGGCTCAGGCGGCAGCAAATCAAAGGCTGCGCGAACGAAATCGCGATCCTCTTCGGCAAGTTGCTCATCCGCTGCCGGGCCGTCCTTGATGATCTTCCACCAAAGCGACGCATCCGAAACGCGTGAAAGATTGCCGCGTACCGCGAGCCAGAATTCCTCGGCCCGGTCACCCTCGATGCCAAGCGCTGTAAGGCGATCCTTCGCTTGAGCATAGGGCATTGCGTGGATGAGGGCGCGATTGAGCGCATCGAGGTCGGCCGGGTCGAACTTCGATGCGGATTTTGACGTCGCCGCAGGATCAAAAATCGCTGCAAGCGCATCCATGCTGGGTACGGCAGTGACGTTTTCCGATGTACCGATCAGTACCGCCAGGCTGGCAACAGCCATTGGTTCATAACCGTCACGACGCAAGCTGCCGATCGAGAGCGCCCCGGTACGCTTGGAAATCCCCTCGCCCGACGCCGTGGTCAGAAGGTTGATGTGGCCGAGATTGGGAACCTTCGCCCCCAGAGCCTCGATGATCGCAATCTGAACGCCACTATTGGTGATATGATCGTTACCGCGGATGATATGGGAGATCCCCATGTCGATGTCATCCACGACCGATGTAAACGTATAGAGATAGGTGCCGTCTTCACGCACCAGGACCGGATCGGACAGCGAGGAGAGATCGACCGTTTCCCTGCTTCGCACAAGATCGTCCCAGTGAACTTCGGTCCTCGCTACCGAAAAGGGATCGTCCTTGAAGTTGGGCAGGAGGAAGCGCCAATGCGGACGCCGACCCTCGGCCTCAAGCTTTACCCTGTCGGCACTCGTCAGCTTCAGGGCATCCCGGCCATAGATTGGCGGCAGGCGGCGGGCCAGACGCAGCTTGCGCTTGCGCTCCAGTTCCTCGGCGGTCTCATAACAGGGATAAAGCAGGCCCGATGCCTTGAGCCTCTCGGCTGCAGCGTCATAGTTCGGAATACGCTTCGACTGGTATTCGATCAGCGCCGGCTTGATACCCAGCCAGTCAAGGTCGGCGATCGTCGCCTCGGCATATTCGGTTTTGGAGCGTACGGTATCCGTATCGTCAAAGCGCAGGATGAATCGGCCGTTGTTTTTCAGAGCGAACAGCCAATTGAACAAGGCAATCCGCGTGTTGCCAATGTGGATGTAACCGGTCGGAGATGGTGCAAAACGGACGGTGATGGTCATGCTTGGGGCATATCGGATGCCGCTACAATTGGCAATATGGGCCGCGCTTGCACGCGGCCCATATTCTTAGTCATCGTTGAGGACAAGCCCCTTGGTCAGCTCAAGCGCCTGCCGCTCAAACAGGCTGCGGTAGATACCGCCATTGAGCCTGATCAGGGCTTCATGGTTGCCTTCCTCGGCGATCCGGCCATGGTCGAAGACCAGGAGCCGGTCGAGCGCACGTACGGTCGACAGACGGTGAGCAATCACCAGCGTCGTCCGTCCGAGCATCAGACGTTCCATCGCTTGCTGGATCAGCACTTCCGATTCTGAATCGAGGCTAGAGGTTGCCTCGTCCAAAATGAGAACAGGAGCATCAGCAAGGAACGCCCGCGCGATGGCCACACGTTGCCGCTCACCGCCGGAAAGCTTGACACCACGTTCACCCACCAGCGTGCTGTACCCCTTCGGCAGAGCCGTTATGAAGTCATGCGCACTTGCCTGCCTTGCAGCCTCCTCGATCTCCTCCTGCGTGGCACCGGGCCGCGCATAGGCGATGTTTTCCGCCAGGGACCGGTGAAACAGGATCGGCTCCTGCTGCACGATGGCGATCTGCTGACGCAGCGAAGCCTGGCGGACGCCGGCAATATCCTGACCGTCAATCAGGATCTGACCGGCCTTCACGTCATGCAGACGCTGGATGAGCTTGACGAAAGTCGTCTTGCCCGAACCGGAATGACCGACCAGCCCCACCCGCTCACCTGCCCGGATCGTCACCGAGAACCGGTCATAAAGCGGCAGACGGTGTGCACCGTAGAGGAAGGTCACATTGTCGAACTCGATCTTGCCATTGGTGATCCGGATCGGCTTGGCGCCGGGCCGGTCCTCAATGCCAAGCGGCTGACTCTGGATATCAACCAGCTCCTCCATGTCATTGACCGAACGCTGCAAATTGCGGATGTGCATCCCGACTTCCCGCAGGTAACCCTGCAGGATGAAGAAGGAGGTCAGCACAAAGGTGATATCACCCGCACTTGCCTGCCCCTTCGACCACAGGATCAGCGCAAACCCGATGACAGCAGCCCGAAGCACCAGCAGCATCGAGCCTTGGGTCGTGCCGTTGCGCGTGCCGCGGACCCAGGTGCGGGCCGTTCGGTCCCGCCATTTGGTCAGAACCTTGGCAAAGCGCGCATCTTCACGGCTTTCCGCACCGAACCCCTTCACCACCATGTTGCAGCTGACAGCGTCGGCGAGCGACCCGCCAAGCTTGGTATCCCAGCGATTGGCAAGGCTTGCCATCGGTGCGACATAGCCGAGCGACATCATCACCGTAACCGAGACAAAGACCAGCGATCCAATGCCGATGATCACGCCCATCAGCGGCCAGTACCAGGCCATCAATGCCGTCGAGCCGACAAGCATGACGATGGATGGGAACAGCGCGAGCAGCAGCGTATCGTTCAAGAGGTCGAGCGCCCACATGCCACGCGTCACCTTGCGCACCGTCGAGCCTGCGAAGCTGTTGGCATGCCAGTCGGTCGAGAAGCGCTGGATGCGGTAGAACGCAGCCGAAGCGATATCGGACATCATTTTAAGTGTCAGGTCGACCACAGCTATGAAGGTGATGTGCCGCAGGATGATGGCACCCAGTGACAGGGCAAGCAGCGTCGAGAACGCGGCGATAGCAGCATTCCAGACCACTGCCTCCGTGGCGTGGCCATTGACAACCGCATCGACGAGCCGCCCCGAATAGAGCGGCGTCAATACGTCGGCCAGTGTCGAAAGCAACACCGCACCAAGAATGACGGCCAGACGCACCGGCTGCTTTTGCCAATGTTTCCAGGTGAATCCAAGAACGCTGCGGAATGCACCACCGCGCAGGTTGAATCGAAAAAAAGACATGATGAATGTCCAGTGCCAAGCGCACCGGCCTCAATAGAAAATTCAGACAAGAATGCCGTGAAAAGGACGAAGAATCAGTACGGCATGATTGATTTGGCGACTCGCCTGGATACAGGAAAGGCCAATGTTGGCGATGAGTTACCTTGACTTCGTGAAGTCAATCGAGAAGTCGCAAGACCTCTCGTCATCACGTGTCAGGAACGAGCGCCGCCCCGCGGGGACATGGAAAAAGCTGTCATTCGAGAACCTCCCGGTCTTCATTGCCGGAAGATCGCTTATAGGTGAATCGTTCTCGCACGCCAAGCGCCTGTTTTTTAAGCATTCGCTTTTCGAATTTTGGTGCGGCCAGATTGCAACAGTTGGCTCGACTACGCTGCTTTTGTGGGGTGGCGCGGTTTGGTCTGGTCGCCATAACCAGCCAGCAGGCGACCGAAATATCCTCGTCCAGCGTTTCCCAATGCAGACCGCGAGAGCTTATGCGCACATTGCTGCGTTGTTCGGCCGTGGCATGCAGGAGACGGGGAAACCACACAAGCGGAACACCAAGCGTACGACCATCGGAGAGTTCCAGCCACATGCTGTCATCGTCGAAGCGCACGGCCTCAGCTTTCACCAAAGAATTCATGCCACGCTCCTGTTATTACTTTATGCCGCTGTTCCACGAGTTCATTCAATTCACGCAGAATTTTAGCATTGAAACCATCATTGTATGCCAGATGCACCGGCTCGCGCGGATTGCCTTCGTTCGAATAGAAGAAAAACTTGAATCCCTTGTGTCTGAATCACCGGCATCAGTGGCCATTCTGCCGATCGCGGAACCGGTTGGTAATGGGATAACGGCGATCGCGGCCGAAATTCTTCTTCGTCACCTTCACGCCTGGCGCAGATTGCCGGCGCTTGTATTCGGCAATGTAGAGCAGGTGTTCGATACGCTCGACCGTCGCGCGTTCATGACCACGCTCGACGATTTCATCGACGCCCATTTCGTGCTCGACGAGGCATTCCAGAATATCGTCGAGAACCGGATAAGGCGGCAGCGAATCCTGGTCGGTCTGGTTTTCACGCAGTTCCGCCGAGGGTGCCTTCTTGATGATGTTCACCGGGATAACCTCGCCCGAAGGGCCAAGACCACCGGCGGGGACATTGTTGTTGCGCCATTCCGACATGGCGTAGACCTGCATCTTGTAAAGGTCCTTGATCGGATTGTAGCCGCCATTCATGTCGCCATAGAGCGTGGCATAGCCGACCGACATTTCCGATTTGTTGCCCGTGGTCACCACCATGGAGCCGAACTTGTTGGAGATCGCCATCAGGATCGTGCCGCGTGCGCGGCTCTGCAGATTTTCCTCGGTGATGCCTTCCTTTGTGCCCTCGAACGTGGGTCCCAGCGCCTTGAGGAAGCCCTGTACGGGCTCAAAAATCGGCACGATGTCGTAGCGGCAGCCGAGCATGCGGGCGCAATCCTCGGCGTCCTTCAGCGAGTCCTTCGACGTATAGGTGTAAGGCATCATGACGGCGCGCAGACGCTCCTCGCCCAGTGCATCCACCGCAAGCGCAGCGCAGATTGCAGAGTCGATACCGCCGGAAAGGCCGAGCACGACATCCTTGAAACCATTCTTGTTGACATAGTCACGCAGGCCCAGCATGCAGGCGCGATAGTTCGCCTCTTCGCCCTCCGGAATCCTCGACATCGGTCCTTCATGGCACGTCCAGCCATTGGCCCTGCGCCTCCACGTGGTGACGATCAGCTGCTCCTCGAACTGCGACATCTGGAATGCAAGATTCTTGTCCGCATTGAAAGCGAAGGAAGCGCCGTCGAAAATCAGGTCGTCCTGGCCGCCGAGCTGGTTGGCAAAAACCAGCGGCAGTCCCGTCTCGATGACCTGGCGCAGAGCCACCTGGTAGCGCACATCGACCTTGCCGCGATAATAGGGGGAGCCGTTGGGTACGCAGAGGATTTCCGCGCCACTCTCCGCCAGCGTTTCGCAGACGTCATGATCGCCCCAGATGTCCTCGCAGATTGGAATGCCGATGCGCACCCCGCGGAAATTGACCGGACCGGGCATGGGGCCAGCCTGGAAGACACGTTTTTCATCGAACTCGCCATAGTTCGGCAGATCGACCTTGAAACGCTCGGCAATCACCTTACCGCCATCAAGCACCATGACCGAATTGTGCAAGCCTGTTTCGCGCTTCAGCGGCGTGCCCATGACGACACCCGGACCGCCATCAGCGGTATCCAGCGCAAAATCCTGCACTGCCTTTTCGCAGGCTTCGATGAAGGCGCGCTTGAGCACCAGATCTTCAGGCGGATAACCGGAAATGAAGAGCTCTGTATAGAGCACCAGATCGGCGCCCTGACGTGCAGCGTCAGCGCGAGCCTCGCGGGCTTTTGCCAGGTTGCCTTTGATGTCGCCCAACACGGGATTGAGCTGAGCGATGGCGATACGGAGAATGTCGGGATTTTTGCTCATATTGAGTATTTAGCATTTCGTTGTTCGATAAACAATGTGGAGGGTAGCATGCATCAGGAAAAAAACACGGTCCAGAGCGTATAGAACCAGACCGTTGCAACCAGAATGATCGAAATCAGCACAGCAAGAGACCCGCAATCCTTGGCGATCTGGATTTCTCGATGAAAATCCAGGGAGACCGCATCGCAAGCCGCCTCAATGCCGGTGTTGAGTACTTCGATCATGATCAGAAACAACACCGATCCGGTCAGGAGCAAGAAGGATAGCACCGTCGGCGCAACAACGGCTGCCAGGGGTATCGACAGGAAGAAGAGGATGAGTTCTTGCTGGACCGCCTGTTCATGCTTCGCCAGATGCCTCAGCGCGCGCATGGAGTTGATGAATGCCATTACCAGCCGATGCATGCCCCGTCCCCGTATTTTCCGATCAGGCAGCTTTAAGGCGAGATTGGCGCACGTCAATCCTTTGAGCGGCTAGTTCCCCGCCACCACGACACCGCCGCCGCCCTTTTCATATTGTGGCAAACCGTCATCGATCTCGTAATAGTCGCCCTTGTTCCCAACAAAAATGTGGCTCTCGCCCTGCAGTCCGGAAGGATGATCGAATGCCCCGGCCATGATGGAAATATAGTCGCGCGTTTTACCCTTCCAGAAAAGCACCGAACCACAGTTCTTGCAAAAACCACGGCGCGCGAAGTCACTCGCCTCGTACCAACTGAGATTTTCCTCACCGGAGATGCTGATGCAATCATCCTGAACATTGGTCGCAGCCAGGAAATGGCCGGTTTGCTTGCGGCATTGCGAGCAGTGGCAATAAACGACACCGCGTACATTACCACCCCGCGTCTCGAAATGTACTTTTCCGCACAGGCATGAGCCCCGACGCAACTCGACCATGATGACAACCTCCCGTTTACAGAGGACAAACTTAGACGGCGCCGCGGACGACGCCTTTCGCATTCACGTCTTTGCCGGACGCGCCAGCGACAGGCGCAGCAGGGCTGCACCGACGACAGCAGATAGCAGCGACCCCAGCAGAACGCCGAGCTTCGTTTCATCCTGCAGCAGCGGCGAATTGGCAAAGGCAAGCAACCCGATGAACAGGCTCATGGTGAAGCCAATGCCGCACAGGATCGCCACACTGTAGATTTGCAGCCAGCTTGCCCCTACGGGGCGTTCGGCAAGGCGCAATTTGATCGCAACCCAAGCAAAAGAAAAAACACCGAACTGCTTGCCGAAAAACAGGCCTGCCGCAACGCCAAGCGGAACCGGATCTGCAAGGTTGGACAGCGAAATGCCGGCGAACGACACACCGGCATTGGCGAAACCGAAGATCGGCACAATGAGAAACCCGACCCAGGGCTGTATGGCGTGCTCAAGCTCCAGCAAGGGCGAATCCGTCTGCCCCTTCTCGCCGCGCATGGGGATCGTCAGCGCAAGCAGTACACCGGCAATCGTCGCGTGGATGCCGGATTTGAACACCAGGATCCACAGTATGACACCAAGAACAAGATAGGCCCACAGCCGCACCATGCCGAGATAATTCATCGCGAGCAAAATGCCAAAGACAGCAGCCACGCCTGCCAGAGCCGGGACATTGAGCCCTTCGGAATAAAACAGGGCGATGATGATCACAGCGCCAAGGTCATCGATGATGGCGAGTGCCGTCAGGAACACTTTCAGCGACAATGGAACGCGCGATCCAAGCAGCGACAGTACACCAAGCGAGAAGGCAATGTCCGTGGCGGACGGGATTGCCCAGCCGCGGATCGTATCCCCTTCATTGAAGGCAAGGAAGATCAGCGCCGGAACAAGCATGCCGCCAACTGCGGCAAATCCCGGCAATGCGCGGCGCGACCAGTTCGACAATTGCCCGCTGATCATCTCTCGTTTGATCTCGAGACCGACCAGAAGGAAAAACACGGCCATCAGCGCATCATTGATCCAGTGCAGTATGCTCAAGCCGCCGACATAGGTCTTCAGCAAACCGAAATAGCCTTCGCTCAGCGGTGAATTGGCAATGATCAGCGCCAAAGCGGCAACCGCCATCAGAATGATGCCCCCGGAGGCCTCATTCTCCATAAATGAACGGAAAGACGCAGTCAGGCGGATTCGGCGCGAGGGTTTTGTATCCATGGTGCCTTGATAGAATCCTGAAACGCAAAACTCCAGTCAAAACACCGGGCTAATTGGAATTGAGCACGTCACCCACAACAAAGGGCGGCCCTAAGACCGCCCTTTGCAATATTACATTCATGCCAGCAGGTCAGGCGTTGACGGCCAGCTTCTGCGGATGGCTGTCACGTTCTTTCTTGAGAAGCTCGGCAACGAGGAACGCCAGTTCCAACGCCTGATCGGCATTGAGACGGGGATCGCAATGGGTGTGGTAGCGATCGGACAGATCTTCTGCCGAAATCGCCCGCGCACCGCCTGTGCATTCCGTCACATTGTTGCCGGTCATTTCGATGTGAATGCCGCCTGGATAGGTTCCTTCCGCATGATGGACCGCGAAGAAGCTCTCAACTTCTTTCAGGATGCGGTCGAACGGCCGCGTCTTGTAGCCATTGGCCGTGATCGTGTTGCCATGCATCGGATCACAGGACCAGACCACGTTGCGACCTTCCTTTTGCACCGCGCGGATCAGCTTCGGCAGATGGTCGCCGACCTTGTCGTGGCCGAAGCGATTGATCAGGGTCAGACGGCCCGGCTCGTTCGCTGGATTGAGCAGGTCGATCAAACGGATCAAGTCGTCGGCCTCCAGGGTTGGGCCGCACTTGAGACCAAGCGGGTTCTTGATGCCACGGCAATATTCGACATGGGCATGATCCGCCTGGCGTGTACGATCGCCGATCCAGATCATGTGGCCGGACGTGCCGTACCAGTCGCCCGAAGTAGAATCGACGCGCGTCAGAGCTTCTTCATAGCCAAGCAGCAATGCCTCGTGGCTGGTGTAGAAATCCGTTTCACGCAACTGCGCATTGGTCTCCGATGTGATGCCAACAGCGCGCATGAAGTCCATCGTGTCCGAGATACGCCGGGCCAGCGAACCATAGCGTTCGCCTTGCGGGCTATCGGCAACGAAACCCAGCATCCACTGGTTCACGTTCTCCAGGTTGGCATAGCCGCCCTGTGCGAATGCGCGCAAAAGGTTGAGCGTAGCGGCCGACTGGCGGTACGCCATTTCCTGGCGAGCCGGATCGGGAATTCGCGCCTGTTCCGTGAACTCGGTGCCATTGATGATGTCACCGCGATAGATCGGAAGTTCGATGCCGTTCTTCGTCTCGGTATCCGAGGAACGGGGCTTGGCGAACTGGCCGGCAATACGCCCGACCTTGACGATGGGCTTTGAGGCGCCAAACGTCAGGACGACGGCCATCTGCAGGAATACCCGGAAGAAGTCGCGGATATTGTCGGCGCCATGTTCGGCAAAGCTTTCGGCACAATCACCGCCCTGCAACAGAAAGCTTTCGCCCTTGGAAACGGCAGCCAGCTGCTTCTTGAGCTTGCGCGCTTCACCTGCAAAAACCAGCGGCGGATAAGTACGAAGACGGGCCTCGACGTCGCTCACAGCCTGAGCGTCCGGATAATACGGCACCTGCTTGATAGGTTTGCCTCTCCAGGAAGTCGGTGTCCAGTTCTTGGTCATTATTGCACCTGTTATTTGCTTTCCATACCGGTAGCGATTGTTGGGGACTTTCCGGTCACGCCGGAAGGCGCTCATATAGTCCAATTGGGACAGTTATACCAGTCCTGTTAACCCACGTCCAAAACTCACAGTTGGATACGAATGGGGCCCCTGGACGGCGAAGGGAATTGGCCGTTGTCGCGCTAACATTTTTGATTTACGTTGACGTTAAGGTCAAAATTGGAGCGACCAATGCGCCATATCATTTTCGAGGCCTCGGACGGCTTTCCGCTACACGGCACGTTATTCGAGGGGAACGGCGATGGACCGGTGGTCCTGATTTCGCCGGCCGCAGCTGTTCCCGGCAGGTTTTACCGGCATTTCGCCGACCGGCTGATCCAGCTCGGCGCGTCGAATGTACTGACCTATGATTACAGGGGCGTCGCCAGGTCAGCCACACCGAAGGGGTGGAAAGCGCGTCTCAACATGAAGGACTGGGGCACGCTGGATTTTCCTGCGGCGCTGGATACTCTGAAACGCATGTCCGGCGCGCAATCTCTCGTCGGCATAGGTCATTCCTTTGGCGGCGTTGCGCTTGGCCTCAGCAACCGCTCCTCCGACTTCCAGCGCTACACCACACTCGCCTCGCTTTCGGGGTATTATCGCAATACGGCAGAACCCCTCGCCGTCTTTGCCAAGATGAACCTGCTTGGCGTCCCGCTCACCATTCCGCTCGGCAAATTGCCGAAATGGGGCGGATTGGGCGAAGCCCTCCCTGGCAGCGTATTCCGCGACTGGGCGCGCTGGTGCCGCAACCCGAATTTCCTGTTTGCGGACCCGAAGGTACCCGAAGCGCAACATTTCCAGTCGGTGCGTATTCCGATCCTTTCCGTCGGCATTACCGATGATGTCTGGGGAACCCGCAAGGCGGTTGATGGCTTGCTTGTCCACTACAACAACGCCGCCATCCGGGAATTGTGGCTTTCGCCAGATCAGAAGGCCCAGGCTCCGGTTGGCCACCTCGGCTTTTTCCGCAAGCACCATGAAGCAACGCTTTGGCCAGCCGTCATCGACTGGCTGCTGCATGGGCAAGTTCCGGAAGGCGCAACCTTGCGGCAGGAGACACAAGTCGCCTAGGCGACTTCGCTTAATCCGCCTCTGGGAACTTCAATAAAGAGTGCACCACGATCGGCCAGCAACCTGTCGAACAGGCTGGTTTCGCGGTCATTGAGTGAAACGGCGCGCGGATATGCCGGCGCGGCACGATCCTTGTAGATGGGCGTGTCGAAGTGATGCGTTTCCTGGACGAAGCGGGCAAGTCCCGCGTCACCATGTTCAATCAGGAAGCCTTGCATGACCGCATCGAGATAGGACTGCAGGATGCGAGGTGGTTCGGGGTGTAGCGGCACGTCGTGCTGTGCCTCATAGACAAAGAGCGGACATCCATCCAGCAACGGCGTTCTGGTCTCGACATGTTCCAGGAGGACGCTGCGCCTGTGATAATGCGCCTCTCGCAGGTCGACCGCAGGCAGATTGTCCAGATGATCGAACACCAGCAAACCATCAACGCTGGCGCCCTCCTCCCGGCGTACCGATAACAGCGCTGCGGGAAAGCCCGGCATGTCCGGGCGCGGGCGCCATAGCCTGCGCCAGCCATGCAGCCTTGCCGGAATGGCATGGACGATATTGGTGCGAAGTGTATTGCGATTTACCAGCGAGCCATAACCGAAATAGGCGACAAGTTCGCCATTTTTCGCCAAAGTCTCGATATCATACATCAGTCAACGCGCTCGCAATTCACGATGCGGTAGCTCGGCTTGTACATCGTCACCAGTTCTTCCGAGGCTGTCGGGTGCACCGCCATGGTCCGGTCGAAATCATCCTTCGTGCAGCCTGCCTTGATCGGAATCGCAAGGAGCTGCGCCATTTCGCCCGCATCTGGTCCCAGAATATGCGCACCGACCACCTTCCTGCTGGCAGCATCGACAATCAGCTTGGTCAGCATCTTGTCCTTGGCCCCGGAAAGCGTATTGCGCATCGGACGGAAAAGGGCGCGATAGACTTCCAGCTCCTTGAACTCCTTGCTCGCCTCTTCTTCGCTGAGGCCAACCGTACCGATTTCCGGCTGCGAGAAAACAGCGGTTGCGATCTGCCGGTGGTCCGGCTTGGTCGGATTGTTCCTGAACGCGGTTTCTAGGAAACACATGGCCTCGTGGATGGCGACGGGCGTCAACTGGACACGATTTGTCACGTCTCCAACCGCCCAGATATTCGCCTTGCTGGTGCGTGAATAGGCGTCGACCTTGATCGCGCCAATCTCGTCGACATCCACTCCTGCCGCTTCGAGCCCGAGCGATTTAGTGTTGGGCACCCGGCCGATAGCGAGCATGACCTGATCAGCCACAAGCTCATCACCGGATGACAGATGAACGGTGAGATGCCCGCTATCCTGCCGCTTCACCTCCTTGATAACTTCCACGCAGCGGACGCGAATGCCCTTGGCAACCATCGATGCATGCAGCAATTGCCGCAGATCGTGATCGAAGCGCGAAAGGATCTCCTTGCCGCGGTAGACGAGCGTTGTTTCGACACCCATCCCGTGGAAAATATTGGCGAACTCCACTGCGATATAGCCTCCGCCCTCGATAACGATGGCTTTCGGCAGTTTCTCGAGGTGAAATGCTTCATTGGAGCTGATGCACAGTTCGTGCCCCGGCAGGGCGACATGCGGATTGGGATGGCCGCCGGTGGCGACGAGAATTTGGTCCGCAGTGACCCGTTTGCCAGTCTTGAGGATTTCAATCGTGTGGTCGTCGATCAGCACGGCCCTGCTGTCAAATATCTCGACGTTCGAGTTGTCCAGCCCGCTCCGGTAGAGCCCTTCCAGCCGCGCGATTTCGCGATCCTTATTGGCAACCAATGTCGGCCAGTCAAAACTGGTCTCGCCAACGCTCCAGCCATAGCCGGCGGCAGCTTCGAAATGCTCCGGAAACTGCGATGCGTAGACAAAGAGCTTTTTCGGTACGCAGCCCCGGATAACGCAGGTGCCGCCCATCCGGTATTCTTCGGCAAGTGCAACCTTTTTGCCCATGGCGCCGGCAAGCCGGCCTGCGCGAACACCACCCGACCCTCCTCCGACAACGAAAAGGTCGTAATCATTGGCTGTCATGGGGAAGCACTCCGAATCTGGTCAACAGGTCATTGCATATGGGTTGTATCGCGGCTCTTTAAAAGAACAAAGCCCAGCTTGGGGCCGGGCTTTGTGGAATGGTCCATCAGAACAAGATCAGGGTTTCGGCTGAGCCGGAGCTTCAGGCGTGGCCGGAGCCGGCGCGGGGGCTGTCGCCGCAGCTGCTGCAACAACCTTTTCAGCGACCGCCTGGGCCAAGTCGCGCGCAATACCGCGCTGCCAGATGCTTGCCGCCTTCATCACTTCGCGCGTGACGATCGGGCCCTCCGACAACAGTTTCTTGCCTGCAGGGGATGTATAGAAACCGGTGATGGCATTCAGCTCTTCTTCCGTGAAAGATACGGCATAAGCGCGGGCGGCTTCATTTTCGAGATCGCCGCGGCGCGATGCGAGTGCCAGTGCCTGTTCATCGACCGTCGAGCTGATGATCGCTTCCAGATTGGGATCCTTCTGGATCAATTCGCCCTTCAATTGCAGCGCCACAGTTGGCAGGATCGAGTCGAACTGATCGGTTGTCCTGATCGCCGTAACGGCAGCTCGTGCGGCCGCCAGATGCGATGGGGTGATTTCCTGCGCTTGCGCAGAATAGAGGCCGCCCAGCATGACTGCGACAGACAAAGGTGCAATCAAGCGGCGGAAGCCAGTTGCTCGGTTCATGGATTTATCGCTCCGTTTTCGACGTTGTTAGTGTTCGGATACCGTCAGCACCAGCCAAAATGGCCACGCGCGCCAGTCCCAGAAAAAGTCCATGCTCCACAACGCCGGGAATGGCGTGCAAAGCGTCCGATAAAGCTCTTGTATCCGGAATGCGGCCAAAAGATGCATCCAGGATCAAATGCCCGCCGTCTGTAACAAATGCTTCGGTGCCCGTCATCCTCATTGTGATGGGGCCTGCAAGTCCAAGTCTGATTGCTGCTTGTTCAATGGCCAACTTCGTGGCCGCAAGGCCAAACCGGTTGACTTCGATCGGCAGTGGAAATGCGCCGAGTGTTTCCACGAGCTTTGACTCGTCTGCAATCACGATCATTTCAGTTGAAGCCGCCGCGACGATCTTTTCGCGCAGCAAGGCGCCGCCACCGCCCTTGATCAGCGCAAGCTGCGGATCAACCTCATCGGCTCCATCGATCGTCAGATCAAGTGCGGGTGTTTCCTCAAGTGTCGTGAGCTTGACCCCCAATTCCAGGCAAAGCGCTGCCGTACGCTCGGAAGTTGGCACGCCGATAACATTCAATCCGGATGCGACCCTGACCGCAAGCAGCCGCACAAACTCTTCCGCGGTCGATCCCGTTCCGATACCGAGGCGCATGCCGTCCCTGACATAGGTCAGTGCTTCGGCAGCAGCTTTGATTTTCAACGTTCTGGCATCCATGGGTGGGTGCGCCCTCTTGTAGCTTTGACTCAACATCACTTTGACTTGACACTGGGCTCCCTAACACGTCAGGCACTCGGGTCAAGGCTCGTTGCTTGATTTAACGCCGACCTTATACTTGAGTATCGATAGACCGCATATGCAACCGGCGAAATTCCGCCCCGACTCCACAGGAATAATGATGTCCAAACCAATCGTCGTTTTTGATCTTGATGGAACTCTGGTGGATACCGCGCCTGATCTTCTTGATAGCCTTAATCATTGTCTCGATGCGGCAGGAATGCAAAAGGTCGACCCCGTCGCGCTGCGCCGCTATGTAGGGCAAGGCGGCCGTGTGATGATTGAACGTGCCTTCGAGGCACAGCAAAAGCTCCTTGGACCGGAACAGCTCAATTGGCTTGTCGATGTCTTCATCGAACATTACAGCGCACATATGCCCGGCCATTCAGCGCTCTACGAGGGCGCTGAAAAGGCTATGGATGACCTCTCAAACGCCGGTTATCTTCTTGCAGTGTGCACGAACAAATTCGAAGGTCTTTCCATCAATCTGTTGACTGGTCTCGGCCAGTCGTCTCGTTTCAGCGCGATTTGCGGCTCAGACACATTCTCTTTTCGCAAACCCGACCCGCGCCATTTGATTGAAACGATCAAGAAGGCTGGCGGCGACCCGGAACGTGCCGTCATGATTGGCGACAGCCGCACGGATATCGACACGGCAAAAGCCGCGGGGATTCCGGTCATAGCGGTCGATTTCGGTTATTCGGACCATCCGGTCGCAAGCTACGATCCAAGCCGGGTTATTTCACACTATCGTGAGTTGAAGGTCGAACTCGCCGACCATTTGATAGGTGCGGTGAATGCTTGACACTATCCAGTAACTCAAAGGTGATCTGGAACAAAAGCGACAATTGCGCGTTGTTCACTCGACTGATGCCACGCCATTTTGGCTTACCATCTGATGTTTCTTTTTACTCTTACATTGAATGCCAGGCATGTAGCCTCGGGATTTCAGGAGGAAATATGAGAAAGCTCACTTCAGTACTGGCAGCACTAGCGATGTCGGTCGGTTCGATGTCTGCGGGCACGATCCCCGGTTATGCTGCGCCACTGGTGCCGTTGTCCGTTGAAACACCATCCAACATTCAAATGGTCAATGAAGACGCTCGCGTCATCAGACGCTTTCCGCGTGGCGGAAATCGTGAATGGCGTGGTGATCGTGGCTGGCGCGGTGACAATGGCTGGCGTGGTGATCGTGGCTGGCGCGGCGACCGTGGCTATTACCGCGGTGACGGATACAGGTACAATGGATATCGCGGCTACCGTTACTATCGACCCGGATATCGGCGTTACAACGATGCATGGTTCCCGCTTGCCGCATTTGCCGGTGGATTGATCATCGGTAATGCGATCAGCCGGCCGGCTCCCGTTTATCGCACCAGCGGTTCCCATACAGAATGGTGCTATAATCGTTACCGGTCATACCGGGCCTATGACAATACCTACCAGCCTTATGGCGGCCCGCGCCGTCAGTGCTACTCACCCTATCGGTGAGTTAAGCCGACCGTGATTTGCTTCAAGGAGCCCGGTACATCCGATACCGGGCTTCTCTGTATTCAAGCCTCTTTCCCACCAAAAGCGCCCATGCATTAGACGAAATCCCGTTGGATTTGCCTTAATCGCATTACCGTTGCACAAAATTTGAGCGAAACTGACGACTGCGCCATAAACAGCGGAATGTGCTTGCTTTTTTTTCCGAACCCGCTTGAATGACACTTGTGTGAAGGGGGTTATGAGTGAAGCCATTTGATGAGATGATCGAAACCGGCGGTCAGGTACGCCCGCCATATGGACAGTTAAAGTGCTGGCTTGATACCCAGAACCCCGAGCGGTTGGCGCAAAAGGCGCTCGATGCAGAAAATGTCTTCCGCAAGACCGGCATTACCTTCGCCGTCTATGGTGATGAGGAAGCTGCAGAACGCCTCATTCCCTTCGACATAATTCCCCGCATTATTACTGGAAACGAGTGGCGCCGCCTGTCGCAGGGCATCGAGCAGCGCGTGATGGCCCTCAATGCGTTTCTTGATGATATTTATCATCGTCAGGAGATCATTCGGGCGGGCCGCATTCCACGCGAGCTTTTCACCCACAATGATGCCTATTTGCCGGAAATGGTCGGGTTTCGCCCGCCAGGCAATGTCTATACCCACATCATCGGAGTGGACATCGTAAGGACTGAAGAAAACCAGTTCTATGTCCTTGAAGATAATGCGCGCACACCGTCGGGCGTTTCCTACATGCTGGAAAACCGCGAAACGATGATGCAGCTGTTTCCCGAACTCTTCCAGCAGATCAAGGTTCGCCCTGTCGAGACATATCCGAAGCTGCTGCGTCAATCGCTTGCAGCAGTTGCACCTCCGGGGTGCAAAGGTACGCCCACAATCGCGGTCCTCACTCCGGGGATCTATAACTCCGCCTATTTCGAGCACGCATTTCTCGCGGATCAGATGGGTGTCGAGCTCGTCGAAGGTAGCGATCTGAAGGTCGAAAACGGCAAAGTGGTCATGCGAACCACAGAGGGAAATCGTGCCATTGACGTGCTCTACAGGCGTGTTGACGATTCCTTCCTCGATCCCCTCACCTTCCGCCGCGATTCAGCATTAGGGGTCGCCGGGATCATGGATGTGTATCGCTCCGGCAATATCACCATCGCCAATGCTCCCGGCACCGGTATCGCCGACGACAAGGCGCTTTATTCGTATATGCCGGAAATCGTCGAGTTCTATACCGGGCGCAAGGCGATTTTGGAGAATGTTCCGACGCATCGCTGCTCCGAACCCGACACACTCAAGTATGTCCTTGAGAACCTTGCCGATCTCGTCGTCAAGGAAGTCCACGGATCAGGCGGTTATGGCATGCTGGTGGGTCCTGCTGCCTCGAAGAAGGAGTGCGAGGCTTTCGCACTCAAGTTGAAGGCCAATCCGAAGAATTACATTGCTCAACCAACGCTGGCCCTGTCGACAACGCCGATCATGACCGAAAAGGGTCTGGCGCCGCGCCATGTCGATCTGCGGCCGTTCGTTCTTGTTTCGGATCGCATCCGCATCACGCCTGGCGGATTGACCCGCGTGGCATTGAAGGAGGGCTCGCTCGTCGTCAACTCCAGTCAGGGAGGGGGGACGAAGGACACCTGGGTTCTGGACGACTAGACCGATTTGAGGGGAATGAGGGCTGCCAAAGACGGCTCCAGAAATACAAAGAGGGATAACACCGAAAAATGCTTCTTGGCCGAACCGCAAATGGTCTCTACTGGATGTTCCGCTATATAGAGCGGGCAGAGAATATGGCGCGCCTGATTGATGCCGGTTTGCGCATGGCCTTGACAAAAACGTCCGATGCCCCGGAAGAATGGTCATCCGTTTTGATGAGCGCGGGTGTCAAGATCGGCTACGACAACAAGTACAAGGAATATAATGCCAGCCTGGTGTCTGATTTCCTGCTGCGCGATCTCGGTAATCCGTCGAGTGTCATGTCTTGCGTTGAAACAGCCCGCTCGAATGCACGCATGGTGCGCACGGCGCTGACGCGCGAAGCATGGGAAAGTGTCAACGAGACGTGGATGATCCTCAAATCCACGCTGGCGCAGCAAATTCCAGAAACCGACCTTCCGCGCGTCCTCGACCAGATCAAGCGCGAAACCGCGATCATTCGCGGTGCCTTTCACGGGACGATGCTGCGCAACGAGATTTTCAACTTCGCGCGCATCGGTACCTTCATCGAGCGGGCGGACAATACAGCCCGCATTCTCGACGTAAAATATTACGTGCTGCTTCCGTCGATTTCCTATGTCGGCACGACGCTGGACAATTTTCAATGGGAATCGATCCTGCGTTCTGTTTCCGCGCATCGCTCCTATCGCTGGGTCTATGATGTTGAATACAACCCCGTGAACATAGCGGATTACCTGATCCTCAATTCCCGCATGCCGCGGTCGCTTAATTTCTGCTATTCAAATATCGTTGATAATCTGAAATATCTTGCCAATGATTACGGCAAACGGCACGAATGCCATGACATGTCCGAAGGCATTATGAAACGGCTCGAAGACAATGAGATCCGGACCATCTTTGACAATGGTCTGCATGAGTTTCTGAGTGATCTCATTTATCAAACGAACAGCTTGAGCAGCAAGATTGCTGAAGCCTACAATTTCGATTGAAGATCATGCTCCTGAACATCCAGCACAATTCCCACTATCGGTACGACGCTCCGGTGCATTATTCGGTGCTGCGCTTGCGCATGCATCCGCAGAGCAGCCCCGGCCAAAAGATCATCGATTGGGCGGTAACGGTCGAAGGAGCAAAGCAGGAGGCAAGCTACCGCGACGGCTATGGCAATCGCACCATGCTGATAAGCCTTGAACGCGATGTGCAGGAACTCGTCGTTCGTGCTGAAGGACAGGTTGAAACCGAGGATCGGACCGGTGTCCTCGGCAAAGTCTATAATTTCATGCCAATCTGGCTCTATGAGCGCGAGACCGAGCTGACGAAACCCGGCGATGCAATCCGCGAATTGGCAGCAAGCCTTCAGGTCAGATCCGACAAGCTTGCGGTCATGCATGATTTGATGGGCCTGTTGCATCAGAAGGTTGTCTACACACCCGGCTCTACTAATATCCTGACGACCGCCGAAGAGGCATTGGTCAATGGCAAGGGTGTCTGTCAGGACCACACCCACATCTTCCTTTCGGTGGCGCGTCTTCTGAACATCCCTGCCCGCTATGTGTCCGGCTATCTCATGCTGACGAATACGATCGAACAGACGGCAAGCCACGCCTGGGCGGAAGCCCATATTGATGGGCTTGGCTGGGTGGGATTCGATGCGGCCAACGATATTTGCCCGAATGAAGGCTATGTGCGCGTTGCTTGTGGCCTCGACTATCGCGAAGCAGCGCCGATTTCTGGAATACGCTTTGGACCCGGCATTGAATCACTTGCCGTGGAAGTCAATGTAGAGCAGTAATCGGGGCTGACTATTCGGATTTGGGATTCGCTATGACCTACTGTGTAGGCCTTAAACTGGACCGTGGCCTTGTGTTCATGTCTGACACAAGAACCAACGCTGGTGTCGACAACATCTCGACATTCAAGAAAATGTACACGTGGGCCAAGACTGGCGATCGCGTCATTACGCTGCTTTCCGCCGGCAATCTTGCAACGACACAAGCCGTCATCAGCATCCTGAACGAACGGACAAAAACACCCTCCGAACGGTCGCCGTCGATCTATGACATGCCGTCGATGTTCCAGACGGCTCGGCTTGTCGGCGATACCATAAGGCATGTCATCGAAGAGGTGGATTCGGGTGGACAACGTGCCGATTCATTTGGCGCATCGATCATCCTCGGCGGTCAGATCAAAGGTGGCGATCCGCGTCTCTTTCTGATCTACCCAGAGGGCAACTTCATTGAATCGACGCCCGACACACCCTTTTTCCAGATCGGCGAACATAAGTACGGCAAGCCGATCATCGTCCGTTCCTATGATCCAGCAATGACGTTTGAAGAGGCTACCAAGCTCTTGCTGGTGTCCTTCGATTCAACTCTGAAATCCAACCTGTCAGTGGGTTTGCCGCTCGATCTGCAATTCTATCAATCAGACAGTCTCAAGCTCGGATTCGAGAAGCGGATCGAACGCCACGATCCCTACTACGAAATCATTTCCGAAGGCTGGTCCCAGGCTTTGAAACTGGCATTTCAAAGCCTGCCACCATTCGAGATAGAGCCGAGAAGCTAAATCTAGAGCCTTGCCGTCTGTGCAGCCTGGACATTGCCCTGCCGTATCGCCCGCGTCTTGACGATTGCTTTCTCAAGATAAGCGTCACGCTGATAGACATCGTCGTAGTAGTGGATGTCGCCCGTCATTGCGTCGGGCCAGGCGGTGAAATAGGACACGTAGACGGGCAATTGTTCTTTCACCCTGACACTGCGCTCGTTCTTGCCGAAATACTGTTTCAGATCTTCCACAGGAACACCAAGCACGGCCGCAGCCATATCGCGTGGACGCTCCAGGCGAATACAGCCATGGCTCAAGGCACGCATGTCCCGCTTGAAGTAGGATTTGGCGGGGGTGTCATGCATGTAAATGTCATGGCTGTTCGGGAACAAAATCTTCAGTTCGCCCAGCGCATTGTCGAGGCTTGGTTTCTGACGAATGCCGACACCGCCGCCATTGGCGGCCACCTGCGACCAGTTCACCGAGCTTGACGGCACCACACGGCCGGTTTTGTCATAGACCTCGTAGCCGCTGTTCTCGAGATAAGACGGGTTGCCAAGGATTTTCGGCATCATCTCGTTGAGGATAATCGAACGCGGAACACCCCAGGATGGATTGAAGACAACCGTTTCGATCGTATCGTCGAAGAAGTAGGTCTGGTTGGTCGGCGATCCGATGACAATGTTCATCGCCAGCTTTTCAGCGTTATCATCGAAGTACTGCGCCCGGTAGGCAGGCTGATTGATGAAAACGTAACGCTTGCCGAAATCATGCGGCAGCCAGCGCAAGCGCTCCATGGAATAGAGAATGCGATCACGCCTGGACGCGGTCGTTTCGCCCTGCAGCGCACTGATTGTGTTGCTGCCAATGACGCCATCGGCCTTGCGCCCCTGTGCCGTCTGGAAGTCCTTGATGGCTTCGACGAGGCTGTCGTCATAGACATCAGAACTTTCATGCGCTTGCAGAATAGCCTCATGCGTCGCCAGATAATCCTTGGGCGCCTTTGCCTTGATCAAAGCCACCACGTTGCGGATTTCCGGATTCTGGTCACCAGGACGAATCTTGGTACCGACAGCAACGCGTATGACGGGTTCATTGGTATCGCCAATCTCATGCAGGTTCTGCTTGAGTTCCGTGTACCATTTGTTTTGCGGCGCGAATGCAAGGAGCATGGCGCTTGGGTCGTTGGACGAAGCGAGCTGATCGATCACTTCGCGGGGCTTGACGCGGCCAACAGCAATATCGTGGAATCCGCTCAGACGGTTTGGATTGATGCGGCCCTCGCCCTGATCCATTGCATAACGCAGCGCACGCGCCGACATCATCAGTTCGAATTCCGAAAGTTCCTTCAACCGTGCAGGAATATTGGAACGGTCGTAATCATCGCTCGGCAACGGGACCGCATAATCTCCAGGGTCGAGCCCCTCCTCGGCAGCTTTTGCGAAAAGCGCCGCAACGGCCTTGGCCTTTGGCGTTACGTCATACGATGCCGTCCAGATCGGTCGCTGCTTCGTGGCGTAATAGGAAACGATGGCGTCGGCGATTTCCTTCTCAGCCAGGACATGCGCGTCCTTCAGATGATCGATCTTGAGCCCGAACTGTTCCATCTGCGGAGGCGACGCGACGCCATGGTCGGCAGACGCGGTGAGCTGTGGATCAACCTTGGCAAAATCGACTTGAACCAGTGCTTCCGGCTTGTAGTCGTAATTCGTTGGCGCCGTTACTGTTACGCGCTTGATCGGTCCGGATGGGCGTTTCGCATACTCTCCGCCAACCGGTTCGTTTGGCCGCAATTGGCCATTCTGATTGACGGGCTTGGAGTCGACACGGCGGTTACCGAACAACAGCTCCATCAAATTGTTGGCAGCCGAAGCAGACGTCATGGATACGGCTGTCGCCGACAACATGGCCGCCAAAAAGATCGCACGTTTTTTAGAAAAGGAGTTCATGATTTCCGCCCGGAAGGTACTGTCTTGCCCACGGGTGAACATGGGCCATGGATTTGGTGTGTGGCCAGTTTCATCGCATCCTATTTAGATTCTTTTAACAATGCCCCGCGCCCCACTGATTATTCTCCGGCGGCACTATTTTAAGCGGTGTGCCGATTTCGACACATTTATCGCAATCCATCCATAGAAGGGATCGATGCAAGGCATAACCACTTGATTAATAAGACTTTTACAAGGATAACGCTCAGTGAGATCGCCGCGGAGCAAATGGCTCGCGGCTCAAGCCCTTATCTGCCAGTTCATCGAGATAGGCCTGCCAACGTGTGTCCATGTTGCGGCCGAGATCGATCAGATAGTCCCAGCTGAACAGGCCGGTGTCATGCATGTCATCGAAGATAATGCGTACCGCATAATTGCCGACGGGTTCCATCCTGGCGATCTCGACATTGATCTTGCCGGGGACAGTCACGCGCTGTTCGGGCGAATGGCCCTGCACTTCCGCCGACGGTGAAGCAACCCGCAGGAGTTCCGCGGTCAAAGTATAGGTTTCGCCATTGTCGAAGGCGATCGTCAACGACCGCCGGTCCTTGCTTACACGCAGTTCTTTCGGCCAGGCATTGGTCATGGTGGACACTCCTCACAATCGACCCTTCTCTAGGCACGGCGGGTAAAGGCTGCAAGCGAATCCTCTCGTAGAACGTTCAATATTCGAGCGAAATGTCGCAGCACCAATGCAGACACACTTGCCCGGATGACTGGACAAGTCACTGGCAGCATCCTATCTCTTCAGGAGGAGGAAGTCCTTGGACCACGTAGCGTTGCTCGACAGAACAGCATTCCAGACACCGATGATCGATCCGTTCGGGCGGACGATCAGCTATCTGCGCGTTTCCGTGACGGATCGTTGCGATTTCCGCTGCACCTATTGCATGTCGGAACACATGACGTTCCTGCCGAAAAAGGATTTGCTGACGCTCGAGGAGCTGGACCGCCTCTGCACTGCATTCATCGAGAAGGGTGTGAAAAAACTGCGTCTTACCGGCGGCGAGCCGCTCGTACGCAGGAACATCATGCACCTGATTGGCGAACTGTCGCGCCATCTGCAATCCGGCGCCCTCGAAGAGCTGACGCTCACCACCAATGGCTCCCAATTGGCACGCTACGCCCACGAACTGGCTGGCCACGGCGTCAAGCGCATCAATGTGTCGCTCGATACGCTGGACCCCGACAAATTCCATGCAATTACCCGCTGGGGCGATTTCAACCGCGTCATGGAAGGCATCGATGCGGCACAGCAGGCTGGTCTCAAGATCAAGCTGAATGCTGTCGCGCTCAAGGGCTTCAACGACCACGAGATACCCGAAATGATCCGCTGGGCCCATGGTCGCGGCATGGATCTGACGCTGATCGAGACCATGCCGATGGGCGAAATTGATCTCGACCGCACAGACCAGTATCTACCGCTCTCATTGCTGCGGGCCAAGCTCGGCGAAGAATTCACGCTCGAAGATATTGCCTACAAGACGGGCGGCCCCGCCCGCTATGTCGAGGTCAAGGAGACTGGCGGACGTGTCGGCTTCATCACGCCGATGACGCATAATTTCTGCGAAAGTTGCAATCGCGTACGCCTGACCTGCACCGGCACACTTTACATGTGTCTCGGCCAGGAAGATGCGGCCGACCTGCGAGAACCTCTGCGGGCATCCGAAGGCAACGAGCTCTTGAACGATGCCATCGACGAAGCCATTGGCCGCAAGCCCAAGGGTCATGATTTCATCATCGACCGCCGCCACAATCGCCCAGCGGTATCCCGGCACATGAGCGTTACCGGCGGATAAACTTACTTCCCGGCTCCCCAATATTCCGAATGCGTTGAACGGCGCAGGTTGATATATCAACCTATGCGATTCTGGAGGAGAATCGCTGCACCCATTTGGAATGACGATCTTGGCGCTATCCCCCAATCTGCGTGGCAGTTTGTTCATGGCTATCGGCATGGCGAGCTTCACCTTCAATGATGCGACGGTAAAGTTCGTCGCCGAGCACATGAATATGGGCCAGGTGATGCTCGTACGCGGATCGATCGCCACCATACTGATCCTTGCACTCGCCTGGCACCAAGGTATGTTGATACCGTTGCGCGAAGCTCTGCACAAAATGACAATTCTGCGGGTTATCGGCGAAGTGGTCGGAACGGTCAGCTTTCTTGTCGCTCTTGTCCATGTTCCCCTCGCTCTGACATCGGCGATCCTGCAGGCCCTGCCTCTGGTCGTTACCATGGGCGCGGCGATGTTCTTCGGCGAGCCCGTGGGCTGGCGGCGCTGGATCGCGATCATTATCGGTTTTTCCGGGGTGCTCATCATCGTGCGACCCGGCAATGAGGGTGTAAGCCCCTATATTTTCCTGATTGTCATCACAGTCGTTTTTGCCGCGCTACGCGATCTCGCAACACGTAAAGTGCCCAGAACCATTCCCGTTCTGATGATCTCGGCGTTGACATCGGCCGGCGTTTCCCTGGCCGGAGTGGCGATGATCGGTCCGCTTGGTGGCTGGACGCCGATGACCTTGACAAACACCCTGCTTCTGACGCTTGCGGCCTGCTGCGTCATCGTCGCTTACCACTTCATCATTCTCGCCATGCGTGAGGGCGAGATCTCGTTCGTTGCGCCTTTCCGCTACACCAGTCTGATCTGGGCAATCCTGCTCGGATTTCTGTTCTTTGGCGATTTGCCGGACATTCCGATGATCATAGGCTCCATCATCGTCATTGGCAGCGGGCTTTATACGCTCTACCGTGAGCGTATCGTCGACCGAATGAAGCCGGTGGCGATCGCGGCGGCAGCGGCAACAACTTCACCGGATGGAGTGTGAATGTGCGAATTGCGGGCATAATACTGGCGGGTGGACAATCCCGCCGGATGGATGGGCAGGACAAGGCAATGCTGCCCTTCGGCGATCGACGCCTGATCGACCATGTGCACGAACGCCTATCGCGCCAGATCGAGATCATCGCGTTGAACAGCAACGGCGATCCCGGGCAATTCTCGAATTTGCGCGTGCCGGTGATCCCTGACGACATTAGCGGCTTTGCCGGGCCGCTCGCCGGTATTCTGGCGGCAATGGAATGGGCCAACAATCAGGCCACGCCTTTCTCGCACATCCTGACCGTGGCGATCGACACGCCCTTTTTCCCCGATGACCTTGTCCATACACTTCGCCGCTCCATTGCCGAAGCACCTGGCCATATCGGCGTCGCTGCGTCCGGAGACAGGCTTCATCCGGTATTCGGCCTCTGGCCGGTCTTTCTCAAAACAGATCTTCGCCATTGGTTGAGCGATGATAAAAATCGCCGCGTCATTGCCTGGATCGAAGGCCACCCACATAAAATTGCGGAATTTCCCATTGTGACAACGCATTCGGGCACGCTGTTCGATCCATTCTTCAATATCAATACGCCGCAGGATATTGCCGACGCCCGGCAAAGATGGATCACAACGAAATGACATCCGCCACGCATCACATATTCGGTATCACTGGCTGGAAAAATTCGGGCAAGACCACCCTCACCGTCAAACTCGTGAATGAACTGACACGGCGGGGCTGGAAAGTATCGACGATCAAGCATGCCCATCACGATTTCGATATCGACAAGGAGGGTACGGATTCGTGGCGTCACAGGAAGGCCGGTGCGGGTGAAGTCGCCATTGTTTCGGATCAACGCTGGGCGCTTATGCATGAGCTGGCAGAGGAAGGAGAGCCCTCGCTTGCTGAGATCATTGCCCGCTTTGCACCTTGTGATCTTGTGCTCGTCGAAGGCTATAAGCGTGAGCATCACAAGAAGATTGAGACCAGAAGACTGGAAGGTCGGTCCGGAGAACGCTTGACGCTGAACGACCCGGCGATTGTAGCCATTGCAAGCGACCATCCCATCGCCGGGGAGCACATTCCCGTCTATGACCTCGACGATATACCTGGACTGGCTGATCTGATTGAGCGTGAAACCGGCCTTCGCGACAGGCGTGTCAGAAAATGACGTTTCAACCCGAACGTGCGCAACAAAAGTATAAGGTCAAAAACATTAATGTGATTTTGCCCTTTAGATTCGTTCGGCGACGCACGATTCCCGGTTGCATTTGGCTGAAAACTAGTGGGAATATCCGCGTAGGAGCAGTAAAAAACTGCGACTTGCCCGGAAGGCTGTCCAAAAGAACAGGGGAACAGCCGGGCCATAAAAGAGAGGTTCAAATAAATGCGTATCAACAAGCGTCTCGCACTCGCGATTTCCGCTGCAGCCCTGGCCTTTACCATGGGTGTGGCTCACGCAGAGGACGCCCTTAAGCTGACAATCGCTTCCGAAGGTGCCTACCCGCCGTTCAATAATCTGACGCCAGATGGCAAGCTGGAAGGCTTCGACATCGATATCGGCAAGGCTCTGTGCGAAGAGATGAAGGCAGAATGCACCTTCGTAACCCAGGATTGGGACGGCATGATCCCGGCTCTGCAGGCTGGCAAATTCGACGCAATCATCGCGTCGATGTCGATCACTCCGGAACGTCTGGAGAAGGTCGATTTCTCGAAGAAGTACTACAACACTCCACCTGCCATCGTGGTACCGAAGGATTCCGACATCAAGGACATCACTCCGGAAGCACTAAAGGGCAAGACCCTTGGCGTTCAGGCTTCCACCAGCCACTCGAACTTTGCCGAGGCCAAATATAGCGGCTCCGAAATCAAGATGTATCCAACGGCTGACGAGTACAAACTCGAAATGGCCAACGGTCGTATCGACGCTGCAATGGACGACGTGATCGTGCTCGGCCAGTGGCTCGACAGCGAGGCCGGTGCATGCTGCAAGCTCCTTGGAACCATCGAGCCTGATGTCAAGATTCATGGCCCAGGCGCCGGCGTGACTGTGAAGAAGGGCAATACTGCCCTCGCAGATAAGTTCAGCACCGCTATTGCAGCGATCCGCAAGAACGGGAAGTACAAGGAAATCAACGACAAGTACTTCAAGATCGACGTTTACGGCGGCGAGGATTGAGCCGACCGCGCTGACTTGATAAGAAATGTAGATGGCGGCGAGCCGCCATCTACGCCATGAACTTCGAAAAATGACGGGCTGGCTCGAAAAAGAGCCTGGGGAATAGCCCGCAAGACACGAAAGTTGCCTATGGAAGGCTCAATAGCGTTACTTGGTTTTGGCGAAGGCGGATGGGGCCCAAGCATTGCCAGCGGTGTTCTCGTTACGGTCAGTTTGGCACTTGCAACGCTGCCACTCGGGCTGGCGATCGGCTTTTTTGTCGCTCTCGGCAAGCAGTCTTCCGAACCGTCTGTCAAGCTTGCTGCAAACATGTACACGACGATATTCCGTGGTTTGCCTGAACTGCTCACCCTGTTCCTGGTCTATTTCGGCGGGCAGATCGGTATCCAGATGCTGGGCCAGATGCTTGGCTATACCGGGACTATCGAGATCAATTCATTCATCGCCGGCATGTTCGCGATGGGCACTGTATTTTCTTCCTATGCCAGTGAAGTGTTTCTCTCGGCTTTTCGCGCCATCCCAAAGGGCCAGTACGAAGGCGGCTACGCCATTGGCCTATCCAACGGTCAGACAATGCGCAAGGTCATCCTGCCGCAACTGATCCGCATAGCACTTCCCGGCCTGGGCAATCTCTGGATGATCCTGCTCAAGGACACAGCGCTCGTCTCAGCGATCGGACTTGCCGACATATTGCGCCAGACCTCCGTTGCTGCCCGCGTGACCAAACACGCCTTCCTGTTCTACGGCACGGCTTGCATGATTTATCTCGCGCTTGCCATCCTTTCATCCTTCGTCATCGATGGCATTGATCGTTGGGCGGCCAAAAGCGGGGCAAAGCGATGACCGAGAGCTTCATCAACGCGCGGACACCGACAGTTTTGCGCCCGCCCGCACCGCCAAAACGCTGGACCCGATCACGCGTGATCGGTCACATTCTCGTTGGTATCTGGGCTGCTCTCATCCTTGGTCTGCTGCTCTATCTTTACAGTGCCTGGAATATCGAGCTCGTAAAGAAGTATGGCCCTACGTATCTGTCTGGCCTCGGAACCACGATCACCCTTGTCGGTAGTTCGATCATTCTCGGCGCGGTGCTGTCGGTTCCGGTCGTATTGGGCCGCTTGAGCAAGAGCAGCATCATTTCGACGATTGCCTATTTCTACGTCTATTTCTTCCGTGGGACGCCGTTGATTGCCCAGGTATTCCTGATTTATTACGGCGTCGGCTCATTCAACAAAGAACTCCAGTCAATTGGGTTGTGGGTCCTGTTCCGTGAAGCCTGGTTTTGTGCCCTGCTGGCGTTTGCCCTCAACACCGCAGCCTATCAGGCTGAGATCTTGCGGGGTGCCATCCGCAGCGTTTCATTGGGGCAATGGGAAGGAGCAGCCTCGCTCGGAATTCCAAAATTCGTCACCTTCTGGAAGATCATCCTGCCGCAAGCTTTGATCGTGGCATTGCGACCCTATGGCAATGAAGTTATCCTGATGATCAAAGGCTCTGCAATCGTCGCCTTGATTTCGGTCTATGACCTCATGGGTTATACAAAGCTGGCCTATTCACGCACATTTGACTTCCAGACCTACCTATGGACGGCAATCATTTACCTGGTCCTGGTGGAAATACTGCGGCATCTATGGGATTGGATGGAGCGCCGCATTACGCGCCACCTGATTCGCTAGAAAATCCACCGAAAAGAGAATCTGAACCATGCTGAAGATCTGGGGCCGGACAAACTCGACCAACGTTAAGAAGGTACTCTGGGCTGCGGAAGAAGTCGGCGTCCCCTACGAGAACATTCCAGCTGGAGGCGCATTCGGCATCGTATCCGATCCCGAATATCGTGCGAAGAATCCGAATGGGCTGGTTCCAACGCTGGAAGACAAAGACCTGGTGCTTTGGGAAAGCAACACCATCGTCCGCTACCTTGCCGCACAGTATGGTCAATCGACGCTCCATATCGAGGATGCCGGAGCAAGGGCCAAGGCTGAAAGGTGGATGGACTGGGCAACGTCCACGCTCGCTACCCCGTTCCGCGACGTCTTCTGGAATGTTGTGCGTCTCACACCCGACAAGCAGGATCATGCGGCCAAGGAAAAGGGCATTCAAGACTGCGGCAGGCTATTTGCCATTGTCGACGCTGCACTCGCCTCGCAGCCTTTCCTATCCGGCCCAAAATTCGGTGTAGGCGACATCCCGCTCGGTTGCTTCGCCTATGCCTGGTTCGAAATGCCGATCGATCGGCCAGATCACCCGCATCTTGCCGCCTGGTACGAGCGCCTTAAAGAGCGCCCGGCATATCAAAAGTCAGTGATGGTCCCCCTCACCTGAGCGGCATCTGCTTACCTAATTTTTCGGCTTAAGGCGCCACACCCCGAGCAGGCCTTCCTCATAGGCCTTCTCATCAGTTGGAATTGTGATCGCTTCGGTATCCGCCCATTTCTGCGCGAAATCCCGGTAATTGGACGAGAAGACATTTCCCGATTGGCCCGTGGTCTGGATATAGGTCGAGCGGTCGAGACTGGCGAGATCGAACAGGCCGCGATAGCTGGTGCCATGGGTTACCCGGTAAGGATTGCTTTCGTCGGTAAACGACGATTTTCCTCGATCAAGACTGAAGGCGCCGCCGGATGCAGGCACGGTGACATTGAACAAACGATCGAGCGGGCTGACTTGGGAAAACGGCCGGTGCGCGCCATAGGCATAGTGCAGCGCGCCCCAGTTCCATTTTGATCGGTCAGAGCCCATACGCGTATCGAGATCCTTGACCGCGTCGCCAAGAGCCAGTGCAAGGATGTCGCCGCAACTCTCCTTCTCCGGCGTGCGACCATCGTCGCACCAGTTGCGAGCCGGCGTCGGACCGAGCCAGCGCAACATGGCATCGACATGCCCCTGCCAGAAGGATGGGAAGGCATCACCGAGATCATCTTCAAGGATGCGCTTCATTGCCATCCTGAGCCATGCATTGAAAAGCAAAGGCTCGATGCGTGCGCGGTCCTCGACAAAATCCCACCCGCTCAATTGCGTGATGATGCCCTGGTCCACATCGCCTCTTCCTTCGACCAGCTTGAGCATGACCGGCAACAAGGCCGCATAGGCATTGTCGTAAGCATCGCCCTGTACCTTGCGATTGGTTCCCATCGTCTGCTGGTTTGCACCATAGACCAATGTCTTGATCCGCTCGAACCGCCAGGGTTCATCCCAATCGAAGGTGAGGAAATGCGGGTAACTTGAATCGACGATCTTGGTGTTGGCGGTCGCCAGAACACTATCGGCAGGATTATAGACGCGTGGCAGTTCCTCGTACGGAATAAAGCCCTTCCAATCGTAGGTCGCGTCCCAACCCGGCGACGGGGCGCGGCCCATGATCTGATTGGCGGGGTCACGCATTGGAACCCGCCCCGGCGCGATCATGCCGATGTTCCCATCCACATCGGCAATGACGATCGACTGCATCGGCGTCACGAATTCGCGCATGCCATTCTGGTAATCCAGCACGCTGGCAAAATCCCAGAGCTTCAGGCCTGCCGAAATCGTTGTATCGTCACCAGCCAAGGCGGTCCAGGACAGTGATGCAACTGCGCCCTCTGGAAGGTAGTGGTCAAGCCCGCGATAATCGGCAGGCAAGACCGGGCCGTGCCGCGTGACCAGGCGCTCGAAATTGACGGTGTCGCCGCCTTTAACCCTGATCGCTACACTCTTCTTCTCGAAAGGCTGGAAACCCTCCGGCGTCTGATATTCGTTGGGATTGGCAGGATTGATCCTTTCGACGAAGATGTCCTGAACGTCTGAACCGGTATTGGTAAATCCCCAAGCGACTCTGTCGTTTCGACCCAGCAACACGAGCGGCGCTCCGGGCAACGTCACGCCGACAAGGTTCTTCGATGAACCATCTGCATTTTTCACTTGCAGGTGCGCAAGATACCAGATGGCAGGTGCCGACAGTCCAAGGTGCGGATCATTGGCGAGAATGGGTTTTCCGGTCTCGGTCCGAGTACCGCCGATGACCCAATTGTTCGACGCACCGGTGGACATGATTTCGTTCAGCGACGCAAATTGCCTTTCGGCCTCAAGTGCTCCGGTCTTGATTGTGCCGCTAGACAATCCAAGCGCCTGCCTCAAATCCGGCAAGGGCGGTGGAGTATCGCCGGCCACAGGCGGTTGAAGATCCGCGATCTCCGCATCATTCATGCCAAGACGGGCAAACTTCAAGCGCAAGACTTCGTCGTCGATATTGGCGGCAAGGGACACCGACATCAGTTTCAACGTCACGATTACATCGGCAGCGGTCCATTTTTCCGGCGAATGGCCGAGGATGACGAATTCCGGCGAATATTTGGAGCCGAAAACCGGGGCGGCGCTGTCAATGAATGCGTTGATTCCGCGCACATAGGAGTCGATCTTCTTGCGGTCCGCATCATTGAGCGCCGCAACGGAGCTTTCCGCCGATTCGTAGAGGCCGATTGAGCGGATGAAACGGTCGGTGAAGATAGTCTTGTCACCGAAAAGCTCGGACAGGCGGCCCTGCCCGGCCATCCGGTTCACTTCCATCTGCCAGAGGCGCTCCTGGGCATGCACAAAGCCAAGGGCCATCAGAACGTCATCAACCGAATTGCCACTGATGTGCGGAACGGCATTCTTATCGCGGGTGATCGTCACCGGTGCGGAAAGATCCGCCAGCACCATATCGCCGGTTGCGGGCGCGACCGAGCGTGCAAGCCAGACGTAACCAAGAACTGAGGCAAGTAGTGCTATGGGGATGAGGGAAAAAACAATCCACAATAGGCCTTTGATGATCCGCCGCATTGTCCTAACGTCCCCCGATCCTGGTACTCAACACTATGGGCCTATCTGACAGAGGAAACTACGGAATGGCAACAGTCGCTTTTATTGGTCTTGGCGTCATGGGGTACCCGATGGCGGGTCATCTCAAAACACGCGGCGGCCATGACGTCACGGTCTTCAATCGCAGCAGCGAGAAGGCAAAGAAGTGGGCGGAACAGTTCAAGGGCGCTCACGCGCCGACGCCGCAAGAGGCTGCAGCGGGCAAGGATTTCGTCTTTTCCTGTGTCGGCAATGATGACGACCTGCGCTCCGTGACGATCGGCGAGAACGGTGCGTTTCACTCGATGAAGAAGGGCTCAATTTTCATCGACAACACAACCGCCTCTGCAGAAGTTGCACGCGAACTCGATGCGGAAGCGCGCAAGAGAGGCTTCCACTTTCTCGACGCCCCGGTCTCCGGTGGTCAGGCAGGCGCCGAAAATGGCGCGCTGACGGTCATGGTTGGCGGTGAGCAGGATGCATTCGACAGGGCTAAGCCGGTCATCGAATCCTTTGCCAAGATGGTTGGCCTGATGGGGCCAGCAGGCGCCGGGCAATTGACCAAGATGATCAACCAGATCTGCATCGCCGGCCTTGTCCAAGGCCTCGCGGAAGGTATTCATTTCGGCAAGAAAGCTGGTCTCGATATCGAAAAAGTCATCGAGGTCATTTCCAAGGGGGCAGCCGGTTCGTGGCAGATGGAAAACCGTCACAAGACCATGAATGCCGGAAAATATGATTTCGGTTTTGCCGTCGACTGGATGCGCAAGGATCTGGGTATTTGCCTCGCAGAAGCGGATCGCAACAATGCGAAGCTGCCGGTGACCGCGCTAATAGATCAGTTCTACAAGGACGTGCAGGTCATGGGCGGCAGCCGTTGGGATACATCATCCCTGCTGGCGCGGCTTGAAAAATAAGCCAAGCGCCTTGGTACCGGCCTGATATCCTCAGGCCGGCTCTTTCTCAATGCTCATATAGTCCAATGGCAATTCAGTGGTGTATTTGATCTGCTCCATGGCAAAGGCAGACGATACATCCCGGATATCGATCTTGGTGATCAGCCGCTTGTAGACCGCATCATAGGCGGCGATGTCCGGCACGACAACGCGCAGGAGATAATCGACGTCACCACTCATGCGATAGAATTCAACCACTTCGGGGAATTCCTGCACAACCTCGGAGAAGCGCTTCAACCACTCATTGCTGTGTGAACCGGTGCGGATCGAGACAAATACGGTCACTCGCGTGTTGACGCGAACCGGGTCCAGAACCGCAACCCGGCGCTGGATTACACCGTCTTCTTCCAGCTTCTGGATACGGCGCCAGCATGGCGTGGTCGAAAGCCCGACTTTCTTGGCGACATCAGCCACAGCAAGCGTTGCATCCTCCTGGAGGAGGCGGAGAATTTTTCGGTCGAGTCTATCCATGTTTGTCATCCCTGTGGAATGGGATACTTTATGGTCCGATAATCAACGAGCGTACAAGAAAATTATTCCAATCTTTTCAAATTTGAAAAAAATTTCATCCCAATAGCTAGGAAATTAGAATCCTGACCTTCTCCCTCAACACTGGTAGAACGTTCTGCGCGAACCACGGATTCTTCTTCAACCAGACATTGTTGCGCCAGGAGGGATGCGGCAAGGGCAGGATCGAAGCTCCGGATTCCACTTCGAAATATTCTCGCCAGTTCGATACCGTTTCAGTCATGCTGGCACGACGGCGCCGGCCAAGGTGATAGGCCTGCGCATATTGGCCGATCGTCAGGATGAGCTCGATTTGCGGCATCAGTTGAAACACGCGGTCATGCCACGTCTCGCGACATTCCCGCCGCGGCGGCAGGTCGCTGCCATGCGCATCATAACCCGGAAAGCAGAAGCCCATGGGCACGATGGCAAACTTGTCCGGATCGTAGAAGGTTTCCCGATCGACACCGAGCCAGTCACGCAGCCGGTCGCCTGAAGGATCGTTGAATGCCAGACCAGTGTTATGGACGCGAATACCTGGCGCTTGCCCGCAAATGACAATTCGCGCCGTCGAAGAGACCACGCACACAGGATTGGGTTCGTTGGGTAAAGGCGGACCAAAACGCGGTGCATCCCGGCAAATCCGGCATGCCTTGATCTCAAACGACAGGGCTTCGAGAGCTGGCAGCACGTTCGTCAAGCTCATGCCTTGGCGCTTGGCCGGCTTGATACAGCATCATGCCACCGCCGAAGATGAACAAGCTCGTCGGGTAACGTGATTCTTGCAGGCTTGAGAAAATCGATAGCCACTAGCAGCGTGATATCGGCAATCGAGTATGTGCTCCCTGCGATGAATTCATTCGTCGCCAACTGATCATCCATGATTTTCATGAAAGCCGCAGCTTTCGGCCTATTGGCCTCTCCCCAGGCAGGAACTTGCGGTATCTCCCATTGGATCATCGCCGGATGGGTATGCCGGAAGGCGGCGGTGACTGCGGCCATGAGGTAGAGCTCGACACGGCGGTTCCACATCTCCACCTGGGCCTTGCCGACTGCTCCCGTGCCAAACAAGGGAGGTTCCGGATGGAGCTCTTCGAAATAGCGCGAGATCGCCACGGATTCGGTAAGAACCGTGCCATCATCAAGCTCCAGTATAGGCAGACGCTGAAATGGATTGAGCGCGGTGATCTCCGCGGACTTGTGTGCCATGGCGGACATATCGACCGGTATCATTGGCACTTCTATGCCTTTTTCAGCCAGGAAAATTCGCATGCGGCGCGGATTGGGCGCGCGGCCCCCATCATAAAGTTTCACAGTAGTCCTCCCAGTAGTCGGTTGATCAAGTCAAATAATTGGTCGACCAAGTCTGCCGGTCGATTGGGTTGCTGTTGTGACGGTTCCGGCAACTCCTCGTGCTCCTCGCGCCAATCCTGCGGCGTCTCGAATTCACTGCCCCACAGACCTTTCTTGGTCCGGCGAGCCTGCATTTCGGCGTCATGATAATCGCCATATGCGATGGCCTGTCCAGCCTCGACCATTGCTTGGTTGAGGTTGACTTCATCGATGAAGCAGGTTGCAAGGCTGCGATTGTATTTGTCGTGGCCTTCTCCTGCACATCGCACCGGCCTCCCCCCGATCAGGCGTATCAACGTCTGCCGGGAACCCTGGCCGCAGGCGCTGGTCGCCGAGGCAGCGCCGCAACTTTGGGTGAGCTCTGGAGCGTCGATACCCTTGAGCCGAATGTGGTTGCCGGAAATCGAGATCGTATCGCCATCGATGACATAGGCCTTGCCGACGAGTGATTCCACTGGTTCCCGTCTGTTGAGCTTGGCCGCCAGCAGAGCGACCAAGGCAAAGAAGATTGCCATCAGCATGAAATCCAGCACTTTACGAGCAAATGAGCGTGGTGCCGATGCTGGACGACGCCATCTGGGGCGGTAGCTGCGATAGCCTCTGCTCATCGGAGATTCATTGGAAGAAGAAGGTTCATATCCGCCTTTGGAGCTAATCCAATTGATGGCATTCGCTGCTTTGTTTTGAAGATCTCTTAATCATTTGTGAATAGGCTTGCGATGCAATGCTGCCACAAGTGCAGATCTAAGGCCATCTGGAACGAGGCGCATGGCATTACTCGACGCAACCACAGCAGACAAGAATATTGTTGATCGGCGGAAACTGCCGCGCAACAAGGATCTGTCGATGGTTATGCGAGGCGCCCGCGACCGGTTGATGGAGCGTGCGGGCATCAACCATTTCGAACGCGAATTGTTGTTCATGCACACGCGGGCACTCATCGTCAATTCGGCGACGATACCGCTTTTGATTGTCATGATCGCTGTTATCGGCGTCTTTTCGGGTTTTGGTAAGAGTATTATCCTCTGGGCGGGTTTCACGATCGCCCTCTATGCCATACTCGGACTTCTGGCACGCCGCCTTGCGAAGCAGGGCATTGTCAACGAACATATCCGGCAATGGCAGATGATCTATCTGGGCGGACATTTTATGACCAGCATAGGTTGGGCATATTTCGCCTATCTCGATTGCGCCGCCTGTGGAATTAGTCTTTTCCCGGTCATCAAGGCGGTGGTGATCATCCTCGCCATGGCTATCACTGCCATCGTTTCTTCGGCACTGCGCGCTGCCATCCTGGCAGCTTTCACCTTGCCGGTAATCACCTATACGCTTCTCGCATCCAATCATCTGGATAGCCCCCTTCTGGCCACCATGGTTGTCATGCTTTTTGCCGGTCTCGCCTTTTTCTACCTCGTCGCGACGCGGCTCAACCAATCTGTGGCGGTCACGCTGGCGCTTCAAGCAGAGAAGGACGCGCTGATTGCCGAGCTCGAGACCGCCAATGCAATGTCAGACGAGGGCAGACGACGGGCCGAGGAAGCCAATCTGGCCAAGTCGCGTTTCCTCGCTTCCATGAGCCACGAATTGCGCACGCCGCTCAACGCCATTCTCGGATTCTCGGAGGTGATGGCCAAGGAAGTGCTGGGTCCGATTCAGAATGGGACCTATCGCGAATATGCCAGCGACATCCATGCTTCGGGTGAACACCTGCTTAATCTGATCAATGAGATTCTCGACCTGAGCCGGATCGAGGCCGGTCGGTATTCAATCAACGAAGAACCCTTGCTGCTGACCGATATCGCCAATGAGTGCATCCACATGATGAATCTGAAGGCGCGCAACAAGGATGTCAGTCTCATACCTCAGTTTGAAACGGGTATGCTGCGCCTCAATGCCGATGAACGCTCGATCCGTCAGATTCTCCTCAACCTTATCGCCAACGCGGTGAAATTCACTCCGCCGAACGGCAAGATCCACATCAAGGTTGGTTGGACGGTCGGCGGCGGTCAATACATCTCGGTCCGTGACAATGGCCCAGGCATTCCACCCGAGGAAATTCCCGTGGTTCTGTCCTCGTTCGGCCAGGGATCAATTGCTATAAAGAGTGCTGAACAGGGCACCGGCCTCGGCCTTCCTATCGTGCAGGCGCTTGTCCATGTTCACGATGGCGAATTTCATTTGTTTTCCAAGCTGCGTGAAGGAACGGAGGCACTTGCGACGTTCCCGCGTATGCGTGTCATCCAGAGCACTCAAACATCCTCAAAGAAGCACAGCCAGAAAAAAGCTGCGTAAAATAGTCAAGTTCAATTTATTGTTATTTGCTCGTTATTTGGCAGCGCTGCATTGCTGTGTGCAGTGCAACAATCTGAACGGGACACGCAACAATGAATGCGAACGGAAACAACCGGGCTTTAATCATTCCCGCCCTTGGCGGAATCTACACAAACCTGGGCCAGCTCTCTGAAACAATCCTGCGTGTGATCACTGGCATCGCGTTGATCGTGCATGGCTCTGGAAAGATCGCGAACCCATTCGGTGCGGTAGGGATGGTCGAAGGCCTCGGGTTCTATCCTGGTGTATTCTGGTCGCCGCTCCTGTCCGTAACCGAGTTCGTGGGCGGTGTTCTTCTAACCATCGGCCTGTTCACGCGTCCGGCCGCTTTTGCTACGACCATTATCCTCGCCGTCACCATCTACTTCCACGGGATCGTCCAGGGTCAAGGCTGGGGCGGTGCCGAAAAGTCGATCCTTTGGACTGCCATCCTGTTCTTTTTCGTCATTCGCGGCGCCAGCAATTACTCTGTCGACGCGAAGATCGGCAAGGAATTCTAACCGACCCGAGAATCGAAAAGGCCTGCTTTCGCAGGCCTTTTTCTTAATCGCGATTACTGACGCCAGCCTGGTCGAACGTCGCCATGCCGCTGTGGCAAAGCGCAGCTGCCTTGACAATACCCGCTGCCAGCGCCGCGCCCGTACCCTCGCCGAGCCGCATTCCGAGATCGAGAAGCGGCTGCTTGCCGAGTTTCTCCAGAACCTTGCGATGACCCGGCTCCGCTGACACATGACCAAACAGGCAATGGTCGATTGCTTCCGGATTGGCTGCATGCAGAATTGCCGCCGCTGCCGTTGCGACATAGCCATCGATGATCACGGGGATTTTTTCGACGCGTGTAGCGAGGATCGCTCCGGCCATGGCGGCTATCTCACGGCCACCAAGACGCCGCAGCACCTCCAGCGGATCCTTGAGATGTGATGCGTGCAGCGCGACAGCGGCACGTACCACATCGGCCTTGCGCTTCAATCCCTCGCTGTTCGAACCAGTACCGGGACCAACCCAATCTTCCGCCGTTCCACCATAGAGCCCGTGGAAAATCGCTGCCGCAATCGTCGTATTGCCGATCCCCATTTCGCCAATGCAGAGTAGGTCAGTGCCGCCGGCAATCGATTCCATGCCGAATGCCATGGTCGCGGCACAGGTCTTTTCGTCCATTGCCGCTTCTTCGGTGATGTCGGCAGTCGGGTATTCCAGCGCGAGATCGAAGATCTTCAAACCGAGATCATTGGCGATGCAGATCTGATTGATGGCAGCTCCGCCCGCAGCGAAATTCTCCACCATCTGTGCCGTGACAGACGATGGATAGGGCGAAACCCCCTTGGCAGTGACGCCGTGATTGCCGGCAAAGACGGCAACCAGCGGCCGTGTCACCTGCGGGCGCGCACGCCCGGTCCACGCAGCAAGCCATTCGACAATCTCTTCCATGCGCCCGAGCGCGCCCGGCGGCTTCGTCAGCGTCGCGTCGCGCTTGCGCACAGCAGCGACAGCAGCCTCGTCAGGTCCCGGCAATGTCTCGATAAGAGTGCGAAAATCGTCAAACGGCAGGCCAGTGGTCATGACATTCCTTGTGATCAAGTCTTCATGGCAAATTAGGAACACCCGTCCTATAAGCGCTGGAAGAGAAAACGCAAAGGTCAACACACGGCACAGAGTGTCGCGACCCTTCGATTCAGAGGTTTTTAGTATGGAATTGGTCAAGGAGACGATGCGGGCGCTAGCCTTTCTCTCGCGCCTGCCCGTCTCGCCGCGCTGGTTCGTCGGATACAGTGGTTCTCTTCATGACACGGTGCGCGGCTTTCCTTTGGCGGGCGTTCTCATCGCCCTGCCCGCATCGATCGTATTGCTCGTCGCGGTTGCGCTCGATCTGCCTGAAATCGCCACCGCGTTGTTTGTGATCGTGGCCTTGATCATTACCACCGGCGCGCTGCACGAGGACGGACTGGCCGATGTCGCCGACGGCTTCTACGGCGGGAATTCGGTAGAGCGACGGCTCGAAATCATGAAAGACTCGGCAATCGGTTCCTATGGCACACTCGCCTTGATTATTTCCGTCCTTATGAAAACAGCACTGTTGGCGACGATTGTCGATAGAGTTGGTCCATTCCAAGCGTTTGTTGTCGTAGTTGGAACAGAGGCTGCAAGCCGGGCGACGCTTGTCAAATTCTGGCAGAGCCTGCCCTCCGCGCGAGCCGGCGGCGTTGCTGACCAGGCAGGAATCCCAAATGCTGAAGACGCCAATTTTGCCCTGTTCCTCGGTGCGGCCGTCCTTGCGATCAGCTATGGCACGGCGGGCGGACTATTGGCCGTCATCATTGCCGCATTTCTGACCGCACTCGTCTACCTCGGCTTTTTAGGGCTATGTCGGGAGACGATCGGCGGTCAAACAGGCGATACATTGGGCGCAATGCAGCAGCTCGCGACAATTTCACTTCTGCTCGGGCTTGTCATTGCAGTTTAACCGTACCAAATCTGTGCAATGAATTCCATCGAGTCACCCTGCATTCTCGTCTGCGCTATCGATATCAAGACCGGCTATTGCTTCGGTTGCGGGCGCACGCGCGAGGAAATCGGCGCCTGGTCGATCATGTCACCGGAAAATCGTCGCACCATCATGGCTGGCTTGCCTGCCCGGCTTGAAACGGTCGAGCGGCGGCCGCGCCGCGAAACACGGCGAAGCCGAATGGCTCGCGAAAAGCAGCAGGAGGTTTGATCAACGATGAGCCGCCTGTTCTGGATCATCATTGCACTCATCGGCGGCACTCTCCTTCTGCTGATGGCAAACAACGACAGCGGTTCCACGCTCGGCATGGCCAATGACGACTTTGCCCGCTTCGCCTACATGGGTATCTGGGGCATTGTCCTTGCCTCGGCTCTCCTCGGCTCCGGTATTCCGCTCAGCCATTTCCTGCGCAGCATGGCTATTTGGCTCATTATCATTCTGGGCCTCGTCGCAGGTTATCAATATCGTTATGAATTGCAGGATGTTGGCCACCGTATTACGGCGGGTTTGATTCCCGGCAGCCCAATCTCCAACCGCGATAGCGATGGTCTGGTTACCGTGACACTAGCCAAGGCGGACAATGGTCATTTCGAGGTCAGGGGCGAAGTGAATGGCGCGGCAGTGCCCTTCATGATCGATACGGGCGCATCGTCGATCGTGCTCTCCGCCAACGATGCGCGTAGAGCAGGCCTCAACCCAGACAAGCTTTCCTACAAAACACCGATCACGACTGCCAACGGCACGACCACGGCCGCGAATGTCACGCTGGACAGCATCAAGATCGGTGCCATTGAACGCCGCAATATCCGCGCGATGGTAACCCAGGATGGCCGTATGGACGGCAGCCTACTGGGCATGAATTTCTTGAACACGCTCAGTGGTTTTTCCGTGCGGGGCGACCGGCTGGTCCTGTCTGACTAAGCCGCCTCATCAGCGAACGAGGTCTGAATTACCCCATACGCCCGGCGAATAACAGCGCTATCAGCGTTAGCTTGATTGGCATCGGTCGACAGTATCTGACGCCAGCGCCGGGCGCCGGGTGCCCCATGAAACAGGCCAACCATGTGCCGCGTGATGTGCGACAGCCGCCCGCCCCGCGCAATGTGCGCGTCCGCATAGTCGCACATATGATCGATGATCGCATCGAGCGAGGATGAGGCGTCCTTGCTGCCATAAACCGTGGCATCGACATCGAGCAACAGCATCGGATTGTTGTAGACAGCGCGGCCAAGCATGACGCCATCTACATGATTCAAATGCTCAACTGCTTCACCGAGCGTCTGAATACCGCCATTGATCCCGATGAATTGACTCGGATTTTGCCGTTTCAGACGATAGACGCGATCATAGTCCAGCGGCGGAATATCGCGGTTTTCCTTCGGCGAAAGCCCCTTGAGCCAGGCCTTGCGCGCATGAACCCACAACGCATCGGCTCCGGCGTTGAAAACACCTTGGGCGAGTTCGTCGAGGGCCACTACCGTATCCTGATCGTCGACACCTATGCGGCACTTGACCGTCACCGGAAGTGCGACCGCCTGCTTCATTGCGTGCACACATACAGCAACGACACTCGGCGTCTGCATGAGGCAAGCACCGAACGTGCCCGATTGAACACGGTCGGATGGGCAGCCGACATTAAGATTGATTTCCTGATAGCCCATGGCCTCACCGATACGCGCGGCTTCAGCCAATTTGGCTGGATCGGACCCACCCAGCTGCACGGCAACGGGATGCTCGCCTTCCGCAAACCCAAGAATCCTCTCGCGATTGCCATGGATCGCGGCATCGGCAACCACCATTTCGGTATAGAGCAATGCATGGCGCGTGAACTGCCGATGGAAGGCGCGGCAATGCCGGTCCGTCCAGTCGATCATCGGCGCTACAGCAAAGCGATTGTGCTTGTAGTCGTTGTATTTTTCCGCCTTTTCAATCACTTGCCGTCAATTCCGAAATGTCTGTTAGCCCGCCGTTTCGACTGTTTTTGACCGTTTCCACTTATTCGGTACTACATTGTCGTACCGTGGGAACTATAGTACCTACCGAGAAAGCGAAAAAATGGCACGATCGGGTACACCGGTCAGATCGTCATAAAGCGTAAAGGCGTTATTGTCCATCGAGAGGCCAAGACCTTCGATCAACAACAGGCGGCATCGGCTTGGCTCAACGTCGAGAGACCGAACTTTCGGTGCCAGGAGGTCGAAAGAGCAAAAACTTCTGGCGTGACTCTCGACAATGTCATTGACCGCTATATCAAGGAATCACCCAAGGTTCTGCCACTCCAAATCCGCCTAGTACCACCAGGATTCCAATCACTATCGTGGAGACGCGAGAACAAGCAGCGCGTGAAAACCAACGACGAGTCGCGAGGCTCAGCCAACCATCAACGAGTACGGTCCGGCGACGTGACGGGGTTGGGGCTACGTAACTCATCCATCAAAGGTGCTTCGGCGGTTCCCACACTTCATCGGGATTCGGCAGCGGTGTCTCATCCGGCGAATGAATTGGCGGTGGTTCTAGCACTGGCGGAAGTGGTCCAGGCTCGGGATCAGGGATAGGCGGTTCGCTAGGCATTGGCGGCTTCGGTTCCGGTTCCGGACCAGGTATTGGATCACCCATATCAGTTTCTCCTTGTGATCGGGTCTTAACTAATAAGCGCCGAGGAATGTTCCGCTGGCTCACCAACTCAGTAGCACACACTCCTTGCATACAACCAGAGATTGAGTATCATTTGGTGACAGAATGATGGTGGAGACCGATCATAAGTAGCAGTCGAAACGCTTTCATGGAGCGGCTCAAGGGCGTGATCGCCGAATATGAAGCCATCGCTTCAGCGCTTGAATCCGGTCACGACAAAATCCATCGAACGTCGCGCTACGGCGAGAAGGAAGATATCTCGGCCCAGACTGCGGACCACTACCGGCGTTTGCTTTCCCATTATAGGGAAGTCGTGGCCCGCCACGAGGCGAAAAAGAAATAGGGGGACCCGCAATGACCGTAGTCCGGCCTCATTTACCCAGAAGCCATCCAGATCGTTTCAGCGAGTGCCAAAGGGCAATTGAAGACTATGTGTTTGAGCTGCTTGGAGACGCCATCGAGGCGGGATGGAGCAAGGATGAGATTTTGGCAGCGATCATCGAAGTGGCGGACAATACCACTCTAGCGATACATCAAAATGTGCTGCTGTCCGTGGAAACGGAAATGAAAAAATTAAAGAAAAAAGGTAACTGACGACCACCCCTCAAGCACGGAAATCAAAACGACAGCAAATCTTGACTTTGCAGCACGACACTAAGCGCAAGCCGTCGCGCGGCTCTGAGATGAAAAAGCCCGCCGACGGTGATCCCGATCGGCGGGCGCAGCAACCTAGCGGCTAGCTATTATTTGGCTGGCGTTTCCGGCAAGGCTGGCGCAGATGCATCAGGCTTGGTCGCGCTCGTTTTCATCGGATCTGCAATCCCCTCCGTGAAATTGGCGGATCGGTCAAACTCTGGAGCAGCGCTGAGCTGATCTTTGGTGGTGTTGACTACCAGCCAACTGTTGCCATCACTGCGGGTGGAGACTTTAAGCTGGGCAGGTGCCATAGCGACATCCTTTTCGCCAACGCCAAGGAACCCGCCAACACCGATAATAGCTGCTTGGACCATACCATCGGGGCCAATCACCAAGTCGTTGAGCTTGCCAATCGTCTCGGCGTTATCGCCATCGCCGTTATAGACGGCCTTGCCGAGGAACCCGGAAGCAAGTATCTGCCCCTCGGAAGCCTTGGTTAGCGATGAAACGTCCGGGGTCGCCGGAGCCGCTGCCATCGGTTTGAACAATTCCTTGTTTGTCACCGTAAGGGGAGCCGGGGTTTCTGCCGGTGCAGGCGCTGTCTGACTCAACGCGGTGCCGGACATGAGTGCCACGCACGCCGTGGCTGCGATGAGAGTTTTGATCATTGCATTTCTCCGCTTGTTAAGAAATTCCTGAGAATTTCCCAAGGATTTCTATCTATTCCACAAAACGCGCCAATTGTGCCGGATCATCCGGGGTAAGAACGGAGGCCACAGTAAGTGGGGCCCAGATTGCCCACGATTTTGATCATGAACGATACTGAGCCCCTTATCGGGATGACTGTTGAACTCGCTCAACGCTTTCCCGACATTGGTAAAACTCATTTCAGCAACAATGGTTCCCAAACAATGCTGGCCAACGTAAACAGTATGTCTGCCAGCAGACAATGACACTAGGCAAGTCGACGGCTTGGTCTTTTGCCGTGTAAATTCCATGCAGATGATATTATGTACGGCAGACGCACCTGCAAGCTCGGGCCTTGGACTGGAAGGGAGCGATCAATGGCAGCAATTATCACAATGCGACATGCGGTGTTTGGCATTGGCGTGTTCGCCGCCCTTTCGGGCGCTCATGCTGAAAGTTACGCTGAAATCTTATTTAAGGAGAAGTTCGAAGTTCACATCCGGGAGATGGTTGCAGACGGCATCACTCGTAAGAATGCCGATTACATCGCTTACGCTGCCCTGGCACGTAGTTCGTACGAACTGTGTGGCGATCACCTGTTTCCGAAGAGTTTGGCATATAGCAGCTACCAACAATCGCTCGAAGAGACATCGCTACCGCAGACGGTAGTTGATCGGCACATCCGCGCTTTTGAAGGCATCATGAAGGCAGAGTTTCAGGATCAGCGGGCACTCATGCAATATTGCGGATCAAAGCCATAAGGCGCTAGGCCCTGCACATCAACCGGCCAACAACGCCGCATTAGGCCTCCAAAAAAGGGAGGAGCACAAAGGCGCGGGTGGGGAACCCGTTGTCGTACTTGTCTCTCGCTCCTCCCAATTGGCCAACCACGAAGGTCGGGGCATTTGGGGGTGCAGGGTCGCTCTTCGCAGCTAGCCAGATCACAATACACCCATGTGGCGTGCCGGTCTGTTCATCGAAAGGCTTAGCTGGATCGGGTTAGGGTTTTCTAGGTGTGTCGATAACCGGGCCGATGGCGAATACAGAGTTCAGCAGGAACCGACCGATAAATCTGGGGAACCAGGATCATTCGCCATCGAATTCCCGCTGGACCCGAATGACGAGTTCAGGTTTACGGACATCACGATCAACCACTCTGTCTCGTCCGAGGAATTCCCCTTTAAGGCAATACATGGGCATCACGCCGATTATGGTGAGGTATATTTGATGTCCAGCCTTGAGGCTGGAATTATAATTTACAACGGAGACATAGGCTCAGGACCATCCAATGATATCCCTACACTGGTGATAGTTCATGACGATAACCAAACACCGGCGCGTCTTTTATCAAACATTGACCCCATGTTTGTGATTTTGCCGAGCATGCCGCCCAGCAAAAAGGGGGAAATGGAGAGAGGCGTTTGCGTGACCACCTCTCCTCTCAAATTAGGCTGACCATTTAATCGGGGGATGATTTGGTCAAGGTCGGGTCACCTCGCGGTCAGTACTGCGAGTATACCTGCTCCGGGTTGCGGTATGTGTGGCAAAATGTTCAACCGAAAAAAGGGGAGGAGCCAAAGACGCGGCTCTATGCGTATCCGGCGACGGCTACGCTGGCGGCTAAGAGCGATTGCATCCCGTCTGGATGGTTGTCCGCCATGTATGGTTCATGCCGTTGCAAGGCCCCATACAGCAACAGCGCGAAGACCAGCGCAAGGCCTAAACCTATTGCAATGAATGCGGTTCTATCGAGCATGATGCAACCCTCCATGACAATCTGCATTAAGGCACCGGTGCCCTCAGGGCTGGCATCGGGGAAGTCTAGAATGTGGGCCTCCAAAAAAGGGGGAGGAACGCGACACGACTTTTGAAAGGTGGAGGTTGTGGGCCTCCTCGTCTGCTGCTCCTCCCAAGCAATTAACCAACCGCGAAGGTCGGGGCATTTGGGGGTGCAGGGTCGCTCTTCGCAGCTAGCCAGATCAGAATACACCCGTGCGGAGTGCCGGTCTGTTCATCGAAAGGCTTAGCTGGATCGGGTTAGGGGTTTTCGAGGTGGAAGGGAAACAGGAGGCCAATTGCAATGTGCTCGGAGAATGCCATTGGCCCATTTGGATTTGAAAGTTGAAACGACTGAGAGTAGCGTCGTCCAGGCCGATGACGCCTATCACGGAACCATGGCAAATGTGGCTGGCCATACTTATTAAGCTTTTGGAAGCAGCCGGTATCGCTTGGCTGTTGTGGTTCCTATCGACAGGATCATACGTTGGTCTGCCTCTCGATGAAGAGAACGACGAAGCGCAGTGAGCCTATTTTGTGGATAGGAACGACACAAAATGCATATGAAAAAGCTCAATACAGTCCGATACGATGAACCGCGCGGTACTTCCGCCGGGCGACCTCTGGAAAACTCAGCACTGACACAAGATCAAGCCGCGGCTTAGGGCTTAAGGGCTGCACGTCATGGGGAGCGCTCGGCTTTGAGAAGCGCTTTGGTCAGGCATGGTACTGCAGCGAGCATAAAAGCGATGCTGAAGTCTAGGACACGGACTGGAACGGAGACGGTAATGGACATTCGATCTGCACTGACGGAGCTATGTGAGGCCTTCAACGCACACGATCTTGATCGGATCATGACGTTCTTTTCTGACGATTGTGTCTTGGAGATGCCAAGGGGCAGCATGTCTTGGGGTTCTCGTTTCGAGGGCAAACGGAACGTACGAGAAGCGCTGGCAGCCCGCTTTGAAGGCCTGCCTGATGTCCACTACGGCAACGAGGAGCATTTTGTGGATTTGGCGGCCGATACCGGCATCTCAAAATGGACCCTCACAGGCACCACCCGCGAGGGGGCGAGAATGGAGGTCCACGGTTGTGACTTCTACACGTTTCGCGACGGCAAGGTGATCCGCAAGGACTCATATTGGAAAATCGTGGAGTAACGTGTACGCAACCAGAACTACATGCTAGGACAGCATTGCTTTTGCACGATGCCGGGACCCGAAAGCAAAAGTGGGCAATTACCCAGCTTGCCACCCAGCTCGACGCCTACAGGCTTGGACCCTCTGTGCCGATCGGAAGAAAGGTAATTGGCGACCTCACAGCGTGCTCCCCAAGCAGCACCCTGACTGAGTGCAGATCATTTCGTATGATCTTGCGTGCTGAGGGAGATTGGCAAATAAGTAAGCGGCAGATATTTCGCCCGATACGGGACCACCATCTACGACGTCGTGCCGGCTGCCGTTTGGCCATCGAAGATCGCATGCTTGAGCTGTTGGGAGATGCCATTGAGGCAGGATGGACGAAGGAAGAGGTCCTGGCAGCAATGATCTAGGTTGCGGATGAGACCGCGCTGGCGATGCATCAAAATGTGCTGCTATCCGTAGAATCAGAACTGCGAAAACTGATGAAGAAAAAACGTAACTGAAAAAATGCGATTTTGATGCGGGCTTCGCATGCTACCTGGTCTTGGCTCTCAACAGGTCCGCGACAAATACGGTTCTGATAAGTTCACCAGGCTCGTTGTATATGCGAACCACCCAAGCGGTCGGATCGCATCCTTCTACATCCATCAGGGTCTTTCTTGCTGCCTTTTTGGCGGCAACAATCGCTGCTTTATGATCGGGGAACTCGATTGGCGTTACGTCTTCAAGTACAGCCCCCTCTTCAAAAACAAAACGAAACAGCGGCATGATTTGCCTCGCACTCATCTACCTACAGTGAACTCGCTGCTGTATAATTCGTTCCGTCAAGATGTCTGAAACCCCATCAAAACCCACCTATCCCGTGCACTTGGAGAAGCCGGCTGCCGGACTGTTCGAACACTATTGCATGCACCCAGACTGCAAGGTGTTGGGTGCGTTCGGTTTTGAAAAGCGATACGGTCAGGAATGGTACTGCAGCGAGCACAAGCGGGATGGTGAGGTCTAGCGCTTTGCACTCCGCGCCAAACCTTTGAACCGCGCTGATGCCGCCCGCGTTGTAGGCTTCGGCAAGAGCTACCTCGAGCGCAGAGAACGCTTCCGGTTCCAGGTGCATCGCAGCTATGGCGCCGCTGATGTCGCCCTTCTCCAGCCTCTCAACCACAATGCGAAGGGTAATCGCAGACTTGATTGCCTCTATGCCCCCAAGGAAGGCTTCTGCCAACATGACATCGTACTTATCGAGCAGTTGTTCGAAGATACTGCGGTTGGTTGCCATCAGTTACACTTCTCTCGGGAAGATAAGCGCTTGATCATGATATGTTACTTCCATTGTCATGGCCGAGAAGGTAATAGCCACGCATGTCCAGCCAATTATCATCGCTAGAAAACGCCACCAAATACCTCACGCCTGCCGACAGAGATCAGTTCTTCAAAATCAAGCGTGAGATGGAAAAATCCGGAGCCTCGAAGAAAAGCATCGAAGAGCGTTTGCACGCTTTTATGTGGGAAGTAGTTGAGTCTGACGATGAAGACGAAGAGGACGAATAGCCAAGACTTACTATTCCTCACTGCCAGCAGAATTGAGCGACATTCTCATAGAAAAAGGCGGCCCCTAAGAGCCGCCTTCTCCTACCTCAGAGCAGGATACTTGCTTAGAGGCGGAAGATTGCCAGTGGGTACCAATACCCGTCATTGTGGCGACGATAGCCGCGGCGTTGTTCGCGATAACCACGGTGGCCATTCCAGTATCCGCGCCGATCACGACGGCTCTCGTAGCGATGTTCCCGACGATCACGACGGTTCTCGTATCGATCATCGCGGCGATCCCGGCGATCCCAACGCTTCTTTCTCTCATTCGGATATTCATAGCGCCTGTCGTCACGGTACTGGACCTGCACGACGTTTGAAGCAGTCGGAACGCTCTGCGCAGCAATTGGTGCCGCGAATGCCGCACTAAGCGATGTCAGCCCCATGAAGACGGCGAGGAATCCCGCAGTAAATAACGAAACAATTTTTTTCATTGTAACTCCTGTTAACAATGCGCTGAGTGGTGCGCCTTTGACTGTTAACGGAGCATGAACGGAAATTGTTAGTTCCTGGCTGGTTTAGCCTCTCGTGAGTGGATAGGCGCCGACGTATCCCACCAGCTTAGAATACCGGATCAAACGTTACGAAACATTAAGAAAAATCTCGTTGCGAGGCCTCGATGTTTGCGCGAGTTTCGAAGGCCCATAGAAGAATTTTGAACTGGAGCATTCAATGTCCGCCACAGCATACTCGCCCATTCAAAAGGCGCTGCACTGGACACTCTTCATTCTTATACTTGCCATATATGGTCTGACGTACGGCGATAGTTTGTTTCAACGAGGTGATCCAACGAGGGATCTCGCATGGTGGTTGCATATCTCATTTGGCCTATTGCTGGCTGGATTAGTGTTGTGGCGAGTTGGATTGCGATTGTCTAAAGGTGCGCCAAGACTTCCCTCGTCGATGGGTGACGCTGAACAAGCTCTTGCCAAGGCTGCACACCTCGCGCTCTACGCGCTGCTGATAGCCATTCCCTTGCTCGGAATTCTGTTGACCTGGTTTAGAGGTGACGCGCTGAGTTTCTTTGGTTGGTTCACCATCCCAGCACCCTTTTCGCCGGATCGCGATCTAGCCCGATCAATCAAGGGACTTCACAATCTCTTCGCCAACGGAATATTGATCATTGTAGGAATTCATGGCTTCGCAGCCCTTTGGCACCATTTTGTTCGCAAGGATGACATTCTGAAGCGCATGCTTCCAGCGAAGTCTAACCTCTCGCCTGAACCTCAAAATATACAACCATCCTCGCCGGATTGAGCGGCATGACGCGAATGATTGTCTGGGACATACCGCCGATAATCAGCTTGTCCGTGGTTGTAGGAACGATCGCCAAGCCTTTGGCAGCAATATAGACTTTCTTGTCGCTGGCCCTGATTAGCGTTCCGTCGATGTCCTTGTTGTCAAACTTGAGAACCGCAAGGACGCACGGGAAGGGCGTTGGTACCGCCTCGCCCGGATCCCATACTGGACCACTGCCCGGCATATCGCGAACGATTGATCCAGCCTGTCCGAACTTTTCGAGCAAACGCAGCGCAATAATTGAACGACGTCATGTTGCGTCCTTTGCATTGGATCGAACTGCCGTATCATGCGTTGGGGCAACGGGGCACAACCGGAGGAAACAGTTATGCACGCAGCCAATCTGCAACTTGAAGGTCTCTGTCTGGCTATCGCTTCCATTAACCGTTTGCTGGTTGCAAAGGGCGTTGTCACACAGGAGGAGTTGGACAATGCGTTCGAGAAAGCAGAAGCCACGGCACGGGGCGACAATCGGTTTGCCGGTAACATGTCATCTGCAAATCGGGACGCCGTTTGCTTTCCTATAAGAGTTCTTCAAATCGCCAACGATACTGGCGCGGAAACGCCATGGTCATTTTCAGAACTTGCCAAGCTCGTCGCAGGAACCAAAGAGCCCTATGACAAACAAAGCTAGACGGCCAGAATGCCTGGCCCGGCCGCGCTGCACGATGGCAACATGGTTGAGGCGGATATTCTTCTGGATGGCGTCGTAGGCCTCGCCCGATGGTGTGGTACCGGCAGTGAAATCAAGGTCACAGGTGCAACCCGCACTCAATTCCTGCTTGCCGTTTTCGATGTCGGTAATGGCCGCTTCATCGCTGACCATGAGCGGGACACGGATGAAGATGCCCTCTCCCGTCACCTCATCGCCGGTCTGGCCGACGGCGTAGTCGCGCCAGTTCTTGGACGTGACATGCTCGTCAGGATGATCGTTGGTGACGGGTCGATGTGCAGCGCTCTTGAGCGTATCCTCGCTGAAGACCTCAGAGCCCGGGCGATAGACGCGCACCTGCGCCATGTCGGGCTTGCCGACCTCCGAGCCGAGATAGACCTGGATACCGGTTCGCGCGATACGAGCGTCGGCAACAAGGTAGCCGTCATCACACCGGCGCGTTCCCGCGACGGTTACAGCGTCTGTGAATTGCATGCGAACGTCCCTATTTATAGATTCAGTGAAGACGGATCGGAGGACAGCCATGGAAGCCAGAACCGCCACGCCCCAAGACCTCAGTCACGTTTTCGAGCATCTCGCTGCCAGAATGAGCCAGGACTATGCGACAGTGGGAGAAACCGAAGGCAAAGCAAAAGAGCATCTCCTCATGGACCTTAGAGAAGGCCGCGGTCACGCACTTGTCGAGGGAGGTAAGACGTTGGCTGTTATAACCTGGCATGAAAACGATGGCGTCGCTTACACGTCATTTGCTGCCGATGAAGAGTTCTTCAGTGCGAGAACAGTCCGGTTCTGCAAGCGTCATATTCGCAGAATTCAACAGCTTTGCGGTAATTCCCCAATCAGGTCCGTCAGTCGGAACCGTCCCGACATTGACCGATGGTTTGCTGTAATAGGATTTAGCAAGATCGAGCAGAGCGAAAACAGCGCCACTTTTGAGTTGCCGGCTCGTCTGGACTAGCCCGGAGCTTGTTTTCCTGGCGTTGCCGCGGCGATGATTTCAGCTTCGGTTGGTTCCTGTTCTGACAGCTTGCCGTATTCATCGATGAAACCATCTAGCCCCGGCAAGCTGCCGTCCTAGGCCGACTGACTAGTCTCTAGGTGTGCGGCCGCTTTTGGCCCATAGCGGCTATTCAGACTAGGGAAGCTTAACCCGATGTAACAGTAACGTACTTCTTTCAGTCAGCAGGAATTGCGACGATCAGCATGCGGGAACGTGGGGAACGCTGTCGACCGCCTGTAGCAAGGTGCAACTATTCGGGGGAACGCAACCATGGCCATGCGTCGTACAGGATTGCTGTCCGCTTCGCTAGCAGTCGTTGCATTCATATCTTCCGCTCAGGCGCAAGAGAGCGCAGCAGACCTGGCAAAGAAGCTCTCTAACCCCATAGCGTCGCTCATCAGCGTGCCATTCCAGGGCAATTATGACGGCGGCTATGGCCCGAACGATGGCAGTAAGTACACGATTAATATCCAGCCCGTGATTCCATTCACCTTGAACGAGGACTGGAACGTCATCTCACGCACAATTCTGCCAGTAGTCTGGCAAGACGACATTGCTGGACCCTCGGGAAGTCAATTCGGCCTTGGCGACATTACCCAGAGCCTGTTCTTCTCGCCGAAGAAACCCACGGCATCCGGCATCATCTGGGGTGTCGGCCCTGTCTTTCTTTTGCCGACCGCAACTGACGATCTGCTCGGCGGCGAGAAGTGGGGCGCAGGTCCCACGGCCGTTGTCCTCAAGCAATCCGGTCCATGGACATATGGTGCTCTCGCCAACCACATCTGGTCGTTCGCGGGTGATGATGACCGCCAAGACGTAAACTCCACATTCCTGCAGCCCTTCATTTCCTACACGACGCCGAAAGCCTGGACCTTCGCGCTCAATACCGAAAGCACTTACAATTGGGAGACCGAAAACTGGTCCGTTCCCATCAACTTCACGATTGCGAAACTCGTGAAGGTCGGGAAGCAGCCGATTCAATTGACCGCAGGCGTCCGCTATTGGGCCGAAAGCCCGAGCAACGGCCCTGACGGTTTTGGGGCGCGCCTGGCAGTAACATTCCTTTTTCCAAAGTGACGGAGATCGAACTCAACCAATAACACGAACGGGGGAACACCATGGCATCGATCCGAAGCAAGGTCTCATTACTGGCAATTCTTATCGCGGCAGCCACCTTGAACAACGACAGCATTGCCCTGGCTCAAAGTGCTTTCGAAGTACCCAAAGAGATCACCACGCCCGACAAGGTGGAATCCCGCATCGGTACTCTCGAATTCAAGGACGGAGCACCGAGCGCCGAAACGGCCAAGAAGGTATTCGACGCGCTTGATTTCACCCGCGGCTTGGACGCTTTCCTCAACAGTTACGGCGGTGCTTCGGCCTATGCTCTGCAAAAAGGATTCCAAAGCATCGGCGCAGACGACAATACGGTCGTCCTCTTTCCCGAATTGATGGATTCGAAGTCACTGTTCCTCACGGCTAACGCCGACACCGTCTACTACCTCGCCGTCGTTGACCTGACCAAAGGCCCCATCGTGATCGAACAGCCGCCGAGGGGGCTCGGCACCATCAACGACATGTGGTTCCAGTGGATCATCGACATCGGTTTTCCCGGTCCGGATCGCGGCGAAGGCGGCAGGTATCTGATCGTTCCGCCCGGCTATACCGGACAACTGCCGGACAGCGGCTTCCACGTTGCTCATTCGAAAACGAACAGGGTCCTTTACGGTGCCCGCGCTTTTCTCACGGACAATGACCCAAAGCCCACTGTCGATCTGATCAAGAAGCACCTCAAGATTTATTCCTACACACCCGGTGGCTTTGGCACGAGTATCGCCACGGCCCTTGGAGGCAACGTCAGGCTCGAAGCAAATCCCCCCGTTCCTGAAACAAAGTTCGTTGAAGCGAGCGGCAAGGCGTTCAATACTGTTCCTCCCAACGACTACTCGTTCTTCGAGATGATCAACGAAAACATTCAAGCCGAGCCGGCCGATTCCTACAATCCGGAACTTGCCGGACAACTGGCCGCCATTGGGATCGTCAAGGGCAAGGATTTCAAACCGGACGACCGAATGAAGAAAATCCTGACCGACGCCGCAGCTGTTGGCAACGCTGCCGGAAGGGTGCTGAACTGGAGAGCAAACGAGGTTCCCGGATGGGCCTACTATCCCGATTCTGCCTGGTCGAGCATGCTGTGGGAGGGCGGTGCGAACTTCGAAACCCCGCCGCCGATGATCACCAAGGAAGGTCTGTTTGACCCGTTGCCACCGACGGGCGCACGCACCCTCAACTCGAAAACGGCGTTCTACTACGGCTATACGCTCGATTCGCCGGGGATGATCATGCGGCTTCCCCGCGTTGGATCGCAGTATCTGATGGGTTTTGTCGATGCGGACAAAAGGGACCTCGAAGGCGGCAAAACGTACAAGGTGACGCTGCCCAAGGGCATCCCGGCAGAGGCATTCTGGTCGTTCACCGTTTACGACAACCAGACGCGTTCAATGCTTGACACACCACAGCGCTATCCGCGTGCGGGCAGCCAGAGCTATCCGTCACCCGCTGCCGAAGCCGATGCAGACGGTTCGACCACAATCTATTTCGGCCCGAAGCAACCGGAGGGTGTGGAACGCAGCAACTGGGTTCAGACGATGCCGGACAAGGGTTGGTTCACGATCCTGCGCCTCTACAGCCCGCTGGAGCCGTTTTTCACCAAAGAATGGCGCTTAAGCGAAATTGAGCCCGTCAAATAATCAATGAGTGCCATCGACTTTGGAGATCATACCCATGCCTACTTTGGACACCAAACGTATTTTGCTCTCTTCAACGATGCTCGCCATGTTGGCAACAACGGCTGGCGCGCAGGAGCGTCATGCGTATTTCGGGCAGACGCATCAACACACCAGTTGGTCGCTTGATGCTTACATCATCGGCAACACGGTTACTGGTCCCGCTGAGGCGTACCAATATTCCATGGGAGAGACGATCAAGCATCCCGCTGGCTTCGACGTCAAAATAAAAACGCCGCTCGATTTTCAAGGCGTCACCGATCACTCGGAATATGTCGGCGTGATCAGGCTTGCCAACGATCCCACTTCCTCGATCAGCAAGTTGCCTGTCGCCGAAAAGCTGAAGGTCACCAAAGACAACCCCGCCATGAAGATTTTCAGTTGGCTGGCGGGCACCATCGCGACCCACAAGCCAGTGACCGAATTGCTCGATCCGCAATTGGCCGGGACCGTATGGGCTCAAAACAACGCGATTGCCGACAAGTACAACAAGCCGGGAACATTCACCACATTCTGTTCGTACGAATGGACATCGATGCCGAACAACCAGAACATGCATCGCAACGTGTTCTTCAAGGATTGTTCCAAGGTTCCGCAGACTCCGTTTTCGGCCATCGAATCTGACCATCCCGAGGATCTTTGGACGTGGATGGATGGCCAGCGGAAGGCGGGAAACGAGGTCTTGGCAATCTCCCACAATGCCAACCTTTCCAATGGCATCATGTTTCCGACTGATGTCGACAGCAAGGGCAATCCAATCGATGCCGCCTGGGCACAGCAGCGCATGACCAACGAGCCCTTGACTGAACTCAAGCAAGTGAAGGGAGCATCGGAAACCCATCCTGACCTCTCGCCAAATGACGAGTTCGCCAACTTTGAAATCATGAACTACCTGATTGGCCTCGATAACAGCACCTCGAAACTGCATGGCAGCTACGCCCGCGAAGCCTACGAAAATGGTCTGGCGATGCAGGAATCGCGCGGTTATAACCCTTACAAGTTCGGGGTTGTCGGCGCGGGAGACTCCCACAATACCGTCACTGCCTACTCGCAGTCGAACTTTTTCGGCGCCCACGGGTTGGTGGACGCTACGCCCGAGGCCAGACTCGCGGGAACAGTTGCATCCGGCATGACCATCCTGCAAACCGGAACCTCCGGGCTTACCGTTGCTTGGGCCGAAGAGAACACGCGTGACTCGATCTTCGCCGCCATGCAGCGCAAGGAAGTCTATGCGACAAGCGGCGTCCGAATTCAGGCACGACTGTTCGGTGGCTGGGATTACGACAAAGGACTTCTCTCGCAAGATGATTGGGTCAAGGTCGCCTATGCGGGCGGCGTGCCCATGGGCGGCGACCTGCCTGCAACTGACGACAAAGTGCCGTCGTTCGTCGTCTCCGCCGTGAAAGACCCCGCTAACGGAAATCTGGATCGTATCCAGATCGTTAAGGGCTGGACCAAACAAGGTCAGATATTCGAGAAGGTGTTCGACGTTGCCTGGTCAGGTGATCGCCAGGTGAATCCCGCGACTGGCAAATTGCCTGCGGTCGGCAGTACGGTGGATATCACCAAGGCCACCTATACGAACGACATCGGTGCCGTGGAGCTCAAGGCAGTTTGGACGGATCCTGAGTTCGATGCCAGCCAGCATGCATTTTACTATGCCCGCGTATTACAGATTCCCACTCCACGCTGGAGTACGTACGATGCGGCTAAGCTCGGCATCCTGCCGCCGAGTGATGTGTCCCCCACGGTTCAGGAACGGGCCTGGACCTCGCCGATCTGGTATACCCCTTCAGCAACCGCAATAGCCAAAGCTGAAAAGGGCGTGACCGTCACTGACCTGACCAAGGGCGGCGCAACAGTGCTCAATGATGATCAACTCAAAGAGTTGGTCGGGCAAACTCTGAAAGTCCGCAACACCGTAACCAATCACGAATTTCAGATTTTGTTCGGTGCTGCCGGAAAGCGCGTCATCACGGAGTTGAACGGCGGTGCGCCCAAATCGGATGATCTATTGCAGGTGATGCATACGAGCCTCTCCGGATCGTCGGCCGACTACGAAATACGCGATGGGCACATGGTCACGACGATCGATGGAACGCCGTTCGAACTGACAGTCTACAAGAAGGGTGATCAATACGTGGCGGCGCGCAGCAATGAATTCGGCTACGCAAACTACGAAGTTCAAAGCGTTGAACGTTGACCATGGGACACATGGGCGGAGAGGTAATGCAATGAACCTGTTTCCCATAGCGCCACGTCCAGAACGAAACGACAGCGACAGCGACAAGATCAAGTCGATAAAGCAGTGGCAGCGATTGCTCAGCGAGCCGCTGCTGCACTTCCTCGTCGTGGGTGTCGTTCTCTTCGGCGTATATCGCATTCTTAATCCTGTAGCGGAACAAGCAATCGATACGCAGAAAATCGAGTTGACCAAGGACGACGTCCGGCAACTGGCAATCAGCTGGCTTGCGCAAGGAAGGTCATTGCCGACCGAAGATCAACTGCGCAGTCTATTGGATCAGAAAGTTACGGAAGAAATACTGTCCCGCGAAGCTGTGGCGCTCGGGCTTGATCGCGACGATCAGATTATCAAGCGCAGGCTCGCCCAAAAGATGGATTTCCTCGCAGCTGACGTAGCTTCGATCGAAGAACCAAGCGACGCGGTGCTCACCGCCTGGTTTCAACAAAACGCCGCCCGCTTTGCACTCCCGCCACATGCGAGCTTCCGGCATCTTTACTTTTCGCAGGACAACCATGGTGGCGGGTCGAAAGAGTCAGCGGCGGCCGTTCTTGTTCAGATTGGGGGCAAATCGCCTGATGCGCCCGGTGTTCCATCGGTGGCTGATCCTTTCATGTTTCAGAACCATTATGGTGACGCCACGCCAGACCAGATGGCAAAGGAGTTCGGACCTGACTTCGCCACTGCGCTGTTCAGACTCAAACCCGGTTCTTGGCAAGGGCCCGTCCAATCCGGCTATGGGTGGCATCTAGTTTGGATCGACGTGATTGATCCCGGACGCATTCCCGCCTTCGAGGAGGTTAGGCCCCAAGTAAAGTCGGCGTGGATGGATGAACGCTACCGGGATGTAAAACGGGCCGCGCTCGAGGAGATGCGTTCGCGTTATACCGTATCGGTGCCCTCGATAAGCCCTGCTGACTTACGGGACCTGCAACGGCCAATGGCCGGCTCCTCACCAGAATGGCTTGCGCAATGAGCGACTTTGGCAGGTTTTTTGGCTTTTGCTGCCGCCTCGTGCGGGGCGCTGTTGTCGCATGCCTTTGCTATGTGTCAGCCGCTGCGGCTCATGAAGTTCGCCCGGCCTATCTCCAGATCGATCAGACGGGCCCAAACCGATACAGCGTAATCTGGCGCACCCCACTGCTGTCGGGCATGCGCTTGCCGGTTGCTTTGCGGTTTTCCGACGAGGTGAAGAACGTCACACAGCCTGCCGAACGGGAGCTTCCGGATTCGATTGTCGAGCGTCGTGTCGTCGAGACCACCAAGGGCAATCTGGCCGGCGAACGCGTAGAGTTCGTGGGCCTACAAGCCACGATTACGGATGTGCTGGTGCGCGCGCATTTACTTGGCCAACCTGTTTCCACCACACTGGTGCGCCCTTCTCGGCCGTGGGTCGACGTCGCAACCCAGCCCGGACGTTTGGACGTGGCAAAGACGTTTGTTGTGCACGGCATCGAGCACATTCTGTTGGGCTACGATCACCTGCTCTTTGTGTTGGCTCTGATCCTCATCGCGCGCAACTGGCGAGCACTGCTTCTGACGGTGACCGCATTCACACTGGCGCACACGATCACGCTGACGCTAGCGACGCTTGGCTTTGTCCATATCCCAGGACCACCCGTCGAAGCGGCAATCGCCTTCAGCATATTGCTGCTTGCCTGCGAGATAATCCGCATCCACAACGGCCAAACGAGTTTGACCCAGCAGCGACCATGGTTGGTCGCCTTTGCTTTCGGACTGTTGCACGGACTTGGCTTTGCCGGAGCGCTGGCCGATCTGGCTCTTCCTGTCGGGGATATTCCACTGGCTCTGCTATTCTTCAACGTTGGCGTGGAACTGGGACAGCTGATATTCATCGCTGCGGTGATTGCCGCAGTAGGTTTTGCACGATTGTTGAAATATCCGCCACTTGTTGGCCGCACTGCATTTCTCACGACCACCTATGGCATTGGCACAATGGCGTCATTCTGGTTCGTGGAGCGGCTGGCGGCATTTTGACTGGGGAGAACGTTTTTCGGGCAATAGCAAAACAAACGGAGGAGACAATACCATGCAAAGGAAACTGGAATCTCTAAGTTTAGCAGTCGCAATATCCTTCTTGGCGCTTGGAGGCGCCTTGGCGCAGGACAAGCCTAATGCCATCAAGTCACCGGCGACAAAGACCATCGGATCCGCAAAGCCTCAGGTTGAACCGGCGCTGATCGTGCTCAACTCGAGGGGTGCCAGCATAAAGGAAGGAAAGCTGGTCCTCACGGGGATTTCACCCAATTCGATCATGTTCGCTGATCGTCCGGTGAGGGCAGCTGGCCACGTTCTTACTGCGCATCTTCTGGAAGAGTGGGCGACCGGCAAGGACAGCTTCGCCACCGATCCGCCCAACGCGACGGTGTCCGTCCTCAAGAAGGACGGGAGCGATGTCCTTGACGCCGTCGTCACCTTGAATGCTCCCAAGATGGAGGACGACAATCTCAGCTTCGATGTGGAGGTGCTGGAGGGTAGCCTCGATGGCGCGGACGGACCGGCATCGACCTTTATCGACATCATCGGAATGCCGTTCACACCGCGTTCATTTGCGGGCGTCGCCCGTCGCTCCGCGTTTCGAGGAGCCTGGTATGGGGGGCCGTCGCCGGAGCCGCTGTGGCAGCGCCGTACTATTATCCGCGGCCTGCCTGCGGCCCTTACCCGTATCCGCCATGCTATTGATAAGGGCACTGGGCGTTCTCTGCTTAAATCAAGTCCCATGCGCCAATGTCCGCAATGGGCGCAAAGCGGACATTCATCTTGATTGGTTGTTGGCAATCCAGCCTGGCATGCGTTACTAGCAGCGTGGGCGACGCGTACTCCCCTCAGCCGCCATAAAGGTAGTTCGGAAGCCAGAGCGTTATGCCGGGCCAGATGTACATGATAATCATGCAAACGATGACGATCAGCATGTAAGGCATCATGCCGGCGAATATCTGGTTGAGCGTGACATGCGGTGGGGAGACCCCCTTGAGATAGAACGCCGACATTGCGACGGGGGGTGACAGGAACGCCGCCTGCAAATTCACGAAGACCAGCACTCCCCAAAGAACCGGGTCGATGTTGAAGTGCTTCAACATCGGTAGAAAGATCGGCACGAAGATGATGATGATCTCGGTCCATTCGAGCGGCCAGCCGAGAATGAATATGATCGCTTGCGACAGTATCATGAACTGTATGGGCGACAGGTCAAGCGACAGGACCCATTGCTCGAGCAGCGCCTGACCGCCGAGGATTGCGAAAACAGCCGAGAACAGCGCCGATCCGACAAAGAGCCAGCACACCATGGCCGTGGTCTTCGCGGTCAGAAACACCGCTTCTTTGGTGCGCTTCCAGTTGAGCGTTCGGGCCTGGAACGCCAGCAGAAAGGCACCCGCGGCACCGACTGCTGCGGACTCGGTAGCCGTCGTGATTCCAAACAGGATGACAGCGAGCACGACCGCGGTGAGAATGCCAAGAGGCATGACGGAGGAGGTCAGGAGCTTCACGACCTCCAGCCGCTCGGCATTCATATTCCGGTAGTAGCGGACGAGTATCAGTGCAGCCAATGCGGCAATGAGGCCGAACGAAACGTAGAAACCGGTAGCCGGTCCAACAGGCGTGGCGGGTGCCGCGTCCAGCACTGGTGAGCCGAGCTGCTCCAATCCGGATGGAGCTTCGAGTTCGGCGGATGCTTGCGGATGGATAACGACATACCACCACACGAGCAAAAGGACGAAGGTTGTTAGGGCGAAGGGCACCAGAGCAGCAAAGAAATTCCGAAAGAGCTTCCAATAGGTAAGATGTCCATTCTCCGTCACGAGCGCCATCGCCCTGGACGGCGCAAGCAATGCCGAAAAAAGTCCGACAAGCATGTTGTGTGAGTAGACTGCCTGAAAGCTTCGCATCCAAGCCGGTACCGGAACCTTTGTTTGTTCCTCCGTCAAGGCGGGAGCGATCCGCGGATTGATTGTCGCCCATGCAAGAATGTAGACGAGATAGAGGAAAGCAAGGAAAAAACCGGGGAACATCGCGGCGGCGTAGAGCTTCACCACGGACTGCCCCGCGACCGCCGCATAGACGATGATCATGACCGACGGCGGGATCAGGATACCCAGCGTGCCGCCGGCGGTAATTACGCCGGAAGCGAGCCTCACATCGTATCCGGCGCGCAGCATCGGATTGAAGGCAATGACCCCCATTAAGACCACCACAGCGCCGACGAGGCCGCTGGCGATGCCCCAGAACGTGCAGACGATGAGCGTCGCAACGGCGAGTGACGCCGGAACGCGCCGGAACGCGAGCTGGATGCTGTAGAACATCTTGTCGACCAGCGCCCCGCGTTCCATCACGTAACCCATGAGCACGAACAGCGGGATGGAGATCAGAACATCGTTGGTCATGGCCCCGTAGGTACGCTGGACCATCAAATCGAAGATGCGATTATCTATCCAGTGCTCAGCGGGGTTGTAGAACGCGTAGAACCCGAAAAACATGCCGAGGCCCATCAGCGTGAAGGCCGTCGGGAAACCCATCATGATAACGACCACGATGAGCATGAGCATGGTGAGTCCGAGAACGGGATCGCTCATGTCTGCAAATCCCCACCCGAACCGCGTTTGCGCGCCGTCTCGTCGATTTGTTGTGCGCGCTCGATCGCGGCTTTGCGCGTCTCTTCGTCTACATGCTCGCTGTGCGCGAGCTGCTCCTCGACCACGTCGATCTCCGCGACATCCTTGAGCCGGCTGGGCCATTCCCCCGTCTTGAGGCAGACGATACAGCGCACGATCTCGGCGAAGCCTTGAAGCATCACAAGGGCACCAGCCAACGGAATGACCGACTTGAAGTAGTAGATCGGCGGGCCTTCCGCGGTTATAGTTGAATGCTCCCCGATCCGCCACGAAAGTGCCGCGTAGTCGTAGCCTGCGTAAACGAGGGCGGCGATGCCGGGAAGAAAGAAGACGATGTACAATACAAGATCAAGCGCCGCCTGTGTCCGCGGCCGCATCGAACTGTAGAGAAAGTCGCCGCGTACATGGGCGTTTTGCGCCAATGTGTATGCTCCGGCTAGCATGAACAATGTGCCGTAAAACATGCTGCTGGCATCGAATATCCACGCCGTCGGCATATTCATGATGTAGCGCTTAAAGACCTCAACGCAGACAAGCGTCATCAGCCCGACGATGAGCCACGCCGCCGCCTTTCCAACCCATGCGCTGATTGCATCGATCATATGCAGAAAATGCTGAACGTTCACGCGTGCCCCCAATGGCGAAAGGATATTTAGGCGAACAAAGCATCCTCGGTCATGTTCCCAACGATGCTTTATTCGAACTGTGCGTCAGATCTTCTTCGCCGCCGCGTTCTCTCCGAAATAGTGATCGAAGGCCATTCGGCGGTTGACGACAGTGTCCTGTTCCCAACGCGTTGCCCGCTCCGCAAAGGCGATTTGGGACTGGATGACTTCCTTGAACAGCGGGTTTTCCGCCGCCTTCTTCTTCACGACCTCGTCGTATACCTCCAGTTGTTTTTTGAGGATCGCGTCCGGCGTCTTGTAGAACTTGACCTTATCGGTGGTCTGCATCTCCACGTAGTCTTTCGAATAGCGGTCGATCGCCTTCCAGTGCATGTCCTGCGAAGCGGCCTCCACGGCGTTGGAGATGATGGCCTTCATCTGGTCAGGCAATGTGTCGTATTTCGTCCTGTTGAACAGCACCTCGAACTGCTCGGCATTCTGGTGATAGCTTTGCAGCATGCATATCTTGGACACGTCCGGGAAACCGAGGACCCGGTCGGACGACGCGTTGTTGAATTCGGCCGCGTCAATCAGGCCGCGATCCAACGCCGCGACGATTTCGCCGCCCGGCAGCGCGTTAACCGCCGCACCGAGCGCGGTGAAGACATCGATCGAGATACCGACGGTGCGGAATTTCAGTCCCTGGAGATCCTCGACCTTGGCCACGGGTTTCTTGAACCAGCCGAGCGGCTGTGTCGGCATCGGCCCGTAGAGGAACGAAACGACACTCGCGCCTATGGAGTCGTAGAGCTTTGCGAGAAGCTCCTTGCCGCCGCCGTATTTGTGCCAGGCGAGCGTCATGTTGGCATCCATGGCAAAGCCCGGCCCCGATCCCCATAGCGCCAGCGCGGCCTGTTTGCCGTAGTGGTAGACGACCACGCCGTGGCCGCCGTCAAGCGTTCCTTGTGACACCGCGTCAAGCAGGCCAAATGCAGGCACCACGGCGCCGGCCGGCAGTACCTCGATCTTGAGGTCGCCGCCTGTCATGTCGTTCACCTTCTTGGCAAAATCCAGTGCGAACTCGTGAAAGATATCTTTGGCGGGCCATGTGCTCTGCCAACGCATGCTGACAGGCCCTTGCGCCTTGACGATGCTCGGCGCAGCAATGATCGCCGCGCCCGCGACGGCCGCACCGCCCAAGAACTTGCGGCGCGAGGTCTTGTCCCATGTTTGGGTCATTGATTTGGTCATTTGTTCCTCCCAGAAGCCCGGGCCTTCGTGCCCATCTCAGACGATACTACTCAATGACTTCACAAGCAAAGATTACTTTATGACAGCTAAAGCAATGATTAAAAGTGGACGGCATACAAATACTACAATTCAGCATTGCTGAACTTGCGAATTGCGGCCTCTTTTACGATGGGTACATCCTGCCATTGAATGACTGCTTTCGCGACGGGTACAGACGGTCAGAAACGTGGCGGCGGTTACGGGTCTCAGTGGTTGCGGGGCTTGAAACCACTGAGACGTTGCATCGGAGACTTCGAACTAATTGAATAATGCGCCTTGAGAAAGGCCGGAACTATTTCTGCCTAGCCACGAAGTCTTCACACCGAGGAGGCACGTCAGCGGGCGACCGCGGTGGAAAGCGGGCTACGTTTAAAGGGGATGTCGCCTCAGACGGCTCTTGAAGTCAAAACTGGTCACTCGTTGAGCCTATTCCGGCAAGCCTGCCTTTAATAGACCTTGGCGAAGCAATTCCCGGTGATCAGGACACTCCAGAACGACCACCCGCTTCAAGAAATCGGCCGTGGAGAAATTGGGCCGTTCTCTCAGGACGAGGGCAACTTCGGAGTGCGCTTCGGACAATCGGTGCGCTTGCGCATAACACGCCGCAAGTCGGGCATGCGTATATGGACCGGGATTGGGCAGTTCACTCAGCGCAAGCGCTGCCTCGTCGTAGCGCTCCAACAAGTAAAGAACGTTGGCGAGAGCTGCCTCGTACCACGACGGCGGAAACGGGTTGAGCCGCATTCCTTCATTGATCCATTCCAGGCCTTCGTCGAGTCTGCCCCGTCGGGCCAGAAGGCCTCCCATTTGAACGAGGCCATTCGCATCGTTCGGATTGAGTTGATAGGCTCGGCGGAAGTGACGCTCCGCGATATCGAACTCGCGGCGGAAGACGCAAACGAGCGCCAACAAGCGATGGCAAACGCTTTCTTGCCCGTCCAGGGCGACTGCCTTCCTCGCGATCGCAAACGCGTCGTCCAGAACCTCCGCTGGGGCATCGGCATAACCGTGCAAGGCAACTCGAGAGAGAGCAAGGTATGCATAAGCCAGAGCAAATCGAGGATCGCGCTCGACTGCAGCTTCGAGCATGTGGCAAGCCTGTTGGTTGTCATCATCGGCATATCCTCTGAGGTGAGCAACACCGCGCAGATAGTACTCATAGGCTGCAAGGCTCACCGTCGGCTTGCGAAGCGACTGCTGGAATTTCACCTCCTCGATCCGGCCAACGAGCGTCGAAACAATCATTTTGGCGACTTCGTCCTGTACTGCAAAGACATCGGTCAGGCTGCGATCAAAGCGCTCAGCCCAAAGATGACTTCCAGTTGCGGCTTCAATCAGCTGAGCCGTGACACGGATGCGCTGGTCCACGCGCCGAATGCTTCCCTCGACAATGAAAGCGACGCCAAGCTGTCGTCCGATTTCCTTCAGACTGGTAGGTTTGCCGCGAAAATTGAAAGACGAGTTGGCAGCAATGACCGAGAGCGAGCGAAACCGTGCAAGACCAGTGATGATATCCTCTGTAATCCCGTCGCTGAAGAAGGTTTCATCAGGCCGGCCGTTCAGGTCCTCAAATGGAAGGACGGCAATGGAGGGTCTATCCGTAATGGGAAGGCTGGCAGGTCCAACTGTTGGTGAATCCATCCAGTGCCAGACCCGGACAGGCCGCGCGATGTTCTTCAGCGACACCTCGCCGCCGTCCTCAAATGCCAAGCCACTCTTTCCGGCGAGCTGACGCTGGACAGTATCCGATATGCAGATGCCGCCCGGTTGAGCCAGGGCTTCAAGGCGGGCGGCGATGTTGACGCCATCGCCGAACAAGTCGTTGCCTTCGACCACCACGTCAGCGAGATTGATGCCAATGCGAAAGATCATGCGCCGATCGGGAGAAATCTGCCTTTGATCGAGTGTAATATCATTTTGCAGCGAGACCCCGCAGTTCACCGCATCTACAGCGGAATTGAACATGACCAGGGCACCATCTCCCATCAATTTCATGATCTGACCGCCATGGGTCGAAATTGTCGGTCTGAAGATAGAGGCTTGAAGCCGTTTGATTGAGCCGAGCGTATCCATCTCGTCGATTTCAATCAGGCGAGAATAACCGACGATATCTGTGGCCATAATCGCCGCAAGCCGCCGTTTGACGCGATCTTTTGCCATCCCTTCTCCCCGAGTTCCGAGAGACTTTGGCTAGATCGGGCACGCCGCGTTTGAACCCGATGCCAGCTTTGAGAAAAATATGAAAACGTGACCAGCTTCCGCTCAATCTGGACTTCGGTCAACCGGATTGGCTTTGATCCAAAATTCGGATACTCCACGCTGTTCCGCTAGCGGCGGTTTCAATGGATCGTTTGTCTGTAACTGACTGTGTTCTACGTGCAGGGCGCGATTGGCTCACACGACGGCCGGCGGTTCTGCCGAGCCCTTTTCCTGGCCGCTTTCCGTTCAAACGCACTAACGGGACAATCAATCGTCGTCAGTCGGCTGGAGTATGCATAACGTGGCTGCGGGCTCCCTGATACGCGGACCAAACAGAGGCGGCCCTAAAAAGTGGGCCGCCATGATGCGTTGCACCCAGGCCCGTGGTCGTATGTCCAGGCAGTCCAGCCAAACGGCGGCAGCGAGTTCGCTACGGCTCGTTGACAGCCTCGGTGCAAATCCTGTCCAAACAAGGATCAGGGCCATCATGGTCGGATTCACCGTCGTCGATGGATTTCGAAGGATAAGTTTGCTGCCGTTGGCTCTTAACGAATGTCTCCTTTTGGCGCAGAGCGGACATCGTCCACCTTCTGCTATTGCCGCCAAAGTTGCCGGTGGTCCGTTTGTAGAGTGATGCCTAATGACAGTTTCTGCCAAATTAAAGGCATCCATCTGCAAGATTTAGCCAACTATTTGGATGAGCGACGCGCAGCGGCGGTCAAAGAAATCAGGCAACTGACAAGCTAGGACTCACTAATCAGAACCAGAAGGCAAATGTCGCTGGGCCCTATTGGCGCAAGCGGACTCAAAGTTCAAACCGGAATTTCCGTCGATTGCTTCACGCGCTGCATGGGAATTTCGGATTTGATATTCCTGACGCCCTTGATTCGACCTAGATGCTCGATCTGGAATTTTCTGTAGCCTTCAAGGTCTGGAGCTACAACGCGGAGAATGAAGTCGCAGTCCCCGGCCATAAGGTGGCACTCCACGACTTGAGGTAGCCTTTTGATCGCCTCGACAAATGGGACCACGGTTTCCTCGTCCTGACCTGAAAGCCACACACGTGCAAACACCGTAAAGCCCATGTCAATCTTGGAGGCATCAACGAGTGCCACGTAGCGTTCGATGATACCTGAGTCCTCAAGAATTTTTACACGCCTCAGGCACGGTGAAGGCGAGAGGCCAACCTTTACAGCCAATTCAGTGTTCTGAATTTTACCGTCGTGCTGGAGCGCCCTCAGGATGGCACGATCAATCGAGTCAAGTTGCGCTGGCATTGAAATTCAACATTCATGGATTCCCTAGCTTGAAACGCTAATATATCAGAGATTCTGCCGATAAACGCAACTGAATTTCGCTCCGTAGAAGTGCGTCGCAGGAATGAGTAATTCCTCGGAAGCGGAGGCCCTACAATATGAGCGAAACGAACAACCGTGTTGGTAGTGTTGGCGCTGCGCGGAATGACACGTGGCGTGGGTTTAAAGACGGGATACCCATCATGTTGGGGTTCGTTCCTTTCGCACTTGTTTTGGGCGCACAGGCCACACAGAAAGGTTTCAGCGCGATCGAGGTTCCGATGATGACAGGGCTCAACTTTGGCGGCGGATCAGAGTTTGCAGCGGTGGAACTGTGGACCTCTCCACCGCACATATTGCTGATCGTTGCTATCACCTTCCTCGTCAACAGCCGCCATCTTCTGATGGGAGCCGCATTCGCGCCGCTAATGCGCGGCCTGTCTCATCGACAGGCACTTAGTGTCCTTTTCTTCATGTGCGATGAAAGCTGGGCCATGGGCCTGGCGGACGCCCATCGACGCCATGGCGACCTCAATCGAGGCTATTTCTTTGGTGCCGCTCTGGGTCTTTATGCAACGTGGATCATCTTCACCACAACGGGGGCGTTGGTCGGACCGTTTCTGGGTGATGTGACACGCTTCGGCTTTGACATGGCTTTTCCTGCCGTGTTTCTCGTCATGCTGGCGGGAATGTGGAAAGGGCCACTTGCAGCGCGCCCCTGGCTGGTAAGCCTGACTGTTGCGGGCGCAACTCATGTTTTCTTGCCGGGTGCGTGGTATGTCCCAGCAGGTGCACTGTCAGGTCTGATCGCAGCTTACTTCTGGGCGAGGTCGGCATGATCGATCCAATGTTTGCACTAACCATTCTGTTGATGGCCATCGTGACCTATCTTACGCGGATCGGCGGTTACCTTTTCCTGAGAAGCCGAACGGTGAACGAACGAACGAAGGCGCTCATGGAATGCGCACCTGGTTGCGTTCTGATCACGGTGATTGCCCCAGATTTCGTTACAGGACGTCCGGCCGATCTCATTGCGCTGGCGATAACAATACTCGTAGCGACCAGACTGCCGGTTCTGCCCACCGTCCTGATTGCCATCGCCTCGGCGGCGATCCTTCGGAATATCCTGGTTTAATGGTCACTCTTCACGGGAAGCCGAAAGTGGCGGGCGGCCGCTTTCGGCGGCGCGAAGCGGACATGAATGTCTGCTTCTGGGCAGAGCGAACATCGTCCAACTTCTGCTATTGCCGCAAGTTGCAGATGGTGTCCGTCGTCGAGTGATGCCTCACGGCAGTTTCTGCCAAATTAAAGGCATCCATCTGCAAGACTTGGCGGACCATTTGGATGAGCGACGCGCAGCAGCGGTCAAAGAAATCAAGCAGCTGACAAGCTAGACTCAGGATTCACTAATCAGAACCAGAAGGCAAATGCCGCTGGCCCCTATTGGCCCAAACCAGTCTTCCATATTCGGCGAAGCGAAAAACACTGGGGTTGAGATCGGCTTCATCCATTCGGTACAAACCTTTGTGGTTGTGCCAAGCGCCTCGTCACGGACATTCGTATATGCTAGTTTCCGTCAGAAACTGCCGGATTGGATTGTGGGCCAGCGGGCGCTGAGTTTCTCCGGCGACGTCAAGAAGGCGATCGTAGCTGCTTTCCACGCCTGATCGACAAACTTACCCGCGTCCAGCTGCTGATCCTTGACGACTAGAGAACGCATATAGGCCTCGCTAAATCGACAAGGTTCTGGACCCAGGAGGTAAAAATGGACTCAAGCGAGTCGAACGCGGACGTTGCACCCTCAGGACAATCCATTGTCCATATTGCCGTTCAATTGGGCCTCGTCGCCCTTCTGGTTTATGTTTGTGCTAGGATAATATCGCCTTTCATGGGCATTCTGCTTTGGTCGGCGATCTTGGCTGTCATACTACATCCCTTGCATCTCCGCCTATCCAACCGGCTCGGCAATCGCTGGTCGGCATTTCTCATCGGCATCGTCGGCGTTGCGGTCGTGCTGGTACCAATGTTCGTCGTGGTCACATCGCTTGGGTCTTCCATTTATTCGCTTGTATCCGGCTTGCAGAACCACAGCTTGACTATTCCGCCGCCTCCAACGTGGCTTGCTGATCTGCCGCTGGTCGGAGCCAAGCTCTCAGAGGGTTGGTCGCTCACTGCCACCAACCTACCGTTGGCACTCAGTAAATACGGTCAGATGCTGACTAGGCCCGCTGCGTGGCTCGCATCCTTCGCTGGCGGCTTGGCCGCGGGCGGCCTGTCTTTCGTTCTTTCCATTGTGATTGCCGCAGTTCTTGTCGCGTTTGCCAGGGGTGCAGCGGCTTTTGCCCTGGGTCTGCTGGAGGTAGTCACCAACAGTAAGGCGCGCGGGGCCCGACTCCTCAAGCTGACAACCGCGACGATCCGGGGAGTGGCGGTCGGGGTGGTCGGCGTGGCGGTAATCCAGTCGATGCTTGTTGGCGTCGGCTTCTTCGCCATTGGGCTTCCGGCCGCCGGAGCGCTGACGCTTGTGACGTTTCTATTGGCACTCGTGCAGGTGCCGCCGCTGCTGTTGACTGTGCCTGTTATGGCTTATGTCTTTGCCACGGAAGCGACGACACCCGCGGTAATCTTCGCCGTTTGGGCCTTCGTCGCGGGGCTGAGCGACAATATCCTCAAGCCATTGATGCTCGGCCGCGGACTGGACGTGCCGATGCCGGTCATTTTAATCGGTGTCATCGGAGGGATGCTGGCCGACGGCCTTCTCGGTATATTTGTAGGCCCCGTGCTGCTGGCGGTCGGCTTTGTATTGCTAATGGAATGGATGCGCCAGCGCGCCGTCGAGGACGGACCCCAGATCGAAGGTCCGGCTCTATGATTGCGGTCATTGCTCTCGGCTTGCTGGCGATGTCGATATGCCTCGCGCTTCAAGCGCTGGCTTCCATGCTCGCCGCGCGTTACTTTGCTCACGCCATGATAAAACCCATTGGCCCAAAGCCTTGGCGTGCGATCTTCCTGCAATTTTCGGTTCTGATGATCGTGCTCATGGTGGGCAATATCGTCCAAGTCGCATTTTGGGCGCTGCTATATAGCGTGCTCGGTGCCTTCGAGGACTTTGAAACGGCAATGTATTTTTCGGGCGTCACCTTCACCTCACTTGGCTACGGCGACGTGGTGCTCCATGGCCGTATCCGGCTGCTTGGGCCGTTACAGGCTGCCAATGGGCTGATGATGTTCGGGATCACGACCGCCCTCTTCTTTTCGGCTATCCAGCAGGCCACGGCGAAGTTGACCACGGCAATTCGAAGCGCACGTGAGCCGTAGCGTACGGAGCAACGGCCGCTTTTGGCGCAAAGCGGACATTTATGGAGGTCTTAAGCTGCAGGGGTAAGCTGTCTCGGCTCGAACTCAACTTGCGTCATGCGTCCGGGGATATCGATCAGTGCGATGACGCGGCCCTCTCCACTCGTCTTGAGGTAGGGATAGCACGCCTGCATTGTTCGCAGATAGGCGATCGGGCCCATCTGGAAATTGCGCTGCAACTGCTCCGCCGACAGATCGATGATGGATGAGAACGGCGCAGATGGATCGAACGCGTTGTTCACGAGGATGTCGACCCCGCCATAGGCAGTGACCACCTTATCCACCGCCGCCTTGATCTGATCGGCATCGCTGATGTCACAAGACACGCCAAGGGCGGTCCCACCCGCGGCTTTAATGTCCGCGACAACGGCGTCCACATTTGCAGGCGTGAGCGAAAGCGCAGCGACCTTCGCGCCTTCGGCCGCAAATAACTTTGCTGTGGCACGGCCTATGCCGCGACCGGCGCCGGTAACGATGGCAACCTTTCCGTTGAGTCGACCCATATTAATCTCCATTCGAAAAGGGGTTGGTGTTTTTTGCCCTGTCAGAGCATTGACGCCTGCAGGTAGGACGAAGCAATTTCTCGAGCCGCGTTTTGTGTGACGAAAGAGGTGACGAGCAATGCGAGCCCCACCGCCGCCGGCACTGCTCCTCTGGGCTTGTGCGGACACCGAGGTGCGCTAAACCGGATAACAGTAGGTGATAGAAGATGCCGGCATAGGCGAGATCGCTGAGCGCAACGCTGAAGCGCGACACGATAGCCGCCACACCCAAGACCTTCACGGCGATCATGACGGGCACCAGGTAGGCCGGATAGCCGAGCTCGGAGAGGATCTGACGAACCCAGGCGCCCTTAGTCACGTACGTGATCGCGGAAGTCAGATACAGCAGACTCAGAAGTGCTGTGCTAATCCAATATGTATAAGTTGCGGCCATGTGATCTTCCTATTTGCCGCCCAGCAGCAACCTCTTTTTCGTCGACTTTCTCGCTGCGCACCTGCAGCACAGATTGAAAATGTCGTCTAAGATTGATATGTGCAAGTAGGATGAATTACTCGCAGTTAGTATGGAAAACCAGACCATGCCCGACGAAGGGATCAACATGCACGAGGAGATGCGGCGCGCATTCGCGTTGCTCTCTGGCAAGTGGAAGCTGGAGATCATGTGGTTGCTCAATCAGCGGGTATACCGCTTCGGGGAGCTGCGAAAGGCGATCCCCGGCATCACCCAGCACATGCTGACGGCACAACTGCGCGAGCTCGAAGCGGATGGGCTGGTCTCGCGCACCGTGTTCGCGGAAGTGCCGCCACGCGTCGAGTATGCGATCACGCCAAAGGCGCGTGGGCTTGGTCCCACGCTGGAAGCGCTCACCACCTGGTGGAACGAGTATGGAAAGAGCGTTCCGGCGAAGCCAAGCACGCGCGGTCGTAAACCTAGAGGCAGCTGATTTTCTTGGCTCGCCAATTCGCCGGCTAGTCTGACAGCTAGATGTTGACCTGGGTTCCGATTTCCACCACGCGGCCCGTTGGAATCTGAAAGTATTCGGTTGCATCGCTGGCTGTGTGCGCCAGAGCTATGAACAGCCGGTCCTGCCAATAGGGCATTTCAGAACGGACTGCCGCTTTCAGCGAACGGCGTGACAGGAAGAAAGACGTTGTCATGATGTCGAACTTCAGCCCTTGCTGGCGGCAGATCGCCAGCGTGCGGGGAATATTGGGTTGTTCCATATAGCCAAATGTCAGCGTCACACGCACAAACAGATCGTTGATGGGCTCAATCCGTGCACGCTCATTTTTCTTAACAACGGGCGACGCTGCAGTAACGACGGTCAGGATGACGTTCTTCTCATGCAGGACCTTGTAATGCTTCAGGCTGTGCAAGAGAGCAGCCGGACTGCTTGCTGGATCCCCGGTCAGGAAGACCGCAGTACCCGGAACCAGGGTTGGGGGACTTTGTGCCATCTTGTTGGCAATCAGATCGAGCGGCACTTCGTCCTTTCGAACCTTCGCCGCTAACTGACGGCTTCCCCTTACCCAAGTGAACATAACGATCACGATAACGATTGCGACCACCAAGGATGCCCAACCACCATCAATCACTTTGATCAGATTCGCGCCGACGAAGGTAATATCGATGATTAGGAAACCTGCTGTTACCAGAACGGAAACCCACAAGCGCCACTTCCAGATCCGGCTCATCACAATGAACAGCAATGTCGTTGTAACCAGCATATTGCCTGTGACCGCGATACCATAGGCCGCCGCAAGATTTGTCGAGCGCTCAAAGCCCAGCACCAAGAGAATGACGACGAGCCCGAGAAAAAAATTGACCCTCGGCAGATAGACCTGTCCCGATTGTTTTTCCGAGGTGTGTTCGATGGTCAGCCGCGGCAGGAGATTGAGCTGCACCGCCTGCCGGGAAAGCGAATAGGCTCCGGAGATGACCGCCTGGCTGGCGATAACCGTTGCCGCCGTGGCCAAAAGCACCATGGGCAGCAGCGCCCATGGTGGGAACATTTCGAAGAACGGATTCTTGGCCGCTTCTGCGTGAGCGAGTACGAACGCGCCCTGGCCGAAATAGTTCAAAAGCAGGCATGGAAATACGATCCACATCCATGCCGTAACGATCGGCCGGCGGCCAAAATGTCCAAGATCCGCATAAAGGGCTTCTGCCCCTGTTACAGCGAGAAACACGGTGCCGATCGTTGCAAAGGCGGTGCCTGGGTTGCGCACGACATAATCAAATCCGTAATAGGGGTTGACCGACACAAGGATGCTCAGATCATCGAACAGATGCCAGAGACCGAAAAATCCGAGTGCCAGAAACCAGATCAACGTGATCGGCCCGAAAACGATGGCCATGCGTGCCGTGCCAAAGCGTTGCACGGCAAACAGCGTCAGCAAAATCACGAGTGTAATCGGGACAATATAGGGTCCAAGCGCCGGCGCGACGACCTCAAGTCCTTCGACCGCCGAAAGCACCGAAATCGCCGGCGTGATGACAGCGTCCCCATAAAACAGCGATGCGCCAATAATGCCGATGCTCAGGATCAGGGTGGGCCGGGTTTTATAGCTGGCCCTCGCCAGGGCCATCAGAGAAAGAATACCGCCTTCGCCGTCATTGTCGGCACGCAGAACAAACAGCACATACTTGATAGTCACAATCAGCGTCAGTGCCCAAAAGATCATGGAAACGATGCCTAGTACGTCAGCCCGGATCAAACCGCCGTCGGATGAGGCGGCATGAATTGCTTCGCGAAAGGCATAGATGGGACTTGTCCCGATGTCGCCGTAGACAACACCCAGTGCGCCGATCACCAGGACTGGAAATGTCTCCCTGTGATGAACCTCCTCTCCTGCCGCGGCGGAACCCGCAATATCATAATCATCACCTATTTGCTGCTTACTCATAAAATTATTCTCTTGTTGAAATCCGCGTTGAGGTAGAGACGCTCCTAACTTTTTACAGAATCTGCTTGAATTCACCAACCAAAGTTATTTCCAAGGTCCGCTTGTGGGGCGCAAAGCGGAAATTAAGTCGGTCTATGCCGCTGGGCTGAGGAAGCTGCCGGACATCGAGCGGATCACTGCTCAGTAAACACGGAGAGCGAAGCCATGAAAAGTCTTCGCGTTCAAATCTACGCCGGCTTGCTGCTCGCCGCGGCCAACAACGCCGCACTTGCACAGGTGCAGCCCCCGCATGCACCGGCCGGCAGCGCTGTCCCGGTCACCGTCGACAACTTCAATCGCGCCGAGTCGGACCTGGTCATGGGCCAATCGTCAAAGACGGCGGCTTCGGCAAGTACATCCACCACCGCGAGCTATACCCAATCGACGCGCCCATCGTACGCCCCAACCGCGACACTCTGTATTCGTTTTCAATCTTGACCTTGATGCCGGCCCCGTCACACTAGGGCGTAGACTCATAAGCGCCTAGCCAAATGCGGATTGATGAAGGCAAGATAACTAGCGCTGGAAAGCTGGCGCTCTCTACTTGGCGGAGAACACAAATTACCCGCTCCGTTACCGGGGAAACATTGATGGTGAATGAACTGCGATAATTCTCAGGAGCTCACGAAATGGCAAGCACCAAACGGTCCTATGATAAGTCACTGTTGCGGAAGGCCTTCGATGTGGCGCGGCGTTCGCGCGAAGGCGGGGATCACCCATTTGGTTCAATTCTCGCCGACCATGATGGCAATGTTTTACTGGAACAGTGCAATGGCTACAGTTCAGAAGGTGGCGACCGCACGGCCCACGCGGAGCGGCTTCTCGCTACGCGAGCCGGCAAAGCCTATGATTTGGATTTTCTTGCCGGATGCACGATGTATACATCCGCGGAGCCATGCGCCATGTGCTCAGGCGCGATCTATTGGGCAGGCATAGGGCGCGTCGTGTTTGGCCTGTCGGAGAGAGAGATGAAACAACAGATAGGCGATAGCCAGGAAAATCCGACGCTTGATCTCCCCTGCCACATCGTGTTCGCCGCCGGTCAGCGCCCAACGGAAGTCGTCGGCCCCTTGCTTGCGAGCGAGGCGGCGAAACTCCACGAAGAATACTGGTCTGGCCGTTAATGGCCCTTCTGGGACATGCCAACGGTAGCCGATAATGCCCGCTTTCGCTTCGGAAGCAGGCATACGTGCATGATCTAGCCATGCCCGTCTGTGAGTTCACGCCAGAATCAGAGCCAGAAGGCAAATGCCGCCGGGGCCCCTATTGGCCCTAGATTGAGTTGCAAGCCCGTAGCGCATGAACAGCTCGTAGCCAGTTCCCCAAATTAACAGTTACGTACTTGCGGTTTCCTCCCAACAAGAATCCACTGACTCCGGCGGGGCGCGATGAACGGGCCAGCTTGCGGATTGTTGTTCATTGCCGTGCCTCATAAACGGGGAAGGACCGACGATCATGACAACCATAACACGCAGAGGCTTTGTCTGCGGGATCGCTCTGATCCCGGCTCTCCGGTTCACAGTTGCACGCGCCCAAACCAGCGTCACACCCGAAGAGGCCCGCGCCATCGCCAAGGAAGCCTATATCTACGGCTTCCCGATGGTGGACAGTTACCGCATCCAACACGCCTATTTCGTCGATACAAAGAATCCAGAATACAAGGGGCCTTGGAACCAGATCATCAATACTCCGCGTGTTTATACGCCAGCCGACACAGCGATCCAAACGCCCAACTCGGATACGCCCTATTCGTGGCTCGGTCTGGACCTGCGCACCGAACCGATGGTGCTCACCGTGCCGGTAATCGAGAAGGAGCGATATTTCAGCGTCCAGCTTATCGATGCCTACACTTTCAACTTTGACTATCTTGGTAGCCGCGCGACTGGCAATGATGGCGGCAACTTCCTCGTCGCCGGACCTGGCTGGAAGGGCGAGACGCCCAAGGGCGTGAAGAAAGTGATCCACTCGGAAACCGAGTTCATATGGGCTGCCTATCGCACACAGCTTTTCAATCCGGACGATCTCGACAACGTCAAGAAAGTCCAAGCCGGCTACAAAGCAGAGCCGCTGTCCAAATTCCTCGGCCAGCCCGCGCCAGCGGCCGCGCCCGCGGTTGATTTCATCAAGACGCTGACGCCGAAAGAAGAGAGAACGTCGCCCGAGTTTTTCAGCATCCTGAACTTCATCCTGCAATACTGCCCGACCGATCCGTCGGAGACCGAGCTGATGGCGCGTTTTGCCAGAATCGGAGTCGGTGCGGGGCAGACCTTCGATGCCAGCAAGCTCTCACCCGAAATGAAGACCTCGATCGAGCAGGGAATGGCCGATGCTTGGGCTGAACTCGCGAATTTGGAGAAACAAAAAATCGACACGGGGGAAGTGACGTCCGGTGACGTCTTCGGGACGCGCGAGTATTTGAAGAACAATTACCTCTACCGCATGGCCGGTGCCGTACTCGGCATCGGGGGCAACTCGAAGCAGGAGGCGATGTATCCGGTCTATGCCGTCGATGCCGAGGGTAAAAAGCTTGATGGCGCTAACCAATACGCGCTTCACTTCACGCCGGGGCAACTGCCGCCTGTCAATGCCTTCTGGTCGCTCACCATGTATGAGCTGCCACAAAGCCTTCTCGTGGCCAATCCGATCAACCGCTACCTGCTCAACTCGCCGATGCTGCCGCAGTTCGTGAAGGACGCCGATGGCGGCCTGACGTTCTATATCCAGAACGAGTCCCCCGGCAAGGATAAGGAGCCGAACTGGCTTCCTGCACCCAAAGGTCCATTCATTGCTTTCATGCGCCTCTACTGGCCGAAAGAAGCAGCGCTGGATGGCACGTGGAAGCACCCGCCGATGAAGCGGTCGGCATAGGAAGGATGGGGCGGGCTGAGCATGGGCTAAATCGGGTCGCAGAACGCTGACCTGACGGCCGCTTTTGGCGCAGAGCGGACATCGTTCAACTTCTGCTATTGCCGCAAAGTTGCGGTATTAGGTAGCAAAGACCACCAAATTCCTCTATATAGTTGAAAAATAATCAGTTTGTGGACCCCGCTGTGATGCATAGCGAACCAAAAATGCCTAGGGGGCTGGTCAGGGCAACCAAGGTTGCGTGGACAGTTTCCGTGATTGCCATCGCAACTGCGTTGGGAGCCTTGCTCGGATGGGAGAACCACGGACTCATTGGGGCCATTGCGCTAGGATTTGTCGGTTTCGTCGTCGGTATTTTTGTCAGTTATCCGTCCATGATTTTGCAGTTGTTGACTTGATTAACGTCTTCCCGAGCGCAAGGCGGACACAATGGAATGGCCGCTTCTGGCCCAATGCAGACATTGAGCAAATCCATCGCAGCCTAACATTCATGAAACCAACGACGTTTGCGGCAATAGTGTTCATCTGGTATTGGTGGGTTACCAGTTTCTACTTTATTTATTTGGAATTTGTGATTGCGCTTGTCGCTTGAGCCGCAAAGAACCGGAGGTTCTGTTCAATCGGTGATACGATGGTGTGGGGAGTTTCGCCGAATGGCCAGAAAGTCACTTTTGCTTGTCGGTTGTCTACGATGGTTCTCGATCCTCGCAGTGCTGATGCTTGTGGGAGGCTGTGCGGGACGTCCGAAGAACGTCTTGCTGCCGGTGGCCGATACTGCTCCTACGTCGAGCCGGGTCGATATGCTGGTGACCACGACCCGTAGCCGCTCCACCAATCGTGGTGAGATGTTTACGGGTGAACGGGGGCTGATGCCGGCATTTGCCGACATCACCGTGTCGATCCCGCCAAAAAATGTCCGCAAAGAAGGTGAAGTAGCCTGGCCGAAAAAGTTGCCTCCAAACCCGGCGACCGATTTTGCCACATTGAAAGCGGATGAGTTGACGCGGGAGGAGGCCATAAAATGGCTGAACGTCTCTGTCAAGAAGAGCCCGGACCACAGCGTTCTCGTCTTTATTCACGGGTTCAACAATCGGTTCGAAGACTCCGTCTACCGTTTCGCGCAGATCGTTCAAGATTCGGGCGTGCACAGTGCGCCTGTACTGGTGACTTGGCCATCGCGTGGCAGCTTGCTTGCTTACGGCTACGACCGCGAGAGCACGAACTATACCCGGAACGCTCTGGAAAATCTGTTCCAATATCTGGCGAAAGATCCGGAGGTGAAGGAAGTCTCGGTGCTTGCCCATTCAATGGGAAACTGGCTCGCCCTGGAGTCCCTGCGTCAGATGGCAATCCGCAACGGCAAACTGCCAGCGAAATTCAAGAATGTCATGCTGGCGGCTCCTGATGTGGACGTCGACGTATTCCGTTCGCAGATTATCGACATGGGAAAACAGCGTCCACAGTTCACCTTGTTCGTTTCCCGTGACGATCGCGCGCTGGCCCTTTCGAGGCGTGTGTGGGGCAATGTGGCCCGGCTTGGGTCCATCGATCCCGAGGAGGCTCCGTATAAAAACGAACTCGAAGACAACAAGATCGCCGTGATCGACCTCACAAAAATCAAGGCTGGCGACGACCTCCATCACAGCAAGTTCGCCCAGTCTCCCGAGGTCGTTCAACTCATCGGCCAACGCATTTCGGAAGGCCAGACGCTCACGGACAACCGGGTAGGACTAGGCGACCAGATACTCGTGGCGACAACCGGCACGGCGGCCGCGGCAGGAAATGCCGCAGGCCTGATTCTGGCCGCTCCCGTTGCTGTCGTCGATCAAAACACCCGCGATAACTACGGGAGCCAGGTCGGTGAGCTGACCGGCCCGAGCGCTGCGAGAAAACCTGTCGAAAAAGGCTGCGATGCCCGACTGACAACGAAGTGCAACTGAGACAGTTCAGCTATTGCCTCTACACGGTAATTTAGTCCCATAGGCTAACAAACATATACACCAGCCACGCAGCGCCGAACGGTGCGCCTCGCACTACGCCGTGCAACGCCAGCGACACTGACCGGCGTGAGCGGACGCCCAACCCGGGCCTCTGCCGACGTGACAAAACTAAACCCTGGAATCGGCAGCTCCATTCCCACTTCCAGCAAGAATGATGAGACGACCCCCGTCACCAGGGCAATCTTGAGTTTACTTGAAACGCTCATTTGGTGCCTCCCACAGCAAAATGGTCCGGAAGTTCATCGATGTTTACAAGTTTTTTCGGATCGTCGACCTTCTTGGCATCTGTTGAGTTCTTGAACGAAAAATTGTCCGCAACGACGTCTGCCCCGGTCTTCCAATCGCTGATTTGAATGCTGTATTGCGGACCTTGATCGGCTTTAGGATCGGTGATGACATACCTGCAAGGATAGGGTTGCTCGCCTTGGGCAATCCAAATCTGCCAGTCAACTTCCTTCGCCCGGAATGCTAGATGATCGCATTCAATGCCTCCAATCACACCGCTGCCAAGGTCCTTTACGTCGACAACATCGTGCATCAATTCACCGTAGACATCCGGCAGGAGGAGATCAGCACCCGGCACAGGCCTGTTGTAAGTGTAACGCAACTCGTCGATCAAATGGTCGATCGTGCCCGGCACTTCGAACTGGGCGTAGAGATTGGCATCCTTGCCGAGCAGCGTCAGAGTCTTTCCGTCGAATGTCATCTCGACATTGGCAAATCCACCGGCGCGCGTTGCACGAATTTTGTCTGGCCTACCCACTTCCATCGTGCCCGAACTTGCCAGTAGCAGTTTCTGGTGGTCCTTGGTCACGACTTCGAGATTGGTGTCGTAGTTGAAGGAGATCGCCTTTTGCGCCGCCAGATAGTCGGACATCGCCTTGAGGATAGTTTTGGCTTCGGCCTCGCCGGCCGATGCTCCCGTGGCCGTTCCGGACGCAATGATTAGAGCCAGCACCGCTGATGAGAGCGCTGTCGCAGTGAAATCCATGGTATTATGAGCGGTTGTGATCATAGAAGCATGCCTTCCTTTTTGTTATTGCACATCCCTCGGATGGTGCGTCCCTTGTTGGCAATGCCAGTGCACTCGACAAAGCGTCTGGATACAAATTCCGATTACGCTGCGCACCGCCGCATCAGCAATCAGAGCCTTGTGCTGGCGACGGGGCAATCACGAATTCACGTTAACCCAGTAACCTCTGCAGCGGATGGCGGCGTACCCTTGTGGTGATCCAGGCTTTGATTTCCGGATCGTCCAGGAGTTTGATCAGTTCCTCAACATTGGCCGGCAGTGGTGATGGTGTGGAAGTCGGCTGCGCTTGTGAAACCGCGATAGAGGCACACCAAACAGCCAAGCTCAGTGCAAGCATGACGCTCCCTCTGGCGGTCAAGTCCAGGATTGCAGCAATGTGCATTCAAATCCCCTGACATGCAGTTTCAACACCATACGCTTAAGATCTCGGCGTGTCTCAAAAACAATGGGTGCGGGGGAGCCTCCGCTAAAGGGTTAGCTTAGGGAGAGACACAAGCCAACCTCGGTGTCTGCTATTGGCTGCTATTGCTGCAAAAGTTGCGGGTGGTGGTCCGTTTGTCGAGTGATGCCTCAGGCAGTTTCTGCCAAATTCTGATACCAGGATCGACAGGGGCCTTAGCCTGCGGGTACGACAATAGTACGACATTCAAATATACCTGCAACCAAGTATATGATTATATTATCAAATTTCGAACATCATTCCAATCGATCATCGGCGCTACAGCAAAGCGATTGCGCTTGTAGTCGCTATATTTTTTTGTCGTTTCAATCACTTGCTGGCAATTCCGGACTGTCTCGCTGACCGCGGTTCGGGCCGTTCCTGGCATTTCCCCTTATAGCGGGAAAATCAAAAACAGGCACTATCGACTAAACTGCTCAAATCGTAATCGAGCGCATAGGTAAAATTGTCCATCGTGAGCGCGGTCAGCCCCGTTTACCAAACGAAGCCCAAATAGCTCCGTTTATTGACCGCGTGATAAAACCGCAACACCGATTTCCGAACCCGTGGTTCGATGACAGATCGGTTTTGCACCGACCGGAGAACAGGAATAAGCATCTCGCGGGGACATGAGCTTATTGACAAACTTTCTCGATCGGAGATCTGAAAAAATGAAAATCAAGAGCCTTCTCCTGGGTTCCGCTGCAGCCTTGATTGCAGTTTCCGGTGCACGTGCCGCGGATGCGGTTGTAGTGGCTGAACCAGAGCCCGTTGAATATGTCCGTGTGTGCGACGCCTATGGCGCCGGCTTCTTCTATATCCCCGGTACAGAAACCTGCCTCAAGGTCAGCGGCTATGTCCGTTACGACGCACAGGGCGGTGATGACGTCTATAACGGCGGCGAGCTCGGCACATGGGTAAAGCACACTCGTGCAGAGGTCCGCTTCGATGCCCGTTCGGAAACCGAACTTGGCACGTTGCGCTCGTATATTCAGACCCGCTTCGACTTCGAAGATGGTATAAACGAAGGCGCTAGTATTCCCCAGGCGTACATCGAGCTCGGCGGCTTCCGCGTCGGTATTGCCGATGAAATCTTCGGCTCCTGGAACGGTTATGCTGGCGATATCATCAACGACGATGTGATCAACTACAACAGCTGGGAAACGAACCAGATCAGCTATACCTTCTCCGGTGGGAATGGTTTCTCCGCAATCATCGCCGCTGAACAAGGCTCCATCAACGACGGTTATGCCGATTACGTCATCGAGGACTACATGCCGCATGTCCTTGCCGGCGTGAAGTATGAACAGGGTTGGGGCACCATTTCAGCCATCGGCGGCTATGACTCCAATGTTGAGGAATTTGCCGGCAAGGCTCGCCTGGATGTGAAAGTCACCGACGCCGTGACAGCTTGGGTTATGGGCGGCTATCAGTCCAACTATGACGACACACGCACGAACCGTAACTTCCTCGCGCCATGGCATGGTGATTGGGCCGCATGGGGCGGCTTGGCCGCCAAGGTTACCGACAAGGCAACCGTAAACGCCCAGCTCGCTTATGAATCCGAAGGCACAATCGCTGCAGCTCTGAACGTGGCTTACGTGCTTGTCCCCGGCTTCACAGTAACGCCGGAAGTCAACTACACCAAGCTTGATGGCGATCGCGGCAACGACGATGCCGTGGGTGGCATCATCCGCTTCCAGCGCGATTTCTAAACGTCAAACGCTCAAGACAAATCCGGAGGCACTGCCTCCGGATTTTTTTGTTCTGATTTCCGTTGAGAATTGGCCAAAGGCGGTTTCGAACAAGACTTATATCTGTTCCGAAACAGCTACAAATGCTGCAGACTTTTTCAATACTGCGACGAGTTCATTGCCTGCGTCACTGACGGATCCGGAATTATCGATCATGACCGCATCGGCCGGATCGCATGGATTGGGTGCAGCCCGCATTAGACGACGCCGGATTTCCTCGGCATCCTCGCGTCCACGTGAGGCCAATCGTTCCGCCAGAACCTCATGCGAAGCGGTGATATGTACAACCAGAAAATTGGCATAAGACTCACGAAGCGCGGGCAGGATGCCGCGCGAGACATTGGCAATCGTCACGGCGCCGCGTTCAATTTCATCATCGACAGATTTTGGCAGCCCGTAGTGCAAACCATGAGCCTTCCAGAAATGGCAAAACGCCCCTGCCCGCTTTGCTGCCAGAAACTGTTCTTCACTCAACGTGTCATGATCTTCCGCATCGGCGGATGACGGGCGTGTCACCACACGGCGCACGAAATGATATCCGGGCTGGTCTGCAAGCGCAGTCCGAGCGAAATCGATGATCGTATCCTTGCCTGCACCGCTCGGCCCAACAACGGCAATGAAAGCGCCGTTACGCAGCGGCGCAGTCGCGGGATTGAGCGCGCGTTCAATCATAGCAGCCGCCATCATACGACCCGGCGGCCTTCCCGCCAGACGGTACGCACCACCGGAATATGTTCATCGACACGCACTCGCACGAGATCAGCGCGCTTGCCGACCTCGATGACGCCGCGATCGTCGAAGCCGACGGCCTGTGCAGGATTCTTTGTCACCAGACGCACCGCATCCGGCAAGGTAATGCCATCGACAGCCTCGCTCAGGAAGAACGTCGACTGGATCAGACTGAACGGAATGTAGTCAGACGATAGAATATCGAGATAACCATGTTCGGCCAGCTCGCGTGCCGAGACATTTCCGGAGTGCGAGCCGCCACGCACCACATTCGGCGCGCCCATCAGCACCGACAGTCCTGCTTGTTTTGAGGCAGCGGCAGCTTCCAGCGTTGTTGGAAATTCAGCCACATGAATGCCTTGCTCGACCGCTTCATCGACATGCGCAAGGGTGGCGTCATCATGGCTCGCCAGCACGATTCCGCGTTCGCGGCACAAATCCGAAATCGCCTTGCGTTGCGGAGCGGAATTCCGGGCCGATTCCGCTATGCGTTTTTCACAAAATGCATTGAACTCCTGATCAGAGAGTTTCAACTTGCGCTGATAGTAATAGGTATAAGTTTCCAGATTGACGAACTGGCGCTGACCTGGCGCGTGGTCCATCAATGATGCCAGCCGGACGCGGCTGTCATTATCAAAATGGGCGAAACCTTCCAGGCAATCCGGCACTGAAACTTCGCACCGCAAGTGGAAATAGTGATCGGCACGCAAACGGCCCTCTTTGACGCTGTTTTCGATCGCGTCGGCCAGTTTGCGGGTTTCTGTCGCTGTAATGTCCGCATCCTCGTCCAAACCTACCCGCAAGGCATCGAGTACGGTCGTGATGCCCGACGTCGCGATCTGCCCATCATGTGCAAGCACGGCGGCAATCGGGTTCCATCGAACCCGCGGGCGCGGCAAATAATGACCTTCGAGGTGATCGGTATGCAGTTCGATCAGACCGGGAATGAGAAAATCGCCCTCAAAATCCTCGCCGCCTGCAACGGAGCCTTCTGAAATGTCAGCAATTTTGCCGTCACGGATCATAACCGATCCCGAGATCACTTCATTTTCGAGAACGATTTTCGCATTGTTCAAGGTCAGTTCGGCGGACATTTATGCAGTCTTTCTTCGGTTGGTTCCTGCGAGCGGGTGCAGCGAGTGTATTTCAAAAGGAAACCTGGGCTCAGCTTCAGTGAACAGAGCGAGATTGTTAATTTCGACCGGTTCTTCGAGAACCGGCTCAAGGAATTCGCTCAGGATATGTTCAATTTTCGGCCGATCCCGTTCAGGCACCGGACCCGTGAGTGTCATGTGAAAGCGAAAATCCTCGAAAACATAGGGGTAGCCCCACTGTTCGAGATTTCGGCGCTGTGCAGCACTCATTCCATCGGGATTGCGACGTTTGATTTCCTGCTCGCTTGGCGGCGCGCGAAAGCGGTCGAATGCAACAACCACATCGTTTGCCAGTTGATTGAGACGATTGAGCGGCTCTGCCGGTACGAGCGCAAAAAAACCGTCGAGGCAGGCAATCTGCAATTTCGGAATTTCAACCGGGTCAATCGAAGAGGCAAAATGCATCAGCGCCGACAGGAGTTCGCGTTCCTCGATGCCATCAGCAAGGTGAAATGGCGCTTTCAGCGTCGCATGAAATCCATAGCGGCGCGGCGATCCCGTCAACTGCGCGAAATCTTCGTGCGCAAGATCGCGGATCTGCGGTGCCTTTACCGGTTGACCAGTAAAGGCATTCCGGCCGAGCCAGTTCGCCGCTACTTTGAGCAGCGGATCACTTGAAGGCGGCGTGAAATAGATGGCATAGCGCATTTTGATTCCTCCGGAACACTCTCGCGTTACGCTCCGATTATGACAAGCCTTTGAACACAACCATATCTCAATGCTGCTTTCCGGTCAGTCGCGACCGCAACGCATTGGATATGTTATCGAAGATGAAGATCACAGCCAGAATGAGCACCACCATATAGGCGACATTATGCCAGTTGGTGTTTGTACGCATGGCTTCCCAGAGCTTGAGACCAATGCCACCTGCCCCCACCGCACCGATGATTGTCGCCGACCGCGTATTCGACTCCCAGAAATACAGCGCCTGGCTGGCGAAAACCGGCAGAACCTGTGGCACGACGCCATATCGCTGCACATTCACAGGCGATGCACCAACCGATTTGACCCCTTCTCGCTGCTTGTCATCGATATTTTCCAGTGTCTCGGAATAGACCTTTCCAAGCGTACCGGTGTCGGTAAAGAATATCGCCGAGATGCCGGCGAGCGGTCCCGGCCCAAAGGCCCGCGTAAAGAACAGCGCCCAGATCAGCATATCGACCGATCGCAAAAAATCGAAGAAGCGCTTGGTGATCTGGTTGGCAAAGAAATTCGGCATGATGTTGCGGGCAGCGATAAAGGCGAGCGGAAACGAAACCAGAGACGCGAGCAGCGTGCCCATGAAAGCCATGACGATGGTCTGCATCAGTTTCGTCCAGACGTCGCCGTGCTGCCAGGACGAATTGTACCAGATATTGTCGAATGCGAGAGCGGCATTGGACATTTCCGGCTTGATGCGCTCTCCGCCGATGATCATCGACGCCACCTCGCCAAAGGATTTGTTCCAGAAAGGCGAAGCGGTGTCGAAAACAAAATTCGCCCAGCCGAGAAACCGCCGGCTCACCACAACGCGCTCCGGAATAATGTCCGCCTGTCCGGCAAAACCGAAAGTGACCGTTACCTGATCCTCCTTCAGTGTTGCCCATTTTGGCAGCGCCCCTTGAGGCTTGGCTCCGTCGGCTGCAATCAGAACCGTAAGGCTTTCGCCATTGCGTGTCGCGATCACGCGCTGGTCGTTGATATCGAGCGATTTGCCGGCACCGAACAATATCGTGACATCGTTGCCATTCCGAACAACCCAATCCGGTTTTGGATTATCGCCGAGTTCGGAAAATCGGGGATAGGTCACTGTCGTCGCCGCCGGCGACATACGTACTGTCGTCTTGATCGCATAGGATACCCAGTCGCGTGCATAGAGTTCGGCACGCTGCCACTGGCCACTGGCCAGGACGGTTCCGATGGAAAAGAACCACCAGCAATAAACGACATAGAGAACAATACCCGCCGCAATCAGAAGCGGCATGAAGCGCTTCCAGACGGGCGGGTTGAAAACCGCTGGATGCCGGGTTTCTAAATCGGTGATGGCAGCGGAAGAAAGTGCGTTCATGATTGCTTTCCACCAAAGGCGAAGGCCTGATTGCCGACGAGACGGCGGCGCAACCAGGCGGAAAATTGATCGACAGCGATGATCGTCACCAGCAATAACAGCACGATGGCGAGCGTCTTAGCCTGATGGCCCCGGCCGATCGACAGCCGCAACTCCTCGCCAATTCCGCCGCCACCGACAGCACCGATAATGGTCGAGGCGCGGACGTTAATTTCCAGACGGAGCAGCGCGTAGGACATGAAGTTCGGCATGACCTGCGGGACAATGCCGAAGCCGACCCGTTCGAACCAGTTGGCTCCAACGGCCCGCAACCCCTCATCCGCCTTCATGTCCGCATTCTCGACCACTTCGAAGAACAGCTTTCCAAGGGCGCCTATCGTGTGAATGCCGACGGCGAACATGGCGGGGATTGGGCCCAGCGATAATATCGCCGCAAAGAAGCCGGCAATGACTATCTCGGGAAAGGCGCGCAGGATTTCCATATAGCGACGCGCGACGAAGCGGATCAGCTTGCTTTTCACCAGATTTTTGGCGGCGAGAAAGCAGAGAAGGAAGCCAAAAATGAAACCAATGAGCGTGGAAAGGATCGCAATATTGAGCGTTTCCAGCATTTTGTAGAAATATTCTGGAAAATAGAAGGCGCCAAACAGATAGACCCGGCCTTCTGGATAATCATATTTCAGGCTTCCGTCGAAATAGGGCGATGGCAGATCGAACATGGCCCGCCATACTTCCCAGCCGTCGCGCGGAATAAGATCGCCAGCAAAGTCAAAAAAATGCGGCAGGCGGTCGAAGAATTTGCCGGCATTGGATTCATTGGCGAACCAGAGGGAGCCAGCGACCGTAACCAGAAGGCAGATCGAAATAAGCCAGGAATAGGCGCGGCGGCGCGCGGCAAGTTCCTGCCAGTGCCGTTCGATCTGGATGCCTTCGGCTGAAAGCTCGGCGGAAATGGCTCGGCTCATAAACTTATCCCTCCAGAGCACAAAAAATCACGGCCAGATCCCGCAGGAACCGGCCGTGATCAGATTTTGTGGCGTTATCCGCCGATCTGAGCTTTGCGTGCGTCGATGATCGGCTGATAGAATTGGGTGTTCACTTCCGTATAGCCCTTGAAGTCACCGCCCATTGTTGCTGCGAAGCAGGCGGGATCAGACTTCGGCAAGTTCATCATGTAGTCCTTGAACTTAGTCTTCAGGTTGCTGTCGAGCGAAGTGCGGATAACGATCGGGCCGTTTGGAATGAGCGGCGACTTCCACAGTTCGACGAAGTCCTTCATATCGATAAGACCCTTGTCGACCATCTTGCGCAGATTGCCTGATGTGTAGCCTTCGTCAAACTTGCCCACACCCGAACCGAAGGTCGTGCCGGCATCGAACTTGCCGTCCTTGACAGCGAGAACGAGGTTCTCATGACCGCCGCCGAAACCCGTTTCGCTGAAGTAGTCCTTGACCGAAGTCTTGATGTCTTTCGGCAGCGAAGTCACTGGAATGAGATAGCCGGACGTGGAATCCGGATCAGCAAAACCGAGTTTCTTGCCCTTCATGTCGGCGAGCGTCTTGATGCCGCTGTCCTTGCGGGCAACCATGATGGAATAATAGCCGGTCGCACCATCGGTCTGAACAGTCGTCAGGATCGGTTCAACAGCCTTGGGATTGGTAAGATAGATCTTAGCGAAACCGGAAGCGCCAAGCTCTGCATAATCGAGCGTGCCGCCGAGCAGACCCTGGATGACGCCATCATAGTCGGTGGCCGGGAAGAGCTTTACTTCCTTAACGCCCAGGACCTTCGGCAGTTGATCGACAATGCACTGATAATTGCGCAGGCGATCAGCTTCATTTTCGCCGCCGATGATGCCGACGCGGAATGTTTCGAGATTTTCAGCGCGGGCCATCGAACCAGCGAGCATTGCGCCGATTGCGATTGCACTGAGTAGGGCTTTCTTGAGCAACATGGTTCTCTCCTGTCAAACGTCCAAAATGGGTTTGCGATCTGTTTTCATATGAGCCCGTACGTGGGCGAGACGATCTCTTTGCGCTAACGCGCGGCCAGAATGGCCTCCAGCTCAGGAATTGGCTTTGGTACGGCACGACCGATGCTTGTCGATGTAATGGCTTCTGAAAACGCGTCCTTCATGCCGTCAGCGCCGTAGATGCGGCGGGCAGCTAGTTCTGTTAGGTCATCCGGGGTTCCGTCGAAGACAACCTTGCCGCCCTGCATACCGATGATGCGCTGGCAGAAGTGCCGCGCAGTATCGAGCGTGTGCAGATTGGTGATAACTGTCAGACCTTCCTTCTCATTGATGTCACGCAGCGACTCCATCACAACCTGCGCATTGCGCGGATCGAGCGAGGCTATGGGTTCATCGGCGAGAATGATTTTGGGGTTTTGCATGAGGGCACGGGCGATGGCGACACGCTGCTGCTGCCCCCCGGACAGTGTCCCGGCCCGTTGCAGCGCCGTCTTGGCGATATCGAGCCGCTCGAGAGCAGCGATTGCCATGGCGCGTTCTTCACGGGAGAACATTCCCAGGAGGCTCTTGATCGTCGAACGATGGTTAAGGCGGCCAAGAAGCACATTGGTGAGAACGTCTAGGCGCGGCACCAGATTGAACTGCTGGAAAATCATCGCACAATCGCGTTGCCAATTGCGCAGTTGCGCCCCTCTCAATTGCGCGACATTGGTTCCCTCGAAAAAGATCGAACCTTCTGAAGGATCAACCAGCCGGTTGATCATGCGCAGCAAGGTTGATTTGCCTGCGCCTGAACGACCGATAATACCAACCATCTGGCCTTGCGGGATTTCCAAATTGACATCGTCGATGGCCGTAAACTTGCCAAAACGCCGCGTCACATTTTCAATCTTCAGCATCAGTCAATCCCTTTTGGCGTCGCTCTGTCCTAGGACACGGATGTGAAGGTGCGATGTCGTTTTTGTTTCAGTTGAATGACAACTGTGTGTCGCGCGCAGCGGGTATAATACCTTTGGTTTAGACGTCGTGTTTCTCGAGAAAAGCCTCGATATCCAGCGTGCGGAAGTCATCGAGAGTATTGCGCAACTTTGCGTGATCCCAGTCCCACCATGCGAGGATCTGCAGGCGTTCAGCTGTTTTTCCATCAAAGCGATCGCGGATTTTCCGGGCAGGAACCCCACCGACAATGGTGTAAGGCGCAACATCCCTGGAGACGACCGCCCCTGCCCCGATCACGGCGCCTTTGCCCACTGTGACACCCGGCAAAATGGTTGCGCCATGACCGATCCAGACGTCGTGGCCAATGGTGACGAAGTTTGTTCTGCGCCATTGGAAAAATGCCTCGTCGACACCGGCACCTTCCCAATAGTCGCCGGACCGGTATGTGAAGTGATGCAGTGTCGGCCGCCATGTCGGGTGATTGGGCGCGTTGATACGAACGCTTGCAGCAATGTTCGCGAATTTGCCGATGGTTGCGCACCAGACAGCACCGTCCTGCATGATGTAGGAGTAGTCGCCAAGAGTGGCTTCGCTGATGCGGCAGCGCTCGGAGATTTCCGTGTATCGACCGAGTTGGCAATCATGAACAGACGCGGTCTCGTGAATAAACGGCGTTTCTGAAAGCCGGGTCATGCTGCAGCCTCGTTTGGTACCGAAAACGCCGTGACATCGATAATGCGATCTGCCACAGCCTCACGCACATCCTCGTCGTGGAAGATCCCGAGCATGGCAACGCCGGAAGCCTTCTTCTGCTGGATCATCGAGACAACCACATTGCGGTTTTTGGCGTCGAGAGATGCTGTCGGCTCGTCGAGCAGCAGGATCGGATGATCGGTGATGAAGCCGCGCGCAATATTGACGCGCTGCTGCTCACCGCCAGAAAATGTGGCGGGTGGCAGTGACCACAAACGCTCGGGCAGGTTGAGCCCGGCAAGCAATGACGCTGCCTTGTCGCGTGCCTCGGTGCGCTCCACACCCCGAGCGATCAGCGGTTCCGCCACTACGTCCAAGGCCGAAACGCGCGGCACCGTGCGCAAGAACTGGCTGACGTAACCGATCATGTCGCGGCGAATGCCGAGCATCGTGCGTGGATCGGCAGCGGCAACATCAACCAAACGGTCGCGGTAGGGCACGATGATCTGGCCCCCATCCACGGCATAATTGCCATAGACCATTTTCAGGATCGAGCTTTTGCCAGCGCCGGACGGACCACCAAGGACGGCACATTCACCGGCCTTGATGGAGAAGGAGACATTTGCCACCACAGGCAGACGAATGCCGTCGCGCAGATGCATGGTGAAGCTCTTGGCGACATCGGCAACAACGAGAGGTGTCGGCATGATTTTACCTTTTTGTTTTATCGCAATTCCGGACAGAAAACCGCTGCACACTTTTCCTGGAATTGCTTCTAGACCTGCAAAATGGAAGAAACGAGAAGCTGTGTGTAAGGCGCCTGCGGGTCGTCCAGCACGCGGTCGGTGAGACCTGTTTCGACGATATGGCCATCCTTCATCACCATCATGCGGTGCGAGAGAAGACGTGCCACGGCAAGATCATGCGTAACGACGATTGCTGCGAGACCGAGATCACTGACAAGGCCGCGCAGAAGATCGAGGAGCCTTGCCTGCACCGAGACATCGAGGCCACCCGTTGGCTCGTCCATGAAGACGAGGCGTGGGTTTGTCACAAGGTTGCGGGCGATTTGCAGGCGCTGGCGCATGCCGCCGGAAAAAGCGCGTGGCTGATCGTCGATACGGTCCTCGGCAATCTCGACCCGGTCCAGCCAATCGGTCGCGGTTGCGCGGATCTTGCCATAGTGCCGGTCGCCGACTGCCATCAACCGTTCGCCAACATTGGCGCCGGCAGAGACGGTCATCCGCAATCCATCGGCAGGATTCTGATGGACAAACCCCCAGTCGGTGCGCATCAGGAAACGCCTTTCTGCCTCGCTCATCCGGTAGAGGTCGCGGAATTGGCCATCGCGCATCCGGTACTCCACCGACCCGGCTGAAGGCGCAAGCCGCGTCGCCAGGCAATTGAGCAGCGTCGTCTTGCCCGAACCGGATTCGCCGACGACAGCAAGGACCTCACCCGGCCATAACTCGAATGTGACGTTCTGGCAGCCGATCCGGCTCCCGTAGAATTTTGAAAGCGAATTGACTTTCAGAAGTGGTGTCTCGCTCATTCTGCTGCCTCCGCCGGATTTGCCGAAAGGTGGCCGCGATGGCCCTTCGCCTGCCGGTCTTCACAAAAATCCGTATCCGAACAGACAAACATGCTGCCGCCTTTGTCATCCAATATGACCTCGTCGAGATAGCTGCCCTTCGCACCGCACAGGGCACAGGGCTGCGAAAATATCTGGATCTCGAAGGGATGGTCCTCGAAGTCGAGGCTGACCACCTCCGTATAGGGCGGGATGGCATAGATCCGCTTTTCGCGCCCTGCCCCGAACAGCTGCAGCGCCGGTGAATTGTGCATCTTCGGATTGTCGAATTTGGGCGTCGGCGAAGGGTCCATTACATAACGGCCCTCGACCTTCACGGGATAAGCGTACGTCGTGGCGATGTGACCGTGGCGCGCGATATCCTCATAGAGCTTCACATGCATCAGCCCGTACTCTTCAAGCGCGTGCATCTTTCGCGTTTCCGTTTCGCGCGATTCAAGAAAGCGCAAAGGCTCAGGAATTGGCACCTGATACACAAGCGTTTGCCCGGCTTGCAGTGCCACCTCGGGAATGCGATGGCGCGTCTGAATGATCGTCGCTTCGGTTGTTTTCGTGGTTACGCGAACATTGGCGGTCTTCTGGAAGAAGGCGCGGATCGATACGGCGTTTGTCGTGTCGTCAGCCCCCTGATCGATAACCTTCAGCGTGTCGTCAGGGCCAATCACCGCGGCAGTCACCTGCACGCCGCCGGTGCCCCATCCATAGGGCATCGGCATTTCGCGAGAGGCGAAAGGCACTTGATAACCCGGAATGGCAATGGCCTTGAGAATGGCACGGCGGATCATCCGCTTCGTCTGTTCGTCGAGGTAGGCGAAATTGTATGTCGCAAGCTCGGTCATTCTGCTGCCTCTTGAGTACCATTGTTTTCGGTGTGGCGGCGCTCATGCTCGGAGCGCATGCGGCGAACCAGGTCGAGTTCTGCCTGGAAATCCACGTAATGCGGCAGTTTCAGATGTTCGACGAAGCCAGTCGACTGCACATTGTCGCTATGGGAAATGACGAATTCCTCGTCCTGCGCTGCAGCGGTAACGTCTTCACCCAATTCCCGTGCGCGCAAAGCGCGATCGCACAACGCCATTGACATGGACTTGCGCTCGCTCTGGCCAAAAACCAGGCCATAGCCGCGCGTAAACTGCGGCGGCTGCTTCGATGAACCCTTGAACTGGTTGACCATCTGGCATTCGGTTACCCGAATACGACCGAGCGTCAGCGGAAAATCGAGCTCGGCAACTTCAAGTTCGATCTCGACTTCGCCGATTCGGATTTCACCGGCGAACGGATGGCTGCGGGCGTAGCCGCGCTGTGTCGAATAGGCGAGCCCGAGAAGAAAACCTTCATCGCCCCGCGCCAGCGCCTGTAATCGCAAGTCGCGCTCCAGCGGAAACGACAAGGGTTCACGCGTCAGATCGCCGGTATCAGCCCCTTCTGGCATATCGCCATCAGATTCGATCATGCCGTCATGACCAAGAATGTCGGTGACGCGCGGTGTATGCTCATGCGACGCAACACGGCGCTCAGGAGCTTCTACCGCACTATCACCTGCAAGTTCTGGATCGAGCAGGCGATGGGTGTAGTCGAATGTTGGTCCGAGCAATTGTCCACCCGGCAGGTCCTTGAACGTGGCCGAGATGCGGCGTTCGATCGCCATCTGCGAGGTCTCAACGGGCTTGGTGTAGCCAAAGCGCGGCAGCGTCGTGCGATAGGCACGAACCAGGAAGATCGCCTCGATCATGTCTCCCCGCGCCTGCTTTACCGCCAGCGCCGCTAGTTCCGTATCGTAAAGCGAGCCTTCCGCCATGACGCGGTCGACGGCCAGTGCCAGCTGCTCAACGATCTGCTCTAGCCCGATCGCAGGCACGGAGCGATCACCCCGGCGCCGGTCAGCCAACAGTTTGTGCGCATTGCGAATGGCGGCTTCACCGCCCTTGACTGCTACGTACATGGCTCAAGCCTCCCTTTTCGAAATGCGCGTCGTGCGCGGCAAAGCAGCGAGCGCACCCTTGCCGGCAAAGATCAGATCAATACCCCGCGGAAAGGCACCGCGATTGGCTGTCCATTGATCGATGAACATTTTCGGCAACTGACTGGGCGCAAAGGTCTGGATATCCTTGATCCCAGGTCCCCCGAGCGTCAGTTCCTCGGCACCATCGAAACCGTCGATCTGTAGGATAAGGGTCGTCGAGCGATCCGGATATTCGGACGTCCCCTTGGCAAAAGCATCGAACGACGGCATGGCCGGGATGTCACGGATCAGAGCAAACTGCGCGTCCGATGGATTCGTTGTCAATTCAAGTCCGGTGTGAAACTTCAGCCAACCAATTGCAGCTTCTGAACCGGCGATTGCCTTGTCGCACCAGACCGTCGCATCATGATCGAACAGCGTGGCAGCAATGGATGCCGCAACCGGCGACAGCGGCGCCGGCGCGTTGACAAGATCGCGCACGGGGATGACGCGGCCAGGGTTGGCCATAGCGTCCATGAGTGTCCGAAAAACCGCCTGTGAATTGAGAACGGTATCGTTGAAGCCGCCTTCAAAAACCTGTGTCGCTGCACGCATCAATCATCACCCCGCACCATCGTGAAGAAATCGACCTTGGTTGCAGCCGTTTCCGCTCTTTTGTCCTCAAGATCGCCATTCAAACGCTGTGCAATTGGAGCAAGCACTGCGTCCTCAACTGCCTGGCGATGAACCGGTTCCTGCCAGAGCGCGTCAAAGACAGCCGCAAGCCGAACCTTTTCGCCCTGCCGTCCCAGCGCATAGGCATGGCCAACTGCGCCATTGCCGAGCCGTACGGTCGCACGCGTCACCGTCGCTTCGCCAAGATTGAAGGGGGCGCCGCCGCCGCCGATCCGCCCGCGCACCATCACCAAGCCCGTTTCCGGACCGCGCAGGGTTTCAACCTGCGGTTTGTCGGTCCACTGCAACCAGAAATGACTCATCTCCTGCGCGGTTGCCTGCGCCAACAAAGCCATTGCGGTTTTGCGTCCGAAATCAGGTTCGCCAGCGGTCGGGGTGGCCCCAGAATGTTCGTTGCTCATTGACACCTCGCTTATATTTGTCTATTCATCTATACAACTAGACAATAGACCTAGCTATAAAACCCGTCAATGACAGGAGCATGACAAAGCGTGGTTTCAGGACGATTCATCACCCGGAACAGTGGCGTCGCGATCTGGCGCCAGATTGCCGATCAAATTCGCGGCGATATCACAGCGGGGAAATTGGCGAGCGGCTCGCGCATGCCGCCGGAAGTCGAATTGGCGACACGCTTTGACGTCAATCGCCACACCATTCGCAGCGCCATAGCAGCCCTGACCAAGGAAGGTGTCCTGCGGGCCGAACAGGGGCGCGGCACCTTCGTTGCCAACAGCAAGAAGCTGACGTACCGCATTGGCGAGCGCACGCGCTTTTCGCAAATTCTGGCGACGCAAGTGCGTGAAACCAAGGGTATTCTGCTCGCACACGGAGTGGAGGATGCAACAATCGAGGTCGCCGAAGCGCTGAACATGCGATCCGGACAGGTCATAAGGATCGATACGATGCACACGGCCGACGGCAATCCCGTGTCCTGCGCCACGGCATGGTTCGATGCGGCACGTGTACCTCATGTCGTGGAAGATTATCGTTCATCCGGTTCGATAACATTCGCGCTTAAGGCTGCGGGAATAGAGGATTATCTGCGCAAATCGACAATCATAGCAGCACGCCATGCGGACGCGGAAGACCTGCGGCATCTGCGCTTGTCGCCCGGTGCGATCGTTCTTGTCGCCACGGCCATCAACATCGATATCGATGGCCACCCAATTCAATATTCAAAGACTCGCTTTGCCGCCGACCGGATGGAAATTGCCATCGACAACAAACCTGCCGGCTAGCCTACCACATCGTCTTTGCGGCGCGCTCCGGCCATTCGCGATCATAGGTCTCGCCGCCCACACGATCTTCACTGAGTGCAGCCAATATCTGTCCCGGCGATGGAAACTCCTTGGGCGAGCGGTGTTTCGCCGGATTCCACAATTCGGAACGGATCAGCGCACGGGCGCACTGGAAATAGGCTTCCTCGACCTCGACGACGATGACCGAACGCGGTGCCTTGCCATCGACGATGAAACTGTCGAGCAGTCCCTGATCGGTATCGAGAAAAGCTCGGCCATTCACACGAAATGTCGTGGTAAGCCCCGGAATGAGGAAGAGCAGTGCTATGCGCGGGTCGCGGATGATGTTGCGCAGCGAATCGACACGATTATTACCCCGGCGATCCGGCATCATCAGTGTCTGCTCGTCGTGAATCCGGACGAACCCCGCAAGATCGCCGCGCGGGGAACAATCGAGTCCTTCTGGACCGCTTGTAGCCAGAGCCACAAATGGCGAACCCTCGATCAATTGCCGGTATTCCGGCGCGATTCGATCCGCCACCTTTGCGGTCGATGCCTCCGCAATGCCGCTATATATGGCTTCGAGCTGCTCAATCGTCGTAATCCGCGACTTCACCATCCCTACCTGTCGTGCAAATTGCGTTCGCCGACTAACATGGCATGACGAAGTGAATATGACAGCCCCGAAGTTTTAAGAAATGACAGCGGCGGCGCACTCGTATATCAGTCGCAACCGACCGGAGTTGTGGAGGATTTCATGAGCGGATTTGCGGCTATTGGCGAGTGCATGATCGAACTGTCCGGCGCCAATGGCGACCAGTGGCGTATGGGTTTCGCCGGCGACACGCTGAACACCACCTGGTATGTCCGCGCCCTCACCGATCCGGATTTTGCAGTCGATTACGTCACCGCCTTCGGTGATGATCCCTTCTCGGTCAAACAGCGCACATTCCTGCGCGATAACGGCATCAACACTGCCCACAGCCCGACTACCGTTGGCGCGCGTCCCGGTCTTTATGCCATCACGCTGACAGGGGCGGAACGCTCCTTCACCTATTGGCGCAACGATGCCGCCGCGCGTCACCTTGCCGACGATCCGGAAGCATTGGCGAAAAGTCTCGACGGTCGCCAGATCATCTATTTTTCCGGTATCACTATGGGCATTTTGAGCCCGAGAAGCCGTCAGAACGTCCTGAATGCGGTCAGCAACGCTCGCCGCCAGGGCTCGCGTATCGTCTTTGATGCCAATTATCGTCCGCGCCTGTGGGAAAATACCGAGACAGCAAAGCAGGTTCTGAGCAACGCCTTTCATGTGACCGACATTGCCCTGCCGACCTTCCCGGATGAAAATGCACTGTTCGGCGATGCGACACCGGCAGACACTGCCAATCGAATTGCGAGCTATGGCGTGCGCGAGATTGTCGTAAAGGATGGTACCGACCCGGCGCTGGTCGTAACCGGCGATACGCGCAAGGAGGTTCCGGCCTCACGCGCCAAGGCCGTGGATACGACAGGCGCAGGCGACAGTTTCAATGGCGGCTACATCGCCGCCCGCCTCGCCAATCTGGATCCAGTGACTGCAGCTGTCCACGCGCACAAGGTTGCTGCCCGCGTGGTGGAATTCCATGGCGCGCTCGCGCCCATGGACGCAGCACGCAAGGCGTTCAAGGCCTAAGCCTTCTTGAAGCTGTATTTTGTCATCTGGCTGTAGGTTTCGTCAGGGCGCAGGATTGCCTGAGGGAAATAGGGAAAATGCGTGGAATCGGGCCAGATCTGCGCTTCAAAACAGAATCCAGCGTAATTGCCATAGGTATTGCCAGTCAGACCGATTGGCGGGCGTCCCCCAAGCGTATTGCCTGCATAGAATTGAACACCAGGTTCCGTGGTCAGCACATTCATCTCGATACCTGAATAAGCACCCTTGGCGGAAGCAACGAGACGCAGAGGCTGACGCTGGCTGGCAAGGCAGAAATTGTTGTCATAGACGATCTGCTGGCCGTTTTCATCGCGGCGGATCGTACGGTATTCACGAAAATCATGGGTCGTTCCAGCAACCGGCAAAACCCGTCCGTCCGGAATAAGATCGGCATCGACCGGAAGATAGGCCTGCCCATCGATCCGGACCTGATGGCCAAGCGCATCGGTTGCGCCACCATCATCGAGATTGAAATAGCTGTGATGAGCTAGGTTGCAGATCGTCGGCTTGTCCGTAACGGCATCCATGCGGATCGCCAGCGTTCCCTTCGATTCCAGCATGTAAGTGCAGGTGATGCTCAGATTACCTGGAAAGCCCATCTCACCGTCACCAAGCTGGATGGTGAGCGTCACGTAATCCGGACCAACTGCGACGACTTCCCAGTTACGATTGCCCGCACCCTCGCTGCCGCCGTGGATGTTGTGCAGGCCGTGAAAATTTCGCTCAAGCGCATAGGTCTTGCCATCGATCGTCAGTTCGCCATTGCGAATACGGTTGATGGAGCGGCCAACCGTCGCACCCAGATAGGGCGAATGCACCGGATAATCAGCAAAATCCTGATAGCCGAGAACCAGCGGATACTCGTGACCTTTGAGACGCAGATCCTGAATTACTGCGCCCCATGTCAGGACTTTGGCGGTCAGCCCGCCGCCGGAAATCGTAATGCGGTGGACTGCCTCGCCATCAGACGTGTGGCCGAAAACTTCTGTGTTCATTTTATTTAGAGCCCCAGACCGCCAACGCATACATATTTGGTATCGAGATAATCTTCGATACCCTGATGGCCGCCTTCCTTGCCGAGGCCGGATTCCTTCACGCCACCAAAGGGCGCTTCCACCGTTGTGATCATGCCTTCGTTAACGCCGACCATGCCATATTTCAGCCCTTCGGAAACGCGAAACACCCGGCCGAGATCCTGTGTATAGAAATAGCTGGCTAGGCCGAATTGCGTGTCATTGGCGAGATCGATCGCCTCTTGTTCGGTCTCGAACTTGTAGATTGGAGCGACGGGGCCAAATATCTCTTCCTTGGTGAAGAGCATGTCCGGCTTCGCGTCACCGATCACTGTCGGCTCAAAGAAACTACCCCCCAGCGCGTGACGCTTGCCACCCGTGATCACCTTGCCGCCCTTTTGCTTTGCGTCGGCAATGAATTCCTCGACCTTCTCGACAGCTTTTTCGTCGATCAGCGGCCCCTGCTGGGTGCCAGCTTCCAGGCCATCGCCGACCTTCAGTTTCTCCGTTGCAGCAGCAAATTTTTCGACGAATGTGTCGTAGATTCCAGACTGGACGAGAAACCTGTTGGTACAGACGCACGTCTGACCGGAGTTGCGGAATTTTGCCATGACCGCACCATCGACCGCGCGATCCACATCCGCGTCATCGAAGACGATAAACGGTGCATTGCCGCCCAGCTCCATGGATACTTTCTTGACGGTGTCGGCCGCCTGCTTGATCAGGATTTTGCCGATCTCGGTCGATCCGGTGAAGGTGATCTTGCGCACGAGCGGATTGCTGGTGATCTCACCGCCGATTTCGGAGGCAGAGCCAGTCAGAATATTGACGACACCTTTCGGGATACCGACCTCTTCGCAGAGCGCACCCCAGACCAGACCGGAATAAGGCGTCTGCGTCGCAGGTTTGACCACCGCTGTGCAGCCGGCTGCGAGCGCCGGCCCGATCTTGCGGGCTAGCATGGATGACGGGAAATTCCATGGCGTAATGGCCCCGATGACGCCAACCGGCTCCTTCGTGACCAGAATGCGTCGATCAGCCCAGGGCGACGGAACGACATCGCCATAGGTCCGGCGCGCTTCTTCGGCATACCAGAGGATATAGGCGGCTGACATGCCGACCTCGCCCCTGGACTCGGCCAGCGACTTGCCCTGTTCCAGGGTAAGAAGCTCAGCGAGGGCATCCTGATTGTCCAGGATGGCATCGTGCAGTTTGCGCATCAGTTTCGAGCGCTCAAGCACCGATGTCTTGCGCCATGTCTTGAACGCTTCCGCGGCGGCATTGATCGCGCGTTGCGCTTCTGCCCTGCCTGAATTGGGCACGGTGCCGATTTTCAAACCGGTTGCAGGGTTGATGACGTCGATCGTCTTGCCCGAATCGGCGGCCACCCACTCACCATTGATGAGGTTCGCCTGCTTCATGAACTGGCTGGATTTCTGCAACATCATATTTCTCCCTGTGTTCGAAGGGTTATTGTTGTTCGTGAGTTCCGTGAAGGATAACCCTGCACTGCGCGCGGCAATGTGCGCCTTGGTCAAGGCGATGCGGTTACCCTGCTCCTTTTTGGCAAAAGCTGCAACAGGCTTCGGCTAGCCAAATATATGCGTAACGACCGAAATCCAGAACGCCATCGTGATAGCCGACAAGGCGGTTGCCATGACCATGGAATTGGAAGCCAGTGCTTGGCCCGTGCCGAAGCGAGTTGCTATCAGATACGAGTTGACGCCCGCTGGCAACGCCGCCGACGCAACGGCGATTTTCGCGGTAAAGGGCGGCAGGCCGATGAACCATGCAGCCGCCAGTACGACGGCGGGCATGACAAAGAGCTTGATCGCTGACATGACCAGTGATGCAGCGATATGGCCAGAAATTCCAAACTTCTTCAGCCCCATCCCCATGGCGAACAACGCGACAGGCCCGGCAACGCTTCCTAATGTCTGGATAAGTGAATCGGCGATCATTGGCATCGGCAATCCGGTGAGACGCCAGATCCAGCCAGCGAGGATGCCAAGCACAAAGGGATTACGCAGCAGGCTCTTGAAGAACGAGAGCACAACCGAAGCAAAGTGCCCCTCACCTTCGAATACGCCGTCCCGGCGCATCGCGATTTCATGCAAGGTTATGGATGCTGCCATCATGATAGGCATGTGGATGGCGACAATCAGCGACAGGATAGCAAAGCCTTCCTGACCGAAAACACCGAGCATGAGGGGCATGCCGAGAAATACGAGATTGGAAAAGGCTCCCGAGACCCCGGCAACAACGCCAGCGCGATTATCGCGGCCAAAGATCACCTTGATTGCAAGGTCGGACACCGCCCAGGCGACAATGACACCGGTGAAATAGGCAATCCACAATTGCCACGGCGCCGTTCCATGGAAATCGGCTGTCACCATGGTTCTGAAGAGCAGCAAGGGCGCGGCGATCATGAAGACAAAGTCCGAAAGGCCATCGCCTACCCGCTCATCCAGCAGCCTGAAATGCGCTGCTGCATAAGCGATGGCAATCACACCGAAGACAACGATGATTGTTTGAATCAGACCCATCGTCGTCCGGAATAGGCTTGCAAGAAGTGTCACGCAAGCGGTTCCAAAGCCTTCACTTTATTTTTCTTCACCAAATCACCATTTCGGCTGATAAGGAGACTGATGTTGAAGCGATTTCACTCTCAGGCAATTTCTGCACTCACTCTGATGTTGAGCGCATTCCTCGTCGTTTCGCCAGCACTTGCGACGGATGCCGCCTGGGCGAGAGTGGCGCGGGGCGGCTATACGATTCTCATCCAGGGTGCCGACGCATCCGGAACATTGAGTCCCACTGTGGATAACTCCGTCGATTGTTCAGCAACTCAAACGCTATCTGACCGCGGGCGGCAACTCGCCCAGAAACTGGGTGCCAGATTTGCCGCGCGCGGTGTGCGAATCGACAAGATTCTCACCAGTTCCACTTGCAACGCACGGGAAACGGCCCGTCTTTCCTTCGGTTCGATCCCGGCCGAAGTTTTCAAACCCCTTGATCCAATGGCCAATGACGCCGCAGCGAAGCAATCCCAGGTAGACGAGATTCGCGCAGTGATCATCAAGTTCAAGAGTTCCGGCAATCTGGTAATGATGACGGATCGTGCCAATATAACGGCTCTGACAGGGATTATCCCGCGCCCGACCGAAGCTGTTGTGGTCGGTCCAGCCGAAGAAGGTGAAACAATTCATATCGCCGGAAGAATCATATTCGACTAATCAGCATGCAAGCTTTGGTCTTTCCCTAAGCCGTGAAAAACGCTAGATACCGGCTCATCAGACATCAGTGCCGTTCAAAAGGCACGGTAAGCAAAGGAAAATCAATTGTCCGAAACATTCGACAAGGTCGCCGATATCATTGCCGAAACCAGTGAAATCGACCGCGATTCCATCACGCCGGAAAGCCATACGATTGACGATCTCGGCATCGATAGCCTTGATTTTCTCGACATCGTTTTCGCGATCGACAAGGCCTTCGGTATCAAGATCCCGCTCGAGCAGTGGACGCAGGAAGTCAATGACGGCAAGGTTCCGACCGAAGAGTACTTCGTGTTGAAGAATCTATGCACCAAGATCGACGAACTGGTCGCTGCCAAGAAGGCCTGATACCGGCACGATTTCGGACAGGTTTAATCAATCCACCTAACCGGGTGCACCGTATCAACGGTGTTGCGAGACAATGCAGAACAACACCGTCGTTATCACTGGTATCGGACTGATTTCATCGCTTGGCGAAGGCGCCGACGCTCACTGGCAAGCCTTTAACGGCCAGGCTGAGCCTCGCACCGACAGCGAGACGTTCAAGCCTTACACGGTCCATCCTCTGGGTGAGGTCGACTGGAATAACCAGATTCCGAAACGTGGCGACCAGCGGCAGATGGAGACCTGGCAGCGCATCGGTACGTATACCGCCGGTCTCGCGCTCCAGGACGCTGGCATCAAGGACGACGAAGCCCTCTGTGCCACGATGGATATGGTGGTGGCAGCAGGCGGCGGCGAACGCGATGTCACCGTCGACAAGCAGATACTGGCCGAGGCGCGCGTGCGCAATGATCTCGGTACGATGCTGAATGAAAAGCTGTCAACGGAACTGCGCCCGACGCTGTTCCTGGCACAGCTTTCCAATCTGCTCGCCGGTAATATCTCCATTGTCCACAAGGTTACCGGCTCCTCCCGCACCTTCATGGGTGAGGAAGGCGCCGGCATATCGGCGATCGATACCACTGTCGCACGCATCCGGTCGGGTCAGAGTACGCATGCACTTGTTGGCGGTGCCTACAATTCCGAACACCCCGACATGCTGCTCGGCTATGAGTTGAACGGCATGTTGAAAACGGATGGCTGGGCCCCCCTTTGGCAACGAGAGGGTGCTGCAGGCGGCGGTATCATTACCGGCTCTGGCGGTGCATTCCTCGTACTGGAAAGTGCGGATCACGCGAAGAAGCGCGGCGCGCGTGCTTATGCCGCTATTGATGGCGTCTACGGCACGCAAATCCGCCGTAGCCGGGAAAACTTGGGCGAGACGATCGCCAGGCTGGTTGGCGCTGCCAGCGCTGACAAAGCTGCCGATTTGATCATTTCTGGCGCTTCTGGTGCGAAGGGCATAACAGCGGCGGAAAAAGCTACGCTCGATACATTCTCCAGTTCAGTGGTGCGCGGCGTTGCGGGTAAACTCGGCCATCTGCGCGAGGCGCAGTTCCCGCTTGTCGTTGGCCTTGCTGCGTTGAGCCTTTTCAAGGGCTCGGCTTTCCCGCCAATCGATACTGAGAACGAAAAAGCTGGACCGGCCAGCATCAATACCGCGCTGGCGACCTCCATTGGTGGAACCCGCGGCGAAGGCGTTGCCCGCCTGGTCAAAGCTTGAAGGATATTTCCATGTCCAAATATACAGATCATCTTGGCCGCCCCCTCGTCGCCATCACCGGGCTCGGCGTTGTCTCGTCATTGGGACAAGGCAAGGAAGAAAACTGGGCTGCGCTGACTTCCGGAACTTCCGGCATTCACACGATCACGCGGTTTGCGCTGGACAATCTGCGTACGCAGATCGCTGGAACTGTCGATTTCCTTGAAGAAAGTAGCAAAGGCGCCTCGGCGCTGTCACAGAAATTGGCATCGCTTGCGGCCGAGGAAGCGATATCCCAGGCCGGTTTCCCCATCGATGATTTCGGCGGACCGCTGTTTCTGGCAGCACCGCCGGTCGAACTCGAATGGCGCAACCGTTTTGCGCTGGATGCCCTGGTCAGAGCCGAGGGTGAACCGGGATATGACCTGCTTCTTGCTGCTTGTCGCCGTGGGCCGCAGGTCGACATGTTCAACACTGTTGAATTCGGTTACATCGCCGAATGCCTTGCCGACACTTTCGGCACACGTGGCCTGCCTGTTACACTTTCCACAGCCTGCGCATCGGGCGCGACGGCCATTCAGCTTGGCGTCGAGGCAATCCGGCGCGGCGAGAGTGATCGCGTGCTGTCGATCGGCACTGATGGTTCTGTCTCGGCCGAGGCGCTGATCCGGTTTTCGCTGCTCTCGGCACTTTCCACGCAAAACGAGCCAGCTCACAAGGCAGCCAAGCCATTCTCCAAGGACCGCGACGGTTTCGTCATGGCCGAAGGCTCCGGTGCGCTGGTGATGGAATCGCTGGAATCTGCCGTTGCGCGCGGAGCGAATATTCTCGGCATCATGCGCGGTTGCGGCGAGAAGGCCGACGACTTCCACAGAACCCGCTCGAAGCCCGACGGCTCACCGGCTATCGGTGCGGTTCGTGCCGCACTGGACGATGCCGGTATAAAGGAAGATGCGATCGACTATATCAACGCTCACGGTACCTCGACGCCGGAAAACGACAAGATGGAATATCTGGCACTGTCTACCGTTTTCGGCGACCGCATCTCGTCGCTTCCCGTATCGTCCAACAAGTCGATGATCGGCCATACACTGACCGCAGCGGGCGCCATCGAGGCCGTGTTCTCGGTGCTCACCATCCAGACGGGGACGATCCCGCCAACGATCAACTATGACAATCCGGATCCGGCAATTCTCATGGACGTTGTGCCCAATGTGAAGCGCGAAGCAAGTGTCTCCTCGGTGCTTTCCAGCTCGTTCGGCTTTGGCGGACAAAATACGTGTCTTGTCATGACGGCAGAACCGAACTAATCCGTGGCCTGAACAGGAAACGGATATTGATATGCGTGCACTACAGCTGATTGAAGACCGCAAGCTCGAGATTGTCGACGTTGCGCCCCCACCCCCGCCCGGTCCGGGTGAAGTCACGGTCAACATCAAGGCTGTTGCGCTCAATCATATCGATGTCTGGGGCTGGCGCGGCATGGCTTTCGCCAAGCGCAAGATGCCGCTGACGATCGGCGCGGAAGCCTCCGGCGTCATCGAAGCGATCGGCCAGGGCGTCAGCCTGCTCCCGGGTCAGCTGGTTTCCATCTATGGCGCCCAGACCTGCGGCCTCTGCCGTCCCTGCCGTGAAGGCCGCGACAACCTTTGCGAGCATGTCTCGGGGGTGCACGGTTTCCATCTTGATGGCTTTGCCCAGGAGAAAGTGAACCTCAAAGCCCGACTGCTCGTTCCGGCACCTCCCGGCGTTGACGAGATCGGTGCTGCCGTGGCTCCGGTTACCTTCGGTACGGTCGAGCACATGCTGTTCGACAATGCAAAACTTGAGCCAGGTGAAACCATTCTCGTTCACGCGGGCGGCTCGGGCATTGGCTCGGCAGCCATTCAGCTTGCCAAGAAGATCGGTTGCACAGTGATCACCACCGTCGGCTCCGACAACAAAATCGAAAAAGCCAAGGCGCTCGGCGCCGACCACGTGATCAATTACCGCGAAGACCGCTTCGAAGGTGTCGTGCGAAAGCTGACGAAGAAGAAGGGCGTCGATGTGGTCTTCGAACATGTCGGCGCTGATACATGGGCCGGTTCCATGCTGTCATTGCGGCGTGGGGGACGCCTTGTCACCTGCGGTTCGACATCGGGCGTTTCTACCAGCATGAACCTGATGATGCTGTTCCAGCAACAGTTGAAACTGCTCGGCTCGTTCGGCTGCCGCATGGAAAACATGGCCGATGCCATGCAGAAAATGGCGCGCGGCCTGGTCCATCCGGTCATTGATACGGAAGTCGGCTTCGACGACATCGATACAGCGTTGAAGCGGATGGAAGGCCGGGATGTTTTCGGCAAGATCATCCTGCGCGTCAACTGATCCAATATTATGAAACTTAATACAAAGCTCGCTCTATATCGTTGGAGCCAGAAGTTGAAGTCGTTCAACTACTGGCTTTCGGCAAATGTCATTTTCGGTATCCTCTGGCTCCTACGGCAACTACCCGCCAAAGCCGCCATGGATTTCATGGACGCCGCTGCCCGCAAAATCGGTCCTGTGATGGGACGTCACCGCGTCGCCATGAACAATCTGCGCAAGGCCTATCCCGAAAAATCCGAAGAAGAGTTGCAAGTGATCGCACGCGACATGTGGGGCAACATGGCGCGCCTCACCGCTGAATACGTCTATCTCGATGCCATATTCGACTACGATCCTTTCAGCGACAAAGTCGGTCTGATCGAAGTAGAGGGCCGCGAAATATTTGAACGGTTAGTACTGGAAAAAGACCGTCCTCATATTTTCTTCACAGGCCACACCGGCAATTTCGAGCTCTTGCCCATATGCGCCGCCACATTCGACCTGAACGTGACAGTGCTGTTCCGACCGCCGAATAATCCCTACGTCGCCAAGAGGATCCTGGGCGCACGCCGCACCAATATGGGACATCTGGTGCCGTCGAAGGCCGGTGCCGCGTGGTCGCTCGCCAGCGTTCTCAATATCAATGGCAATGTCGGCATGCTCGTCGATCAGAAATTCCGTCGCGGTATTCCGTCGACCTTTTTCAATCGTCCCTGCAAGACCAATCCGCTGCTGGCGAAACTGGCGCGGCAATATGATTGCGATGTTTATCCGGCTCGCTGTATCCGTCTGCCAGGTGGCCGCTTCCGGCTCGAACTCGAAGAAAAGATGGAACTGCCCCGCGATGAAAAAGGCGCGGTCGATCTGGCCGCAACCGTGCAGGCGTTGAACGACAAGGTCGAGGCCTGGGTACGGGAATATCCCGGCCAATGGATGTGGTTCCACAAGCGTTGGAACAGCTGACCTCAGTAATAATTCATCACCGCGTGCTTGGCTTCCGCGAAGAACAGCCAACGCTCGACGAAAACTCCAAGAAAATGCGCAATGACGCCGATGACAAAGACAAGTTGCCCAGCTAATCCGCTGCCGACAGCCATGGCAATGAGCAGCGCCAAAATGGGCAGAATCGCACCGCAAACGAATGCGATCACCCAAAGCTTGGCGGCATGCTTGCGCGCGACGCGGAAGCCCATTTCCCGGGTCAGATAGTTGTCCAGCGCATGCGGCCGCTCGAACAACCGCACCTTGCCGATGAAACCGAGGCCTGTTGCACTTTCAGGCGTTGAAAGCGGTGCAAGCGTTGTGGCCCGGTTACGCCAGACCATCTTGGCAATCAACGCCAGCAACAGCAGCAACAGCGCCAGCAACTCTACGATCAGCGCATCTCCACCCGCAAAAGCACTCGCAAGCAGAAACCCGCCCGCCAGTGAAATCAGGATAAAGCACAGTGGCGTCAGTTTCGTATGCCATGAGCCAACGGTCCGGAGCGACGCATAGATCATTGATGTGCAATAGACCGTGCCCAGCGCGCCGAGAACGCCAATCAGGCCCAGAAGCGCGTCGTACCTGCCAGAGAAGATCGCCAGCGCCGCATTCAAAGTCAGCGGAACGAACGTCGCAATGGCCATGACGCCTTCGCGCGACAACCAGCTGGAGCGCCATTGGCTCAAGGCCCGCCATGCACGCTGCGGATTGCCGAGATGCAACAGCGACGACAGAAGCCCTATCCCGATCAGCGAAAGCGATGCAACATAGAGGAGCTTGGTCGATAGCAGTGACGGATCAAGAAAACCAAGTCCAAGCACAACCGCAAGCCCATAGCCCAGACCTGACAGAGTGGTGAAGACAATAATCGAGTACGCTGGATGCATGAACTAAATCCGGTCCAGCGTCTTGTCGAGCCAAGCGAAAAACCCATGCGCGCCTTCGGTGTTTTCGGCAAGCGGGATCATCGGCACGCTGTTGCTCAGGGAAGTCCGCGGACGTGGCGGTAGGTACTTGTTTGTCGGTCGCGTTTCCTGTTCCGGCATCAGGTCAAACCCACCGCGTTCAGCCACCATGATCGAGACGTCGGAATTCGGATCGCCAAGATCGCCAAAATGCCGCGCATTGACCGGACAGGTCCTGACGCAGGATGGTGCGCGGTCTTCCTGCTTCAAGGTCTCGTTATAGATGCGGTCGACACACAGCGTACATTTCTTCATCACACCCGCCGCCAGATCCATCTCCCGCGCGCCATAGGCGCAGGCCCAGGCACAAAGCCCGCAACCGATACACTTGTCCTCATCGACCAGAACTATGCCGTCCTCGGCGCGCTTATACGAAGCGCCTGTTGGACACACCGTCACGCAAGGCGCGTCTTCACAGTGCAGGCAGGACTTCGGAAAATGCACCACACGCGCGTCGCCGGCTTCGCCAATGATTTTCCCGCCTTCCGGAACCACCTCGAAACTGTGAATGCGGTTGAGAAACGTACCCGAAACGTCTTCTCCATAAGGATCTTGGTCCGATAGCGCATTGCCATAGCCTCCGGTATTCCATTCCTTGCAGCTGATCACACAGGCATGGCAACCGACGCAGACATCGAGGTCGATGACCAGCCCGAGCCTTTTGGCGGTGCGGTTTTGCGGCAGGCTGGTCATTTGCTTGTCCACTCTTGTCCAAAACGCAATTCATCAGTCGGTTGCTTCTGGCTGCCGGGCCGTTTGATCGTACCGAAATGCGGCTCGCTGATTTCCGCCCCCCCCTCGGCTTTTTCGATACGCACACGCAAATCGTACCAGGCCGCCTGCCCGGTGATCGGATCGGAATTGGACCAGCGCATGCCATCAGCCTTGGGCGGCAGGAGCTCGTGGATGAGATGGTTCAGCAGGAAGCCCTTCGTCGCCTCGGGCGCATTCGGATCAAGCGCCCAGGCACCCTTGCGCTTGCCGATCGCGTTCCATGTCCACATGGTTTTCCCATTCACGGCATCGGTCCGCGCAATCTCGCACTTGATGCGTCCGTGATGGGACGTAACCCATGCCCAGTCGCCATCCTTCAAGCCCAGCTCGTCGCAGATATTGCTGGGGACGTAGAGAGGATTTCTTGTATGGATCTGCCGCAGCCAGGCGTTTTGCGAGCCCCAGGAGTGATACATCGCCATCGGCCGCTGTGTGATCGCATGATACGGAAATTCAGCGGTATCGATGCCCTGCTCCTCGAAGGGTCGGTACCAGTCCGGCAGCGGATCGAAACAGTCGAGCAAGCGCTGTCGGTATTGCTCCGGCGCGACCGGCCGGCGGACACCCTGAGCCGACAACCGGAATTTCTGCAAGGTCTCGACATAGAGCTGGATGGTGACCGGCTGCGGCGCATCGAAGAAACCCATATCGATCGCAAACTGCTGGTACGCTGCGTTGTGATGTTTGAAATACAGCGCCTCTTCGGGAATGTGCTTCATCCAGAAAGCGCCATGGTTGATATAGTTCTTCAGCTGGTCCGCATTGGGTGCCCCGCGACCCTCACCCTGCGCATCCGCGCCACGCCAGCCGGACAACGGGCCGATTCCCGGCTTACGCTGGTGATTGACGATATAGTCCGCATAATCCTTGTAGAGGGCATTGCCCTGAGGATCGACAAAACCGGGAAGCTTCAACCGCGCGCCAAGATCGATCAGCACGGATTGGAAGCCGCGTACATCGCGGTCCGGCTCCAATACAGGCCAACGGATCGCATCGCAGGCGGCTTCCGGCTCGGAAATCGGCCGATCGAGCAGGGAAATACAGTCGTGCCGCTCCAGATAGGTCGTATCTGGAAAGACCAGGTCGGCATAGGCGACCATTTCGGATGAATAGGCGTCGGAATAGATGATCTTCGGGATCTTATATTCGCCGGTCGCCTCATCGCGTTCTTCCAGCATCTTGATCGTGCCGCGCGTGTTCATCGACGAATTCCACGCCATGTTCGCCATGTAGAGAAACAGCACGTCAACCGGATAAGGGTCCCCTGCAGCGGCATTGGCGATGACCATGTGCATCATGCCATGGGCCGACAACGGTGCTTCCCAGGAAAACGCCTTGTCGATGCGCTGCGGTTTGCCGTCACTGTCGACCAGCAGGTCCTCCGGTCCCAACGGATAGCCGAGGTGCGGGCCTGCCAAAGGCTGGCCAGCTTTTACGTGTTCGGCCCTGCCATGCGGCCGCGGATGGGCGGTCGCGGGCTTCGGATATGGCGGCTTGTAACGATAACCGCCAGGGCAATCGATGGAGCCGATGATGGTCTGCAGCACATGCAGGGCACGCGCCGACTGGAAACCATTGGAATGGGCCGAGATGCCACGCATCGCATGAAAACTCACAGGCCGGCCGATCATCACGTCGTGCTGTTCGCCCTTCATGTCGGTCCAAGGCTGTTCGATCACAATCTCTTCTTCGAACGCCACACGGGCAATTTCAGAAGCCAGTCCGCGGATCGTTGAAACGGCAATACCAGTCTCCGCAGCAACGGCCTCCGGAGCATATTTCGGATCGAGATATTTTTCTGCCATCAGCCGCAGCACACTGCGCACGTTCCGGCCATCAGAAGTGACGAAATCTGCATTGAGATCGGCAACGTGACCCGGTTCGTCAAATCGCACCAGCGCACCCGTTTTGCGGTCACGCACCAGCGCCTTGCCGAGGTCGTCGCGCAGAAAGAGGCCATGATCTTCCTTGCCTTCGTCATCGATCACCAGCCATGGCGCATTGGTATAGCGCTGCAGGTAATCGAGATCGATCCTGCCGGTACGGAAGAGTTCGTGAATGATCGCCAGAATCAGCAATCCATCCGTGCCCGGCCTGATACCGATCCAGTTATCGGCAACCGCAGAATAGCCGGTGCGAACCGGATTAACCGAAACAAATCGCGCGCCTCGCTTCTTCAGTTTGGAAATGCCGATCTTGATCGGATTGGAATCGTGGTCTTCCGCGACCCCGAACAGCACGAAGAGCTTCGTCTTGTCCCAATCAGGCGCGCCGAACTCCCAGAATGCACCGCCGATCGTGTAGATCCCCGCCGCCGCCATGTTGACCGAACAGAAACCGCCATGCGCAGCATAGTTCGGCGTGCCGAAATTCTGTGCCCAGAAACTGGTCAGCGCCTGGCTTTGATCACGGCCGGTAAAAAATGCCAGCTTCTGCGGCGCGGTCTCGCGCACGGGTTGCAGCCAGTCGACAGCCAGCGACAGAGCTTCTTCCCAGCTGATTTCCTTAAACTCGCCGGAGCCACGCGGGCCGGTGCGCAACAGCGGTGCACGCAATCGCGCCGGCGAATAATGCTGCATGATCCCCGCAGATCCCTTGGCGCACAGAACGCCTTTGTTGATGGGATGGTCTCGGTTGCCTTCGATGTAGCGGACCTTGCCGTCCTTGATGTGCACATCGATGCCGCAGCGGCAAGCGCACATATAGCAGGTGGTTTTGCGAATTTCATCACCAACCGGCTCCGACAAAGCAAGGATTGGTTCTGAATTCATGCCTGACACGCCCCCGCTAATCACATGGCCGTTGATTGCTCACCAAGACAAAACCAGAGCGCTGTCTCGGTCGTTTTGCGGCAGTCTTGCAAGAAATCTGCAGGTTTTGCAAAGAGCATGCGCGTTCGACTCGACAGCATCTTAGCGCGTTTGCGAGGTCGCGTTGTCAGGAAAACGGCACCATGTCCTTATTCGGACAGGTAAAATTATTGCGCCGATCGCGCTACCGCGGCGGTTGAACAGCGGCTTTATTCCCATAGCCCCGTTGTATTGGCACTCCATGAGCCTTGCCGGATCAAGCGACGGCGCGTTCTAAGGACAAGAAATGCCACCAACGCGGATACCAACAATCCCGCGCCAAGGTTCCAGATCAGCGTGATGGCAACGGCGATGACCGCGACGAGCACCGGAAGCAGGCGCCGGAACCATGTTTCAATTCTCGCATCGCGCTCTACGTTGAGGCGGCGCTCGCGCATCAGCTCCGCTTTCTCGTGCTTGGTCATGACAACGCCCTCGAACATGACCGCGCAGGGGTCATAGCCCTCGGTCTCCGGATCGAATGCCTCGTCAATGCGCCGCTGCCGGCGATATTCTGCCAAAGTCCAGCGTGTCACCGGACCAGCTCCAATACGGGCCGCGCTACAGGTTCCATGGCTCGCGCCGGCGCGAGGAGCGCAACTGCGACGATGACGCCGATCACGCAGAGAACACCAAGAATACATGTGCCGCCCCGCTTTTCGGAGTGTCCGGCGTCGTCGTCCTGGTCGATGCGTGCAAATTCTTCCTCTGCTACTCTTTTTTCGCGGAGCATTGCTTGGTCCTGTCGATGAATTGGAACCGCTATATCGCGGCGACCAGCAGATGGCCCTTATTGAACTGCAGTTCAACCCGGGTGCGACAAAGCTGCACAAATGTGAAATTTTCTTGCGGGGGGCCGATGATTTCCAGTGCCATAGTTACGTCAACCGCGCCTCCACAGTCGAAATCGCAAAGTTGCAATTCGCGCTCACCAAACACCTATCCGCCCGAAGGCGACGTTGGTCACGACGCCACAGCGTAGGCTTCCCGGGTTGCAGAGTGGTTGCCGGGCCATTCCTCGGTTAGGCAAGAAGTTGCCTCTTGCCAAGTCACGATATGGACTGATTTGATGGGTGAATGGACGAAAAGCTCTCCCGTGCCATCGAGAAACGACGTGATGACCTGATCGCGCTGACGCGCGAACTCATCCGTTTTCCCACTATCAACCCGCCGGGCGAGGCCTATACGCCTTGCGCAGAATATCTCGCGCAACGATTGCAGAATATCGGCTTCGAAACCCAGTTGATTCGCGGTGAAGGCACACCCGGCGATACGGACCGCTATCCACGCACTAATGTCATCGCCCGTTTTGACGGCCGTACCCACGGCCAGACCGTGCATTTCAATTCGCATATCGATGTCGTTGACACCGGCGAAGGCTGGACGGTCGATCCGTTTGAAGGTGTCGTCAAGGATGGCAAGGTCTATGGGCGCGGCGCCTGCGACATGAAGGGTGGGCTTGCGGCCTCCATCATCGCGGCGGAAGCATTTCTCGAAGTCTATCCCGATTTTTCCGGTGCCATCGAGATTTCAGGCACGGTGGATGAGGAGTCGGGTGGGTTTGGCGGCGTCGCCTATCTCGCCGGCAAGGGTTTCTTCTCCAAGCCGCGCGTCGATCACGTGATTATTCCCGAACCGCTCAACAAGGACCGCATCTGCCTTGGTCATCGGGGTGTCTGGTGGGCGGAAATCGAGACCAAGGGTGAGATCGCCCATGGCTCCATGCCATTTCTTGGCGACTGCGCGGTCCGCCACATGGGCGCGGTGCTTGAAGCGTTCGAAAAGGAACTCCTTCCGGCGCTCGACAGGAAACAGACGCGCATGCCCGTGGTGCCGGAAGGCGCGCGCCGGTCGACCATGAACATCAATTCAATCCATGGCGGCCAGACCGATGACTATTCTGGCCTGCCCTCGCCCAATGTGCCGGACTCGTGCCGGTTGACCATCGATCGCCGCTTCCTGCTTGAGGAAGACATTGCCGAGGTGAAGCGCGAGGTCACCTCAATCCTCGACCGGCTGCAATGGGAGCGGCCTAAATTTCACTACAACATTCGCGACATCATGGAGGTGCAGCCGCTGATGACCGAGCGCGACGCGCCAGTCGTGACAGCCGTCGCCCAAGGCATTCGCGCCGTCTTCGGCAGGGAGCCGGACTATGTGATTTCGCCTGGCACCTATGACCAGAAGCACATCGCGCGCATAGGGCTGCTGCACGACTGCATTGCATACGGGCCCGGCATTCTCGACCTCGCGCATCGGCCTGATGAATATGTCGGTATCGAAGACATGATCGAGTCGGCCAAGGTCATGGCACTTGGATTAAAGGTACTGCTGTCCGGGTCGATCTAGACGAGATAGATATCCATTCCAGCTACGGCAAAGTGTTCGGGAGACGTTGAATGATGAATTTCTGGAAGTCAGCCCTCGTAAGTGCTGCCATCGCGCTACTCACATCCACCGCTTCCGTTGCGGCAAAAACCCATCTGGTGCTTGGCATCGTGCTGGAACCGCCGCATCTCGATCCGACAGCAGGCGCGGCCGCGGCGATCGACGAGGTCGTCTACGCCAATATCTTCGAGGGCCTGACGCGGATCGGATCGAAAGGCGAGGTTCTCCCTGCCCTCGCCGAAAGCTGGACGCTGTCCGACGACGGCAAGATCTATACATTCAAACTGCACAAGGACGTGAAATTCCACGACGGCACGACATTCGATGCCGAAGACGTTAAGTTTTCGCTCGATCGCGCCCGCGGCGACAAATCCACCAATGCGCAAAAGGGTCTGTTTGCCGCCATCGACACTGTCGAGGTTGTGGATCCACTGACAATCAAGGTCTCCTTGAAGCAACCCAACGGCGATTTTCTCTACAATCTGGGCTGGGGTGATGCGGTGATCGTCGCGACGGAAAGCGCCGGGACCAACAAAGAAAAGCCGATCGGAACCGGCCCCTTCAAGTTCGACTCCTGGGCCAAGGGCTCGCAGATCGTCATCTCGAAAAACCCTGACTACTGGGGTACGCCAGCAGCATTGGAAAGGGCCACGTTCCGTGTCATCCCCGATCCGGCGGCGGCCACAGCGGCACTCATGGCCGGCGACGTGCAGGCCTTTCCGGTTTTCCCGAGCTATGAAACGATCGCGCAGTTTCAGGCCGATCCGCGCTTCAAGGTGGTCATAGGCACCACCGAAGGCGAGACTGTGCTCGGCATGAACAATAAGAAGCCACCCTTCGACAATCTGAAGGTGCGCCAAGCCATTGCCCACGCCATCGATCGCAAGGCGCTGATCGACGGCGCGATGTTTGGGCTCGGAACGCCTATCGGCTCATTCTTTCCGCCGCATCATCCAGCCTATCTCGACCTGACGTCGGAAACCGCCTACGACCCGGAACTTTCAAAGAAGCTCCTGGCCGAGGCTGGTCACGCTGATGGCTTCAAGACAACGTTGAAATTGCCGCCACCCACCTATGCGAGGCGCGGCGGCGAGATCATTGCGGCACAGCTCCGGGAAATCGGCATCGAAGCCGAGATCATCCCGCTGGAGTGGGCGCAGTGGCTCGAACAGGTGTTCAAGGGCAAGGATTACGACATGACGATCGTCTCCCATACCGAGCCCAACGATCTCAACATTTTCGCTCGCGATGATTACTACTTCAATTATGACAATCCGGCCTTCAAGGACCTGATCAAGCAGATCGAAGCGACCTCTGACGCGGAAAAGCGTACGGAACTCTACCAGCAGGCGCAGAAGATTCTGGCGACCGATGTTCCCGCAGCCTTCCTGTTTCAGTTGCCAAAAACCGGCATCTGGGATGCGAAGATCGAGGGCCTTTGGGAAAATGGCCCGATTCAAGCCAATGATCTGACAGCGGTGAAATGGGCAGAGTGATGCTCGCCAAAGTCGGCACAATCGAGGCTGATTCATGCTGAGTTACGCGTCGAAACGCGTTCTGATCGGCTTCGTCACGCTGCTGGCAGCATCCATCATTGTGTTTGGGGTGCTCGAAGTCGTGCCAGGCGACCCGGCCCGCCTGATGCTCGGCATAAATGCGACCGACGATGCAGTCCGAACGCTGCAGGAGCAGATGGGGCTCAATCAGCCATTGATCACTCGCTATCTTGGCTGGCTTGGCGGATTGCTGACCGGAAACCTCGGCAAGTCCTATACCTATTCAGTCCCGGTTATCGATCTGATCACCGAACGCGTCGCGGTTTCGCTGCCCCTTGCCCTAATCTCTTTGGCGCTGTCCACCCTGATTGCCATCCCGGTCGGCCTATTTTCGGCCTCGCGGCGTGGGTCCCTTTCGGATACCGCAACCATGGGTATTGCACAGGTGGGCGTCGCCATTCCGAATTTCTGGTTCGCCCTCCTCCTTGTCTATATTTTCGCGGTGACACTCCGGCTTGTTCCGGCAGGAGGTTTTCCCGGCTGGAATGCCGGTCTATGGCTGGGCCTTAAATCCCTGATCCTGCCGTCCATCGCCCTTGCCTTGCCACAGGCCGCCATCCTGGCACGCGTCACCCGCTCGGCCTTGCTCGACGTGCTCGGCGAAGACTACATCCGCACGGCACGCGCCAAGGGCCTTACCCGCCGCAAGGTGCTTTACCGCCATGCCTTGCGCAATGCACTCATCCCGGTTCTGACCATTCTCGGGTTACAATTTGCCTTCCTGCTCGCCGGTACGATCATCATCGAGAATGTTTTCTACCTGCCTGGTCTCGGCCGTCTGGTGTTTCAGGCGATCACCCAGCGCGACCTGATCGTCGTCGAAGGCGTGGTCATGGTGCTTGTCGCCACCGTGATCCTCGTCAATCTTCTGGTCGATCTCTCCTATGCCGTCATTGACCCGCGTCTGCGGAGCCGCCCATGAACGCCTCCGCAATATGGCGCGAGAATATCGCCAAGGCTCTCTCCAACAGGTCATTTGCCATCGGACTGGTCATCACGGGCCTTCTCGCATTGATGGCGGCGCTATCCTTCGTCTGGACACCCTATGCGGTCGGCACGTTCGACATCGTCGGCAAGCTGAAACCGCCATCCGCAGCGCACTGGCTCGGTACCGACCATTTCGGACGCGACATTCTCTCCATGATCATGGTCGGCAGCCGTAATTCCATAGCCGTCGCCTTCGTGTCAGTCGCCATCGGCGTTGGCGTCGGCGTGCCGCTCGGACTTTGGGCGGCGGCACGCGGGGGTCTGCTTGATGAAGTGCTGATGCGCTTCAACGATCTGGTTTTTGCCTTTCCCGCACTTTTGTCCGCAGTCATGATCACCGCCGTCTTCGGCCCCGGTGCCATCAACGCGATCATTGCCATCGGCATATTCAACATTCCTGTCTTTGCCCGTGTCGCGCGCGGGGCAGCCCTGTCGCTCTGGCCCCGCGAATATATTCTGGCGGCCCGTGCGTCCGGCAAAGGCGCGGCGCGCATCACCGTCGAGCACATTCTGCCTAACATGGCGAACCTCCTCGTCGTGCAGGGAACCATCCAGTTCTCGCTCGGTATCCTTGCCGAAGCTGGTCTTTCCTATGTCGGCCTTGGCTCGCAGCCGCCAATGCCCAGCTGGGGCCGCATGCTGTTCGAGGCGCAGACGATGATCAGCATCGCCCCGCACATGGCGCTGTTTCCGGGCCTCGCCATCGTCATCACCGTTCTTGGTCTCAATTTGCTCGGTGACGGTCTGCGCGATGTCCTGGATCCCAAGCTGCGGCGGGAACGTTGATGGCTTTGCTCGAAATCAAGAACCTGTCGTTGAAAATCGGCGCATTTCCAGCCCTGAAGGGGATCGATCTTGCCATCGAGCCGGGAGAAATCCGTGCACTGGTTGGTGAATCCGGTTCAGGCAAATCCATGACTGCGCTCAGCATCATGAAACTGCTGCCGAGCGGCGCTAAGGCAGAAGGACAAATTCGCTTCAACGGCAAGGACATTCTGGCTGCAAGCGAAGCCGACATGTGCCAGTTGCGCGGCGACGACATCGGCATGGTGTTTCAAGAACCCATGACGGCGCTCAATCCGGTGAAGACCATCGGTGAACAGGTTGCAGAAGGGATCCGGCTACACACAGGGGCGAGCCGCGCCGTTGCCGAAGAGCGGACACTCGGCATTCTCGACAGAGTTGGCCTTCCGACGGCAAAGTTTCCGCTCAGTCGCTATCCGCATGAACTCTCCGGTGGCCAACGGCAGCGCGTCGTCATCGCCATTGCCTGCGCGTTGAAGCCGAAACTGTTGATCGCCGACGAACCGACCACGGCGCTTGATGTCGTCCTGCAGGCACAAATCCTCGACCTTCTGCAAAGTCTCGTCGATGAAGAAAAAATGGGCCTCTTGCTCATCAGTCATGATCTGGCAGTGGTGGCCGACATGGCCCATTCGATCACCATTCTCCGCCATGGGGAGGTGATGGATAATGGTGAGACAACGCAGATCCTGACAGAGCAGACACACCCTTATACGCGTCAGCTGGCGCAGGCCTCGATGCATGTTCCGGAACGGACCAGCCACCATCACAGTCGAACCAACGGCCCTCTGCTTTCGGTCCGCAATCTTCAACGGAGCTATCGTGGAAGTCGCAGCCGCTTTTTTGCCCGGAGCGAGGATACGAAAGCGGTTGACGATGTCACTTTCGATATTCAGTCCGGTCAATCGATGGCGCTGGTTGGCCGCTCTGGTTGTGGTAAATCCACCTTGGCCCGCATGATCCTTGCGCTCGATCGTCCAACGGCCGGTGAGATAGAGTTTGGCAGTCAGCGCATCGACCATCTGAAAGAAGATGCGCTGCGGCCGGTCCGTCAAAATATGCAAGTGGTGTTTCAGGATCCATACGGATCGTTCAATCCGCGGCATAAGGCGGAACGTCTTGTCTCTGAACCGCTCTACCTGCTGGATCGGCCCCTGTCACCGGCCGAAAAGCGCGATCGTGTCGATGTCGCGCTGGAACGAGTCGGCATTCCGCGGCAAGACCGGGACAAGTATCCGCACGAATTTTCCGGTGGTCAGCGTCAGCGCCTTGCCATCGCCCGCGCCATCATCACAGAACCGAAGCTGATCGTTGCCGATGAGCCGGTTTCGGCGCTCGATGTGTCGATCCGCGCGCAGATACTTGACCTTTTCGCCGATCTCAATGGTCGGCTCGGCATCGCCTATCTGTTCATCACCCATGATCTCGCGGTGGCCCGCGCCATCACGGATACGGTCATGGTCATGTCCGACGGCAAGATCGTCGAGCGCGGCAACACCGACGAAGTCTTGCGAAATCCGCAATCCGACGCCGGGCGCGCACTTGTTCAGGCGTCACCCGATCTGCATAAAGCCCTGGCGCGACGTATTGGCGAACAGGGTTAGAACAGCAGTCCCACGAGGAAAAGGACAAAGATAACGCCAGTGAAGGTCGCAGTCGCTACGCTGAAAATATTGAGCGCATCCTCGATGTTTTCAGCCCCTGCATCACGTCGCCCTGCGCCATTCAGCATCGGCTCATTGGCGGTAACACCGCCGTAAACGCGTGGGCCTGCCAGCGCCACCTCGATTGCCCCAGCCATCGCCGCTTCCGGCCATCCGGCATTGGGCGAGCGGTGCAGGCGGGCATCGCGCATCATCACGTTGAACGAGCGAAGCGCCGCGTCGTAACCATGTACGATCCAGGCCGCCGCAGAGATCAGCAAACCCGTCAATCGCGCGGGAATCCAGTTGGCCACGTCATCGAGTTTTGCGGCAAACCGGCCAAAATCACGATGCCGGTCGTTCATATGACCGATCATAGAGTCAGCCGTGTTCAGCATCTTATAGGCAAGCAGTCCGGGAAGCCCCAGCAAGGCATACCAGAATGCCGGCGCGATGATCCCATCGGAAGTATTCTCGGCGAGGCTTTCGATGGCAGCACGGCTGACGCCGGCGTCATCGAGCACTTCCGGGTCTCGTCCGACAATCATCGAGACGGCCCGCCGGGCGCCTATTATTCCCTCGTCGCGGAGCGCATTGGCAACGCGGGAGACGTGATCACCAAGGCTTTTCTGTGCGAGGAACACCGCCACGATAAGGGCTTCGATCAGCTCGCCAAGAGGGGAGATGGTTCGCAGCACCAGATGCACGAGCCAGCCAACCACGGCTGCCAGCACAAGCAAGCCCAGCATGGCGAGAAACCCGTCGCGTCGCCGCTCATAGTCTGAATTGGTCGCCTTGTTGAATCGTTTGTCTACGAGGTCGATCGCTTTGCCGAAGAGGACAACCGGGTGTGGAATCTTTTCCCACAGCCAGTCAGGATCGCCGAAATATCGATCCGCAAGTAACGCAAGAAACAGAATCAAGAGATTGATTTCCATGAATGATTCGATCCCGTTGAATCAGAATATCAGCTTGAAACTGTGCTTAGAGCCTTCCTCAGGCGTTGGCGCAAGATGTCAGCCGCGTTTTCATCCAATGGCAGACCAAAACGTAGCCATTGTGGCGCATAGCCGAATTTTCGCGTGAGAACATGCTGCTTGCAAAGTTCTTCGTAAAGCAGATGCGCTTGCCTGAACTCTACCAGCGAAAACAACATCGTTCCACCAATCTCAACACGGCCTGCTTCAGCAAGGGCATTGGTGAGCAGCATGCGGCGTGCGCTCAATCGGGCCATATAGGCTGCCAGCAGCTCCTTTTCTGAAAAGGCATGTATTGCGATAGCCAGCGCAGGGCCGGATACCGCCCAAGGCCCCAGGCGCAAGCTGAGCGTCTGTGCAATATCGCTCGTCGACAGCGCAAAGCCGAGACGCAACCCGCCAAGGCCGAAGAACTTGCCGAAGGATTTGAGGACAATGAGCCCGTTCATGCTCGCATGTGCGCAGATGCTCACCTCGGGATGCGGATCGGCAAAGGCTTCATCCACAATGAGAAATCCGCCTTTGCCGTCCAGTCGTTTCGCCAAATCAAGCAGAACATCTGCAGCAATCACGCGTCCATCCGGATTGTTCGGATTGACGACAACTGCAACCTTTGCAGATTGGGGGATGTCGTCAACGCTTCGGCAATTCGAAACAGTCCAGCCCGCCTGCCGGAATGACTGCTCATGTTCCTGATAGGTTGGACCAAGAATAGCCACTTCGCCCTTGGTCACGAGATCAGGGATGTTCTGGATCAGCGCCTGCGTTCCCGGCGCGGCAGCGATTCCGGCTTCGCTCCGCGCGCCGTAATAGTCGCTTGCTGTGCGGAGCGCTGAAGCCAGCAGCTGTTCATCCGGTAAGCGATTCCAGATTTCGGGACCGATCGGCGGCAAAGGGAACACTTCCGGATTGATACCTGTCGAAAGGTCAATCCAATCGTCGATTGCACCGCCGAAGCGCTCCATGGCGCCGTCGAGCGCGCCTCCATGTTCAATCTGCATTATCCCGCCAAATCAATTACATGCATGTAGGAGCCACAGACCGATCCGACACGCAGACCCGCCTCACCCAAGTCCTCACCGAGTGCGTCCCGGACGCGGAAAAGCCGCGCTGCGCCCCCCTCCCGGACGATGCTTGCGTAGTGAAATTCGTGGCCAGTCAGCGGAGCCTGGAATGGCCAAGCGGTAAGCGGTTCGAGTCGGCGATAGCCAAGATGCATCCTTCGCTTCGCAAAGCTGGTTTCGACTGGCAGGAGCCCCAGCATCTCGTGCCTTTCGCCCGCAGCATCCTCGATGCTTTCACCCAGAACCATGTACCCGCCGCACTCGCCATAGATGGGAACACCCTTGGCCGCTGCCTTCCTTGTGCCCGCCGCAAAATCTGCGGCATGTGCGAGCCGCCCTGCATGAAGTTCGGGATAACCGCCGGGGAGGTAAATTGCGTCGTTGTTCTCGGCTGGCGCTTCATCGGCAAGCGGCGAAAAGAAGCTGATCTCTGCGCCGCGCCTGCGCCAACCATCCAGCAGGTGCAAATAGGAGAAGGCGAAGGCATTATCGCGGGCAACCGCAATGCGTTGACCCAGTGGCGGAATCCGCGCGATATTGGCCATGGACTCGGTGGAACCGTAACGGCCAGCGATTTGTTGAATGCGATTAAGATCGATCCGTTCGCCGATGACTGAAGCAGCATAAGCAATGAAATTGTCGAGATCGATGTGTTCGCCTGCCTGAACCAGGCCGAGATGTCGTTCCGGCAATTGCAGTTTCTGGTCGCGAGGCACTGAACCGAGGACCGGTATGCCCACTGGCTCCAGCGCCGATCGTAGCATGGCCTCATGACGCGCACTGCCGACGCGGTTGAGGATTAGACCTGCAATCATCACATTGCCGCGAAAATCGCGAAATCCGCTGACGAGCGCAGCGATCGAGTGCGATTGCCGGGCGCAGTCCAGGACGAGAATGACCGGTAGAGACAGATGCGTTGCCAGATCTGCCGCAGAGCCGCGCCCGTCCATGGCCCCGTCGAACAGGCCCATCATGCCCTCGACGACAAGCATCTTGCCGCCTTCGGTATGACGAGAAGCGAGTGCGCTGATGAGATCTGGCCGCATAGCCCAAGGATCGAGATTGACACAAGGTACGCCGCTTGCGACCGCGTGATAGGCGGGATCGATATAGTCAGGACCGGCCTTCGCCGGGGCAATCTCGACGCCGAGATCGCGTAGCGCGCGCAAGAGACCCAGAGTCACTGTGGTCTTGCCGCTGCCTGAAGCTGGCGCGGCGACAATCAAGCCTTTCATCCCGCGTCCTTTTCCCGGCGAGAGCCGAGAGGATCCTGCTTGAGCACGCGGCCCTCGACAGCACCGAGCCAGTCAAGGGCAGCACGCAGGCGTACAACTTCACCAACCACCACGATGGCGGGTGGCCGTAGTCCGGATCGGTGAACGTCCGCTTCGGCGTTCTCTAAAGTCGTCTCCAGGACCTGTTGGCCGCCCGTCGTTGCGTTACAGACAAAGGCTATGGGCTCATCTTTAGAACGGCCCGATGCGATCAGCCGTGAGGCGATCAGGCCTATATGCTTCATGGCCATGTACATGACGATGACCGAGGAGCCCTTGGCGATACTGCTCCAGTCCATCGAATCAGGCACCAGACCGGTAGCATCGTGCCCGGTCAAAAAGGTGACGCTCTGGTTGGTTTCGCGATGGGTGACAGGAATGCCCGCATAGGCAAGTCCGCCGATCCCGGCGGTGATTCCGGGAACAATCCGGAAAGGCACACCATGTTCGACCAGCGTCAGCGCCTCCTCGCCGCCACGCCCGAACACGAACGGATCGCCGCCCTTCAACCGCAGGACGCGCTTGCCGGAATGTGCGAGCTCGACCAGCCGCAGCGAAATGTCGCGCTGCTGCGGCGAAGGTTTGCCGCCACGCTTGCCCGCATATTCAAGCGCTGCCGCCGGGTTGGCAAACGACAGGCAGTCTTCATTGACCAACGCGTCGTAGACGACCACATCCGCCTGTTCGAGTCCATTGACTGCATGCAGTGTCAACAGGCCGGGATCACCCGGCCCTGCTCCAACCAGCCAGACATGACCGGCTTCAAACTTTGGCAGAATTTTCGACTTCATTGCGCCCATCGCCCAACCTGATCTTTTGCGCATAACACAATTTTTCTAACTGTGAGCATGAACTTATCGGAAAAATCATGCAACGTGCGTGGAAGCTGGTCTATAAGACGCCCATGAGCGATGAACCCGATGCAGGATTGCGCAAACCAGACGAGTCGAATGAACGGCCCTTGCGCCGCGGCTGGACCACCGGTGCCTGTGCCACAGCCGCAACAAAAGCCGCGCTGATCGGCCTCATTACCGGTGAATTTCCTGATCCTGTGGCGATTATCCTGCCCAAGGGTGAGGTTCCGCATTTCCAGCTGGCGATCGAATCGATCGGTGATGGTTATGCCATGGCAGGCATTGTGAAAGATGCCGGTGATGATCCTGATGTCACGCATGGCGCAACCATAATCTCGACCGTGTTTCCCGCACCGCCCGGAAGCGGCATCCAGTTTGCCGCGGGCGAAGGCGTTGGTATGGTTACTCTGCCTGGCCTTCCGATCCCGCCAGGCGAAGCTGCGATCAATCCGGTGCCGCGTCAAATGATGACTAAAATCTGCGAGGAGATTTGCGCGCAATATGACTTGCCCGCGGATATCATCATCACGATCTCTGTGCCCGAAGGCGAGGAAATCGCCAAGAAAACCTGGAACCCGCGCCTTGGCATTGTCGGTGGCATCTCGATCTTGGGCACCACCGGTATCGTTCATCCTTTTTCCTGTGCAGCCTGGATACATTCGATCCACAGCGGCATCGACGTGTCGCGTGCGGCTGGCCTGACACATGTCCTTGCTGCGACTGGCTCCACTTCCGAAGATGCTGCGCAGGCCATCTACAATCTTCCGGAGATCGCGCTTCTCGATATGGGCGATTTTGCCGGCGGACTGCTGAAATATCTGCGTGTTCATCCCATCGACAAGCTGACCATAGCGGGCGGCTTCGCCAAGCTGACGAAACTGGCACAGGGGGCACTCGATCTTCATTCGGGACGCAGCCAGGTCAGCATGACCTTCCTTGCTGACGAGGCCGAAAAACTCGGCTTCGAGCCAAACATGAGGGAACGGATTCTCAATGCCAACACGGCGCAGGAAGTGCTTGAAATGACTCAAACTCTGGGAATCGATCTCGCCAGCCCCATCGCGACGAAGGCCAGGCAGACAGCGCTCGCCACTCTCAAGGGAGCGCCGGTCGAGGTGGAAGTGATCGTTACCGACCGCAAGGGCGCGGTTCTTGCCCGTGTCTGATCGTCCAATCCTCATTCTTGGTGGCACCGCGGAAGCCTCGAAACTCGCCACGCGGCTCGTGGCGCAGGGCTACCGCGTTATTTCATCACTGGCGGGTCGTACGCGCGAGCCAGCGAAACTCGAAGGCGAAATGCGCATCGGCGGTTTCGGCGGAGCAAGAGGGCTCACCGGTTACATTGCACGCGAGAATGTATCGCTGCTCATCGATGCCACCCATCCTTTTGCAACGCAAATCTCTGACAACGCCCTCGTAGCAGTGGCTTCAACCAGAATTCCGTTCGTCCGGCTAGAGCGCCCGGCATGGCAACCAAAACCCGGCGACAGATGGACAAGCGTCACATCACTTGAAGAGGCAGTCTCGGCTATCCCTGCAAAGGCACGTGTACTGCTGGCGCTTGGAAGGCAGCACATTGCACCCTTTTCCCGCCGGGGCGACGTACATTTCGTCGTGCGGATGATCGATCCGCCGGAAACGCCACCCGATCTCATTGATTTCGAACTGGAACTGTCAAAGCCCGGCAAGGTTGAAGACGAGACCGCCTTCCTGACCAAGAAACGTCTAACACATATCGTCTGCCGCAATTCCGGTGGCTCTGCGTCCTACACGAAGATCAAAGCAGCTCGCGACCTCGGTCTTCCCGTTATCATGATTGACCGGCCGCACCGCCCCGGCACATACACATTGCCCGATATTGAAAGCATCGGTCATTTCGTCGATGAGACTTTGGGTTCACTCCGAGCGCGAACGTAGCGTATGGCTGTGATCCTTGTGGTAGAGAGCCGAGTCGCGAAATGCGCCTGCCGAAAGCCCTCGTCCGACAAAGATCATTGCCGAGCGGCTTAGGCCTGACGCCTTCACCTTGCCCGTTATATCGCCAAGCGTTCCATGAATGAACTGTTCGTCCGGCCAACCTACGCGGTAGGCAACGATCACGGGACAATCGGCCCCATAGAGCGGCGTGAGCTCGGTTTCGATGCGCGTAAGATTGCGGATCGACAGATGAATGACCAGCGTCGCGCCGGATTTGCCCAACGTTGCCAGATCTTCACCCTCCGGCATAGCCGATGATTTCATCGACGTGCGTGTCAGGATGATCGTCTGACACACTTCCGGGACTGTCAGTTCCTTCTTCAAGGCAGCGGCGGCGGCAGCGAATGCCGGAACGCCCGGCGTCACATCATAATCGATCCCAAGAGCGTCGAGGCGACGCATCTGTTCGGCCACCGCACCATAGATCGACGGATCACCGGAGTGAACGCGAGCTACATCCTTGTCTTCCGCGTGGGCGCGTTCGATCTCACCGATGATCTCGTCGAGCGTGAGCGATGAGGTATCAATCACTCGCGCGCCCTCTGGCACCTCCGACACCATTTCCGGTGGAACCAGCGAGCCCGCATACAGGCAGACAGGGCAGGATTGGATCAATTTCAACCCACGCACGGTGATGAGGTCAGGCGCGCCGGGGCCTGCGCCGATAAAGTGAACTGTCATTGTCTGAACTCGTTTATTCCTTCACGGCCAGCGCCGCGGTGGCATGAGCTGATTTGGTCTTTCCGATTAGCAGTACGCCATCTGAACCCACAGCCACAAGCGCCGCTGCTTCCGCCACACCGTGACAGCCTATGAGTGCAAAGACCCGTTCGGATGGGTTGAGCAAACGCGGGGTTTCTTTTTCCAGGATTTGAGCGTTGAAGCAGGTGACGGGCAAACCCAGTTGTTCCGCTGTTTGCACGATTGCCGGCTCATCCTGGCGTTGATCGATCGAAAAGACGCCGACCAAGTCGCTCGCTGCGACCTGCGCCTCCTTCAGAACACGTTCGGCCAGGGAAAGGACTTCTTGCGGATCGCATCCACGCTCGCAACCGAGACCAAGCGCGTAGATTGGCTTGGGCATCAGCGCTTCTTGTGCAATTCTTCAGGTGTTACACCCAAAAGATCGGCGGTCGTTCGGATCAGATTGGCTTCTTTGGGATCGAGGTCATTGTCGGCATTGGCAATGACCAGAAGATGACGCAGCAGCAGAACCTTACGATCAAACGGTACATCGGCAAAGGCGAGTGCAGCTTGTTTGCTTGTCGTCTCGTAGCCGAAGTCCTTGAGATACTCTGCCACTTCAGCAAATTCATCAGGCGGAATACCGAAATCACTCTCGGCAATACCCAGGATGGCTGCATACTCGGTCTTGTCCGTCTTGCCATCAGCCAGTGCCACATGCAGCAGAAGCAGAAGCTCTGCCATCAGCACCGGATCATCGGCGACCTTCTGCACCGCACTTTTTGCTCCGAGATAAGCGGTAATCCGATCAAAAATGCTTTCGCTCATTGTACCCCCAACTGTCCTAAAAGATTGATTGCAGTGCAGACCCCCAAATTCAAGTGCCGAAACAACACACTGGCCAGCGATTCGCATAATGCGATTGATCCAACCGCCAAAACCGCTCGCCAAACGTCAAAATCTGGCTATGGTCCGCCGCGTTCACAGAGTCCCCCCGCATGTCTGCCTTCCTCGAAAATGTTCCCCCGCTCCTGATTGTTGCTGCCTTTATCGCAGGCTTTATCGACTCCATTGCTGGAGGAGGCGGCCTTGTTACCGTCCCCGCACTGCTTCTGGCAGGTTTCTCGCCCGTTGAATCTCTCGGGACGAACAAACTGCAGTCACTGTTTGGCTCGGCCTCGGCCACGATTGCCTATGCTCAGCAGGGTCACGTACATCTTAAGAAGCAATTGCCGGCGGCGTTGATGTCGGCACTTGGGGCAGTCGGCGGTGCTCTCTTGGCAGGCTTTCTGCCTGGGGAAGTACTGCGCGCCTTCTTGCCGATCCTGTTGATCGCAATTGCCATCTATTTCGCGTTGAAGCCCAATATGGTGGATGTGGACCGCGCGCAACGTGTCACGCCATTCCTGTTCGGCCTTACCGTCGTGCCGCTCATAGGCTTCTACGATGGGCTGTTTGGCCCGGGCACCGGCTCCTTTTTCATGCTGAGCTTCGTCTCGCTTGCTGGCTACGGCCTGCTCAAGGCTACGGCTCATACCAAGCTCCTGAATTTCGCATCCAATCTTGGCGGCTTCATCACTTTCGCTTTTCTTGGCGTGATCAACTGGAAGATCGGTTTGCTGATGGGCATCGCTCAGTTTGCCGGGGCCCGCTTTGGCGCCAGCCTGGCGATGAAATCCGGCGCAAGAATCATCAAGCCGCTATTGATCGTCGTCTGCTTGGCGCTGGCCACCAAACTTCTCTATGCCGACAATCCCTGGGGAGCATGGCTGGCGGCGCTCTTCAGAACCGCAGGCTCAGTAGGATAACGCCTCCGGCGATCAACAAAACGCCGAGCCAGTTGAGCCCGGAAAGCTTCTCTCCGAGAAACGCGACGCCAAAGATCGCCACCATGACGATGGAAAGCTTGTCGATAGGGGCGACCCGCGCCGCATCGCCGATCTTGAGCGCGCGAAAATAGGCAAGCCACGATGCACCGGTCGCCAGCCCTGACAGAATGAGAAACGTCCATGTCTTGCCGGATATCGTCGACAGCCCCTGCCATTGACCGCTGATAGACAGGAACAGGCACAGCGCTCCGATGATGACGAAGGTCCGAATCAGCGTTGCAAAGTCTGAATTGATATTCTCGATACCGATCTTGGCAAAAATGGCAGTTAAAGCTGCGAAAACCGCAGAAATAACGGCCCAGAATTGCCAGCTTTCAGTCATCAGAATTCGATACCCTTCTGGGCCTTGATGCCCGAACGGAACGGATGTTTGATCATTTCCATCTCGGTGACAAGGTCCGCAAACTCGATCAGTTCATCCTTGGCGTTTCGGCCCGTGATGATCACATGTTTCATGTGGGGTTTCTGTTTCAAAACATCGATGATTTCTTCAACGGGCAGATAGTCGTAACGCAGGGCGATATTCAACTCGTCGCACAGAACGACCTCGGTTTCATCGTCGAGGATCATTGCCTTCGCCTGTTCCCATGCATTGCGCGCCATGGCGATATCACGCGCCCGATCCTGTGTTTCCCAAGTAAACCCCTCGCCCATGGCAGATATGGTCACCTGCTCAGGGAATTTTTCCAGAACCCAGCGCTCGCCCGTATCCCATGAGCCCTTGACGAACTGCACCACGCCAATCTTCATACCGTGACCGAGAGCCCGGAACACCACGCCAAAACCGGCAGTGGATTTGCCCTTGCCCTTGCCGGTATTGACGATCACAAGACCCTTTTCATCGGTCTTGGTCGCCAGGATCTTGTCACGTACCGCCTTCTTCTTGCGCATCTTGTCGGCGTGGCGCTCGTTTATTTCCGCTTCGGTCAGATTCTGCAATTTTTGTGATTTTTCAGCCATTTGGCGTTTCCTTCCGAATCAAATTATCAGGCAGCGAGTTTGCTGAGTTCGTACCGCGCCGAGTTGGAGCGGGGTGTCCAGAAACCGCGCGTCACGGATTCCTCCAGCTTTTCCGCCATATCGCGCAAGGCGTGCGGATTCTTGTCTTTCAAGAATGCCCGCACATCCTCATCCACCAGAAATGCCTGATACACGGCTTCAAAGTGATGGTTGCCGACAGCTCCCGTCGTTGCCGCGAAGGCAAAGAGATAATCGACCGTCGCTGCCATCTCGAAGGCGCCCTTATAGCCATGGCGCATGACACCGGCGATCCACTTTGGATTGGTCACACGACCGCGTACCGTGCGAGCGATCTCCTCCTCAAGCGTACGTATTACCGGCTTTTCGGGACGCGAATGATCGTTGTGGTAGATCGTCGGCCGCTCGCCCGATATCAGTTCCACCGCTGCCGACATGCCACCTTCGAACTGATAGTAGTCATCGGAATCAAGAAGGTCGTGTTCGCGGTTGTCCTGGTTTTGCACGACTGCATTCACCGTGCGCAACCGCTCTTCCAAAAGGCCACGCTCCGCCTTGCCTTCCTCGCCGGCGCCATAGGCGTAACCGCCCCAAACGAGCCAGGCCTCAGCAAGATCGTCGCGTTTAGCCCAGTCATTCTCATCCATCAACGCCTGCAATCCAGCACCGTAGGCGCCCGGCTTGGACCCGAATACCCGGAAACCGGCGCGCTGCTTGGCCAGCTTTTCCTCGGTGCCTTCAGCAACAAGCCGCGCCTGCTCGCTGCGCATACGCACGGCGATGGGGTTGTCCCCTGCATCCTCGTCCAGTGCACCTACGGCGCGCACTGCAGTATCGAACAGCGCAATCTGATCTGGAAATGCATCGCGGAAGAAACCGGAGATGCGCAGGGTCACATCGACGCGCGGGCGACCGAGCAGTGCTGTCGGGATGATCTCGTACCCGGTAACGCGGCGTGATGCCATGTCCCAAACCGGCTTGACGCCGATCAGCGCCAGCGCCTGCGCAATATCATCGCCGCCGGTGCGCATATTGGACGTGCCCCAGGCAGTCAGGCCAAACGAGGTCGGCCATTCGCCATGGTCCTGCGTGTAGCGGCGGATCAAAAGCTCTGCGGATTTCTGCCCGAGTTCCCATGCCGCTGGCGTCGGCACCGCCCGCGTATCGACCGAAAAGAAATTGCGGCCGGTGGGCAGCACATCCGGGCGGCCACGCGTCGGCGCACCTGAGGGTCCCGGCGCAATGAACCGACCATCCAGTGCCGTCAGCAGGGCTTTCATCTCCGCATCGCCGCAAGCCGTCACGGCAGGATGCAGATTGGTGCGGATGCCCTCAATCACGGCGGCAGTGGCAGTCCAAATCGTTGGGCACTCAACTTCCGCTGATACGAGCTTTGCTGCCAGAAATTCGACGCGTTCCACCGTATCGCCAGCGATGCGCCATGGATCATCCGAAACAGCCTGCAGGATTTCCGGACGCACGCCATTCCACGGAGCAGCCATATCGCAATCAAGCGGATCGAAGCCATCAAGGCCGAGATCAAACGCAATCGCCCGCTGCAGGCTTTGATCGGCGCCATGGGCGGATCCGCGTGGAACGCGTGCCAGCGCTACTACGAGATCTGTCAGGAGGCGCCCTTCCGGCGAGCGTCCGAAGATATGCAGGCCGTCGCGGATCTGCATTTCTTTCAGGTCGCAGAGATAGGCGTCAAGCTTTTGCAGGGCGAGATCATCGGGATCATGGTCATGAATGCCCGCATCGCTGTCGAGCCCGATGTCACGAACCAGATCGAGGATTTGCACCTTCAATCGCACGAGACGGCGCGGATCGACGCCCGACGCCTCGTAATATTCATCCACCAGCGCTTCGAGGTCTTTCAGCGGCCCATAACTCTCGGCGCGCGTCAGCGGCGGCGTCAGGTGATCGATGATGACTGCGGATGAGCGGCGCTTTGCCTGCGTTCCCTCGCCCGGATCATTGACGATGAACGGATAGATATGCGGTACCGGACCGAGCACCACTTCCGGATAGCAGGTCTCCGACAAAGCAAGGGATTTGCCAGGCAGCCATTCGAGATTGCCGTGCTTGCCGACATGCACGATGGCGTGCGCTCCATAGATCTCTCGTAGATAGGCATAGAAGGCGAGATAACCATGCGGCGGCACGAGGTCCGGCGAATGGTATGTTTCCTTGGGATCGATATTGTAGCCGCGTGCCGGTTGAATGCCGACCAGCGTTTCGCCGAAGCGGGCAAGCGGCAGCGCGAACTTTTCGCCCTGCTCGATGAAGTAGGGATCGGCCTGGGGCTCGCCCCAACGGGCGGTAATCGCCTGCTGAATCGATTGTGGAAGCGACTTAAAGAAGCCCTTGTATTGATTCAGGGAAATGGTTTCGCGGATTTCCCGCCCATCGCTTGCCGTATTGGTCGGTCCCGCCATCATATGATTGATCAGGGCATCGCCATTGGCTGGGACAGCCGCAACCCGATAGCCATGATCGCGCATCGTGTTCAGCACATGCCACGTGCCTGCGGGCGTATCGAGGCCTACACCATTGCCAAGCCGCCCGGCGCGGTTGGGATAATTGGCCATGATCAAGGCAACACGCCGCGCATCGGGCTTTGTTGCCCGGAGGCTCGCCCAGTTCGCCGCCAGCGCGGCAACGAATTCAACGCGATCGGCCAGCGGTTCATGCGTGACGATATTGGCTTCGACCGCCTCGTCATAGTGCCGTGCCGATTTGAATGATACCGCGCGCGACAGCACGCGCCCGTCCACTTCCGGTAGCGCCACATTCATGGCGAGATCGCGTGCCGAGAGTCCCTGGCCGGAATTGCGCCATTGCTCGGCGCTCGATCCGGAAAAGATCACCTGCAGCACCATCGCACCATCGTGCTCAAGCACAGTCGGTTTGCGCGCAGCGCCCGGAGCAGACACAGCGAACCCCGTCGCATTGAGCACGACTGACGGCGGTGCCTCGCTGAAAACAGCCTCCAGCGTCGCCACAGACACCGGGTCTTTCAGGCTCGATACAAATACCGGTAGCGGATTCAACCCCTTTGCCTTCAGCGCATCGATTAATGCCTCTACCGGCTGCGTCTGTCCGCTCTGCACCAGCGCCCGGTAAAAGCAGATCGCCGCGACCGACGCATCTTCTCGCCAGTGTCCTCGCATTTCGTCAAGCGAGGGAGCAGTACTCCCCGGCCACCACAATCCAGCTTTTAGCAGTGGCGCTGCTTCCTGCGGCTTGTCCTTACCGTCGATCAGCGCCGCGCAATAGTCGAGGAATCGCTCTGCGTTCTGCGCTCCGCCCTCAAGCAGATAGTGCCAGAGCGCATCGCGATCCGGCCGCGCAATCGTGGAGAACCGGTCGAGCCCCGGATCCGGCTTGTCGTCTCCAGGGAGTACGGCAAGGTGAACCTTGTGATTGACGGCGCAGGCATGCAGAGCTTCCAGCCCATAGGGCCAATAGCTCTCGCCGCCGATAATCCGCACGATGATCAATTTCGCGTGGCGCGCCGTTCGCTGGACATAGGCATCGACGGACATGGGATGCGCCAGCGCCATCATGTTAGCGAGGCGCAGAGACACCCCGCCGCCCTGCCGTTGTGCCGAGGCGAGACTGGCGAGTTCCGTATCGGCGGCGGAAAGAAACAGCACATCTCCCGGCGTCTGGCCGAGATCAATCGCCTCGGTGCCTTCGGCTATCGTGCCTTTCTGGGCAAGCAGGAGATGCATTCAGTTTCCTTTAATCAGGCCGCTGCGGCATTCATTGCACTTGAGATGGCCGCCGTGTCGATATCGTGCAGACCGATGACGACGAGCCGCGTCTGGCGCTCTTCGCCCGGATTCCAGCTGCGGTCGAAATAGTGTTCGATCCGCGAACCCACCGCTTGCACCACAAGGCGCATCGGCTTGCCGGGTACATCGACGAAGCCCTTGAGCCGCAAAACGTCGTGGTCCGCAATCACACTCTTGAGTTTCTCGACGAATGATTTCGGCTCGGCCACCGGTCCAAGGCCGACAACGAAGCTTTCGAATTCGTCGTGGTCATGCTCTTCGCCCGCTTCATGTTCCATCTCATGGTGCGATCTCCGATTGGCGATGTCTTCCTCTGTGCCCACGCCAAGTCCGAGCAGCAACTGATTGCTGAGTTTGCCGAAGCTCGCCGGAACCATGTTGAGCGCGCGCACTGACCGGCTCTGTACATCGCTCTTGACGGCGTCGAGCTGGGCACCGCTGATCAGGTCGGTCTTGTTCAGAACAATGAGATCGGCAGCCCGGATCTGGTCTTCGAACAGTTCTTCGAGCGGGCTGTCGTGATCGAGCGATTCATCCTGAACCCGCTGCGCATCGAGCTTGTCGTGATCGTCGGCAAAGCGACCTTCCGAAACAGCGGCAGCGTCGATGACGGTGACCACACCATCGACGGTCACCTGCGTCTTGATCTCCGGCCAGTTGAAGGCTGCTACCAGCGGCTGCGGCAAGGCAAGGCCGGACGTCTCAATGACGATATGGTCGAAGCGATCCGGACGATCCAGGAGCTTGGTCATGGTCGGAATGAAATCATCGGCAACGGTGCAGCAGATACAGCCATTGTTCAATTCGATCATGTCCTCATCGCGGCAGGCCTCGATACCGCATCCTTTGAGCAGGTTGCCATCAACGCCCAGATCACCAAATTCGTTGATGATCAGCGCGATGCGCTTGCCATTGGCATTTTCGAGCAGGTTGCGGATCATCGTCGTCTTACCCGAACCCAGAAAGCCGGTGATGACCGTTGCCGGAATCTTTTGATCAAGCATCTTGCGATCCTGCATGTTGTTATCCCTTCATTTTGAGCGGCAGTCCTGCTGCCACGAAATAGACTGTTGCCGCGGCGTTCGCCACGGCTTGGTGTAGGCGGCCCGCATGATCGCGAAACTCGCGCGCCATGCGGTTTTCCGGAACGATTCCCAGACCAACCTCATTCGATACGAACACCACGGTGCCCTTGAGACGCGGCAGCACCGCAACAAGCTCCGCCGTCTCCGCTTCTATGTCGCGCTCCGTCATCATCAGATTGGTGAGCCACAGAGTGAGACAATCGACGAGGATCGCTTTGTTGTCGGCGCATTCGTTTTGCAAAACGCCGACAAGGTCGAGCGGCTCTTCAATTGTCGTCCAGGACGGACCGCGTCGCGCTTTGTGCACCCCGATCCGCGCAGACATCTCGTCGTCCCAGGCTCTGCCAGTGGCGAGATAGACTGCATCCAGATCGGATGCCTCGATCAAGCCTTCGGCAAGAGACGACTTACCGGAACGCGCGCCGCCAAGGATAAAGGTGACCCCGCGTTCCAGTGTTTGCATCAGCCCTCGAGCTCCGATGCCGCATAGTGCTGAATAGCCCAGCCCAGCGCCGTTCCGAGCACAACCCAGAAGAACAGGTTCGTCGCCAGCGTTGACACGGCAAATTCCGAGGCGAGTGTCGGGGGGACGGCCGATGTCAGGTCTTCAGCTTCCGGTGCACCGTAAATATGCGGCGCAACGATGAGCACTACACCCAGGGCTTTTGCCCAGATCTCCTCGCGAAGGACGATGAGATAAACACCGGCCGCTGTGAGAACGACCGTAATGAGCCACCATGCTTGTCTTGTGGCGAGGTCAGCTGCGGGCATTGCCGGCAATTCCGGTGCAAGGCTGAATGAGGGTGCAAAATTGAAGATGAAGAAACCTGCGAGGCCCCAGTAAATCCCGTTCTGCAGCGTGATCTTACGGCCAAAGAAAAGCGCAGCGGCACCTGTAATAAGTGCAAAGCCTGCACCGGCCACTAGGTTGATCAGCAGCGTGTTGCCGAGCCGTCCAAATGGTAGCTCAGGTCCTGCCTCTTCGTCGTGAACATGCGGAGCGACCGCAGGTGCGCTTTCGGCTGTTGTCGTTGCAGTTGCCGCGGCAGCGTCGTGGCTATGCTCGGCCGCACCAGCGTTTTCATATTCCTCAGCGTGAAGAATGAGCGGAACATTCCGCACATACATAGCCGGTGTCAAAAGGATACCAGCAAACAAACCAGCTACGATCGTAGCCAGGAGATACTTTACCAACATGAGATCTGCTCCCAATCCCTAAAGCAAGATGCCGGGTACGCAAAAACGTCCCGGGCAAACAAACCGTATTTTTTCAATGCGTAAGCGCTGGTGGCTGAATCAGTTTATCCAGCCGGTGTCAGACTTAATGGCAAGGGAATCCGTATGAATGGCGGGTGTCATGCGCTGTGTCATGCAGCGTTTCGGAATGCGAAAGGCCAACGCCGTAAATGATGAATACACCAAGCATAAGAGAAAACACCGCCGTCGTCAGACGCGTAGCAAGCGGGAGAGAAATCGTAGTCGAAGTACGTGCAGCAGCCATAACAACCTCCGTGCAGGGCCAGAAGGGACAATCCCCTTCGGTTTTGGGCACTATTGCCCTATGACTGGCAGGTCTCCTGGCTCGCGGGTCGTAAGATCAATGCCGCCTTCCCGGTTTCCCAGTGGCTGCCATCGGCTTTCGCGTCTGGCGCTGACATTGACCCTCGCCGCTCTACAGTCGCGGGGTCGGCTGCGGTTAGGCCGCCCTGATGGGTACGGCCGTCACATTCCCTTTTGATCCCTTGGCCTTTGGCCGATACGGGAACCAATCATGGTTGAACGTTATTCATCAAGCGCCAGAAATGTCAAACGAATCTGCGACATCAATAACGCCTGCCGCGTCATCGCTGCGATTTCGGCCGCAGCAGCGCGTCAATATCGAGAACTTCAGCCAGTTGGCCGGCTATCGAATCGAGAGCGGCACCCACTCCGGCATGATAGTCAAACGCCTCAGCGGCGATTCCCATAGATCGTAACAATGCCGCTCTAAATTCATCCGCCCCGAACAGCCCATGCAGATAGGTACCAAAGACTTTGCCGTCCTTGGACGCAGCACCGTCTGCAATGCCATTGATGCGCGCCGTTGGCCGCTCGCAGTCGGGACCCGTCGTTCTGCCAAGATGTATTTCGTAGCCGTTCAACGGCAGATCGAATTGCAATGAATGCGCCTCGACATTGCGAACAGTCTTTTCCGGCTCCATCACCGTGTCGATATCGAGATGGCCGAGGCCCTCAACGTCGGTGACACTTCCTTCAATTCCATTGGGATCACGCACCGTCCGGCCCAGCATCTGGTAGCCGCCGCAAATGCCGATGATGTGGCCGCCACGCCGCCTGTGCATATCGAGATCCCGGTCCCATCCATTTTCCCGAAAGCGCAGCAGATCGCCAATCGTCGACTTTGAACCGGGTATGATCACCAGTCCCGCATCCACCGGCACTCTCTCGCCGCTGCGAACCATCACGACATCCACCTGCGGTTCCGCCATCAGCGGATCGAGATCGTCAAAATTGGCAATGCGATCCAGAACAGGGACTGCGATCTTCAGCGCCCGCCCCTCCCCTTTGACCAGCCGCTCCAGGACGACAGAGTCCTCCGCAGGCAACCGGGAGGCGTCCCTCAACCACGGAACAACACCGAACGACGGCCAGCCAGTAAACTGCGTTATCGATTTCAGCCCATCGTCGAAGAGCGAAACATCGCCGCGAAACTTGTTGATGATGTAGCCGATGATCATGTCGCGGTCTTCCGGCTGCAGGATCGCGTGCGTGCCAACGATCGACGCTATCACACCGCCCCGGTCGATATCGCCAACCAGGACCACCGGGACTTTTGCCCGCGTGGCAAAGCCCATATTGGCAATATCACCGGCACGCAGGTTGATTTCCGCTGGTGAGCCCGCACCCTCCACGATCACCAGATCGGCGCCATCGCAAACGACCTCCCACGACGCCATCACCGCGTCGAGCAGTTGCGCCTTGAATCTCTGGTAATCCCTGCCCTTGGCCTGCCCCCAGACCTTGCCCTGAACGATGATCTGACTGCCGGTCTCCGATTGCGGTTTCAAGAGCACCGGATTCATGTGCACCGAGGACGGCACACCGCAGGCACGCGCCTGCAGCCATTGCGCCCGGCCGATCTCGCCGCCGTCGTCGCTCACAGCAGCATTATTCGACATATTCTGCGGTTTGAAGGGACGCACTTTCAGCCCGCGATTACGGGCAAGCCGGCAAAGCCCGGCCACCAGGACGGATTTACCAACGTCAGAGCCTGTTCCCTGCAACATGATTGCGCGTGTCATGGGCTTTGAGTAGCGGATATGTCTTTCTCTTCCTAGCCCCATCCAAAACTCATCTGAAGCGTTGCGCCACTTGGCGCATGGGATAGAGTGACGGGTAGTGGGAATACAGGGAGGTTAGCCATGGATACGTCGCTTGGCCAGTTTGAACTCAATGAGGATCAACTGGCAATCCAGGACATGGCCCGGGCCTTTGCAGCAGACCGGGTAGCGCCCAATGCGCTCGCCTGGGATCGTGACAAGCATTTTCCGGCAGATGTGATTCGCGAAACCGGTCCGCTCGGCATGGGCGGCATCTATGTACGCGAGGATGTGGGTGGGTCAGGATTGAAGCGGCTCGATGCTGTGCTGATCTTCGAGGCGCTGTCGGCGGCTTGCCCGGCATTTTCGGCCTTCATATCGATCCACAACATGGGAACATGGATGGTCGACCTCTTTGGCAATGAGGAGCAGCGTCAGCGCTTCGTGCCACGACTGACATCCATGGAATGGCTGGCGAGCTATTGCCTGACCGAGCCCAATTCCGGTTCCGATGCGGCAGCGTTGAAGACACGCGCGGTGCGTGACGGCGATCATTATGTGCTGAATGGCGCCAAGCAATTCATTTCAGGCGCAGGCGATTCGGATATTTACGTCACCATGGTGCGTACCGGTGAGGATGGACCGAAGGGAATCTCCGCATTGGTTGTTCCAAAGGACGCACCCGGCCTGTCATTCGGCGCCAACGAATACAAGATGGGCTGGAACGCCCAATCGACCAGGCAGGTTCTCTTCGACAATTGCCGGATTCCAGTGGCAAACCGGCTTGGCGAGGAAGGCGACGGCTTTCGCATCGCCATGGGCGGGCTTGATGGTGGACGCTTGAATATCGCTGCCTGCTCGCTCGGCGGGGCACAGTCCGCGCTCGACAAGGCTGTCAGCTATGCCGCTGAGCGCAAGGCTTTCGGCAAGGCCATCAACCAATTCCAGGCCTTGCAGTTCAAGCTCGCCGACATGGAGACTGAGCTTTCGGCTGCGCGCATGCTGCTCTACACCGCCGCATCGAAGCTCGACCGCAAGACACATGACGCCTCGAAATGGTCGGCAATGGCCAAGCGCTTTGTCACCGATACGGGGTTCAACGTCGCCAATGACGCGCTGCAAATCCATGGCGGCTATGGCTACCTGCACGACTATGGCATCGAGAAGATCGTCCGCGATCTGCGTGTTCACCAGATTCTGGAAGGCACAAACGAAATCATGCGGGTCATCATCGCCCGGCATATGACGGTGCGTTAAATCAAAATTGTATCAGGGAGAAACGCTGCGATGACAACAGTCGCTTTTATCGGTCTTGGACATATGGGCAATCCAATGGCCGCCAATCTGGTCAAGGCCGGACACAAGGTTCTTGGCTTTGACCTGTTGCCGGAAAATCTGAGTGTTGCGCAGGGCAATGGCGTGACAATCGCAGCCAACGCCGAGGCTGCCGTGGGTGAAGCCGATATCGTCATCACGATGCTACCGGCTGGCAAACATGTCTTGTCCGTCTATGAATCGGTAGCGAAAGGGGCCAGGAGCGGAGCGCTTTTCATCGATTCCTCGACAATTGACGTCGATTCCGCACGCGAGGCCCACGAGATTGCGCAAAAGAATGGCTTGCTGTCAGTCGATGCGCCCGTTTCCGGCGGTATTGGCGGTGCCGCCGCTGGTACGTTGACCTTCATGGTCGGCGGCAGCACAGAAGCGTTCCTCGAGGCTGAACCCGTGCTGAAGCACATGGGAGCCAGAATTGTCCATTGCGGCGAAGCGGGCAACGGCCAGGCAGCGAAAATCTGCAATAACATGATCCTCGGCATTTCGATGATCGGTGTCAGCGAGGCTTTCACACTGGCGGAAAAGCTTGGCCTGTCGCACCAGGCACTGTTCGATGTTGCCTCGACCTCTTCCGGTCAATGCTGGTCGCTGACCACCTATTGCCCTGTTCCGGGACCTGTACCGACTTCACCCGCCAATAATGACTACAAACCCGGCTTTGCCGCAGCATTGATGCTGAAAGACCTGAGATTGTCACAAGAAGCAGCGCAGAGTGTTGGCGCAGCGACACCCCTTGGTGCCCATGCCGAGGAGATTTACGCGCAGTTTGGCGCGGCAGGCAATGAAGCTACGGATTTTTCCGGCATCATCAATTATTTGCGTGATGCCAAGCGCCAAATCTGATTATGCCAAAGAAACGTACGGAAAGTTCCAGAATTTAGATTTGCTTAAGCTCTCGATAACCTCGCGGTAACGATGTCCGGTTAAAACTTTACAGGTGAGCAGACCAAGACCCTGCTCCCTGCTCCGGATCAGGTACTGCGTACCGGAGTTGTTATTTCTGCCAGTGTACCGTTCGGCAGACGCCATGCGTAATTTGGCAAAAAACCGCACTGCTCCATCATGGACAGGGCGGTTTTTGATATGGCTGACCGCGAATTTCCGGACGATAACCGCATAGAAAAGCCGCCACCTTCGGAAGGCAGCGGCTCTTGAGTCAGCGAATTTTACTGCGATCAACCGGCCGAGCGCGTCCAGATGAAGGACAGCGCAGAAGCGATGCCACTCTTTGCATTGCCGGAAGGTGCGTTGCGCTTTTCGGTGGCATTCCACGAAATGTGTACGCGGTTGTTGCGGTTAAAAATGTAGAGCATTTCTGCACCTCGAAGAGAGAAAACTGTTGTGCCACTCAAATGCGCTCTTTGCCTAAAGTTTGATCAAGAAAATTCGCCATGGCGTGTCGCATTTACAGCATTGGCTCTCGCAAATTTGCATGGCAGCTATGCCGGCGCCATCTCCCTCCTCCAATAGCTTGGGCATTTTGGCAAAACGCCATCTTCAAAACAGCTTGGCGCTAATGGAAAAGCCATATCTGGCGGCGTTTCGTCTGTTGCCTCATCAATGATTTCGCTGGCACGCAAAAACCCGAAAGCACTGCAGGATTAAACAAGACGATGAAGGAAAATTGCCTAAAGCGTTGATCTCTCGCTCATTCCTTTGTTACGATGCTCAGATGAGCTATATACCCATCTGGTATCGCAATCATTTTCCCGGCGTCGTTATATCGATAGGCCTTGTCGCGATATACCGCATTAATTCAATGAAACCATTGCATTCTGACGGGATAAAGATGCCAAATGGCACATAAGCGAACGACTGGGTAAGGCAGTACCAAGTTAGAATTCGTTTTCGGGTGAACTGTCAAATGAGTGGGAGACTAAGAACATGAAGAAGCTGCTCGCTTCAACTATATTGGCCGCTGGTCTTTTCGGCTATGCCGGATCGGCATCGGCAGCTGAATGCGGTACCGTTACAATCGCCAACATGAACTGGCAGTCGGCAGAAGCCCTCGCCAATCTCGACAAGATCATCCTTAGCGAAGGCTATGGTTGTGACGCTGAACTCGTTGCGGGCGACACCGTTCCGACTTTCACGTCCATGATCGAAAAGGGACAGCCGGATATTGCACCGGAGGGCTGGCTCAATTCTGTTCGCGAGCCGCTTGAAAAGGCGGTCAAGGAAGGCAAGCTCGTCTACGCTGCGCCAGCCATCACGGAAGGCGGCACGGAAAGCTGGTGGATCCCTAAATATTTCGCCGAAGCCCATCCGGAGATCAAAACCATCGCCGATGCCATGAAGCATCCGGAATTGTTCCCTTCACCGGAAGATCCGAAGAAGGGCGCGGTCTTCAACTGCCCGTCGGGCTGGGCTTGCCAGATTACCACTGCCAATTTCTACAAGGCCTATGGTGGCGACGAGCACGGTTTCACTCTTGTTGACACGGGCTCAGCTGCCGGTCTCGACGGCTCGATCTCCAAGGCCTACGAGCGTAAGGAACCCTGGCTCGGCTATTACTGGGGCCCAACGGCCATGCTTGGAAAATACCCCATGGTCAAGCTCGACAACGGCGTGCCATATGACGAAAAGGAATGGAACCGGTGCACCGCGATCGCCGATTGCCCGGATCCAAAGCCCAACGGCTGGGCGAAATCTGATATCTATACGATCGTTACCAAGAAATTCGCCGACAGTTCAGGTCCGGCATTCGACTACCTGAAGAAGCGCCAGATTGGGACGGAAGAATTCAACAAGCTCCTTGCCTGGATGGTCGATAACCAGGCAACCGGTGAAGATGGTGCCAAGCACTATCTTAAGGAAAATGAAGCGACCTGGTCGACGTGGGTTTCACCGGAAGCCGCAGAGAAGATCAAAGCAGCTGTGAAATAATTGCAAGGTGCGGCGGGGATGAACTCCGCCGCACCTTGCATCTGCAACGGGTTGAACGCACAACGTTCAGCTGCTTCGGTCATTTGAGGGCGCTTTGCTCCAAATGGCCCAAAGAAGGGGGCACCAACGATGGATTGGTTCTACTCATTCCCGAACATGAATGATGAGACACTGCGCAATCTGAAAAAGACCTTGGATGAAGGTTTCAAGGCCTTCACCCGTGAATACGGCGATATCATCGAGTCTTTTTTTGAGCCGCTGCAGTACTTTCTCATTCAGGCCGAACGTTTCATGACCGCCACACCGTGGCCGATCATGATCCTCCTCATTGGCGGCATCGCCTGGATTGCCAGCCGCAACTGGAAGATCGTCGCGGGTACCGTTATCACGCTGCTGCTCATCGGATATTTCGATATGTGGAGCGACGCGATGAAGACCATCGCGATGATTTTCGTCGGAACGGTCGTCTCTATCTTTGTCGGCATCCCGATCGGCATCGTCATGGCGCGTTCGGACAGCTTCCAGCGGGTCGTCAATCCCATCCTCGACGTGATGCAGACCATGCCGAGCTTCGTATATCTCATTCCGGTCGTCATGCTTTTGGGTATCGGCAAGGTGCCGGGCCTGATTGCGGTGGTGATCTACGCCATTCCGCCGATGATCCGCCTGACCAATCTCGGCATCAGGCTGGTCGACAAGGATGTGCTGGAAGCGGCTGACGCGTTCGGCTCGTCGAGCTGGCAACGTCTGAAGAACGTGCAGATCCCCCTCGCCCTTCCGACCATCATGGCCGGCATCAACCAGACCATCATGATGGCTCTCGCCATGGTCGTGATCGCCTCGATGATCGGTGTCCAGGGACTCGGACAGCCGGTATTGCGTTCCGTCAACGGGCAGTTCTTCTCTCTTGGACTTTTCAACGGTCTTGCCATTGTCGGCATCGCCATCATTTTCGACCGCGTTAGTCAGGCCTATGGCAAGCGTCTTCAGAAGCATCAGGAGGTCGTCCATGGCTGATCGCAACGTTCAAGGCGCCGGCATCAAGATCAAGAACCTCTATAAAATCTTTGGTCAAAGGCCGGCTGCCTATGTCGAAGCCGTCAAGAAAGGTATGTCGAAGACCGAACTGAATGAAAAGTACGGTCATGTCCTCGGCTTGCGCGACATCAACATCGACATGCCGGCCGGCTGCATTCAGGTGGTCATGGGCCTTTCAGGCTCGGGCAAGTCTACGCTGATCCGCCATATCAATCGGCTGATCGACCCGACTGCGGGTGAAGTCATCATCGACAATGCCGATGTTTGCAAGATGAATCAGAACGATCTGCGCCAGTTCCGTCGCCACAAGACGGCGATGGTCTTCCAGAAGTTTGCCCTGCTTCCCCATCGCACGGTGCTCGACAACACCGTCTATGGTCTGGAGATCCAGGGTTTGTCCCGGGATAAGCAGGAAGAACAGGCACGCCGCTGGATCGAAAGAGTCGGTCTGAAGGGCTTCGAGGGTCATTATCCCAACCAGCTTTCAGGGGGCATGCAACAACGGGTGGGTCTCGCCCGTGCGCTCACCAACGATGCTCCTATCCTTCTCATGGACGAAGCCTTTTCCGCGCTCGATCCCTTGATCCGCATGGATATGCAAACGGTGCTTCTCGATCTGCAGAAGGAAATCAAGAAGACTGTCGTTTTCATCACACACGACCTCGATGAAGCACTACGTCTCGGCGATCGCATTGCTATTTTGCGTGATGGTGAAGTGGTCCAGCAAGGAACAGGTCAGGATATCGTTCTGCAACCGGCGGACGAGTATATTTCGAGCTTCGTCAAGGAAGTGAACCGTGGCCGGGTCATCATGGTCGACACCATCGCGACCCATTCATCGGCTCCGGTCACAACGGGCGGCGTGACAGTCAGGAGCGGCACGATCCTTGAGGAAGCCGCCAAAACAATGACGGACGCCAACCAGCAATATGCGACGGTCGTCGACGATAATGGCAAACCCACCGGCACGATCAGCATGAACAGCCTGATCCAGGCCATGGTAACACCGATCAGCCACCTCACTTCGCAGGCCGCTGCGGAGTAAAGAGGCCAGCTTTCAACAGGCCCTCCCTGCTGCTTCGCAGCCTCCCTCCCGAAGCAGCAGGGAGGGATTCTTCTCACAATTTGGCCCTCTCCTTAACTCGCAGCAAACTGGCCATGTCGCTTCCCTAGCGCTCGGCGTCGCTCACGCCGCGCACGCTGAATGCGCCTCTGGCGATAGTGGCACGATCGCCCGTAATGGGTGTAAGCGAAGGGCATGAGCAATGAGTGAACCTGCAGTTGAGATCGACACCAACACATCATCGCGGGATCATGGCAGGCGTGGCGGACGATCCCGGCCCCGCAGCATTGAAAGCGGAGCCTTCGACCAACCACCATTCCGCCAGCTGAAGATTCCATTTGCGCCGACAAAGATTGTTTCCGACGACGAGCTGGAATCCATTCACAATGGCTCGCTCAAAGTGCTGCAGGAAATCGGCGTCGACGTCCTGCATGACGGTGCGCGCGAGATCATGAAAAAGGCCGGCGCCGATGTCAGCCCCGGCACGATGCGTGTTCATTTCGACAAGGACATGATCCTCGAATATATTGGCCTTGCCCCATCGGAATTCACGCTGCATGCCCGCAATCCGGCACACAATGTGCGCTTTGGCGGCAACAATCTTATTTTCGCGCAGATGGGATCGGCGCCGAATTGCTCCGACACCGACAATGGCCGACGCTCCGGCAACCAGGCGGACTTCCGCAATTTCGTCAAGTTGGCCCAAATGCACAATATCATCAACACGACCGGCGGTTATCCGGTCGAACCAATTGATATTCACCCCTCGGTGCGTCATCTTGAGTGCATCCGCGACCTTGCGACGATCAGCGACAAGGCTTTTCACATCTATTCGCTCGGCAAGGAGCGCAATCAGGACGGCATCGAGATCGCCCGCCTCGCCCGCGGCGTCAGCCACGAGCAACTGCAGAACGAGGCGTCCTGCTATACGATCATCAACACCAATTCCCCGCTGAAGCTCGACGTTCCGATGATGGAAGGCATTATCCAGATGTCGGGCAAGGGTCAGATCGTCATTGTGACGCCATTCACTCTTGCTGGCGCCATGGCCCCGGTGACGATTGCCGGCGCGCTGGTCCAGCAGAATGCCGAAGCGCTTGCCGGTATTTCCTTCACCCAGATGGTCAAGAAGGGTGCGCCGGTCGGCTATGGCGGCTTCACCTCCAATGTCGATATGAAGTCCGGAGCCCCGGCCTTCGGTACGCCCGAATACATGAAAGCCCAGATGGTCGGCGGCCAGCTTGCCCGCCGCTATGGCATTCCCTACCGCACCTCCAACGTGTGTGCAGCGAACACGGTCGATGCACAGGCCGCCTATGAATCGGTATTTTCGCTTTGGGGCGCTATTCAGGGCGGCGGCAATTTCATGCTGCATTCAGCCGGTTGGCTGGAAGGCGGACTCTGCTGCTCGTACGAAAAGATGATCCTCGATTTCGATCTGTTGCAGATGGTGGCCGAGTTCCTGACACCGCTTGATCTGTCTGAAGATGCGCTCGGCATCGATGCGATGCGCGATGTCGGTCCGGGCGGCCATTTCTTCGGCACTGCCCACACGCAGTCGCGCTACAAGACCGCCTTCTACGCGCCGATCATTTCGGACTGGCGCAATTACGAAACCTGGCAGGAGGCCGGTTCGCCCACGGCTATCGAGCGCGCCAACCGGGTCTGGAAAGAGCGGCTCGCCACCTATCAAAAACCGGAAATCGACCCGGCGATCGAAGAGGAAATCAATGCCTTCGTCGCAAAGCGCAAGGCTGAAGGCGGCGCGCCGACCGATTTCTGAGCACCTGAATCAAGCTCTCAACACGTTGAATCACATTTCCATACAAGAGGCATAAGACTATGAAATCCCACGTTAAAGCAGTTGTCATTGGCGGTGGCGTTGTCGGGTGTTCGGTCCTCTATCACCTTGCACGCGCCGGCTGGACCGACGTGATGCTGATCGAGCGGTCGGAACTGACATCCGGTTCCTCCTGGCATGCGGCCGGCGGCTTTCATACGCTCAACGGCGATCCGAACGTTGCCAAGCTGCAGGCCTATACGGTCAGCCTCTACAAGGAGATCGAGGAGCTTTCGGGCCAGTCCTGTGGTCTGCATCTGACCGGCGGCGTCATGATGGCGGATTCCCCCGAACGCATGGACTTCCTTCGCCTTGCTCATGCCCGCGGCCGCTATCTCGGCATGGACACCGAACTGATCACGCCATCCGAAGCCAAGGCCATGTTCCCTCTCATGGACGAGACCAATTTCGTCGGCGCGATGTGGGATCCGGTCGAGGGACACCTCGATCCATCTGGCACAACCCATGCCTATGCCAAGGCCGCACGCAAACTCGGTGCAGAGATTTCCTTGCGCAATCGAGTCGTCGAACTCACGCAAGAGGTTGACGGCACCTGGAACGTCGTCACCGAGCAAGGCACAGTTAAGGCCGAGCATGTGGTAAATTGCGGCGGCCTGTGGGCGCGCGAAGTCGGCCGCATGGTCGGGTTGGAACTGCCGGTTCTCGCCATGGAGCACATGTATCTGCTGACCGAAGACGTGCCGGAAGTCATCGAGTTCAACAAGTCCACCGGACGCGAACTCATCGGCGTCATGGACTTCAAAGGTGAGATCTACACCCGCCAGGAGCGCAACGGCATTCTGCTTGGCACCTATGAGAAAGCGGCCAAGCCATGGTCGCCCGTTAATACGCCGTGGGACTTCGGTCATGAACTATTGGCGCCGGACATCGATCGTATCGCTCCTTCCCTAGAAGTCGGCTTCAAGCATTTCCCTGGAATCGAGAAGGCTGGCATCAAGCAGATCATCAATGGCCCGTTCACTTTCGCACCCGACGGTAACCCCCTGGTAGGACCTGTTCCGGGCCTTACCAATTACTGGACCGCCTGCGCCGTCATGGCCGGGTTCAGCCAGGGCGGCGGCGTCGGCCTCGCGCTCTCCAACTGGATGGTGCATGGCGAACCGGGCTTCGACGTCTGGGGCATGGATGTCGCCCGCTTCGGCGAATGGGCGACCCTGCGCTACACTAACGCCAAGGTGCGTGAGAACTATTCGCGCCGTTTCTCCATCCGCTTCCCCAACGAGGAACTGCCGGCAGGGCGTCCACAGCAGACCACGCCCCTCTACGACACAATGCTCGCGCAGAATGCGGTCATGGGCGATTCCTGGGGCCTCGAAACGCCTCTTTGGTTCGCGCCCAACGGCACGGAAGCGCGCGACATCGTATCCTATCATCGCTCCAATGACTTCGAGCATGTCGGCAACGAGGTTCGCGCCACCCGCGAGAATGTCGGTGTGACTGAAATCGCCAACTTCGCCAAATATGAAGTGACGGGCAGTGGCGCTGAAATCTTTCTCTCGCGCCTGATGACCAACACGATGCCTAAGACGGGGCGACTTGTCCTCACCCCAATGTTGAATGAAGAGGGCAAGCTGATCGGTGATTTCACCATCGCCAAGGCCGCCGATGACCGTTTCCTGATCTGGGGATCGTCTGCTGCTCAGCGCTATCACATGCGCTGGTTCCAAAAGCAGCAGCCAAAGGATGGCTCGGTTCAAATCCACCGCTTCGATCAGACGCTTGTAGGCCTTGCGATTTCCGGACCGAATGCGCGTGATGTTCTCACAAAACTCGTTGACGAAGACGTTTCCAACGCCGCATTCCGCTTCATGGATTTCCGCGAGATGGCTGTTGGTGGCGCACCATGCAAGGTCAACCGCATCTCCTATACGGGCGATCTCGGCTATGAAATCTGGATGGAGCCGGCTTATCAGCGTCTTGTCTACAAGGCGATCAAGGAAGCTGGTGCCGAATACAACATCGTCGATTTCGGCATGCGCGCACTCCTTGCCATGCGGCTCGAGAAGAACTTCCCGACATGGTACCGCGAATTGCGCCCGATCTATGGACCTTACGAAGGTTCGATGGACCGCTTTATCAAACTCTCGAAGAACGATTTCATCGGCCGGGAAGCAGCGGCCAGGGAAAAGGCGGAATTCGACGCAGGAACCAGCACAAAGCTGCGCCGTGTTTCTTTCCTGATTGACGTGCCGCATGGCGAGGGTGCCGCTGACGTAATGGGTGATGAGCCGATCTGGGCAAAAACCTCAAAGGATTACGGCGTCGTGCAGGCCGGTCATGGTGTCGGCGCACCGCGCTTTGACGCGACCGGTGAGGTCGTTGCCAATGCAGGCGACAAGGGTGCCGTGCAAGGTGAGTGGCGGGTTGTCGGCTGGGTCACATCCGGCGGCTATGCCCACTATGTCGGCCATTCCATGGCTCAGGGCTATGTGCCGGCAGAGCTTGCAACCAATGAAAATCAGGGGTTCTTCGAGGTGGAGATTCTCGGTATTCGCCGTGCCGCCCGTATCAATATCGAGCCGCCGTTTGACCCGTCAGGCGAAAAGATGCGCGGGTAGCTTTCGAGAAGAGATAAAGGGCAGGCCCTTGCGCCTGCCCGTCCAGCCGACGACGATCAACGCACTGGCGGCCTCATCATACCGCTGCGCCAGCTCCCATGACTTGCAATCAATGGCGGCAATATCGGCGCGGCCCATGGCAACCGTCTCAATCGAGGCGCGGTGCGCGCCGGTCTGAACAAGGCTGACGAACAGACCCAGCGTTTCGCCCTCGATTTGGAGATCGCGCTGAAGCGCCAGATAACCAGACATCGAATCGTGACTGTTGAAGGCCAGCCGCTTCTGCCGCATGAGATCGATGGGGAGCCTGGCTTTGCCATCGGCTGGCGTTACGACCGGTGTCCCTTCGCCCCGGCGCATGACCAGCGCGCTGGAGTAAAATTCACCATCGCCGCCCTCTATGCCGGAATAGTCGTCCTGCCCGGCGAGATGGACATGCGTCTCAAGACCCAGTTCCATCGGCCCCCAGCAGGTCTGCGTAATCAGCAAATCCGGATGACGCCATAGCGTCGGCAGATCAAGCTCGTCAGGGGGAAGCGTTGCCGGGTCCGGTGCGATGACATTGCCTGCAGCATCCTTGATACCACCAGGAACTGCCGGAAGGTCGGCATTGCGCCGCATCAGATATTCAGGTGCGTCATATCCGTTCGAGCGAAGGATATCGCGCATTCTTATCCACTGCGTGTCCACTTCGGCGCGCCGTTCGGGCAAATCATACATCGGCAGGGCCGCAACAAAGGTCATGTTCTACACTTAAGGTCTAGTGGACTCAGATCAAGGCGAGCCGAAAATGGTGGTTTTCGAGAACCGGAGCGCAGCACACATTGAGTACGTGAGCACCGGAAGCGTAGAAAAACGCCATTTGCAGGCCGCCTTGACCTGAGTCCTACTCTTTAGGCGGCTCGGCGGGAATAGGGAGAGTAGAACCGCCCTGCAGGCTGATGCCGTGACGGCGCGGACGGAAAGCACGGCCAGGCGCCGGCTCGCGCCGCAGAACGGGATGCACCACGTCCTGCTTCTTGCGGAAGGCGTAGGCTCGCAGGATCTCGAAATAGTTGCGGAAGACATAGCCGCCATTCATGCGTTGCCATTCCTCGCGCTGCTCGCGGTAGAGTTGCGGCAGACGATACCACGGCACAGTCGGACGCTTGTGATGGACGAAATGCAGATTGTTGTTGAGAAAGATAAGTGCCAAAGGCGATTTTTCGACAATGACAGTCCGCCCATCTGGGCGTTCCGACCATTGATGCTCGCAATAGCTGCGGATCGAGATGATCGATAGGCCCCAATAAACAGCTGTCAGCGCATAAAGCCAGAGCGGAATGCCGAAGACAAACCACACGATCGCTAGCATCGGAACAAGTCCAAGTCCATGCAGCAGCCAGGCGGTGCGGGTCTTGTCATCGCCCCCAGCAATCAGTTTCGTCTCGTTGACCACGAAGCCGGCGACCATCAGTGCCGGCCCGATGACGATCCGGCCAACGAGCGAATTGTTCCAACCGAGCAATACCCTGACGAACGCTGGCAGTTTTTCCCAATCACCCAAAGCACGGTAATAGCTTTCCGGATCGTCATATGGATCCGTCAGCCGTTCATCCGCGTGGTGCTTGAGATGCAGGTGCTTGTAGCGTCGGTAGGGGAAAACCAGGCCAATCGGCAGCGAAACCAGGACTTCATTGATCGTGCCGCTGCGTGTCGGATGGCCGTGCAGGGCCTCATGTTGCAGCGAAGAATGGAACGCGACTGCAACCGCCATCAAGGCCAAAGCCAGGATCGGCATGAAGGGATATATGTAATAGCCGGAGGTAAACCAAAGCCCGTAGCAGACGATCATGAGGCCAATGGTTGGCCACTCAATGCCGAGGCGCTTTCGCGTAGGCTGGGATGCTGTTGTTTCGGTATGTCTTTCTGATTCCATGTTTTTCATGGTCTCATTGTCAGGAATTGTCAGCAATGAGAATCTTGTGAGAAAGTGTTGATTATGCGCACCAAATAGCGCAATTGTTGTGTTAAGTAAACAAAGCGGAGAAAAAATGGATAAACGCGATCTTTCCCGTCTGTTTCAGGAGCGTGTGAAAAGCCTCCTCGCTCGTAGCGGTGACAACCAGTCGTCTTTTGCCGCCTCTGTCGGCATCGACCGGTCAGCGCTTTCGCAACTCTTGTCCGGTCAATCCACACGTCTCCCGCGTGTCGAAACATTGCTCAACATCGCCGAGCGCTACGCAGTGTCTCTGGATTGGCTGCTCGGTCTCAGCCAGGATGAGGGGATCACCGGCGAACTGCGCCCAAGTCTCGAAATCGAACAAGGGTTTGACAATCAGACGTTGCTCGTAAAATGGCATGCGGAGGCGACCGGTACGAAGATACGCTATGTACCAGCCCGCATTCCCGATCTCCTGCGCACACAAGATGTAATTGCCTACGAAACCTCGATGGTCCACCGCGACCCGGCAACGCAAATGAGCGAAACGGCGTTCCGCCTGGACTATAATCGCCAGCCCGGCACGGACATGGAAGTGTGCATGCCGTTTCAGACCCTCGAGGACTTCGCGACCGGCTGCAGCATCTGGGGCAACCTTCCGCGCAAATCACGCGCTGAACAGCTGCAACACATGGCATCGCTGCTCGATGAGTTGTATCCATCCTTCCGGCTTTATCTGTTCGACGGACGGGAACGCTATTCGGTTCCCTATACGGTCTTCGGTCCCTATCGCGCCGCGATATTTGTCGGCGAGATGTACCTGGTCCTTTATACAACCGAAGCCGTACTGACCATGCAGCGGCACTTCGATGGACTGATCCGCATGGCCAAGGTCAATGCCCATGAAGTCGCGAGCTATGTCTCTTCACTCAAAGTTGTTTAAGCTTGCGGCAAACCTTGTCGCAATTGATTATTGACCACATATAAAGACTTCCTTATATCGTTATCTATTCGACCCTAAAGGAATATGCGTCATGACCATTGCAAATCCACTCGCTGATCTCATCGCCGAAAAAGGCGTTTTGCTGGCTGACGGCGCGACAGGCACGAACTTATTTGCAACTGGCCTGGAAGCAGGCGAAGCGCCGGAGCTCTGGAACGAAGCCCAGCCGGAAAAGATCATCGCGTTGCATCAGGGCTTTGTTGACGCCGGCGCAGATATCATCCTGACCAATTCCTTTGGTGGAACGCGGCATCGCCTCAAGCTGCATCACGCGCAAGATCGCGTGTTTGAGCTCAACAAGAAAGCGGCTGAACTTGCCCGTGGTGTAGCAGACAAGGCGGACCGCAAGGTCATCGTTGCTGGATCGGTTGGTCCAACTGGTGAATTGCTGGTGCCGCTTGGCGCGTTGACTGAAGAAGATGCGGTTGCGGCCTTCACCGAACAGTTGGAAGGCTTGAAAGCCGGCGGTGTCGATGTTGCCTGGATCGAAACCATGTCAGCGCCCGGCGAAATTCGTGCCGCTGCCGAAGCTGCGGTCAAGGTTGGCCTGCCCTATGTCTACACCGGCTCGTTCGATACGGCCGGAAAGACCATGATGGGCCTGCCACCGAAAGAAATTCATGGTGTTGTCGATGGCCTCGGCGAAAAGCCGGTCGCCGTTGGCGCCAATTGCGGCGTCGGCGCTTCGGATATTCTCGCATCGCTTCTTGACATGAGTGAAGCCGATCCGTCTGCGACCATTGTCATCAAGGGCAATTGCGGCATTCCCGAATTTCGTGGGGCCGAGATCTTTTATTCCGGCACGCCAGACTTGATGGCAAATTATGCGCGCCTTGCCATCAACGGCGGCGCCAGAATCATTGGCGGGTGCTGTGGCACCTCGTTTGAGCATTTGGCAGCGATGCGCAAGGCGCTCGACAGCCACGTCAACGGCCCGCGTCCGACGGTTGAGACGATCGTCGAAACCATAGGACCAATGCGTAACAAGCTCGCCGCCCACGCGGACGACACACCAAAACGCGAACGTCGCGGACGCCGCGGCTAAACATTTCTGATGAAGAACCAGCGGTTTGATCCGCTGGTTCTGTCAACCCTATCCCGGGGTTGTCACAGGTCTTCGATCTCGCGGCGAACCCTTTTCAGGATTTCGCGCAACTGATCCGCCTTTTCCGTCGTCAGCGAGCCACTGCGAAGTTTCGAGCGAAGCGCGAAGCTCAATGCATGCATCTCCTCGCCCAAAGCGGCACCCCGTATCTCGCCAGAGGCGTTGTCGAGTTGGGCGTTAATCTTGTCCAACTCCGCCCGGTTCTCCTCGATATAGGTTAGCCCCTGATCTGTTATCGTATAGAGGCGTTTGTTGCCAGTTGTGGTGGAGGTGACGAGATCCGCCTCCTCCATCATCTGCAGCATCGGGTAAATCGCACCGGCACTCGGGCTGTAGGCGCCCTGGAATCGTGCCTCCAGTGCCTTGATGACGTCGTAGCCGTGACGCGGCTCTTCCGCAATCAAGCCGAGGACGACAAGGCGCAATGCGCCTGGATCGAACATGCGCGGACCGCGCCCGCCAAATGGACCGCCTTGATGTCGCCCGAATGGACCGCCGCGTCCGCGTCCGCCAAAGCGCCCCCCACCCTCGTGCGAACCTGACATTGTATCGACGCGCGACCATTGATCGCCGCCATGGCTGTGGTTTTTTCTGCAATGACCATACATGGAATGATGTCTCCTAGTTATATCTTTCATAAGCAATATCTATACAAAGATATATCTTTAATCAAGTCAACGATATATCTTTTTATGTTAGGCGCTGCTAACCATTTGAAATAGCGGTAATTTTTTTGCGCAAGATCTGTCCAATTCAGCTTTTCGCGAACGCATCCATATGAAACCGCATCTGTGCCTCCCCGTAGGCGTGCTCCCTGCCTACGGGACAGCCGCGGCGCGCCAGGCAACCGCCATTCAAACACGCGTCCCCTTCTCCGGAAGCAAGATGACCACGACACCGGGCGACGTCATATCCGTTGACGGAAAAAGCATTCACTGGGCATGCCGAAAGACACGGCCTGTCTTGGCAGTCTACACAAGGAGAACGTTGCGCACCGCGAGCTGGCAAGTCGAGAGCGCGATCAAACAACAACGCGCCGCGAAACGCCTGCCAGAGGCCATATTCCGGATGGATCAGGAGGCCCAGGGGCGAAGCGCACAAGCCTTCTGCTCGCATTGCCCATTGCTGGAAAGGCAAATAGGGCTTGTCGGAGGGAAACACCGCCGTTGCACCGAGTTTTGCGGCAACAGCAGTCAGAACTTCCCTGGACCACGTATCGAGCGGATCTTGCGCGCTCGGATGATCTTCTCGCCACTGCACGAAATGCGGCCAAATTGATGAGCCGAAGTGCCCCGCCAGGATGACACTTTGTGGTCTGGCGCCTTCGGTTATCTGCGGAGCTTGATTTTTATCATCAAAAACAAACCCGCCGCGCGGAACCATCCCATAAGGCTCCAGCGCGGCGGCAATATCATCGAGAATCGAGGGGCGATAGTTCATCCCGCATCTGGACCCTTTACAGCTGAGGCCCAGACTTCCTTGTGGATCAGATTGGCCACTTTAGCCCGGCCGTCCTCGGGCTTCTTTCAAGTGAAGGCGTCGGGCATCGAAGCCTTCTTCTTGGCGATGAACTCCTTGAGCGATTCATCGATCGCCGGATCGAGATAGGGAGCTTCGTAAGTCTCCAGCCAGCGGCGAGCAAGCTCGTTGGCGCGCTGGTCAGCACGCTTCTCGCCTTCGGCCAGCCATTGCTCGTAGGAATTGTTGTCGGCGATGTTCGAGCGATAGAAGGCCGTCTGGAAGTTCGCCTGGGTATGGTCGCAACCGAGATAGTGGCTCCCCGGTCCAACCTGACGAATGGCGTCCATTGCCTGACCATTCTCGGACAGATCGACACCCTCGGCGATCTTCTGCGCCATGCCAAGCTGATCGATATCCATCATGAATTTCTCATAGGATGAAACCAGACCGCCTTCGAGCCATCCCGCCGAATGCAGAACGAAATTCGTTCCGGCCAGCAGCGTCGAGTTCAGCGTATTGGCGCTCTCATAGGCAGCCTGCGCATCGGATACTTTCGAAGCGCAGAGCGAGCCGCCGGTACGGAAAGGCAGTCCGAGACGGCGTGCCAATTGCGCCGCGCCATAGGAAACGAGTGACGGCTCCGGCGTACCAAAGGTCGGCGCGCCTGACTGCATGGAGATCGATGAAGCGAATGTGCCAAAAATCACCGGCGCGCCTGGGCGGATCAGCTGTGTAAACGCCGCACCCGCAAGAACTTCAGCCAGAACCTGGGTCAGCGTGCCTGCCACAGTCACCGGACTCATCGCACCCGCGAGAATGAACGGCGTCACGATGCATGCCTGGTTGTTGCGCGCATAGACCTTCAATGCACCCACCATGGTTTCATCGAATACCATCGGCGAATTGGCGTTGATAAGGCTGGTCAAAACTGTGTTCTGATCGAGATAATCCTCGCCAAACACCAGCTTGCACATGGAAATCGTATCTTCCGCACGCTCCGGCGCTGTGACCGAACCCATGAACGGTTTGTCGGAATATTTGATATGGGCATAGACCATATCAAGATGGCGCTTGTTGACCGGTACGTCCACCGGCTCGCACACCGTACCGCCCGAATGGTGGATCGATGGCGCCATATAGGCGAGTTTAACGAAATTGTTGAAGTCCTCGATCGTCGCGTAGCGACGATTTCCATCAAGGTCGCGCACAAATGGCGGACCGTAGACCGGGGCGAAAACGGTTGCATTGCCGCCAATCTGCACAGAACGTTCCGGGTTGCGCGCATGCTGCGTATAAATTGAAGGCGCAGTCTTCAACAGGGACCGGGGGAGCCCCTTTGGGAAATGCACGCGCTCGCCTTTGACGTCAGCACCAGCTTCCTTCCACAAAGCCAGGGCTTCGGCATCGTCGCGAAACTCGATGCCGATCTCTTCCAGAACCGTATCCGCATTGGCCTCGATCAGCGCCAGGCCTTCCTCATCCAGTACTTCGTAGGTGCGAATCTTGCGCGTGATATAGGTGAGCGACTTGCCAGGGCCACCACCCGAGCGTGCTGCGCGACGTGCTGCTGCGCCTGCACCAGCACCGCGTCCGCGGCGTCCACTGCCTGTTTCCGCATCTGCGGGAGCATCGACTGGCGTTTCCTCAATCATTTTCTTCTCTCCTTGCGCTACGCAAGCGCAGACTTTTCGTAATCAAACCAAATCCTAACCGCGACACCCGGAAGGGCGTTCCCGTGTGCGGCACGCAATGGCGCATCGGAGACAAACACCCAGTCGTTTTCGTCATTTACTAGGTCGCATTTAAGCGATGCGTTTTCAGCAACTTGCCCGATATGTTAAATGATTGCCAGTTATGTTAGTGACCTGTGCATAACGCTTGAAAGGAAGCAGACCTATGGCCGATGATGAAATCATTCTTTCGGAGCTTTCGGACGATGAGCTCGTCGAGCAAATGCATGACGATCTGTACGATGGATTGAAGGAAGAAATCGAGGAAGGCACCAATATTCTCCTTGAGCGCGGCTGGGTGCCCTACAGGGTTCTGACTGAAGCTCTCGTCGAGGGTATGCGAATCGTCGGCGAAGATTTCCGCGACGGCATCCTTTTTGTGCCTGAAGTGCTGCTTTCGGCCAATGCCATGAAGGCAGGCATGTTCATTCTGCGCCCTCTCCTGGCAGCAACCGGCGCGCCCAAACAAGGCAAGCTCGTCATTGGAACGGTCAAGGGCGACATTCACGATATCGGCAAGAATCTCGTTGGCATGATGATGGAAGGTGCCGGCTTCGACGTGATCGATCTTGGCATCAATAATCCGGTCGAAAACTATCTCGCGGCCATCGAAGAACATCAGCCTGATATCCTCGGCATGTCAGCGCTGCTCACCACAACAATGCCCTATATGAAGGTCGTCATCGATACGATGAAGGAAAAGGGCATTCGCGACGACTACGTCGTTCTCGTTGGCGGCGCGCCGCTGAATGAAGAGTTCGGCAAGGCCGTGGGTGCTGACGCTTACTGCCGTGACGCAGCGGTAGCCGTGGAGACCGCCAAGGCTTTCATGAAACGCAAGCATAATCAGCTCTCGGGAGCTTGATGAATGCAAACGGCCGCATCAAGATGCGGCCGTCATCTGGGATAGACGTTGATCTGATGAATCAGATCGAGAAAGAATTAGTTGGCAGACCTTGCCACTCGTTGGCCAGCACTCTGAGTCGCATTGACCGTATTCGCTGTATCGGCTCCCATGCCGCGGATGGTATTCGCGCAGCCAGCGAGAGCCACAACCGCAAGTACAGCAGCAATTGGAACGATATGTGATAGTTTCATGGACTGTTTCTCCCGTTCTGCTAAAATTAAATCCAACACTCGCATAACGCGATGGAGCAAAATCAGTTCCATGAATGTTAGCCAAAAGTCAATGAAATCAAGAGAGACCGTGCGGGTGATTGCGTGCGGTATGATTGCGCGCGAAATCCTGGCGATACGCGAACAGTTTGGCCTTGATCACATAGAGCTAAAGTGCCTGCCAGCAATCTATCATCATTATCCCGACAGGATTGCACCTTCGGTCGACCGTGCAATTGTCAAAGCAAAAGCCCAAGGCATCACCAGGATATTCGTCGGTTATGCTGATTGCGGCACGGGTGGAATGCTTGATCGCGTCTGTGAAAAGCACGGTGTCGAACGAATCTCTGGCCCGCATTGCTTCTCCTTTTACATTGGAAATGAAACATTCGCGTCGCAGTGGGACGATGATATGACTTCGTTCTTCATGACGGACTTTCTCGCCCGCCATTTCGAAGCATTCATGGTCAAGCCTCTCGGCCTGGATCGCCATCCGGAACTGCGCGATATGTATTTCAGCAATTACACCAAGATGATCTATATGGCGCAAACCGATGATCCTGAACTGACCGCCAAAGCCGAACAGGCGGCCGCTTTCCTCGGTCTCGCCTATGAGCGGCGCCTTACGGGTTATGGCGATCTCATCCCGGCCTTGACGTCTGCTGCTGCACACTAATTCATATCGCCGCCATCAATCGGCGGTTTCTTTCTGTTCCCGTCCGAACGCAACAAAGAGGAGCTGTTTCACGATGTTTCGCGCCGCAATAGCAACGATTCTGTGCCTTTTTTGTGCAAGCCACGCCCATGCGGATGGGGCAATTGCACGGCTGATTACGAAGTCTGATCAGATCCGGCTCGACAAGTATGAAGAAACCAAGAGGCAGGCCGTCGATGAGGCGCGAAAAGGCGGTACAGTGTCCGATGTGGAGCAGCTCGACGCGATCCTCGCCAAACCCAGCCTCGCCTTCAGCGAGGACTTCGATATGGTCGGCAACTGGCAGTGCCGAACGATCAAACTTGGCAAGAAACCGCCGCTGACAGTCTATGACTGGTTCAAGTGCCGCGTTTCCGACGATGGATCGGGCTGGATGCTGGAAAAGACAAGCGGGTCGCAGCGTACCAAGGGACGTTTCTACACCGACAGCGACAAGCGCCTCACCTATCTCGGTGTCGACTATGTTGCGGGCGAAAAGCCGATGAACTACAGCGCAGGACCCGACAACGATCAGGTGGGTTATGCATATCGTACCGGACGCAACGAGTTCCGAATCGAGTTCCCTGCTCCCGCCCGCGAATCCCTTCTGGACATCCTCGAATTGAAACGCTGAGGCGTTTTCGTCATTGCAATGTCACTATTACCGCTCCATATGCGTCAAAATGCGAACAAGACGAGACGATGGCCGCTATCGACGCAGATAATGAAATGAAGCCGAACGAGCTGGTTGTGCATGCGGCAGCGGACAATGACCCGCGTTCGCTTTCGCAGGTGTTCGAGGATCTATCGGCAACTGCAACGGCACCTGTGTCGTTTACCGAGCTCGAAGACGCCTTTACTGATCGCAGTTTTGCAGCGCTTCTTACATTTTTTGCCATTCTCAATCTCTTGCCGTTACCACCAGGTACAGGTGTCATCACCGGGATCCCTCTCGTTCTCGTTTCAGTGCAGATGGTGATGGGACGTGAGTCTGTCTGGCTGCCGGCCTTCATGCGCGACAAGACGATATCGCCGGAGCGTTTCCGTCAGGTATCCGACAAGGTGGTTCCCTGGTTGCAATGGCTGGAGAGATTCATCCGGCCGCGCAACTGGCCATTCGGACGCAAGCAGGGCGATCGCTGGTTGGGTGTATTCACCACTATCCTTGGCATATCCGTCGTGCTCCCCATGCCCCTTTCCAATTGGCTTCCCGCTTTGGCCACCGCAATCATCGGCATTGCGCTTTGCGAGCGGGATGGCAGACTGATGCTCGCGGGGCTGATCCTTGGCGTCGTCTCGATCAGCATTGTCTTCGGCTTTGCCTTCATTGCCGCCAGCGCTGTTACCTATGCGGCGAGCTTCTGGCCCTTCTGAATCGCCTGTCGCAAAAACACCAATGGCCCACGTCGCATTTGAGTGCGCGCGCGTCGTGAGATAGCAAGCTTAACCCCTGATATTCCGGCAAAAGGGTCCTCATCGGAGGATGAATTGCATGGCTGATCTCATTGTCGTTTATTGGCGGGACATTCCAGCTCAAGTGACCGTCAAGAAGGGACGCCAGGCAGCCAAGCGTGAGCTTCCCCTCCGTTTTACCGAGGCCATCGACATGTGTGCGATGCGTATTGGTGCCAAGGATTCCGATGCCTATCTGGCGGAATGGCGCCGTGGCACTCCGGTGCCTGTGAGTGACGATCTGGATACCGAGGCTGATGCAGCCCTCGCGCGAATTGACAACGAATATGATCGGGAACGCCTTGTGGCGCTTGTAAAGGCAGGTGGACATGACAATTCATGAATTGAGAGCGAAGCCAATGACAAAGATCGCAGCATCCATCGAAGTGGCGGCACGCCAGGCTATCGAATCGCAGGATTTGCCTGGTCTGTTTCCGGCTGGTACCCGCGTCTATATTACCGACATGGGCACCGACAGCGTGGATACGCTGACGTCTGCGGCGAAGCGCGTTCATGATCTTGGCTACAAGCCGGTACCACATTTCGCCTCGCGCCGCCTGTCGACCAAGGCGGCACTCGAAACCCGCATCCGTCGCGCCGCTCAGGAAGCAGGCGTCACCGACGTTCTGATTATCGGTGGCGGTCTCGAGCGCCAGGCTGGTGAGTTCTCCTCGACCATGGAAGTGCTGGAGACAAGTTTCTTCGATAAATACGGCATCACCGAAATGGGCGTTGCCGGTCACCCTGAAGGCAGCCCCGAGTTCTCCGAGGCTGTCGCAATCGAAGCATTGCGTCTGAAGAAGAACTTCGGCGAGCGCACCGGCGCCAAGCTCCGCGTTGTCACCCAGTTCGGCTTCGACGCCGACCGCTTCATCCGCTATGCGGAATCGTTGCGCGAACATGGTGTCGATCTGCCGGTGCATCTCGGCGTTGCCGGTCCTGCCAAGATCACCACTTTGATCAAGTATGCCGCCATGTGCGGTGTCGGCAATTCGATCAGCTTCCTGAAGAAGAATGCCCTCTCCCTGACGGCACTCGCCACAAGTCATTCGCCCGAAGGTGTTGTTGGCCCAATCGAACAGCATGCCATCGCCAACCCCGCTTCCGCGATCAAACAGATCCACATCTTCCCGTTTGGCGGTTTGAAAAAGTCGTCTGAATGGCTTGTCGACCGTGGCTCCTGGACGGTACACAACGCTTCCCACGCATCTGCAAACGCAGCAGCCAGCTGAGGTATATGAATGACCCGCACGATCGTTGCCTCGGCGACCAAAGAAATCATCATCGGATTTGATCAGCCATTTTGCGTTATCGGTGAAAGGATCAATCCGACCGGTCGCAAGAAGCTCGCCGCGGAGATGATCGCAGGCAATTTCGACACCGTCATCAAGGACGCGCTGGAGCAGGTTGCTGCCGGCGCGACGATGCTCGACGTTAATGCAGGCGTTACGGCGGTCGATCCCAATGCGACAGAGCCCGGCTTGCTGGTCAAGACACTCGAAATCGTCCAGAACCTGGTCGATGTTCCACTGTCCATCGACAGTTCGGTTACCGCTGCAATCGAAGCTGCACTGAAGGTTGCCAAGGGTCGTCCCCTCGTCAATTCCGTGACCGGCGAAGAGGAAAAGCTCGAAGCCATACTTCCGCTGATCAAGAAGTACAATGTGCCCGTCGTTGCGATCTCCAACGACGAGACCGGCATTTCAATGGACCCCGACGTGCGTTTTGCCGTTGCCAAGAAAATCGTGCAGCGTGCCGCTGACTTCGGCATTCCAGCACATGACATCGTCGTCGATCCGCTGGTTATGCCGATTGGCGCGCTTGGCGACGCCGGACGCCAGGTTTTCGCGCTGCTGCGCCGCCTGCGCGAAGAGCTGAAAGTCAACACCACCTGCGGCCTGTCGAATATTTCGTTCGGCCTGCCGCACCGTCACGGTATCAATGCCGGCTTCATTCCAATGGTGATTGGCGCTGGCATGACGTCGGCGATCATGAACCCCTGCCGCCCCCAGGAAATGGAAGCAGTTCATGCCGCCAACGTTCTGAACGGCACTGACGCCAATTGCACCTACTGGATCAAGAAATATCGCGATCACCAGCCGGCCGCAGCAGGAGCAGCACCCGCTGTATCCGTCCCTGCCGATTCCGCTGGCGGCGGTCGCCGTCGTGGTGGTCGCGAAGCGCGGCGCGGCGCCGCAGGCTGACGGTTTGCGTTACGCGAACTGGACAGCATAGAAAGGCGGTGGGCAGCTAAACTGCCCCTCGCCTTGAAAGTTTGGAGTATCGATCGTGAACGCACCCGTCAAAGCACCAGAGGCATCGGCAAAGGAAGCGCTCGTTCTCTTCATGCCGTCGGGTAAGCGCGGTCGTTTCGCTGTCGGAACGCCCATTCTGGACGCAGCCCGTACGCTCGGCGTCTATGTCGAAAGCGTGTGCGGAGGCCGCGGCATTTGCGGACGCTGCCAGGTCGAGGTGCAGGAAGGCCGTTTTGCCAAGCACGGCATCACCTCGTCCAACGATCACATTTCCGAATTTGGTCCAAAGGAACAGCGCTACGCGGAAAAACGCGACCTGAAGGAAGGCCGACGCCTGTCCTGTTCGGCGACAATTCTCGGCGATCTGGTCGTTGACGTTCCTCATGATGTGCAGGTCAACGCACAGGTTGTACGCAAGGATGCCGATACGCGCATCATCGAGCGCAACCCGGCGGTTCATATGTGCTACGTCGAGGTGGAAGAGCCAGACATGCACAAGCCGCTCGGTGATCTCGATCGACTGAAAGCTGCTCTCGAAAAGGAATGGGGCGTCCGCAATCTGGATGTCGATGCGCATATCCTGCCCAACGTGCAGAAAATTCTGCGCAAGGGTGAGTGGGGCGTTACGGCCGCTATTTACCAGGACGAGGAGACATCGCGGCCGACCATGATCGGCCTATGGCCTGGCCTGAAGAATGAAGCTTACGGTATCGCCTGCGATATCGGCTCGACCACTATCGCCATGCATCTGTCATCGCTGCTCTCGGTTCGCACTATCGCTTCCGCTGGCACGTCCAATCCGCAAATCCGTTTCGGCGAAGATCTGATGAGCCGCGTCTCCTATGTCATGATGAACCCGGATGGCCGGGAAGGCATGACGCTGGCTGTTCGCGAAGCCATCAATGGGCTGATCGACAAGGTTTGCACCGAGGGCGGCGTTGCTCGCGAGGACATTCTTGATGCGGTCTTCGTCGGCAATCCGATCATGCACCATCTGTTCCTCGGCATCGACCCGACTGAACTTGGCGGCGCGCCTTTTGCCTTGGCCGTGTCTGGCGCAGTTCATTTGAAGGCGTCGGATATCGGCCTCTCGATGAACGCCGGAACACGGGTCTACATGCTGCCGTGCATTGCCGGACATGTGGGTGCAGACGCTGCTGCGGCCACGCTGGCTGAAGGCCCGCACCACCAGGACGAGATGATGCTGCTTGTCGATGTCGGCACCAACGCGGAGATCGTCTTGGGCAATAGGCAGCGCACCGTCGCGGCCTCCTCGCCTACCGGTCCTGCCTTCGAAGGTGCGGAGATTTCCGGCGGACAGCGTGCTGCTCCTGGCGCAATCGAGCGTGTGCGCATCGACCCCATCACACTGGAGCCGCGCTTCCGCGTCATCGGCACGGAACAATGGTCGGATGAGCCGGGCTTTGACGAAGCGGTGCAAGCGAGCGGCATTACCGGCATCTGCGGATCGGCCATCATCGAGGTCATTGCCGAAATGTATCTGTCCGGAATCATCTCGGAGGATGGCGTCGTCGATGGTACTCTTGCCGCGAAATCGCCGCGCGTCAGGGCAACCGGCCGGACTTTTTCCTACCTTCTGCATGAAGGTTCGCCGACAATCATCATCACGCAGAACGATGTTCGCGCTATCCAGCTCGCCAAGGCCGCACTCTACGCCGGTGTCAAACTGTTGATGGACAAGCTCGGTATCGATCATGTCGACCAGATTCGGTTTGCAGGCGCGTTTGGTTCCTTTATCGACCCGAAATACGCGATGGTGCTGGGTCTGATCCCGGATTGTGATCTGGATAAAGTCCAGGCCGTGGGCAACGCAGCTGGTACCGGTGCGCGTATGGCCCTGCTCAATCGCAATTACCGCCGCGAGATTGAAGACACAGTCACCCGCATTGAGAAGATCGAGACGGCGCTGGAACCGAAATTCCAGGAACATTTCGTCTATGCCATGGCCATGCCGAACAAGATCGACCCATTCCCGAAACTGTCGCTGGCTGTCACTTTGCCCCCACGCAAGAATGTCAGCGAGGATGGTGTCGCCGGTGATGCAACACCGAGACGCCGCTCGCGAGAGGACCGCGCAGCACGGCGCAACCGCGAATAGCTTTGTCCAGCAGTCAATTTCCGCTATCAAGCATCCACGATCATTTGATTCCGGAATTAGCTTGCCATGATAGCCTGCTTCGACATTGGCGGATCTGCCATCAAGGGCGCAATCGCCTATTCGCCCGAAGATATACGACCGCTGCCCAAGGTCCCGACACCGCTGCATGACTTCGAAGCATTTGCTGCGGCGATTGAAAAGATCGCTGCGGATGGCAGCGTCGATCCGGCAAGCCTTATCTCCATCTCGATTGCCGGCGTCGTCGATTCCGATACGGGCAAGATCACCTGCGCCAATATTCCATGCATCCACGGACGCATGCTGGTGGCTGATCTGAGCGCGAAACTGCAAAGACCCGTTCTTGTCGCCAATGATGCCGATTGCTTTGCACTTTCCGAAGCAGTTGTCGGCGCTGGTCGCGGCCATCGCATTGTGTTCGGGGTCATTCTCGGTACCGGCGTCGGTGGCGGTATTGTTATCAATGGCAAGATTCATGAAGGCGCCGGCGGTTTTGCCGGTGAATGGGGTCATGGGCCGGTATCAGCGACACTCGCGGGAAATCCACCCGTCGCAATCCCGCGCTATGCATGCGGCTGCGGCCAGATAGGCTGTGTCGATGCTGTTGGGGCCGCGCGCGGTATGGAAAGGCTGCACGCGCACCTGCATGGCGTAAACTTGCCCAGCACGGAGATCATCGCCGCATGGAATGCTGGCGATCCTGCGGCCGAGCGAACAATCGAGTGCTATATCGACATTGTCAGCGGCCCCTTGGCGATGACAATCAACGTTGTCGGCGCATCCATCGTGCCTGTTGGCGGCGGGCTTGCCAATTCCGTGCCTCTCATCCAGCGGCTGGACGAGGCGGTTCGAGCGCGCATCTTGCGCAAGACCGACAAACCGTTGGTCATCCCTGCTGAACTCAAGATTGAACCAGGCCTGATCGGCGCTGGCGTCCTCGGATTGATGGAAGTCACGAAATGAGCGTCTTGCTGGAAGTCTGCGTCGACAGCTCCGAAGGGCTGGCGGCGGCCATCAATGGCGGTGCGGACCGCGTTGAGCTTTGTTCAGCGCTCGAATTGGGCGGGCTGACACCCACCCCTGGTTTGATCGGGCAGTCAACCACTTCGCCAATCCCGATCTACGCCATGATCCGGCCAAGACCAGGCAATTTCGTCTTCGCTGAGGCCGATATCGATGCAATGCTGCGCGAGATTGATGCCGTTCGCGCTGCTGCACTGGCTGGCGTGGTTTTTGGCGCGAATCTCGCCAATGGTGAGCTCGACTACACGACATTGGAGCGCCTGACGCGCCAGTGTCACGGACTTGGCGTCACACTGCATCGCGCCTTCGATCTCGTCCCCGATCTCGCCGAAGCGGTCGATATGGCAGTCGATCTTGGTTTTGAACGTATCCTGACATCGGGCCGCTCGCGCACGGTCCCTGAAGGTATCGACGATCTGGAAATGACGTTTGAGCTCGCCGCTGACAGGATCAAGATTATGCCCGGTTCAGGCGTCAACATTGGCAACGCCGGCGCTTTGCTGGACCGTATTCCGTTTAGTGAAATACACTCGTCGTGCGCTGTGATCATTCCCCCGGTCAGCGAAGCGGCAAGGCGGCTCGGTTTCGAAACCGCCTCGCAGAAGCAGACCAGCGTTGAACTCGTCAGGGTATTAAAGAACTACTGCCTGAGCCGCTAGGGTCACTGACGTTCGTCTAAAGTTTGCCCGTCCGCTCATAGCCTTCGAAATAAACCCGCAAATGCTGGGCGACCGCTTTGACATGGGCCCCTGCATTCTTGGCAACGAGCATGCCAAGCTTGGATTCGCCGAGTGGCGGCAGACCGTGATCTGCACCGAGCTGAACCATGTTGTCGTCCAGAAGGAACTTCGAGAATGGCGCAACGGCAAGGTCAGCGATAATCGCTGCGCGCTGTCCCATGGTATGTGCGCTCATATAGGCAACGCGATAATCCCTGCCGGCACTTTCCAGCGCGCTGATGGCGTTGGCGCGCCAGATACACCCTTCTTCCCACATGGAAAGTGGTAGAGGGTTGCGCTCATGGGCTGTGCCGCATTTCGCACCTGCCCAAATGATATCCTCTGTCATCAGGATTTCGATTTCATCGAGCTTGGCCAGCGTCTCGTTCACATTGACCAGCGTGACATCAAGCCGTTGCTCGTCCAGGCGTTTGCGCAGGCTATTGCTCTGGTCGATGACGACATCAACTGTCACGTCCGGATGTGATTCCGCAAAACGCTTGAGAACAAAGGGCAGTACGCGCTCGCCGATGTCATCCGGCGCGCCAAGGCGCACAACACCTGAAACCGTTGGCGCAATGAATTTGGCGACCGTCTCGCGATTGAGCGCCAGCATACGCCTGGCGTAACCCAGAAGGACTTCCCCGCTCGGTGTTAATTTTACCGACCGCGCATCGCGCTCGAGCAGCACGTGGCCCAATGTCTCTTCCAGTTTCTTGATCTGCATAGAAACAGCGGAGGGCGTGCGGAATACTGCATTGGCAGCACTCGAAAAACTTCCCGTCTCCGCGATCATTGCAAATGTGCGCAACACATCGAGATCCAGGATCGGGATGGGATGATGCATGGGTGCTGACATAGCGCCGTCTCCTTCATCAATTTTTCTGAACCATAGTGTTCCGTAATTTCGTTTGATTGAACATCAAATCGGGGCGATAGTCAAGATCATCAAACGGAAGCCACTCAGTTTGCCTCCGTATTACCAAGGAGAAGAAAAATGAGCACTTGTGACGAACTATATCAAAGACATTCGAGCAGCAGCATTACCGAACGGGTAGCAGCTGTTTTCGTGGACCAGACGAATCGCTTGGCCCGCGCCGTCAGCAAGGCACACGAGGTTTTCCTCCGTCAGCGCATGCTGCGCGAAACGGAAGCGGCGCTTGATGCATTGCCCGACGATATCCGTTGCGACATTGGCTGGCCCGATCTCTACGAGCGCCAGATCAGCGAAAACAACAAGTTGAAGTCCCGGCATTAAGCCATGAAACAAGCAACGCAAGGGAGCAGATAACGGCCTGTCTGCTCCCTTTATCATATGTGATGCCTGCGCTTTTGCGACACAGGGTCGATCCCTTCCATTTAGAATAATTCTATGGTTCTATCTGAAAAAAAGCTCTAGAGACCACGCCCGTGATTTGAAGCTGCTACTTCAGTTGCGACATGGCCTTGAAGCCAGATACGGGAACTTAGAATCATCATGGATCACGTCGGTCTCAACAAGCGGTCTTTCGTTTTTTTCCTCGTGCCGAATTTTTCAATGATCGCGTTTGCGACAGCCATTGAACCGCTGCGTATTGCCAATCGTATGCTGGGTTACGAGGCTTACCGGTGGCGTCTAGCTTCAGTGGATGCAAAGCCTGTCACCGCCTCCAATGGTGTTGAATGCGCTACCACCTCGTCGCTTGAAGATGAACGGCGATACCTTACCGGCGAAGAACGGCCTTCGATGGTTTTCGTTTGTTCCGGTGTGCACGTGGAGAAATTCCAGAACAAGTCGGTTTTTGCCTGGCTGCGGGAGGAATTCAACCGCGGCGTTGCCGTCGGTGGATTGTGCACGGGCGCGCATATTCTCGCAGCTGCGGGCCTGCTTTCAGGCAAGCGTTGTGCGATCCACTGGGAAAATCTGCCAGGATTTGCAGAGGCATTTCCGAAGGCCGATGTCTATGCCGACCTCTTCGAAGTAGACGGCAATATCTATACCTGCGCCGGCGGTACGGCTGCGCTGGATATGATGCTCAAGCTGATCGGCGATGATTTCGGCGACAACATCGTCAACCGGGTCTGCGAGCAGGCACTGACTGACCGGGTGCGCAGCCCGCACGACCGCCAGCGTCTGCCGCTGCGCGCGCGCCTTGGCGTTCAGAATTCAAAGGTCCTGACGATCATCGAGTTGATGGAAGCGCGGCTGTCCGAACCTCTGTCGCTGATCGAAATTGCCGATCATGTCGGATTGTCGCGTCGCCAGATCGAGCGGCTGTTTCGCCAGGAAATGGGCAGGTCCCCTGCCCGCTACTATCTGGAAATACGCCTTGACCGTGCGCGCCACCTGCTGATCCAGTCCTCCATGCCGATTGTGGAAGTGGCGGTCGCTTGCGGGTTCGTCTCTGCATCGCATTTTTCCAAATGCTATCGCGAACTCTACGGCCGTTCGCCTCAGCAGGAACGCGCGGACCGCAAGCAGTTGATGGCAGCTTGATCTAGCGCGATTCCCAGTCCTGCATGCGCCTCTGCCAGATGCGCTCGCCGGATAGGCAATCATAGACCAGCTTGTCCTGGACGAGGATGACCGGTGGACTTTCCGACGGCATCCAATCGGCCCTTTGCATGACGGGCCTATTGCCGGCAAGTTCAAGGACGAGTTTTCGGCGTACCGCTTCTGGGAACTGATCCCAGGAATTAACCGGAATCATGAACGCTCCCGGCCCGCCGATAACACAGCTGCTGTAGTAGATATCGAGGTCCTTTACCGCCCAGTCAGAATAGAAATCTCCGCGGGTCATCAATGGCAGGCCGTTGACCGTAATTCCCTTCGCCACCGCCTGATCGCGCGCCTCGGCAACCGGTCGGCCATTGTTATTGGCGCCGTCACCGGAAATATCGATGACTTTTCGCATTCCCTTGAAACCGTTATTGTCGAACAACCCGCTACTGAAATCGATAGCTCCGGAAATTGAAGTCCGGCTCTGTGTCGATGGAATCGGTTGATCAAGCGCGTCCGCAAGTCTTTCTGCCGCGTCAGCGCCATCGATCAGCGTCCAAGGAACAATAGTCCGTTGCACTGTCGATCCGGCCCACTCCACATAGGTGATTGCGACACGCCCATGGACGCCATCGCGGATGGCATCAATTACCTCCTTGCGACGGAAGGCGGCAATATACCCGTCACGCTGAATTTTCTGTTCGAACGGTTCCATGGACCGCGATGCATCGACCGCAAGTACCAGCTCGACGTCAACCTCGGTTTCAGCTGATTGGGCATGCGTCGAAAAACTGGCCAATAGCGCCGCCAGTGATAGAAAACTGCTGAGAGCCTTCCTTCGCCATGTCATAGACCGAAGTCTAACTCAAATTGCCAAAACGCAAAGCAACTTCGAACTCGTTCACATTCAGTTGAACGAAAATCCGATAAAAGAAAATGGCGCCCCCTGTCGGAGCGCCATCGCTAAAAAGATTGAATAATCGCCGCGGGTTAAGCCTTCAAGCGCTCGTTTTCGGTGTCGAACGGCGACTCGGGGATAACCGTTGCCTTGTGTGTCTTGCCGAGAATCTTGATCTCAAGTTCGGTGCCGAGTGCGGAATAATCCGGCTTCACCATTGCAAGGGCAAGGCTCTTGCCAAGACGCCAGCCATAGCCGCCATGGGTGGCACGGCCAACAAGTTCGCCCTTGAAGTAGATCGGCTCACTGCCACGCGCGTCCACATCGGAGACCCCGGGAACATGAACTTCCAGCGTCACGAAGTTCCACTTCAAACCTTCTTCACGCGCCTTGACCACAGCATCCCGGCCGATGAACTCGCCCTTGTTCGGATGAACGAAACGATCAAGACCGCTTTCGAAGGCGTTGTATTCGATCGACAATTCGCGCGGGATCAGACGATAGGATTTCTCCACGGCCATCGCGGTCATTGCCCGGATACCGAATGGTTTGATGCCGAATTCCGCACCCACCTCAAGCAGCAGATCATAGATGGTGTTCTGCTGTTCGATCGGGTGATGCAGCTCCCAGCCCAGTTCGCCAACAAAGTTGACGCGCAGCGCATGCGCCGTTGCCGTACCCACGCTGATCTCCTTGCCGGAGAGCCAAGGGAATGCCTCGTTGGAAAGGTCGGCGCGGGTGAGCTTCTCGAGAACCTGACGGCTCTTGGGTCCTGCGAGGACAAGAACGCCATACATCTGCGTGATCGGACGCAGTGTTACCGAACCATCCGCTGGCAAAAGCTTGTGCAGATAGTCGTGATCATGATTTTCGTAGGCACCGGCAGATACGAGGTAGAACTTGCCCGGAACCCATTCATACACGGTGAATTCCGAACGAACGCCACCCGCCGGAGTCAGAAGGTGGCAAAGGGCAATGCGCCCCTGCTTCTTCGGGATGCGATTCGCGAGGATCGAATCCAGCCAGGCGCGCGCACCGGGGCCAGAAACTTCCATCTTGGCAAAAGCCGACATGTCGAGGAGGCCGACATTGTTGGTCACGTTCTTTATCTCGTGCCCGACATGCTCGAAATAGTTCGAGCGGCGGAACGACCAGAGCTCCTTCACCTTGCCTTCGGCGTCGGGTTTCGGATGATTCTGGTTCATGATCACGTCAGGCTTGTCGAGCTTGGCGACATCCAGGCCATAGCCCTGCGGCGCAAACCAGTTGGCGCGCTCCCAGCCATAGACCGTGCCAAACACGGCGCCGAGTGCCTTCTGACGATCATAGGATGGCGAACGCTTCAATGGACGTGCGGCGCCGCGTTCTTCATCCGGATAATGCACCGAGAAGACCTCGGCATAGGCTTCCTCGTTCTTTTCCTTCAGATAGCCTTCGGTCGCGTAAGGACCAAACCGGCGCGGATCGACGCCCATCATGTCAATGGAAGGCTCGCCCTCGACGATCCATTCGGCCAACTGCCAGCCGGCACCGCCAGCGGCGGTGACACCAAAGGAGTGACCTTCATTCAGCCAGAAATTCTTCAAGCGCGGCGCGGGCCCGATGATCGGCGACCCGTCAGGCGTATAGGCGATCGCGCCATTATAGACCTTCTTGATACCGACTTCGCCAAACGCGGGAACGCGAGCTATGGCAGTTTCGATATGAGTTTCAAGGCGATCGAGGTCTTCCTGGAACAGTTCATATTCGCTGGCGTCCGATGGGCCATCGACATAGCAGACTGGTGCGCCTTTTTCGTAAGGTCCGAGCAGCAGGCCGCCATTTTCCTCACGCATGTACCACGAACTGTCGCTTTCGCGCAGGACGCCCATTTCCGGCAGGCCCTTGGCCTTGCGCTCAAGAATGGCCGGATGCGGTTCGGTGACGATATATTGGTGCTCGACCGGGATGACAGGCACATCCAGACCAACCATCCTGCCGGTCTTGCGGGCAAAGTTACCGGTCGCGGACACAACGTGTTCAGCAGTGATATCGCCCTTGTCAGTCTTCACAAGCCACTGGCCGGACGGCAATTGTTCGATGCCGAGGACGGTCGTGTAACGATAGATCGTTGCGCCGCGGTCGCGCGCGCCCTTTGCCAGGGCCTGCGTCAGATCGGCAGGCTGGATATAACCATCTTCAGGATGCTGGATCGCGCCGAGAATGCCGTCCATTTCAGCCAGCGGCCAGATTTCTTTGACCTGCGCCGGTGTCAGCAACTTCACTGGCACGCCGATGGTCTCGGCAACACCGGCATAGTACATATATTCGTCCCAGCGGTCCTTGGTACGGGCGAGACGGATATTGCTGCAATTGGTGAAGCCGACATTCATGCCGGTTTCCGTTTGCAGCTCCTGATAGAACTTGACCGAATATTTGTGAATCTGACCGACCGAATAACTCATGTTGAACAACGGCAGAAGGCCCGCAGCATGCCAGGTCGAACCGGAAGTCAATTCCTTGCGTTCGATCAGTACAACATCGCTCCAGCCTTTCTTGGCCAGATGATAGAGTGTCGAGACACCCACCACACCACCGCCGATAACGACAACACGCGCCTCAGTCTTCATTTCACTCTATCCTCTGGTATCGATCGATGGTCGGAACGGCTCTTGCCGATTTTTGTGCACTATGCCGTTCCTCATGTCTATCGCTAAGGCCTGTTTGCGACATGGCCAAAACACGCCGCGACGCGCGGCAAAACGACAGCGTTTTGCTGGAAAGCCGCAGTAAATTCCAGCAGCAGTTTAACGCAATGTGGAGAATTGTGGCCCTAAAGATAGTCTCCACACGTCTTAGAAATTGAAACGAAGAAGCATGTCAGATCTTTCCAGCGGCATCACCAGACCTTACGCCCTGATTTGTTCGCCGCTGGCCTTGCTCGCGCTCGTCCTGATCATTGTTTGCGCTCTGTCATCGTTGCCGCTGATCCTGCCAATCGGCCCGATGTATTGGGACACTTACATCTATCTCGATGCGGCCCAGCGCATAAAGCTTGGTCAAATCCCCGCAGTGGATTTCCTCGCTCCGGTTGGCGCACTGGATTACTACCAGTTCTATTGGCTGCAGACGCTGTTTCCCGGGGGCCAGCCCACCCTTTTGGCGCAGTGGTCCGTACTGATTTCCGCAGCCCCGTTGATGGCCGTGATCATCGCCGCCATCGACAAGCGGAGCCGCAAGATTGCATTTGCAATCCTCGTTCCTTTCCTCATCTTTGCCCTCTGCCCGATCAACACCCAGAGCTTTCATTCCTATCCCGGAGTGAATGGTTTTGGCGTCTACAACCGGCACACTTCGCTACTCCTCTATGTGCTGACAAGCGCCCTCGTCTTTCTCCCAAGCGGCCGCAAGCTCGCCATCATCGCGGCGCTGACGATGCTCGCGCTCTTTTTGACCAAGATCACGGGGTTTCTGGCGGGGGGCCTTATCGGCCTTTTCGCAATTCTCGCGGGCCGGTTCATGTTGCGCCATCTCTTGCTTGCGGCCGGCATCTTCGCCCTGGTGCTCTTGGGACTGGAACTGAACCACGGGATGATATCAGCCTATCTGAAGAGTATTGCGGCACTTGTCGGCATGAATGAAGGCCTCCTTCTTTCTCGCTTCTTGACGGTTTTTTCGATCAAGCTCGACGTTATCCTGGCTGCGGCAGCCCTCATCCTGTTCCTGTACTGGTTGGATCGAGGTGCCCTTCTGAAAAACCTGAACAGCTCGCGTCAGAGCCAAACAACAGAAGGCTTTGCGTCGCTTCTCGATCGGGATTGGCTTTGGATCGGCGTTGTCCTCGTCGCGGGCATTTTCCTCGAAACCCAGAATACGGGCAGTCAGGAGTTCATCTTCCTTTGGCCCGTGCTGCTGGCAATGTTGCTCAAGACTTCTGCGCTGACCGAAAAGCACCGGTTGATCGTCTATTGTCTCGTCGCTTTTACGGCGATCCCGACTGTCACCAAAGTCGTGCACGGCACGCTGCGCTTTGTCGCCGTCGCACCAACCTATGTGGCAGCGCCGGTTACCGACGTCAAAACCATGGGCCTCGTTTCAACCCGTAGAGACGTGATGGATCGTGCCGAGCTGCTGGAGTCCCACTATGCGCAGAACCCGGGCGCCTACCGCCAACTTGCCGAACAGGATCAATTGCCGAGCTGGCAGCTCTATTCCGAGCTCGACTATCAAATGTACTGGATCATCTCCGCAGACCGCGTTGTCAAAGCCATCAAGGAGTTCGAAAGCGATAACGGCGTTCGGCTGAACAACTTGATGACGCTGGACTTCGTCAACCCGTTTCCCTGGATACTGGATCGCGATGCAACCCGAAACATCCAGATCGGCGCAGATCCTTTCCGCACGGTCGGTAGTCTGACAGCAGCAGAGGAAGCGTCTCTTCGCGCAACCGATGGCGTTTTGCGCCCTGGCTGTCCTATAACCAGCGCTCGCATTTTACTGCAGAATGTGTATGAAAAAACCCTCGCTGATCGAACCGTCGTGAAGCTCAATGAGTGCTGGGATTTGCTGCTCAGACCCGATATCAAGCTTTCCGGACAATCCTGACAACAAAAAGCCGGGCAAGAGCCCGGCCTTTTTCTTATGCAGGAAAGGATGCTACTTGACCTGCGCTTTGACGAAGTCCTTGACGATGCGCACGATCCCACGCGAAAGCACTTCATCCAACGCCTTGATGAATTCGTCGACATGTTCCCGGCCGCAAATGAGGGGCGGTTCAAGGCGCACCACATTACGATTATATTCGGTAAAGGCGACGAGCACACCGTGATCGCGCAGAAGATGGCTGCCGATAAAGCCTGGAAGCGAGCCCTTCAGCTTGTCATCGAGCACGGCCAGAACCGGACGCAGCACCACCGGTACTGTCTTGGAGAAATCGTGGAACTCCAGGCCAACCATCAGACCCTTGCCGCGCACATCCTTGATCATCGCCGGATATCTGGCTTTGAGTTCTTCCAGCCTTTGCAACAGATAGTCCCCTGTCGCAGCGGCATTGTCGATCAAATGATCGTCATAAAGAACATTGATCGCTTCGATCGACGTGGCGCAAGCTTCACCGATACCCCCAAAAGTGGCCATGGCATGGATCATCGCCGTCTTCGGCGTGCCATAGGCTTTCATATATACCTCGCGCCGGGCGATCATCGCGCCGACAGCGGCCTTCCCGCCACCAAGCGATTTCGCCAAAGCGGTCACATCCGGGACAACACCCGCATGCTCGAAGGCATAGAATCTGCCAGACCGGCCAAAACCGCATTGGACCTCATCGGCCACCCACAACACGCCGTACTGATCACACAGCGCTCGCAACTTCTGCCAGTATTCATTCGGTGCCTGGATAATGCCACCGCCGCCCTGAATGGTTTCCAGCACGATCACACCGATTTCAGGATCGGAGCGGAAGGCATTTTCAATAGCGTCAATGTCGCCGAAAGGAACACGAACCGTATTGTCGACGAGCTTGAAATCACCGCGATAGAGCTGCCCGTCGGTGATCGACAACACACCCTTGGTCTTGCCGTGAAAGGAATTCTCCGCATAAACGATCTTCGGCTTCTTCGGTCCCGCGGCCCGTTCTGCAACCTTGATCGCAGCTTCCATCGCTTCCGAGCCGGATGAGCCCAGGAACACCATATCGAGGTCGCCCGGTGAACAGGCTGCGAGATTGTACGCAAGTGCACTCGCATATTGCGACATGAAGGCGATGGCAATTTCCTGACGCTTCTCGTCCTGGAATTTCTTGCGCGCCTCGACGATTCGCGGATGATTGTGGCCAAAGGCGAGCGATCCGAACCCGCCGAAGAAATCAAGAATGGCGCGGCCGTTCTGGTCGTAATAGTACATCCCCTCGGCGCGCTCGATCTTCACCTTGTGAAAGCCGAGCAGCTTCATGAAATGCAGCTGGCCGGGATTGAGGTGCTTGGTGAAAATCTCGGTCATGCGCGGCAGCGACATTACCTTGGCGTCTTCGACCGTAAGCAGGTCCGGCTTGCTGATCAGTCCCTGCACAGTCTGGTGCTGCATTGCCGTTGTCACTTTGTTCATCGCCATTCCCCGTTTATTCCGCCGCTATGGACGATGGTTGCTGTACGGTGTTGCCGTCTTTCTTGTTGCGATATTCCTTGTAGGCCGCGATGAGCATGTCCTCGTCGCGATGTTGCGGTACCCAGCCAAGCTGACGTTCCGCTTTCGACACATCCAGCACGCACATCTCGTCCGCAATCAGATACTGCTCCGGATCCATGATCGGCATGTTCGCCCAATCGAAGAAGTCTAGTGTCCGCTTCACCGCCCATGCCGGTGTCGGCAGCAGGATCGATTTTGATCCAGCAAACTTCACGAGATCGCCGAGTAGTTTACGAACAGGCGGCGGGTTAAGCGAACCCAGGTTGTATGCCTCATTCGGCACGCCTGCTTTCCAGGCAGCCCGTGCCGCCTCGGCACAATCGAAGACGGAAATGAACTGATAAGGATTTTTGCCCGAGCCGATCATTGGCACAGGCAGGTTGTAATCGACCAGTTTGAACAGCTTTTCCAGAATGCCAAGGCGACCGGGCCCGATGATCAATCGGGGACGAAACAGTGAAATGTCCATCCCGCGCTTACGCCACTCAGCGGCCAGTTCCTCGGTCTTCAACTTCGACATGCCATACTCACCGAGCGGTGCCGCAGGGTGCTCTTCGGTTTGCGGCCAGACATAGGTGTGGCCGTAAATCATGTCGGTCGTGTAATGGACCAGCTTCCTGGCACCGGCCCTGTCCATCGCACTGATGATGTTTTCAGTACCGAAGTAATTGACCGGAAAGAAGAAATCATGCCGCTTCGCCCGCACTTGCAGGGGTGAAAGCATCTTGGCTGACAGGTTGTACACCATGTCATCAGCCTTGATACCGACAGCAGCAACAGACTTGGGATCGGTGACATCGCATTTCATGAATGTCACGTGGTCGTAGTGCGCCAAATCGCTTTTGACGATATCGGCAACGATAACCTCTTGCCCATCGGCGATCAGCTTTGGCGCGAGATGCCGCCCCACAAAACCATCACCACCAAAAATAATCTGTCTCATTGGTTCAACTCACTCATGACGATGTCGTGGATGCCGGCGGCGTTTGTTCACCCGGCTCGGTCGTTTCATGGCGACCACTCTGGGCGATCAGGATCGTCCCGACCATGATGAAGGCAATTCCGGCGATCTTGTAGGCACCCAGCTCCTCCTTGAAGACCAGCCAGGCAAACAGCGCGACCGCAACATAGGCCAGGCTGAGGAAGGGGTAGGCAAAGGACAAATCGACCTTGGAAAGCACGAAGAGGTGCGACGCCATTGAGATCACAAACATGAATAATCCGGCAAAAACCCAGGGATTGAAAACAATCTGGAATATCCGCTGAATAATGGTGTCCGCACTGAAACTGACCGGCCCCAGTGTGATCATGCCGTATTTGAGCATGACTTGCGCTGCCGCATTGGTCATGACCGTAAACAGGATGAACGGAATATATTTTGTCATGTCAGAACGATCCCTTTAGTCCATTGACCGAATAACAACCTGGCGTTGAGAAGACACCAAGCACATTGTTAAAATTTGAAGCATCCTGCGCATTCGTCCTATTCCTTTTCCGACAGCGCCGTTCGCGCCCAAAAATTGGAAGTGAATGCCGGATCGCGATCCTGTTCCAGTTTCCTCCATGCCGGAAAACCTGCCTTGAAGACTGCAGCACCCATGCGCTGATCCTTGTAAGGATTGACCCTTCCTCCGGCATCGATCGTCATCTGATCAAGACGTTCCAGTAACGCCAGCGTCCGCGCGCCGCGATTGGGAAAATCGACCGTAAGGGTGTAACCGGGCTGTGGGAACGACAAGATTCCGGGTGAGACCACGTTGCCGAAACGCTTGAGCACCGTGAGAAATGAGTTTTGGCCAGCGTCGCGCGTTGCAGCAAGCATTTGCGGTATGACCATTCGGGCCTGTTCTTCAGGGATCACGCTCTGATGTTGGTAGAGACCACCGCGTCCATAAAGTCTGTTCCAATTGGAAACCTGATCAAGCGGGTAAAAGAAGGTCTGGTAGTCGCAAAGATGCGGCTCGTGTTTTCGGCCCTTCAAATGATAATATGCGCCATTGAAAAGCTTTAGGCTCGGATAATTCAATGCTGAGACAGGAAGGTCGAACGGCACGCCAAGCCTGGATTCTTTTGCCCCGACCTCGAAATTTGCGTTATCCGCGTGGTTTCCCGTAATCAGGACACCGCGTCCTGCACTGGTTCCTGCCTGAAGCTGGTCTACCCAGGCAACCGCATATTCGTTGTCATTGTCAGCCTGCGGCGCGAGATCGAAATACTCATCAAGAGTGCCGAAGGCTTGTATCCGTTCCATCACATCAAGCGAAGTGACCTTCATCAACCGGATACTGGCGGAAAGAATGATGCCGGTAAGACCAAGCCCGCCAATGGTCGCAGTGAATAGTCCGGAATTCATCGCTGCCGAGCATGTCACAACGGAACCATCGGATTTCAGCAAGTCAAACCGCTCGACATGACAGCCGAATGTACCGCGGCGATGATGGTTCTTGCCGTGCACGTCATTGGCGATGGCACCGCCGAGAGTGACAAAACGCGTGCCGGGCGTGACCGGCAGGAAGTAGCCAAGTGGCGCAGCGATCGCGATGATTTCTGAAAGCAGGATACCGGCTTCCGCCACCAGCAGACCCGTCCGCGCATCGAACGAGACCAATTGATCGCTGCCGCGCATGTCGACAAGCGTGCCATGATCATTGTGGCAGCTGTCGCCATAGGACTTGCCATTGCCGAACGGCAGAAAGCCACCCGGTTGTGGATGTCCATGCTCGAAGACCTGTCGCACAGCGTCGAGCGACATCGCGGCACGCGCACGCCGATCGATATGCCCGAAACTGTCGTAGGCGGTGATCATGAGCGCATGCCGCCATAAAGGAGCAACGCCGCGCCGATCGCAATCACGATTTGGCTGCGCCAGTCTGAAATAATGAACACGACGGGATCGTCGTGCATCTCGCCGCGATGTGCCAGGATCCAGATACGGATATTCAGGTAAAGCACGATCGGGCAAAGCGGCCAGATCAACCATGGGTAGGAGTAGAGGCTGACGACCGCATCGCTATTGACATAAAGAGCGAGAACCGTCGCGGCAGCAAATGCCGATGCAACACCACATTGTGCAACGACCTCCCGATCGGCTTGCCGGTAGCCCCTGCCCGCAATGCGGTTCTTTTCGACAAGCGTCGTGTTTTGCAGTTCGACGTAACGTTTGACGAGAGCCAGCGAGAGAAAGAAGAACGACGAGAAGGCCAGTAGCCAGAAAGAACCTTCAATCTGGTTGGCTGCGGACCCAGCCAGAATACGCAGCGTATAGAGGCCAGCGAGAGTCAAGACGTCGATCAGCAACATACGCTTCAGCGACAAGGAATAGGCCGTGGTGGCAATGAGATAAAGCACCAGCACCGCAGCGAAAGTCCAGTGCAATTGAGCAGCGAGCAGCCCGGCCAGAATGAGCAGCCCGATCGCCACTTTCAGGCCAAAGGGTATGGAAAATACCCCGCTGGCAAAAGCCCGGTTCCGTTTGCGCGCATGCTGACGATCCAGCGGAAGATCGAACAGATCGTTGATTATGTATATTGCCGATGCGGCCGCCGAGAATGCAAAGAACGCAATGATCGCATTCACAAGGACGGGCAAGACCGTGATCTCATGATTGAGAATTGCAGGCACAAAGATCAGCGTATTCTTCATCCACTGATGCACACGAAGCATCTTGAAGAACGCCTTCCAACTGGTCTTCGGCGCTTCGAACAACCGTGCTGAATGCACGCGTTGCCATTTGGCCGCTGCCCGGTCGGGCGCAACCACAATCGCCTCGCTTGCGGCATTGAACACGGGGACATCCGCCTTGCTGTTTCCCGCATAGGCAAATTTGGCGTCACCAAACGTCTCAAGCAGGAATTTGGTCTTGTGGGTAGACGTAAGATTACGAATCTCGTCGGTCGCATAGACCGCATCGAAAACGCCAAGATGCGCCGCGATACTTTCGGCAAATCTGCGCGCGGCACCCGTTGCGAGCACCAATCGGCGCCCTTTTCCATGCTCCTCGCGCAGATAGGCAATGAATTCGCCTCGATAGGGGAGTATCGCCGGATCGATCGCCACGCGAAGCGATATCTGATGTTTCAGATAGCCCTTTCCCCTCAGCGCCCAGACAGGCAGAAGGAAGATATAGAACATGTTCTGCTTGAGCAGTTGAAAGGTACTTTCCCACAAAAGGTCTGTGGCAATCAACGTGCCATCAAGATCTACTACAAGATCCATAGCCTTGTTATCAGACTGAGCATCCACCACAACACATCCCTAAAGTCATTTTCTCAACTCGTCCGGCAATATTATTGCCTATCAGTCGAGGACTTATCGGGAAAGTAAAAATGAAGAGTGAACCCCGGGAAGAACGGTGATCGATTGTGGAGAAAAGAGTATCGACAGTAAATGAAAAATTAAAAAACCGGCTGAAAATGAATTCAGCCGGTCACTAAAGTTTTTTTGTGCAGCGATAGTTTATTTGATCGAAACCTTGCCGCCCTTGATCTCGACGGTTTCACTGCCGGTCAAAGCTTCACGGTCGCCATTGGGGAAGGTCACAAAGCAGCCGCTGTTGCAGAACTCGACCGTCTCACCCGCGCCAACCTGCAATTCCGTCTTGCTTGAGCCCTCGGTGACAACGAGGGTCTGGGCGCTGGTCTCGTCGTTCTTGACGCTGGCTGCAAACGCCGATCCAGCAGAAATAGCACTCAGAAGAACGGCAACAACAAACTTGTTCATTTCTTACCCGGTGTCTCCACCGCCCCTGTTATCAAGAGCCGACCGCCCTTTTCATTAACAGTTATAGCGGCATCAAACTGAACGGCAACTGAACATACCGTTGTTTTCCGGTGTCTATATCAGGATCTCAACTTCTTCGTTTCCGCGGCCAATTCGGACTTCACCCTGTTGGTCAGCAGCTTGATAATTGCCTCTGCATCGTCAATCTGGAGATTCACATCCTGTTGCGGATGGGGAATTTCGATCCCCTCTTCTTCAAAGCGGTCAATCAGGGTAAAGCGGATGTCATTTTGAACGGTACCGGAATTGGAAAGATCCGCGAGATGCACTCGCATCTCGAACTCCATCGCTGAATTGACGATGGCCTTGAATGCCACAAAGGGTTCTGGATTCTTCAATACGAGCGGGTGACCCCGCGCTATATCCATCAGGATCGCATGGACGCGGCGCGGATCGACCTTGTGCGAAACCGCAATCGGAATATCGACACGTCCAAGCTTGTTGCGATGGGTCCAGTTCCCGACACTTCCGTTGATGAACGAAGAATTTGGAATGATGAGCGATTGCCGTTGGAACGTCTCGACTTCCGTCGCGCGGACGCTGATCTTCTTGACAATACCGCCCACACCGCCGGTTTCGATCCAGTCACCGACCTTGAACGGACGCTCTGCGAGAAGGATAAGGCCGGAAACAAAATTCGAGACGATCGCCTGCATACCGAAACCGATGCCGAGCGACAGACCGCCTGCAACCAGTGCCAGGCTGGAAAGATTGATACCCGCCGCAGAAACACCGATGACACCCGCGATACCGAGTCCCAGATAGCCAACGGCGGTCCGGATCGAATTGCGCACGCCTGAGTCGAGTTTGCCGCGAGCCATGACTCTGTTGTCGAGCCAGCCCTGGAACCAGCGGGTAAAGAAATAGAACAGCGCGAACAGCAAAATACCGATCGCGATGGCGACCAGCGAAATGTTGACCGAGCCAATCTGAAAGCCTGTGGCGATCGTCAGGAACCAGGCCGACATCTCGCTCCACTGGAATCCCCAGAGAAGCAGGATGATCGGAATACCGAACAGGACGACAAACACATTGATGACAATACTTGCCACCAGCCCCAGCTGGTCCAGCATTGTCTCATCCATGCCAAAGCGTGCCTGCACTGCCCGCCCGAGTTTTGTCCCAGCAAGCGCATTCTCATCCGACACCGCCCGAGCTGTCAGGAAACCGAGATACATGGTGACGATCACAGCGCCATTGATGACAATCTGCTGGGATACAAAACGGGCAAATCCGATGTAGCCGAGCAGTGCCGCAATGATGGGGACGAGACCGATCGTGTAGAGGAAAATACGCATGGCCCTGGGCCAGGGTTTGATTTTCCCCGTCTCCTCGTCTTCCAGCGGCTTGAGCAAGGCCATGGCGATAATGAGTAGGCCTACCAGAACGGTAGCGACAAGGCTCTTGGCCACGGTCAATGACAATGGCGACGCAGCAATCTGGTTGATCGTATCAGCAATGTAATCAAGCCCGGTAATGGTTGCCGTAGCCGTGATCAGGACCATCAGGATGCGCCCCGGCCTCGGCGCTACTCGCACCAGACGCCAGTTCGGCGCACCAGGACAAATCACCGCTTGCGCCAGTGCGTGAACGAAATAGACAATGCCTATCACGCAAAAAAGCATATAGAACAGCGAGGCAATATCCGGCCGCAACACATTGAAATAGCCAAGAAAAACATAAGTTGTGGCGAGGAAGACAACGACTGTCAGCGACCGCATGAGCGTCGACCAGAATGCCACAGCCAAACGGCTCAGATAGGATGGTGACTCAACAGCCGCGTCGCGCAGATAAAGGTGCCCCAAGGTCCGTTGACCGCCGATCAGGAGGACAAGCGCCGCAACTGCCGCAAAAAAAGCTGCTGCCAGCATGGATTGCCATTTGAACGAAACGACGAAACGCCACCACGATGAAACCAGTTGGTTCATCGTCTGCAATTCCTGGCCATACGCATCGACGATTTCGCTGCCAAGCGAATAGTTGATGTTCACCCGCTGTGAAAGCGTGTCGGCAAAAAGCTCGCGCCGCGCATCGACAATGGAATCGATCGTCTTGTTGACCTGGATCAACAGATCTTCGGTCTCGCCGAGGACGGCATTGATTTCGGCTTTTTCGGTTGTTAGCCGCATCCGCTCATCCGTGACGACCTGCGCTTCGGGCGGCTGTCCCTGCGCCGGTGGCGGCCCGAGCTGCTCGAGACGTGAATTGATTTCGGTGATACGCGGCCTGAACGAGACGCCGAGCTCCAGCAGCTTCTTTGCAGTTCCTTCCAAATTAAGGCGCAGATCCGCCAATGCTGCGTCGGTATCAGCCTTGTCTTTTTTCTGTTCAAAATCGGCGATTTGCTTCTTCAGCGCATCGATCGCAGGCCGCTGTTCAGCGACGATGCCCGATACCGGAGCTTGCACCTGTTCTGGTGCGGGCGCTTGCGCAGCCGCCATGCGCACTGGGCTAGCCAGAATCAGCACGGCGGCAATCGTCAGAAATATCTGCCGAAGGAAAGGAGAAATCACAGGTTCAAATCCATGTACGACTAGTTTTCATCTATCGACTTGCCTGTTCATGTCGGCACAATCAAGGCACTTTTTGCTTTCGACCGCCCGGAACGAGTCGGCCCAATGATACTGGTCGCCGCTTTCCTGGTGATAGCGCCAGCGATCTGACAATAGCATAGTAAAAGGGTTATCATGATTCATGGGGATAGATCGCTTTCGAAATAACGCCGCTGCCTGCCTTCTATTTGCACCTGTCTTGACCAATTCCAGCACAATCTGTTGACTGGCTCTCCAGGAAACAGACCATTGAACTTACCGTATTTGCCAGTGAAACGATTCGCCTTGAGACAATGAGATCATGATCATCAAATGCCCCTATTGCGGACCACGTGACGTCATTGAGTTCATCTATCAGGGCGATGCGACGCGAAAACGTCCCGAACCAGCATCGGTCGATCATGCTGCCTGGAACGCCTATGTCTACGATCGGGCCAATACGGGCGGCTCGCACCGTGAGTTCTGGTTGCACGGGGGCGGCTGCCGTCAGCATCTTGTCGTCACGCGCGACGTGAGCACCCACGCAATCTCATCGGTTGCATTCGCCCGGGACACATCCGCTATCGCCACAGATGGTGAACGGGCATGACCAGTTCGCGGCTTTCCAGGGGTGGGCGCGTCGATCGCTCCAAGTCGGTCAGATTCACATTTGACGGCAAGGCCTATAGCGGCCATCCCGGAGATACACTCGCCTCGGCGCTGCTTGCCAATGGCATCACACTTTTTGGGCGCTCGTTCAAATATCATCGTCCGCGCGGTGTCTTTGCTGCCGGGAGTGACGAGCCCAACGCCCTCGTCACTGTCTTTACCGGCGATGTGCGCGAGCCCAATGTCCGGGCAACCGAGCTCGAGCTATATGACGGTCTGGTCACGCAAAGCCAGAACCGGTTTCCTTCGCTTGAACACGACTTCATGGCGATCAACCAGCTTGCAGGGCCGTTCCTCTCGGCAGGGTTCTACTACAAGACATTCATGGGACCGGCTATCGGCCCCCTCAGAGGCACTAGCTTCTGGATGTTCTGCGAAAAATTCATTCGGCGTGCAGCCGGGCTCGGCAAGGCCGGCACTGCACCCGATCCCGACCGCTACGAGCGCATGAACGCTTTTTGCGATGTTCTTGTCGTTGGCAGCGGTCCCGCGGGCCTCATCGCAGCGGAAGCCGCTGCAACAACGGGCGCGCGCGTCATTATCGCCGAAGAAAGACCAATCGCAGGGGGGACACTGCTTGCGTCGGGAGAATTGATCGACGGACGCAACCCCGCCGTCTGGGCACGGGAAAAGGCGGCAGCCCTGGCGAACTTGCCGAATGTCCGGTTCCTGACACGCACTTCGGTCTGGGGCTATTATGATGGCAATATTCTGACTGCGGTCGAACATGTTTCCGACTACAAACCAAACCGGACCAAAAGCCAGCCGCGTCAGCGCCATTGGGTCATTCGTACTGGCAAGACCATTCTGGCGACCGGCGCATTCGAGCGCCCGATCGTCTTCCCCGGCAATGATTGCCCCGGCGTGATGCTCGCCGATGCGGTGCGCCGCTATGCAATCGAGTACGGCGTGGCGGCTGGCAACAATGTCACCCTCTTTACCAACAATGACAGCGCTTATGAAGTCGCGCGCACCCTGTCGCTTGCTGGCGTCAATGTTGCGGCGATCGTAGACGTACGCTCCGATGTATCCGGTACTTGCCGTGATATTGCCAGCGTTGCCGGAGCCGAACTGCTCCTTGGTCATGCCGTCACGGGGACGCATGCAGGAAAAACATTGAGTTCAATTACCGTTCAACATTTCAACGCGGAGACCGGCCGGGTGTCCGGCGCGCCGCGTGAAATCAAGACTGACTGTCTTGGCGTTTCGGGAGGCTGGTCTCCAGCCATTCATTTGGCGAGCCAGGCGGGCGGCAAGCCGGATTGGGATGACGATCTGCAAGCGTTCCTGCCACCGGAGCCCAGCCAGAACTGGGTAGCCACGGGTGCGGCAGCGGGTTACATGGACACCGTCAGCGTGCTCTCTGATGGTGCGACCAAGGGTGCGGCCAAGAAAAAGCTGGCCATTCCTCCAGTCGAAGCGCCGATGCTGGATGCCTCTCCCGCGCCTGTCTTCGAGATTGAGCCTCCTGTCAAAACGCAGAAGGCTTTCGTCGATTTCCAGCATGATGTCACTGCGGAAGATATTCGTCTTGCCTATCTCGAAGGCTTTCATTCGGTCGAGCACCTGAAACGCTACACCACCCTCGGCATGGCAACTGACCAGGGGAAAACATCAAATATACCCGGTCTCGCCATCATGGCCGATATACGCGGGATATCGATCCCCGAGGCTGGTACGACGCGGTTTCGCCCGCCCTTTACGCCGGTGTCGCTTGGCGTTCTCGCGGGCGAGCGTTACGGCGATCTGCGTCCGCACAGGCTTACGCCCATGCACGACTGGCACCTGCAAAATCGCGCCAAGACTTATGAGGCAGGCCTTTGGCACCGCCCGATGATCTATGGCAGCCATGGTGAGACCGTCGAACAGGCCTATATCCGCGAGGCGCGGGCTGTCCGTCAGAGCGTCGGCATCGTCGACGTCTCCACACTCGGCAAGATCGATATCCAGGGTCCCGATGCGGCGGAGCTTCTCGACCGCGTCTATACCAACATGTTCTCGACCCTGCCTGTCGGCAAAGCCCGCTATGGTCTGATGCTGCGTGAGGACGGTATCGCCTTTGACGATGGCACGACCTGGCGCCTTGGCGAAACACAGTTCCTCATGACAACCACCACGGCCAATGCCGGAACGGTCATGCAGCATCTGGAGTTTTATCTCGACTGCGTCTGGCCGGACCTGCGCGTGCACCTGACTTCGGTTACGGATGTCTGGGCGGGATCGGCCATATCGGGTCCGAAAGCCCGCGCCGTGCTTGAAGCCTGCGTGACAGGTACAAAGGTTGATAACGGGACGTTGCCTTTCATGGGTATCGTCCATGGCAGGATCGACGACATTCCGGTCATGATCTGCCGCCTCTCCTTCTCCGGAGAACTCGCCTATGAAGTCTATTGCGGTGCCGGGTTCGGCACGCAGGTCTGGGAATCGTTGCTCGCTGCTGGCAAGCCTTTCGACATCCTTCCATACGGGCTTGAGGCACTTGGCACGTTGCGTATCGAAAAGGGCCACGTCACGGGGGCAGAAATCGACGGCAGGACGACGGCCCATGATCTGCATCTTGACTGGATGCTGTCGAAGAAAAAGCCCTATATCGGCTCCGCGATGATCGGCCGCGAGGGCCTTAAGGACGACAACCGGCTTTCGCTTGTCGGCCTGATTTCAATGGATAATCAATCCATCACCGGCGGCAGTCATATCGTGACGGACCCTGTTCCGCGCGAACCAGCCGACAGTTTCGGCCATGTAACGGCAGCCTGCTACTCGCCCGCGCTCGGCAAATATATTGCATTGGCGCTGGTCAAGCACGGAACATCCATGATCGGCAATCGCGCATTCGCGACGGATTTGCTTCGCGACAGGCATTGTGCGGTGGAGATTGTCAGCCATCACATGTTCGATCCAGAAGGGAGCCGGATGCATGGCTGAACGTCAATCCTCAATCGGAAAGGCCTACGTTCCCGGCGATCACGGCAATGCCGCTGCCGGCATTGGCGTGACGCTGCGCGAGCGAAAAGGACTTTCGATCATTCAGGTTACAGCCTGGAGCGATATGGTATCCAGCATGTTGACCGCAATCGGCAGCGCAACAGGGCTTGCACTTCAGAACAAGCCCGGTCTCGGCCGGGTGGCAGGTGAAAAGTCGGTGTTCGGCTTCGCGCCGGGCCGATATTTTGTCGTCAGTGCCACACCTGAACTCGAAACAAGGTTGCGTTCCGCCATTTCGCCGGAACTGGGAACGATGATCGATCTCACCCACGGTCGCACGGTGATACGCGTCAGCGGACCGCGTTCGGAATGGATATTGTCGAAGCTCTTTGCGATCGACTTTTCCGAACATGCCTTTCCCGTTGGCTACGGCCGCGCAACGCTACATCACGACATTCACGCCAATATCCAGCGTATCGATGATGAGACATTCGACCTTTATGTGTTTCGCACCTTTGCGCGATCGTTCTGGTTGACTCTGGGCCATGCCGCCGAGGAAGTGGGCTACCGCGTCGAATAAACCTATTTGAAAGCAAACAAGTCCTCGTCAGGGTCGCCTGTTCCGCGGATCAGGCCGTGGATCAACTGCGCCGCGACCATCGAAAATGTGATCCCGTTGCCGCCATAGCCAAGGACGGCATAGCAACGATGCATTCCCGGCACAGCGCCTATCGATGGCAGACCCGTTGAGCTTGCACCGAAACTGCCCGTCCAGGCATAATCGGCCTCGGCCACAATGCCCGGAAAGAGTTTCTTGAGTTTGGCGAGAATGGCCTTCGTCTTTGCGGGAAGCCTTACATCCCGCTTTTCCTCATCCTCGAATTTCTCGTCTTCGCCGCCCACAATGATCCGCCCGTCGGTTGTCGTGCGCAAATAGAGATAAGGGTCCGAGGCCTCCCAGATCAGACAGCGTTGCGGCCATAAATTTCGCTTCTGCGGCAGGGTTGCAAGCGCCCATGTTGACGTGATGGAGTGGCCTTTTTGCGGAACCTGCTCGGGGATTTCGTAGCCCGTCGCGAAAATCAGGTGCTTGCAGCGAATTTTCTGCCCCGTGGTGGTCACCGCCACAACAGTTCGCTCATTGGATTCGACAGAAGCAATATCGGCGGGCGCAAAAACCTTCGCACCACGTTCCATGGCTTTGCACAAATATCCTATGGCCAACCGCCGCGGATTTGCTTCGATATTGTCGAAACTCATCAATGCGGCGTCGCGGTCGATGTTGAATTCGGCGTTTAGCTCCGCCTTGCTCAGCATTCTCGTTTCGAAACCAGCCCGGCGGCGGGCATTCAGTTCTTTTTGCAAACCCTCTTCGTCAAGAAGATCGCCCGCCAGGTATAACGAATCTCGATTTTCCATCTCGCACTTGATGCCAAGCCGCCTCGTCCGTTCGCGCAGCAGATCGACGGCAAGTTTGGAACGCCGCCATGCGCGTTCGGCATCTTTCTGCCCGATCTTGCGCGCCAGATGATGCAGCGGGACATCGATCTCGAATTGCAGAAGAGCCGTGCTTGCCGGCGTGGAACCCGTAACCGGCAGCCGCCGGTCGAATATCGCAACCTCATATCCGGCTTCGCTCAGGCTTTCCGCCATGAGCGCCCCGCTGATGCCGGCGCCTATGACGGCAACATCGGTCTCAACGTCTTGGATGAGCAGGTTGGTCTTGATGCGAGGCGCCCGTTTGCCAAGCCAGATCGGCTGCCCGGTGCGCAAATCCCGGTGTTGCGTTGTCATGAGCTGTTCCAAATTCGGAGGCATTGACAGTGCCGAACGGCCAATCTCGCCTTTTGGTTCCTTACACCGTCAGCTGGTCAAAGTGCTTTTCGCTGCCCTACCCGCCACGTAAACCTCGGCAATGGCCCTGTCGTCGCCCATTGTCTGCATCAGGAACAGCTCTTCCACCAACGTTTCGACTGTCTCCATGCGAATGCGCATTGCGGGCGTGGCGCGGGCATCCAACACGACGCAATCGGCCTCGGCGCCAGGGACAAACGAGCCAATAGTGCCCTCCAATGACAGTGCCCGCGCATTGCCAAGCGTCACCTGATAGAAGGAGCGCAGGGGATGGTAGCGCTGGCCCTGTATGTTGAGGATTTTGTAGCCCTCATCCAGCGTACGCAGCATGGAATAGGATGTGCCGCCACCTATATCCGTCGCAATCGCCGTCCGGACCGGTGGCTTCGACGCGCGCAGACGTGCAAGATCAAACAGCCCACTACCGATAAAAAGATTGGATGTGGGGCAGAACACCGCGACCGAACCACTATTGGCAATTGCGCCTACTTCCGCATCGGTCAAATGAATGCAGTGCCCAAGCAGTGTCTTTGGCCCGAGCAATCCGTAATGCTCATAGACCTGCGTATAGTCGCGGCTCCACGGAAACAGCTCTGCAACAAAGGCGATTTCGGCTGTGTTTTCGCACAGATGTGTCTGCACGTGCAGGTCGGGATGCTCGCGCACTAGAGTGCCGCTCATTTCAAGCTGTTCCGGCGTCGATGTCGGCGCAAAACGCGGCGTGATCGCATAGAGCTGGCGGCCCTTGCCATGCCACTCACCGATCAGGGCCTTGCTGTCGTCATACCCAGATTGCGCCGTATCAAGCAGGCCTGGCGGCGCGTTGCGGTCCATCATCACCTTGCCCGCCACCATGCGCATATTGCGCCGGTGCGCCTCCGTAAAAAACGCCTGGACCGATGCCTTATGCACGGAGCAGTAGGCCGCTGCCGTCGTGGTTCCATGCCGGATCAACTCGTCGAACAAGGCAGAGGCGATGCGTTCGGGGTGTCCCTGATTGGAAAACTTCTGCTCTTCGACAAAGGTATATTTGTTGAGCCATTCCATCAGCGCGCCGGCATAAGAACCAATAACCTGCATCTGCGGATAATGGATATGGGTATCGATGAAGCCCGGCATGATCAAATGCGGGCGATGATCGATGACCTCGACGTTGCGGCCCTCGCCAGCCCGCAATTGCGCATAGTCACCAGCCACAACGACCTTTCCGTCGCGGATGAGCAAACCGCCCTCCTCGATATAGGTAAATGTCTCCGGGCTCGCCTCGCCGGCGAGTGGTTCATCGTGGAAGGTCAGAATGCGGCCGCGCAATAAAAGCTCTGTCATTGCATGGACTTTCCTGCCATCGCGTCACGATACCATGAGACGATCTGAGCCCGCTCATCATCGGTAATGTGAGTGAGATTGCCCGGCGGCATGGCATGGCTGGCACCGGCCTGAATGTAGATCTCGCTCGCATGCGTCGCAATCAATTCGTCCGTATCGAGGCGGATACCTTTTGGCGGCATCATGATCCCCTCCCAGGACGGTTCCGTCGCGTGGCACATGGAGCAGCGCCCCATCACCGTATCGCGCACCTGCTCGAAATTGGCGGCGGCCAGGAAAGGTTCAGCAGCGCGTGAAACTTTTGCCTCGCCCGTCAAGGCTTTGGGAACTGTCGAAAGCCAGATGATGATGATGAACAGAATAGTGCTGGCCAGCCATGTCCAGTGCGGGTTGCCCGTTCCCGCATGTCTTGAATTGAAGTAATGGCGGATGAGCACGCCGATGATGAATATCAGCGCGGCGATGACCCAGTTGAATTCCGTCGAAGTAGCGAGCGGATAGTGGTTCGACAACATCAAGAAAATGACAGGAAGCGTCAGGTAATTATTGTGTGTCGAACGCTGCTTGGCCTGCTTCCCCAATTTGGGATCGGGTATTTTTCCCGCAATCAGATCGGCGACGACCTTCTTCTGGTTCGGGATGATCAGCAGGAAGACATTGCCCGACATGATCGTCGCGGTAAACGCGCCCAGATGCAGGAATGCAGCACGTCCGGTGAAAAGATGCGTGTAACCCCAAGCCATGAAAACGATCACGGCATACAGGATGATCATCAGCGCCGTATCGTTGGAGGCGAGCGGCGATTTGCACAATAGGTCATAGATCAACCAGCCAAGCGAAATCGATGCGAGCGAGATCAGGATTGCGGTTGGCGTCGAAACGTCCAGAACATTGCGATCGATCAGATAGAGATCGGCGCCCGCATAGTAGACGATGCATAGTAGCACGAAGCCGGACAACCAGGTGAAGTAGGACTCCCATTTGAACCAGATGAGGTGTTCCGGCATGTGCGCCGGCGCGACCATATATTTTTGGATGTGGTAGAAACCACCGCCATGTACCTGCCATTCCTCGCCATTCACGCCTTGCGGAAGGTTCGCATGGCGCCGCAACCCGAGATCGAGCGCGATGAAATAAAATGATGATCCGATCCAGGCGATTGCCGTGATCACATGCAGCCACCGCGCCGCAAAATTCAGCCATTCCCAGAAAATCAGATAATCCATCGAGGCCCCATGCGAGCGATTTACCGTGTCACAATGCGGTTCTTCGCGGGCCGATGCAACGAGGGTCTGTTGGGATTTGAGCCAGGATGAGCCGAAAATGGTATTTTTCGAGCACCAGAGCGCAATGTACATCCTCGTACATGAGCACCGGAAGCGCAGAAAAGTGCCATTTGCAGGCCACTAGGGCGTGAATATCAACGGACCCTACTTCGAATCGTGGAAGATAATGCCGAGCGTGTGGCGCTTACCGCTGCGCAGGCGGCTGACACCGTGGCGCATATTCACCCGGTAGTGGCCCCGCGTTCCCTTTACCGGACGCTGGCTGACGGGAAATATCACCGCATCGCCTTGCTGAAGCGGCACGATCTCGGCGCGCGACTGCATGCGCGGTCGCTGCTCTGTCAGGACAAACTCGCCGCCCGTGAAATCCTCCTGCGGTTTCGACAACAGAAATGCTACCTGGAGTGGAAAGACATGCACGCCGTAAATATCCTGGTGCAGGCAGTTATAATCGCCCTCGCCATATTCGAGCAGCAACGGCGTTGGCCGGTCCTGCCCTGCTGCATGGCACCGCTCGATGAATGCTGCATGCCGGTCCGGATAACGGACATCGATGCCCATCAATTCATTCCAGCGGTTGGCGATTCCAGCAAGCGGCGGATAGAGCGACTGGCGTAGATCGTTTACAAGGCCCGGCAGGGGATAGCTGAAATACTTGTACTCGCCTCGTCCAAATCCATGCCGCGCCATGACGATGCGTTTGCGAAACTGGCCGTCGTCGGGATATCCGGCAGCAAGCTTTTCGCAATCCGCCCTGGACAACACATTCTTCAAAATGGCGGAGCCGAAATTGTCCAACTCCGTCTCGATCGCGCTCCACGGGATTGCTGCTGCATTGGTAATTGTATCTGCCATCATGACATCTCCATTTTTCGAACAAGAGTGCCATTTTGGCTGTTTCGTTCCACCCGTTTCCTGCAAAACGACATATTTTCCCGTCATGAAACCCGCCGCACGACGATTTTAGGTGACTCAGCCTGCCAGACTTCATAAATAGAGTCGCAGCGAGGTGCTCAGCACCGCGATGATTGAATATTGGATAAACGAATGAGCATTCATGGAAATAGCAAAACAGGAAAGCGCAGCGCTGCTCCGCTCCTGATTTCTATTTTCTGGCTCGTCTCTACAATCGGCGCCGCCTTGGGTACTGTCTACATGACGGGCCCTGACGCCAGTATCGCAACCAGCGAACTCGGCACGCCGAACAAGAGCGAAACGCGCCTGGCTCACGAAGTCGACAATCAATCGACACCGGTTCAGCGGCCAATGCGTGTTGCAGCGCTGGAAGCGCTGCATCTGAAGATCAAGAGTGGCCTGCAATCCGATAGCGGTCCGCAGGATGCATTGCTGCCTTGCGAGCCCGCACTGGTCGTCGCAAACCAGAAAAATGCTCTCTTAATTCAGGTCAGTTCAAGTTTCACGCTTGACCACAATTCAGTTTTCAGCGCCCGCGCGCCGCCTTTAACCGCGGCCTGACATCACCGTTTCCGCTTAGGAGACGACGAAAACAAACTCCGGCTGCCGCCAAGCAGACTCGTAATCCAGTTCTCGGCAGCATGCCCGCACCTCACAACGGAACACAGATATGCGTACTTCGAGATGGGTTCTCTGGACCTATATTATTATCATTCTGGCAGGCATAGTCCTCGCGCTCCCCAACCTGTTTACCAAGGCACAGCTCGATGCTCTGCCGAGCTGGTTTCCCAAGAAGCAGGTAGCACTCGGCCTTGACCTTCGTGGCGGCTCCTATCTGGTTCTCGAAGTCGATGCGGCAGCGCTGAAGAAAGACCGTGTCCGCGGGATGTTGGAAGATGCGCGCGGCCACCTGCGCACCGCAAAAATTCAGCCTCAATCCGTGCGCGTTGCCGGCGATTCTGTTATTGTGACCCTTGCTGACCCGGCACAGCGCGACGCTGCAGTCACCGCCTTGCGCGAGCTGACAGCACAGGTTGCGCAGGTGGGCTTCGCCGCTCCTGTCAGCGACATCGATATCACCACGACCGATAACCAGATCCGCCTGACCCTGACAGAAGCGGGTATGAAGGACAAACTCGACAATGCTCTGCAGCAGAGTCTTGAAATCGTCCGCCGCCGCGTCGATCAGGTCGGCGTCGCCGAACCCTCGATCCAGCGCGTGGGGTCCGATCGTATCGTCGTCCAGTTGCCCGGTCTGCAGGATCCAAGCCAGCTCCGCGCCTTGCTCGGCAGCACCGCCAAGATGACTTTCCACATGGTTGCGGACCGCAATGCCGGTGCAACGCCGCAGCCAGGCGTCACAATCCTGCCTGATGTGAAGGATCCCTCCATTACCTATCCGGTTGAAGACCGGGTGGCCATCAGCGGCGAGCGCCTGACTGATGCTCGTGCAGCCTTCGACCAGCAGACCAATCAGCCGATCATTTCCTTCCGCTTCGACAATGTCGGTGCACGTCAGTTCGCCGACATCACCAGCCAGAATGTCGGGCGGCCCTTCGCCATCGTGCTCGACGGCAAGGTTCTGACCGCTCCCGTTATCCAGGTACCGATCACTGGCGGCTCCGGCCAGATCACCGGCAACTTCACCGTGCAGGATACGGTCACCACTGCAGCCCTGCTGCGCGCCGGTGCCCTGCCCGCCCCGCTCACCGTCATTGAGGAACGCACGGTTGGTCCGGACCTTGGCGGTGACGTCATCAAGATGGGTCTTCTGACAGGCTTCATTGGCTTCGCGCTGGTTGTGGCATTTATTTTCGTCCTCTATAGCGGCTGGGGCCTCATCGCCAACCTCGCCCTCGCCCTCAATGTCGCGCTGACGTTTGGCATACTGAGCCTGCTCGGAGCGACGCTAACCTTGCCTGGTATCGCCGCCATCATCCTGGGTATCGGTTTCGCGGTGGATGCGAATATTCTCATCAACGAGCGTATCCGTGAGGAAGCGCGCAAAGGCATCGGTGCGATGGCTGCCGTCGACCGCGGCTTCAGGCTTGCTTACTCGACGATCGTCGATGCAAACGCCACGCACTTGATCGCGACATTCCTGCTCTTCCTGTTCGGCACAGGACCTGTACGCGGCTTTGCGATCACCATGATCATCGGCGCGCTTGTCTCGATGTTCACCGCTGTCACGGTCGTTCGCATCATCATGATGGCCATCGTTCGTCGCCGTAAAATGAAGACAATCCACATCGAGCATCTGTTCAAGCTCGTTCCGGAAAACACCAATATCTCCTTCATGAATGCCCGCTTCTTCGGCATCGGCGTTTCGATCTTCCTTTCGATCGCCTCGATCGTCCTGTTCATCCATCCGGGTCTCAATTACGGCATCGACTTCAAGGGCGGCATCCAGGTCGACGTCACGACGTCCAAGCCTGCAGACCTCGCCACGATGCGTTCGACGCTGGAAGGTCTCGGGCTGGGTGAAGTGGCCCTGCAGCAGGGTGGCGGAGACAACCGGGTCCTTATTCGGGTTCAGCGCCAGGAGGGCGGCGAGACCGCTCAAACTGAAGCTGTAACAAAGGTAAAGGCGGCCGTGGAGCAGCTCGACCCAGGCGTCAGGATCGAGAGCTCCGAAGTTGTTGGACCGAAAGTCAGCAGTGAACTGGCAAGGTCAGGTATCCTTGCGGTTGTTCTCGCCAGCATTGCCATGCTGCTTTACATCTGGTGGCGGTTCGAATGGCACTTTGCACTCGGTGCGATTGCGACCTTGATCCTCGACACCACAAAGACCGTTGGTTTCTTTGCACTGATGGGGCTCGACTTCAACTTGACCGCCATCGCTGCGCTGCTGACGATCATCGGCTATTCGGTCAATGACAAGGTCGTGGTTTATGACCGCATGCGTGAGAACTTGCGCATTCACAAGAAGATGCCGCTGCGTCAGATCATCGATCTGTCGATCAACCAGACATTGGCACGCTGTATCTACACGTCGCTCACCGTCTTCCTTGCCATGCTTCCGATGGCAATCTGGGGTGGCAAGGCCGTTGAGAACTTCGCGCTGCCGATGCTCTTCGGCGTGGTCATCGCCACAAGCTCCTCGCTTTTCATCGCAGCGCCGATCCTCCTGCTGCTTGGAAACTGGTGGGAGAAAAACCACGCTCATCGTATCGGCGAAAAGCCGGTCGCTCAGAGCTGATCGGCCGCCGGCTTAACCTTCAAGCCTAAATATCTGCGGCGCATGGAAAAAATACCATTTCCCGCGCCGCAGATCGAGATAAGCGGTTTGCAAGCCATCCTCGGTACGCAATACTGCTCGCGCCAGGTCTGCGTGCAGGGCCGCCACTTTCTTCATTTTCCAATCAAGGGGGAGACGCCGACATATGCCTCATGAAACGCCGCTGATTGCGACAATCGTCATAGGTCTTGTACTGGCCTTCATTTTCGGTGCGATTGCCAACCGCCTGCGTATTCCTCCCCTTGTCGGTTATCTTGTCGCCGGTGTCTTGGCCGGCTCCCATACTCCCGGATTTGTCGCCGATCAGGACCTGGCGGCCGAACTCGCGGAAATCGGCGTCATCCTGCTCATGTTCGGCGTTGGCCTGCATTTCTCCCTGAAAGACCTTTTGTCGGTCCGTGCTATCGCGATCCCCGGCGCAATCGTTCAAATCGTGGTTGCAACGCTCCTTGGCGCAGGCCTTGCATGGATTCTTGGCTGGAGCATGCAGGCGGGTTTCGTCTTTGGCTTGGCACTTTCAGTAGCAAGTACCGTCGTCCTTCTGCGTGCCATGCAGGAGCGCCGCCTGATCGAGACAGAACGCGGCCGCATCGCCGTTGGCTGGCTAATTGTCGAAGACCTCGCAATGGTCCTGGCGCTCGTCTTGCTGCCGGCCTTAGCCGGTGCCCTCAATGGCGGCGGTGCGACCGACGGTGCGATTCACGCAGCCAGCGACCCCCTCGCCTCCTATTTCAATCTCGGCATTGGCGGCGTCATAGCGCTGACGTTTGGCAAGGTTGCTGCGTTCGTTGCGGTCATGCTGATCGTCGGGCGCCGGGTCATTCCATGGACCTTGCACGCGATCGCGCATACCGGCTCACGCGAACTCTTCCGTCTCGCAGTTCTCGCGATTGCACTTGGTGTTGCCTTTGGCGCATCAAAGCTCTTCGGCGTCTCGCTGGCACTCGGCGCATTCTTCGCCGGCATGATCATGAGCGAATCCGAACTCAGCCATCGGGCGGCGGAAGAATCCCTGCCGCTGCGTGACGCTTTTGCCGTGCTGTTCTTCGTGTCGGTCGGAATGCTGTTCGATCCGATGACCATCATCAACGACCCGCTGCCGCTTCTCGCGACACTTGCGATCATTGTCATTGGCAAGTCGCTGGCCGCCTTCTTCATTGTACTCGCCTTCGGTTATCCAACCGGCACGGCCCTCATCATTTCCGCCAGCCTGGCGCAAATTGGCGAGTTCTCCTTCATTCTCGCTGAGATTGGCGTGGGTCTGGGAATGCTGCCGGAAGAAGGCCGCGATCTTATCCTTGGCGGCGCCATTCTCTCCATTCTCCTCAATCCGCTGGTGTTCGCAGGGGTGACCTATTTGAAGCCGAGGCTGGAAAAGCGCATGCCCACGACGGCCGCAGAGCCTGTTGCAGACGCGGAGACACCCGCATCGGAGGAACCTGACGTTGAAGAAATTCGCCATACTACCCTCACGAATCATGCCGTTCTGATTGGCTATGGCCGCGTCGGCAGTCTCGTTGGCGATGCCTTGAAAGAAGTGGGCAAGCCTTTTCTGGTCATCGAGGACGCAGACAAGACGGTGGCCAAACTGCGTGACGATAATATCGAAACGATCGTCGGCAATGCGGCCAATGGCGATATCCTGGCAGCTGCCAATCTGGCAGGAGCGCGCCAACTGATCCTCGCCATTCCCAATGCATTCGAGGCTGGACAAATCGTGGTCAAGGCACGCGCTGCAAACCCGGTCATCAACATTCTGGCGCGCGCCCATTCGGATGCCGAAGTGCAGCATTTGCAGGATCTTGGTGCCGATGCCGTGATTATGGGCGAGCGTGAAATAGCCCGGGGTATCGTTGCTCACATACTCGATCTTGACGAGCCGAAGCCGGAGGGGCCATTGACGGAACAATGACAAGAAGATGGTGACAGCAGTGGCTGGGCAGGAACAAGCATGAAGTTGAAGGACTATGCATGGCCGGTAATCGGACTGGCCGCCGTCGGGGTTTCCGTATGGCTCCTCTACAAGGAGCTTCGGAGCATCTCGCCGGACGACGTGATCCACAGCCTTTATGCCATTCCAATGCACCGCTGGATTCTGGCTGGCCTGTCATCCCTTGTCGCCTATGCTGCGCTTGCCGGGTACGATCGCATTGCGCTTTTGCACCTTCGCCGCAAAATTTCCTGGCTGTTCATCGCGCTTTGCTCGTTCACCACTTATGCACTCTCTCACAATATTGGAGCGTCCGTGCTGTCGGGCGCAGTCGTTCGTTATCGCGCCTATTCCTCGCAAGGCATGAGCGGACCCGAAATTGCCCTGTTGATTGCTTTTTGTTCGTTCACATTCCTGCTCGGGATATTGACCCTCAGTGCCGTTGTCCTGCTGATCGAGCCGGAACTGCTGCAGCGGTTCAACGCCGAACTGCCGCTCACCCTGAGTTACGTCCTCGGCTTTGGCTCGCTGGCTATCGTGCTGCTCTACGTTTTCGGCAGCTGGCTGCATTTCAAGCCATTGCGTATCCGCCACTTTACGCTTGAATATCCACGTCTCACGGTCGTGGCGCAGCAACTGATCGTTGGACCGCTGGAGCTCATCGGCGCCGCTGCCATCATTTATTTCACACTTCCGGCAGCCGGAAACCCTGGCTTCATGATCATCCTCGGCATTTTCCTCGTGTCGTTCTCGGCGGCGCTGATCTCGCATGCACCGGGTGGCCTCGGTGTATTGGAACTGGTTTTCCTGACTGGTCTGCCTGACGTGGATCAGGCGGACGTACTGGCAGCGCTCATCATTTTCCGCCTGTTCTACCTGCTGATCCCCTTCGCACTGTCGCTCCTCGTCGTCCTGTTCTTCGAACGGTCGCAACTATTGTTGCGCTGGTACAAGAAAGATGGCGAGCACTGACTGCCATCTTCCAGGCCTCTCGTGATTTTACGATAATCCGAATTCACGCAGGAATATTTTCCAGATATCGCCGAGTTTAGTTCGCTGTTCCTTCAAGCACGGGCAGTGCCCACCTATTTTGAAGCCGTACTTCAAACTTTTCCTCCCAAGCAATTTTGCATGAAAGGAGTGGTGGCACTGATGACGACTTTGATCATTCCGGGATACCGCGGTTCCGAAAAGGGACATTGGCAGCGCCAGTGGCTGGCACAGGACGAGACCGCACGTCTCGTCGAGCAGGACGACTGGGAAAACCCGGTCCTGTCGCAATGGCTGCATGTACTGGAAGCTACGCTCGCTGAAACGCCCGGAGCCATTCTCGTGGCCCATAGTCTGGGATGCGTGCTCGTTTCTCATCTCGCCAGCCGACCGTCAGCGGCGCATGTGGCAGGGGCCGTTCTGGTTGCGCCAGCGGACGCAGAACGCATGGCCGTGCAGGATCCCAAATTCCGCAGCTTCGCACCCCTGCCCCGCCATAATCTCGGCTTTCCATCGATCGCCGTCGCCAGCCGCGATGACCCGTACATGTCGTTCAACAAGGCGCAGGCCCTCGCTGAAATCTGGGGCTCTGGATTTGTCGATATGAAAAATGCCGGGCATATCAATATCGAAAGTGGTTTCGGCTCATGGCCTGAGGCCTACATTCTGGCCGATTCCATGCGACGGCCTCAAGAGACGTTTCGCACGCAACGCGCCGCGTGAAATGCAGATGAGCTAGGCTCAAGAACCTAGCTCATCTGCTTCCGCTCAAGCATATACTTCAGTATCAGCGTCACGACCGCGATCAAAGCCAGTGTCGACGAGGCAGCAAAAGCGCCCGTGACGTTATAATCATTGAACAATAGTTCGATCTGCAGGGGCAGCGTATTGGTTTGGCCCCGAATAGCGCCGGAAACGACAGAAACAGCACCAAACTCACCCATCACACGGGCATTGCAAAGCACCGCCCCATAGAGCAACGCCCAGCGAATATTGGGCAGCGTTATGTAGAAGAATGTCTGCAGGCCCGTTGCCCCGAGGGTGATCGCCGCCTCTTCGTCTTCGCTGCCCTGTGCCTGCATCAAGGGAATAAGTTCGCGCGCGACAAACGGACTGGTCACAAACAGACTGACCAGAAAGATCGCCGGAACGGTGAACATGATCTTGATGTCATAACTGTCGAGCAGCGGTCCGAGCAGGCCCTGGCTGCCATAGAGGAACAGATAAGTCACGCCTGCAACGATGGGTGAGACAGAAAACGGAATCTCGACAAATGTAATAAGCAGCCGCCGCCCTGGAAAACGGAAGCGCGTGACAAGCCAGGCCACGCAGATGCCGAATACCATATTGATTGGCACAACGACGATCGCTGTAAGAACCGTCAGCCACACTGCATGCAGGGTTGCGGGCTGCGTGATCTGCGAGAAATAGACGGCGATGCCCTCACGGAAGGCATAGGTGAAAATCACCAGCATCGGAACGCCGATAAACAGGATCGACAGGAATATCGCCGAAATGATCAACAGCCAATGCGACCGCCGTGAGGGCCGAACGCCATGCCGCCGCGACGATTGAACCGCAATTGCCGGCGCAACGAGATCAGCTGCGTTCTGCATAGCGAAGCTGCCAGGCCTGAATGGAATTGGTAACAAAGAGCATGACGAAGGCAGTGACAAGCATCACGGTCGCCAGGGCGGCGGCCGCCGGATAGTCATATTCATCCAGCCGGATGAACACGAGCAGCGACATGACCTCGGTCTCGAACGGCAAATTGCCTGATATGAAGACAATGGCGCCGAACTCCCCCAGGCTGCGTGCGAAGGAAAGGCTGCAACCCGCTATGAACGCAGGGAAAATCGCGGGCCAGATGATCCTGGCAAATATCTGCCAATTGGTGGCACCCAACGACCGCGCCGCCTCTTCGATATCGGTCGCAACGTCTTCCAGCACCGGCTGCACCGTCCGGATGACGAAGGGAATACTGGTGAACATCATGGCAAGGGCAATGCCGAGCGGCGCATAGGCAATTTTGATGCCCAATGGCTCAAGATACTGGCCGAACCAGCCATTTGTAGAAAAGACAGTGACGAGCGCGAGACCGGCCACAGCTGTCGGCAGCGCGAACGGCAGGTCGACCACCGCATCGAGAAGGCGCCGACCGGGAAATTCGTAGCGCACCAGTACCCAGGCCAGAAGCACGCCGAACACGGCGTTGAAAACTGTCGCCAATGCTGCTGCGCCGACCGTTATGCGGTAGGTCGCCAGCGCTCGCTCCGAGGAAATGATGGTCCAGAAATCCGCCCATCCGAGATTGACCGATTTATACAGCATCGCCAAAAGCGGCAGCGCGACGATGATGACAAAGTAAAGCAAGGTCACACCCATAGTGAGACCAAAACCCGGCAATATTCCACGCTGACTGGATTTTGAAAGCAACGACATGTGCAGTTTTCTAGAGGAAGTTGTAGTGAACGCAAGCGAAGGTTGAAAATGAAACGGCGCAGCCCTCAGGCCGCGCCGTGAACATGAATTTCACCAAAGTAAGTCACCGCTTGGTGAAAACCTTGTCGAGAATGCCACCCTCGGAGAAATGGTCCTTTGTAACCTTGTTCCATCCGCCAAAGGCGTCATCGACGGTGATCAGGCGGGTCTCGGGAAACTGCGCGGCGTATTTTTCCTTCACCGTTTCATCGTTCACCCGGTTGAAATTCTGCGCGAGAATGTCCTGCCCTTCCAGCGAATATAGGAACTTCAAATAGCTTTCTGAGATGGCACGCGATCCACGCTTGTCGACAACCTTATCGACTACGGTTACCGGAAATTCGGCCAAAAGACTGACCGGCGGGACGACTGCTTCATACTTGTCTTCGCCAAGCTGCTTGCGCGTCCCCAGCACTTCCGCCTCGAAAGTGATAAGCACATCGCCGATACCGCGTTCTGCAAAGGTCGTCGTCGCAGCACGGCCGCCCGTATCGAATACCGGCACATTGGCGAACAGCTTCTTCACGAATTCCTGTGCCTTGGCCTCGTCCTTGTTGTAGGCCTCAAGCGCAAAGGCATAGGCCGCGAGATAGGTATAGCGGGCATTGCCAGACGTCTTTGGGTTCGGGAAGATCACCTTGACGTCATCGCGAACAAGGTCATCCCAGTTCTTGATGTTTTTCGGATTTCCGGCCCGTACGAGAAAGGCCGGCAAAGAGTAGTAGGGCGATGAATTGTTCGGGAGGCGCGACTGCCAATCGGCAGGAATGAAGTTCCCCTTGTCGTGCAGCACCTGGACATCGGTCACCTGGTTGAAGGTGACGACATCGGCCTCCAGGCCTTCGAGGATGGAACGCGCCTGCTTGGAGGAGCCGGCATGCGACTGGTTAACGGTAATATCCTTGCCTGCCTCTTGCTTGTAAGCGGCCGTGAACGCCTTATCGATCTGCTCATAGAGCTCGCGAGAAATATCGTAGGAAACATTGAGGATTTCACTCGGCTCGTCGGCAGCCTTGACCGGAGTGAGGCTCAAGCTCAATGCCACCGTGGCATACACAAAAAGTCTTTTCATTGAATTCTCCCAAGCTCGCCGGCACACTTGCAGCGTCGCATTTTCATTCACCGCCCCATCCGCACAGCCTTGATGGAAACGCGGACAATTTTTGCGAGGATGACTTCAAAAACAGTGCCGCGGAAGAATTTATGTTCCAATGTCCTAGAGTTAACTGAAATCAAATACTGCAAACTGAGCAAAACAGAGCAAGCAGCCCGCAATCCGCGGAGCTGCTTGTTCTAATTATTCCAAAGCGGCGGCGCCGGTCGTGGATTCCTGCCTGAAAATTGTGAGTGGCTCACCAAAAGCCGCGATGCTGCCAGCACCAGAGGAAATCTTCCTCAGTCCAGTTGCGGTGCTTCTTTGCCGAAGCTTCCTCGCTATCGCGTTGCTTCGGATCGCCTGCATTCCGATCGAGTGTTTCAGCAGCAAAAACGTCCCGCCACAAGCGTTCCGCCCGATTAAAAATGCCTGATACTTCACTGTACATTGCGACCTCCATAAAACAATTCGGTTGCAGAGTGCAGTTGCCTTGTGGGGTCAACCGATACCCGATGATGACCGCTTGAAATCATTTGTCAATAATCTCTACCGGGTTAATCGTGTATTGAATTCGCGGCCATCTTCGGCAAAGTCTTAATGAATTATTATTTTTCAGCGTCTTACACATCATTTTTGAGACATTTATCGGCTGCAAAAAACTCAAATTTTTAACATTTTTACACTAGAAAATGCGGTGCGAGGGACTATGACTGCACCACAACGGTAGTCAGGCAAAGAAAAATGATATCGCAAAAAGCCAAATATGCTCTGCGGGCGCTCGTCGTTCTCGCCAGGGCAGACGCCGAGAAGGCTCTCTTCATCTCGGACATCGCGGAAGAACAGAACATTCCGAAGAAGTTCCTCGAACAGATTCTGCTTGATCTGAAGCACCAAGGTATTGTCATGAGCCGCCGTGGCAAGATGGGTGGCTATCTGCTGCTCAAGCCAGCCGAAGACATCACCTTCGGCGAGGTGCTGCGCCTGATCGATGGCCCGATCGCACCTCTGCCCTGCCTGAGCAAGATCGCCTATCGCCGCTGCGAGGATTGCCAGAGCGAAGAAACATGCGAAATCCGTCATGTTTTCAACGAGGTCGCCAATGTCACGCGCGGCGTTCTCGATAAGACGACCATCGCCGATTGCCTCGTTTATGGCGAGGACGGTAAAGTAGCCGAGATGCTCGACAGCTGAGCTTGCGTATCCAATTGTTACGTAAATACGGCCTTGCCGATCACTGGCGTTGACGGCACAGCTACGTCGCGCGGTTCCAGCATGCCGGCGCGATAGGCAGTATGCCCCGCCTCCGTTGCCTTGGCGAAAGCGCCCGCCATCGCTACCGGATCACCGGCCTTCGCCACCGCAGTATTCAACAGGATCGCATCGAACCCAAGCTCCATGACCGTCGCAGCATGCGAAGGGCGTCCGAGACCGGCATCGACGATCATCGGAACATCGGGGAGATGCCCCCGCAATGAACGCAAGGCGTGCAAATTGAGCGGACCAAGGGCCGAGCCGATCGGCGCGCACCAAGGCATCAGCACTTCACATCCTGCCTCGAGCAGGCGCTCTGCGACAACCAGATCATCCGTCATATAGGGAAAGACCTTGAACCCGTCATCGGACAAGATGCGGGCAGCCTCAACCAGCGCGAACACATCAGGCTGCAGCGTATCGTGATTACCGATAACTTCGAGCTTGATCCAATCGGTCGCAAAGACATCCCGCGCCATTTGTGCGGTGAGAACAGCCTCCTTGACCGTATGGCACCCGGCCGTGTTCGGCAGGACGTGGACTGCGAGCGAGCGGATGAGCGACCAGAACTTGTCGCCGGATTTGCCGCCTCCCATCTCCCGTCGCAGCGAGACAGTGACGATTTCTGTTCCAGAAGCCTTGATTGCGTCCATCAGGATGGCGGGCGAAGGATATTGAGCGGTGCCGAGCAAAAGGCGGGACGATAGTTTGGTATCATAGAGGGTCAGCATGTCTCAGCCTCCTTGCCGCGGAGTGAGTATTTCCACCCGGTCGCCCTCGGTCAGGCGGCAGGCCCGTCGTTCCGGGGACCGCACCAGCTCGCCATTGAGCGCCGTCGCCAGCCATTCGCCTTCGAATGCCAACTCGCTGAGTAAGGCGTCGAGAGATTGTGCAGTGACGTCGTGCGGTTCACCATTAACGATGAGTTTCATGGGGTTTCGCTCCTGGTCTCGAAAATCATGTCAGCAGCCTGCATAGCCATCGCTGGTGCAAGCAGAAATCCATGCCGATAAAGTCCGTTGATGCTGATCGTTTTTCCTTCGCGCGCCACACGCGGCAGATTGTCCGGATAGGCCGGGCGTATCCCCGCCCCCGTCTCGATAATTTCTGCCTCGCCAAATGCCGGATGCAGACTATAGGCCGCGTTGAGCAATTCCATCATCGAGCGCGCCGTGATCGGCCCGTGCGAGTCGCTTTCGATCATCGTCGCCCCCACCATGAAGGTGTTGTCGTCGCGCGGCACGACATAGACCGGGAAGCGCGGGTGAATGACCCGGACCGGACGCGACAGCGAGATATCCGGCGTACGCAAGATGAGCATTTCGCCGCGCACACCGCGTATATCCTCATCTGCCGTGGAATAGCCGGTGCAATCCATGATCCAATCAAAGCTGGCCGAATCAGATTGTGACAAATCTGTTTCGAACAAAACGCCTGCAGCGGCGAGCCTTGCCGCCAGACTGATCAGCACGTGCCTGGGGTCGAGATGTGCCTCCCCATCGAAGAAAAGGCCTTTGCGAAAGCGCCCCGCCAAATCAGGCTCAAGCGCGGCAATGGCCTCTTCCTCCACCGCTTCGTAGCCCGACGTTCGCGACCCGAACCGGTCCAGTTCCTTGACGTCGCGCGCCGGAGCCAGAACCAGCGTCCCGTTGCGAATGACAGAGCCGGGCAGCACCGCCTCCCACCAATCCGCTGCCCGCAAACCGAGTTCCACGACCCGCTGCTCGGCGCTTTCCCGCTCGCAATAGGGGGCAAGCATGCCCCCTGCGTACCAGGATGCTCGCCCGCTCGTGAGAGGATCAAGTACCGTTACGCGCGCCCCGCGCGACATGAGTTCATGGGCAACGGCAAGGCCCGCAACGCCGGCCCCCCTTACCAGAACGTCCACGACGTCAGGCCCCGCTGTTGAGCGGCATGTAGAGATCGCCGCCCTCGCGGAATTTCTCCGCCATGGCCGCCATGCCTTCCTTCTGCGCCTCGGCGCGGATGTCATGGGAAATCCGCATGGAGCAGAATTTCGGTCCGCACATGGAGCAGAAATGCGCCACCTTGTGTGCTTCCTTGGGCAGGGTCTCATCGTGATAGAGCCGCGCCGTTTCGGGATCGAGCGACAGATTGAACTGGTCTTCCCAACGGAACTCGAAGCGTGCCCGCGACAGGGCGTCATCACGCAGTTTCGCCGCCGGATGCCCCTTGGCCAGATCCGCCGCATGAGCTGCAATCTTGTAGGTTATCACGCCGACTTTCACGTCGTCGCGGTTGGGCAGGCCAAGATGCTCCTTCGGCGTCACATAGCAGAGCATCGCCGTACCGAACCAGCCGATCATCGCGGCGCCGATACCCGACGTGATGTGATCGTAGCCTGGCGCAATATCCGTGGTGAGCGGTCCGAGCGTGTAGAATGGCGCCTCGCCGCAAACGGCAACCTGCTTGTCCATGTTTTCCTTGATCTTGTGCATCGGGACGTGACCTGGCCCCTCGATCATCACCTGGCAGTCCTTGGCCCAGGCGATCTGCGTAAGTTCACCGAGCGTTTCGAGTTCGGCAAATTGCGCCGCGTCATTGGCATCGGCGATCGAGCCCGGCCGAAGGCCGTCACCCAGGGAAAAGCTCACGTCGTAGACGCGGCAGATATCGCAGATTTCCGCGAAATGTTCGTAAAGGAAACTCTCGCGGTGGTGATGCAGGCACCACTTCGCCATGATCGACCCACCACGCGATACGATACCTGTCACGCGATTCACCGTCAGCGGGATATAGTGCAGCCGCACACCGGCATGAATGGTGAAATAGTCCACACCCTGCTCGGCCTGTTCGATCAGCGTATCGCGATAAACCTCCCATGTGAGGTCCTCGGCGATGCCGCCAACCTTCTCCAGCGCCTGATACAGCGGCACCGTCCCGATCGGCACAGGCGAATTGCGGATGATCCATTCGCGAATATTATGAATGTTGCGCCCAGTGGAGAGGTCCATCACCGTGTCCGCACCCCAGCGCGTCGCCCATACCATCTTCTCAACCTCCTCTGCCATCGAGGAAGTGACCGCGGAATTGCCGATATTGGCGTTGATCTTGACCAGGAAGTTGCGACCGATAATCATCGGCTCAAGTTCTGGATGGTTGATATTGGCTGGTATGATTGCCCTGCCCCGGGCGATCTCCTCGCGAACGAATTCCGGGGTCACATAATCCGGAATGGCGGCGCCAAATGATTCGCCATCGCGCACAGCTGCCGTTCTGGCTGCCACGCGGCCGAGATTTTCCCTTATTCCCACATATTCCATTTCCGGTGTGATGATTCCGGCTCGCGCATAGGCAAGCTGGGTGACGGCCTTGGTACCCACTGCCTTCAGCGGCTGATTGCGGATGGGAAATTCCGGCGTCAGCCGCTCGCCCGTGGCGAAACCATTGTCCGCGGGGATGATGTGACGCCCTTCATAGGAACGGGTGTCGCCCTGCGCGGCGAGCCAGCGCTCGCGGATACGTGGAAGACCCTTGGCGATATCGATCGCAGCGGAAGGGTCGGTATAAGGGCCGGAGGAATCGTAAACCGTGACATTGGGTTCGCCGGCAGTCGGATGAACAGCGATTTCGCGCATGGGCACGCGAATATCGGGATGAATGCGTCCGGTCTTGTATGTTTTGGTCGACGCCGGCAGGGAGCCGGTCGAGACGGTCGGGGCAGAAACAGTTGGGGTCATTGCGGTCATCATCAGGTTCCTTTGCAGTTTATTTGCGTGGAAACCCAGTTCTGTGCCGGAAGGATGAAAGGAGTTCGCGAGTCTGAATACAGACGATATTGTGCCGGAGCACGACTCGCGAAGACTTTTGCACCGTCCCTACGCCAGTATGAACTGGATCAGGTTCAACGGGTCACTGCGCTGCAAAGCCAGCAGTATCTCAGCCCCTTGTCGGGACTCCCCTGGTGAATAACCCTAACTGACCCGCTCGCGACTTCGTTGTCAAGCGGGTGTATGTTCTATGCTGCGCGAAGCTGTTTCAACGCGCCAGCCCATTTGGTTAGCTCGCCGAGCATGTTCGTTGCGCTTGTCACGATGCTTTCACTTGGCTGGAATACGCCTTCATCGTTGATGTATTGCTGGTAGGAATGTACCGGAACGCCTTCCGGAATGGGAACCATGCGCAATCCGGCCATCAGTCCCTTGACTGATTCGACCGAGCGCAAGCCGCCCGAGACGCCGCCATAGCTGACAAAACCGGCAGGCTTGTAGTTCCACTCCTGCCAGAGATAGATCATCGCATTGGTCAGCGGCGGCGGGGCGAAATAATCATATTCCGGCGTAACAAAAACATAGGCATCACCCGAATCGACAATCTCGCTCCATTTCCTTGTATGCGCGTGTTCGTACTTTTTCAGGCGAGGATGATTGGGTTCGTCAAAGATCGGCAGATTGATCTCGGCAAGATCGACCAGAACAGGGTCAAACCGGCCATCTTGCCTGGCAAATTCATTAAACCATTTTGCAACTGCGGGGCCTCCGCGGCCCGGCCGTGTGCTGGCGATGATGATGTTGAGCTTGAGTGCCATTGCCGCGTCTCCATAAGGCGTGAATCTTGTCGCCTATGAATAGGAAGGCTTTGCCGCACTGCACAAGAAGGCACTTTTTGGAAACCGGATATTCTGTTCTCGCTCAAAAGCAAACGACTGGAGGCTTTTAAGAATTCAGCCTGATTTGAGCAAAACGAAACCCGCTACAGCAGAGGCCGTGCGGGTTCTGTCGCGTTTACAAATGACCGGTCGGGCCGGTCATGGATTTATCGGTTGAAATCGCCGCCAGTGCTGCCGTTCGGACGGGCAACCCGTTCCTTTTTCTTCGGACCGGGCAACAGGCCTTCGCGCTGTGCCTGCTTGCGTGCAGCCTTGCGGGCACGGCTTACGGCTTCAGCCTTTTCACGGACGCGGCGCTCGGACGGCTTTTCGAATGCCTGGCGCGCCTTCATTTCGCGGAAAAGACCTTCCCGCTGCATCTTCTTCTTCAGGACCCGCAGGGCCTGTTCAACATTGTTGTCACGGACGAGAACTTGCAATCGTTTTCCTTACCCATGCTTGCCTCGTCTTGCAGAATCACAATTGACCACAATCAGACAAGCGTTTGAAGAATTGCCACTACGGCAATCCGGAGAAGCGCGGACTTTATTCATTTCCGCGCCAAAAATCCAGTGTGCTCAAGTAATTTACTCGGGCTTTTGTCCAGACATGCTGGCTTTTTCTATCGCCTGCCTGATGTAATTTCATACTTGGTGCGCAGTAACCGTTCCTGGTTCGTGCGCACAGAGAATCAAATTGCTGCAGTGATGATGATTTCCACCTTGTATTCCGGTGTCGCAAGCTTGGCTTCGCCAGTTGCACGTGCCGGCGTGTTGGCTTGATCGACCCAAGAATCCCAGACTGCGTTCATCTCGCCAAAGTCCTTCATGTCGTCGAGCCAGATAATGGCCTGCAACAGCTTGGATTTATCGGTGCCTGCTTCCTTCAGCAAGCGATCGACTGCCGCCAGAACATCCTTGGTCTGCTCGGTGACGCTCTTGCCTGGTCCACCAACCTGACCAGCGAGATAGACAGTATTGCCATGGATCACGGCCTGGCTCATGCGCGGACCAACTTCAATGCGACGAATGCTCATGGAAACTCTCCTCTAGCGATTGCGAGCAGGCAGGCGCCTGCCTTGCGTGCATGAAAAAAGGGCCATGCGGCCCTTTTTTCAAAAGAATGGTGGGCACAGTAGGGATCGAACCTACGACCCGCTGATTAAGAGTCAGCTGCTCTACCAACTGAGCTATGTGCCCGTCAGCCGCTTTGACGACCGAAGGTGAGCGCTCTATAACGGGGCAAATTCTGCCTGTCCAGCCCTTCTTGAAAACTTTATGACGGCTGCGCATAGTAACAATGCAAAGTCGAGCCTCACACAAAAAGCTGACCCTCTGCAATCTTGATCGCGGAGCCTCCAATACGTCCCCCGGTCAGCTTCTGATCGATAATATCGAGTTCGAGACGCAAGCTCGATGGCCGCCCCATCTCATGTCCTTGTTCGATCGATAGCCGCAACAAACCGTCCAGCGGCTCATCAAAGGCGTGGATGGCCCCCGCGAAGGCAGCAGTTGCAGACCCTGTCGCCGGATCTTCATATGTGCCCTCGTCGTTGACGAACATGCGCGAATGGAAATGACTGTCATGCAGGATTGTTTCGCGGCAATAGGCATAGACCGGCAGCTGGCGATGGCCAATCGTCGGCGCGACATCCTTCATCGCGGTCTGGTTGATTCTGATGCGACCCGCAGCTTCAAGACCATGGATCGGCACCAGTAGAAATGGCACGCCCGCGTCCCATATGCTCGGAACATGGTTCTCGAAGCCAATCTCCCGCGGTTCGAGCCGCAGCGCATTGGCAATGGCGATCTTGTCGTACTTATAGGGTATTTCCTGGGGCAAGCGCGGGAGGTCGAATTCTGCAAAGGCACCGCCTGTGCTCAGTTTCACGCCGCAGCGCACAGGACCAACCTGTTCCTCCAAGATGATCAGCGCGTCCTGATCTTCCTCGACCGCGCCGAAGCGGCGTTGGGCCAGTGCGACGGCGGTTCCGACTGTTGGGTGGCCCGCGAATGGCATTTCATAGTCGGGTGTAAAAATACGTGCCCAGGCTGTATGTGCCGGGTTTTTTGCAGGCAATACAAATACGGTTTCGGACAGGTTGAATTCCCGGGCAATTCGTTGCATCGCCAGATCGTCCAGCCCCTCCGCATCATGCACGATGGCCAACGGATTTCCGGTCAGCACCTTGTCGGTGAAGACGTCATAGACTTCATAATTGCGGCCGCCCATCTGCATTGCTCCCGGGTTGGTTTGGGAGAAAATAGAACAAGGCTTTATCTGTGCAAGTCAAACCTTGTGACCGTGACATTCAACCTTGCGCGAAATGCCAGTCGGCAAACGTGCGAAAAGTATCCGGCGTCCTCGCGCCCATTTCACCCGCCGCAGAAATCGCCGTGACATCGTCGAGTTCGGAATCCTCCTCGGCGGCGATATGGCTGCGGATGCGTTCTAACAGTTCATCCCCTGTGACATCAAAATAATGACGCCGAAAAAGGGCAATGCTGCGGTCGGCCGCGACAAGATGAATCTGATCGTCTCGATGACTGGCCTCGGAGAGCCTGACGCCGGTTTCCTCTTCGACCTCGCGTTGCATATTACCATCAATATCGACGTGTTCGTTCACCACATCGCTCTCGTCAAACGAACCGGCAGGAAAATAGACCCGTCCGGCGGCCGCGGTCGACATTGCCATCCGTCCAGCGATGAGTTTGTTGTCATTCGAAACAATGACGCCGACACTGAAAATGTGCCACGGCTTGTTACTCGTCGCATTGGCCTTCCAGTGCATCATCGTTGCAAAACGGGTTCGATGATATCGCGCCTCGAATGCTTCTTCGGTCACGCTCGCCTGCTCTGCCATGAAGAACGGGCCGTTGAACAGCGCCGGATTAGCGGTGGTGGCGCTTGCCCAGTTGGCAGCAATGCCTTCACGGTGCTCCAATTCATAGCCCAGCGGGGCGGTGTCAATCCGCACGATCGCGCTTTTGATCGGGATTACAGTCTTTTCGGCGATATGATGCATCTGTCAAACCATGTTCAGTGTAACGGCGACGGGGCAATGGTCGCTGGCCTTAGGGCGATCCCATCCCGTCCGCGGGAAGAGTTCCACTTTCTGCTTCGGTGGAAATATGGTCCGGTGCGGCTGGCCGCGGCGGATAATATCGGGAACCGCATCGGTATTGCTCCGCGCCAGCGCCGGGGACGCCAGGATATAATCGAGCTGGCAAAGATGCCGCTCCTGCGGACCGCGCGTGTGGTAGAGGGTCCAGCGATCCATGACCGGCCGCCGCTCCACCAGGTTTTCGCAAAAGCCGCCTTCCAGCAGGATATCGATACTGCTTACCGGTTCGCTCACAGGGTCGAATGTGTATCCGGCAAGGGAATCGCCACCAATGACAATCCTCTCCCGATAGTCGTTGAAATCGCCGCAGATGACCCAGCGCTTGTCAGCGGAACCGCCGTTGTGGGCAAATTTGTCTTCGATGATCCGGCGAACCGCCATCGCCTCCGCGACCCGGACCGGCATGGTGGATGCTCGTCCATCCAGACCATTGCGCGGCGAACCCATCGACTTGAAATGACTGACAAACAGCGTCAGCGGCTTGCCGCCAATACGCACATCGATCTCGAGACAATCCCGCTGGAAGATGCGCTCATGCGGCTCGATCCCAAGCAATGCAAGTTCGGGATTATGGATGCCAAAATCATTATAGGTGACGTGGGCATGACTGGTCATTTGGACGAACTCGATCGGCTCCCCATAGCGGGTCGTCTCCCGCATCAGCACGGCCACATCGATACCACGGCTGTCATTGCCCTCGACCATGTATTTGTATCGGTAGCCCTCCCCGACCATCTTGAACAGATAGCCGAATTCGAAGGCATTCAGCGCCCCGATATTGTCCACCTCCTGCAGGCAAAGGATATCCGAGTGGGTCTCGGCAATGGCCAGCGCCGTCAACTGGCGCGTATCGTCCGCATGCGCGATTGTCCGCGCCTGCTCCAGTTGCCGGTATTGCCCCTCATCCTGGATCTGGAAGAGCTGCAACGTCCGGTCCTTGTTGAGATTGTTCCTGAACCCCGAATAGTCGAAACGGTTCATGAGATTTTCGACATTGAAAGTAGCGATGCGGACGGACATGCAAAACTCGAGCGTTTGAAACAATATGTGGAGCAACAACGTTCCTCCACATAGAACCTAGCCTTATTGGCGGCTTGCCACCAGTAGCGATCGGCTCCACAAGTTCTTATATGGATTGGGTGACAAATTTTGGTGGGACGACAATGAAAATCTGGAAAGTCTTGCCTACAGCGTTTGGCGCCCTGGTGGCGATGCAACTTGTTAGCGCCTCCGCTCAGGGAATCGAGACCTATCGGCCGGCGCCGCGCGGTCTCGATGTGGTACCGATAAAACCGCTCCTGCTCCGCAACGGCTCCCCAGCCAACCCGGCGTCACGCGATTGCACTGGCTCCTCCCGCTGCGTTGACTTCCGCGTGCGTCGCCCGGTTGGCCCTTCGGGACCAACACAGACGGAGCGTTGCCAAGCCCGTTATCAAACCTATCGCGCTTTCGACAATACCTACCAGCCCTTCAACGGACCACGCCGCCGTTGCGATTTGTAACGGGCATTGGGACTGAAGAGGTAAATCCTGGAAACTTCCTGGATTTCCATGTCAGGTCCGCACAGCTAACGCTTACATGACTACGCCAAAAGAGCATGGCTCGATCGTCATTCAACAAAAAGGCCGGTGGAGCGATCCACCGGCCTTCTCCAATTTTATGAGCCTGAAGCTTAGTTCTTTGCCTTGTCGACCAGCTTGTTGCTGCCGATCCACGGCATCATGCCACGTAGCTTTTCGCCAACTTCTTCGATCTGGTGCTTGTCATTGTTGCGGCGGATGGCCTTGAAGCGCGATGCACCGGCCTTGTATTCCTGCATCCAGTCAGAGGTAAACTTGCCGGTCTGGATGTCGGTCAATACCCGCTTCATCTCGGCCTTGGTCTCGGCGGTGATGATGCGTGGGCCGGTGACATATTCGCCCCACTCGGCCGTGTTGGAGATCGAGTAGTTCATGTTGGCGATACCGCCTTCATAGATCAGATCGACGATCAGCTTCACTTCGTGCAGGCACTCGAAATAGGCCATTTCCGGCGCATAGCCAGCTTCGACCAGCGTTTCGAACCCGGCGCGGATCAACTCGACCAGACCACCGCACAGAACGACCTGCTCGCCGAAGAGATCGGTTTCGCACTCTTCGCGGAAATTGGTTTCAATGACGCCGGAACGGCCGCCACCAACACCGCAGGCATAGGACAGCGCAAGGTCATGGGCATTGCCGGAAGCATCCTGGTGGATGGCGATGAGGCAAGGAACGCCGCCGCCCTTCTGGTATTCGCCGCGGACTGTATGGCCCGGACCCTTTGGCGCGATCATGACAACGTCAACGGACTTCTTCGGCTCGATCAGGCCGAAATGCACGTTGAGGCCATGGGCGAAAGCGATTGCGGCGCCATCGCGTATATTATCGGCAATGTGATCCTTGTAGATGTCGGCCTGGAGTTCGTCCGGCGTTGCCATCATCATCAGATCGGCCCACTTGGCGGCCTCGGCAACGCTGACGACCTGGAAGCCGTCGGTTTCTGCCTTCTTGGCAGTCGCGGAGCCTTGACGAAGCGCGATGCGCACGTCCTTGGCACCGGAATCCTTGAGGTTGAGCGCATGGGCGCGGCCTTGCGAACCGTAGCCGATGATGGCGACCTTTTTCGACTTGATGAGGTTGATGTCCGCATCGCGGTCATAATATACGCGCATTGATCTATTCCTTCCCGTGTTAGGATCTAGTGGCCGTCCCCGGCCGCTTTCGTGTGGGCCCCGTAAAGAGCCAAAAACTGTTGTGTCGCTCGCCGGGCATCCCGGTCGATCGCCGCACCAGTCAATTCCAGCCGGTCGCCGAGCAGCAACCGGATTTGTACATCGCGGACAACCAGTCCGAAGAAAGTGCGAAATGCCTCATCCGTACCTTGAAAATGCAGCAGGCCCGTGTCCCGCCCAAGTTCAAGCAGCGGCTCCAGGCGCCGCGCCATGGCAAAGGGACCGTTTTCGAGAACGATGGCTCCAAGGTCGTGCTTGTCACTGCCGGCATGGCCAACAGCGACGCGATTGAGCGCGACCGAAATGGTACCGCACAACACGCGCAACCAGTCGGAGGCAAAACGTTCGAGACCGGCAGTCAGCGAGTTCAGGTCAAACGCTTCGCGGTTCACCGGCACGCCCCGCACCTTGGAAGCCTGCCACTGTACGGTCGCCGTGAGGAGCCCGTCGCGATCACCGAACCATTTATAGAGGCTTTCCTTGGAACAGCTCGCACGGCGTGCGACGCTTGTCATGGTCAACGTGTCGCCCGCTTCGACCAGCAGGGTAAGCGCAGCATCGAGAACGTCCTTCTGACGCTCCGTCAATGCGTTCTCGCTGACTTCCACTGTGGATTGCACGCTTCATCTCCTTGGCGTACCGTACCGTACGTTACGGCAGCGTTTTATTACGCTAAAAACGTTTTGACAAGCCGAATGAAAACATTTCGAGTGATAAATTTTCTGACCGATTTGGTGTAAAACCATACGTCTTTTCCCGAAAATGGGACAAAAAAGTGCGATTCCGGGACGAGATTCTCAATCGTCAATTGAATATTAGGCGTGGCGGGTTGAAACACCCGCCTATCCTAGATGTTGACCTGCGTTCCGATCTCGACGACACGACCCGTTGGAATCTGGAAATATTCCGTCGCATCGCTTGCTGTCCGCGCCAGCGCAATGAACAACCTGTCCTGCCAATGGGGCATCTCAGACCGTGCCGATGCCTTTAACGACCGGCGCGACAGGAAGAAGGAAGTCGTCATGATATCGAACTTCCAGCCCTGCTTGCGGCAGATCGCCAAGGTGCGGGGAATGTTGGGACGCTCCATATAGCCGAATGTCAGCGTGACACGCATAAACAGATCGTTGATCGGTTCGATCCGCACACGGTCGCTTTTTTTCACGAGCGGCGATGGTGCCGTCACCACGGTCAATATGACGTTGTTCTGGTGCAAGACCTTGTAATGTTTGAGACTATGCATCAACGCCGTTGGTGTGCTCTTTGGATCGCCCGTCAGGAATACGGCAGTACCCGGCACGAGGGTCGGCGGATTTTCAGCCATTTTCTTGGAGATCAGATCAAGCGGGACCTCGCCCTTGCGCGTCTTCTCGAAGAGCTGACGGCTGCCGCGCACCCAGGTAGCCATTACCAGGATGATCAGGAACGCGACGACTAGCGATGCCCAACCACCATCGACTACCTTGATAAGGTTGGCGCTGACGAAGGTCAGATCGATGATCATGAAGCAAACCGTCAAAGATACCGCAACCCAAAGACGCCACTTCCAGATGCGGCTCATCACGATGAAAAGCAGTGTTGTCGTTACGATCATATTTCCTGTAACTGCGATACCATACGCGGAGGCAAGGTTGCTTGACCGCTCGAAACCAAGCACCAGCAGGATAACAACCAGCCCCAGAAGCGCGTTGACTCGTGGCAAATAGACTTGTCCCGACTGCTTTTCCGACGTGTGTTCTATGTTTAGGCGTGGCAGGAGATTGAGCTGCACGGCCTGCCGCGACAGCGAATAAGCGCCGGAAATGACCGCCTGGCTGGCGATGACCGTTGCCATCGTGGCAAGCAGGACCATCGGCAAGAGCGCCCAGTGCGGGAACATTTCGAAGAAAGGATTCTTGGCTGCTTCGCCATGCGCCAAGATGAAGGCACCTTGACCGAAATAGTTCAGCAACAGGCACGGAAAAACAATCCACATCCAGGCTGTTGCAATGGGTTTGCGCCCGAAATGGCCAAGGTCGGCATAAAGCGCCTCTGCGCCGGTAACGGCGAGAAACACGGTACCGATCGTGGGGAAAGCCGTCACTGGATTTTCGATGATATATTCGAAGGCATAGATGGGATTGACAGCGGCAAAGACGCTCAAATCATCGGCGAGATGCCAAAGGCCAAAGAACCCGATCGCCAGGAACCACAGTAAAGTGATCGGTCCGAAGATGGTCGCAACCCGCGCGGTACCGAAGCGCTGAACCGAGAACAACGTCAATAGAATAACCAGCGTGATCGGAACGATAAATGGCTCGAGGGCTGGCGTCACTATTTCGAGGCCTTCAACAGCGGAAAGCACTGAGATCGCAGGAGTAATCACCGCATCACCGTAGAATAGCGATGCACCGACAATCCCAAGGGCCAAAATGAGTTGCGGGCGAGTCTTGAAGCTCGCCCGTGCCAAAGCCATCAAGGATAAAATACCGCCTTCGCCATCATTATCAGCGCGCAGAACGAAGAGAACATACTTGATCGTGACAATGACCGTCAGCGCCCAGAAGATCATTGACACGACCCCAAGCACATCTGTGCGGCTCAAACTACCGTCAAGGGAGGCCGCGTGAAGGGCTTCGCGAAAAGCATAGATCGGGCTCGTACCGATATCGCCGTAGACAACGCCGAGAGCACCAAGAACAAGCACCGGAAAAGCTTCTTTGTGATGCGGTTCCGGTTCATAGGTGACGGTACCGTTATCACAGTTCTCGTCGCCCAATTGCTGGTCAATCATATAGGTTTTCCCTCGCTCCGACAGCGTGGGCGGACGAGTTAGTCGTGTTGCAACGCAATATCAATCGCCATTTTTTCATAGCTCTCTACTCACGCTATGCAAAAACGCATGACAACGCAAATCCTCCGCGCGAATCAAAGGGCTAGGCCTTGAGGGCATCGATGAATCTTTCTACAGCTCCAGACATTCCATGCACCAAAGCATCTGCAGTCAGTCCATGGCCAATCGAAACCTCAAGGATATTTGGCGCTTTTTTGACCAAGGCAGGAAGATTGGCGACCGTTAAATCATGTCCAGCATTAACACCAATTCCTGCCTTCGCCGCCGCCGCCGCTGTCATTTCAAGCTTTGCCAGTTCCTCGGCCGCGCGGTGCGGATCGTTGTAAGCACCGCCATAAGGTCCAGTATAAAGCTCGATCCGGTCGGCGCCAAGCGCCTTGGCCGCAGCTGGGGCCTCGGGATCCGCATCAATGAACAATGACACCCGGACCGCTTGGCGTTTCAGATCTGCAATGATGGGTTGCAAGAATTCGGCATCCCGCGTCAAGTCCCAGCCATGATCGGACGTGGACTGTGCCGGGTCGTCAGGAACCAGCGTCACCTGTTCCGGTTCGTTCCTTGCAACAAGGTCCAGGAATTCTACCGCCGGGTAACCTTCAATGTTGAATTCCGCCTGCGGAAATTCATCGTCGATCAGGGCGCGGATCTCAGGCAGGTCCGAAAAGCGGATATGTCTCTCATCGGGGCGCGGGTGCACCGTCAATCCGGACGCTCCTGCCGCCAAAGCGATGCGTCCAAGGCTGATCACATTCGGCCAGGGCAGATCGCGCCGATTGCGCAGCATGGCGATTGCGTTGACGTTGACGGAGAGTGTTGCTGTCATGGCTGATGTCCGGCTGGGAGATGCTGCCATGTCTTTTACAGGAGAATTGCGACATTAAACATTGGTATCTCATTAAAAACCCAGGATCGAAAAAACCCGGGAGACCAAACCCTGTGACCCTGGGCGAGCATGGCGCAATTTGAGACGTTCAGATCAGAAAGCTCTTCAGTTCCGCCACGATCGCCTCGGGGGCATCATCCTGAACGAGATGTCCCGCCCTTGCAACGCTGTGAAACCGCGCGTTCGGTATGAGCGAAGCAAGCTTACGTCCGCGCTCGATTGGTATCCATTGATCTTCCTCACCCCAAAGGATTGAGACTGAGCAGCGAATGGTCGGAAGCCCGCCTGCAATTTCATCGGTAAAGCGCTGATCCATCTGCGCAATCTGCCTGTAGAACGCCGCTTGCCCGGCCTCACCGCGCCAAGGCGCACAATAAAGATCAAGACCCTCCGGAGATAGTGGTTGGAAGGCCGCGCCACCGATGTAAGCGACGACAATGGCGTCGTGGATGTAAGGGGGGAGTTGACCAAAGGCATTTTCGAATTTGCGCACGTGCTGCACGAAGGGCGATCCCCAGGGCGCAATCGCAACCGGATCGATCAGTGTTAGCGAGGCAAAGTCCACACCGTTGATGAGATGAGCCCGCAGCGCGGTTGCACCACCGAAATCATGGGCAACCACATCCGGTCTTTCGATTTGCCAATGCTGGAGCAGGGCGGAAAATAGATCATTTTGCACTCCTAGCGAAACGTCCTGCCGGTCTCGCATCTCCGAGCGGCCGTAACCGAGCAAGTCAAAGAAATAGACGCTTCGGTCCCGCGCAAAATGCGGCGCGATCTTACGCCACACCACGGAGGAAAACGGTGTTCCATGTACAAACACCAGCGGCCGCCCACTGCCAATCATGCCGAAACGCACGGATTGGTCCCTGAAGAGGAATGTGTGAGGCAGATCCCACAAGACTTTCGCACTTTTGTCTGCCATGGCCAACCTCGCTCTCTGCCCGTTCATTGAAACCCAATGAAGGATTGAAGGCGAGCCAAGTCTTTTGACTGGTCGTTGAATTTTGCTAACGCTTAACGGACGACCGTCAAACGTTCTGCAGCCCGGGTAATTGCCGTATAGAGCCAGCGTTCGCGTGTATCACGAAAGGCATAGCTTTCGTCAAAGAGCACGACCTCGTCCCATTGCGAACCCTGCGCCTTATGCGTTGTCAACGCATAGCCATAGTCGAAATCATCAAACCGTTTCTTGGTTTGCCATGGAATTTCCGCGTCCGGATCCTCAAACTGCGCCTTCAGGAGTTTTATCTTGGCAACGCCCCTGCCCGGCTCTTCATCTTCCGGTGCGACGAGAAGATTGATACCGGGTTTGACCGTTTCTCGCGAAGAGGTCATGACTTTCCAGAGCGAGCCATTCAGCAGACCCTTGGCTGGATCGTTTCGCAGGCAGACCAGCTTGTCACCAGCCTGCGGAAACGACGCCGAAAAACCTTTCAGCTCACGCAGCCGCTGATTGTAACGCCGGCGGGTGCGGTTGGTACCCACCAGCACCTGGTCGGCGCCAAGCACAAGCTCCTGCGTCACGTCGGTCTTGGAAATGACCTTTGCCGCACCGAAATCACCGTAAGTGAATTCCCGCCCCTCACGAACGTCGAGCGCAAGACGAATAATGGGGTTGTCGCGCGCCTGCCGATGAATTTCGCTCAGGAGGAAATCAGGTTCGTGCTCGGTGAAAAACCCACCGCCGGAAATCGGCGGCAGCTGACCAGGGTCACCCAGCACGAGAATGGGCGTGCCGAAACTCATGAGATCGCGCCCCAATTGTTCGTCCACCATGGAGCATTCGTCAACGACGATGAGCCTGGCCTTGGAGACAGGGCTTTGGCGGTTCAGCGAAAATGTCGGGGCGATGCTGGTCTTGCCCGTGGCTTCATTCTCCACAGCCTCTTCACCGCGCGGCCGGTAAATGAGCGAGTGCAGAGTACGGGCATTCGCGGCGCCCTTGGAACGCAGAACCTGTGCAGCCTTACCGGTAAAGGCCGCAAACTGAACATCGCCTTCAATATGCTCGGCGAAATAGCGGGCAAGCGTCGTCTTGCCGGTGCCGGCATAGCCGAAAAGCCGGAAAATCGGGCTGCGCCCGTCTTTCAGCCATTTTGAAACGGCTCGAAGCGCTTCATCCTGTTGCGGTGATAATTGCATGGCCCTGAGTGACAGGATTCGCCGTCAAAGGGCAAGGAAAATGGACGCTACCGGCGTTAGACTCATAGGTTATCGGGGTTTCCTGGCCGAATCTGTCCCTCGCCCACCCGGCCGAATTGATGGTCGACCATGCGGAAGCGATCGCCCTTGACCTGCAGTCGCCAGCAAATCTTCTGCTCTTCGCCCTCATAAGTAAGGCAGAGACTGTCCTTCTCCAGCGTCCATTCGCCCGCGTAGGACATGCCTTTTGTCACAACCTGTTCCGGCTTGCAGCACTCAATCATCTTGCCGCGAGACTTGCCATCCGATGCCAGAAATTCGCTGAAGTTGAACGGGGGTTCGGCTTTGACTTCACCTGTCAAGGTCGTTCCAGTGATGGCCTTGCGCAGATCCTCTTCCGTGACCGTTGGCCAGGAGGCATCTTGGGCCATGACGGTGGCTCGCAATGAGCACAGGCCAGGCAAACAGAATGAACAGCGCCATCCGGCGAATTCTCAACGATATTTGCATCTCAAGACCGATCCGGATCATTTTCAAGTTTGATTGGTTGCCCGTGCGGAGTTGCATGGGCGGCGCGCTGCCAGGCGGCAGTCAGTTGGTCAATATCATCTTTGCCCGCGATATTTTTCGCGGCAATGAGCGATTCCAACGCCGCAAGCCAGCATTGATAATAGTCGCTGCCATCATCCAGGGCTCCGGGACGCTTCAACTGTGCCGAGAGGGCACTCGCCCATTCATCCCAAGTGAACAAGCCCCGGTCATGCAGCGCAAGCACCATCGCGAAGGCTTCCGCCTGCCATGGCTCGGCAAAGACCGGTGCATCCCCACTTGTAGCAAGCCCTCGTGAATGGGTAATCAGCTCACGCAGGCTCAAGATAACTCTCCCAGGCATCGATGCTGACGGTCAGCGTCGGATCTGCCCCCTCACCCCAAATCTCGGCGGAAGAAAACACAACCGTATAGACATATTGCGGGTTTTCGCCTTTGCCGTGGGCATTGGTGTCCGGGAAAACAAAGCCATCGCGGACGGCTTCAATTCGTCCCGTCTTGCCCCTTGCATAACGGGGCAAGCGCGTGTGCGTCTCCGGGTTGAAATTATGCGTCTTCACACGATCGCCGGCTTTGAAACGTGGGGCCCCGGCCACAGGCCGGTCACAGGGACCACCCTTCGCCAGTGCTGCGGCCACGTTCTCCGCTTTCAAAGTACGCTTGGGCTCCGTGCCCGCCCCGAGGGAGTGACCTGTCTCTAGCTCTTGCGGCGAGACAAATCCGTGGCGCTTGAGAAGCACCTCCAGCGCCTTGATCCAGATTTCGTAATAGGTGGAGGAGTAATAATCCGCCGGATGCAGGCTTTCACGCGCGTGACGACTTTCGTCGATATTCCAGTGTCCCATGGCGCCGGCCGCAAGTGTCAGGCCAAGAGCGCGCTTTTCCCAGCCCGCATGAAAAAGCGGTTCATCCTTTTCCGGGGCGACCGGGCCGAAGCCCATCTGCCCGCCAAGATCCTGCGGGCCGTTCATGCAGCCTCCGGCGCAAGTGCCAGCCCGGTTCCGATCATGGAATCGCGAGTGACAAGATCGGCCAACTGGTCTTCGCTAAGCCCTTCTGTGCCCGCTGGCCGCAGCGGCACGACGAGATATCGCAGTTCTGCGGTCGAATCCCACACACGGATGTTGGTGGTTTCGGGAATGACAACATCGAACTCAGCCAGCACGCCACGCGGATCAATGACTGCCTTCGAACGATATGGCGGCGATTTATACCAAACCGGCGGCAGACCAAGTACAGACCACGGATAACACGAGCATAGGGTGCACACGACGAGGTTATGTGTATCCGCAGTGTTGAACACCGCCTGCATGTGCTCGCCCTGCCGCCCGGTAATGCTAAGCGAGGCGATCGCTGCTGTCGCATCGCGCTTCAGCCATTCGGCGTACTCAAGATCAATCCAGGCTTTCGCCACGACCCTGGCTCCATTGCGCGGCCCGACCTTCGTTTCATAGGTCTCGACGATCGCATCGATGGCCAATGGATCGATAAGACCCTTTTGGGTCAGGATCGTCTCCAGCGCCCGCACCCGCGCGGCCATGGGATCGAGTTCATTATCGTGGTGGTGGTCATCGTGGTCGTGTGGCATGGGAAAATCTTATGCGCGTCTTCTTCCGGGTGCAAGCTCACTTCAGCATCGGCCACAGGCTGGCGACAAGCAGGATCGCCATGGTGATGTTGAACCATTTGAGGCGCACCGGGTCGGCGAGCCAGCCTCGCATCATCTGGCCAAAAGCGGCCCAGCTTGACACCGACGGTATATTGACGAGGGCAAAGGCAATGCCGACGATCAAGACGGTCGCGAAATAGGCGTCAGGCGAGGTGTAGGTGGCCATCGCGGTGATGGCCATGACCCACGCCTTGGGATTGATCCATTGGAACGCAGCTGCCTCCATGAACGTCATTGGCCGGGCCTTGCCGTCGACGGCATTGAGCGAACGGGACATCGCGATTTTGTAGGCGAGGTAAATGAGGTACGCGCCGCCCGCAAACTTGAGAATGGTGTAGAAGAGCGGAAACGTCTGGATCAGAGCACCCAGCCCCAGCCCAACACCCAGCAGCAGGGAGAAGAACCCGCTGCCAATCCCGAACATATGCGGGATCGTGCGCTTGAAGCCGAAATTGACCCCCGAAGCCAGGAGCATGAAGTTGTTCGGCCCCGGCGTGATCGAGGTCACGAAAGCGAAGACAAGCAGTGTCAGAAAAATCTCGAGCGTCATTGTCAAATCAAACCTGATGGATGGCGGAACGCTAGGATCGGATGCGATTTGGCTCAATGACAATCTTGTCAGGGATACAATTGCATCCCTGATGAGATTTCAGACGGGAGCCCCACTACATGCCCAATGGGCCGCGGTTCATTGCGGCAACGCCGGTCCGGCAGATCTCAACAAGACCGAGCGGTTTCATGATGGCGATGAACTGGTCAATCTTCGAGCCCTTGCCGGTGATCTCGAAAATGAAATGCTCGGTCGTTGCATCCGTAACTTTGGCGTGAAACGCATCGGCGAGACGTAACGCCTCGTTGCGATGTTCGCCAAGACCGGCGACCTTGACCAATGCCAGTTCGCGCTGGATGGGTCCGCTCTGACCGAGTTCGTCGGCACGCACCGACAAATCCACCACGCGATGGACCGGAACGATGCGTTCCAACTGGTGGCGGATCTGGTCGAGGACGTGCGGCGTGCCGCGCGTCACAATGGTGATGCGCGACAGATGCTGTTCGTGCTCGGTTTCCGAAACCGTAAGGCTTTCAATATTATAGCCGCGGCCGGAGAACAGTCCGATAACACGGGCAAGGACGCCCGGTTCGTTGTCGACAAGGACCGATAGAACCGTGGTGACCGGTAGTTCGGTCTCCTTGGCGATGAAATATGCCGAGCCGGAGGCCAGGTTTTGAGCGTTCATGTTGTTTATCCTCTCCGGTACCTTAAACGAGCTGCCTGCCCTTGGCATCGATGGCATTGGCGACCGCTTCATCCGTTGCCTCATCGGGCAAAAGCATTTCATTGTGTGCCTTGCCGGAAGGGATCATCGGGAAGCAGTTTGCCAGATTGGCAACGCGGCAATCGAACAAAACCGGCTTCTTGACGTCGATCATCTCCTGGATCGCATCATCGAGATCACCCGGCTTCTCACAGCGGATCCCATGCCCACCATAAGCCTCCGCCAGCTTGACGAAGTCCGGCAAGGCTTCCGTATAGGAATGCGAGAGACGGTTGCCATGCAGCAATTGCTGCCACTGGCGCACCATTCCCATATACTGGTTGTTCAGGATGAAAATCTTGATCGGCGCCTCATATTGAACCGCCGCACTCATCTCCTGCATGGTCATCTGTACAGAAGCGTCACCCGCAATGTCGATGACCAGCGAATTCGGATGGGCAATCTGCACACCCAGCGCTGCCGGCAGACCGTAGCCCATCGTGCCAAGGCCGCCCGATGTCATCCAGCGATTGGGCTTCTCGAAACCGTAAAACTGCGCCGCCCACATCTGATGCTGGCCGACTTCGGTCGTGATGTAGGTGTCACGATCCTTCGTCAGGGCATAGAGACGTTCCAGCGCATATTGCGGCATGATCACGTCCTTGTTGCGTGTATAGGACAAGGACTTGCGCGACCGCCATCTATCGATCTGCGACCACCATTCGCCTATCGCCTTCTTGTCGGGCTGGACTGAAGAAGCCCGCAGCAGCCGCACCATGTCTTCGAGTACATTCGCAACATCGCCAATGACAGGAACATCGACACGAACCGCCTTGTTAATCGAGGATGGATCGATATCGACATGAATTTTCTTCGAATTCGGCGAAAAACCACTGATACGGCCGGTAATACGATCATCGAAGCGCGCACCGATGTTCAACATGACGTCGCAATCATGCATTGTCATATTGGCTTCATAGGTTCCGTGCATGCCAAGCATGCCGAGCCAATTCTTGCCCGATGCCGGATAGGCGCCGAGGCCCATCAGCGTAGAGGTGATCGGGAAATTGGTGAGCTCCACCAATTCACGCAACAGCTTGCTGGCTTCGTTGCCGGAATTGATAACACCACCGCCGGAATAGATAACGGGACGCTTTGCCGATACGAGCAGCGCAACCGCCTGCTTGATCGCCTCGATATCTCCCTGAATCTTGGGGTTATAGCTCGTGCGCGGCGAGGTTTCAGGCGGTGTGTACATGCCGGTTGCAAATTGAACGTCCTTGGGGACGTCAACGAGCACGGGTCCGGGACGACCGGTTTTTGCTACATGGAACGCTTCGTGCAGAACGCGCGCCAGATCATTGACGTCTTTCACCAGCCAATTGTGCTTGGTGCAAGGGCGGGTAATGCCGACGGTATCGCATTCCTGGAAAGCGTCCGAACCGATCAGGCTGGTTGGAACCTGCCCACTGATGCAGACCAGTGGGATGGAATCCATCAGCGCATCCTGAAGTGGCGTTACAGCATTCGTCGCACCAGGACCCGACGTCACCAGCATGACACCAACCTTGCCGGTCGAACGGGCATAGCCTTCGGCAGCATGGCCGGCGCCCTGTTCGTGCCGAACCAGGACGTGATTGATCTTGTCCTGCTGGAAGAGCTCATCGTAAATCGGAAGGACAGCACCGCCCGGGTAGCCGAAAATATCCGTAACGCCCTGATCAATGAGGGCCTGCACGACCATTTCGGCGCCGGTCATTTCACGGCGTTGCGATGTATGGCTGTCACTATCCTGTTTTTCTGCGGTCATCGATCTCTTCCCGTATATTCTGTGGCGCTCGGCCCTTCAGAAGGTGTTTTCGTTTAACTGAGATGTTGAAAATAAAAAGGCCCCCGAAGGAGCCTGTTTTTCGCGCATGGGAGCTTTCGCCGGGTGCTTACAACACCCTGCCCATGCGCGATCCCACGACGATAAGAACTGTTTTCATGGTCGCGGACGATAATTAGGCAAATTCTATCCGTCAACGGCAAAATGCAGGTGAAATGAATTTGCTTTGCGAATAAGCCTGCAACAGCACGCAAACAACGCTCAAATGCGAACGACCGCGCTAAGATATTCTCAATGCCTTGCGCATAGGATGGCTGATCAAGTCCTAGTAATAGAATTTTCGTCAGGTTCCCGGATTGAATATCGCCAATGAGCTCTGAAGCCTTGCACTCCGATCAGCCAAGGCCGTTGGTTCGAAACCGGACTGATGGGTATGTCATCGAATGCAACGGCGAAAAGGCCGTTATTCACGCCGAAACCGGCCCTTCCGCGACAGCATCCGACGACTATTGGACCGTCGGCCAGTTGATCTCCATTCAGGTTGCTACCAGCCGTGTTGTTGGTCTTGTCTACAAGGTCGAGGTCCCCAATGCTCAGTGGGTGCAGGAAACGGACCAAAGCATCCACATCCATGTCGAGCTCGTCGGGCAGGTTAATACGCAGAGGGACGGCACGTTGCGGTTTTCTTCGGGTATCGCCACCTACCCGCATATGGGCGCGATAGCGCATCGCATTCGCACCACGGATCTGGCGACGATTTATTCAACAACACTCAAAAACACCGTTTCGGTCGGCCATCTGTCGCAGAATGCCGAGATTCCTGCCCTGATCTCGATCGACAGTCTTGTATCGCGGCACTTTGCCGTGCTTGGCAGCACGGGTGTCGGTAAATCGAGTGCGGTATCGCTGCTCTTGCGCAAGATCATCAGCGAACGACCGGATTTGCGAGTCCTGATCCTCGATCCGCACAATGAATTTGCCAGCGCCTTTCCTGAGCACGCCATTTCGATCGACTACAATACGTTCGAATTACCCTATTGGCTGTTCAGGCTGGAAGAATTTGCTGAGGCCGTCTTCCGTGGAAGGCCAACGGTTGCAGCAGAGGTTGATGCTTTGCGTGACCTGATCCCGCTCGCCAGGGAGCGTTTTGCAAGTTCCGAGGCCACGACCAGCGCCTCTCTGTTGAAGAAAGACCGCGACTATTCGTCGATGACCGCCGACACGCCGACACCGTATCGGATGGCAGATCTCATTAAGCTGATTGAAGAGCGCATCGGGCAGTTGGACGGCAAACCGGATCGCCCGACAATGAAAGCGCTCAAACAGAGATTGCAGGCGCTGGTTGCCGATCCCCGCTATCGCTTCATGTTTTCAGCGCCCACGACACTCGATACCATGCGCCAGACCATTGGGCACATTTTCCGCATACCGAAAAATGATCGACCGATTTGCGTCTTCCAGCTGGCCGGACTGCCTTCCGAAGTGGTCAATTCTGTTGCTTCGGTCCTTTGCCGTATGGCCTTTGATCTCGCAGTGTCGAGCGATGGGCGGGTGCCGACGCTCGTTGTTTGCGAAGAGGCCCATCGTTACATCCCTGCTGACGCCAATGCAGGGTTTTGGCCGACGCGGCAGGCTATTGCGCGTATCGCCAAGGAAGGGCGCAAATACGGGGTATATCTCGCGGTTATCACACAGCGGCCAGGTGAGCTCGATTCAACCATCCTCTCCCAGTGCAGTACGGTATTTGCCATGCGCTTGGGCAACGAACGCGACCAGGAAATTATTCGCAGCGCCATTACCGGCGCGTCGCAAAGCACGATAGGTTTCCTGTCATCTATAGCCAACCGCGAAGCCATCGCCTTCGGTGAAGCAGTTCCGACCCCGATGCGCATGATGTTCGAGACCATCGCTCCCGACCAACTCCCTGCCGCCCATATGGCAAGAACTCAGCAGTCAGTACGGCTCGGCGATTCCCACATATCTCTCGACACCATTCTGATGCGGATGCGCCAGCTCAACGCAGCGGAAAGCACCAGCAACGACGACGCGGCCGACAATTTCGAAACCATCATTAGCAGTCCGATCGCAAATCAGCGTCCATCCGCGCCGCTGCCTCAGGAGCCAGTAAGATCGCAATGGCGTAATATCGATGCGGCAATCCGAAAGGAAGAAGCGCCCAAACCGCAACCGGAAAGCACTGAACGGTTCCGGGCCAGCGATCTCATTCGGACTTTCCGCAACGACAAGAGCTGATATCTCACGGATAAGACAGCCTCTCCCAACCGTCGCCGTCGCTGAGCTGGTTGCGGAACCAGGTCATTTGCCGCTTGGCGTATTGCCTGGTGGCAATTGTCGCAAGCTCAGCTGCCTCTTCGGTACGGAGCCGGCCAGCAAGCACTTCTGCGATCTCGCGCACGCCAATGGCACGCATGGCAGGAAGATCGCCAGAAAGACCAAGCGATAACAATGCCTTGACTTCATCTATCGCTCCGCCCTTCATCATCATTTCGAACCGCGTTGCGATGCGCGTGCCGAGCCATTGCCGATCAGGGTCGATAACGATCTTGCGCGCGACCGATGCATCAATCAGCGGTCTGCCCGTTTCCTTTTGCCATTCAATGATGGAACGGCCCGAAGCATCGATGACCTCCAGAGCCCGGACGATTCTTTGGCTGTCAGTCGGACGTAGCGTTGACGCAGCCAAGGAGTCCTTCCCAGCAAGTATAGCATGGAGTTTTTCTGCCCCTTGCTCTGCGTCCTGCTGGCGCCAGTAGGCACGCACATTTGCCGGGATGTCCGGCATGGCGGAAAGTCCCCCCAGAAGCGCGCGAAAATAAAGCCCGGTGCCACCAACAAAAATCACAGTTTTTTCAGTTAGTTCCGGCCTGTCCAACACACTTTCAACATCAGCGAGCCACCGGCCTGTTGAATAGGCTATGGCCGGCGAAACATGGCCATAGAGATAGTGCGGCGTAATCTTCAGATCGTCCGGCCCTGGGCGCGCCGTCAAAAGGTTCAACACATCATAGACTTGCATGGAATCTGTGTTGATAATCACCCCACCGGTTTCTTCGGCCAAACGAAGCGCCAGCGCCGACTTGCCGCTGGCCGTTGGTCCGGCTATCAGGATTGTCTGTCTTGTTGTCACATCAACCGTCCAATCGGAAATAGCCCCATGCCCTTGATGGCCACGCTTATCGCCAATCCCGCCACCTCAAGCCTTGTACCCTCGCTGGGGATTAAAGCCTCGGCGGCGGTCAATGCAACAGGTCTTTACTGGCTGGCAGATGGAATCGCCTGTGACGTTGCCCTCAGGGATGGCGTCGACGCCGCCGAAACCCATGCTGAGCTGACGCGAGCAATCGACGATGCACCGATTGATATTATCGTGCAAAATCAAGATACTAGGCGCAAGAAAATCCTGATCGCCGACATGGATTCGACCATGATTCAGCAAGAATGTATCGATGAGCTGGCTGAAGAGGCGGGTCTGCGCGACAAGGTCGCGGCAATCACCGCACGAGCGATGAATGGCGAAATCGCCTTCGAACCCGCCTTGCGCGAACGGGTCGCTCTCCTGAAAGGCCTTCCCTATACGGTGATCGACAAAGTCATCGCGAGCCGCATCACCTTGATGCCCGGCGGGCCTGAACTTGTGCGCACGATGAAGAAACACGGCGCCTATACCGCGCTCGTCTCCGGTGGATTTACAGTCTTCACCCAACGTATCGCAGACATGATCGGCTTTCACGAGAACAGCGCCAATATATTGATAGATAACGGAAAAACACTCACCGGCGAAGTGAAGGAACCCATACTCGGCCGCGAGGCCAAGGTCGCCGCGCTACGCTCGATCTGCGATCGTTTCAGTCTGTCGCCACAGGAAGCCATCGCTGTCGGCGATGGGGCCAACGACCTCGGCATGCTGCAACTGGCGGGCACTGGCGTGGCGCTGCATGCCAAACCGTCGGTCGCAGCGCAGGCCAAGGTGCGGATCGACCACGGCGATTTGACCGCGCTTCTCTATATCCAGGGATACCGGAAAACCGATTTCGTGGTTTGAGTAAATCCTTGGCTGATCCGGCGCAATTTCGCGTCACTACACCAATTTTTCACGCGAACGTTGCAAAAATCGTCCCAGAATCGCGATTTCTTGTATGGGATTCGCCGAAGTTTGTGCAAAATTCGTAGATTCTCGTCAAAACCGTTTCGGTCTGCATATATCGCGATCAATCCATCTGGAGCGTGACGAAGCGTAGTTCGCCGGTCTTTGACGCCAGCATGAGCAGGGCGTTCTTGCGGCCCTCGTCACGAAGCTTCTCGATCCGTGCCGCGACATCTTCCGGCGTTGAAACCGTTTCCTGCGCAATGTCGACGATCACATCGCCCGCCTGAATACGCTTGTTAGCAGCAACCGAGTCATTCTGGACCTCGGTGACCAGAACGCCCTGAACTTCCTTTGAGATGCCGAATAATTTGCGGCTGTCATCATCGAGCTTATCAAGCGTCATGCCCAGCACATCGACATCCTGAACCGCACCGTCCTCGCCCTGCCCGGTCTGGTCGTCCTTCTTCGCCTGTTGCTCGCTGTCCTCCAGGCGGCCGAGCGTGACCTTCACGGTCTCCTCCTTGCCTTTGCGGATAACGACAACATCGACCTCTTTGCCCACGGGGCTCTCGGCGACGACACGCGGCAGATCCTTGACGTTGTTGACCGCCTTGCCATCGAAGCGAATGATCACATCGCCTGCAATGATCGAGCCATTGGCCACCGGTCCACCGTCGATGATGCCAGCAACCAGGGCGCCCTTGCTCGACGGCATGCCCAGGCTTTCGGCAATCTCGTCCGTGACGGGCTGAATGCGCACGCCAAGCCAGCCGCGCCGTGTCTCGCCAAACTCACGCAGCTGCGCGATGACGCCCGAAGCCAGTTCCGCCGGAATGGCAAAACCGATACCGATCGAACCGCCGGTCGGCGAAATGATCGCCGTATTGATACCGATGACCTGCCCGTACATATCGAAGAGCGGCCCGCCGGAATTGCCGCGATTGATCGCAGCATCGGTCTGAATAAAATTGTCGTAAGGACCCGAATTGATATCTCGATTGCGCGCCGAGACAATACCAACGGTTACCGTGCCGCCAAAGCCAAACGGATTGCCGATCGCCATGACCCAGTCACCGATCCGCGTCTTGGACGAATCGCCGAATTTGACGGCAACCAGCTTGTGCTTCTTCGGGTCGACCTTGAGAACGGCGAGGTCAGTCTTGGTATCCTTGCCAATCAATTCAGCTTTCAGTTTCGAGCCATCATTGAAATTGACTTCGATCTCGTCCGCATCGGCAATCACGTGATTATTGGTAACGATAATGCCCTGTTCGGCATCGACCACAAAGCCGGAGCCAAGCGACTGAACCTTGTGGGACGGATTATTCTGGCCGGGATTCTGCTTGCCGAAATATTCATCGAAGAACTCCTGGAAGGGCGAGCCTTCCGGAACTTTCGGCATCGGCACGGGACCCGAATCCCCATCCTGTCCCTTGACCGTTTGCGACGTAGAAATATTGACGACGGCGTCGATCAGCCCTTCGGCAAGATCGGCCACAGATGCGGGTCCTTGCGCCCTTGGCTGTTCACTGTTGGGAACCGGAGCACCCTGGGTCTGAGCCCTGGCCAGGGTTACAAACGCCGGAGAGGCGCTTGTCGCGGTCAGTGCAATCAGCGCGATTGCCGCAGTGGCGGAACGGAGAACAGGGCGACCAGTGTTGAAAACCATGCGTTCGGGCCTTTATCGGTGAGCTCAGATCATACAACAGAACGACTAGAGTAGACAAAAATATGGCCGCCGACACGAAGGTTTGATGAAGGCGGGCAAGATTTCGCCGTTATCCGCGCGCCAGCCACACGACGGCCACGCCAACTGCAACAGATGCGACGCCTGCAATACGCAGGAATCCATCCGGTTGTTCGCTGACATCCCGCGCCAGGCGTTTTGCGATCAGTGGAAAACAGCCGTAGAGCAGCCCCTCGAAAACGAGGAACAGTCCCACGGCATCCATAAAATCGACCATAAGCTACACCCGCCCCTATTGAGGGGCAGGCGCTGGTGCCGGAGCCACTGGCGGCGTTGCACCGCTGACCGGCGGCAAAGCCCCGTTGGAATCCTGGAAATAGCGGAAGAACTCGGAATTCGGCGAAAGCACCATTGTCGTTCCCGTATTATCCAAGGCCGTGCCATAAGCCGTCATGGATCTGTAGAAGGCAAAGAAATCCGGATCCTTCGAGAAGACTTCAGCGAAGATGCGGCCGCGCTCACCCTCACCCTGGCCTCGGGCAATCTCCGATTCCTTGCGTGCTTCCGCAATAATCTCAACAACCTGGCGGTCGGTGATCGCCTTGATGCGCTGGGCAGCTTCACGGCCACGCGCACGCAGACGTTCTGCTTCCGCCAGACGTTCGGCCTTCATGCGGTCGAAGGTCTGCTGCGAGACTTCCTGGGTCAAGTCAGTACGGCGAATACGGACATCGGTGATCTGCAACCCCAGCGACTCCGCATCGGGACGGAGCTGTTCACGCACCTCCTGCATCATACCGGCACGCTCGTCGGAGAGCGCCGCTTCAAAGCCGCGCAAACCGTAAACCCCGCGCAACGCCGCATCGAGACGAGTACGCAAGCGTGCTTCTGCCAGCGTCACGTCGCCGGACACAGTTTGCCGGAACTTGCGTGGATCGGTGATACGGTAGACAAGGAAGGCATCGACCTCGTAGAACTTGCCGCCCGAAACCTGGACGCGGATGTTGTCGAGTTCGAAGCTCAGGAGGCGATCTTCGATCATCTGCACATTGTCGGCCTCAAGAAAGCCGAAAGGCAGCTTGAAATAGATGCCGGGGTCGGCCTTCACATCGACGATCTGACCAAAGCGCAGGACAATGGCCTGCTGGCCTGCCCTGACGACAAAGATGGACGAATAGGCCAGCAAGGCGATGAACGCGATCAGGCCCGCGAGAAGAGGAAAACGGTTCTGGTTCATTGTTTTGTCCCCTCGACGGCGGCCGGGCGCTGCTTGGTCAGTTCCTGAAGAGGAAGATAAGGAACGACACTCTGGCCGCTCTGATCAACAATCACCTTGTTTGAGTCCTTCAGCACACGCTCCATGGTTTCGAGGAAAAGCCGCTTGCGGGTAACTTCCGGTGCCTTGACGTACTGGTCGTAGACCGAGGTGAAGCGCTGCGCCTCACCTTCCGCTTCCTGCACGATACGGTTCTTGTAGGCTGCAGCGTCTTCCCGGATCTGCGCGCCTTCACCGCGCGCCTGTCCGAGTTTCTGGTTGGAATACTGATTTGATTCCTCCACGAAGCGGTCCTCGTCCTGTTCGGCACGCTGGACCTCATCGAAAGCATCGGCCACTTCACGCGGCGGCGCTGCGTCTTCGATCGACACGGCATTGATCGCAACGCCCGCGCCGTACTCGTCGAGCGTCTTCTGAATGATACCACGTACATCATTGGCGATGCCCGCGCGGTTATCACGGAAGATATCCTGCGCCGGGCTGCGGCCGACGATCTCGCGCATCGCGCTTTCCGACACTTGCTGCACAAGGTTTTCAGGATTTTCGACATGGAAGAGATAGGCGACGGGATCCGAGACGCGATAAAGCACAGAGAACTGCACATCGACGATGTTCTGGTCGCCTGAAAGCATCAGGCCTTCCTTGGCACCGCGCGCGCCCTGCCCGCCGATATTCTTCTGCTTCTCGACGATCTCGATCTTTTCATAGGATTCAATCGGCCAGAAATGGAAATGCAAGCCCGGTTCAGAGATGTCCGGCTTGGGTTTGCCGAAACGCAGCTCGACGGCGCGTTCGTCCGGCTGGACTGTATAAATTGCCTGGAAGAGCCAGAAAGCCACCAGCGCCAGACCGACAAGACCCCAGATTGCCGGGCTGCCGCCGGAACCGCCCGGAAGTGCCTGACGCAAGCGATCCTGACCTCGGCGGAGGATGTCTTCGAGGTCGGGTGGATTGCCACCGCCGCCTCCTTGCGGCTTTTGACCCCAAGGGCCACCGCCGCCACTATTGTTACCGCCGCCACCCCATGGGCCGCCGCCGCCGTTCTGATTACTCCAGGGCATTCCTACCTCTTAATTTGAACGAAAGCGCCACTCCGTGGCATCCTCCCGCTAGTCCGATGTCCCGTTTATAGGGATGGCGGGGCGCGCTTTCAACGCACGCGGTCGCTTTTCACGCGGATTTGGTAAAAAGTCGAACGATTAAGCCCGCTTATCACGATATTTTCATATCGCTTGCACTTGGCCAGCGTGTCAGCGCCGCTCATAGATGACAAAGCGCGTCGCGTAATTATCTTTTTCACCCGGTGGAAAATCTTCGCTGGAGATTTCAGCCCAGATTTTCGGATCGATGGGAGGGAAGTGAACGTCACCCTCAACCTTCGCGAGAACCCAAGTCACATAGAGCCGGTCCACTCGATTGAGAGTCTGGCGAAAAATATCGCCGCCGCCAATAATGCATATCTCATTGACCTTGTCGGCGCCGGCATGACTTCCAGCGATCATCAACGCTTCATCGACGGAGCGGACGGCTATGACACCTTCGACGGAAAAGGCCGGATCACGGGTAATGACGATATTGGTGCGTCCGGGAAGAGGTCGGCCGAGCGAATCCCAGGTCTTCCGCCCCATGATGATGGGCTTGCCCATCGTTGTTGCCTTGAACCGCTTGAGGTCCGAAGACAATCGCCACGGCAGGCCATTTTCATGCCCGATCACGCCATTTTCAGCAATGGCAACAACAAAACTGATCATTCAGGCAACATCCGTTTCAAATGAGTATTCGTCTTCGCAAGGCCCTGTGCAGTGCGTCTATACCGCAATCGGCGCCTTGATGCTGGATTCGGCGACGTAATCTACAAGACGGAAATCGTCATACTTGAAGGCAAAGAGATCAGTAACTTCCGGATTTATCTGCATTTTCGGCAGCGGGCCGGGAACGCGGGTCAATTGCAGCCTCGCCTGTTCGAAATGATTGGCATAGAGATGCGTATCACCAAGCGTGTGAACGAATTCACCGGGCTGCAATCCGGTTACCTGCGCTACCATCATTGTCAGCAGCGCATAGGACGCGATGTTGAACGGCACACCTAGGAAGATATCTGCCGAGCGCTGGTAAAGCTGGCAGGACAGTTTGCCATCGGCCACATAGAACTGGAACAGGCAGTGGCAGGGCGGCAGCGCCATCTCGTCCACCAGAGCCGGGTTCCATGCTGAAACGATCAAGCGTCTTGAATGAGGATTGTTGCGTATCGCACTTACGAGCCCGGCAATCTGGTCGATGTGCCTGCCCTCGGGAGCCGGCCATGACCGCCATTGATAGCCATAGACCGGTCCCAGATCACCGTTTTCGTCAGCCCATTCGTCCCAGATCGTGACACCGTTTTCCTTAAGATAGGCGATATTGGTCTCGCCCTTCAGGAACCACAGAAGCTCATGGATGATGGATTTCAGGTGCAGTTTCTTCGTTGTCAACAGCGGAAAGCCCGCTGCCAGATCGAATCGCATCTGGTAGCCGAAGACAGAACGTGTGCCGGTACCTGTCCGATCGCCACGATCGACGCCCGTATCGAGCACATGCTGAAGAAGATCGAGATAAGTGCGCATAATTTCTATTAGCAGATTCGGCTAACGAAGCACTAAAACTTGTGTGTGATCCACAGGGCTGCGGCGACGAAATTCATGCCTCAATGAAAAATCCCCGGTGATTCGCCGGGGATGATTCGATTGTCGGCCGAAAATGATCAGAGCTTGCCGAGTGCGCCGAGCGCCTTCGCGGTCAGGTAGTAGAACGTGACACGGCTTTTGCTGTTGTCCGCCTTCATGGCAGCGCACACGGATTCGATCGCCGCATCGGCCTTGGCCGCGTCGGTGAGGCCGAGCTTCTTTTCGACCCAATTGGTGCGGACACGCTTCAATTCCTCCGGATCCGTGCAGGAAACCAGCGACGAATCCCTGTTGCGCAGGGCAATTCCGAGATGTTTGACGATTTTCGCGACAGTCGCCTCATCAGCAGCCGCATCATAATGGCGAACATCCTTTAGATAGTCACTCATGGAAAAATCCCCCGATTGCTAGGTTGAATGCCCGGCATTGCAACCCTCCCTGACAATGAAGACATCGCACAAACTGGCAGATGCATGAGGCGATGACTCTTTAGACACCTCGAAACATTCCCTAGCATCCGTTCCAAGTCAATCCACTCTTTCAATTCAATAAAACAGGTCCTATATAAGTCCTGCCGGCTTCGGTCGGCTATGGTGATAAACGGACGATGCAATAAGCCCATTGGACCCGGGGGCGGTACCCGGCGCCTCCACCAAAACGCAGCAGATCTCGCTGCTTTTTGGCGGGGGCGAAATAGGATCGACAAGGGTGTAAAGATCGAACTTTTGCCCGGCATTGTACCACCGTTATCGGGCTAACTCTGTAGTTGCAAACGACAACTATGCGGAAGCACGTCTCGCCGCTTAATGCGGTGCGATAGCTTCAAATCAAGTCCTAGGGGTTCGCACTTCTAGGCGGGGTTCGGAGGCACCTGGCAACAGAAGCCTCCACTACTCTCCTTTTCTCCATTGCTGCAGATCTTCAGCCGTTTTGAACCGGGTTTCGTCCGATTCAAATCATGGCTTGACGGTAACGTTCGGATGGCGTATCAAACCAAATAGTTAAATAACCGACTGGTTTAATGCGAAATGACACCCGATCGACTCGACCATATCTTCTCGGCCCTCGCGGATCCGACGCGCCGGGCCATCCTGGCGCGGCTCGCGCTCGGCACCACCTCGGTGACGGAACTGGCCGAACCCTTCCAGATGTCGGGGCCCGCAGTCACCAAACACCTGAAGGTGCTGGAGCGGGCCGGCCTGGTGATCCGCGGCCGTGAAGCCCAGTGGCGGCCCTGCAGTCTCAACGCGGCGCCGCTCAAGGAAGCTACGGACTGGCTGGAACGCTACCGCCGATTTTGGGAAGGCAGTTTCGACCGGCTGGAGGAATATTTGCAGGATGTACAGACAAATGGAGAGCAGGATGTCTGAGACAAACACAGCTCACGCGATGAACGAGACGGCCGGCCGCATTCTTACGATCACGCGCCTGTTCAATGCCCCGCCCGCGCTGGTCTTCGATGCTTTCGCCGATCCCAGGCGCATGTTGCAGTGGATGGGTCCGCGTGACTATCCCGCAACTTATGTGGAGGCCGATCTGCGGGTCGGCGGCAAATGGCGCGCCTGTCTCGACTCGGCTGCCAGTGGCGAAAAACTCTGGCATGGCGGCGTCTACCAGGAAATCGTGCCCGGCAAACGCCTGGCATTCACCTTCGCCTGGGATCAGGCAGATGGCCGTGCCGGAATGGAAACGCTCGTCAACATCACGTTCGAAAGTCAGGACGACAGGACACTGATGACATTCCGCCAAAGCATCTTCGACACACCCGAAAATTGCACCGGTCACGAGAAGGGCTGGAACGGCGCCTTCGATCGTCTCGAGGAACTGCTTTCGCAAGAGTAGAGCAGCAATTCCCATTGAAGCATTCGGCAACAGGAGGAAGCAATGCAACATGAGATCGCATCACGGGATGAATGGCTGAAGGCGCGGATCGACCTTCTGGCCAAGGAGAAGGCCTTTACGAAGGCGCGGGAGGAAATGAGCGCACGGCGGCGGGCCCTACCCTGGGTCAAGATCGAGAAGGAGTACGTCTTCGATAGCCGGTCGGGAAAGGTAACGCTGGCCGACCTGTTCGATGGACGCAGCCAGCTCTTCCTCAAGCATTTCATGAAAGGACCGGGCCAGGAGCAACAATGCGTTGGATGCTCACTGGAAGTCGATCACGTCGAGGGGCTTCTCGCGCATCTCGAGAACCATGACGTTTCCTACGTGGCCGTGGCGCGCGCACCTATCGCAGAGATCGAGACTTTGCGCAAAGCGATGGGCTGGCACTTCCCCTGGGTTTCGTCTTTCCACAGCGATTTCAACTATGACTTCAACGTATCCTTCACCCCCAAGGAAGTCGCAGAAAAGAACGCTTACTACAATTACCGGCACACCGATCCCGGCCTTGAAGACCTCTCGGGCGAGAGCGCCTTCTACAAGGACGATGACGGCCAGATCTTCCATACCTATTCGGCCTTTAGCCGCGGCGGCGAACAGTTTCTTGGTATTTACGGCTATCTTGACGTCATGCCCAAGGGCCGCAACGAAACCGGGCCGCACTATAACCTGGTTGATTGGGCGCGGCCGAAAAACATGTATGGCAAGGGTGGTATGGTCGGTAACAATGGCCGTTACCACGAGCCCGATTGCGCTTGTTCCGTTCACAAGTGAGCCAGTACGATGTGCTGCGCCCTTGGAGCCTTGCTCATTGCCCTGATCACGGCCTGGCGGACAAGGTTCAGAGCCCTGCTTGGCTGGTGGCCGCGCGCTCGGTTGGCTGTGACCTTTGTGGCCACAGCCATTACCCTGATCGCAGGTTCGGCCCTGGCAGCGCAGCATTTCTCCCACTACGTCGCTCGCGCCCAGGTAAACGAACGAGGTATCCTTGCCGAGATTCTGGCGCAGCCGATCTGTAGCGGCGGCGGGCGAAAACAAAAAGCCCGGGACGATGTCCCGGGCCCTTCTCTTCATATCTGACGGAGGATCAGAATTCCTATTCGGCAGCGGCTTCCGCCTCGACCATACGGCGCCGGCCGATCGTTGCCTGTGTGAGCACGAACGCACCCACAGCGCAGAGCGCGATGCCAGCCGCCATCGGCAAGGCGGTTCCGTCGAAAAACAGGCCGGCAATCACCATGGCAACGGCGGAGGTCACGAAGTGCAGCGTGCCCATCAGCGCCGAAGCAGTACCGGCGATCTCGCCGTGATCTTCAAGCGCGAGCACGGCCGATGTCGGGATGACCAATCCAAGGAAGCCATATCCGACAAACAGGAACACCGCCATTACCGGCAACTGGTTGAAGCCCAATCCCATGACGACGACCATAGCTGCCATCGTCAAAGCAAACGCGGTGACGGCCAAACGCATCACCCGGATAAGGCCAAAGCGCTCGCCGAGCCAGCCGGTCAACTGCGAGACGGTGAAGAACGAAACCGCGTTGATCGAGAAAGCCATGCTGTACTGCGTCGGCGTCAGGCCATAATGGTCAATGAGGACGAAGGGCGAGTTCGCCAGATAGACCAGGAAGCTGGAGATACCGAGGCCGCCGATAAAGGTGAGCGTCAGGAAGTTGCGGTCACCCAGCAGCAGGCGATAGGCTGCCATGGCGCTTCCGAGACCACTTTCGGCGCGTGCCGCTTTCGGGCGGGTTTCCTTCAACTGGGTCGACAGCAGGATCAACCCGATGAACGCGGCAATCATCACCGCCCAGAACACACCGCGCCAGCCATAGAATTCAATGACGGCACTACCTGTCAACGGAGCGAGAATGGGCGAGATGCTGAAGACCAGCATCAGCAGTGACATGAGCCGTGCTGCCTGCACGCCAGTATGCATGTCACGGACAATGGCACGCGGAATAACCATTCCCGCAGCACCACCGATACCCTGAAGGAAGCGGAAAGCGATCAAGGTCTCAATATCGCTAGCCAGGGCACAGCCGATGCTTGCCACCGCGAACAGGCCGATACCGATATAGAGCGGCGCCTTGCGGCCCCACATATCGGACAAGGGACCGTAGAACAGCTGGAAGATGGCGAAGGAAATGAAGAAAGCCAGAAGGCTCATCTGCACGACGCTGTTCTCCGCGCCAAGTTCCTTACCGATGGAAGGCATGGCCGGGAGATACATGTCGATTGCAAAGGGCCCGATGGCAGTAAGGAGACCAAGGATGAGGGCCGTACGAAAGAAGGAGCTCGTCATGATGATGATCTTTCAGAAAACTGCGAAGCAAAAACCGGGTCGTTTCTGTGCAGCGTTGCTCTCAGGAGAGGTTGGTATCGGGACTTAGTAGGAGTGCACAGGGGCTTGGGAGGACGGTGCTCTCGGGTCACAGGCGACGTCTAATAATTTGGACACTGGTGTCAACTTAGACACTATTGTCTAAAACGTCAACACGCATTATCTTCGCTTCATGAAAAATCGCGACGAACCTGCACTGAAGGCAACAGGCCATACCCAACGTGGTCAATGTTCAAAACGCATTTCGATACTCGACGCTGCGGCGCACGTATTTTGTCGTGAAGGTTTTTCTGGAGCGAGTATTGATGAAATTGCCGTAGAGGCCTGCGTCTCGCGCCAGACTATATACAATCATTACCGGGAAAAGGAAACGCTCTTTACTGCTGTGGTCGAAGACGTCATGGATCGCGCCAATGCCATGCTGTATTCGATACTGGCGACATTTCCGGATAATTCCGACAATCTTGAAGACGATCTGACCGCATTTGCCGTTCGCTTGAGCAAGAATTGCCTGTGCAACCAGGACGGAAGGTTCCTGCGCAGGCTCGTGCAATCGGAAGGCGAACGCTATCCGCATCTTTTTGAAGGCTGGCGGCAGCATGGTCCTGGCAAGATCAGCTCTGCTCTCGGCGCCCTGTTTTCGCGACTGTGCCATAAAGGGGTTTTGCAGATCGACGATTTCGATCTCGCCGCACGCCAGTTTCTCGCGCTGGTCAACGCCGACCTGCAGATGATCAGTCTGTTTGGCGGGACACCGACAGATGAGGAGTTGGAAAGTGCAGCGCGTAACGCAGTCAATACATTCCTGCGCGCCTATTCGAAACCCGCAGTCGGGAATATAACCCACACACCGTCGCTTGCTGTGGTCAGTTAGATCATCGTTCTCTAACCTGTCGAAACTGCTCGGGCACGACCTGCTGAAATCTGCTTTAAAAGAAGGCTGAATTGTCTGTCCGTGCTTTCGCGCGGCATGGACAGAACTTAATTTAATCACGCGGCTGACAATCGGTCGCAATTCCGTTAGCCATGCGCCATAATGATCGAAATACGGTTGCCATCTCCGCTTGACAGGGAGGGGTGAATCCATGGGATAAGAATGCATGCCACAAGATATGATCCGCTACGATATACTCGCCCAGGAAGCGCTACGCGGCGTTATCCGTAAAGTGCTTGGCGAAGTCGCCAAGGCAGGTCTTCCCGGCAACCATCATTTCTTCGTAACCTTTCTCACGGGTGCTCCGGGCGTTCGCATTTCGACACGTTTGCACGAAAAATATCCGGAACAGATGACTATCGTTCTCCAGCATCAGTTCTGGGACCTTCAGGTCACCGACACGTTGTTCGAAGTCGGGCTGTCCTTTGGTGATGTGCCGGAACGTCTGGTCGTTCCTTTCTCCGCGATCCGCGGCTTCTACGATCCCTCGGTGAATTTCGAACTCGAATTCGATGTAGAGGTCGAAGAGGCTGTTGGTGACAATGACCAGGGCATCACCAGCATTGCGCCGGCCCAGCCGACCGACAAGCAGAAAGTTGTGACACCCAGCGCCAAGCCGAAGCCACCTGTAAAGGCTGCGAAGAAGCCGGTGAAACCCGGTGAGAAGACAGAAGTCGCTTCCGATGAAACTGGTGAAAAATCATCGGCTTCTGTCGTGTCGCTGGATTCCTTCCGCAAGAAAAAATAACCTCGCCATGGCCGAGATCGTCAACCTTCGACTGGTCAAGAAGCGCAAGGCGAAAGACGCCCGGGAAAAGTCGGCGGCTGAAAACAGGATTCTGTTCGGGCGGACCAAGGTCGAAAAGCAGTTCGAGCGCGAAGCAGCCCGTAAGGACAAGCGTTTTCTTGACGATAACCGGATCGAAAAGCGCGATATGACACGGCCCACAGAATCGGATGCGGACGGCAAGTGAGCCTCGTTCGCAAAAGATCGATCACCATCCACGGACACCGTACCAGCTTTTCGCTCGAGGACGCATTTTACGACATTATCCTATCGATTGCCGAGAGCCGTGACATGACGCTGGCAAGTCTCATTGCCGAGATCGATGAAAACCGGGACCGCGATGCCAACCTCTCGTCGACGCTGCGGATACATGCACTCGACTGGGTGAGAAACAACAGCAGCAATCGCTCCTAATCCCCGATTTTGATTCATCAATCGGCTCGAAGTGAAAAAATATTCGTCCGCTATGTCGGATCGGCAAGATCTCATTCGTCTTACAGACAGTGCAAATCGTGATGAAAGGGAAATCAATGCCTGCCAAACAAAAGATCACACCCTGCCTTTGGTTCGATGGAAACGCCGAAGAGGCAATGGATTTTTACATGTCCATTTTCAAGGACAGCAAAATTGTCAATACGCTCAACTGGGGCAAAGAGGGGGGAAGCAAGGAAGGCTCGCTGCTGGTCGCCACTTTCCAGCTCGCAGGCCAGGAATACATCGCCTTGAATGGTGGGCCGGAGTTCAAATTTACCGAGGGTATCTCTCTCTCCATTGACTGCAGTACCCAGGAAGAAGTGGATAGCCTGACCGAAAAACTGACGGCCGGTGGTGGGGAAGTTCGCCCCTGCAGTTGGGTCAAGGACAAATTTGGCCTGTCATGGCAAATCGTTCCTTCCATTCTTCCAGAAATGCTGCGCGACAAGGATCAGGCCAAAGCTGACCGCGTCATGGCAGCAATGATGCAGATGTATAAAATCGATATCCAGAAACTCAAAGAAGCCTACAACGGGCAATAGAGCGATTGCTGTGCGTGTTAGCCTCCCGCACCGTGGGGAGGCTAACGCGCACCAACTCTACTGAATCTTCGGTTCCAGGGACTTGGGCTCGAGTGTTTTCAGGAATTCGTCGACAGATTGCTTGTTGATCGTCCCTGTGCCTTGCGGTTGGGCGGTCGCTCCGCCCTGTTCGGGCTGTTGCGGCTGTACTGGCGGCGGCGCGGGCTGGGATTGTTCCAGCGCCTTGCTAGCAGCAGCTTCTTCGGCTGCTTTCCTTTCGGCCTCGGCGCGCTCCTGTGCCGCCCGTTCTTCTGCAGCCGCGCGTTCCGCTGCCTCACGTGCTTCCTGCTCGGCCTTCAGGCGCGCTTCTTCGGCAAGACGCACGCGTTCGTCTGCACGGGCCTGATAGAGCTGCGCCTCCCGGCGCAAGCGCTGCTTTTCGACGAGGGCCGCCTGCAGCGTCTCGACACGTTGTTGCTCACGCTCAAGCGCACGCTGGGTCAAGAATTGCTCCAACGGCTGGCGGTTCAGAGCCAGTTTCGGAGCATCCCACGGGCCGCTGAGGTTGAACTCGATGACCGGATCTGCACCAGCTACCACTGCGATGCCCGGGTCGAAGGTAAACCGCCCTTGCGAAGCCAGGGTGGTCTGCGGAAAATTGAATCGCAGATCGGCAGTCAGCGCCGCACCTGCACTTTCAAGCTGGAATGTCGAAGTCCGCGCCATGCCACCAGCGATCGTAAAAGCAAAATCCGCGGCACCCGCATTGAACGTGCCCGCATGCAGATATTTCCCGATTGTTGCAGTCACCGAAGCCGCCGTAACCGGCCCTTCCATGGCATCCGCGTCCACCAAAATCGGCTTCAGCGCAGCCGGATTGATTGCATTGATCGCAAGATCACTGACGGAAACAACGCCAGAACCTGCGACGGATTCCATCATCTCGGTAACGGATGTGCCGGTTGCATTGATGGAAGCGGAAATCTTTGCTTTGCCCTTGAGCGGTGGCTCGCCTTCAATGGGTTTGTAGAGCGCATCCAGAGCGGTCTGATCCAGCGTGAACTGGCCCGTTGCAAGACCCGTGCCGCTTGTATTGCGCAACTCGAACATGCCGTCGAAACGGCCGCCAAGAAGTTCGCCCTTCGCCTCGTCGAAGCGCAGCGATCCGTCTTTCAAACCAGCATTCGCCTGAAATTTGCCGATGGAGCCAAGCAATCCCGCATCCGCTTCACCAGCAGCCAGTTTCACGTTGAAGGCCACCGGAAAAAGCGGCGCCGCTGCAAAAGCCTGTTTGGGCCATTTCTGCCGGCCCTCGCCATCCAGGGCATCGGCACCCAGCATGAATTGAGCAACCGATGGAAGATCGAGCCTGGCAAGTGTCACATCGCCCTGAACGGCGGGTACGTTGTTCTCGATCGCCAGCCCCAGCCGTCCGCTCAGTTTGGTACCATTCACTTGGCCGCTCAAGTCAGGCAGCGACAGCCTACCCTTGGCAAGCTGAAAACTGCTCGCCAAATCGACAGGCATGCCGTTGCCAAATCCCGGCAGGGAATAACCGGCTGTCGCCAAATAAGCTTCAAAATCGGCGGCCTTGATCGAAGCGCGTCCCTCACCGCTCAGGCCACCATCGGCACTGCGGAAATTTCCATCCACAAGCGCCTGCCCATCCAATGCCTTCAAGGCGAGCTGCGTCTGGATACCGTCCTTCTCATCGCCTTTCAGCGCAAGATTGGCCTCGAGTTCACCAGCAAGCCCCAGTGGCAAAGATGGCAGGCCTATCAAGGCCATCAATGTTTCGGCATGGCCGCTGCGCGCATTCATTGTCAGTTCGAGTGTTCGCAACTTGTCCGGGTTTTTCGTGGTTGTACCGGACAGCGTTACGTCCATTCGTCCGGTTTTGCCCGCCGCACTCAGCGAAAATTCATCATTTCCGGCTTTCGCAAGCAGCGTATTGGCAAGAATGCTGAGCTGCGTTTCCTGGAAGAGCCCCGGAAATTTGGCAGCGTGTTCATTCAAGGCCCGGAGAAATGGAAAATCGGGAGCCCGTGCCGCCAGGGCGGAAATCAAAGGTGCGAGATCATCGGACAAGACCGTGGAATCGATGGAGCCGGTGGGATCCGGCTTGAAGGGTTCGAGCCTTCCGGTTGCCGTAATGGTCGCGCCCGCCACATTGCCGATCATCAGCTTGTCAATATCAAAGACCCCGTCGCGCAGGCGGAAAGCCGTATCCAGTGATTCTGCGACCAGCCCATCATGCGTGACGGGTCCCGCCTTCAAATGCACGTCTAGGTCCTGTCCTCGCAGTTGCGGCGAACCATCTTCAACAGGGTTTCCATTGTTGCCGAAGATCGCTGCAAAAGCCTCCAGCGCATCGGCATTCAACGCCCCACCTTCGAGAGTAAGTTGCGTTAGTGGCAAGGACTCACCTTTGGCGCTTCTGACAAGCGAGCCTTTGAGCGATGCACCACCCAACGCCAGTTCGAGATTATCAACCTTTTGCAATTCATCATGCAGGCTGACGTCGCCGGAGAAGCCGGCACCCGGCAGGCGCCGGATCGCCTCGTCAACCGAATCCGTGAGCCATGCGGCAAGCCCGGATGGCTGGCGTGACGCCACAAGCAATCTTCCGTCAAAACCGAAATCCTCGCCAACCTGCAATGTACCATTGGCTTCGAACTGTGTCCGGCCGGGCAATTCTGCCTTGAGCTGCTTGATGATCCAGTCACCTCCGGAAGGAGCGGCATCGATTGTCACGGAGCGGATTGTCGTATCGCCGGCAACGATCGCCGGAAGTTTCAGATCAATCGTGCCGGGAATAGTCGGTATCGGCAGCTGATCCATCAGGCGCCGGAAAACGCCGAGCCGTCCCGCGGCTGTTTCATGCTTGGCCCTGGCGCCCTTGATCGCTTCGTTCTCACTGTTGAAAGTAACTTGCTGGCCGTCAGCCTTGATTTCAAAACGCGGATCGCTGCCGTAGTCGAAAAGCGCATTACCATTGACGATGTAGGGGTCGTCGACAGTGCCCTGCTCCATGCGAAATTCAGGAATGCTGACGTTCGCGTGATCGGCCTCAAAGCGTCCAGTCATGCGAATGCTTGAAAGCAGCGGCTGCTCCGCTTGCTCGGCGACTTTGGTACCGGCTGCGGCAGCAAGTTCATCCGCCGAACGAACGGCAATGCTCCCGGCATATTTCAATGCGCCCTGATTCAGGGTTACATCGCCGTCGGTTTCGAGCGCTGCTGGAATACCGTCCGGAGTAATGCGCGTACGCAATTTCAGCGTACCATCCGGTTTCACCTCACCGGTGGAGGCGGATACGCCAGTCTTTTCGCCGTTGAACAGCAACGTTCCGTCAAATTTCCATGGTCCGGAAAGGTCAGCGGCGGACAACGTCGCATCAAGGTCCGTAATGGTGCGGGTCGTTGCGGTGGATGCATCGCGAATGACCACAGAACCATCGGTAATGCGCACGTTTTCAAGCTTGACCTGCGTGGCGCGGAACGGTGATTGCGGACGGATCGCCCAATCAACGACCCCGTCCTTGTCGATCGTAACCGAAGCAGTCGGCCTCTCGAGCCGCATGTCGAAAATCAGGATCTGGCCGCGAATAAAGGGGGCAAGCTCCGCATCCATCGAAAACTTGTCGATGGTCATGACCGGCTCGGAATCAGGATCGCCGACTTTTACGTCGGAAAATGTCACCGATGGAAACGGTAAAAGCCGCGCACTGGCACTTCCGGCGACCGTAACGGGACGGCCAAGCAATGCCGAAGCTTCACGCTCGAAGGAGGACCGATAACCTGCCCAGTCGACGAAATATGGCACGACCAGTGCTGCTGTCAGCACCAGTACCAACAATCCACCGATGAAAACAAACAGCCGTGCCAGTGTCTCACTCCAATCAATACGCGCCGGGCACCACAACGACCGGTTTTGGGCGACGAAAAGACATGACAGTCTTTCTCATTGATTTGCAACGCTCAGACAACGGTTTAGCGCCTGGAATCAATATGCGAACCTATAGCCGTAAGATCTTGCCAGGATTCATTATATTTTCCGGATCGATTGCCCGCTTGATGGACTCCATCACATCCACGGCACCGCCGAGCTCGGCCCTAAGAAACTTGATCTTGCCCTGGCCGATGCCATGTTCGCCTGTGCAGGTCCCATCCATCGCAATTGCCCTGAGATTGAGGCGCTCGACAAAAGCCTCGACCTTCTGGATTTCCTTCGCGTCTTTCTCGTCGAACAGCACAAGCACGTGGAAATTGCCATCGCCGGCATGACCGACGATCGGAGCAATCAGACCGCTCTTCTCAATGTCTTTCTCCGTTTCGACAATGCATTCAGCAAGCCGCGAAATCGGCACGCAGACATCTGTCGAAAGCGATTGTTTTCCAGGCGCGAGGGTCATGCAGGCAAAGTAGGAATTGTGCCGTGCTGACCAGAGCTTTTCCCGTTCTTCGGCATTGGCGGTCCACTTGAATTCGCCGCCGCCATTGGCAGCTGCGATTTCGCCGAAGAGTTCCGCCTGTTCCGTGACACCCGTTTCGCTGCCATGGAACTCGAGGAAGAGATAAGGTGCGGGATCGTAGTCGAGCTTGGAGTAGGCGATCATGGCCTGCATTTCGAGCTGGTTGACCAGTTCGATGCGCGCAACCGGAATACCCATCTGGATCGTTTCAATCACCGCATTGCAGGCGCTTTCAAGATCCGGAAAGGCGCAGATGCCGCCGGAAATCGCCTGCGGAATACCGTAGAGCTTCAGCGTCAGTTCCGTGATGATGCCGAGCGTCCCTTCCGAACCGACGAGCAAACGCGTCAAATCATACCCGGCCGAGGTCTTCTTGACCCGCTTCGACGTGGTAATCAGGCGTCCGTCCGGCATGACAGCCTTCAGTGCCAATACGTTCTCGCGCATTGTGCCGTAGCGCACGGCATTCGTTCCGGAAGCGCGCGTTGCCGCCATTCCGCCGAGACTCGCATTGGCGCCGGGATCAATGGGGAAAAACAGGCCGGTATCGCGCAGATATTCGTTGAGTTCCTTGCGCGTGACCCCTGGCTCCACAACGACATTGAGATCTTCGCTGTAAACCTTGAGAATGCGGTTCATACGCGAAAGGTCGACCGAGACGCCACCTGCCGGTGCATTTACGTGCCCTTCCAAAGAAGTGCCCGTGCCGAATGGAATCACTGGGACCTGCCATTCCCCGCAAAGCCGCACGACCTCCTGAACATCTTCTACGGATTCAGCAAAAACGACCAGATCTGGTGCCTGGTTTGGAACATAGCTCGTTGTATGGGCGTGCTGCTCGCGGATAGACTTGCCGGTCTGCGCGTTGTCGCCAAAGCGTTTCTTGAGGATGGATACGACAGTTGCGATCCCATTCTCGTTGCGCAGCAATGCCCCTGCGTCTGCCAATGCCATTCCAGTATCCACCCTTTAACTCAAGACCATCCTTTTACGCGTGCATTTTCCGGGAATGCACGCGACTTGTCCAGTTGTAACTCTGTGTGATGGTCAACGGCCATACCCGGAAGAACCCGAGGCTCAATCCTCGTCGTCGTCATCGTCCTCGCCGGGTTGCCAATCGGTAACGGCAACGAAGCGTTCCTGCTCGCCTGTCTTTTCAAAAACGCTGCCAATGGGGGAATCGAGAAGCGGAATAATGCTGGGATCATAATTGGCGATGGTGTTGACGTCGAAGATTCCGCTGTTTTCCGGATCTTCCATATAGTCATCGCTTTCGAAGCCGGATAGAAAGCGCCAGCCGCTATCAAGCTCATTGTCCGGATCTTCGCGGTACATGAAACGCACCGGATAACCGTCGATGGTAATCGTATCCGTTGCGATACAGCCGCCATAGTTACGGATAAGTGGCCGTATCTCGTCCTTGGTGAGTCGGTAGCTTTTCTCCATGCCTAATTTTAGTTGATCGTCATGGACTTGGCTAGCTTGCGAAAACGCTCGGAATATTTGTCCTTTTCACTGTCGCGTACAATCAGGATTGCGCGGACATAGCGGCTCGTTTCAAATCGCGCGATCTGCGCGACATAAAGCCCATCGCCGCTCGCCGCATCCTTGGCGCTGCCGTCGATCTCGACCCATTCGGCGCCATCGGCTTCCGAACTGGTTTCATTGTCGGATCGTACGTCCTTGATCCCTGTCAGCGAGGCGAATGCCTGTTTGGCGAAGTCCATGCGCGCGGAGGGTTCAGGCGCCGTGTTGAGGTTTGAGGCAATAACGACCACCGGCTGCAAGGAATTTGTCGCCACATCATTCGGGCCCTCGGTGAGGAGATAGGTTGCGCCGGCGATGACACGTACCGGCCGAAATCCGGCTTGATCGGTTACCTTGAACGGTAGCGCCGCAATCTGCTCTTCGAGACCGGGCGGCGTGCGCACGGCGATGGTGTGCAAAGCCTTCTCGACATCTGCGTCCGATAGGCCGCCCTGGACGCCCTCTGGAATCTGCACCGTAACCATCGCCGTCGTGGATTTGGCCCCGACCAGCACGATCCATTTGCGGTATTTGATGCCCGCCGCGACCTGGCTGCCACGAATGAGCTTCGACACGACTGCACCCTCGACAGGCCAATCTTCGGGAGGCGCCGCGGCCTCTATCCCGGTTTCGCGCAAACCTTCCGGATTGAACTTCGCGGCGATGGGCGCATAGGCTTCGACCGGCAACTCCGTCACAACGATGGAAGTACCCTTCGCCGCATCTTCAAACCCGCTGAAACTGGAAGACACCGCCATGCCAGCGGGAGGCACGAGGCCAACACCGGAACCACCAGGAAAAACCGTCTCTTGTGCAAAGCTTGACGATATACTGGCCAGCAGAAAAAGCACGAAGCTCAAAGGGAGGGTAACGAATCGCATCAGCGCTTTCCTTGTCGCATTCTACAGCACAGAGGTAGTGGCCGTCAGACGATCCGGCAAGCAATTGGTTTCTGTTTGTTTTCGCGACGTCGATATCTAGCTCAGGTTTTTCTTGAAGAACTCCACAGTCCGGCTCCAGGCGAGATCTGCTGCTTTCTTGTCGTAACGGGCTGCCGACGTATCGTTGTTGAAAGCGTGGTTGGCACCCTCGTAGACAAAAATCTCGAACGTCTTTTCGTTTTCCTCGAGTGCCTTCCTGTACGCATCGATGCCGGCGTTGATCCGTGTATCCAGTCCGGCATATTGCAACAACAATGGCGCTTTGATCTTCGCGACATCCTCAGCCTTCGGCTGACGGCCATAATAGGCCACCCCTGCCCCGAGATCGGGGGCGTTTACGGCAAGGTCATTGACCATACCGCCACCCCAACAGAAACCTACGGCGCCAACCTTGCCATTGGTTGCCTTGTCATTCCTGAGAAATTCTATGATTGCCACGCCCTCGGCGATCGCCGTCTTTGAATCAAGCGCGCCGATCATTTCACGCGCCTTTTCCTCGTCGGAGGGGGTCCCGCCTGCCGATGACAGCAGATCGGGCGCGAGGGCAATAAACCCTTCTAGCGCCATGCGCCGGGCAACATCGCGAATATGATCGTTCAAACCGCGATTTTCATGAATGACAATAACCGCTGGAAGTTTCCCGGACGATTCGGCCGGGCTTGCCCTGTAGCCTTTGATGTCGCCCGTCGGTCCCGGGTAAACGACGTCCTTGGTGCGAAGCCTCTTGTCGTCCGCTGCGATGATGGCAGCTTGTGCCGAATTTGCCGCCAGCATCGGTGCAATCATGGCGGCGGCAGCGCCGGAGCCGGCCAGTTTGGTCAGTTTGTCCATGAATGAGCGACGATCAAGTGTCAGATGGGTATACTCATCATAGGCTTCGACCATCGCCTGAGTGATTTTCGGAGTAATTTTCTGCTCGTTCATCATTGCCTCCTTTGATCCCGTGGGGTGACGAGGCGCTGACCATTCGCATCATCCCTTGAGGCGATGCGAAAGGATACCGGTGGAAAGGGCAACGCCAAGTCCGGTGATCCCTGCTGCGGCAATTTCCCAGACACCGACCGGCTCGTCAAGGAAGAATGCGCCGCCAAAGGCTGCAAGGACCGGTGTCAGCGCACTGAATGCCGCAGCCTGGCTGCCACCAAGGGAGCGGACGGCTATGCCATAGGCCAGCATAGCAGCCAATCCGGACAGAACGCCCTGGCTAAGGAACTGCAAGCCGATCTCGGGCAGCGGAACATCGAAGATCGTCGTACCGAAGACGAGTGCAAGGCCAACATGGATGAGGAATGACCAGACGGCAATCAGTGCGCCGCCTTGCATGGCCGTCAGGCCGGAACGCTTGAACGCATGGGTATAGGCAGCCCAGAGCAGCGCACCGAGTGGGAGGAAGACGAAGCTGATCCAGGAGATCGCGTGATTGCCAAGCGCCAGCACCAGCAGGATGGCAAGACCGACAATGATCGCCGCAAGGCCGAGGCAACGGGTAAGATCCGGTCGTTCACCAAAAAGGAGGACACCGATCAGCGTGGCAGCAAGCGGCATGAAGCCGCCTAGCAATACGCCGACGGCCGAGGCTGGCGTCGAATGGATCGCGAAGGTCGTGAACTGGAAGAATACCGCGCCGGCACCACAGACCATGATCGCCAGCAAGACGAGCGGAACATCACGCGGGATAAGGCCGGTCCTGAGCCAGATCGGAGCCAGTACCAGCGCCGGCACGCCATAGCGGATAAGGCCGAGATCGATTGTACCGAGATGCGTCCCGCTACTGTGACGGGTTGCAATGATCCATGTGGCCCAGATGAAAACGGTGACCAGCGCTCCGGCATACCCTGCGCCGAGCGAATTTGACTTCTTATAGTCCTGAGCAAGAGCAACCATCGGAGTATCCTCTCAAATCTGCCCGAATGATTTTCGGTCGAGACAAACATATCTCCGATGGCATGAGCATGTCCTTGCAAGTTGATGCCACTCTAAGTATGATTTCAGCAATTTTCGGGAAGTTATAGTCTAAATATAGGTGGGTTATGCCAAATTTGGATAAATTCGATATTGGCATCCTCGAAGCCCTTCAGGAGGATGCAAGGGCAACGAATGTGGAGATTGCCGAGCGGGTCAACCTCTCTCCCTCACCCTGTCTGCGCCGTATCCGCAATCTGGAAAAATCCGGTGTCATCCGTGGCTACCGGGTGGACATCGACCGCAAGGAGGTCGGCCTCGGTCTGACTGTGTTCGTGGAAATCAAAGTTGGCCAGCACAGCCGCGAGAATGCTGAGGCGCAGCATACGGCGCTGCTTGCCCTTCCGGAAATAACGGCTTGCTTCATGATCTCAGGGACAGCGGATTTTCTTGCAGAGGTGGTCGTCGAGGATCTCAGCGCCTATGAACGGTTTCTGACGGAAAAACTACTCATGCTGCCCGGTGTCGCGGATATACGCTCCAATTTCGCCATCCGCGCCGTGAAAACTGGGGCTCCACTGAAACTGCCGCAACGTTAGAGTGAACCGGCGCTGCCAGCGCTCCATCATTGCTCGCAGAACGAAATGCGATTGCTGAACGGATCAATGACCTGCACTTCGCGGCCCCAAGGCTGCTCCTCGATAGCAGTCAAGAAAAACCTCCCGGACTCGACGCCCGGGAGGTTCCTGATTTTCTGCAATGCCTATTTCGGTAAGGTATAGGCGATCACGTAGTCGCCGGGTTTCGTCCCGACCGAGCCGTGACCACCGGCGACGATGACCACATATTGCTTGCCATCCGCCAAGGCGAAAGACATCGGCGTTGACTGACCGCCTGCAGGGAGGCGCGCTTCCCACAGCTGTTTACCGCTCGTTACATCATAGGCGCGAAGAAAATCGTCCACGGCAGCGCCAAGGAACGCGACACCGCCGGCGGTGATCATCGGACCGCCAATGCCGGGAACGCCGACTTTGAATGGCAAGGGCAAGGGCGAGGAATCGCGGACGGTTCCGTTACGATGCATCCACGTGATCTTGCCGGTACGCAGATCCGCTCCCGCCACATAGCCCCACGGCGGAGCCTGGCAAGGTAGTCCGAGCGGCGACACAAACGGTCCCAAGATGACCGCATAGGGTGCCCCCTCATTGCGATTGAGGCCCTGTTCGCTGCCCTTTGTGCTAGCGCCAGGTGGGGGAACATCGGCTCGAGGAACAAGCCTTGACGTGAACGCCAGATAGGTCGGCATGCCGAACATGACCTGACGTGCCGGGTCCACTGCAACGCTGCCCCAATTGAACACGCCAAAATTACCCGGATAGATCAACGATCCCTGGAGCGACGGCGGCGTATAGCGGCCCTCGTAACGCAGCTTGAGGAACTCGATGCGGCAAGCCAGCTGATCGAACATCGAAACGCCCCACATGTCCTTGCCGGTCAACGGCTTTGGCATGAAGGTCAAACCCGAAACCGGCTGGGTCGGCGAAGTGAAATCACCTTCGATAGCGCCCGTCGGTGCCGGCACCTCCTCGATTGGAAGGATCGGCTCGCCGGTGCGCCGGTTAAGGACATAGATATCGCCTTGCTTGGTCGGTCCGACCAGTGCGGGAACCGCGCCGGTGGCCGTGTTGATATCGACAAGGGTTGGCTGTGCAGGCACATCCATATCCCAGAGGTCGTGGTGAACCGTCTGGCGGACCCAGCGCACCTGGCCGGAGTTCAGATCAAGCGCGACGATCGACGACGAGAATTTTTCGACATTGGCGCTGCGCCCTGCCCCGAGCTGGTCCGGTGTCTGGTTGCCAAGCGGCACGTAGAGCAGACCGAGCTTTTCGTCAGCACTGGAGACAGACCAGCTGTTGGGTGAATTATGCGTGTAAGTCTGCCCTTCCGGCAGCGGCGTCGTCACATCGGGATTGCCTGAATCCCAGTTCCACACCAGAGCACCGGTATTGATATCGAAGGCGCGGATGACACCCGACTGTTCATGGATTGAATAATTGTCATTGACTGCGCCGCCGACGATGATCTTACCTGCGGCAATAACGGGCGGCGAAGTTGAATAGTAATAGCCCGCCGGGTTATAGGGCATGCCCTTCTCCAGGTGCAGCGTGCCCTTGTCGGCAAAGGACGGGCAGACCTGACCATTGGCAGCGTCGAGCGCAATCAGCCGTGCATCGGAGGTCGGCAGATAGACCCGCTCCGCGCAAGGCTGGCCGGGAGTCATTGTCGGGTCGGCGTAGTAGGAAACGCCGCGGCATGTCTGGTGCTGGCGATCGGGGTTGAGACCGACATTCGGATCATATTTCCACTTTTCCTTGCCGGTTGCCGCATCGAGCGCGATCGCCCAGTTGTGCGGCGTGCAAAGATAGAGCGTGTCGCGCACCTTCAGGGGCGTCACCTGGTAAGTGGTTTCTCCGATATCGTCGGGGAGCTTCACGTCGCCGGTCTGGTACTGCCAGGCAACTTGCAACGAGCTGACATTTTCCGGCGTGATCTGTTTCAGCGGCGAATAGCGCTGGCCGTAGGGGGTGCGACCATATTGATGCCAGTCGCTTTCCGGAACGTTGCCGCCGAGATCGGGCGTCGCAACAATGACTTCCTTGCTGAGATCCCCGACAATCTGCTGCGGATCCTGCGTCATCGAATAGCCGGCAATGCCGAGCGCCGCGAGAACCGTGATAGCTAGCGGAATTGCCGGACCCCACGCTGAAAACGAACGCCCTTCTTCCTCATTAAGCCCACCACGGATCCATGGCGTCAGCAGCCACAGCCCGAGCAGCATGATGACACCGCCCCGCGGCGCAAGCTGCCACCAGTCGAAGCCGATTTCCCAGATTGCCCAGCCTAGCGTACCGATCACCAGGATCGCATAGACCAGCAAAGCCGAGCTGCGCTTGCGGAAGAGAAGAGCGGACGTAGTCAGGAAGGCCAGCGCCGCAAGGATGTAATACCAGCTGCCACCAAGTATTGCGAGCCAGACACCACCCACACCAAGCGCCGCACCAATGAGGAAAAATATGAGAGCCGTCAGAGTGATTGCCATGGGGTAGGAGTCCTTTTCCAAGCTCAATCAGGATCGAATGGTTCTGACATGCGGGCTGCGAACGCGCCGGCGGTTGCCAGGGTCTGCTCCAGTCAAAGAGTCTTCTCCAATCAAAATGGGTAAGCCCTAAAACAGGACGACGCAATATCGGCGATTGAATATTTCAACTGCAAGTTTCGGGGGAAAGACGCCCGCCCAAGATTGGCCGTTCTCTTTTTGTATCGCATTTATCTGGTTTTTCGGTGCCGAATCACTACATTGGGGTCAAATGTCCGGATTGCCTGACGATATTCCATTCTTCGACGAACCTGATGTGCCTCGGCAGCCTTCGGGAATCGCCGCGCGTGCCATGCAAGCGCGTGGTGCCCCGCCCTATCTGGCTGGCCTCAATCCAGAGCAACGACTTGCGGTTGAAACAACCGAGGGGCCAGTTCTGGTTCTGGCAGGTGCGGGTACGGGCAAGACCCGCGTTCTCACCTCCCGCATCGCGCATATCCTGTCGCTCGGCAAGGCCTATCCAAGCCAGATCCTCGCCGTGACCTTCACCAACAAGGCGGCGCGCGAGATGAAGGAACGCATCGGCGTTCTGGTCGGCGGTGCCGTGGAAGGCATGCCCTGGCTCGGTACGTTCCACTCCATCGGCGTCAAGCTGTTGCGCCGTCATGCGGAACTGGTCGGTCTCAAGTCCGATTTCACCATTCTCGATACGGATGACGTCATCCGCCTGATCAAGCAGATCATTCAGGCCGAAGGGCTGGACGACAAGCGCTGGCCTGCCAAGCAATTCGCGCTGATGATCGACGGCTGGAAGAACAAGGGGCTCGGCCCGTCGGAAATCGCTGAGGGCGACGCGCGTTCCTTCGCAAATGGCAAGGGCCGCGAGCTCTACACTGCCTACCAGAACCGGCTGAAGACACTCAATGCCTGCGATTTCGGCGATCTTCTCTGCCATCCAATCCGCATGTTCCGCGCCTATCCGGACGTGTTGAAGGAATATCACGCCAAGTTCCGCTATATCCTTGTCGACGAGTACCAGGACACCAACACCGCGCAATATATGTGGCTGCGCCTGATCGCGCAGGGTTCGAAAAATGTCTGCTGCGTCGGTGATGACGATCAGTCGATCTATGGCTGGCGCGGCGCGGAAGTCGACAATATCCTGCGCTTCGAGAAGGATTTTCCCGGCGCGGTCGTGATCCGCCTGGAGCGCAATTATCGCTCGACGGCGCATATTCTCGGCACCGCCTCCTTCCTCATCTCGCACAATGAAGGCCGCCTCGGCAAAACTCTGTTCACCGATGCCGCCAACCCCGAAGATGCCAAGGTCAATGTGCACGCTGCCTGGGATTCCGAAGAGGAAGCCCGTGCTGTCGGCGAGGAAATCGAGCAGGCACAGCGCAAGGGCCACAATCTCAATGACATGTCGATCCTGGTGCGCGCCTCGTTCCAGATGCGCGAATTCGAAGATCGCTTCGTCACGCTTGGCCTGAACTATCGCGTCGTCGGCGGCCCGCGGTTCTATGAGCGGCTCGAAATCCGCGACGCGCTCGCCTATTTCCGCGTCGTTGCGCAAGGGTCGGACGATCTGGCGCTGGAGCGCATCATCAACACACCGAAGCGCGGCCTTGGCGAGGCAGCGATCCGCCAGGTACATGATTATGCAAGGGCACGCGATATCAGCATGCTCGATGCAGCCACGGATCTCGTCGAAACGGAAGAACTGAAGCCCAAGCCGCGTTCGGCCTTGCGCGAAGTCGTGGAAAACTTCAAGCGCTGGCAATCCTTGATCGATTCCACGCCGCATACGGAGCTCGCCGAAAAGATCCTCGACGAATCCGGCTATACGGCGATGTGGCAGGCGGATCGCTCGGCCGAAGCGCCGGGCCGGCTGGAAAACCTGAAAGAGTTGATCCGCTCGATGGAGGAATACGAGTCCCTGCGCTCTTTCCTCGAACATGTCGCGCTGGTCATGGACGCCGAGCAGAACGAAAATCTCGACGCCGTCAACATCATGACGCTGCACTCGGCAAAGGGCCTTGAATTCGAGACGGTATTCCTGCCGGGCTGGGAAGAAGGTCTCTTCCCACACCAACGTGCGCTCGATGAAGGCGGACGATCCGGCCTCGAAGAAGAACGCCGCCTCGCTTATGTTGGCCTGACGCGCGCCAAGAAGAACCTGCACATCTGGTTCGTCTCAAACCGGCGCATCCATGGTCTCTGGCAATCGACCATCCCCTCACGCTTCCTCGAAGAATTGCCGGAAGCGCATGTGGAAGTCGTAGCAACGGGCAATTCCTATGGCGGTTATGGCGGCGGTGGTGGCTATGGTCAGTCGCGTTTCGATCGTGCGGATCCGTTCGAGAACACCTATTCAACGCCGGGCTGGCAAAGGGCCCAAGCGAACCGCTCCGACGCGACACGCAACAATTGGGGCTCGCGCTCCGGCGCTCGCGTCGAGCGCATCGGTTACGGCGAGACGGATTCCGGCCATGGCGCCGGTCGTGGCTCGGTCAAGGGCCGCACCATCGATGGCGAACTGGTGGCAAAATCCGTCAGCGAAACGCCCTCGAACTTCGACGTCGGTGACCGCGTGTTCCACATCAAGTTCGGCAATGGCAATGTCTCGTCGATTGAAGGCAACAAGCTGACGATCGATTTCGACAAGGCCGGGCAAAAGCGGGTGCTGGATAGTTTCGTCAAGGGCATCTAAGCCTCAGTTATTAACCCATGGATTGAGCGATGTTACGCCTGCCTGCTCAAAGGCAGATACATTGCGCGTTCAACAATCATGCCGTGCGCCACTGCTGTTGCAGCGATAAGGCCATCACGAACGGGGCGTGGGTCAGGCACATGAAGACGCGCGCTGCGTTGGGCAACAGCGGTATCGATAACCAGGATGCGTCCGGTAAAAGCCGGCAAGACAAAATCGTTTAGCCAGGTCCGCAATATAGAACCCTGTGATGAATCACGCCGTTCAACGAGCAAAACCCCGATTTCCAATTCCTGGATCGTTATCACAGATAAGTATAAGTGGACGGCATCGACGCTTTCAGCCCAAGCCGCAACGTTAGAGTTTGCCTTGCCACTGCGAATTTTGCGCAATTCAGATACGACATTGGTGTCGAGGATATACATCAGGAAAAAATCGGCCGACTGCGCAAGATCGCGGTTTTGAGGAATCTCAAGTTCGATATCTTCGACCCCTGGCATCGCCAGTAAGTCGGCAATTTTTGTGCACATACCACTGATTTTCTTATAGTCGTCGAACGTCAACAACACATGCGCTGGCCGCCCGCGATCCGTAATGAATACGGGCCCTGCTTTTGCTGCTTTTTTTGCCCCACTGGTATCCTGATTGAACTGACGGCTCGAAAGGGTTGTGATTGTCATGTTGGTACCTCGCGCGTAGTCATAATGTAGATATGTTGCTACAAATTTTTCAGAGCCAAAATACAATGATCGAAATGCTACCCTTCAAACAACCAATCGCCATGCACCCAGCCAGAAAAATCCGGTTGTCCTGCTGCCGTCAGCACGGAGACATAACGCCATTTGCTGCTGGCTTCATGCACCAGCACTTTTGTCCCATCGGACAATGGCGTCGGCCTGACCACGGGGAAAGAGGCGCCGGCACCGGAGCGGATGTTCAAACCACTGCTTGAGCGAACCACCATGACAGCGCCGCCACTTTCAGCTTCGCCTTTCACCTTTGCCTTGAACGCTTCCATGTCCCAGCCGGGGCCCGGATCGGATTTTCGGCCGGGCGCAATATCGTCATGACCCATGATGTCTTCGATGGGGTATTCGCTGCAGATAGCCTGTGCAACGGCAATCACTGTCTCGATCTGGGCCGCCGTGAACACTTCCCAGCCGCAATTGGGCACGCCGAATTTATGGCGGGCTTCAATGACCTTCAAGGCGTCAACCATGGCCCCTGTCCAGGATATCCAGCTTCCTGCGCTCTTGTTGAGCGGCCCCCAATTTTCGATTTCTATGCCAATCGCATGATTGTTCAAGCCGGAGTACTGCGCGCCATCCTGGCCGATCCACTGGCTCTTGCCCGCATGCCAGGCGACAACATTGAACGGGACGCACTGGGCGACAGACCCGTCGCGACGGACAACGAGATGCGCTGAGACATTGGCTGCCTTTTGCGCAAAGTATTTGGCGATATCAGCATCCGGCCCGCTCGCCGTGTAGTGAATAATCAGGAATTTGGGGCGCAGTTCACCGCCAATATTGGGTGATCCCACAAAATTCACATTGGACGAACCAACGCAGAGCTTATGATTCTTTATGCGAAAATTCATAACCAAACCTTTGAAAAGTTTGATTTATTCTGCATTGTGAAAAACAAAAATACTATTGGCCATTAGTATGAAATGCCGCCAATAAAACAGGCGGCATCCAGGAAACGGATTTCGGCAAGACTATTCCGGCTTGCCCTTTGCCCAGGTCACGTTCCCAGAGAAAAGCGGGATGGTCGAGATCGATGTCTTGGCCGAACCATCCTGGACCTGGCTGGCGTGGGCCAGATAGATGAGCGTATTATTCGCCTTGTCATAAATTCTCGTGATGATGAGTTTCTTCCAGATCAGGCTGGTGCGTTCGGAAAAAACCCGCTCTCCGTCCTCGCCGAGCTTGATGTCGTCAATCGTGATCGGGCCGGTCTGCTGGCAGGAAATGGAGGCGTTGGAGGGATCCTCGAACCAGTTACCCTTCTGCAGCCTGTCGATCATGCCTCGTGAAAACGAGGCGAGATGGCAGGTGACGCCCTGCACTTTCGGATCGCTGACCGCATCGATGACAATGTCATTGCCGAACCAGTCGACGCCGACCTTGCCGACCTCTTCCGCCTGAGCGGGCAGGATTGCGGCACCCAGAAGGGCCAGTGCAGCAAGTGTGCGTTTCATCGAAAATCTCCTGAAGTTGCGAACTGTGCCAGACACAGTTGGATACTATGCCGGAAGATTGCAAGCCGAACCCATGTGGCTGCTATCGTTCCCATTTGGCCAGAAAATCCTCGATGCAGAGTGACTGGATATCGGGAATGACCTCGAAAATGGTTGTCGTTGGCCAATCCCACCACGCGAGCCGCAGCAAGCGGATAACGATTTCCTCCGGGAAGCGAGGACGGATCAGCCGGGCCGGGTTTCCGGCGACGATCATGTAGGGCGCCACATCCTTCGTGACCACCGCATTGGCGCCAATAACGGCACCATGACCGACCTTGATGGCGGGCATGATAACCGCACCATGACCGATCCACACATCATGGCCGATGCTGACACGCTTGGCCTGCCTGCGAGCGCGAAAGGCATTATCGATACCCTGATAGCGAAAGAACTCATTTGGCCGGTAGCTGATCTTGTGCGTTGTCAGCCGTTCCATCGGATGTTCAAGGGCGTTGATGCGAACATTCGCGGCGATCGAGCAGAAGCGTCCGATATCGGCATAGATGCCCTCGCTGTGACGCTCGAAATAGGTAAAATCGCCAGCTGTCACATCGCGCAGAATTACGCGCTCACCCACCTCAGCATATTTGCCGAGCCTGACACCCTTCAATTGCGCGCTCGGATGAATGCGTGGCTGGTCGTTCTGAAAGCGCGGATCGTCATTGTCGGTCATGATTTTTCTCAAATGCTGCTTGGGCAATTGTTTTGCATAAAAAGTAATGGAATGACAATTCACCCAATGAAAACAACGTTCGAAGGGTCCTCAAGTGGCCCTTGGGCAAAATTTGACAAATGATCGCACCCGGCGCCGTCTTCGCGCGACAACGACATCGCGACTGGTTCGCGTGTCAATTGTGCAGATTTACGTCGACCAAAGCGCCACGCGCACTATACCGGCACTGGAACTTCTTGATCCCCTGGCTGCCTCTATTAACGGTTCCGTCGATCGTCACCGAACCATCGGCCCCAACGACCAGCGGCATGGTTTTGACGTACTGTGGACGCGTCCCATACATTCCCGCGACTTCACCACGACAATATGCGGCCTGACTGTCCTTCCTCAAGACCACGCCTTTTTCGGTTATCGTAACGGCTGGCGCCTCGTAGATCGAATCCGGTGCAACCATCGGCGTTCCCGATACTTTTGGTGGGACACAGCCGCCAAGCGCAATCGCGGATGCAACAACCGCCAAAGCAATTTTTCTCATTTCCGCCTCCCCCGACATCAATGCCGTCCAGCATAACATGTAAGATTTGAAATGTTTAGCGGCGCTTATTCGATCAGAAATGCGCGGGAGCCGGATTGGCAAATGCATCGATAGACTCTGCTAAATAGACCCTATCTTTGCTTTGCATAAATAGAGCCGAAATCCTATATTCAGGCCATGAAAACGTCTTCGCCCGTCAGCGCACCCAGAATGATGCTCTATGCAGTGTTTGCGCTCGGCGCCGCTATTGCATCCGGGCTGACCTTCGCTGCCTGGTTCAACCAGGGCGATTCCATCTTCCTGTCCCTCATCAATGCAGGCCTGGCGTGGTGCATGTAGTAGCCACCCCGCGGCTCCAGAGTTTCTATCCATGAACAAACGTCTGATACCTTTTTTGGTCGTGGCGATCGCGCTTCTTGCGTCCGCAGCCGGATGGATCGCGTTCCAGTCTTCGCGCCAGTCGGCAAGCGGAAATCAGGGTCCATTCGGCACCGCGTTCCAGCTCACGACCATGAACGGTGAGTCAATCACCGAGGCAGCGTTCCGCCAGAAGCCTTCAGCCATCTTCTTCGGCTTCACCCATTGCCCGGATGTTTGCCCGACGACCCTGTTCGAGCTCGATGGCTGGCTCAAGAAGCTGGGCCCGGAAGGCAAGGACATCAACGCCTATTTCGTCACTGTGGATCCCGAGCGCGATGACACTGCGACAATAAAAACCTATGTCAGCAATGTATCCGACCGGATCATGGGCGTCACTGGCGATCCAGACAAGATGGCCGCCATGCTCAAGGGCTACAGCGTCTATGCGCGCAAGGTCCCCGGGGAAGGCAATGACTACAGCATGGACCATACCGCCTCGATTTTCCTGCTCGATAGCAAGGGCGGTTTCTTCGGTACCATTGCCTATGGCGAAAATCCTGATACGGCTGTCGAGAAATTGAAACGTCTCGCCAAGAGCTGACCGTATACCCGAAAGCCTGTTTCCTGATGACCACCCAGACCCGCCTTTTCCTCACTGCCGGCAAGATCGAAGCCGAGCGCGTGTTCACCATGCTCGAACGCGCCTTCGAGGAAGATGGCCTGCCGATCTCGACCTCCGAAATCGATGAGGATCGCGAGATATTCGAGGTTTCCGTTTATACATTCGAGCCGGACGAAATCGAGCCGCGCATCATGGATGTGCTCGGCAGCGACGCCTTTGGCCTGGAACTCAAGCGCGAACAGGTACCGGACATCGATTGGGTGGCACATTCGCTGGAAGGGCTGAAGCCGGTCCGTGCCGGACGGTTCTTTGTGCATGGCTCCCATGACCGCGACAAGCGCCGCATCAACGATCTCGGCATCGAGATCGATGCGGGACTAGCCTTCGGCACTGGCCATCACGGAACCACGTCAGGCTGCCTCGACATGATTGGCCAAGTGATCCGGCGCGAACATCCGCGTAATGCGCTCGATCTCGGTACAGGCAGTGCGGTGCTCGCCATCGGCATTGCCAAGCTCGCCCCCATACCCGTCCTGGCGACGGACATCGATCCGATCGCCGTTGCTGTGGCGCAGGAAAACGTGGTGAAGAACGGCGTTGCCGCACGGGTACAGACGGAAACCGCGACAGGGTTTCACCATCCGGCAATGCGCTTTGCCGCGCCGTTCGATCTGATCGTCGCCAATATTCTGGCTCGGCCCTTGATGCAGCTGGCACCCGAGATGCGCAAACATCTTGCCTGGGGCGGTTCGCTCATCCTTTCAGGCATTCTGGAAACACAGCGCGAAAAGGTTCTCGCCGCTTACCGCGTCCAGGGGCTGTTCCATCAGAAAACGCTACGCCGCGAAGGCTGGGTTACGCTGCACCTGAAAGCCAATGCGGCGCATAAGGCAGCCTAGACGTAGTAGTTGATGTGCCTGGTTCTCTCGCGCGTCCCGTCAATGGAACGAACGACGTACCTTTGCATCTGGGCTGTGCGGTAGGCGATAAGATTTTCGAGCGCTGTCTTGAAAAAACCACGGATCTTGTATGCCATCTCTCATCTCCATGATCATATGGTGGCAACCGATCCTCCCATTGCAAAAGGTAGTTGATTTGGGTGTTCGCAAACCAGCGACGTTCCTGCATGGCAGCCATGTATATTGTGCATATGCGAAGAAATAATTGTGCAATGCAATCGTGCTTTGCTCGGTGTTTAACGGCAGAATCCCGTTGCTAAGTCCACTCCTCCATTGCACGCGCGAGGGCGGGGAGATAGGTTTCGACCTCTAACAGCAGAGGTTCCAGTCATTATGTTCCAGTCGTTTGAGGTCACAAGCAATCCAGCCACCGCCGCGCCCCGCGTTGCCAGGCTGCGTGCTGAACTCGAGAACCTTGGCCTTGACGGTTTTCTCGTGCCGCGTGCCGATGAGCACCAGGGCGAATATGTGCCCGAACGGGCCCGCCGCCTTGCCTGGCTGACCGGGTTCACCGGTTCGGCCGGCGTTGCGCTGATCATGAAAAGCAAGGCGTACCTGTTTGTTGACGGGCGCTACACATTGCAGGCCGCCGAGCAGACGGACGCAGAGATCTTCACCATCGAAAGCCTCGTCGATACCCCGCCACCCGTGTGGCTGCGCAATGCCGAAAAGAAATTCACCATCGGCTTCGACCCGTGGCTGCACACCATCAGCGAGACCAAGGCCCTGCGCGAGGCTCTTGAAAAAAATGGCGGCAGTCTCGTTGCGGTCAAGGATAATCTGGTGGACATGATATGGGACGATCAGCCTGCCCCACCGCTCGAAGCCGTCACCATTCAGCCGGAGAAATATGCGGGCAAGCTTGCCAGCGAGAAGCTGCACGAACTGGCCGAGACCGTCGCCAAGGCCAAGGCCGATGCGACCGTTCTGACGGATCCCTCGTCGATTGCCTGGGCGTTCAATATTCGCGGCAATGACGTCAGCAACACACCTCTGCCATTGGCTTTCGCGCTGCTTCCCGCATCAGGTGAACCGCTGCTCTTCATCGACAAGCGCAAGCTGCCGATCGAAACGGAGGCTTATCTCACGCAACTGTCGACATTGCGCCCGCCCTCAGCGTTGGAGGGTGACATTTCGGCTTTCGCCGCTGAAGGCAAGACCGTGATGCTCGATCCAGCGCTGGCGGCGGACAAGTTGCGCCTGATCATTGAACAGGCTGGTGGCAAGATCGTCGATGGCCTCGATCCTGCGCGTCTGCCGCGTGCGGTGAAGAACGCCGTCGAACTTCAAGGCGCGCGCAAATCGCATGAGCGCGATGGCGTGGCGATGGTGTCTTTCCTTTCGTGGATCGACGAACAGGCACCCGGTACCATTGATGAGATCATCGCAGCGACCAAACTCGAAGAAACCCGCCGCACGGTGGCTGAGGGCTTCCAGATGCCGCTGGCAAACCTCTCCTTCGACAGCATTTCCGGTGCAGGACCGAATGGCGCCTTCGCCCATTACCGCGTCAGCACAGCGTCGAACCGCACATTGGAGGATGGCGAGCTTTACCTGATCGACAGCGGCGGCCAGTACCGCGATGGCACCACCGATATCACCCGCACATTGCCGGTTGGCAAACCGACCGATGACATGAAGCGCAAGTTCACGCTCGTGCTGAAAGGCATGATCGCCATCACGACCGCGCGCTTCCCCAAGGGGACGCGCGGCATGGATATCGATGTTCTCGCCCGCATCGCGCTATGGAAGCAGGGTTATGATTACGGCCATGGGACCGGCCACGGCGTCGGCTCGTTCCTATCGGTGCATGAAGGACCGCAAAGCATCTCCAAGCGCGGCGTGCAGGAACTGCTGCCGGGCATGATCCTCTCCAACGAACCCGGCTACTACAAGCCCGGTCCCGGCGGGTATGGCATCCGTACGGAGAACCTGCTGATCGTCACCGAACCGGAAGTGCCGGAAGGCGGAGACATTCCAATGATGGGCTTTGAGACCATCACACTCTGCCCCATCGACAAGCGTTTGATCGACACCAGCCTGCTGGTACGCGAAGAACTGATCTGGCTCGATGCCTATCACGCGCGCGTTCGCGAGGCCCTGCTGCCGCACACGGATGGCCCGGCACGCGAATGGCTTGTAGCCGCGACCGAGCCGTTCGGTCACGAACACAAGGGCTAGAGCAAGTTTTGTCTAATCAGGCGAGTTGGCGCAGCAGGATGATCATTGCTGCGCCGGCAAGAAACATGGTCAGCGCATTGTAACGCAGGGAAATCACCCCGGCGAAGGCCAGCGCCACCAGACCGCGCCAATCGGCAGTAGCAGCCGCGGGCGCGACCAGCGTCGTCAAGACTGCGGCCGGCACCGCATTCAACGCCACTTCGACACGCGGATGGATGCGCTCGAAGCGCGACAGCACCAGATGACCGCCAATACGGGTCATGAACGTCAGAACGGCGCCGGCAATGGTGATCCAGAAAATCGACGACATATTAGCGTTCCCCTCGTACTTTTTCCGGCTTGGCGACGATCACCGCCACCAGAATACCGGCCAGAGCCCCGATGCTGACGTGCCAGGGCGAGCCGATCGTCTTGTAGGCAATGATCGAGGCAATCGCGCTGGCAATAACGATCGGCGCCCAATTGTCACGCTTGCGAAAGCCCATGACCAGTCCGAGGAAATAGATCGGCAACAGCATGTCGATACCAAGAGCGTGCGGATCGGAGATGAGATTGCCGAAAAGACCGCCGATCCACGCTTCGAGCACCCACATCACATAAATCGGCGTGGCGACGCCCAAGTACCAGATGAAGGTCACCGGTTTCCCGGATTCCGCTCGCTTTTCGGTTTCCGCATATTGCGGGTCGGTCAAAAGGAAATAGCTGAGAGCACTCTGCAGTGGTTTGAAATGGCCGATGCGCCGCCCTACTGCGGCCGAGTAGAGCACATGGCGGAAATTGACCGCAAAAATGGAAAAAACGATCAGCCAGGCCGGGATCTTTTGGCCGAAGAGTTCGATACCAACCATCTGACTTGCACCGCCGAAGATAGTCGCGCTCATCAGCACGGCTTCGAACACGCTGAACCCGTTGTCGACGGCAAGCGCGCCGAACAACAGGCCGAATGGCGCCGACGCAACCATGATGGGCAAGCCTTTGGCAAAACCTTCCCAGAATTGCGACCCAGAGCCGGTTGAGTCGGCTGGGCCCGATTCTCGTTGATATATTCGTTCGTCCATTGGTCTGCTCTAGGCCAGGTTCGCAGGGCTGTCACGTGAGATTTGTTGATCGATACTATCAATCTTGCTGCAATGAGGCGCGGCCCTCGCCCTTCTTGTCACGTCGATGACCCGTAGATAGGTTGCGTTCGGGAGCATCAAAGGGAGAAAAGCCATGGCGCATGTCATCGATCGCGACGTCTGGGCGCATCATCCGGAGCTTTGGCAGGGAGAAGTCACCGGCAGGCCCTATGGCACCAATGTATCGATCATCTTCAATTGCCAGGAACGTATCGGCGCTGGTCCGCGCCTACACAAACATCCCTACACCGAGACATTCATCATCCGCAAAGGCCACGCCCGCTTCACGGTCGGCGGCGAAATCATCGACGCCCAGGAGGGCCAGATCGTCGTCTCGCCGGCCAATACACCGCATAAATTCGAGAACCTCGGACCCGGCGCACTCGAGACGATCGATATCCACGCCAACGATGTTTTCGTCACCGAATGGCTCGAGTAGCTGCGATCAGACTACCAGCGTCCCTTCAATCGCCCTGCCCCAGTCAATCAATGGCTTTGCCCTCACGGCAAAGTCGAGGAGATCATCGGCAAGCTTTGGCGATGTGATGCTGGCGGGATCGATAGGGAAGCGGACGACGAAGTTCCGGTTGCGCAGTGCCTCGATCAGGTCCGGGTCTGTCACCGCTTCAAAACCTCGCGGCGTGCGCTTCAAGCAGTCGTTGTCTTTGATCTCCAGCCCGTTCTTTGCCAAGGCTTTGACCATGGCACGGTATTTTTCCGGCTTCTCGACAATGGCCTTGCGCATGGCAAGGAGTAGTTCCGGTTTCTGCTGCCACCAGGCGACGGCAGCATAGCAGCCACGATATTCCTCAAGGCCAATGCAGACGTAGAAGCAGCCACTCTCCGCCCATTTGTTGCCATCGGGCGACAACAGCGCAGACAGGTGCCGGTTATAGGGGCTCTTGTCCTTGGCAAAACGCGTATCACGCTTGATGCGGAATTGCGATTTCTTCCGGTCCCCCCGGAACGGCAGGCCGGCCCTCTCGAAGCGCACCAGCAGATCCTCAACCAGATCGCCGAGTGGTTCATAAAGATGCGCCTCGAACAGGTCCTTGTTTTCCAGGAACCATTCGCGGTTCTGGTGGAAATCCAGCGCCTTGAGAAAAGGCAGCGCCTTGTCGCCAAAGCCTTTGAAAACTACTTCGCTCATGCGCCCACCAGTGTGAACCAGGCGTCCTCATCAATGACCTCTATGCCAAGACTTTGCGCCTGCGTAAGTTTCGAGCCCGCACCAGGACCGGCAACCACGAGATCGGTTTTCTTCGAAACGGAACCAGCCGTCTTGGCGCCGTAGCGCTCAGCCATGGCCTTGGCCTCGTCGCGCGACATGCGTTCAAGCGAACCGGTGAAGACAATGGTCTTGCCTACCACCGGCGAGTCGCTGACCGTTTTTACTTCCTCGTCGAGTGGTGTCACCTCGGCCAGAAGCGCCGCAAGTGCCTCACGATTGTGCTCCTCGGCATAGAAGTCGACCAGCGCCTCCGCGACGATGCTGCCGATACCTTCAACCTCGTTCAACTCACGCCATGCGTCATTGCCCTTGTCGGCCCTGTCCTTGGGCGGCACCGCCGCCATTGCAGCATTGGCAAGCGCTTCATAGGAGCGATAGGCCTTTGCCAGCCGCTTGGCGTTGACCTCGCCGACGTGACGAATGCCAAGCGCGAAAATAAAACGGCTCAAAGAAACTTCGCGCCGGTCGTCGATCGCTTCATAAAGCTTCTTCACCGAGGTCGCACCGAAACCATCAATGTTTTCGAGCTTGGTCAAGGAGTTGGCCTGGCGTTTCTTCAACGTGAATATATCGGCGGGCGTGCCTATATGCAGCGCCGGATCTTCGGACTTGAAGAAGAATTCCACCTGCTTCTCGCCAAGGCCCTCGATGTCGAAGGCATTGCGCGAAACGAAATGGCGGATGCGCTCCACCGCCTGCGCCGGGCAGATCAACCCGCCGGTGCAGCGCCGCACCGCCTCGCCTTCCTCGCGCACCGCGTGGGAACCGCAGGCCGGGCATGTGTCCGGGAAGACATAGGCCGATGGCCCGCGCGGTTTGTCCGCAACGATGTCGACGATCTGCGGAATGACATCGCCGGCGCGCTGCACCACGACCGTGTCGCCAACACGCAGGTCGCGGCCCTCGCGGATGGGTTGGTCATTCTGTCCGATGCCCTTGATGTAGTCCTCATTATGCAGCGTCACGTTGGTAACGACGACGCCACCGACCGTGACCGGCTCAAGACGCGCCACCGGCGTCAGCGCGCCGGTGCGGCCAACCTGAATATCGATGCCCCTGAGGATCGTCATTGCCTGTTCGGCCGGGAATTTGTGCGCAATCGCCCAGCGCGGACTGCGCGAGACGAAACCGAGCCGCTGTTGCAGCGCGAGGTCATCGACCTTGTAGACTACCCCGTCGATGTCATAGCCGAGCAAGGCACGTTGTTCCTCGATCTGGTGATAATGCTTCACCAGCGCTTCGACCGTTTCGAAACGCTGCATCAGCGGATTGACGCGGAAGCCATAGGATCTGAACGCGTCGACCATGCCCATTTGCGTCGAGGCCGGCATCTCGCTGACCTCACCCCAGGCGTAGGCGAAGAATTGCAGCGGTCGCGAGGCGGTGATCGTTGCGTCGAGCTGGCGCAACGAGCCCGCCGCCGCGTTGCGCGGATTGGCGAATATTTGTTTGCCCTCTTTGGCCTGCCGCTCATTGAGCGCGGCAAAATCCGCATGGCTCATATAGACCTCGCCGCGTACCTCGAGCACATCAGGCGGGCTGTCACTCAGCACATTCGGGATGCTCGCGACCGTGCGAGCATTGAGCGTGACGTTCTCGCCGGTAGTGCCATCGCCGCGCGTCGCCGCCGTTACCAGCCGTCCGAGTTCATAGCGCAATGAAAGCGACAGGCCGTCGATCTTGGGTTCTGCCGTGATTCCGATCTTCGCATCCGAAGCAAGTTTGAGAAATCGCCGGATACGGCCGACGAAATCCTCGACGTCACTGTCGTGGAATGCATTGTCCAGTGAGAGCATCGGCACGACGTGCGTGACCTTGCCGAACTTTTCCGAGACACTGGCACCCACCTTGTTCGAGGGCGAATCCTCGCGCCTCAAATGTGGAAAGCGCTGCTCGATGGCGAGGTTGCGCCGCCGCAGCGCATCGTACGCCGCATCCGAGATGATCGGTGCATCTTCGGTATTGTAGCGGTAGTCGTGCTGGGCAATCTCGGCTGCGAGACGGCCAAGCTCCTCGGCGGCTTCCGCCTCGCTCAGGTGTTCTACGGGATTGTCTGCCATGTCTAATGTCTAATTGTTGCTCATTGTCATCTGTTCAACGTTATCCATCCTTTGGCGGAAGAGAAAGCGATTCCAGCATCTTGGTGAATTATTGGTTCTGGCTTTTTATCATCCTGCCTCCCGTTCTTGTTCTTAGCGTGAAGCCGGAGGCGAGTGCCTGGCTGCACGTCGGGCCATTGGTTGCGGCCATTTTAGTTGGCTACTACGCCTTTTTCAAAAGGGCATCGGGAATGCCGTCAAGACCGCGCGTTCACGGGCCTCGGTCGCTCAGGAAGCGGCAGCAGCGTTTTCGCGTAACAGGCGCACAGCCGCGGCGCGTGCTTCGTCGGTAACGCTCGCACCGGCAAGCATGCGAGCGATTTCCTCCTGCCGGTCGCCCGTTTCCATGGCGCGGATCGATGTCGCCACACGGTCATTGCCGGCGGCCGCCTTGGCAATGAGAAAATGCGTCTGCGCCCGTGCCGCAACCTGCGGCGCATGGGTTACCGACAGCACCTGCACCTGCCCGGCGAGACGCCGCAGCCGCTGGCCGATAGCATCGGCAACGGCACCACCCACGCCCGTATCGATTTCATCGAACACCAGCGTCGGGGCTGAGCCGCGATCGGCAAGCGCCACTTTCAGCGCCAGCAGGAAACGCGAAAGCTCGCCGCCGGACGCGACTTTCATCATGGGGCCGGCACGGGTGCCGGGATTGGTCCGCACCCAGTACTCGACCGTATCGATACCATCGGATGTGCGGTTCTGCGGATCTGTTGCCATCTCAACAATGAATTCCGCCCGTTCGAGTTTCAGCGCGGGAAGTTCGGCCATGACAGCCTGTTTCAGATGGTCGGCGGTTTCGCGGCGGTCCACTGAGAGCGCCAGAGCTGCCTGATCATAGGTCTCGCGCGCCGCGACGGCTTCCTTTTCCAATGCAGCAAGGCGTTCTGCACCGGCGTCGATATCGGCAAGGTCGGCGTCCATGCGGTCCCGCAGAGCGGGGAGATCATCGACCGCAACCGAGTATTTCCGCGCGGCGGCACGAAGCGCGAACAGCCGTTCTTCCGTCTGTTCGAGCACACGCGGGTCGAAGTCGATGGCGCGAATCGCCTGTTCGATACCATTCTGCGCTTCGGCCAGCGCATTCAGTGCCTCATCAATCGCCTTGACCACAGGCTCCAGCAATTGCGGTGCCTCCGGCACCTTGCGCTCGAGCCTCCGAACCAGACTGGCGAGCGAGGGCACGGGCGACGCATTGCCGGAAAGGACCTCGTTAGCATCGTTGACATCGCCTGCGATCTTTTCCGAGCGCATCATGTCCGTGCGCTTGATTGCCAGCGTCTCTTCTTCCTGCGGTTCGGGATCGAGCTTGGCAAGCTCCTCGACCGAGGCGCGCAGGTAATCAGCCTCGCGTGTCGCCGCTTCCACCTTGGCGCGGTGACGAACCAGGGCGTGCTCTGTATCGCGCCACGTCTTGTGCAGCGCCCGGACAAGCGCAGCTTTGGTTTCCAATGCGCCGAACGCGTCCAGCAATGTGCGGTGGATATCGATGTCGATCAGGGCGCGGTCGTCATGCTGACCGTGGATTTCAACGAGCCTGCGGCCAAGCTCCTTGAGCAGCGTGACGCTTGCCGCCTGGTCGTTGATGAAGACGCGGCTGCGGCCATCGGCGGTCTGGACGCGGCGCAGGATGATGTCGCCGTCGTCGTCGATATCGTTTTCGCGCAACAGGGTGCGCGCCGGGTGGCTACCCATCACGTCAAAGACAGCCGTAACCTGTCCCTGCTCTGCACCGTGGCGCACGAGGGAGGCGTCGCCGCGTGCTCCAAGCGCAAGCGACAAGGCATCGAGCAGGATGGATTTACCGGCACCGGTCTCGCCGGTCAGTACCGACAAGCCTTCGCGAAACTCGATGTCGAGCCGTTCAATCAGAACAATATCGCGGATCGACAGATGCGAAAGCATGATCGCTCAGGTTAGGTGTTTAAATTAGACGCCGTCTTTGCCACCAGTGATGGCCGTTGCGGCCTTGGACAGCCATGAACCGGCGCTTTCGCGCGGCTCAAGCCCGCCACTCTGCAGAAGCTTGTAGCTATCCTTGTACCATTGGCTATCAGGATAGTTCTGGCCGAGCACCGCCGCCGCCGCCTGTGCCTCATTGGTCAGGCCCAATGCGTAGTTGGCTTCGACCAGGCGGGCCAAAGCTTCTTCAACGTGACGCGTGTTGGAATATTGTTCGACGACACCGCGAAAGCGCTTGATGGCTGCCAGATATTCCTTGCGCTCAAGATAATAGCGGCCGACCTGCATTTCCTTGCCGGCAAGCTGATCGCGGCCGAAACGGATCTTGGCCTTGGAATCCTCGACATATTCGGAATCCGGGTAACGCTCGACCACTTCGTTGAAGGCGGCAATCGAACGGCGCGTCATGCTCTGTTCGCGCGTAACGTCCGGGATCTGGCGGTAGTAGCAAAGACCGGTGATGTAATAGGCGTAGGCTGCTTCAGCCTGCGTCGGGTAAAGCGCGATATAGCGCTTGGTCATGGCAAGCGCATCGTCATATTTGCCGGCGCGGTAGTTGGCGAATGCGCCCATCACCAGCGACTTGCGGGCAAATTCAGAATAGGGATGCTGGCGATCGACGGCATCGAATTTCTTGGCGGCTTCATCGAGACGCCCGGAATTCAGATTGGCAAGCGCCTGGTTGTAGAGAACGTCCGCAGGTTCGATCGTGTCGACATAGGCATTCAGATCGAGATCGTCGTCTTTCGAGGCGCAACCGGAAATCGCTATAGCGCTGGCAATTGGAACGAGCAGAAGGGCCATCCGGGCCTTGTTGCCAAACCCTGTATTTATCGACATTCTGCAATTCGCCATGCTGTCTCCGGCCCCACATAATAATTTAAGAGCATTGATCGCAAACCCGATATCACGTTTGCGGCTCATGCTCTAGGCATAGTCAATCTTACCGTCGGTTGGGCGTTCATAAACCACAAGCGACGAGAATCAGCAATCTTATTGCCATCTAATCGTCCAATTTTGTGGCGGACCTGAAAATGAGTTGCAAAGACCTCCATTAATCCGATTTTGGCAGCGAAAGGTGCCCTATCCTGTAGGCTTGAATATCTGCAGCGGGCTCTAGTCCCCGTGTCTCGCCCCATAGTTGAAAGCGAATCCGCGTCCAGCTTGTGGGTTCGAAGGCTGAAATTGAGGCGAGTGCACCACGTTTCTGGACATCGTCGAAGGTTTCCTCGCTCTCGCGCTTGCGCAGTTCAGCAAGCGACGAGTGAGCTGGTGTCGCCCGCATTTCGCGCGTTGCAAACACGGCTTCGCGGACTGCAGGGGACAGATGCGCCTGCCAGACGAACCAGGTCTTGACCTGCGGCCAGCCGAATGACCGCGTGAGCCCGACAAAGCCTTCCCCGCACAGAAAATCATTCAGGCCGCCCTCATGGTTCCAGAGATAGAACGGCGCGTAGAGATTCTCCTGGCTTCCGGCTTCATCATTTCTTCGCGCCGTCAGATAGGCCCTTGAATTTCAGATTGGGGAAATTGTCGAGCAGATGGCCTTTTTCCGCGATACGCCGGTCGATAATCGACATATCGTAATCCGCCGGCAATGAAAAACTGTACTGCATGGCGATCATGGCCACCACTCCTTTCAATGCAATCCGGTCATACGGCTTCCAGCATTTGAGCCTCGCCATTGCTGAAGGACCACTCGTCCCGGCTCGATGTGCTGATGATGATCATGACATCCTCGGGCCTAACTCCCGGAGCGGCCCCCAGCAGCGCGACCAGTCGCTTGTAGAATGCCTTCTTCGTCGCTGTGTCGCGCGGCTTGCCCGTGGTGATGGAAAACACGATGAAATCGTCCGAGCGCGGTCCGCCGAGATAATTGCGATCGAAGATCAGTTCGCCAGGACGGTGCTGGTGGATCGCCTGGAACCGGTCAGTTGCAGGGACATTGAAGGTTTCCACCATAGCCTGATGCAGGCTATCGGTGAGCGCCTTCAGATATTCGGGCGACTTGCCCTCAAGAAGCGAGATTCGGGTAAAAGGCATGGAACTGGTCCTTTCTATGCATCGAGCGTCAGTAGCGCGATGAACTTGACGCTGGATCTATAGACGCGCATATTAATCTGAAAATCCGAAAATATCGGACTTATCGTCCTGAAAATCGGGATAATTAAAATGCGACGGATCACCTTCGATCTCGATGTGTTGCGCACCTTTTCCACCGGCGTGGAGCTTGGCAGCTTTGCCAAGGCGGCTGACCGGCTGGGCCGCTCCACCTCGGCCGTGAGCGCGCAGCTGAAGAAGCTGGAACAGCAGGCGGAGACGCCGATCTTCGTCAAGGCCGGACGCGGTCTGGCGCTGACCGACGCTGGTGAGACAATGCTTGCCTATGCACGCCGCTTGCTCGATCTCAACGATGAAGCAGCCACTGCTATCCACGGGACCGATCTGGAAGGGTGGGTTCGCCTCGGTCTGCAGGAGGATTTCGGCGAAACGATCCTTCCGGAAGTGCTCGGCCAGTTCGCCCGGGCGCACCCCAAGGTGAGGATTGAAGCGCGTGTGGCACGCAATACCGAGCTCATCGATCGTGTGACGTCGGGCCGGCTTGATCTGGCGCTTGCCTGGAGCGATGGAGCAGTCACACCCCATTGCGAGCACGTTACGAATGTTCCCATGTGCTGGGTTGGTCCGGCCGGAGAACCAAGAACATGGCAAGCCTCGGGCGAGGAACCTCTGCCGCTGGCTTCGCTGGAAGCACCATGCCTTTTGCGCACGGCTGCGACCACCGCACTCGACCGGGCCGGCATTCCATGGCGGCTGGCCTTCATCAGTCCAAGTCTTGCGGGATTGTGGGCTGCGACAGCCGCAGGGCTTGGAGTGACAATCCGCACCCCGATCGGACTGCCTGCAAGCGTGCAGCCTCTGGTACCAGCCGAGAGTGGGTTACCAGCGCTACCTTCGCTCGGACTGGTCCTTCATCGCTCGGAAGCGCAATCCGAGCCCGCAACCGCACGGCTCGCAGCGATCATGCTGCAAGCAGTGCACAATTCGATACCAGGATTCTGACGGGTTAGAACTTGCTCTAAATCGCCCAGGGCGCAAAAACCGGAGCGTTCACCGCGACAAGGGAGGCGCCGCGCGATTGACCGCGCTTGCCCGCCATTTCAACAATCTCGAATGCCGTGTGATCGGAAAGGAGCGCTCGCAGCGCAGCCGCATTAAGACGGTGACCACCGCGATAGGAGCGGAAGCAGCCGATGAAGGGCGCACCAGCCAGGGCCAGATCACCGATCGCATCAAGCGCCTTGTGGCGCACAAACTCGTCCTTGTAGCGCAAACCACCAGGATTGATGACGGAATTGTCGTCACCAATGACAAGGGAGTTGTCGAGCGATGAGCCAAGCGCAAGACCGGCGGCCCAGAGCTTTTCCACGTCGCGCATGAAACCGAAGGTACGTGCTCGTGAGATTTCCTTGCGGAAGGTTGCCTCGTCCATATCGCTGGCGAATTTCTGACGGCCGATGACCGGCGTCTCGAAATCAATCTCGACCTCGTAGCGTGTGCCGTCATAGGGGCGAAACTCCGCCCATGAGGCACCCGCCTCTATGCGCGATGTCTTGAGCACGCGAATGAAGCGGCGCTTTGCTGCCTGACGCACGAAACCGGCTTGTTCGAATGCATCCAAGAAGGCGGACGATGTTCCGTCCAGGATCGGCACTTCCGGGCCGTCGATCTCGATGATCGTATTGTCGATGCCGGAACCGGCGATTGCCGCCATCACATGCTCGACGGTGCTGATGGTGACCCCTGCCCGGTTGGCAAGCGTTGTCGACAGGTCAGTCGTACCGACTTCGGACACAAGTGCCCTGATCTCGTGGCTGCCGCCGCTCCCATCAAGCCTGTGGAATACAATGCCGGTATCGGGATCAGCAGGTGAAAACGAAATCGTCACCGGCGCGCCACTGTGCACACCTGCACCGGAAAGCGAGATACGCTCTGCAATCGTTGTCTGGAAATCGCGCAATTGAACCTCGTGCCCGTGAACCGCAAGCCAGATAGCTATATCCGGTATCTGAAATTTAACGTCGCAGCGCTGTAGATGTCAGAATCAGATCGCGCCGTTATATTGCAGCGCAAGATACATTCGGCACCGCATGAAGCAAAATCACGGTTTCGGGATGTTTGTAACGGAACCGTCATGCCCCCCAGCTAGGTTGTTTCCATGCCATTTCAATAGTTTGAATGAAAAATTCCGCCATTGAGACAATGGCGGAATTCATGTTCTTTAATATTCCGTGACCGGATCAGTTCGCCTGCCGGCGGAGAAATGCCGGGATTTCGAGCTGATCGTCCTCGGAAGACTGACGTGCCTGGGGCTGAACCCGGCCCTGCTCATCCAGTTGTCCACGGCGCGGCGCATAGATCGACGCGTCTTGCGAAAGCGGACGGCGTGGTTCGGCCGGACGCATAGCGGGTTCCCGCGGCTGCGCTGGTTCCAACCGGGCCGTCTCGTCTTCGCGGCGGGTCAGACCTGCGGTCAGACGCTTCAAGAGACCCATCGGGCCACGATCTTCCTGGCTTTCATAGGCAGCTGCCTGGTCACGGCCATGATCACGGGAGCCCATGTCGCGGGCATTGAGTTCCGCCTGAACGACCGGCGGAAAATCAGCGACATTCGGCATGCGTGGCGCTGCGGGCTGCGGTGCAGGTGCCGTCTGCATCTGCGGCTGTGGTGCCGGCTGATGAACCGGTGCCTGTGGAGCAGCCGCAACAGGTGCGTCGAAGACTTCCGGTGCAGGCGCCTGGAAGATACGGCTCTGCGGACGGAATTCCTGCTCGGCAGGCTGTGGTGCGCGCTGCGGGATGTCCTGTTCGGCAGCGCGGATTGCTTCGGCTACCGGATCGGCCAAGCGAGCGGCCGGCTGCTGAACAACCGGACGGGCAACTGTCTCAACTCTTGCGGCTGCCTGCTGTGCGGGCTTGGCAATAGGCTTCAGAGGCTGGCGAAATTCGATCGGCGCAGGCGCCGACTCTCCAATCTGCTTATCGATGCCAGTTGCCACGACAGAAACGCGGATGATGCCTTCGAGGCTTTCGTCGAAGGTTGCGCCGAGGATGATATTTGCATCCTGGTCAACTTCTTCACGGATACGTGTTGCAGCCTCATCAACTTCAAACAGCGTCATGTCGCGGCCACCGGTGATCGAGATCAGCAGACCCTTGGCGCCACGCATAGAGGTTTCATCAAGCAGGGGATTGGCAATCGCAGCTTCAGCAGCAGCCATTGCGCGGCCGTCGCCAGAGGCTTCACCGGTGCCCATCATTGCCTTGCCCATCTCGCGCATCACCGAGCGAACATCGGCAAAGTCGAGATTGATGAGACCTTCCTTGACCATCAGGTCGGTGATGCAGGCAACGCCGGAGTAAAGAACCTGATCCGCCATTGCGAATGCATCGGCGAAGGTCGTCTTGTCATTGGCAATGCGGAAGAGGTTCTGGTTCGGAATGACGATGAGCGTATCGACATTCTTCTGCAGGTCTTCGATACCCATATCGGCGGTGCGCATGCGGCGCTGACCTTCGAAATGGAAAGGCTTGGTCACGACACCAACGGTCAGGATGCCCTTTTCGCGTGCTGCGCGGGCAACCACCGGAGCAGCACCGGTGCCGGTGCCGCCACCCATGCCTGCCGTGACGAAGCACATATGCGTGCCCTGCAGATGATCGTTGATTTCATCGATGCACTCTTCCGCAGCTGCGCGGCCAACCTCTGGCTGCGAACCTGCGCCAAGGCCTTCGGTCACCGCCGCACCCAGCTGAATCAGACGTTCAGCCTTGGACTGCGACAGCGCCTGCGCGTCGGTATTGGCCACAACGAATTCAACACCGCGCAAACCGGCATTGATCATGTTATTGACCGCATTGCCACCGCCACCGCCAACACCGAAGACGGTGATCCGGGGCTTAAGCTCGGTAATATCCGGCTTTTGCAGATTGATACTCATTTGTCTCGTTCCTTTTCGTCTTTACCGCCTCGCCGCTGCGGTATTTTTTTGGGTTTCCCCGATTGATCAAAAACTCTCTTTCAGCCACTGGCCGATACGCTGAAAACGCCCACCCGTACCTGTCATCAGCGATGATGAACCGGCCTTTACAGAACGCTCTTCGATTCCTGCCACTTGCGGATAGATCAAAAGACCAACCGCTGCGGAGAAAGCCGGTCCCTTGGCCGCTTCGGGAAGACCCGTAACACCAAGAGGACGGCCAATTCGCACATTGCGGGCCAGAATGCGGCGGGCTACTTCGGGCAGCCCTGCCAGCTGACTGGCTCCGCCTGTCAGGACGACACGTTTGCCGACAATCTGGCCGTAGCCAGACTGATTGAGGCGATCGCGCGCCAGTTCCAGCGTCTCCTCGACGCGGGCACGTATAATGCGTGTCAGGACAGCACGCGGATATTGGTTGGGGACATCGCGCCCGTCATTGCCGAGCGGCGAGACGCTGATGAGATCGCGGTCATCGGCAGCGCTTGGCAGCGCCGAACCATGCATGACCTTCAGCCGTTCGGCATCGTCCATATGTGCCGAAAGGCCGCGCGCCACATCCATGGTCACGTGGTTGCCGCCAATCGCGATGGCGTCAGCGTGGATGAACTTGCCCTCGGAGAAGACCGAAATCGTCGTCGTGCCACCACCCATATCGATGCAGGCAGCACCCATCTCGGCTTCGTCATCGACGAGCGCCGAGAGACCGCTCGCATAGGGAGTTGCAATCATGGCCTCGACCGACAAATGGCAACGGTTGACGCAAAGTTCGAGATTGCGCAGAGGCGCAGCATCGGCCGTCAGCACGTGCATTTCGACGCCGAGTGTATCGCCGATCATGCCAAGCGGGTCGCGAATGCCGCGCTCACCGTCGAGCCCATAGGCGATGGGCAGCGAATGAACGAGATGACGCTCGGTTGCCAATGCCTGCTTGGCACCAGCTGCAAGGACCCGGCGAATATCAGCCTGGTCGACCTCATGGCCGCCAAGGTTGATGCTGGCCGAAAAACTCTCGCTCTTGAGGCGTCCCGCAGAAATGTTGACGATCATCGAGTCGACGGTGAGACCGGCCATACGCTCGGCGGCATCAACTGCCAGACGGATCGCCTGTTCAGCGGCATCCAGATTGACGATGACGCCGGACTTGATGCCACGCGACTTCTGGTGGCCGATACCGAGAACTTCGATGCGATGGGTGCGGCCCGGCAGGTGCGCGCTTTCCTCACGCGGGCGAAGCCGCGCAATGATGCAGCATACCTTGCTTGAACCAATGTCAAGAACGGTCAAGGAGCGCGTCCGCTTGGCGGATGCTGCTCCAGTCGACGTGCCTTTTCCGTTCAGAATACTCATACACGCTTCTCCGAACGCTTCGACGCCTTGTCCCGCGCCTTCAAATATTCAACGCGCTGTACCATCGCGTCTGGTGTCAGCCTGACAACCACCCGGTCCGTCAGGCGCATGTCGACCGACGCGATATCGCGGGACAGAAGTCCCGCCTTGCGATCCATATCGACAATATCGGCAAGCGCTTCATCGATGCGGTATTCCGGCAGCATCAGCGTTACGCCATTTTTCAGAAGCAGATCCCAGCGCCGGTCACCGACCCGCGCATAGGCTTTCACCTCGCCCGTGATCTGCGGAAATGCCGCCATCTGCGCCATGAGCAGCTTCGCCTGCTTGTCGGCGCCTGCGCCAATGACCAGCGGCAACGATGCGCTGCGCCCGCCCGTGAACGGAACGATCACACGGCCATCAGCATCGATGACCGAAAGCTCACTGCCATTCTGCCAGACAGCCATGGCCGACCGCTCGTGGATCGAGATCTGGATTGTGTTGGGGTAGACCTTGAATACATCGACGGATTCGACCCAGGGCAGCCCTGCAACAGCCTTCTGTGCATCCGACGCACTCAAGCCGACCAGGGACGTCTCACCATCAAGCCCGAGCGCACCCAGGACATCGATCTCCGAGGTCTCATTGTTACCGACGACCTTCACGTCTTCGATGGCAAAACCGAATGTTGACGTCGTGACCTTCACCACTTCCGGCGCATGACCGCCAAGGATCGCACCATAGGCACCCGTCAGCGCCAGAAACGCCACCGCACCGAATGTTCCGACATGGTTCGGGATAGAGACTTCACCCTCGATCATGCGAGCAAAAACACGCACCGGCTTGCGCATGAATTTTGGCAGGACGATACGGAAACGGCCAAGAGCCGCCGATCTGCCCGAAGACACCGGCGCAGCACCTCGTGGGTGCGCATTTTTGCCCTTCAACGCAAACACGATGCGTCCTCCACCATCCAACTCAACAATTCACCGAAGGTATGCCCCGCAGCTTTGGCGATATCAGGCACGAGAGAAGTGGGAGTCATGCCCGGCTGGGTGTTAACTTCCAGCCAGATAAGCTCGCCATCCTCGGAAAAACGGTCGTCGTAACGGAAGTCCGACCGGCTAATCCCTTTACATCCAATTGCCTGATGCGCCTTGAGTGCCAGTGTTTGTATTTTTTGGTAAATTTTTAGTGAAATTTTAGCGGGAACCACATGATTTGATCCGCCTGCAACATATTTTGAATCATAATCGTAGAACTGGTGCCCTACGGGGATGATTTCACACACCCCGATGGCGACATCACCCATCACGGCGCATGTCAATTCCCGCCCGTGGATGTAGCGCTCGACCATGACGGTATCGCCATATTTCCAATCGTTCGAGGTAATGACCTGCGGGGGATGCGACTGGTCTTCCTTGACGATGACGACACCGAAGCTCGACCCCTCGCTTACCGGCTTGACCACATAAGGCGGCTTCATCGGATGGGATGAGGTGAAGGCATGCCGGTTCATGGTCTTCGCTTCTGCCACAGGAACACCAGCCGCCTTGGCGACGATCTTCGCCTGCTCCTTGTTCATGGCAAGAGCCGATGCCAGCACACCGGAATGGGTATAGGGAATTTCGAGATATTCGAGGATGCCCTGAATCGTGCCATCCTCGCCGAAAGGGCCGTGCAATGCGTTGAATGCCACATCGGGTTTCAGCTCAAGCAGAACACTGGCAATGTTACGGGCAACATCAACGCGCGTCACAGAGAAGCCCTCCGCCTCCAAGGCATCGGCGCAAGCATTGCCGGAGGAAAGGCTCACCGGACGTTCCGATGAAAACCCACCCATCAGCATCGCAACATGCTTTTTCGCCATGAAGGCAACCCCTCAAACACTTCCCCATCGAAGGCGAAAAAAGACATGAGTCGACGTATATCCGGCGGCCGGGACCGCAGACACCCGAGACTGATAAAAACCAGCCGACTCAAATCAGTTAACGCTTGTCCCTAAAGAATCAGAGAGTTGATTCGCTGACAAGTCCTCAATGATTCAACAATGGAATTTCGTGTAAAAAAATGTGTTCCATAGTCGAAATGCGACATCGACACTCAATTGCATCCGAGTTTGAACTTCGGACGATTAAAGCAACTGCCCCATGAACTCATGCACCTCATGACCGGGCCGGAAAAGCCCGAGGCGCTTGATTTCCCAATGGAGCTTGATGCCGGAGTTCTGCAGCACGCGCGAACGGATTGTTTCGCCCAGGGTTTCAAGATCATGGGCTGACGCAGTACCGGTGTTGATCATGAAGTTGCAATGCATGGGCGACATCTGCGCGCCGCCAATCATCAGGCCGCGCCCGCCCGCCTTGTCGATTTCCTTCCAGGCGGATGAGCCTTCCGGATTCTTGAAGGTTGAACCGCCTGTTTTCTCGCGGATAGGCTGCACAGTCTCGCGGTGCTGCTGAACGGCATCCATCGCGCTCTGGATATCACCCCTGTCACCGGGAGCGCCTTCGAACAGCGCCGAGGTGAAGATCAGGTCATTCGCAGCGCCGGAATGGCGATAGCCATAGCCCATATCGGCGTTAGAGAGGATATGCACGTCGCCCTTGCGATCGAGAGCCCGCACTTCAACCACGCGCTCGCGCGTCTCGACACCATTGGCGCCCGCATTCATGCGCAGCGCACCGCCAATGCCACCGGGAATGCCGTGATAGAAATGAAACCCGGCGATTCCGGCCTCCAGCGCCGCTGCCGCCACACGTTTGTCCGGCGTTGCCGCGCCGGCTCGCAACTGCATATCGCCGACACGCTCCACTTCGCCAAACCCCTTGGCGGACAGGCGCACGACGAAGCCGCGAATACCGGCATCGCGGACCAGGAGATTGGAGCCGATGCCGACTGTGAGGATTGGATATTCGTCAGGAACAGCTTTGAGGAAAGCTGACAGATCTTCTTCATCCGCTGGCTGGAACATGACTTCAGCCGGGCCGCCGGCGCGAAACCATGTCACTTTTTCCATGCCCATATTGGGGGTCAATCGCCCGCGCAGGCCCGAGAATCGATCCCCCAGCTTCTTCAGCAGGGCTTCGCCATCAACCAGTGAATACATATTATCCTTCCAGCAGCATTCGCCCCTCGCTTGGGGTAACCGCCAAATCTAGAGCGCCGCCAGTTCCTTTGGCAAGGCATAGGCCCACCCGGTAATGCTGCCTGCACCAAGAAAAATCACAAAATCATCCGGCTTGGCGATTTCCGCGATCAACGGAGCGACTTCCTGCGGCCCGCTAATGTAACGAGCATCGCGATGTGCAGCAGTCCTGATGCGGGAAACCAGCGCCTCCGAAGTAATGCCGTCGATCGGGTCCTCACCGGCTGTATAGACCGGAGCGACGATGACCGTGTCGGCATCGTTGAAGCAGGCGGCAAACTCATCGAACAGGCTGGCGAGGCGTGTAAAGCGGTGCGGCTGGACCACCGCGATCACGCGGCCCTTGGCCGAATCGCGCGCTGCCTTCAGCACAGCCTTGATCTCGACTGGATGGTGGCCGTAATCGTCGAAAATCTCGACACCCTTCCAAGTCCCCGTATGGGTAAACCGGCGCTTGACGCCGCCAAAGGACGACAGCCCCTTCTTGATGTCCTCTGCGGAAATGCCAAGTTCATGGGCAACGGCAATCGCCGCCGTGGCATTGGAAACGTTGTGGCGGCCTGGCATCGGCAGGCGAAGGCCGGCGATCTCGATCGTCTCACCGGTCTTGCGCTTGGCAATCTGTACATCGAAACGCGAGCTCGCGCCGTCAACCACGAGATTGACGAAACGCACATCGGCCTGCGGATTCTCGCCATAGGTGATGACCCGGCGATCCTCGATACGCGACACGAGGGACTGTACCTCAGGATGATCGAGGCACATCACGCCAAAGCCGTAAAACGGAACATTCTCAACGAATTGCCGGAATGCTTCGCGAACACGGTCGAAGGTGCCGTAATGATCGAGATGTTCCGGATCGATATTGGTGACAACGGCCACATCGGCAGGAAGCTTGAGGAACGTACCGTCGCTCTCGTCGGCTTCGACCACCATCCAGTCGCCCTCACCCATGCGCGCATTGGTGCCATAGGCATTGATGATACCGCCGTTGATTACCGTCGGATCAAGGTTGCCAGCATCGAGCAGCGTGGCGACCATCGAGGTCGTCGTCGTCTTGCCGTGTGTTCCGCCGATTGCAACTGCCTTGCGGAAGCGCATGAGTTCAGCGAGCATTTCCGCGCGGCGGACAACCGGCAGCAACCTCTCACGCGCGGCAATCAGTTCGGGATTGGATTTCTTGATGGCCGTCGAAACAACGACCACTTCGGCATCGCCAAGGTTCTGCGCATTGTGACCGACGAAGATCTCAATGCCCTTTTCGCGCAGACGCTGCACATTGGCGCTGTCTGATTGATCGGAGCCCTGGACCCTATAGCCGAGATTGTGCAGGACTTCGGCAATGCCGCTCATGCCGATACCGCCGATACCGATGAAATGAACAAGGCCGATGTTGAGCGGCATCTTCATGGACGCACTCCTTTTTTGAATTCCGTCATGGTTTGACCGGACGCAATAGCCTCTGCGAGGTCCGCAAGCAACCTTGCAGCGTCAGGCTTGCCGGTACTGCGGGCTTTTTCCGCAACAAATGCCAGCCGTGACGGCTCGTTCATGGCGCTCGTCAGGATTGCCGCAATGCGCTCCGGTGAGAGCTCGGACTGCTTGATGACGTCTGCGCCCCCTGCTGCCGCAAGCGCCGCGGCATTCGCTGCCTGGTCGTGGTCGAGAGCATGCGGGAACGGCACGAGGATAGCAGGACGCCCAATCGCCGCGATCTCTGAAACTGTGGACGCGCCCGAGCGGGAAAGGACAAAGTGCGCCTCGGCGATCCGCCGCGGCATGTCCTTGAAGAATGGAGCGACCTCTGCCTTGATGCCGAGGGCCTGGTAGGTCGAGCGCACCTGCGCCTCATCTTCGGGTCGAGCTTGTTGGGTCAGCACAAGGCGTGCGCGATCTTCCGGCGCAAGCAGCTGGATCGCGGCCGGAATGGCGGTCGAAAAATACTGCGCGCCCTGACTGCCGCCAAACACCAGGAAATGGAACGGCTGCTGCCCCTGTGATGCCGCGTATGGTTTGCCGACTTCCGCCAGTACCGCAGGACGGACGGGATTTCCCGTCGCAATGGTCTTGTTCGCAAAGGGTCCGCTGCTATCGGGCAGGAAGCCGCCGGCTATGGCATTGACACGTGCCGCCAATGCCTTGTTCGCACGGCCCATCACCGCATTCTGCTCATGGATGAGCGTTGGAATTTTCATCGCACTTGCTGCATAGAGCGGCGGCAGGGTCGGGTAACCGCCAAACCCGGCAACGAGTTTTGGCTTTACCGAGCGAAAGAGCTTGCGGGAATCAAGATTGCCCTGCCACAGCGTCCAGAAGGTCTTTGCCAGCGCGAACGGATTGCGCCCGGCGATCGTAGCCGATCGCACGACATGAATCTTCTTGGCAGGAAAAGCACTGGTGAATCGCTGAGCTCGATCGTCGGTTGCCAGATGAATTTCCCAGCCGCGCGCGATCAGCTCATGCGCCAATGCCTCGGCGGGGAATAAATGACCGCCAGTGCCCCCGGCGCACAGAAATATCGTACCTTTAGCCATGGCCACTCAGACTGCACCGGCCATCGAATGCATCTTCGAGTTGGCCAGTGTCGCCGAACGGCGTGCTTCGGGCCGGCGCCGCGTCAGCGCGAGCAAGAGCCCCGTCGAGATTGCAACCGCAATAAGCGACGAGCCGCCGTAGGAAATGAATGGAAGCGTCATACCCTTCGCAGGCATCAAATGCAGATTGACCGACATGTTGATGATCGATTGAAAGCCGAACAGAATCACCAGACCCGAGACCGAAAGCCGGGTGAAATCATCGCGTTCCTTCAGCGCAATGGACAAGCCGCGAATAACGATGAAAGCGAAGATGAGGACAATCAGCAGACAAAGCGCAATGCCGTATTCTTCCGCCGTCACCGAGAAGATAAAATCCGTGTGACTGTCGGGAATGATGCGCTTGATCGTGCCCTCACCCGGCCCCTGGCCAAACCACCCACCGCGAATAATGGCTTCGCGGCCGGTATCTACCTGGAACGTATCACCCTCGCCGGTCAGAAACCGGTCGATACGGCCAGCCACGTGCGGAAAAACCGTATAGGCGCCGAAGAAACCGCCCACCGCGAGAACACCAAGGCCGATGATCCAGAGCCACGGTACGCCGGCCATGAAAAACATCGCGCCCCAGGTGACTGCCGTCAGAATGGTCTGCCCGAGATCGGGCTGCGCGACGAGGAGTGCCGCAACCACACAGAACAGCACCATCGAGAAGAAGTTCCCCGGAATATCCTTGCGGCGCTCATTCTCTGCAAACAGCCACGCGCAAACAATGACGAAGGCAGGCTTCATGAACTCCGACGGCTGAATCGAAACGCCCGCCAGCGAAACCCAGCGCCGCGCACCCTTGACCTCGATACCGAAGAACAACGCACCAACCATTGCCACGAGCGAGATACCGAGCATGATCATGGCGAACCGGCGAATTGTCCGAGGCGCCATGAAGGATACGGCGAACATGACGATGACCGCGGGCACCATGAACAACGCCTGCCGTTTGACGAAATGAAAACTGTCGAGCCCGATGCGCTCGGCAACGGCGGGGCTGGCTGCAAAAGAAAGCAGGATGCCCAGTCCCATCAGCGCAAGGCAGGCTGCCAGGAGAAAGCGATCGATCGTCCACCACCAGTCGGCTACGGGACCACGGTCAACACGACTAACCATTCAAGAGCCCTCCAATAGGTGATGCGCCCGCGAGCGCCAGAACGGCGGAGCGGAATGCCTCGCCGCGTTTTTCGAAATTCTGGAACTGATCGAAACTGGCACAGGCCGGTGACAGCAGGACCACGGGTTCCGTAGAACCATCCCTGGCCGCGTCGCGTGCAGCGTGTTCCACTGCAGCCCCTATTGTGCCGGATATCTCGTAAGGCGCCGCCTCGCCGAGTGTTGCCGCAAATTGCGGCGCGGCTTCCCCAATCAGATAGGCCTTGGCGATGCGCGGGAAAAAGCCGGATAGCGAAGCGATGCCGCCTTCCTTGGGCAGCCCTCCGGCAATCCAGTAAATACGCGGGAACGAGGACAGCGCAGGTGCCGCCGCCTCCGCATTTGTTGCCTTGGAATCGTTGACGAACAGCGTCTTTCCGAGCCGTGCAACCTGTTCCATGCGATGGGCGAGACCGGGAAAGTTCTTCAATCCGGCGTTGATCTCTTCCACCGAAAGACCAACAGCGCGGCAGGCTGCGAATGCTGCCAACGCATTCTGCGCATTGTGTTCGCCACGCAAAGAGCCGATGCCGGCAAGTGACACGACGACATTTCGATCACCTTTTCTGGTGTGAACGAGGTTGGAGCCATCGGCAAAATAACCGTCAGAGATGGCCAGGCGCTTGGAAATGCGGATGACAGACTTGCCCGTCCGCTCCAGCCGATCAGCGATTGCGGCGCAAAAACTGTCGTCGACCCCGACGATCGCCGTGTCGCTGCCGGCAACAAGACGCTCCTTGATTTCCGCGTAGTGTTGCATCGTGCCATGCCGGTCCAGGTGATCCGGCGTCAGGTTCAGGAGAATGCCCGCCGTGGGGTTGAGCGACGGCGCCAGGTCGATCTGATAGGATGAGCATTCGACCACATAAACGCGATCGTCTGCCGGAGGCTCCAGCGTCATGACAGCAGTGCCGATATTGCCGCCAAGCTGCATGTCGCGACCTGACGATTTGATAATGTGAGCGATCAGGGCCGTGGTCGTCGATTTGCCGTTTGTACCGGTGATCGCGATGAATGGGGTGTTCTTGCGCGCAAGATTGCGCTCGCGCACGAAGAGTTCGACATCGCCGATGATTTCGACGCCGGCAGCTTTTGCCAGGTCCACGGTCCAGTGCGGACGCGGATGCGTCAGGGGCACACCGGGCGACAGGATGAAAGAGGAAAACTGTTTCCAGTCTACCTGTCGCAGATCATTGGTCTCGATCCCGCCACTTTGCGCCCGCGCCACGCTGTCGGGATTGTCGTCCCAGGCGATGACCTTCGCTCCGCCCGCAAGAATAGCCTGCGCTGTAGCAATGCCCGAACCGCCGAGCCCGAAGAGCGCGACGGTCTTGTCCTTCATGGAGTGGGCAGCAATCATGCAAGAAACCTTATCTGAGCTTGAGCGTGGAAAGGCCGATCAGTGCGAGGATCACGGCGATGATCCAGAAGCGGATCACCACCTGGCTCTCGGTCCAGCCTTTCTTTTCGAAGTGATGATGAATGGGTGCCATCAGGAAGACCCGCTTGCCGGTCATCTTGAACGATGCCACCTGGATGATGACCGACATGGCTTCCATGACGAAGACGCCGCCGATGATGGCGAGGACGATCTCGTGTTTGGTGGCAACTGCGACGGCGCCGATGAGGCCGCCGAGCGCGAGGGATCCCGTATCACCCATGAAAATTGCGGCAGGCGGTGCATTGAACCACAGGAAGCCGAGACCAGCACCGATAACCGAACCTAGCACGACAGCAAGTTCACCCGTGCCCGGGGTGAAATGGATCTGCAGATAGTCAGCAAAGATCGCATTACCCGACAGATAGGCGATCACACCAAAGGATGCCGCGGCAATCATCACCGGCACCGTGGCAAGACCATCGAGACCATCGGTGAAATTCACCGCATTGCCGGCGCCGACCATGACGAAGGCAGCGAACGGGATGAAGAAAATACCCAGATTGAGAATGAGCTGCTTGGCGAACGGGAAAGTCAGCGACGAGGAGAAGGGCTCCTGCCCTGCCCACATGATGGCAAGGCCAGCTATGGCAGCAACCAGGAATTCAATGCCGAGGCGTGCCCGGGCCGAAAAGCCCTTGAACGTCTGTTTGCTGACCTTCAGATAATCATCGTAAAAGCCGATGGCGCCAAAGGACAAAGCAACCAGCAGAACGATCCACACATAGACATTCGACCAGTTGGCCCACAACAGGGACGATACGATGATACCCGTCATGATCATCAGACCGCCCATCGTGGGTGTACCGGCCTTCTTGAAGTGAGTCTGCGGGCCGTCGGCACGGATTGGCTGGCCGCGTCCCTGCCTAATCCGCAACGAATCGATGATGCGCGGTCCAAACAGAAACACAATCAGCGCCGATGTGATCAGCGCACCGCCGGTCCTGAACGTGATGTAACGGAACACGTTGAGAAACTGGATATGTTCCGCCAGACCGGCGAGATAATAAAGCATAGGTCAATCCCCATCCCCGTAGGCCTATTCGGCAGGACCAGCAGGCTCCACGGTGTTGTATTTCTGCAAGAGTGTTTTCACGATCTGGGAGAATCCGGTCCCCTTCGATGACTTGATCATGATCACGTCACCAGCCCTTATCGTGTTCAGCAATTGCGGTTGCAGTTCCTCTACGCTCTGCCTGTATTCGGCATGAAATTCAACCGGCATGGCCGCTTTGAGCGCCGCCATCTCGGGTCCGCCGAGAAAAACCATGTTGATATGGTTGGCGACGATTACCGATGACAACTCCGCATGCAGCTTCGGCGCCTGCTTGCCCAACTCCAGCATGTCGCCAAGCACTGCAATACGCCGGCCTTTGCCGGCAGGTGTAGCGGCTGCCAAAAGCTCGATCGCAGCACGCATCGATGCCGGGTTGGCATTGTAGCTCTCATCGATCATCGTGAACGTGCCCTTGGCGACTTCAAGCGTATGACGCGCACCTCGCCCGCTCTCCGGCCGTAGCGATGCCAATGCCAAGGTGACCTTGGCCATGTCAGCGCCTGTCAGATGTGCTGCCCCCAGGACCGCCAGAACGTTCTGCACGATGTGCCGACCGGGCGCACCGATTTTGGCGACCACTTCTTCGCCGGCAAGACGTGCTGTCATGCACGAGCACTCGCCGTGCAGTTTCAGTTTGGTCAGGCGATAATCGGCACGCGCATTTTCGCCGAAACTCTTGATGTGCTCGACGCCTGCTTCGCGTGCCAACGTCTCCAGCAGCTTGAAGTGCTTGTCGTCGCGATTGAGCAGCGCGTAACCGCCCGGCACAAGCCCTTCGAAAATCTCCCCCTTGGCGGTGGCGATTTCCTGAAGGTTCTTGAAATGGCCGAGATGCGCCGGTGCGATCAGGGTAATCAGTGCAACGTGAGGGCGAACCATCTTGACCAGCGGGCGGATTTCATCGGCGTGGTTCATGCCGATCTCGAACACTCCGTAATCCGCATCTGCCGGCATACGGGCCAGCGTCAGCGGGACACCCCAATGATTGTTGAAAGATGCAACCGATGCATGCACCTTGCCGACTTCGGAAAGCACATGCCGAAGCGCTTCCTTGGTCGTTGTCTTGCCGACAGAACCAGTCACGGCAATGATCTGCGCATGAGAACGCTCTCTGGAGGCAATGCCAAGCCGTGTCATCGCGGCCAGGACGTCGTCGACGACAATCATCGGCGCCTTCAGCTTGCCAAGAGCGGGCAATTTGGCCTCGGCGACCACAAGAAGGGCCGCACCTGCAGCAACAGCCGCGGTTGCATAGTCATGGCCGTCGAGCGCATCCCCCTTGATGGCAAAGAATGCCTCGCCCTGGCGCAACGTGCGGGTGTCGATTGAAATGCCGGTAATTCCTTCAGGCAGCTTGCCGACGGGTCTACCATTCATGGCTTCGATCATCGCTTCGGAAGTCCAGAGCAGACTCATGCGCCGCTCTCCCGTGCGAGCCGGTCCTTCAGCGCCTGTCCAACCTCGGCATGGTCGGAGAATGGCAGGACGACATCTCCGACGGTCTGCCCCTCCTCGTGGCCCTTTCCGGCAACGATCAGCGTATCACCCGATTTCATCATGGCGACGGCTTCGCGGATTGCTTCGCGGCGGTCCGGGATTTCGCGGGCACCGGGTGCCGCGGCCAGAATCTCGGAGCGGATTGTGGCAGGCACTTCCGAACGCGGATTGTCATCAGTCACGATGACGACATCGGCAAGGCGAGTGGCGATTTCGCCCATCATCGGACGCTTGCCCTTGTCGCGGTCGCCACCACAGCCGAACACCACGATGACCCGGCCCGTGGTGAACGGCCGGACGGAGGCCAGGACATTTTCCAGCGCATCGGGTTTGTGGGCGTAGTCGACATAGGCGGGCGCGCCGTCCTCGGTGGCACCGACGAGATCGAGCCGCCCAGGCGCACCCTTGAGCCGCTCCAGACCGCGCATCGCGGCCGCAGCGGGCACACCGGTCGCAATGGCAAGACCTGCCGCGACCAGTCCATTGGCCACCTGGAAGTCGCCCGCAAGCGGCAGCGTGATCTCATAAATTTCGCCTGCAATGTGCACTTCCACATGCTGGCGGAACCGCTCGTGCTCGACGCGCTTCAGCGTGATGAAGTCACCCTTGCGGCCAACCGTCAAAACCGTGCAACCGGCTTCGGTGGCAGCGGCAATGGTCGGCTTGGAGAATGGATCATCGGCGAAAATGACCGCCGGCGCTCCCTTCGGCAGCAATTCTGTGAAGAGGCGCAACTTGGCGGCGTGATACTCCTCGACGGTTGCATGGTAGTCCATGTGATCGCGGCCGAGATTGGTGAAGGCACCGGCAGAAAGCCTGACCCCGTCGAGACGGCGCTGATCAAGACCATGGGATGACGCTTCCATCGCAGCGTGAGTCACGCCTTCTTCGACCAGTTCGCGCAGCAATTTATGCAGTTCGACCGGATCTGGCGTTGTCAAGGAGCCGTAGTCGTCACGCTTGGGGGATACAACGCCGGTGGTGCCGATGCTTGCCGAAGCGAAGCCCGCCTGCGCCCAGATCTGGCGCGTAAAAGAGGCAACCGAGGTTTTGCCACTGGTCCCGGTAATGGCGACCATTACATCCGGCTGGAGTTTGTAGAAGCTGGCCGCGGCCAATGCCAGAGTGCGGCGAGGATCGTCGACATAGATAATTGGAAGCGCAATCTTGCCGAGCTTCGCCCCCTTGGACGTAACGATAACAGCGGCGCCGCGGGCCGCCGCATCTGCGGCATAGGTGCCACCATCGGCCTTGGAGCCCTTGAGAGCCGCAAACAGAAATCCGCGCTGAACCAGCCGGGAGTCCGACGTCAAGCCATTGATCGTCTTCTCTCCGAGTTCGGAGATAGCCAAGGCAGGAATGCCATTCAGATCTTTCAGTTTCATGGCCGGACTGGAACCCATTTTCAAACGTTCTTCTTCATATAGGTCGTAAATTCATCGAGTCTGCTCGCAATGCGCATCGTTTTGAGTCGAATCTGCGGCATTAGATCGAATTACGACCAAATCGACCCGTTCTGCCGCAGGGAATTCGTGGACAAGGTCAAGGGGTTTGGCGAGACCGATGTTTATCCATCGGGCGACGCCGAAGACCGCAGGATTTGGCCCGAATTCACCCGGCCCTTCGGGTTTCCGGCTGGCGGACACCCACTTTATCAGGCGGCGTCGTCCGATGGGAACGCATCGGCCTCGCCACCTTCCGCGTGGATTGTCTCGCCATCCGGGAAACAGAACTGCGTCCATTTGGTCGGAATTCGCTCTAGTCATCAAACGTCACCATCATTGGAGCAGATTCTTGTTCTTCACCGAAATCAGGCTTCACGCCGAGAAATGATGCGGACCGCCGGATGATATCGGCAACCATCGGGGCAGCGTTAAAGCCAGCCGTAGCACCAACTTTACCTTCCTCGGCCTTCGGTTCGTCGATGATCGTCAAGACAACATATTCAGGCTTGTCGATCGGAAATGCTGCAACGAAAGCGTTGAACCGCACATCGCTTGAATAACGGCCATTGATGACCTTTTCCGCGGTACCCGTCTTGCCACCGACACGATACCCGGGAACTGTCGCCCGGTTACCGGAACCACCAGAGCCTTTCTCAGCGTTCAGACGATAAAGATAGCGCATGTCCTCACTGGTTTTTTCACTCACCACCTGCTTTGCCACCTTGTTGGCATCTTCGATCGTGCGTGGCAGGAAGGTGGGCTCTATGAGCTTGCCGCCATTCATGAGCGCGGCAGCGCCAACAGCTGTCTGCAGCGGCGTCGTCGCCATTCCGTGACCGAAGGCGATGGTGATGGAGTGCACCTTCTTCCACACTTTTGGCTCCATCGGGCGCGCGACTTCAGGCAGTTCCGTGGTCATGCGATCCAGAAGACCCATGCGATGCAGGAATTCGCGATGGCCCTCAATGCCAACAACGTCCGCTTCCTTCGCCGAACCAATATTGGAGGAGTAAATAAACACCTCCGGCAAGCTCAGCGTACGGTGCTTGCCATGAAAATCACGGATCGTCTGGTGCCCGATGGTGATCGGGCGGCTGGCGTCGAAGGTGCTGTTCAGATTGACCTTGCCAGAATCAAGTGCCATCGCCGTCGTAAAACTCTTGATGGTCGACCCCATTTCATAAGTGCCCGCCGACATACGGTTGAGGCGGTCTTTATCGAGCGCATTGAACGGGTTGTTTGGATCGAAATCCGGCGCTGATGCCATGGCCAGCACTTCGCCGGTGCGAACATTGATCACCACAGCGCCCGCCGCGATAGCTCGGTAGCGCTGCATCGCACTTACGACGACATCGCGCACGACATGCTGGACGCGCAGATCGATCGACAAGCGCACCGGCTCAAGCGAGCGACTGTCGGCAAGACCGACATCGCGCAGGTCCGACAGACCCTGCTCGTCAATGTATTTCTCCATGCCGGCAATACCCTGGTTGTCGATATTGACGAGACCAAGGATGTGGGAGGCAGTGGGGCCCCCAGGATAGAAACGTGACTTTTCGGTCCTGAAACCGATACCTGGAATGCCGAGCGCCATGATCTGGCTTTTCTGCTGCGGTGTTAGCCCGCGCTTGAGCCAGGCAAAACCCGAACCGCTCTTGAGACGGCTGTAAGTTTGTTCGAAATTGAGATCCGGCAGAACCGTCGAGAGCAGTTCCACAGCTTCATCCGGATCGATGATCTTGCGTGGTTCTGCATAAAGCGAGGCGGTTTTGATATCGGTCGCGAGGACCTCGCCATTGCGATCGAGAATGTCGGGACGCGAAGCGAGCACAGCGCCGGTCGGGCCATTATAGCCTGTCGTATCTTCCTGCATGCCATAATAGACGAGGCGGCCGCTGATGACTCCATAAATGCCCATGAAGCAGGCCATCGCCATCAGCACGCGGTTGCGTGCGCGATTGCCCGATTTCTTCTTCCTGGCGTCGAGCGCAAAGGCAGGGGCAGTGCCCGCTTCCAGTCCAGCTTTCTTCCGTTTGATCCAGATCCCAGCCATCAATAGAGCCCCGCTCCCTTTGGCACTGCATTCGGGACAATTCGCTTGGCCGGCTTTGCCGCCGCCTTCGGTTTGTCGATGCTGCCGGTCATAGTCGTGTCCGGTTTGACTGTCTTGCCCGCATTTGCTTCTGTGATGATATTGGCAACATCATCGAAGCCCTCCGACACAGGCTTCGGCTGGGGCAAATCATTGATATCGACGATCTGTTGGGCTTCGACCCCCTGCAGGTCCAACTGCCCCTGGAAAGATTCAACCAGTTTCTGCAGGCGATTTGGCTGGGTCAGCAGGCTCCAGTCCGCTTTGAGCAGATCGATCGTATCCTTTTCATCCGTGATCATGCGCTCGAGTTTGCTGACCTGCGCCATCTGCTTTTCAGCGTCGTGCTTGATCTTGTAGGTCACCGCGGCGGCCGTAATCATCAGTCCGATCAAAATGATGTCGAAGGTACGCAGCACGGATCAGCTCCTCGCCGTTTCATGGAAAACCGGAAGATTGGGCAAGCCGTAGATCGAGTGATCTTCGGCGAGCGGCGGATGGTCCGTGCGGACACCGGCACGCAACTTCGCCGAGCGTGCGCGGGGATTTCGCGCGGCTTCTGCTTCTGTTGGAGTGACAATGCCCTTCCCGACCGGTGTGAAGCTAGCCAGGCGCTGTTCGAGCTGCGGCAGATGACGTGACCCGCCGCCGACACCTGAACGATCGGAGAAGAATCGCTTGACGATGCGGTCTTCCAGCGAATGGAACGTGACGACGACAAGACGCCCGCCAGGTTTCAGAACCCGCTCGGCGGCGTGAAGCGCGCGCACGAGTTCGCCCAACTCGTCATTGACGAAAATGCGCAGCGCCTGGAACACGCGCGTCGCCGGATGGATCGGCACTTTCGGATTTCTGCCAACGAGTGCCTCGATCGCGTTGGCAAGATCGCGGGTGCGCGTGAACGGCTCGGTGGCGCGACGCTTTTCGATCATGCGGGCGATGCGCCCGGCATGGCGCTCCTCGCCGAGAAAATTGAAGATGCGCGCAAGATCGCCAATCTTCAGACGATTGACCACGTCGGCTGCACTGGGGCCCGAGCTCGACATGCGCATGTCGAGCGGTCCGTCCTTCTGGAAGGAGAAGCCACGCTCTGCCTCGTCGATCTGCATGGATGAAACGCCGATATCGAGAACAACACCGTCCGGTGCGCCGAGAAGGGCTACCTGATCGAGGGTGGAGAATGTGCCCTGCACCAAAGTCAGACGGCCGGAATATTCCTTTTCCATGGCACGGCCAGCTTCGATAGCCGAAGGATCGCGATCGACCGCCGTAACAGAAGCGCCGGTTTCAAGAATTCGTTTCGTGTAGCCGCCTGCACCGAATGTGCCATCAATGATCAGTTGACCTTGAGTCGGCTGGAGCGCAGCAATCACTTCTTCAAGCAGAACCGGGATGTGACGACCATCGCCGCTTGTGTCAGGCGTGGCATTGCTGCCGGAACCGGCCATCAGCTGCTCCCCACGGGAATGCTTGGGTTTTCCTGACGGCGCTTTTCCGCCAGCCGTTCCCGAACCCTTGTCCGATGCGCTTCGAACCGGTCCGGATGCCACATCTGAAAATGCGTGTTGGCGCCCGCAAAGGTCACATCTGCCGAAATGCCCGTATGTTCGCGAATGAAGTCCGTAACCGTAATCCGCCCATCCGCGTCCAGCTTCAGGAAACCGCCGTCGGCGTGGAGATAGAACGACATGTCGTCCGCCGTTTCCGCAAAGGGATCCTCGCTCTCCAACTGCTTGTCGAAACGTGTCAGGAGTTCCGGCCCGCCCACATCGAGCGCAGGGAGATGCAAAGAACGCAGTGCGTAGAGTTCCGCGTGACCAGCCGTCTGGATGATCGAACGAAAGTGCGCTGGAACGGAAACCCGCCCCTTCGCATCGATCCTGTTCGTCACATGTCCGAGGAACCGGTTCAAAACGCAACTCCGCCGTTTCCGCCCCAAGCATCTCGTTTGCCGGGGCTTCGATCATTTCCACCTCTGCCCCGCACTTCGAAGGTTTCGAAACGAGAGCCCCATCACTAGACGTCACTGCATCGGCTAGATGAGCCGATTGCCAGCCTTGGCATGCCAAATCGTATTTCGGGAAACACCGTGTCGACTGAACGCTACTGATGAAATCAATCGGTATCATGGGGCACTATGGGCGTCAATGGGACTAGAGCACACAAGGTGGGAATGAGCCGTTATTCCGGCGCACTTCCGGCGATTCTGAATTTATCGCTCATTAAGCTTAATGAAGGGTTAGAGCGGTTCTCGACCATATTGAATCGTTCTGCCGGAGGGAATTCGCGGACAAGGTCAAGGGATTTGGCGAGGCCGATGTTTGTGCATCGGACGATGCCGAAGCCCGATGGATTTGGCCCGAATTCACCCGGCCCTTCGGGTTTCCGGCTGGCGAACACCCACTTTGTCAGGCGGCTTCATCCGATGGGTAAACATCGGCCTCGCCACCTTCCTCGTGGATTGTCTCGCCATCCGAGAAACAGAACTGGTTCAATATGGTCGAAAACCGCTCTAGACTCTCGCGGAAGTAGCAGGCAAGCGCGGGCCGCGCTCGGCCTAACGGCCCGCTACGGCGACTATCCCGCGACATGAATTGAAGTGCCAGCTGGCCTGTAAGCCGGGTTCTGTATGGCCGGACTTTCGTCCGGCGCGGCAGCCATTCATCTTGGACGGATGTTACCACCCGCCTCCTGCAACCCACCCGGACGACTGACCCGGAAACTGATCGCCGGACTTTCGCCCGGCACGCCGTCCCTATTCGGTTTTGCTCCCGGTGGGGTTTGCCATGCCGCCCCTGTTACCAGTTGCGCGGTGGGCTCTTACCCCACCCTTTCACCCTTACCCCGTCATTCCTTGCGTCCAATCCAATCCGGATCCGGCGCAACGAAAGACGGGGCGGTTTCCTTTCTGTGGCACTTTCCCTGGGGTCGCCCCCGCCGGATGTTATCCGGCACCGTGTTTCCCTGGAGCCCGGACTTTCCTCACATGCCGCCTTTCGGCTTATGACATGCGCGGCTGCCCGGCCAGCTGGCGATCCGTATAAATGCGTTCTGAAGGAAAAACGCAAATGAAAAAGCCGGTGGAGCGATCCACCGGCTTTTTGATCCAAAGAGAGATTGTGCAAACCTTACATGGAGGCCATCTGCACTTTCACTTTGGCACAGTAGTTGGCCGAGATAGGATTCATACGGGTTGCGCCATGACCTGCATTGTAGCGAAGGATCGTACCGCAGGTGGTGCCGTTGCCAAGCTTGTGAGCTCCGGCAAGATATTTCATGCCCCAGCGAATATTCGTATCCGGATTGTAGAGTGCCTCACGCGTACCGGTATAGCCGAGACCGCGCGCGGTCGAGAGTTTGATCTGCATCAACCCGATTTCTCCGGCACTTCCCGTCGTATTCGGCTGATAATTGCTTTCGACACTGATAACCGCGTTCGCCAGCGCGACTGGAACTCCATACGATGCCGCATAGGAATTGATGATCGTCGAATATTTCGGCGATCCCGTCGCCGAGGCGATGCTGCCGGTCGTCATTGTATCGACGCTGCTGATCGTCTTGGTGGTAACGACGGTCTTTACACGGGCCTTAGCCTGAACGATGGGGCGCTTGTGCGAAGAAGCCTTCTTGGTCACCCGCTGCGCCTTGACGGCGCTTTTCTTGACTGCCGGTGCTTTTGCAGCACTTTTCTTGACCACAGGCGTCTTGGCAGCGCTGCTTTTGCCCTTGTCTTTTGACTGGACAGCCTTCGCGGATTTACCACTGGCCTTTTCTTTTGACGCTGCGACTCGGTTCGCCTTGATGTAATCAGCGAGGCTCGTCGGCTCTGAGGGGCTGCTGAACGCTGAATTCGAGCCATAGAAAGCCATCGCCCCTAGAAGGGCGAAAATCATACCAAATTTTTTTGTCATCGTTTTCCGTCTAGATGCTTGGGCCGCACGAACGTGCGCGCCGGGATCATTCCGTCGCCCAAAAAACTAAGGGGCAGAGCCGGAACACTGGCCAAGGATGTGACGGCCCAATGCAGCCGAATATTGATCGGCCAAATAACTTTGTGTAACCCATTGAAATATATATGCTGCGTTGCACAAAATGAGTCAAAAAAGGCTCTTTGGTTCAATAACTTATGCGGTCAGCACCGGTAGTGCAGAAAGCAGTCGATGCAGGGTTTCAATGGTTGACATGTCCGCGACTCCATCGATTTTTTGGGGGCGAAAGTGGCGCTGGAACGCCAAAATGCCCAATTCTGTCGTTGTTCCGAACACGCCATCAATGGGAACGCCATAGCCATAGAGTGCCAGCATGGACTGCAGCGCCTCAACCGGCTGTCCCTGATCGCCAAGTGAAAAGAAACGGCCACCTCCCACTGGCGAGGGGCTGACCCAATGGCCCACGCCCGCATCGTAGAGCACTGGCCACGGAAATTTCTCGCCCGGATCAATCTTGCGCGCAGGGGCGATATCCGAATGGGCCAGAACCCCTTCCGGCCTGATGGCATGACGCGAAACGATACCCTTGCACAGATCGATCACGGCATCGATTTGCGAGCCCCCAAATTCGGGAAAGTCAAGCAATGGCCCGCCATTGACGATCTCGATTCCAATCGAGCTGGAATTGATGTCCGTCTCACCCTTCCAGAAGCTTTGACCTGCGTGCCAGGCCCGCTCACTCTCTGGTACCATTTGCACGATGCGTCCGTCTTCGTGAACGATGTAGTGCGCCGATACCTCGCTTGCCGGATTGGCGAGCCAGCTTTCCGCCGCCTCGCCGGTTTCCATGCCCGTATAGTGAAGGATCAAAATAGTCGGGCGCTTGCCGTCTCTGCGAGGGCCGAAATTCGGCGAGGCATGAACATCGGCGCGCAAATGATCAGGTTCAAACGCGCTCATATGCCTTCAGATCTTTTTCGACTTTTTCCCAGGCGGCATTGATGGCCGCGATGCGCTGATTGGCGATGGCGATGAATTCTTCCGGTACACCGCGCGCCATCAGCATGTCCGGATGGTTCTCGCGAACCAATGCCCGATACTGCTTGCGTGCAGCTTCAAAGCTGGCATCACGCGGAAGGCCGAGGACGACATAGGGATCTGCCTGGCCACGCCCGGCATGCCGCGCCAATATGCGGTCGAATTGCTCTTCATCAAGCTGAAAGATTTCCGCAACCGTGCCGAGGAAGGTCAATTCCTTGTCGTGCAGTGCACCGTCCGCCTTGGCGATGTGAAACAGCCCGTCGAGGACATCTTCGAGCATCTTGCAATTGGGTTTGCCCGTGCCGCACAGCGAAGCCAGTTGTGTCGCATAGGCCTCGTAGCCAGCCACATCCTGCTTGGCGAGATTGTAAAGGCGCGATACCTGATCCTGATATTGCTGCGGCACATGGAAAATTTCGTGAAAGGCGTTGACCTCGACCTGCGAAACGACACCATCGGCCTTGGCCATCTTTGCCGACAGCGCAATCATGGCAATCGAGAACGCAACGCGTCGCCGGGTTTCCGGGTCGCCCTCAAAAGTGGTACGTACGGCTTCGATGATGCTGGAGAAAGCATCGATCGCAGTGCTGGTAATGAAATCGCTGATGCGGCGCCAAATCGACATGACTTCGTTTTATTCAAATTTTTTCGCAATTGCGAGAGCGATATTTGTGTCGAGGTCGCCGTTTGGACGGACTGGTTGAAGCACCATTGTCTCAAATAAACGGCCAGCCCGAAGGCCGGCCGCTTTATCGAAGAATTGCAGCCCTTACTGGACGCCAAGAGCGTCCTTGATCGCCTTTTCCGCAGAGTCGGCAGCAGCCTTGATCTCGGCTTCGGTCTGGCCGGCGGCCTTGGCAGCATCTTCAGCCGCCTTGCGCGCTGTCGCGACTGCAGCCTGCTTCTGCTCTGCCGTCATGGTTGCAGCCTGTTCCTTCAGCTTGTTCAACGTGTCTTGTGCATTCATCGGTGCAGCCGGGGCTGCAGGAGCCTCGGTAGCCGCAGGTGCAGCAGGAGCTGGTGCTGGAGCCGGCGCTGGCTGTTCGGTTGTCGCCGGAGCCTGTTCTGACTTCTGCTCACTCTCGCCGCAACCGGCAAGTGCCAGAAGCGAAATTGCCGCCAGCGAAACAACAAGTTTAATTTTCATGATTTTTCCTCTCCATAGTGCGCCACATGCCCCTCAGCCACCACCTTATCGAAAATAAGGCAGAGTTGGGTTTTGTTTTCATTTTCGGTCAATTTTCATGTGGATATCAACGGTTTCGCACAAAATTTGAAGTGAATAGCTCCACCGATTGCGGTCGTCACCCTATCCTGCTTATTGTTGCTGTGGCGAAATAGGTTCGCCCAATTTACGAATCACCAAATTATTGAGATCGGACGAATATTATGAACAACACATGGGATTTCTGGATCGACCGCGGTGGAACGTTCACGGATGTGATTGCACGCGACCCGGAAGGCCGTCTTCTTGCGCACAAGCTGCTCTCCGAAAATCCCGAGGCGTATAGCGATGCTGCCATCCAGGGTATTCGAGACCTCCTCAATGTCAGACAAGGCGATCCCATCCCTTCCCACCGCATTGGCGAGGTCAAGATGGGAACGACGGTCGCAACCAATGCATTGCTTGAGCGCAAGGGTGACCGGACAGTGCTCGTCATCACCAAGGGTTTTCGTGACGCCCTGAAGATCGCCTATCAAGCGCGCCCCGATATTTTCGCCAAGGAGATCATTCTTCCCGAGCAGCTGTATGAACGTGTCATCGAGGTGGCAGAACGGGTCAGAACAGATGGATCGGTGGAAATCGCGCCTGACCCCGATCAAATACGCGCGGCATTGGCTGACGCGAAGCAGGACGGGATCGACGCGGTTGCCATCGTTTTCATGCACGCCTGGAACTATCCGGCGCACGAGCAAATAGCGGCCAAGGTTGCACGCGATCTGGGATTCGGCCAGGTTTCCGTCAGCCACGAGGTCTCGCCACTGGCGAAGCTTGTCGGACGCGGTGATACGACGGTCGTCGATGCCTATCTCTCACCCATCCTGCGCCGCTATGTCGACCATGTGGCGCGCGAACTTGGAATTACCGGTGCTGACAAGGCTGGTGAAACATCTGCCCCGCGCCTTTCATTCATGATGTCCTCCGGCGGATTGACCGCGGCAGACCTGTTCCAGGGCAAGGATGCGATCCTGTCCGGGCCTGCTGGCGGCGTCGTCGGCATGGTCGAGACAGCCAAACTCGCCGGTTTTGACAAGGTGATCGGCTTCGACATGGGCGGCACCTCGACCGATGTGGCGCATTATGACGGCGACTATGAGCGCGCCTTCGATACGGAAGTCGCCGGCGTGCGCATCCGCGCACCGATGATGCGCATTCATACGGTGGCGGCGGGTGGCGGCTCGATCCTGCACTACAGCGCGGGACGTTTCCAGGCAGGGCCTGATTCCGCTGGGGCCAATCCCGGACCTGCCTGTTATCGACGCGGTGGCCCCCTCGCCGTAACCGACGCCAATGTCATGCTCGGCAAATTGCGGCCGGAATACTTCCCGGCGATCTTTGGCGCGGAGCAGAACGAGCGCCTTGACCGCGAGATCGTTGCCACAAAATTTGCGGCCCTTGCGGCGGAGATGGGGGAAGGCAAGACGCCGGAAGAAGTCGCCGAGGGCTTCATCACCATCGCAGTCGAAAACATGGCCAATGCCGTCAAGAAGATCTCCGTCCAGCGCGGCTATGACGTCACCCGCTATCTGCTCAATTGTTTTGGTGGGGCTGGAGGACAGCACGCCTGCCTCGTCGCTGATGCGCTTGGCATGGAAGCCGTACTGATCCACCCTTTCTCCGGACTCCTCTCCGCCTATGGTATCGGTCTGTCGTCGATCTTTGCATCGAGACAGCAGGCATTGGTCAAAGTCTTTGCATCGGAAACCCTGAGTGAAATCCGCCAGCTCTCCGACCGGCTTTCCGACACCGTCATCGCCGAGATTTCGGCGCAAGGCGTGCCACCAGAAAGCATCACCTCGCGTCCTATCCTGCACCTGCGCTATGACGGTACCGACACGACGATTCCGATCGACTTCAGCACTTTCGCGATTGACGAAGCGCGCATCGGATTTGAAGCAGCGCACAAGGCGCAGTTCGGTTTCATCTACGAGAACAAGGGCATCGTTGTCGAAGCTGTGGGCGTCGAGGGCGCCGATAGTCGAGAACGCGCCCAGGTCGAAGTTACAAAGAGCCAAGATAATTCGGAGCCTCAACCTGGTGAGACGTGCAAACTCTATTCAGGCGGGACATTCCACGAAGCGCTAACTTTCCCCCGGGCCAATCTCAAGACCGGGCACAAGGTCAACGGCCCTGCCCTGATCATCGAAACGCACCAAACGATTGTCGTGGAACCGGGCTGGCAGGCGGAAATCACCGCGCTCAATCACGTTCTGATGCGGCGGACAGCGAAAAAGGCACGCGCCGCAGCGCTGGGCACCGAAGCCGATCCGATCATGCTGGAAGTGTTCAACAATCTGTTTATGTCGATCGCCGAACAGATGGGCGTGACACTGCAGAACACTGCCTATTCGGTCAATATCAAGGAGCGGCTCGATTTTTCCTGCGCGGTGTTCGACCGCAATGGTGCGCTGGTGGCCAACGCGCCGCATATGCCGGTTCATCTGGGCTCCATGGATCGGTCCGTTGAGACGATCATCAAGCTCAACGAGGGCGATATCCACCCCGGCGATGTCTTTGCGCTCAACGCGCCCTATAATGGCGGTACACATCTGCCGGATATCACCGTTGTCACGCCGGTCTTCGATGACTCGGGCAACAACATCCTCTTTTACTCAGCGTCGCGCGGACACCATGCGGATATTGGCGGAACGGCGCCAGGATCGATGACACCATTGGCAACGACGGTGGATGAGGAAGGCGTTCTGATCGACAATTTCCGTCTCGTCGAGCGCGGCCGCTTTCGTGAAAAGGAACTGACGGAACTTTTGACCAATCATCCCTGGCCCGTCCGCAATGTCCATCAGAACATCGCCGATCTAAAAGCCCAGATTGCCGCCAACGAAAAGGGCGTGGCTGAACTGAAGAAGATGATTGCGCTGTTCGGCCTTGATGTCGTCGAAGCCTATATGGGCCATGTACAAGACAACGCGGCCGAAAGCGTGCGCGAGGTCCTCGACCGGTTGCCGGAAAACTCTGCATGTTCCTATTCAACCGATACCGGCCAGATAATTCGCGTGAAGATTACCGTCAACCGCAAGGAACGCCGCGCGACCGTGGATTTCACCGGCACTTCGCCGGTAGAGAAGAACAACTTCAACGCACCGGAACCGGTGGCGCGTGCAGCCGTGCTCTATGCCTTCCGCGTTATGGTTGAGGGCGCAATCCCGATGAACGCCGGCTGCTTGCGGCCGATCGATATCATCATTCCCGACGGCTCTATGCTCAAGCCCGCGTATCCTGCGGCAGTGGTCGCCGGAAATGTCGAGACATCGCAACATGTCACCAACGCCCTCTTTGCGGCTCTTGGTGCGATGGCCAATTCTCAAGGGACGATGAACAATCTGACGTTCGGCAATGACCAGTACCAGTATTACGAGACCATATGTTCCGGTTCGCCGGCAGGCCGCTTCAACAACGGTACGGGGTTTGCCGGAACATCCGGGGTTCACACCCATATGACGAATTCGCGCCTGACCGACCCGGAAATCCTCGAAATGCGGTTTCCTGTCTTGCTCGAGGATTTCCATATTCGGGCAAATTCGGGCGGCACAGGCAAGTTCCCCGGCGGCGGCGGTACCAAACGCACCCTGCGCTTCCTCGAACGGATGGATTGCGCCATTCTGTCGTCGCACCGCAATCGACCGCCGGAAGGCCTCGACGGCGGCGGCAATGGCGAGGTCGGCAAGACCGAGGTGCGCCGCAAGGATGGTACGATCGAAACATTGAAGGCCTGTGACCAGACTGTACTGGAGGCGGGTGAGGCCGTCATCCTCACGACCCCGACCCCCGGTGGATACGGCAAGAGCGGAGCATGAGCAGATGAACGCTGCCATTCCTGTCAGAATGCTCATTGGGAGTGACGCCGAAAGCTTCCAGGCACTGCGGCTGCGTGGCTTGCGCACCGTGCCGGAGGCGTTCGGTTCAAGCTACGAGGAGGAAGTGGATCGCAGCGTAGAGGAGGTCCGCCGGCGTCTCGACGCTAGGCCGAATGCGGTTTTTGGTGCCTTCGCCGATGAAAAACTTGTCGGCGTGGCGGGTTTCGCGATTAACGCTACGCTGAAGGAGAGACACAAAGGGTCGCTCTGGGGCGTCTTTGTTGATCCGGAATGGCGTGGCCATAACCTCGGAAAACGATTGACACAGGCTGTTATCGATCACGCCTGCCTTCATGTCGACACGCTGAACGCCATAGTCACCGCGGCGAACGTGTCGGCGCGAACGCTTTATCTCAGCCTCGGCTTTACTGTCTACGGCTTCGAAAAGGACTCGTTGCGCATTGACGGCCAATCCTACGACGATGAGTTGTTGCGGCTCGAGCTGCGCTGACGCTATAGCTACGATATGCCCCATCAAACACCGCATAACCTGTTCGTCGATGAGCTCGGCAAAGCCAGCCGCAAGCTGCGCACCCTCTTTGACGCCCGCGTCAAGAAGCTCGGCTTGACCCTGGCACGGGCAAAAACGCTCGTGCTTTTGAGCCGCCTTGGAGTACTCAACCAGAAAGAACTGGCGGAAGAACTCGAAATTGAAACACCAACCATGGTGCGCTTGCTCGACGGTCTCGAGAAGCAGGGCTTGATCGAGCGCCGCGCGGTCGAGGGAGACCGGCGCGCCAAACAGATTGTCATAACCGCGCTCGGCCTCGATCTCGCCGAGGAAGTCAATCGGCTGGCTCAAGCCCTTCGCGCTGAAATCCTCCAGGATGTGGATGAAAAGGAACTTTTGAACGCGATTGAAGTCCTGCGCACCGTCAATCGCAAGATCAACGATCTCAGTTAACTGCCAGCCGGAAAAGCGGAAAAAACAAGGAATTACGGGAATTCGATTACTTTTCATCGCAAGACTGTCACATAGCGCGAACGAGGTTGATCAAGCATTTGCCCGTAGGAGTTGAATCAACTCGCGAAGTTCTTCAACCTTCAACGTCACCCATTTGTTACATCGGGATGGTAGGCGGGTAGGAATTTCCAACAAAGGGGATTCGATTAGATGCCGCTTGCTAGACAATCCAGAAGTACCCCTCTTCCGCGCAACGAGAAGCTCAACAAGGCTGTTCGTCAAAACAGGCTTCTGTCGCGGGCTGGATTATCCGAGCGCCTTTTCGCTCACGTCTTCAAGGGATTGGTCTATCCGCAAATCTGGGAAGATCCCGAAGTGGATATGGAAGCGCTGCAGATCCGCGCCGGCCATCGCATTGTCACCATCGCATCCGGCGGTTGCAACGCGATGTCATATCTGACTGCGGATCCGGCGAGCGTCGAGGCCGTCGATCTCAATACGGCCCATGTTGCCTTCAACCGGCTTAAACTGGCTGCGGTTGCCAACCTGCCCAATTACGATGCCTTCTACCGCTTTTATGGCACAGCCGACGACAAGACCAACCTTGCTGCCTATGAGCGCTTCATCCAGCCGCATCTGGATGCGACCAGCCGCGCCTATTGGGAAAAGCGCATGTTGTCCGGCCGGCGCCGCATCACCATCTTCTCGCGCGACCTCTATCGTCACGGCCTGCTCGGCGTGTTTATCGGTATGGGACATCGCGTGGCAAAGCTCTATGGCATTGATCCGCGCGACCTCCTCAAGGCATCTACCATGGAAGAGCAGCGCGCCTATTTCGACCGCTCCCTCGCCCCACTTTTCGACAAGCGGATGATCCGCTGGGCAACGAAGCGCAAATCCTCGCTGTTCGGCCTCGGCATTCCGCCGCAGCAGTACGACGCGCTGGCGACCGCCGGAAATGGTAATATGGCGCAAGTCCTGCGTGGCCGCCTGGAGAAACTTGCCTGCGGCTTCCCGCTTTCGGAAAACTATTTTGCCTGGCAGGCATTCGGGCGTGGCTACAGCGACAACGCCGAAACCGGCCCCTTGCCGCCCTATCTGTCCCGCAGCAATTTTGCCACCGTGCGCGACCGCGCCGGGCGAATGAGCGTGGTCAATGCATCCCTGACCGAATTTCTCGCCGCCAAGCCCAGTGCATCTGTCGACCGGTTCATCCTTCTGGATGCGCAGGACTGGATGAACGATACGCAGCTGGGTGAGCTCTGGAGTGAGATCAGCCGGACCGCAGCGCCCGGCGCGCGCGTCATTTTCCGCACAGCAGCTGAACCGACCATCCTGCCAGGCCGCATCGACGATGCCCTGCTGGAGCGCTGGGATTACCAGGAAGAGGCATCCCTCGCGCTTCACGATCGCGACCGCTCATCGATTTATGGCGGGTTTCACCTTTATCTGCTCAAGGACTGATCTCGATGTTTGCCAAGATTGAACATGGGCGGCTGATGGATCGGGTCTATCGGCATCAGCGCCATTTCTATGATGCCACGCGCAAATATTACCTCCTCGGCCGTGATCCGATGATCGCGGGCCTCAATCCGCCGGAAAGAGGCAGCATTCTTGAAATCGGCTGCGGTACCGGCCGCAATCTGGTGCTGGCCGGAGAGGCCTATCCCAAGACTTCGCTCTACGGCATTGATATCTCGAATGAAATGCTCGCCACGGCTCGTAAGAAGATCGCTGCGGCAGGGCTTGGCAAACGCGCGCACCTCGCCTATGCCGATGCCGCGGATTTCGACCCGGAAGCACTTTTCGGGCGGCGCCAGTTCGACCGGATTTTCATCTCATACGCCGTGTCCATGATCCCGCAATGGCAGGCGGTGATGCGCGAAGCCGTGAGCCATCTCACACCCGGCGGCGCACTGCACGTCGTCGATTTCGGCGATTTGAGAGATTTGCCCGGCTTCAGCAAAACCGCACTCTATACATGGCTCGAATGGTACCACGTCACCCCTCGCAACGATCTGTTCGACGTGGCTGATGTGATTGCGGTCGAGTCTAAAACAGAAACCGAAGCCCAGCGGCTTTATCGCGGCTTCGCCTGGATTTCAGTCATTCGCCGCAAAGCCTGACCGGAACTGCTATTTGCACAGATCGCTCTTTGAGCCCTCTGAATTGGGACCCGCCAGGCAATACAGCACGGACATATCGGCTGCCGAACGTGCGTTCTGCGGATTGGGCTCAGCCGCATCGCCGCTTGTGCGCTGTTTCAATTCGCAATCCGTGCGAAGCAGGCACATCGCCGGTATGCGTGCCATCGCGACGGCCGCCTTCTGCATGCCCTGCGGACCGGCAAAATTCCCGGCATTGCGCACGCGATACCACTGGTGCGTGCGCGAAACGCGGAAGAACGCACGTGGATTGGACAGGATCGCCAGCCTTGAAGGAAGATCATTGTCGGCGAAGAGATCCACCACCTGCCCGTCATAAGGTTCCGCGAGACGCCGGTTGTTGGAAACAAAGGTCGAGTTGAAGGTGATTGCGGCCGTGCATGGGAAAGCTGCCGCCATATGACGGGCAAGTCCGCCGCCTAGTCCATGGCCAACCATGAAATACTCGACCGGAAGCTCGCCCGCATTTGTCTGGGCTTCCTTTCGGATCTTCGCGAACTCCTTGCGCGCGGTACGGTATTGATCCCAGGGATTGATCATCTGGGTGAAATAGGTGTTTTCGCTAATGAGGTCAGTGATGCTTGTAGCACTGTCTTTCCCTCGGAATACCATCATCACCGAAAGGCGATCCGCGCTGCGTCGATAGTAAAGTTCGGCATAGAAACCACCCGGCCTGACAATTGGTTCGCCTTGCGGAGCCCAGCCGAAATAGTCGGGTTGCAAATCGAAACGTTCGCGTGGAATGGGCCGGTAGACGTTTGAGGCATAAGCCGCATAGACGCCAAAATAATCGGAAATCAGCTCATTGTCATAATCGGGAAAGCCCCGGTAATTCCGCCAGAAGCTGGGGATTGTCGGCCGGATGCAACGTCCGGACTGGCCGACGGAAATTCCAAGATCGTCCCGGTTGATCGTCACCCACGACGCGAAAAATACATTGGCAAAGGCGACAAGCCCAACGAGAAGAACCAGCAAGCCAAGTCTTCTGATCATTCCGTGTCCCCTGACCGATCAAATGGCCGTGCCGCAGCCCGTGCATCTCAAACTCCGTTGCAACGCGTAGCATGGCTCAGAAAATCCTGCAGCTAGCAAATAACTGACAGGGACGCGCCAACGTTCTCATTTCTGTCTTGCCTTCATATCGTCGAACATTTTCTTGATGTCGGCCATCTGATCGTCGGCAAATTTGTCGGCGCCGCCACGCAGGAACTTGGAGATATATTCATCCACCTTCTTCTCGAAGCGAGCATCAGGGAGCATTTGTCCCATCTGCTTGACTGCATCGGTGCTACAGCTGGCGTTGAGCAGCACAACCGCACCATATGCTGGGCCAATCGATTCGATATACGGAGAAAGGGCAGCGTCGACATCGTCTTGCCTGCTTGCCAAGTCGATCTTCATCTTCCCGACACGACTGGCATAGCGCGCCGATCCGAGAAGCTGTATGGCCCGGTCCAGGGCGAACTTCGCCGCCGTGTAGTTGTTTACAGCGCGGTCAAAGCCGTCCAATGCGTGCTGGCAGCGTGCGGGATCAACCGGTGCATTCACGTCGAGCGCGTTTGTGGGAACCGGCAGCGACAAGCCCGTCAGGATCGGTGCCAGCAGCGCGATCATCTTCATTGCCGTTCCTCCCAGTTTGTAATGCTGGTGAAAGAATAGCGCATCTGGGTGGTACAAGCATCCGGACACAAATCTGGCAACGCAGCGAAAAATTCGCAGCTATGAGATGGCAAACGCAATTTGTTAAGCATAATGACGCATCAGTATGATGCACCAGATGCCCCGCCACGATTCAAATACGGACCGCCCTCATGAAACGTCTTGCAGCAAGCTTGCTGACCCTACTTTTGACCGGCTGCACGACAGTTGACTACGATTTCTCGGATGCAAAACGTCCCTCTGCCGTCCAGCAGATCGCCGCGCCATCCGGTAATGTGAGTGCGCCACGTTTTGGCGACAGAGATCCGCACGACTGGACCGGCAAGGCGCCATGGCGCTACCCGATCCATGGAACGGACGTGTCCAAATATCAATCCACGGTCGATTGGCAGACCGTTCGCGCAAGCCGCATTTCCTTTGTCTTCATCAAGGCAACCGAAGGTGGCGACCGCTTCGATGACCGCTTCGCCCAGAACTGGTCGGCGGCCCGCGCCGCCGGTATCCCGCGCGGCGCCTATCATTTCTACTATTTCTGCCGCACTGCCAAGGAACAGGCACGCTGGTTCATCGAGCATGTCCCGAATGATCCGGGTGCGCTGCCACCCGTTCTCGACATGGAGTGGAATGCCGCCTCTCCGACATGCAAGCTCAGGCCCAATGCCGCGGTCGTCCGCAGCGAAATGCGCACCTTCATGGATATTCTGGAGCGCCACTACGGCAAGCGTCCGATCATCTATACGACCGTCGATTTCTTCGATGACAATGATCTGAGGCAGTTTGTCGGCTATCCGTTCTGGCTGCGCTCCGTTGCCGGCCATCCCGATGAAAGATACGGGCCGCATCCCTGGACGTTCTGGCAATATACCGGAACCGGAGCAATCCCCGGAATTCGCGGCGATGCGGACATCAATGTCTTTGCGGGCAACGAAGGCGCCTGGAAACAGTGGCTGGTGCGCAACAAGGTGCGATAAAGCTCAAACCCGGCCTTTTCTCGCAAATCTTTGACTTCACCTCCCCGTCATATTCGTGCATTAGCAAGGAAAGCTCGCGTACCTCTTGGTACGCCCGTATCAACGAGATTTCCCTAATGAACAAATTATCGATTGCCCTTGCCGCCAGCCTTCTTGCAATGTCCAGCACCGCTCATGCACTGGACCAGGTGGCATCACCGCAACCGGTAATCGCAAAGCCCGCCTGTGGCGGCGAACTGGAGCCATGGTTCAACGGCCTGATCAACGAGGCAAAGGCCGCCGGGGTTACCGACAAGGGCATCAGCGAGCTGTTCAAGGCATCAATGGACGACAAGGTGCTCGAGCGCGATCGTGCCCAGGGCGTGTTTAACCAGACCTTCCTGACGTTCTCGTCACGCATGGTGTCAGACTACCGTTTGAAACAGGGCGCCGCGAACCTCAAGAAATATGCCGACACTTTTGCCAGGGCCGAAGCCGAGTATGGCGTACCCGGCCCTGTTATCGCCGCCTTCTGGGGCCTGGAAACCGATTTCGGTGCTGTCCAGGGCGATTTTGATACGCTGAATGCCCTCCTGACCCTGTCGTTTGATTGCCGCAGGCCGGAACTCTTCCGCCCGCAGCTCATCGCGCTCTTGAAGCTTTTCGACAGCGGCGTTGTCGATGCCAAGACGACCGGCGCCTGGGCCGGTGAAATCGGCCAGATGCAGATGCTCCCCTCAGACTATCTTGAGCGCGGTGTCGATGGCGATGGCGATGAAAAGGTCGACCTGAAACACAGCGCACCCGATGCGATCATGACCGCTGCACGCGTAATGCACGATCTTGGCTGGCGCAAAGGCCAGCCATGGCTGGAGGAAGTAAAGCTCAGCCGAGAACTGCCTTGGGAAAACGCCATCCGTACCAACCGCCTGCCCCACTCCAAATGGGCCGAATGGGGCGTGACCGGCATGAAGGGACCACTCGGTCCCGATGACGGCGATGCATCGCTGCTGCTGCCGATGGGCCGCAAGGGGCCAGCTTTCCTGTCCTATGCGAATTTCGACATCTTCGTCGAATGGAACAAGTCCATCATTTACGCGACGACGGCCGCCTATTTCGCTACACGCCTTGCCGGCGCAGGCCCCCTAGAGCCGACAAATCCTGAAGTCGGTCTCAATCCGGAGCAGATGAAGGAATTGCAGAACAAGCTTGCAGCGCGCGGCCACGACATGGGCCCAAAGATCGATGGCGTGTTCGGTATTCTCACCCGCGATGCAGTCCGTGAGGAGCAAATCCGTCTTGGACTGCCTGCCGATTCATGGCCAACGCCGGAACTCCTTGGCAAGCTTTGATCCGGCGCTGTCTTGCTGTGTCATGATGGAGGAGCGATCTATCCTCCATCATCGACAACGCAAGGCGGGGCCCTATTTCAGGCCCATGCAGCTCGCATAATAGCTTGTCGTTCCCACCCAGTCGAAGAATACGCCCTTCACGCCAACATCCTTGGCGAGCACATCCAACATTTCGTAGACATCGTCACCATTTTTCGTGAGCCAGTAGTCATTCTCCATTGTCCAGCCAACCAGCTCGAATCTGGCCTTTCTTGCAGCAAGTGCAGCCTTTGAAGGAATGGGTTTTTTGGTTGTTTTGTCGATATCCGTAAGATTTTCCCAGGCTGACGATATTGTCCTGACACCCTGCTTGTAAAGGTCTGCCAGCCTGTCGTCGGTGACTGAAGAAGGTAGGGGCCAGAGATAAGACGCCCCCTTGGCGAAGTCCCGTTCATTTGCAGCCAGATAAAGTACATCATCAAGTTTCTTGGCTTGAATATACACCCTGGAGGGGTCGATCTTGGCGTCTCTGTATTCCTTGATCAGCTGCTTGATGAAATTCTCCCTGGTGGAACCTGGGGCCAGGCGGACATCTTTGAGCTCCGGGGTCATCTTGACGCCCGCCGCGTCGAACAGGGCAATCGATTGGGCGTGGCTCATCACTGTGCCCCGCGAATAGAGGCCCGTGCGTTTATCAGATACGTTCCTCAGATATTCAGTTGGTTTCGTTGCATCGGGGTTAGACCCTGCCAGTTTTCCCTTCAGTGTCAGGAATTCATCCAGGGTGAAATCATATGTGCAACAGGATACAGAGGCTTTTTTCGTACTTTGCGCGGGCGTAAAAGGAATAGAACACTTTGCTGCAAGTTCCAGATTGGACAGAACATCTGTCGTTAGAGCGAGATCACATTCCTGATGACGGCAGACAAGTTGATTGTCCTTGGTAAGGGTCACATCGCACTCAAGAATACCCGCACCCATGCGGATGGCCGCCTCATAGCCCTCCTTTGTGTGTTCGGGAAATTCCAACGGCGCACCGCGATGCGCGATGGCAAAATCCGTCCGCTTGAACGGCCCATCGGCGCAGGATTTGAGCTTGGTCTTCAATGGCCCATCGCTCATGCTATCGACCAGAAAGTATGGCCTGGTGCCAGCTTGGACGGCCTGTGGCGCAACAGCACGCGGATCCACTTCAGGCACAGGCGACACGATCGGTCCGAGGTCCTGCAGTTTGGTATTGGTCGGCTTCGGCTGGTCACTCTTATCGGCAAAGGTACTGTCGGATACATCGCTCTTTGGTGCTGAATCACTGCCATTACAGGCGGATATCATGACAGCAAAGGCAAATAAAACTAAAGTATTAGTACCAATTCTCATCAATATATCTCTCTTTGAAAATATTGATACTCATACAATACCTTTATGACAGGTATATTTCGCGATACACTGATGACCAGGCTGCATTTTAATGGGATGATGGAGGAGCGATCTATCCTCCATCATCGACAACGCAAGGCGGGGCCCTATTTCAGTCCCATGCAGCTCGCATAATAGCTTGTCGTCCCCACCCAGTCAGAGAATACGCCCTTCACGCCAACTTCCTTGGCGAGCACATCCATCCTGCCGAAAGTCATATCACCCGTATTGTTGGGCATTCCGTCGCGCTCCATTGTCCAGCCGACAAGTTCAAATCCGGCCTTTTTTGCGGCAAGAGCAGCTGCCGTCGGGACGTATTTGTCGTTCGTCAGTGGCGCAAGACCATCCAAGCTGAAGGATATCGTCCTGACGCCTTGTGCAAAAAGGCTTCCAAAACCGGTAGAAGCTGGAAGAGTCTTGACAAGATAGGATGCGCCCTTGCCGAAGTCCGGCTCATTCTTGATCCAATAGCGCACATCAGCAAGATCGAAGGATTGTATACTCACCCTGGACGGATCGATCTTGGCCGCTTTGTACTCGTCGACAACCTGCTGTCTGTAATCACCGAGACTATAGCCTGGTATTGACCTTTCCAAATTCTTCAGCTCCGGCGTCATTTTGACACCCGCCGCATCGAACAGGGCAATCGACTCCGCATGGGACATCAACGTGCCGCTCCGGGTGGCGTAAAGATCTGTGCGCCAAGCCTTTTTAGGTGCCTCCATCATTCCCCGTAAGCTCTTGAATTCCGCAAGCGTGATGTCGGATGTGCAGCATGTACCGCCTGTGCAATTACCCTTGAGATTTGTGGACTGAATGTTCGTTGTATCGTTGAGATCACATTGCGAGTGGCGGCAGACGAGCTGCTTGTCCTTGGTGACAGTCACATCACAATCAAGAATACCCGCGCCCATCCTTATCGCGGCAAGATAGCCCTCCTTTGTATGTTCGGGAAACTGCAACGGCGCGCCGCGATGGGCGATAGCGAAATCCGTCCGTTTGAAGGGCCCATCCGCGCAGGATTTGAGCTTGGTCTTCAAGTCCCCGTCGTTCATGTCATCGACCAGAAAGTAGGGTCTGACACCGACCTGTATGGCCATTGTGTCAGCTTTTGGCAATGGTAAAGGCCACACGATCGGTCCGAGGTCTTGCAGTTTGGTATTGGTCTGCGGAGGTAAGACAACTGCCTTGTTTGAGGGCGTAACCGCTGGCGGGAGGGCTGTCACCTTCGGCAATTCGCTCTCGCCGGTAAAGGTATTGTCAGATGTATCGCTCCCCGGCGCGGCTGAATCACTACCGCTACAGGCGCAAATAAATAACGACAAATAAGACTAAAGTATTAGTAACAATTTTCATCAATATATCTCTCATTTAGAATATTGATGTCGATACAATCCTTTCATGACAGATATATTTCGCCATATATCGATGACGCGGTTGCATTTCCATGAGGGGCGAAGAACTAAAGCTCAGTGTAGGCCATCGTCTCAAGCGAGGCAAAACCCTCGGGCCGATCGCCCGCATCGAATGGTGTCTCTACCTCGACAAAAGTATCGGGATAGAAACCGTTGAAGCGGGTGCGCAACGACAGCGAATAGGCGCCGATATGGCCGATCTCGATCCAGTCCCCGGTATCGACCGTTTCCGGCAGCCAGAACGGGCGCGACAGTATATCGACGGAGTCGCAGGTTGCCCCGCAGACCTTGAACGGCACGATCGCCTTTGGATCGCCATTGCGATGTTTCTTGGCGGGATCGGGGATGAAACGGGCAGGCAACGTTATCTTGCCAGTCCATGAATCCGAGAGTGATGCCCAAATACCGTCATTGATGTAAAGCCGCCTGCCCTTGCGCAAGAGCACACGCACGATCAGCGAGAAAGCGCGCGCGACGATGACACGGCCCGGCTCCGCCACCAGCGGCAAGTCCCCAAAGCCATACTCCTTGATGTCACCGCGCAGCCGCGACATCAGCTGACCGAGCGAAGGCATTTCCACATGCTTGCGCTTGGGGTCATGCCCATACTCTGCGGGAAAGCCACCACCGACATCAAGGCCAGCCAGCGGTACACCCGCGCGGTTACGCACCCAGTCCGCCGAACTCAAGGCGCGCTCATAGGTGTCGGGATCCTCGATCTGGCTGCCTACGTGGAAACACAGGCCGACATTATAGCCTATCTTATGGGTCCGCTGCAGCAGCTCGACTGCATGGGCAGGTGCTGCACCAAATTTCTTGGACAATTCGTAGGCTGCATGCCCTTTGGTCTGCAGGCGCACATAGAGCGTAATACTTCCCGGATCGATATCGAGCGCCCGGACGATGCGCGTCACCTTCGCGATCTCATCCTCATGGTCGACGGCCATAACGCGAATACCATAGGTTTCGAGTGCGAGGCGTATATCCGACTGCGCCTTGATCGGATGCATATAGAGCATCTGCGCCTTCGGAGCGACCTTGCGCACCGCCTCAAATTCACCGGGTGACGCCACATCGAATATGTTGATGCCATTGCGCGCCAGCGTATCGAGTACGAGATGTTCGCCGTTGGTCTTGACCGCATAGGCAGTCTCGCCCGGAAACATTTGTCTGAACTGATGCGCGTCCTCAACCAGAACTTGCGGCCGAAAGCAATAAACGGGTTGATCCGGCCGCAGGGTGAGCGCTGCTTCACGGGCCGAGGCGAATCGTTGCATCGTTTTGTTCTGCGTCATGGAAAACTCTTACCAAGGACGGATGACAGGCGAAAGTCGATTTCTTGTGGCAGGAATCGGGTGGCTTTATACCTCAGCGACGGTAAGTAGGTTATTCCGCTGCGTTTTTCTTAAAGGATTGTGATCTGTGTCTACTGCTGAGACGACGACAGCGAATCCCCTCGCAATGACCGGTTTTGCCTGGTTGCAGTTGCTTTTGCTCGGTGCAATCTGGGGTGGATCCTTCTTCTTTGCACGTATTGCGGTTCAGGTTGTACCGCCGCTGACACTGGTTCTGTTTCGTGTAGCGGTAGCTGCGCTGGCCTTGCAGCTTTACCTGCTCAGCCGCGGCATCCGGTTCTGGGATTACCGGCAGTATGCACTCGAGTTCGCGGGGCTGGGGCTGCTGATGAACGTCATCCCCTTCTCGCTGCTCTTCATTGGCCAGACAGTCCTCGGCGCCGGCGTCGAGTCGATCCTCAATGCAACCACACCGATCTGGACGGTTGTGGTCGCAGCCATATTTACGGTGGACGAAAAGGTCACCGTCAACAAACTGAGCGGCATTCTTCTCGGCATATTCGGACTTGTCGTCATGATCGGACCCGGTGTCTTGACTGGCCTGGGTGGTCCGCTTTGGGCGGAGTTGGCTGTGATTGCCGCAACCCTCTCCTATGCCTTTGCCGGAATCCTCGCCAAGCGGTTCAAAGGGTGTGCCGCCGACCGTAACATCCACCGGTCAAATGACCGCATCCACGTTGATCATGATCCCTGCCGTACTCTTATACGATGGCATTCCCGATGTGGCGAGCATCGATGCTGGCGTCTGTTCAGCCATTCTCGGCCTTGGCCTTCTATCGACCGCTTTCGCCTATATCCTGTATTTTTCTATCGTCCGGGCAGCTGGAGCAACCAATGCATCGCTCGTGACTTTGATCGTTCCGGTCAGCGCCATACTTCTTGGAACAATTTTTCTCGGCGAGCGGCTGGCAGCCCACGATTTCCTTGGCATGGCGCTGATCGCTTTTGGCTTGCTGATTATCGATGGGCGTTTTCTCAATGCTCTGCAAAAACGGCAAAAAGCCTAAAGTTTTCAATAATCGCTCGCTCCATAGCTCAAAATGCGCGGCTTAATCCTGGCGGGATTATGGCAGAACATGGTAAAAGCAAGTTGTGGATGAGGTTTTTGTGCGGTGCAAAAATATACCCGCGTCTTGAACATTTTATCGTGAATTTAGAATTTTTTTGCTACTATAAATCTGTTTCATTTCAAAAACTTATGGTTCTCAGGCAAAATTTTTCTACCCGCAATGTCACACATCGGTAATAATTAGGCTTTTTCTGTGGCAAATTTGCGCTATGCTAAATCGGTTAACTGCAGGAGACAAGCGATGGGACTAACTCGATCGATGAATGTCCTTATGATCTGTGCAGCGTTCGCATTTATTGGAGCAATGGTCGTAGGACTAATACCCTGAACTAATGTCAACGCTACGGAGATGGTCTCAGACCGTTATCAGAATGAAATAAAATGGAGCGGCCCGGTTATAGCAATCGGGCCGTTTCCCATTTCAGGGCGCCGTACGATGTTATCAGGCGGCAGCCCCGGCAAGATCCGCCTCTAGCGCGGCGCTGCCCGGGCGGATGCCAATCAGGTGGCAGATGGCAAAGGCGAGATCGGCCCGGTTCATCGTGTAGAAATGGAAATCCTGTACGCCCCGCTCAACGAGGTCGAGCACCTGTTCGGCAGCGACGGCTGACGCAACCAGTTGATGCGTCTGCGGATCGTTTTCGAGACCGTCAAATCGTTCTGTAAGCCAGCCGGGAATATGTGTTCCCGCCCTCGAGCAGAAATTGGTCACTTGCGTGAAATTGTGGATCGGCAGTATCCCCGGCAGAATGGGAATATAGATGCCAGCGCGGCGCACTTTTTCGACATAACGCTCATAGAGGTCATTTTCAAAGAAGAACTGCGTGATCGCCCGCGTCGCACCATTGTCGACCTTGCGCTTCAGCATATCGATGTCGGTGGCAAAATCCGGGCTCTCCGGATGCTTTTCCGGATAGGCGGAGACGGAAATGTCGAAATCGGCGAAAGCCTTCAGACCAGCGACCAGATCGGCGCCGTTCTCATAGCCACCGGCAGTTGGCTTGTAGTGAGCACCGACACCCCCCGCCGGGTCGCCGCGCAGCGCGACAAAACGCTTGACGCCCATGGCGGCAAACTCGCGCACGACGGTATCCACCTCTTCCTTCGTCGCATCGACGCAGGTCAGGTGTGCCGCCGCATTGACATCGGTTTCCGTGAGGATGCGCTTGATGGTACGGGCAGTGCGTTCACGAGTCGATCCGCCCGCACCATAAGTCACCGACACGAATTCAGGATGGAGCGGCGCGAGGCGCGTCACGGTCTCCCAAAGCCGCTCTTCCATGACCTCGGTCTTGGGCGGGAAGAATTCGAACGAAACCCGGATATTGGTACCAAGATCGGGACGGCGTGATTGGCGGAAAAAACTCATCATACACTCTCCGTGACGCGGGAGGTTAAAGCGGGATCGGCAATCAGCAGGCGTGGGTCGCGTGCCAGCCACAATTTGACAGTCAGTTTGTCCTTGTCTTTCGGCTCAAGTTCCAGACTTTCCTCGAGCATCAGACCGGCTTCGGTAAGCCAGTCACGCATATGCGTATCGCTGAAGCCCAAACGCACATGCGCATGGCTGTCGCGCAGAAACTCAAGTTCGTGCGGAGCGAAATCCACGATCAGCATTCGACCGCCTGCGCGCAGCGCACGCGCCGCCTCGCGAATTGCTTCCGCCGGATTATCAAGGAAATGCAGGACCTGGTGAATGGTCACAAGATCGAAGGATTCCCGATCAACCGGGAGTGAATAAACATCGCCATGGCGCACTTGCGCATTGGTAATGCCGTCCTTGTCCAGATTGGAGCGGGCAATGGTCAGCATGTCGCGATTAATGTCGATACCAACGCCGCGCACATAAAGCGGCGAGAAGAGTTCCAGCAGGCGTCCCGTACCCGTACCGACATCGAGCATGGCCTGGAATGGCTTGCGCCCGACAATCTTCAGGAGCGCGTCTTCCACGGCCCCATCCGGCACGTGCAACGAGCGGATCACGTCCCAGCTTGTGGCGTTGGCGCTGAAGTAAGCGGCCGCGCGTTCGCGGCGCTGCAATTTCACCGAGGAAAGACGTTCAAGGTCGCGCTCCAGCAAGGGATCGGAGCAATCGAGACGATCCAGCAGCGAACGCGCGATGTCCCCGACGATGAGGGAATCCGCCAGACGGAAATAGGCCCAGGAGCCTTCCTGATAGCGGTTGATAAGGCTTGCTTCGAACAGCAGCTTGAGATGGCGCGATACGCGCGGCTGCGACTGGCCGAGAATGGACGTAAGGTCGGAAACTGTCAGATCGCCGCGCGACAGCAACGCCAGGATGCGCAAGCGGCTTGGCTCGGCCGCTGCCTTCAGCGTATCGACCATCAGGTCTAGGTTGAGATCGCGCTTGTCCATCGTTTTATCCTCAAAAGACATAAAGATATGTTTATGTGAGAAACAAGGTTTTGGCAAGTTTCTTTTTGCTGTTGACGACAAATTTTGCCGTGTCTGAAATAGGTTGAAGAATCGGTCTGAAGGAATCCGCATGAGCACAGGTACGAACCGCCAGCGCGCTATCAACAAAGCGCTGACGCTGCTTCTCCCGGCGGTTCCCTATTCGGATTCGGAGCCGATCCGCGCAGCGGCAGGCGCACCCCACATGAGAAGCCTGCCACCCCCCATCGCCGTCTGGCTCGCTGCCGTCGCCCATGTCCGCCACCAGCACACGGATTATGACGCCTTGCGCGACGAGGGCTATGACAAGGATTCGGCCCGTTTTTTTGTGCTCGATGCGATCAATCGGAAGCTGACAGAGTGGCGCGCAACCCGCTTGCTGGATCCGGACGAGGAAGACCCGAGCTGATATCGGTATCGCCCTGCCAGCCTTCTTCGAAGATGAGGTCGCGCAGCGGCAATCTGTTGCGCCAGCCACGCTTTTCAAGCTCCGGCGTATCATAAAGCTGATCGACGTAGCCTATGCACAGATAGGCGACGATCTCCACATGATCCGGAATACCGAGGATCTGCCGCATATCCTGATCATGATAGATGCTGACCCAGCCGACACCGATGCCTTCGGCACGAGCCGCCAACCAAAGGTTCTGCACAGCACAAACCGTACTGTAGACGTCCATCTGCCGGTTATGCGTGCGGCCAAGCACAACCTTGCCGCCGCGCGTCCGGTCGCAGGTGATGCAAAGATTGATCGGCGCCTTGAGGATGCCTTCGAGCTTCAGCGAAGCATAGAGCGCCTGCCGTTCATCGGCGAACAGCGCTTTCGCTTCCTCATTGGCGCGAGTGAAAGCGCGGTGCACTTCGGTCTTGCGAACCTCATCACGAATGACGATGAAGTTCCACGGCTGCATGAAGCCGACCGATGGCGCGTGGTGCGCGGCATTGAGCAGCCGCATCAATACGTCGCCAGGGATCGCGCGCGGCAGGAATTGGTCGCGCACATCGCGCCGGGTGTAGATGGCTTTGTAGACCGCGGCGCGCTCATTATCCGAAAAGCCAGCGGCAGTGACCGGACCATAGGAAACATCGTGCATTGTTTGCTCCCAACAACGCTTGAAACCCTCCCCGCCGTCCGCGCGGTTTGAGCTATAAGGTCCGGCCGGTCTTCTGACTGAGGTTCATCTGAACCGCGCGCCTTCCGGACACATCCGTGGCATCTGCGCGGCCCATCCCCTTTACAGCGTTGGGCACGTGCCGGATTTTCACCGGCTTCCCGATTCTCCCGCGATCTCATCAATCGGCAGGCACCGGACCTTCAATCTATTCGCCACAGAAAATTCTCTGGTGCAAGCCTCAAGGCTGATAAATCCATTGCTCGGGCACACGCACATCAACCTTTTCGCCGGTGCGAATAATACCTGGTTTCTCAACCCAGGCGACGATCCCGCGCAGGCGTCTCGACACCCGTACAAAATCCAGCGCCGTGGTGGTGTGGTCCGCTGTCTCGGCGTGTTCGCCGATGGAGCGCCCGGCTATTTTGCAAGGTGCGTTCTGGCCGTCGACCCTCAGCGTCACGCCGCCCTCGAAGAACAGCAGCGTGCGCGGCGGCAGCATCGACAGCGACGGGACACCGCCAACGACCATATTGCCGCCGATCCATTCCGGCTTGAGTTCAGGCAATCCCATGCCCGTAGCAACTTCTTCAAGCTCGTCCGATGCGAGAATGGAAAGCTGTCGTTCATTGCGCATTTCGGTGCCGCGCGGATACCAGGGCTCGCGTCCGCCGGACTTGCGGGTCGGCCCAGCGTGATAATCTCCAACAATCCCGTCGAAAGTCAGTTCGAGCGAACTTGCCGGCGTCGTGACAAAATCCCCTGCGAGGGCCGCGAACAGCCCGCTTACCCGTCCGCTGATCTTGCAGGCAGGAAGTATCTCGGTTTTGGTTGCAAACAGATCAGTCATTGCGCGCTCCATGAAATCCGCCGTACTTTAAAAAAATCGACCGTGAAAACCAGCAAATAAGCCTGATGGGTCCGTCAAAAATGATGATGGGAGGGCGTTGCCGCCCTCCCAATAAAATCAGCGCGTCAACGGCTTGTAGCTCGGGCGCTTCGGATTGACGCTGTCCGGGCCGAGGCGGCGGATCTTGTCGTTCTCATAGTCCTCGAAATTGCCTTCGAACCATTCCACATGGCTGTCACCCTCGAATGCAAGGATGTGCGTCGCCAGACGATCGAGGAACATGCGATCATGGCTGATGATCACGGCGCAGCCTGCATATTTTTCCAAGGCATCCTCAAGCGCCGCCAGCGTTTCGGTGTCGAGATCGTTGGTCGGTTCGTCGAGCAGCAGAACATTGCCGCCGGCCTGCAACATCTTGGCGAGATGCACGCGGTTACGCTGACCGCCGGAGAGATTGCCGACCTTCTGCTGCTGGTCGCCGCCCTTGAAGTTGAAGGCCGAGACATAGGCACGCGAATTCATCTCGTGCTTGCCGAGCTTGATGATTTCATTGCCGCCCGAGATTTCTTCCCAGACGTTCTTGTCCGCCTTCAGATGATCGCGACTCTGGTCGACATAGCCGAGATGCACGGTATCACCGATGCGGATCGAGCCGGAATCCGGCTTTTCCTGACCGGTGATCATCTTGAACAGGGTGGTCTTGCCGGCGCCGTTGGGGCCGATAATGCCGACAATGCCACCGGGCGGCAATTTGAAGGTGAGGTTCTCGATGAGAACACGATCACCAAAGGATTTGGTGAGGTTTTCCGCCTCGATCACGACCTGGCCGAGACGCTCGCCCGCCGGAATAAGGATCTGGGCATCGCCCGGACGCTGATTGTTGGCAGCATCGACAAGCGCGTCATAGGCCTTGATACGCGCCTTCGACTTTGCCTGACGTGCCTTGGGGCTGGCGGAAATCCACTCGCGCTCACGCTCAAGTGCCTTCTGGCGCGAGTCATCCTCGCGGCCTTCCTGCAGCATGCGCTTGGATTTGGCACCAAGGTAGGCCGAATAATTGCCTTCATACGGAATGCCGCGGCCGCGATCGAGTTCGAGAATCCAGCCGGTCACATTGTCGAGGAAGTAGCGATCATGCGTAATCAGCAGGACGGAGCCCGCATATTCGCGCAAGTGCTTTTCCAGCCAGGCCGTGGTTTCGGCATCAAGGTGGTTGGTCGGCTCGTCGAGGAGCAGCAGATCGGGCTGCGACAGCAGCAGGCGGCACAATGCCACGCGGCGGCGCTCACCGCCCGAAAGCTTGGTCACTTCGCTGTCGCCGGGTGGGCAGCGAAGGGCTTCCATCGCCATTTCGACCTGGGATTCCAGATCCCACAGGTTCTTGGCATCGATGATATCCTGCAACTTCGCGCCTTCGTCGGCGGTCTCGTCGGAATAGTTCATCATCACTTCATTGTAGCGATCGAGGATGGCTTTCTTGTCGGCAACGCCGTCCATAACGTTGCCCATCACGTCCTTGGTAGGGTCAAGTGCGGGCTCCTGCGCCAGATAGCCAACGGTCGCACCCTCGGCAAGCCAGGCTTCACCGGTAAATTCCTTGTCCATACCAGCCATGATCTTCAGGATCGTCGACTTACCGGCACCGTTGGGGCCGAGAATGCCGATCTTGGCGTCCGGGTAAAAGGAAAGGTGAATGTTTTCAAGAACCTTCTTGGTTCCAAATGCCTTGTTCAGGCCGGCCATATGATAAATGAATTGGCGTGCCATAACGCGCGTCACTCCGATGTTCGGGATTTTAGGGACTGAATTTGCGCCGTATGTAGGCGAAAGGGGCGCGGGTGGCAATGCATAGGCGCTTATTTCGGACATTACGCGGGTTTAGCACTCTCCCTTGCCACGCCCGCCTTTGCGTCTGGCCATTGAATGGTTGGGAAGACGGGCGGTCGTCGAAGCGCGTCTTTGTAGAAGTATAATGCGATCCGAAGACCGCCCGTCCGGCGTTTTTCTATCGCATCCGTTCCGCGTCGCGACGGCAGCGGCCGGGCTCGTAGCCCTTACCTGACCCACCGCCCCTCACAGTGCTCGTCCAGCACGCACCGGTCCTAGTACCGGCAGGGAACCCTTGGACGCAACTTCCCCGGACAGCGGGTCCGTTACCCGCCATCGGAGGCGCCGATCCTCTCCCCGCTTCGAACGGCTCCGGAAGCAGTTCCCCGTGGAAAGGACGGGAGAATAATAAACGAGGTTTGCGGGTGTTGGATAAGTTGGCGGGAATATTTGAAAGCGGTGGGATCGTGCAAGGGTCGACAGGCACCTTCTTCTCCAATAATCGCAGGGTGCCTGCCTCTCCGTCATCCTCGGGCTTGACCCGAGGACCCATGGCAAAGGGGCGAGAATTTATCCACCATCCCGACGCGATCCAGGGAACGAAACCGTCAACGCAAACGGCCATTGGGAATTTCACTTTGCTGGAATGCGTTGCGTGCCGTGATATTCCAATCCTTCTCAACCGTGGGTCCTCGGGTCGAGCCCGAGGATGACGGAGAGGGAGGTGCTGTTCGACCATGGCGAGATCATCGCGAAACGATCCCTCTCTTGCGATTTCTGGCACTTGGCCCCAAAACGAGCGAAACCGGGCGCGGATATTTCCGTCACCCGGTTTCCCCTCTGGTGCCGCATTCGGGGAGCGTCCTCTTCTCCCGTGAACGGCCATGTAACTGGCAAGGTCTGGATGCTCGCAGTCAGTTCAATCGTCACATTCCCTGCAATCAAACGCTCGCGTAGCGCGTATGCAGTTGTGGCAATCGGGAAAAGACCAGCATCCAATCTCTTTCGGAGTGAAGTTCTGCGGCATGTTTTTGTCGTTTGCAAGAGGTTTTGCAAAATAAAATTGCATTGATTTGAAGATGATTATTTATTGTGCAAGATCGAAAAAAATTGAGCGGATTTTCGTAACATCTATTCCGCATTGACTAATCGCGCGCCACCCTTTCAATTACAACGGGAGGCGCCGAATGGCTTTTGAAGACATCGAAAACGTTGAGAGTCCGACGGGCGCAATACTCGCCATGCGCTTTTCACCTGCCGTCGGGCCAGCCCGTGCGGTTCTCCAGATCAACCACGGGGTCAGCGAACATTCCCGGCGCTATGGGCGTTTTGCGCAGTTCCTGAACGGACAGCGTTTCCATGTCTATGCCCACGATCACCGCGGTCATGGCTTGACCAAGGCGCCAGGCGCGCCTGCCGGGCGCTTTGCGCCGACTGACGGGCCCAGTCATGTACTGGATGACGTGGATGCCATTAACGATCTGGCCCGCAGCCGTCACCCCGGCCTGCCGCTGATCCTTTTCGGCCACTCCATGGGCGGTCTGGTTGCACTGAACTATGTGTTGAAACATCCGGAAAAGGTCGATGCAGCAGCAATCTGGAATGCCAATTTCTCCGCTGGCTTTCTCGGCCGTGTCGCGCAAGGTATCTTGCGCGCGGAACGTATGTTGCTGGGCTCCGACGTTCCCAGCATGCTCTTGCCGAAACTCACCTTTCAGGATTGGGGACGCGGCATAAAAAACGCGCGCACTCCATCCGACTGGCTATCGCGCGATCCCGCAGAAGTGGACGCCTATCTCGCCGATCCCCTTTCGGGCTGGAACCCGACGGTCAGCATGTGGCGCGATATTTTCGACTTCATATTCACAGGTGCCGACGATTCGTTACTGGCGAAGGCTCCCCGCGACCTGCCTTGCAATCTTGTCGGCGGCGCGGAAGATCCAGCCACCGCAAAGGGCAAATCTGTCAGGGACCTTGAAAACCGCATGCGCAAGCTTGGCTTCACCCAGATCACGACCACGATCTACCAGGATACGCGGCATGAAGGCCTCAATGAGATCAACCGGGACGTGATCATGCAGGATTTCGCCGACTGGGCTGTGCGAGTTGTCGAGAGGCAAACAAAGAATTTGGAGAGCGCTTGACGATCATGTCCGATGCCCCCCTTAAAGGTATACGCGTCATCGAACTCGCCCGTGTCCTCGCCGGTCCATGGGCCGGGCAGATTCTCGCCGATCTTGGCGCCGACGTCATCAAAGTGGAAAATCCTTCCGGAGGCGACGAGACCCGTGGCTGGGGACCGCCTTTCATCAACAGCAGCGAGGGTGAAAACCTCTCGGCGGCCTATTTCCACTCGTGCAATCGCGGCAAGCGCTCCATTACCGTGGATTTCACCTCGCCGGAAGGACAGGAAACCGTCAAGGCGCTGTGCCGGACAGCGGATGTGGTGCTGGAAAATTTCAAGGTTGGAGGCCTGAAGAAATACGGGCTCGACTATGAGTCTTTGAGCGCCGAAAACCCGCGACTCGTCTACTGCTCGATCACCGGCTTTGGCCAGACCGGTCCCTATGCCACGCAGGCAGGCTACGACTTCATCATCCAGGGCATGTCCGGGCTCATGTCGGTGACGGGAGAACCCGATCGCGAGCCGCAGAAGGTTGGCCTTGCTGTAGCCGATGTTTTCACCGGGCTCTATTCCGTAATCGCCATTCAAGCCGCACTGGCGCATGTGGCCAGGGCTGGTGAAGGCCAGATGATCGACATGGCGTTGTTCGACGTGCAGTCGGCGGTGATGGCCAACCAAGCCATGAACTATCTGGCGACGGGCAAGAGCCCGCATCGCATGGGCAATGCGCATCCGAACATCTCACCCTATGAAGTGGTGCCGACATCCGACGGCCATATGATCCTCGCCGTCGGCAATGATGGCCAGTTCGCGCGGTTCTGCGCCATTGCCGGGCTTGACAGTCTTGCCAGCGATCCGCGCTTTCTGACCAATCGGGCGCGGCTGGAAAACCGTGCCGAACTGACTGCCTTGATCAGAGCCGAAACAAGGAAGCACACGCGCGCTGAACTGTTGGAGGCGTGCGCTAAGAATGCCGTTCCCGCGGGTCCAATCAACCAGATCGGCGAAATGTTCGACGATCCGCAAATCGTTTCCCGTCAATTGCGGCTTGATCTCGACGATGCGCATGGCAGCACCATACCCTCGGTGCGCACGCCCATCGTCATGTCGAAAACACCACTGACCTACACGCGGCCTTCGCCGCGCCTCGGCGAACATAGCGCCGAAATATTGAAAGAGCTGAAGGATGCACCTGATGAAGACCGGCGGTGAACTGATCGTTGAAGCTCTGGTTGCCAATGGGGCCGAACGCCTGTTCTGTGTTCCAGGCGAGAGCTATCTCGCCGTATTGGACGCGCTCTACGATGCCAATATCAGCGTAACGGTCTGCCGCGCAGAGGGTGGCGCCACGATGATGGCCGAGGCCTGGGGCAAGCTGACCGGCAAGCCGGGCATTTGCTTCGTCACGCGCGGTCCGGGCGCCACCAATGCCTCTCCGGGCATCCATATCGCCAAGCAGGATTCGACACCTCTCATCCTTTTCATCGGCCAGGTGCAGCGCGAGGCGCGCGAACGCGAAGCCTTCCAGGAAGTGGAATATCGCCGTTTCTTTGCCGACACGGCGAAATGGGTGGCGGAGATAGACGATGCGCGGCGCATTCCGGAATTCGTGACAAGGGCGTTTTCAGTTGCGACCTCCGGCCGTCCGGGGCCTGTGGTCCTGGCCCTGCCGGAAGACATGCTGACGGACAAGGTCGATGCCGTCGCCGCGCAAGGCTGGCAGCCGGTTGAGACCGGCCCCTCGCCCGCCAGCATCGAAAAGCTTGCCGACTTGCTGCAGGGCGCGAAAAAGCCTTTCATGATTCTCGGCGGCTCGCGCTGGGACGAGCGTGCGGTCCATTCGATCACGCGCTTTGCGGAGAAATGGCATCTGCCCGTCGGGTGCTCGTTCCGCCGCCAGATGCTGTTCGACCATTTGCATCCGAACTATGCCGGCGATGTCGGCATCGGCATCAATCCCGCTCTGGCCACCCGCGTGAAAGAGGCGGACGTGCTGTTGCTGGTTGGCGGACGTTTCGGCGAAATGCCCTCCTCCGGCTATACGCTGATGGACAGCCCCTACCCCAGGCAGACGCTGATCCATGTTCACCCCGACGCGGATGAGCTTGGACGTGTCTATCGCCCCAGTCTGGCAATCAACGCCGCACCCGATGCCTTTGCCGAGGCCGTCGAGCATCTTGCGCCACCGTCACACATCAACTGGCCTGGTGAAGCGGAAACCGCACACAAGTCTTACCTTTCCTGGTCGACGCCGCCGCAGACGGGTCCCGGCAAGGTAGCGATGGGGCCGATCATGTCCTTTCTCGAGAGTGTGCTGCCCGAAGACGCAATCATGACCAATGGCGCAGGCAACTACGCCACATGGTTGCATCGCTTCCACCGTTTCCGCCGCTTCGCCACGCAGGCTGCGCCCACGTCCGGCTCGATGGGCTACGGACTTCCCGCTGCCGTCGCGGCAAAACAGCTCTATCCGGAGCGTACGGTTGTCTGCTTTGCTGGCGATGGCTGCTTCCTGATGAATGGCCAGGACTTTGCCACCGCAGTCAAATACAGCCTGCCGATCATCGTGCTCGTGATCAACAACAACATTTACGGCACGATCCGCATGCATCAGGAGCGGGAATATCCGGGCCGGGTTTCCGCGACGGATCTCACCAATCCGGATTTCGCCATGCTTGCCCGCGCCTATGGCGGACACGGCGAGACGGTGGAGAAGACGGGAGAGTTCGAGGGCGCCTGGCAGCGCGCGGTGCAGAGCGGCAAACCTGCAATCATTGAAATACGCCTCGATCCCGAGGCGATCACTCCAGCCAAGACGCTCACCGACATTCGCAACAAGCGCTGATCAACAGCGGGACCATTACAGCTTCGTAACGTAAATGAGGATAGCAAGGCGGCGCTTTCAATGTTATGCAGCGCGCCTGAAGAGACAATACGAAAGCGTCTGACTTGATCAATCCGGCAATCACAATCGTCATTCCGTGCCGAAACGAGGCCGCCAATCTAGCCTTTCTCCTCGATGAAGTGGATGCAGCCATGGATGGCCGCAGCTACGAAGTCATTGTGGTTGACGACGGCTCCACCGACACGACCGGCGAAGCTCTCGGGACAAGAATAAAGGCCGGAAAGCCGCTGCGGCATGTCCGCCATGACAAGTCAGCCGGCCAGAGCGCGGCCGTGCGTTCGGGCGTGTTTGCCGCCAGGGGCAAGGTCGTGGTCACGATGGATGGTGACGGCCAGAACGATCCCGCCTACCTGCCGCGATTGGCCGATGCACTGCTGCAGGCCGGCCCCGCGATCGGCATTGCCGCCGGGCAGCGCCTGAAACGGACCGATACCAAGCTGAAGCAGATTTCTTCAAAATTTGCCAACAACCTGCGCGGCGCGATCCTCAAGGACAATACGCGCGACAGCGGCTGCGGCCTCAAGGCCGTTCATACCCACCTGTTCCGCGAGCTGCCGTTCTTCGATGGCTGGCACCGCTACCTGCCGGCTCTGGTCATTCGCGAGGGCTATGGCGTGGTGCATGTCGATGTTGTCGACCGCGAGCGCCGCCACGGCAAATCAAATTACGGGATTCTCGACCGCGGCCTGCGCGGTATTCTCGATCTATATGGTGTCTGGTGGTTGAGAAAACGCCGCAAGACCGTTCCAACGATTACGGAGATCAGCCATGGCTGACGCTATCACCAATTGGCTGCACTCGGTGTTCATCGCGCAATTCGACGCCTGGGTTGTGCTCGGCTTCTTTGCGCAGGCCTGTTTCACCATGCGATTCGTGCTGCAGTGGCTCGCCTCGGAGCGGGCAAAGCGCAGCGTCGTGCCGGTGACATTCTGGTTCTTTTCGCTGTTCGGCGGTACATTGCTGTTTGTCTATGCGATCGTGCGCAAGGATCCGGTGTTTATCGCCGGCCAGGGCCTCGGCCTCATTGTCTACATCCGCAATCTCTGGCTGATCGCCAATGAGAAGAAGGCGATGACGCAGGATACCTGAGCCAGGGGGCCGTCAATGATCCACTCCGATCCTGTGCCCGCTCGCACCGCGCGGCTTCGTCCCAGCCACTACCTGCTGCTGATCTTCATCTGCCTTGTATCGTTCGTTCCGGGCATCGCGTCGATACCCCCGCTCGACCGGGATGAATCCCGCTATGTCCAGGCCACGCACCAGATGGCCGAGAGCGGCGATTATGTGGATATCCGCTTTCAGGATGCATCGCGCTACAAGAAGCCGATCGGCATCTACTGGCTGCAGAGCGCAGCGCTCAAGCTCACCGGCTACGACGATAATGCGCCGGTTTGGGCCTACCGGCTGGTCTCGGTGCTGGGGGCGACGCTGGCGGTGCTGGGAACCGCGGCGCTCGGCGCATTCTTCTTTGGCCAGAGTGCCGGCCTTCTTGCCGGAATTGCGCTCGCCGCCATCGTCATGCTCGGGTTTGAGGCACGCGTGGCAAAGACCGATGCGATGGTGCTGGCAACTGTCGTCGTCGCTCAAGGCGCGCTTGCCTGGATCTGGATGGCCAGCCGCGTACACGCGGCGGCGCGATGGACTCCTGCCCTCATCTTCTGGGTAGCAACCGCCGCCGGCGTCCTGATCAAGGGCCCGATCACACCCTTTGTCAGCCTCCTCACCATGGGCACGCTCAGCCTTTTCTACCGCGAGTGGCGCTGGCTGAAACGGCTGAAGCCATTGAGTGGTATTCTCATCCTGCTGGCGATCGTGCTGCCGTGGCTCGTCCTGATCACGCTGAAAAGCGGCGGCGCCTTCTTCAACGAATCCGTCAACAAGGATTTCCTGTCGAAAGTCGGCGATGCGCAGGAAAGCCATGGCGCACCGCCCGGCTATTTCGCGCTGATCTTCGTGGTCTTCATCTGGCCGTTCGGCGTGCTTGCCATTCGGGGCGGGCTGCAGGCACTGAGCCGGTTGCGCGACGACCCCCGCCTCGCCTTTCTGACTGCCTGGTATGTGCCATTCTGGCTGGTAACGGAACTTATCCCGACCAAGCTGCCGCATTACGTCCTGCCGGCCTATCCGGCCCTGCTGCTGATGATGGCATGGGCGGTCGACACCGGCATCGCCGCGCAGCCCTATCGCGGGCGCTGGCAAATCTGGCTGGAGCGTCTGACGCTTTTCGGGCTCGTGGTCGCAACGCTGGGCATTATGGGTGCCGGCCTCGTCCTCCCTTACGTCATGACCGGTTCCTTCTCGTTTCCGGGGATCGTTGTCTTCTTCACAGCCCTGGCGGCGGGCGTCTTCGCCAGCGGCCTCATCCTGAATCATAATCTCAAGGGCGCGCTGCAAGCTGCTGCAATTTTTGCGATTATTACCTTGGGGCTGCTCACCTGGGGCGTCATTCCGGCCATCACGCCAATGTGGCTGAGCCCTGCCGTTGCCGATGCGTTCAAAGCCGCGAAGCAATGCGACAACAGCGTGCTTGCATCTGCGAGCTACTCCGAACCAAGCCTTGTCTTTCTGGCAGGCACGAAAACCCTCCTCACCGATGGTCCGGGCGCTGCGCAACACCTCACCAGCGACCCCGCATGCGCGATTTCCGCCGTCGACGAGCGCGAACACGACGCCTTCATCAAGAGCCTGCCGCAAGGCGAAAAATCGGTTGCGGCCGTCGCAACCGTTTCGGGCATCAATTACAGCAAGGGCCGCAAGACGACGATCACGCTTTACAAGGCAGTGCCTTAGAGGCGCGTAAACGGCATTTAAAACATCGATTTGTGACTAATGTCGAATTGACGGCCTCAGTCATGAATAGGATTATAGTCCTTTGGAGCGAACGCCATTTCCATTGGAGCTGCAGTGCGGCTAGTCAAGCGCGACTAGCTGACTTTCCCCACCAGCGGCCTTCCTACCGAATGGTATTCGAGGCCGGTTCCGTCGAGGTCCTGCGCACTATAGACATTGCGCAGGTCGAACAGGAGATTGCCGCTCATCAGGTTTGCCACCCGCTTCAGGTCAAGCGCGCGATAGGCATTCCATTCGGTCAGGAGGACGGTGATCCCTGCCCCTTCAACGGCTTCGTAAGCGGACTTGCACCAAGTGACGCCGGGCAAGACCGGTTCCGCCGCAACCCGTGCTTCCGGGTCGTGCGCGCGCACAGCCAAGCCTGCCTTCTGCAGCACGGGAATGATGTCCAGTGCCGGAGATTCGCGTATATCGTCGGTATTGGGCTTGAAGGCGATCCCGAGAACCGCAACGGACTTCTCGCCGTTCTTCTGTGCGGCTTCGATAACCCTTGTCGCCATGGAACGCTTGCGCTGTTCGTTGATCGTGACGACCTGTTCGATCAGCGTCTGCGGCGCATTCATCTTGCGGCCCGTCGCAGCATAGGCGCGCGTATCCTTGGGGAAGCAGGAACCGCCAAATCCCGGCCCTGCATGCAGAAATTTTGAGCCGATACGGTTGTCCATGCCGATCGCCCGCGCCACGTCCTGTACATTGCCGCCCGTCTTCTCGCAAAGGTCGGCGACCTCGTTGATGAAGGTCACCTTCATCGCCAGGAAGGCATTGGCCGCATATTTGATGATCTCGGCATTTTCGAGCGTCGTCACGATCATCGGCGTCTCACGCAGATAAAGCGGGCGATAAACGCGTTTCATCGCCGCTGCACCGGCGTCGTCGTGAACACCAACCACGACACGGTCGGGACGAAGGAAGTCCTCGACTGCCGAGCCTTCGCGCAGGAACTCCGGATTGGAGACCATGGAGAACGCAACGCCCGGACGTGCCTTGCCAATGCGCGCACGCACATCGGCATTGGTGCCGACGACCACGGTAGACTTGATGACAATGACCGCGCCCGGCTTCATCGCAGCGGCGATTTCATCAGCGGCCGCATAGATGTACTGCAGGTCTGCCTCGCCATCACCACGGCGGGACGGCGTGCCGACCGCAATGAAAATGACATCGGCATCGGCAACAGTGGTTTCGAGATCCGTCGTGAAGACCAATCGCCCGTCGCGCGCATTGCGCAACAGGAGTTCATCGAGACCGGGCTCGTAGATCGTGACTTCACCCGCCTGCAAGCGTTCGATGATAGCGGGATTCTTGTCTACACAGGTGACCTGAAATCCGAACTCCGCAAAGCAAACACCCGACACCAGACCGACATATCCGGTCCCGATCATCGCAATCTTCATCGAACGATTCCAATCCGTATCAATTTCCAGGCGCAGACGTTTCGCATATTAGTGGTGCGCTGCCAATCTCTGGTTGCGACTTCAAGCGAGTTTCGGCGGCACACGCTGCGGACCTTCGCGTTCGGCGGACGCTGCCCAGAGATTGACATTGGCATCGTTGGCATATGTGTCGATCTCGGCAAGCTCGGCGTCTGTGAATTCAAGATTGTTGAGTGCCTTGACGCAATCGACGACCTGTTGGGCTTTGCTTGCGCCAATCAGTGCCGTCGTGATCCGCCCCCTCCTGAGAACCCAGGCAATCGCCATCTGGGCAAGCGTCTGACCGCGCCTGCCGGCAATTTCATTGAGTGCACGAATATTGGCAACGTTGCTCTCGCTCAGGAAATTCGGATTGAGCGATTTGCCCTGAGCAGCGCGGCTCGCTTCGGGTACGCCCTTGAGATACTTGTCAGTCAGCATGCCTTGCGACAGTGGTGAAAACACGATCGACCCAATCCCCAAATCTTCCAGCGTGTCGATCAGGCCATCTTCTTCGATCCAGCGATTGATCATCGAATAGCTGGGCTGATGGATGAGGCAGGGCGTACCAAGCTCTTCCAGGATGGCTTGAGCCTCACGCGTGCGATGAGAATTGTAGGAGCTGATGCCGATATATTGGGCACGGCCCGAGCTTACGATCTGATCCAGGGCCATCATCGTCTCTTCAAGCGGCGTATCGGGGTCGAAGCGGTGGGAATAGAAGATGTCTACATAGTCGAGACCGAGCCGCTTCAAGCTCTGATCGCAACTGGCAATCATATATTTGCGGCTGCCCCACTCGCCATAGGGCCCGGGCCACATGCCATAGCCAGCCTTCGAGGAGATGATCAGCTCATCGCGGTAACCCTTGAAATCATTTCGCAGTATTTCGCCGAATGCCTCTTCAGCCGAACCGGGCGGAGGGCCGTAATTATTGGCAAGATCAAAATGGGTTATACCGAGATCGAAGGCCTGACGGCAGATCGCCTGCTTGACCGTATGCGGCGTGTCATGACCGAAATTGTGCCACAGCCCGAGGGAAATGGCCGGGAGCTTGAGACCGCTCCTGCCGCAGCGATTATATTTCATCGTGTCGTAGCGTTTGGAATCCGGTGTCCAGCCCATGGTCGTCGTCCTGTTCTTGTCTGTATCAGCAGCGCACGGCAATGATTCCGCAGCGCGCCGGACTATGACCCAAACGTTTGATCATGTCATGACATGAATTGACGAAATCAGCCCTTGATAACCTGCCCTTCATTGTCAAAACGATATGTCCGGCCAGCGTCCGGCGAAGCGTAAAGCACACCGTCCACCTCGAAATTGTGCTCGCCGAAGAGACGAACGGTGAGCGGACCGAAATCGGTCTGGAGATAGATGATCGTGTCGGCGCCCAGATGCTCGACATGTATGACCGAGCCCTTCCAGTCGCCTGATGTCTTGCTCACCTGAATATGTTCCGGGCGGATGCCGATCGTCTTGGCGCCGCTCTGACCAAGCTTTGCCGCATCGATCAGGTTCATCTGCGGCGAGCCGATAAACCCGGCAACGAAGATCGTCTGCGGCGAATTATAGAGCTCCATCGGCGAACCGACCTGCTCGATCCGCCCCTGGTTCAACACGACGATCTTGTCGGCGAGGGTCATCGCCTCGACCTGATCGTGCGTCACATAGATCATGGTTGCCTTCAGCTGCCGGTGCAGGCGTGCGATCTCCAGGCGCGTGTTGACGCGCAGTGCGGCATCGAGGTTCGACAGCGGTTCGTCAAAGAGGAACAGTTGCGGCTCACGCACAATGGCGCGGCCGATGGCGACGCGCTGGCGCTGACCGCCGGAAAGTTCTGCCGGGCGACGTTCAAGATAATCATCGAGCGACAGCATGGCCGAGGCGATCCTGGTTCGTTCCTTGATTTCTTCCGCCGGCTTGCCTGCCTGTTTCAGGCCGAGCCCCATATTGTCGCGAACCGAGAGATGCGGGTAAAGCGCGTAGGTCTGGAACACCATGGCAATGCCGCGCTTGGCAGGCGGCGTGTTGTTCACCTTCTTGCCATCGATCAGGATGTCGCCCGACGTCGCATCTTCGAGTCCCGCGATAACCCGCAGCAAGGTGGATTTGCCGCAACCGGACGGCCCGACAAAAATCACGAACTCGCCGTCCTTGACCTCGAGGTTGATGCCTTTCAGCACGTCCACATGGCCGAAGGACTTGCGGATATTTTCAATCTTCAAAGAACCCAATGTCTTGTTCCCGTTTCTTGATTCAAATTTATAAGTCTACTGGCTTGCCGGTGCGCACACTCTCATCCGCCGCAAGGCAGACGCTGAGCGACCGGACGGCGTCCTGCATGTGGCGGCCAAGGTCGAGATCTTCGCGAATTGCCTTGAGGACAAAGGCCTGCTCAAGATCGCAAAGATCCTGGTGTCCCGGCTCACCCGCCATGTTCAGAAGTTCGTCCGGTTTGGCGAAGCGTCCGTCCGGTCCCGTCTTTGCCGAGTGCAGCCGTATGGTCGACGTCTTGGTATGCGAGTCGATGTCATCCGACTTGGCGTTTTGGTCCATGACAATGGACACGCAACCATTGGGCGAGATCACGTCCTTCACGAAAAAGGCTGTCTCCGACATCATCGGACCCCAGCCGGCTTCGTACCAGCCGACCGTATTGTCATCGAACAACACCTGCAGATGGCCGTAATTGTACATGCTCGGGTCGATCTCATCGGTGAGACGCACGCCCATGCCGCGCACCTGCACCGGCCTGGCATCGGTGATCTGCAGCATCACGTCGAGATAATGCACACCGCAATCGACGATCGGCGATGTCGTCTTCATCAGCGACTTATGGGTTTCCCACGTCGCGCCGCTCGACTGCTGGTTGAGATTCATGCGGAACACGTAAGGACCGCCAAGCTTGCGCGCCTCTTCGATCAGCCGCACCCAGGACGGGTGATGACGGAGAATATAGCCGATCACCAGCTTGCGGCCGTGTTTCCTGGCGGCAGCAACAACGCGTTCCGCATCGGCAACCGTGGTCGCGAGCGGCTTTTCGACGAAGACATCCGCGCCCGCTTCCATCGCCGCCACGGCATAGTCGGCGTGACTGTCGGAATAGGTATTGATCGAGACGAGCTCGGGCTTCAGCTCGGCAAGTGCCTGATCGAACGACGGGTGGATCGTATAGGAGCGCAATTCCTCCGGCAGAGCCACGACCGAGCGGTTGACCAGTCCGACTATCTCGAAACCCGGATTGTTATGATAGGCGAGCGCATGGCTCCGCCCCATATTTCCGAGCCCCGCCACAAGAACCCGGATCGGCTTCTGTGCCGTCATTTGACCGCTCCCGATGTGATGCCGCGGATCAGCTGCCGCGAGAAGATGAGATAGAGAACCAGGACCGGCACGATCGCCAGTGTCAGGGCCGCGAGAACAGCATTCCAGTTGGTCACGAACTGGCCGATGAACACCTGGCTGCCGAGTGTCACCGTCTTGGTGGCGTCACTTGGCGCGAGGATCAGCGGGAACCACAAATCGTTCCAGATCGGAATCATGGTGAAGACCGCGACTGTTGCCATCGCCGGCCTTACCAACGGCAGGACCAGCCGGAAGAAGATCGAGTACTCGGAAAGACCATCGATACGCCCGGCATTCTTCAGATCATCCGACACGGTGCGCATGAATTCCGTGAGAATGAAGACGGCAAGCGGCAGGCCTTGCGCCGTGTAGACGAGGATGAGCGCCGTAAGCGTGTTGACGAGCCCCGCCGCCACCATGCCCTGCAGGATAGCCACCGTGCCGAGACGGATCGGGATCATGATGCCAAGTGCGAGATAAAGCCCCATCATCGTGTTGCCGCGGAAACGATACTCCGAAAGTGCGAAGGCAGCCATGGCACCGAACAGCAGGACGAAGAAGATCGACACGGCAGTGACGATGAAACTGTTCTGGAAATACAGGATGAAATCGCCCTGTTTCAGAACCGTTTCATAGCCGACCAGGCTGAAGCTTGCCGGCGTCGGCAGACCGAGCGGATCACGGAAGATCGATGCCCGGTCCTTGAACGAATTGATGACAGTCAGGAACACCGGGAACAGCGCGATCAGCGTGTAGGCGCCAAGCGCCAGATGAACGAAGCCGGTACGGATGGGTGAAGCGGTTGGTTTTGCCATGAGCTTGATCCTAGAACTGGTACCGGCGCATGCGCCGCTGGATGGCAAAGAGGTAGAGGCAGACACCGGACAGGATGATGAGGAACATCACCGTCGCGATCGTCGCGCCCATCGATTTATCGCCGATCTGCAGCTGGAAGCCGAAGAAGGTGCGGTAGAGCAAGGTGCCCAGAATATCCGTCGATCCATCCGGCCCCGCCAGCGCACCCTGCACCGTATAGATCAGGTCGAACGCGTTGAAATTGCCGACAAAAGTCAGGATGGAGATGATACCGATGGAAGGCAGGATCAGCGGCAGCTTGATCTTCCAGAACTGGCTCCAGCCGGTAACGCCATCGCACTCGGCAGCTTCCAGCACCTCATCGGGAATGTTGAGCATGGCTGCATAGATCAGCATCATCGGGATACCGACATATTGCCAGACCGAGATGAGTGATACGGCGATCAGCGCGGTGCCCGGCTTGCCCAGCCATGGCGAGAACATCGACTTCAGGCCGACGAGATCAAGCAGATAGGGGGAGACGCCCCAGATCGGCGACAGGATCAGCTTCCAGATGAAACCGACGATCACGAAGGACAGCAGCGTCGGCAGGAACATTGCGGTGCGGTAGAAAGCGCCAAAGCGCAGCTTCGGCACGGACAATAGGGCGGCAAGCGCTACGCCGATCGGGTTTTGCACGAGCATGTGGATCAGGAAGAAAATGAAATTGTTGCCCAGCGCATTCCAGAAGCTGGCTGCCCAGCGCGGATCGCCAAAAAGCACCTGGAAGTTGCCGAAGCCGACAAAAACGCTCTGGCCATCCTTGACGTTGAACAGGGAGAGCCGCAGCGTTTCGACGAGCGGCAGGATCATTACAGCCGTGTAGACGAGCAGGGCTGGCAGCAGGAACACCAGAATGTGCCAGCGCCGGCGGTGTTTGTCCTCGCCTCGATCGACCGATGAATGTTCGACTGTGCTCATTAAATCCGCGACCCCTGCTTGTGATTTTTGGTCGTGTCTAAACCGGCTCACGACTGCCTTTGGAAGATGATAGCTTAACGACGAGCGTCTTGCTTCAGATAAGAAAATAGCCGGAACGTCCCGTAATGGACGCTCCGGCTATCGATTGCTTTACTTGGCAGGCTTGTACCAGCTGTCGAGACCATCCTGCAGCTTCTTGGCAGCAGCCTCCGGCGTATCGGTGCCGTTGATCACGTTGGCCGATTCAACCCAGGTTTCATTCTCGAGGTTCGGCGTGCCGCGTGCCAGGATCTGATAGGTCGAACGGATCGTCGGCTTGCACTTTTCACGCCATGAGACGAATTCCTGTGCCAGCGGATCGGCCATCTTCACCGGTGTCGAGTTCAGGCTGAAGAAGCCTGGAAGTGCGTTGGCATAGATGTCGGCGAATTCTGGCGAAGCAACCCACTCCAGGAACTTCTTGGCTTCTTCCGGATGGGCGCTCTTGGCATTGAGGCCAGCACCGATATCGTTGTGATCGGAGATGTAGCAAGCGTCACCGGCATTTTTGACCGGCGGCGGGAATGCGCCCATCTTGAACTGGGCCTGCGTATTGAACAGACCGATTTCCCAGGAACCGGCAGGGTAGATTGCAGCACGGCCAAGCGTGAACAGGTTCTGGCTGTCCGGATAGGTCTGGGCTTCGAAACCGTCACCGAGGTAATCCTTCCACTTGAGAAGAACCTTGTAAGGCTCGACCCATTCCGGATCGGTCAGTTTGGCTTCGCCCTTGATGAGCTTGGCACGGCCCTCTTCACCCTTCCAGTACGTCGGTCCGATGTTCTGGTAGCCCATCGTTGCGGCTTCCCAAAGATCCTTCGTACCCATGGCCATCGGAATGTAGGTGCCGTCTGCCTTGATCTTGTCGAGAGCAGCAAAGAATTCGGCTTCCGTGGTCGGAATGGCGATGCCGAGCTTGTCGAAGGCATCCTTGTTGTAGATGAAGCCGTGGATAACGGAGGCCATCGGCACGCAGAACGTGTCCTTGCCATCGTCAGTTGTCCAGGCAGCCTTGGCTACGTCCGAGAAGTTCTTCATGCCCGGAACATCATTCAGGCTCGTCAGATTGCCGCGCTTGAACTGCTCCAGCGACTTGTCGAAGGGACGGCAAGTAATGATATCACCGGCGCTGCCCGCATCGAAGCGCGCGCCCAGAGCCGCGTCATATTCGGTTGGCGGTGTCGGCGCGAACTTGACCTTGATGCCAGGATTCTTGGCTTCGAAAGCCGGAATCAGCTTTTCCTGCCAGATCGCGAGATCGTCAGTACGCCAGCTTTCAATCGTCAGCGTGGTGTCTGCGGCGTGAGCAAAGCCGGCCGTAGCCAGGATGCTGGTCGCCATAAGCAGTGTTTTTAGTGTCGTGCTTCCCATTTTAGTCTCCTGTTGCACCCTTATGAGCAGTGCCGTTAACGAGAGCCGAGGCTCCCCTTCAGTTCCGAAAGCGCCGGGCGAAGCCTCTGTTGATTGCTTTCGAGAATTTCTGATGCTTTTTCTACATTGGCCGCGCCAGCCGCGAGCAGAATTGCCGACTTGACCGACCCGCCGCTCGCTTCGAGCAGCTTTGCTGCGTCGGTAATATCGCAGGCGCTAATCGCCGATACGATCCTCGCCGCCCGCTCGCGCAACTTGATGTTGTCGGCAGTGAGATTGACCATATAACCGTCATGCACGTGCCCGAGATGCACGGCCATCAATGTCGACAGGAGGTTGAGCGCGATCTTCTGGGCGGTGCCCGCCCCCATGCGGGTCGATCCCGCAACCATTTCCGGCGGCGTTTCCAGCGTGATAGCGACGTCCGCCCTCTGAAACAGCGGAACATCGGGATTGTTGGCGATCGAGATGATTTTGAGCCCACGCTTCTTCGCTTCGTCGATTGCGGCAAGCGCATAGGGTGTCGTACCACTGGCGGAGATCGCAATCAGGCAATCGCCCTGCCCAAGACCGGCTGCAGTAATGTCACTTGCCGCCTGGGTTGTGTCATCTTCGTATGTGCCCGCGAGACGGCTGAGACTGGAGACCCCGCCTGCCAGCAGGATGACAATGCGATCCGGGTCGATACCATAGGTCCCTGGCAATTCGAGCGCATCGGCCAGCGCCATCAGACCAGAGCTACCCGCGGCGGCATAGGCGAGACGCCCGCCGGCGCGAAGCGTATCGGCGGCCAGAAGAGCAGCCTTGGCAATGGAACTCGTGGCGCGCGCCACCGAAGCCGCCGCCTCGATCTGCGCATCGTGCAGCAAACGAAGAACATCTTCTGGCGATCGCTCGTCCAGTCCGGATGCCTTGTCGTTGCGCTGCTCGGTACGGGTTGTTCCCACTGCTCTCTCCTCGTTGCGATAATTAATGCCAAAAAAATACCACTTGTCCAGCAAATCTTAAAAAATTTCCGCAATGATTTTGAATTAGGTATTTTTATTCAATAAAATCAATGATACTGAGGAAAATCTGAAAAAGCATAAATTAACGCTTGGCTATTGGTATTTTATTGGTATTCTGTTTTTGGAGGATGATTGAACGTGACTTATCTCCTGGGCATTGATGGTGGTGGAACGGGCTGCAGGGCAGCACTGGCCGATATGAACGGCCAGGTTCTGGGCACCGGCAAGAGCGGTTCGGCCAATATCATGACCGACATGAATACAGCACGTCTCAACATTCTTGATGCCGCAGAGGCAGCCCTCGCTGACGCAAAGATTGATCCTTCGGCGATCGCCTCCATATCGGCAGTCCTTGGCCTTGCGGGTGCAAATGTCGGCGGCAATGGCGCACAACTGCAAGCCATGCTGCCGTTCAAAAATTCCCTTGTTTATTCCGACGGCGTGATCGCGCTTCAGGGCGCGCTCGGCGACCATGATGGAACCGTGGTCATCCTTGGCACCGGTTCAGCCTTTGTTACCCGGTCCGGAAACGAGATACGCTTCGCGGGGGGATGGGGCTTCAAGGTCAGCGATCTTGGCGGCGGTGCGCGGCTGGGCCGGGATCTGCTCGAAGAGGCACTGCTGGCCTATGACAGGTTCCACCCTGCCTCTCCCCTGACCGATGCGGTCATGGAAAGGTTCGGCGGTAATCCCCATCGCATAGTCCAGTTCGCTCATTCGGCACGTCCAAGCGATTTCGGTTCGTTTGCTCCGATGGTCTTTGAATATGCGGCACAAGAAGACGCTGTGGCGGATGCCATCCTGCGGAAAACGGTCGGCCAGATTGAAGAAGGACTCGATGCGATCATGGCGGGAACTCCAATGCGTCTTTCCTTATTGGGAGGCCTTGGTGCGCTCTATGGCCCGCTTCTGTCACAACGCTATCGGGCCAAATTGCAGACGCCTCTCAATGATGCGCTAACCGGAGCTGTCCAGTTGGCGGTTCGTCATTTTGCGTCAACATCCGTGGAGGCCATCCATGGCTGATGGTCTGATCGATATCCTGCCCTCGCTCAACGATGGCTCAGCCGTCGGCGGTCCGCTCTATGTGAAGCTGCAGCGGCTTATAGAGAATGCAGTACGTGACGGGCTGCTTCACCCCGGTGACGCCCTGCCGCCCGAACGCGAGCTTGCAGCCATGGCGGACATCTCCCGTGTTACCGTGCGCAAGGCGGTCCAGGGCTTGGTCAATAGCGGCCTGCTGGTACAGCGGCACGGGTCCGGCACATTCGTTGCACCACGTTCCGAGCGTGTCGAGCAATCGCTTTCGCATCTCACATCATTCACCGAAGACATGGCACGGCGGGGCATGATCGTCCGCTCGACCTGGCTCGACCGCGGCATCTATGCGCCTTCGCCGGAAGAAATGGTGACACTTGGCCTGTCGTCAGGCGAGAAGGTGGCGCGGATCAGCCGCCTGCGCGTCGCCAATGATACGCCGATGGCAATCGAACGGGCGGCTCTGTCAATTCACGTTTTGCCCAATCCGGAATTGGTCACGCTTTCGCTCTATGCCGTTCTGGCAGAAAGCGGCAATCGCCCCGTCAGGGCCATCCAGCGCATTTCAGCAGCCATCCTCAAAGAGAATGATGCTAAACTGCTCCAGGTTCCGGCCGGCTCTGCCAGCCTGAACATCGAGCGCATATCCTATCTGGAATCAGGAAAGGTGATCGAATTCACACGATCGATCTACCGGGCCGATGCCTATGAATTTGTCGCCGAACTGAAGCTTGGCGATTCTTCGGAAATATCAGGAGCAGTGCTTTGACGACCAAGACCACATTGATGCGGGAAGAAATCCTGTCCATTCCCGCTGTCACCGCGCGGTTTCTGGATGCCTCGCGTGACACGCTTGCCGCAGCCGGCGAGAAGTTGCGCGAGAAGAACCCACCCTTCCTGGCGTCGATCGCCCGAGGATCATCCGATCATGTCTGCGCGTTCCTGAAATATTCAAGCGAACTCACCGCCGGCATACCCGTCGCCTCGCTCGGCCCATCCGTGGCGTCGATCTATGGCGTGACGCTCAAACTTGGCAGTGCCGCAACGCTCTCCATCTCGCAATCGGGCAAGAGCCCCGACATTGTCAGCATGACGAAGGCAGCCAGCGAGAGCGGCGCGCTGACCATAGCCATCACCAATGTGATCAATTCCGATCTTGCCAATGCCAGTGACTTTCCGATCGATATCCTGGCCGGGCCCGAGCGCAGTGTCGCCGCGACCAAGTCCTTTGTCAGTTCGGCCGTTGCCGGTCTCGCGCTCATCGGCCATTGGACCGAAGACAAGAAACTGCTTGCCGCAATCGACGCGCTTCCTGCAGCCCTGGCCAAGGCCATCGATTGCGACTGGTCGCCCTTTGTCAGCGCGTTGAAGGACGAAAACTCGCTCTTTATCCTTGGACGCGGACCGTCGCTCGCCATTTCCAACGAGGTTGCCCTGAAATTCAAAGAAACCAGTGGCGTTCATGCGGAGTCCTACAGCGCCGCGGAAGTCATGCACGGACCGAAGGCCATTGTCGGCAAAGGCTTCCCTGTCCTGATTCTGGCCTCGCGCGATGCCGCGGAAGATTCGCTCGTCGATGCCGCAGATCGTCTTGCCGAGCAAGGCGCAGCGGTATTCCTCACATCGGCAAAGCCGTCGAAAGCAACGGCGCTGCCCTTCGTCGCAACGTCGCATCCCTTGACGGATCCGCTTGCATTGCTCGTTTCATTCTATGCGTTTGTGGAAGGCTTTGCCCGCAGCCGCGGATTGAACCCGGATGAACCGCCGCATTTGAGAAAAGTGACTGAGACGATATGAGTACCGCTTACGCACTCACCGGTGCCGAAATATTCGACGGCGAAAACTGGCATGCAGATTCAGCCCTGATTATCGATGGCGGCGTCGTTAAGAATATCGCGGCGGCATCGGCCCTGCCCGGTAATATTCGCAAGGTTGAGTTGAAGGGCGGCATGCTCGTGCCCGGATTCATCGATGTCCAGGTCAATGGCGGCGGCGGCGTGCTTCTGAACGATGGCCCGAGTGTCGAGGCTATCCGCACCATATGCGACGCACATTTTGCCTTTGGCACGACCGCCCTGCTGCCAACCCTGATTACCGATACGCCGGAGATAACGGCGGCGGCGCTGACTGCCGGCAAGGCTGCGGCCCAGGAAAAGGTTGCAGGCTTCATCGGCCTCCACATCGAGGGTCCGCATCTGTCGGTAACGCACAAGGGCACGCATGATCCAAAACTGATCCGCCCGATGGACGATGCGGATCTCGTTGCCCTTATCGAGGCGGTGCAGGAACTGCCGGTTCTTCTCACGACAATAGCGCCGGAGACAGTCCCCATAGACAAGATCAGGGCGTTGGCCGACGCCGGAGTGATCGTCAGCCTCGGCCACAGCGGTGCCTCCTACGAAGTTGCGATGGCAGCCAAAGATGCGGGTGCCACCATGGCGACACATCTGTTCAACGCGATGAGCCAGCTTGGGCATCGCACTCCCGGCATGGTCGGAGCGGTTTTGCAATCGGGCGAACTGTCCGCGGGCCTGATTGCCGACGGCTTTCATGTCGACAAGGCCTCGATGGCTATTGCGCTGCGTGCCAAGCGGGGGCCGGCAAAGATTTTCCTCGTGACGGACGCCATGTCGACCATAGGCACGGACATTACCTCTTTCACGCTGAATGGCCGCAAGATCACACGTGCCGGTGGCCGTTTGACGCTGGAAGATGGCACGCTTGCCGGCGCCGATCTCGACATGATCTCCGCCGTGCGCTTCGTCCACCGCGAACTGGGGCTCCCGCTCGACGAAGCATTGCGCATGGCCTCGCTCTATCCGGCACAGAGCATCCGCATCGATCATCACTATGGCCGGCTGACGGCGGATTACGTCGCCAACATCGTCCATCTCGATGACAAGCTCGATGTCAATCACGTCTGGATCGACGGAGACTCGCACTACGCGCGTTGACGCCGCGAACCGATTGGCCATACTCATCAACGTCAACCAGCCGGAGAATGAGAATGGCCAAGGACGCCCTGATCGTCATTGACGTGCAGAATGATTTCTGCCCGGGTGGAGCGCTTGGCGTGGATGGCGGCGACGAGATCGTTCCGATCATCAACAAGCTCATCATGCGCTTCGACCATGTCATCCTTACCCAGGATTGGCATTCCGCCGGGCATTCCAGCTTTGCGTCGTCGCATCCCGGCAATGCCCCCTTTGAAACGATCATGATGCCCTATGGCGAGCAGACGCTATGGCCGGACCACTGTATCCGGGGAACCGCAGGCGCTGACTTCCATCACGATCTGCAATGGACCAAGGCTGAACTGGTGATCCGCAAGGGCTTCAGGCCGCACGTCGACAGCTATTCGGCCTTCTTCGAAAACGACCACACGACCCCTACCGGCCTCGCCGGTTATCTCCGTGAGCGTGAAATCACCAACGTGACCTTCGCCGGTCTCGCGACGGACTATTGCGTAGCCTATTCCGCGCTGGACGCGATAGAAAACGGATTTGCCGCCGATGTGCTTCTCGACGCATGCCGGGGTATCAACCTCGGTGGTTCGCTGGCCGCGATGATAACAAAAATGCGCAAGGCTGGCGTCACATTGGTCTAACAATCCGAATTACATGGCGCAAAATTGAACAGCTGAGCATTTTTTCCACAGGCTTGAACCGAGGTATTGGTCCAAAGTCATAAAGCTGTTGTTTCTCTGTCACATAATGGAGATACTGCCCTCAAGCGCACTTCAGATGACGCCTTATCATGGGAGATTGAAATGACTTATCGCGGTACACGCTTAAGCCTTGCTCTTGGCATTATTCTCGCTTCATCCACCTCATCCTTTGCCGTCACCGAAATCAGTTGGTGGCATGCAATGACCGGCGCCAACAACGAAGTCGTTGAGACGCTGGCAAAGGAATTCAATGCGAGTCAGAGCGAATACAAGGTGGTTCCGGTATTCAAGGGTACCTATCCGGAAGCACTGAATGCCGGCATTGCCGCATTCCGTGCCAAGCAGGCCCCTGATATCCTCCAGGTTTTCGATGCCGGTACGGGCGTCATGATGGGCGCTGAGGGCGCGGTCAAGCCGGTTGCCGACATCCTGTCGATGGGTGGCGCAAAGTTCGACAAGAGCCTCTATTTGCCCGGCATCGTTTCGTATTATTCGAAGCCAGACGGCACGATGCTGTCCTTCCCGTATAACAGCTCGTCGCCGATCCTTTACTACAACAAGGACATCTTCAAGAAGGCCGGCCTTGACGAAAACAACCCGCCAAAGACATGGCCGGAAGTCTGGGACGCTGCAAAGAAGATCAAGACCAGCGGCGCCGCCAAATGCGGCTACACTTCCGCTTGGCTGACCTGGATTCACACGGAAAATTTTGCCGCCTGGAACGACGTTCCCTTCGGTTCAAATGAAAATGGTATTGCCGGTGTCGACGTTGAGCTGAAGATCAACGCACCGCTCTTCGTCAAGCACTTCCAGGAACTGGCGGATCTCGCCAAGGATGGCACGTTCCGATATGGCGGACGCACTTCGGAAGCCAAGCCGTTGTTCCTTTCGGGTGAATGCGGCATCTACAATGATTCATCGGGCGGGCTTGGTGATGTGGTCAAATCGGGGATGAATTACGGAACTGGTCCGTTGCCCTATGATCCGGAAGCCAAGGGTGCGCCACAGAACACGATACCGGGCGGCGCCAGCCTCTGGGTCTTTGCCGGCAAGAGCGATGAGCAATACAAAGGCGTCGCTGCCTTCTTCGGCTTCCTGTCCAAGACCGACATCCAGGCACGCCTGCACCAGGTTTCGGGTTATCTGCCGGTAACGCTGGCTGCCTATGAGGAAACCAAGAAATCCGGCTTCTATGACAAGAACCCTGCCCGGGAAATTCCGATCAAGCAGATGATGGGCAAGGCTCCAACCGAAAACTCCAAGGGCGTTCGCCTCGTAAACCTCCCGCAGGTTCGCGACATCGAGAACGAGGAGTTCGAGAACATGCTGGCAGGTAAGCAGACGGCCCAGCAGGCTCTCGACAATGCCGTCAAGCGCGGCAACGCTGCGATAAAGCAGGCCATCGGCCAGTAATTATCCCCTCATGATCGCCCTGTCCGTACACGCTACGGACAGGGTAATTTTTCACACGAGGCATGCATGGCATCGTCAACACGCGTCACTTTTCCAAACAAGTTTTTGCCCTATCTGCTGCTGGCACCGCAGCTCGCCATTACTGCGATTTTCTTTTACTGGCCCGCATCGCAGGCTATCTATCAATCGGTGCTGCGCGAGGACCCCTTCGGGCTGTCGACGCAATTTGTCGGCCTCAACAATTTCAGGCGCGTCCTGGGCGATCCGAACTACCTGAACTCGCTGCAGGTCACGGTGATTTTCTCCATAGCGACAGCACTTATAGCAATGGTGCTCGCTTTGCTCCTCGCAGTCATGGCCGACAAGGTTGTCCGCGGCAAAGGCATCTACCGCACGCTGCTGATCTGGCCCTATGCGGTTGCACCGGCTATCGCCGGCATGCTCTGGCTCTTCCTGTTCAATCCGTCGATGGGTACGCTGGCCTATCTCGTCCGAACGGCAGGATATAATTGGGACCCCCTGCTCAACGGCGATCAGGCCATGGTGCTCGTCGTTTCAGCCGCAGCCTGGAAACAGATCAGCTACAATTTCCTCTTCTTCGTCGCGGGTCTGCAGTCGATTCCCAAATCGCTGATCGAAGCCGCCGCCATCGATGGCGCAGGTGAGACAAAACGTTTCTGGACCATCGTCTTTCCGCTGCTGGCGCCGACAACGTTCTTCCTGCTGGTCGTGAACACGGTCTATGCCTTCTTCGACACGTTCGGCATCATTCACGCGGTCACTGGCGGCGGCCCCGGCAAGGCGACGGAAACGCTGGTCTACAAGGTTTACAATGATGGTTTCGTCAATCTGATCCTTGGCGACTCGGCAGCGCAATCGGTGATCCTGATGGTCATCGTCATCGGCTTGACGGCGATCCAGTTCCGCTATGTCGAGCGCAAAGTCCATTACGGCTGAGGGCGGAACATGATCCAGAACAATCCCATCGGCCGCCTCGTTGCCCATATCATACTGATCATCGGCATTCTGGTCGTGGCTTTCCCGATCTATTACACCTTCGTCGCCTCGACGCAGTCGCTGCAGGAAATAATGCATCCCCCGCTGTCGCTGCTGCCCGGCAGCCATTTCTGGGAGAACTATTCAGCAGCACTCTTCGGCGGTGTCGGCCGTATTGGCGGTGTCGGCGTCGACCGCCTTCTCTTTAACACGGTGGTCATGGCGCTCGCCATTGCCGTCGGCAAGATCGTCATCTCGATCCTGTCGGCCTATGCGATCGTCTTCTTCCGCTTTCCTGGCCGTATGGTTTTCTTCTGGCTGATCTTCATCACGCTGATGCTGCCGGTCGAAGTACGCATCCTGCCAACCTACAAAGTGATGGTCGATCTCGGCCTGATCGATACCTATACGGGGCTAACGCTGCCGCTGATGGCATCGGCCACGGCAACGCTGCTGTTCCGGCAGTTCTTCATGACAATCCCCGGCGAGCTCGTCGAAGCCGCACGCGTCGATGGCGCAGGACCGTGGCGCTTCTTCAAGGACATCCTCCTTCCGCTATCCAAGACCAATATTGCAGCGCTGTTCGTGATCCTCTTCATCTATGGCTGGACCCAGTATCTCTGGCCGCTGCTGATGACCAACCGCAACGACATGACGACGATCGTCATTGGTCTGCGCAAAATGATTTCCTTCGCCGATGCCGATACGGAATGGCATCTGGTGATGGTCACCTGCATTCTCGCCATTCTTCCCCCGATCCTCGTTGTCGTTCTGATGCAACGCTGGTTCGTGCGCGGACTGGTCGAAACGGAGAAATGATACCGAAATGGCAAGCGTAGAACTCACCAATGTCCGCAAGGTCTATGGAAGCTCAGTCGAAGCGGTCAAAGGCGTCAACATTGCCATTGAGGATGGCGCGCTTTGCGTGCTCGTTGGTCCTTCCGGCTGCGGGAAATCGACTTTGCTCAGAATGATCGCGGGTCTCGAATCCATTACCGATGGAACGGTCAAGATCGACAATGCGGTGGTCAATAATCTTGGACCGGCCGAGCGCGACATCGCCATGGTGTTCCAGAATTATGCGCTCTACCCGCATATGAAAGTCTACGACAACATGGCCTACGGCCTGCGCAATCGCGGCATGCCAAAAGACCAGATCGACAAGCGCGTGAAAGACGCCGCGCAAATACTTGAATTGACTCACCTTCTGGAGCGCCGCCCTAAGGAACTTTCTGGCGGGCAGCGCCAGCGCGTCGCGATGGGCCGTGCCATTGTCCGAAGCCCGAAAGTGTTTCTCTTCGATGAACCGTTGTCCAATCTCGATGCCAAGCTGCGCGGGCAAATGCGCGTCGAGATCAAGAACCTGCAGCGCCAGCTGGGCGTGACCAGCGTCTACGTGACCCATGATCAGCTCGAGGCGATGACACTGGCAGATACACTTGTCGTGATGAATGCCGGCTCGGTCGAACAGATCGGCGCGCCGCTCGATATCTACGAGAGGCCGGCGAGCACCTTCGTTGCCAGCTTCATCGGTGCCCCGCCAATGAACCTCGTCCATGTCACGGCAGACAGCACCGGGCTCATCCTGAAGGACGGGACACGCATTGGTGCGGAAGGCCTGGCCGTGCCGGCTGCCGGTGCGGTGATCGGCTTTCGTCCAGAAGATCTGGAAATCGCCGCCGGAAGCGAAACGCATATTGGCGGTTTGCTCCTGGACATCCAGGTGCTGGGCGTCGAGCCGGTCGGCGCGGAAAGCTATGTCTACGGCATTGTCGGCGGTGAGCGGGTCGTCGTTCGGGTGGCCGGACGTTCGATTTCACAGACCGGCGACCATTTGCGGGTGATCATCCCGAAGGAAAAGCTGCATCTGTTTGGTGCAGACGGAAAACGGGTTTAGGGGCGCGCAGCTTATTAGCGCAAATTTGATGAAGGCTTATCTCTCCCCTTTGTGGGAGAGAAAGGATTTTCTTGGATTTAGGTCTTGCTAAATCCTTAGAAAATCCAAGAGAGGGGATCAGTCGGGGATTTGAAATCCCCTCCTTGCGATTTCTAGCACTTAGCAAGAGCTAAGATGCTGAAATCGCGTTCTCCCCCACAAGGGGGGAGATATTCGGCCTTACCAGCTAGGAACAGCGGCACCCTTGTACTTGTCGAGGATGAACTGCTTCACCGGATCCGAATGGTAGGATTCGATCAGCGTCTTGACCCACGGCTTGTCCTTGTCGGCCGTGCGAACAGCAATCAGGTTGATGTACGGAGCCTTCTCGCCTTCCTTGAGGATTGTACCATTCATCGGATCAAGGCCGGCCTCGAGGGCATAATTGGTGTTGATCGCCGCAGCATCCACGTCGTCGATCGAACGTGGCAGCTGCGCGGCATCGAGTTCGACGAACTTGAAGTTCTTCTTGTTTTCGGTGATGTCGGCAGTCGTGACCTTGAGGCCAACGCCATCCTTCAATTTGATTGCACCTTTGTCTGCGAGGATGAGCAACGCGCGGCCGCCATTGGTCGGATCGTTCGGAATCGCGATGGTAGCTCCATCCGCCAACTCATCGAAACTCTTCACTTTTTTCGAATAGACGCCCATCGGAAAATTGACGGTGTAGGCGACATCGACCAGGTCGAACTTGCGGTCGGCAATCTGGTTGTCCAGGTAGGGCTTGTGCTGAAAGGAATTGGCATCGAGCTCGCCATCATTCAGCGCCTGGTTCGGCACGACATAGTCCGAGAATTCGAAGATCTCGATATCGAGTCCCTTGGGCTTGGCAACTTCCTTGACCTTTTCCAGGATCTGCGCGTGCTCACCTGGCGTGACACCGATCTTGATTGTTTCGGCCAGGGCGCCGGTCGCGCTCAGGATTGCCGCCAATGTGGCGGTGACAAGGATTTTCTTCAGCATTTCAAACTCCTGTTTTATGAAGAACTCAACGGGGACGGCTGCGCTTGTCGAACTGCCGGGCCAGCCTGTCGCCGGCGCTCTGCACGAGTTGCACAAGCACGATCAGCACCACGACGACTATGGCCATGACATCGGGCATGAAGCGCTGGTAGCCATAGCGAATGCCAAGGTCACCAAGACCGCCGCCGCCGATCGCGCCAACCATGGCCGCATAGCCAATCAGGCTGACGACCGTCAGGGTCAGGGCCGAAGCGATGCCAGGCCGCGCCTCGGCAAGCAGAACCTTGAACACGATCTGGATCGGGCTTGCACCCATGGCCCGCGCCGCTTCGGTAAGACCGGGATCCACCTCGCGGATTGCCGTCTCCACCAGTCGCGCTACGAAGGGAATGGTCGCGATCGTCAATGGCACGATCGCAGCTGTCGTGCCTATCGATGTTCCGGCGACAAGGCGCGTGAACGGAATGATAGCCACGACCAGGATGATGAACGGGGTCGAGCGCGTCGCATTGACGATGGCGCCGAGCACCTTGTTCACCCAAGGCGCAGGAAAGAGTTCGCCCCGGCCGCTTGTTGCCAGGAACACACCGAGCGGTATGCCGAAAAGCGAACCGATAAGTCCAGCCACGGCAACCATGTAGAGCGTCTGTCCGGTAGCTTTCAGAAGAAGCGCGAGAATATCAGCTGACATAACCGACCACCTCCGATGACAAGCCGTGACTAGAGAGAAACTGCTGCGCTTGCGCGATCTTTGCCTCATCGGCACGCAGCGAAACCACGAGCATTCCGAAGGGACGCCCGGCGATCTCGTCAACGGCGCCAGCCAGAATATTGACCTCGATGCCAAGATCGCTGCCAAGCCGGGCAAGCATCGGCTCCGTCGCTTTCTCGCCCTTGAAGATGACGCGGAGAATGGTCCGGAAACCTGGCCCCGGCTGTTCCGACATGCGGCTGGTCAAAAACTCCGGCAGATGCATACCCGCAAGCCCGCCGAGCAACGCCCGCGTCGTCTCATGCGCATGGCCGGTAAAGACGTCGAACGTAGGTCCCTGCTCGACAATGCGACCGCCGTCGATCACCGCCACATGATCGGCAATGGTCTTCACCACCTCCATCTCATGGGTGATCAGAAGCACAGTCAGACCCAGCTCCTTGTTGATCGTCCTGAGCAGGGCAAGGATCGAGCGCGTCGTTTCCGGATCGAGCGCCGATGTCGCCTCATCTGAAAGCAAGAGCTTTGGCTCGGTGGCCAGTGCACGGGCAATGCCAATGCGCTGTTTTTGCCCGCCGGAAAGTTCGGAAGGATAGCGATCGCGCTTGTCAGATAGGCCAACGAGTTCGAGCAGCGGCGTAACGCGCTTTTCGATCGACTGTTTGCCAACGCCTGCAATTTCCAGCGGCAGCGCGATATTGTCGAAAGCTGTGCGCGAAGAGAGCAGATTGAAATGCTGGAAGATCATTCCGATCGAGCGGCGTACAGCACGCAGGCTTTTCTCATCCAGGCCGGCAACATCCACACCGTCGACCAGAACACGTCCTGAGCTTGGCTTCTCCAGCCCGTTGACCAGCCGGATCAGCGTGGATTTGCCAGCGCCCGACCGGCCGATGATACCTGTCACCGAACCACGAGGAACGATAAGGTTGATATCGTCCAGCGCCACCACTTCCGCGCTGGTGCGGCCCGCCGCAAAGCGTTTGGAAACGCCTTCGAATGCAACCATGGGATTGGCCGTCTTCTGGACGGCCGGTTCGTCATTCGCAGCTACATCAAGCGGGCTCTTTGCCCTGTTTTTCACAATCGCCATATTCATTTGCGGTGCTCGCACATCCGCCCTGTTGTCTTTTTGCGACCGTCTATACAGACCATCCACGATTTTCGATAGACCTTGACGACAGGCATGAACATTTCAACGCAGTTTGGGGTGACAATTTTGAGTGAGGACAAGCGTTCCCACCGGCAAGCCAACTTAGGCAATGCCTTCGCAAACGGACACGCAGGGCATTCCATATTTCCGTGGATTCTGAAAACGCTATTCCAAAACAACCGCTTACATCGCCGGATTCAACCCTGCGTTCGTTGTGCAACACCTCAAACCACGCGATGAATTTGGCGAGCACGCAAGTGCAATCAAGTATTGACGGCAGAAGCAGAAAGCACCGTGCCAGCCGGTGCATCGGGAAGATTGGCCTCCCGACCCAGGCAAAGGCCTTGCCGTCAAAGCTGGAGGTGAACAATGCGGCGTCTGCCGTTTTGCATCACACTAGAAATGAAAAGAACCCGGACTGGCTGGACGCTGGTAATCCGGGTTCGATTCAACTTCTAGAAAACAAGGGTGGGTGAAAGCCCACTCCTCACTCCAGAAGTATATTGTACGTTGCGCGGAAATCCAAGCAACCTCAGATTTCAGATTGGCTACCGGCCAGATTTAACAGTTAGGCTTAAGCGGCGCGATACCGGTCGAGCCAATGGGCATAGGGCGCCGGAAGAACCCAGGCCGGGTTTTCAACGCCAAGCTCCTTGGCAGCCTTGTACGGCCAATGCGGATCATTGAGAAGCGGCCGCGCCAGCATGACGAGATCGACCGAGCCGTCGCGCACCAGCCCATCTGCTTGCTGCGGCGTGCTGATATACCAAGATGTGGAGGCTGGAAGACCGGCTTCGCGGCGCACACGGGCTGCAATCGGACCAAGGAAAGCCGGCCCCCAGGGAATGTTCGCCTTGCCGAGCGAAAAGCCCATGCTCACATCGATGAAATCGAGCCCGTTTGCCTTCATCTGTCTGACGAGTTCGATCGCCTCGCTGAGCGTCGCTTCATCATTGCCGTCGAATTCGATGACACCGAGCCGAGCCGCCAGGGGAAAGTTTTCCGGCCACACGGCACGGACTGCCCGCAAGGTCTCGAGAATGAACCGGCTGCGGTTTTCGAAGCTGCCGCCATATTCATCGGTACGATGGTTGGAATGTTTCGACAGGAAGCTCTGTGCCAGATAGCCGTGAGCGAAATGCAGCTCCAGCCATTGAAAGCCGCTTGCAAGCGCGCGTTTCGCGCTATCAACGAATGCCTGCTTGACGCGATCGATGTCAGCCTTGGTCATTTCGTGTGGAACCTTCGACAGACCTCCGCCATAGGCAATGGCCGATGGCGCGATGGTCTCCCAGCCGCGCGGATCATCGGCTGCAATGTGATCGTCACCTTCCCACGGCCGATTGGCGCTGGCTTTGCGTCCGGCATGGCCGATCTGGATCCCCGGCACTGCGCCGGCGTTCTTGATGACCTGTACTGACGGCGCCAAAGCGTGAGCCTGTTCGTCGTTCCACAGGCCCAGGCAACCGGGAGTGATGCGGCCTTCCGGCGAAACGCCGGTTGCCTCGACAACCAACAGGCCTGCCCCGCCACGCGCCAACGCACCAAGATGCACGCGATGCCAGTCATTGATAACACCATCATGTGCCGAGTACTGGCACATGGGGGACACCGCGATCCGGTTGCGTAATGTCACGTCCTTCAGGGTGAAGGGTTCGAAGAGAGAGGCCATATGCTATTGCTCCAATTTTTTATCACGAAGACGATTGTCTTTTGTCATTTTTCTATATTTCGATAATATTCGAACAATAGCAATACACAAAATTTTGTGCTAGCGTCTGCATATGAGAGAGTATCGCCATCCCCCCGTCTCCGAGATACAACTTGAGTCGGTCTTATACGCCTTGAGTGATCCGGTCCGCCTGTCGATCGTCCGCCAGTTGGCGCGTGAGGGCGAGGCAACATGCGCCGCGCTCGACGGCGGACGACCGAAATCCAGCATGTCACATCATTTCCGCGTTTTGCGCGAGTCAGGTATCGTGAAAACCCGAAATGACGGCACGTCTCGCATGAATGAGCTGCGCAGGAGCGATCTCGAATCAGCTTTTCCGGGCCTGCTGACAGCAATTCTTGCTACTCCGGGCTGAATGCTGGGCGGTGCAGCTCTCAAATCGGCACCATTTACATGCAGTTGTCGGGTGAACCGCTGCCTTTTGCAAAATCCGCCGGCTCGATCCTCAATTTAGCCTGAATTGCTTCAAAGCGCGTGCGGACCCGTCCCTATTGAACAAATTTCAAAATTTCAGCCCACTATCAAAAATATATCTTGATAGAAAATCGCATAATTTTAAACATTACTATCAGATGTACCGAAATCTACTTTTTTTACATTTATAACTAGATAAAATTGTATTGATTATCGCCATTTATTAGCGCCAGCTGAAAAAAACATCTTTACCGGAGCGAACCGGGCGGGCATAAAGACATTGGTAACTATTACAAAAAATGTTAAGTATATTAACCAATGCCGAACGTAAAAAAACTAACATGGGGAAACGATGAACTCACCTGCCTGAGGTCTTTGCGTGCGATTGTCCAACTTTCATACCTTTGACGCGATCCGATCCATGTTCGGAATGCGTGGGGCCATAAACCCGGCGGTCAAGCGCCGTGTTTATGCCGAACAGATGGACGTAGCACTCAGATTGGCGCCTTTTACCGTCCTCGTGGCAATGTGCGTGGTGTTTGTCGTTGCTTTTGTCTTTTGGGATCTCGGGCCGCGCCTCTATCTAGCAGGTGTTGCAACACTGGTTGCCCTCATGACTGCTGGCTCGCTCCTTGCATGCTGGCAATGGTACAAGGTGCCAAAGGTCAAGGAACTCAGTTTCGATGCGATCAAATATCTGATCATCGTTTCGTCGCTCTACGGCATTTGTCTTGCCAGTATTCCCTTGATGCTGTTTCTCGACGCAGACGCTTATCATCGGCTTCTGATCGCCTGTACGGCTGCCGGATTGATGGCGACCGGCATCGGCGTTGCGGTTGTTCCGCTCGCTGCCATCGCCTATTCGGGTACGATCATCACTGGATCGTTCTTTGCCCTTGCCTCGACAGGAGAGGATTTCTTCCTCTTCATAGCCATCCTGCTGGCGTTCTATGCTCTCTTCATTTTGTTCACCATTGTCCACATGAGCAATCTCATTGTCATGCGCACACTGGATCAGATCAAGGTCGAGCAGCAGAAAGAGGTCATCAGCCTTCTGCTGTATGATTTCGAAGAAAATGCCAGCGACTGGATCTGGGAAACCGATGCTGATCTCAAACTTCAGCATACTTCCCCGCGTTTGGCGCAGATTGCCGCGAAGACGACCAAAGAGCTGCAGGGCATGCCCTTCGCGCAACTGTTCAAGATCGATCAGTCACATGCGGAGGAAGCCGTCAGGGTAGGCTCCATCTGGCAAGCCATCGAGAACCGCACCACGTTCCGCAACCACATCCTGCCAGTTAACATCAAGGGTGAAACCCGCTGGTGGTCGCTGACCGGCAAGGCCATCTTTGACAATGCCGGCCAGTTCGTCGGTTACCGTGGTGTTGGCTCGGATGTGACGGCAGCGAAGCAGTCGGACGACCAGCTGTCCTATCTTGCCCGCTATGACGTGCTGACCGACCTGCCAAACCGCACGCTGTTCACTGACCAGCTCGGCCAAGCGACCAAGGATCTTGAGAAGGGCCTTCGCAGCTTTGCTGTCTTCTGTATCGATCTTGATGAGTTCAAGACGGTCAACGACAGCTTTGGTCACGGGATCGGCGACCAATTGCTCAAACAAGTGGCGGAGCGCCTTCGGAATTCTTCCCCCGCAACTTACGTCGTTGCCCGCCTGTCTGGCGACGAATTTGCAATTCTGGCGCGCGGTGCCGACCAGGCTGCTGCGACAGAACTCGCTGAGCAATTGGTCCAGAGCATTTCGCAGCCATTCTGGATTGACGGCATCCAGATCAACATCCACATCAGTGTCGGCATCGCGATTGCCCCGACCGATAGCGTCAACGACATCATGCGCTGCGCCGATCTCGCCCTCTATCGCACCAAGAACGAAGGCCGCAACAGCTTCCGTTTCTACGAAGTCGAAATGGATGCGCGTATCGAGGCCAAACGCGCGCTTGCCATGGATCTGCGCGGCGCATTGGCCCGGGGAGAATTCATCCTGCACTTCCAGCCCATCGTCTCGGCGCAGAGCCTGAAGACAGTCGGCTTCGAGACCCTGCTCCGCTGGAAACATCCAGTGCACGGCTTTATCTCGCCCACGATCTTCATTCCGATCGCCGAGGAAACCGGCAATATCATCCCGCTTGGCGAATGGATCATCCAGGAAGCGTGCCGCATTGCTGTCTCATGGCCGCAAGACATTCATGTTGCGATCAACATATCGGCAATCCAGTTCCGGCACTCCGACCTTGCGTCGATTGTTCGGGAGGCTCTGACCAAGAACAAGCTCAAGCCAAACCGCCTGGAACTCGAAATCACCGAGTCCGTCTTCCTCGAAGCCAACGTCGCGGCGATTTCACTGCTGCGCCAGTTCCGCGCCATGGGCGTCAGCATTGCGCTCGATGATTTCGGTACTGGCTATTCCAGCTTGAGCTACCTGCGCAAAATGCCTTTCGACAAGATCAAGATCGACCAGTCCTTCGTCCGCGATCTTCCCCACAACAGGGGAAGCCTTGCGATTATCCGCGCGGTGATGGGTCTGGGAGCCAGCATGGGCATGAAGATCACCGCCGAGGGTGTCGAGACGCGCGAACAGCTTGCCTGTCTCCAGAAGGAAGGTTGCGATCAGGTCCAGGGCTTCCTTTTCAGTCCTGCCGAGCCTGTCGAGAAAACCTTCGAACTCCTGGCCTTCGACCGCGATCGCTACCAGGTCGCAAGCTAAAGCAAATTTTGTTTACACGGGTCAGATCTGTTTCTCGGATGGCGAGACGATGCCGCCTGACAACATCGATGGCCGCCAGCCGCAAACCCCCAAGGGCCGGGTGAATTCGCCAGAGCAACTCCAAATAGACAAAACTCGCTCTAGGATCTGGGAAATCAAGCCTGGCGCTTGGCCACATCCTCGATCTTCGGGCGAAATTCCGGTGACAGGCGAGAGTCTTTAGGCCAATAGGCAAGGAAACCTTTGATCACCTCGCCCGGAATATCGAGCGGATTATAGTGTTCCCGGTCAACGAACATCAGTGACTGCTCGCCGTGCCCCAGCAATCCTTGCGTAGCGCTGTGGATTTCATGCTGCAGGGTCACGAATTTGCGGTTGTGACGTGCAATCTTGATGCGCACGGTGATCTGTTCGAACTCCTTCGACTCGCGACGGTAATCATGGGTAAAGGAGCGCGTAAGGATATAGAACCGCGTGGTGGCCAAATCGAAGTCCGGCATACAGACGTTGAAGAACAATTCCCGCGCCTTGCCTACCCAACGGACGTAATTGGCAAAATAGACGTTTCCGACCGAGTTGGTGTCGTCATAGGTCGGCACGAGCTGCATTACAAACCACTCGCCGTCGAAGCCATGCGATGGCGTAATCTCGTCGCTTCCCTGTACACCTGTGAGAGGCGACGGCGACATCATGCGAATGGGCTGATCGACGATCTCCACAGGAATGGCTTTTGTACGCGGTCCGATCAGTTCGATGATGACCGGCAAGGCGCCGATCAAGCCAATGAACGGCGCGATAAAGAGGAAGCCTGGTATGGGCTGAATGTAGCCGATCACGAATATCAGCGCTGAACCACATCCGATCAGGAAACTCAGAACCGGATCAAATTTCGGCTTCGCCCCCAAGGCCTCACCGACCAGATTCGCCGACGCACTGATAAACAATGTCGCAAACGGCATCATGAAGTACATCAGCGAAAAATTTGCCGGTACCGCTGTAAAAGCAACCCACGCAGCGCCGATCAAGAGCCACAGCGGCGATGAGGCAACGCTGTCAGGGATCAGGGCCAAAAGCGGGCTGTTGCTGCGCAAATTCTTGCCCTTGAGAAACCAGGAGGTTGCGCAGTAGAAGCTGTCGACCGTCGAGGCCAGAGCAATGACAGTCCAGATAACAAAGGCAACAGCCAAGTACGACTGACCATTTTCCGCAGCAAGCACAGTCGCCGCAGACACGGCCCCCTGAGCGCTGGGCAAGCCATCGATGGAAAGAATGCTGCCGATCGGGCCAACGGCCGAAGCCGTCAAGGCATTGAGATAGAGAAAGCCGAAAAAGAGAAGCGCGCCGGCGCCATAGGCCAGACCGACATTGCCGCCTTCCCGCTTGATGGTAACTGCCCGTTGCCAGTGTTGAATGTCGAGCCAGGGTCCCAGGAGAAAGCCGATCAGGGTTGGCATGATGAGGCCGTAGAAGCGACTGTCGAACTGCTGGAGCGGAACGCCCGGATAATTCGATGTCTGTCGCAATCCAACGAGCAGGACGATTCCGGCGGCAACGCCAATCACCGTATAGACAATGTGCAGCAATTTGATCTGCTGCAACGACAGCGCGTGACCGATGGCGCAGGCGAACAAAAGCAGCAGGGCGACACCAAGCGCCGAACCCTCGCCAACGATCGGCTGCCAGAGATAGGCCACAAATCCGAAGATCGTCACGACCAGGGCAGCCATCTGGAACAGCAGGAATACACCCGCGTAACGTCCCTCAATATCCTTTATGATCTGGTCTGGCGGACGCTTGCTCCGCCCCAAAATATAACCGAATAGCCACAAACCGCCGACATTGGCGATCGCAAACCCGAAGAAACCAAGCCACCCATAGGTCAGTGTGACATGGATCGAATAAAAGAATCCCAATCCCCACAACCAGGATAAGCCTATTGTTGGCGCCCACAAAAGATTTCGCACGACCGTCATGACTATCCAGCTTTTCAAGATACGCTGACCTGCAGCATCATACTTTAGTCGATGTTATTCGCTGAAATAAGTCAATGATTTGCGTTTCATGCGGGCTGAAGAATTCGATATTTTTGCTTAACGTCAGCCTCCCGCAACGGCCACGACAGCCTATTTCGCAAAATCACCCCAGACGCTCAGCCTGCCGCGGCCGTTGCGCTTAGACTCATAGAGAGCGCTGTCTGCAAAGTTCAAAATATTGTCCGGTCCGTCGATTATCGTGCGATTCGCGTCTTCGAGGACGGCCATGCCAATGCTGACCGAAATTATCCCGGTCGGACTGCCACTGTGCTCGAGCTGCATCGCAGAAACTGTATCGAGCATCTGAGCGGCGGTTGCAGAGGCTTGCTCTGTCGTAACGCCGGACAAGAGCGCCGCAAATTCCTCACCGCCGAAGCGGGCAATTGACCCACCGCTTTGCTTGATAACTTTGTTCAAGGCTCGCCCCACCTGCACCAGGCACTTGTCTCCGGCCAGATGCCCGTAGAAATCATTGTAGGCTTTGAAATGATCGATATCGATCATCAGGACGGCGAGCGTCTGTGCGTGTTCGGCGGCATCGACAAACTCGCGTTTCAACAAATGGTTGAATTTCCGCCGGTTCGGCAGATTGGTCAGATGATCGCGTTCCGACAGCTTCCGCAGCTTGCGGTTCGCCTCAAGCAGTTTCTGTTCCAACTCCAGTCGCAGCTGAACAGTGGTCGAGAGTTGTTCCTCGACATGTTTCTGCATGCTGATATCGACGCTCGTCGCAAGAAGCCGCAATGGCGCGCCGTCAGGGCCGTATTCGACGATCTTGCCACGGCTCAATATCCAGGCATCACCGCCTCCCCCACGGGGAACGCGGTAAACCGCTTCAAAGTGTGGCTTGCGACCACTGACGGCGTCCTCAAATGCCTGAACGGCATTGGCCTTGTCGTCAGGGTGAACAATATCCCAGGCAACACTTTCGGTTTCGGCGCCGTTCGGATCAAGGCCAAGCAGCACTCTGTACTGCGGCGAGCGCCAGACGCGCATCGTCGCAATGTCCAAATCCCATATCCACTGGCCAGCGCTTTCGAGCGCATAGGATGTCCGCTGTTCCGTGTCGTGCAGCTTCTGCGCAATTCGTTTTACGTTCGAAATGTTGGTATAGGCGACGGAGATGCCGGCGATCTCGCCCAGATCATTTGTGACGGGCGCAGCTGAGACCATAAAGGTCTCCTCTGAACGCTGGATCTCCTGATCGGGAATTGGTGCGCCAGCCAAAGCGGCTCGGAGGCTGTTGCGCAAGAGAGCTGCGTGTTCGGGTAGAATGTCTTCGACGGAATGGCCGACTGCCTTCTCGCTGGTGATACCGAACATGCGCGAAAGCTGATCATTGATTGTAACAAAAGTGCCATTGCGATTGAGGTAGCACAGCCCGACCGGAACCTTGTCGTAAACCGCCTCGATTTGCAGCAGACGATCGGCACCGCGCTCATTCTGGGTATCGAACGGTGATTGTCGCGATTTACTGATTGGCATCACCCGGCTTCCGCTGAACTGCGGAAGGATTGCACCGCAGTCTAGCTACATTGGCGAGCGAAGAGCTAAATCGTCAAGATAAATACTCCGAGCTGAGGTTAATTATTCGTCACGAGGCAGGCGGGTCTGGCGCCGCGCCGCGACGGCCACTACATTGATCGGGTTGTTCGCGATAACCCGGGAGGCATTCTTGTCGGACGATCACCAGCATAGCGGCGCGCGTGAGCACGACCACCCGATCGACTGGCGTGAGCATGGCGTCAAGGTCATTCCCGGCGACTCGCTTGATCCGAATACGGCCCAGACACCGGGCATGAACCGGGCGGCTGCGATCAATCGCGCCCGGGCAGGCGCGGAGAAAATCTGGGCGGGGACGGTGGTCATTCACCCCAACGCCAAGACGGGCGCGCATCACCACGGCGATCTCGAAAGCATCATTTATGTTGTGAAAGGCCGGGCACGCATGCGCTGGGGCGAGAAGCTCGAATATGTTGCGGAAGCCGGACCCGGCGATTTTATTTTCGTTCCTCCCTATGTGCCGCATCAGGAGATCAATGCCAGTCCCGACGAAGCACTGGAATGCGTGCTGGTTCGCTCTGGCCAGGAACCGGTTGTTGTCAATCTCGATATCGAACCGGCGGAAAAGCCGGAAGGGGTCCTATGGAAGGATCCCATCCATCGTTGAGCCGCAACCCCTACCCTTTTGACGCACGTTGCAGCTTTTCAAAACGCTTGATCAGGCGATCACGTTTCAGTTTAGACAAGCGGTATATCCAGAAGAGACCATCCAGTTGATCGATTTCATGCTGCAGGCAGATGGACAGTAGACCGGTCGCTTCCTCGGTCTGCAACGCACCTGAAAGATCCTGGTAGCGGACACGGACCGAGGAAGACCGCTCTATCTCATCCGAAACCCCCGGCATTGAAACACTGCCTTCTTCGTGCCGGACAATCTCGGCTGAAGCCCACTCGATTTCGGGATTGATATAGAACCGAGCCTCCTTGTCCTGGTCGAGCTCGATGACAACAAGCCGTTTCAGGACGCCAATATGCGGTGCGGTGATACCAATTCCAGGAGCACCCCGCATCGTCGCCAGCAGATCTTGGGCCAAAATCCGCACGTCGTCCCCGAACTCGGTGACAGGCTCGGCATGCAATCGCAGAGCGGGATGCGGAAACCTCAGGATTGTGCGGATCGTCATGAACCTGCTCCGATGCTGTGCGTGGCACATCGGCAACGCCAGTCCGAGCTCTTGCCTCAAACCGTGCCCCCAACGCAAGCTTCCTTTACAAGCAGCGCCACGACCGATAATCGACAAGGGAATTATGTGGTCCATTCCGGACAATCGGATTGACCCAACGAGGCAAATGGATGTCCTCCAGCGAGACCAAAATCAAACAGCAGGTTCTGCCAAGAGGCGCGTTGGTCATGACGCTCCTGGCATTGGCGACGATGATTGTCTCCTTCGTCATCATGATGGGCATCACCAATATTTCGCCCACGCAGCAGACGACACAGTTCATTATTGCCGCCAATGCCGTTTCGATCCTGGTGCTGATCTATCTGTCCTATGCCACGCTCAGGAAGCTCTTCCTGTTCAAGAGCAAGGATAAGAACCGGGACCTGCACACCAACATCACGATCATCTTTGCGTTGATCGCGTCGATCCCTTCGATCATCGTTGCCCTCTTTTCACTCATCGTCCTCGATAACAGATTGAATTCATGGATCAATCCGGAGAACAACCAGATTATCGACATGTCGATCAAGGCGGCGCAATCCTACACGGAGGACAATGCGCAGAGCCTTCTGACGACAACGCTTTCCATGGTTATCGATCTCGATCAGCGACGGATGCTCTATAGTCTCGACCGCGGCGCCTTTGCGGATTGGCTGACCTATGATGCCGGGCGCAATAATCTGCTCGGTGCGTCGCTGGTCAAGTCCACCGGTGAAGTTGTCGTCGGCGCCGAACTCTTCAACGATCACACGCTTCCCGCCGTGCCTCTGGAGGCATTGAAGGGCGCCGCGGGCGACAAGCCCGTGCTGATACCGCCCGGCGCCACCAACCTTGTCGGCGCAGTGATCAAGACCCAGGCACTACCGGATTTGTACCTCTACACGATCCGCGCGGTTGATTCTTCGGCGCTGGATAACATGCGCGTCATGAACGACAACAACATCGAGTATCAATCGCTGGCAAGCAACAGGTCCAACACGCAAATTGCCTATGCTCTGCTTTATATCGAACTGACGCTGCTGCTTTTGCTGACAGCCGTGTGGACAGGTATAGCCGTCGCCAATCGCGTCGTTCAGCCCATTCGCCTGTTGATTGGCGCAGCGGAAGACGTTGCCACCGGCAATTTTGACGTTTCGGTGCCTGTGCGCGGGTCGGATGGCGACATTGGCTCGCTGTCTCTCACGTTCAACAATATGGTCGAGCAGTTGAAAACCCAGCACAGCGACCTGATTTCTGCAAAGGACGAGATCGACGAGCGCAGGCGGTTTACCGAAGCAGTCTTGTCGGGCGTGACGGCAGGTGTGATCAGCGTCAATGCGCAAGGTCACATTGCCGGCCTCAACCGGCCGGCTGAATCCATGTTATCGATCGACAGCCAGCAAGCGATCGGCAAGGGTCTGACCCAGCTCCTGCCGGAAATCGGCGCGGTCTTCGAAGCCGCGCGGGAAAATGGCCGGTCTTCCAGTCGCAAACAGATCAACATCACGCGCGGTGGTGTTGCGCGCTCCTTCAATGTCCAGATCACGCGCGAAGACGCCGACACAAAAAACACATCCTATGTGGTAACCGTCGACGACATTACTGACCTGGTGGCCGCTCACCGCTCATCCGCATGGGCCGACGTCGCCAGACGCATCGCGCATGAGATCAAGAACCCGCTGACGCCGATCCAGCTTTCCGCCGAACGTATCCGCCGCCGTTACGGCAAGGTCATTGTCGAGGATCGCGAGGTCTTCGACCAGTGTACCGAAACCATTATCCGGCAAGTCGGTGACATTGGCCGCATGGTGGATGAATTCTCCGAGTTCGCCCGCATGCCCAAGCCGCAACTGGCAGCAACCGATATTCGCGATGTGCTGCGCGACGCGTCCTTCCTGGTCGAGATCAGCAATAGTCAAATCCAGTTCGAACATGACTTTGCCAACGAACCGCTTATCGGCAACTTCGACAACCGCATGCTTGGCCAGGCCTTTGGCAACATCATCAAGAACGCCTCGGAATCCATTGATGCAGTGCTTCAGACCGGTGTGATCGACAAGGGGTATATCCTTGTTCGCGCGGCGAGTGCCGATTCATCCGTAATTGTCGAAGTTCTCGACAACGGCAAGGGACTACCCGCTGAAAACCGGCATCAACTACTCGAACCCTATGTGACAACGCGCGAAAAGGGCACTGGCCTTGGCCTCGCAATCGTCAAGAAAATCGTCGAGGATCATGGCGGGCATATCGAGATGCTGGACGCTCCGGTGAGCTTTCACGGCGGTCGCGGCGCCACGGTTCGAATGATTTTTCCGAAACTCGTCGATCCGGTTCCGAGCTAGGCTCAAAACCACTTCTTTCCTTTCACTCAATATCAAAATGTGATGAGCGGAACGTTGCAGATAATTGAGGGACTAACCTGAAAGTGCTATAGTCCCCTCAGCTGAAATCGGGATGGCGGGACTAAGCCTTCCGCGCGTTCCGGCGGCAGACCATGATCACCACAATTTGAAAGATCGCTGGCGACTAAGTCAACGACGGGTGTTCGTGATTTTGAGAACGCACCGGTCCCCATCCGGTTACGCTCAGGAGGATACAGGCGATGATGCGGCATACGAAAGAAAACGGCGATATCTCCAATTGGATGACATGCTCAATGATTTTGTTTGGCGCGCTGGCGGTTGCAGCTGTCGTCTTTGCGGTTTGATTGTCGGGCTTGAGCTCGATCTATGAGTAGACCTTAAAGGATCTCGGCGCATTCGGAACAATGCGCAGCGAAATGTTGCGGGCTGGTTTCATTGCGAAATCAGCCCGCACTCATGTTCGCAATGCGGCTAGCTGGTGAAATATGCAATTACCTCGCCCCTTGGGTAGCTCTTTGTCAAAAAAATAGTCTCACTGGCGCCATCGATGGAACCAAGTTTCTCGTAAGCAGTTTAATCACGACGAGAAACCGGAATCTTGTTGTAAACAACTGCTCTTGATTCTAGAATTCAACCCGAAAGAATTGCACCTGAACCAGGAAAAATTGTGGAAATTCCGCAAAGCAACTTCGCCTCTTCACTTGCAGCCTTACATGACATGGATAGTTTGAGCCGTGACTCGATACTAATGTTACTGCCGGCTGCAGTTTATACAACAGATACATCCGGCATCATTACTTTCTATAACAAGGCAGCAGCTGAGCTTTGGGGCAGAGAGCCTCAGATTGGCAAGGATGAATGGTGCGGGTCGTGGAAATTATACTGGCCTGACGGAACGCACATGGAGCATGATGAATGCCCCATGGCTGTTACACTGCGCGAAAAGCAGGAGGTGCGTGGCGCGGAAGCGATTGCCGAAAGGCCCGATGGCAGCCGCGTGACATTCATGCCCTTCCCTGTCTTGCTGCGTGATAGTGCTGGAGAGGTTGTCGGCGCACTGAATATGCTTCTAGATGTGAGCGACCGGAATAAGGAAGAAGAATCGTCGCAACGCCTTGCGGCAATCGTTGAATCATCGGACGACGCGATCATAAGCAAGGATCTTACCGGCACGATCAGAAGCTGGAACAAGGGCGCTGAGCGAATTTTCGGTTACGAGGCGGAAGAAATGATCGGTCGCTCGATCACGGTTCTGATCCCATTCGACAGGGCGAATGAAGAACCGAGCATCGTCGACCGAATCCGCAAGGGCGAACGGATCGACCACTACGAAACCGTACGGCTGCGCAAGGATGGTTCTCGTATTCACGTCTCGCTGACTGTTTCCCCGGTTAAAAATTCCAGCGGCCGCGTCATCGGCGCATCGAAGATCGCCCGTGACATCACTGAAAAGAAGGAAAACGAAGATCGGATATTGATGCTCATGCGCGAGGTAAACCACCGCGTAAAGAATCAGTATGCGGTGATCCTGTCCATGATCCGCGAAACCAGCAATCGCACCGGCGACACGGCTGAATTCGAACAACGGGTTCGCGAAAGGATCATGGCTTTGGCCAGGTCGCATGATCTCCTCGTCCATGCCGAGTGGCGCGGGGCAACAGTTTCCGATCTGATCATGGCACAAGTCAGACCGTTCGGCACCGAAGACAGTATTACGATGTCAGGGCCGTTGATCGTCCTTCAACCCAACGCCGTTCAGTATCTAGGAATAGCGTTCCATGAATTGGCGACGAATTCCGCCAAATATGGGGTTTTTTCCGCGGAACGCGGCAACATTACCGTCGATTGGCATGTTGGCGAAGAGGGACAGAGTTTTTATCTTGCCTGGACCGAATCCGGCGGCCCACCGGTAAAGCTTGGCCGCAAGCAAGGCTTTGGCAAGACAGTCCTGGAGCGCGTCACGCCACTGTCTTTGGGTGGGGAAGGCATTCTTGGAACCAGCTCCAATCGCATCGTCTGGACCGTACGCGCACCGATGGAAAATATCGCGGCGACGATCATCTGACGCTTGCGCTAACAAGGCTCAAAACTCGCTATTTCTGCTTAGGCTCCGTCGCTGGAAAGACTGCGCGCACGCGTGTATTGTTCACGGCATACAAAATCGCTGTTCGGAGGGGAACCGCAATGCCACAGATTTCTCAGCTGTTTTTTAAAACGGCAGTCATATGGCTGATCATTGGCCTGGGGATAGGCCTGCAAATGGGAATGTCGGGAAACCACAACACGATCGCGACCCATGCGCATGTGAATCTGCTGGGATGGGTTACAAGTGCCATATTCGGCGGTTATTATGCCCTCAATCCTGCAAAGGCACAGAAGCGGCTGGCGATGGTTCACTACGCCATCTACACGTTTGGCCTCATTATCATGCTGCCTGCACTTTATTTCATGGAACTCGGTAATCCCCAGTTGGAACCGCTGCTCGGCATCGCATCGCTCATAACCTTTGCCGGTGTTCTGGTCTTCGCGGTGGTGATCTTCTCCAGGGAATCCGTGGGCGTTCATGAAGCCAGGCGAGCGTGAAATCCAGGCTGTAAGTGCCCTTCGACGCGGAACAATCCGCCGCTGCCCGTGTTTATCCAGTACTCTTGAGGAACACGGAGCGAGATCATGCAGGGACGGACGACAATTCTGGTAACGGCAATAATCGCGGTACTGGCCATTGCTGCCGTCTTCATGACGAGTAACCGGACGAATGATGCCGGCAGCCCCGGACAGCCTTCGCCTCACGCGCTGGACCAATCCAACTAATGCAGACACCCATTGTAGCGGTGCTTCTTATACAGAAATGTAATCAGGCGACGTAACGAAACGATTGCGATAGACTGATCGTTCAATCAATAGTTGTGTTTCGTGGGGGCTGCTTGGAACGTCGACTGACCACCATTCTTGTTGCCGATGTTGCGGGTTACAGCAGACTTATGAGCACGGACGAGACCGGCACGCTGGCCGCGCTCAATGGGCACAGGGCCGAGCTGATCGATCTGCGGATCGCGGAAAACCAGGGCCGGATCGTCAAGATGACGGGCGATGGCTTGCTGGTCGAATTCTCCAGCGTCGTCAACGCGGTTGGCTGTGCTGCTGAAATCCAGCGTGGCATGCGCGAGCGCAACGAGAACGTGCCGCCCGACCGTCGCATCGAGTTTCGCATCGGCGTCAATCTGGGCGACGTCATCGTCCAGAATGGCGACATCTTTGGCGACGGCGTCAATGTCGCCGCGCGGCTCGAAGGCATTGCGGCCCCGGGCAGCATTGCGGTTTCAGGTTCGGTACGGGAACATGTCGGCAGCCGGCTCGATCTCGCCTTCGAAGATCTGGGCGAGCACAGGCTCAAGAATATCGAGCGCGTCATCCATGTCTACAACATCGTGCTCAATCCCGCCTCGGCGACCCAGCCACGCCCTCCGGCGGCTGTCGCTGCCAGGGATATGCTGGACCTGTCGATCGCCGTCCTGCCATTCACCAATATGAGCGGCGATCCCGAGCAGGAATATTTTTCCGACGGCATTACCGAGGATCTCATCACGGACCTGTCAAAAGTCTCCGGCCTGTATGTGGTCGCTCGCAACACCGTGTTCACCTACAAGGGCAAGTCAGTCAAGGTGAAGCAGGTAGCGCAGGAACTTGGCGTCCGTTTCGTTCTGGAAGGCAGCATTCGCAAGGCCGGCCAGCGTATCCGCATCACGGGCCAGCTCATCGATGCCAAGAATGGCGGACATCTCTGGGCTGATCGCTACGATCGTAGCATGACCGATATTTTCGCCATCCAGGACGAGATTACGCGCGCTATTGTCGAACAGTTGAAGATCAAGCTGCTGCCAGAAGAAAAAGCAGCTGTAGCGCGGGCGCCCACCGAAAACGTGGAAGCCTACACCTACTACCTTCGGGGCCGGCAATTCTCGCATGAATGGACCAAGGCTTATTTGCTGCTGGCACGCCGCATGTTCAAGAAGGCAGTCGAACTCGACCCGCACTATGCCCGCGCCTATGCCGGCATTGCCAATTGCGACTCGGCTCTGCATGGATGGCACTCCGAAGAAGTCGCGCTCGACGATATCCTGGAGATGAGCGCGAGGGCACTGGCGCTTGACCCGGAACTGGCCGAAGCCCATGCGGCGAGAGGCCTTGCGCTGCATAGCAACGAGCGCCGGGTGGAAGCGATCACCGAATTCGAACGGGCCCTCGAGCTCGAGCCCGATCTCTACGAGGCCAATTATTTCTATGCGCGACTGCTCTATACGCAGGGCGAAATGGAAGCGTCCGCCAGGTATTTTGTCAAGGCCGCTGAAATTCGGCCCGACGACTACGTCTCACCGATCCTTCTCACCTCCGTCTACAGAACACTTGGTCAGACGACTGAGACTGAAAACTGGGCACAGCGCGGCATCGAGCGGGCCGAGCGTGCACTTCTCCTGCATCCGGAAAATTCAAGTCCCGCCCACCGGGGCGCGCTGGCTCTCGCTCATCTTGGCGAGCGGGAAAGGGCCAGGGATTGGGCGGCTCGTGCCCTCGCGATCGCTCCAGATGATATTTATGCCTTTTACAACATCGCCTGTGCCTACTCGATCCTCGGCGATATTGAACCGGCGCTTGATCTTCTTGAACGTGTGGTTACGCGTAACACACGCGAGCAGATGTTGTGGTTCGATAATGATTCCGACCTTGATCCGCTGCGCGATCACCCGCGGTTTCAGCGGATGTACGCGGCAAGGCTGAAAGAGCTGGACCTGGAATCGGAGATGGACCGCTAACGAACCGGAAGCCAGTCGATCAGCATTGTGAACAGACTGGCGAGATCAGCTTAGGCCGACCGGAATCCCGGCCTGGCTATACCGCTGTGATTCTTACGATGTATCGCCCGACCTTCGGGGACATACCGATAATGTGCAGTTCGCCATCTTCGAACTTTATCGCAGTGTTTGTGGGCCTGAATTCCGTATGCACGAATACGGGATTCAATTCACCTTTCTCGGCAAACCGCACGGGTGAAACAGCACCGGCATGAAAATCGATGTAGACATGCGTGCGTTGATCAACATCCCTTTCACTTCGGAAAGAAACATCAGCTTCGAAGCGATATAATTGCTGGTGTTCCCTCCGGCCCCAAAAATACTCGACGTACTTGGTCAAGGCCTCCCAATTTTGAGCGATATCGGGTGTGTCCATATTAAGCCTCCCGCCTGATTTGCGTCGGCGTTCCCTTTATCATAAGCCGCTTTCATTTCAGCTGCTATTTTCATTTTTCGGGACGCAGAAGAATTGTCGGCAGGCCGGAATTCATTAATCGGCGATCATCCCGGCACTCGCGTCGTGGACCGCATAACAACGTTCATGATTGCATAGAACCCAAGAAAAATGCAGCATACCGTACCCTTGGTGCGGCGGCAGGCCAAGGCCGGACTATCTCGCGGGTTTGCCCCCGTTGCCGTTAGGCTTCCGGCACAAAGGGTCCGATACTGCAGTCATGACACGCGCGCAGCAAGTTGGCGTAATTATCGGCCTGGCGATTGTGGCGGTGCTCACGATCCTGCGGGCAAGTGACCCGCAGCTGCTCAAACAGGCCCGCGAAGTGACCTTCGACGAATATCAGCGCGTGGCGCCCCGCCCATTCGAGAATCTGCCCGTCCGGGTCATCGACATCGACGAAGCGTCGCTACGCGAGTTCGGTCAGTGGCCATGGCCGAGAGATCGAATTGCGACCCTTGTGGACAGACTCTCCGAGATGGGAGCATCAGCAATCGCATTCGATATTCTCTTCGCTGAACCCGATCGCCTGTCGCCGCGCACGGTTGTTCGCGACGTTCCCGGAATTGATCCCTCGCTGCTTGGCCAATTGCCGGATAATGACGAGATCTTCGCCCGTTCTATTGCTGGAAAACCGGTCGTCCTCGGTTTTGGTCTGTCCAACGAAGGAAATTATCGCCCGCCTGTGAAAGCCGGCTTTGCCTTCACAGGCGAAAGCCCGCTCGGTGCACCTCCCCGAATCAAGGCCGCGACACCATTGCGGCCGCAACTTGAGGCCAATGCCGCCGGCATAGGGCATATCAGCCTCAATCCCGGCAGCGCTTCGAATGTAGTGCGCGCGGTCCCGCTTTTCCTGAGCGATGGAGAGCAACTTTACCCCAACCTAGCACTCGAAGCGCTGCGTGTGGCGCAGGGCGCCTCCACCTACGTGATTGCGGGTGCTGCCAATGTGCCGGACACAATGACCCTGGTCAAAATCGGTGAATTCGTGGTTCCCGTGACGGCGGCGGGCGAATTGTGGCTCTATATCAGTCGCGACACGGCCGAGAGATATATTTCCGCCAGACAGGTGCTCACAGCTGGCGACATTTCGCCTGATGTAAAGGCGGCAGTTGATGGCAGCATCGTGTTTGTCGGCACATCGGCTGCGGGGCTGCAAGACATTCGAACGACGGCTCTTGGGCAGAACGTGCCTGGCGTCTCGCTGCACGCGCAAACCGTCGAGCAGATACTGTCTGGCCACTTTCTCTCGCGGCCGGATTGGGCAGACGGCCTCGAGATCCTGTCCATTGCCGTCGCCGGCAGCTTTCTTGTGATCGTGACCACCTTCGTCAGTCCAGCCGTCGCCCTCGCCTGCGGTCTCCTGATCACTGTGTTCGCGCTTCTCGCCTCCTGGCTCGCCTTCTTCTACACGGGGCTACTCTTCGATCCACTGGCTCCAATCGTCAGCGGGTCGATCACGCATTTCGGTGCCACGGCGTTCCGCTTTCTGGTGATCGACCGGGAGCGCCGCGAAGTCCGGCGGGCTTTTGGCAAGTATCTCTCGCCGTCGCTGTTATATCGCATCGAGCATACGCCAAATGCATTGCGCCTTGGTGGGGATGACCGCGAGTTGACGGTGATGTTCGTCGATGTGCGAAATTTCACCCAGATCAGCGAGCAGTTGGCGCCCGCCGCCGTCGTCGGTTTTCTGAACACGCTTCTTGACGCGCTTAGCCATCATGTCGTTGCAAACGAAGGGACACTGGACAAGTTCATCGGAGACTCGATCATGGCCTTCTGGAACGCTCCAGTCGATGTCGCCAACCATGGCAGCAAGGCTGTTCACGCCGCGTTGGCCATGCGCGAGACACTTGCGCGTCTCAATGCCGGTGACGCGTTTGGCTTCGGCGGCGAGCAGAAAGTCGGCATCGGGATTGGCATACACACGGGACTTGCCTGCGTTGGAAACATGGGCGCCGAGACGCGTTTCAATTATTCGGCGGTGGGCGATGCCGTCAATATCGCTGCGCGGATCGAGTCTTCCTGCAAAGAAGTCAACTTCGACATTCTCGTGTCGGAGACCACGGCAAAGATGCTGCCGGACTGTGCCTTGCTCGAGGCGGGGGCGCTCGGCCTCAAAGGCAAGAGCACACGAACCAAACTCTTCGCCGTCATTGGCGATCAGCGTCTTGCAGCATCTGCTGAGTTTGCTGAACTGCGGTCGATCCACCAGCAGCTTGTCGAGGCGTTGAGTTCGCGGTCGCCGTCCAGCCGCAAGCTCGTTAGCACCGCAAAACTCAAGAGTGCAGGAATGGCGGAAGGGTTGCCGGAATTCTATCGCCGGATTTCCCGCAGGTCCGAACATTTTCTCCGTGAGGCGGCAGAAAAAGAGGCCGGCGCCGCCGAGTAATGACCCGGAAGCCTTTGCTCGCCATGCTCCAAAGAGAGATTCTTGCTATTAATGGTGTCCGCCTTTGTCGTGGTGCCCCCTGTCATGGCGGTCGGTGTCATGACGACCGTGATCCGTGTCGCGGTGCCCCCGATGGTGCCGGCTATTGTCCTTGTGGGGTTTGTCGGGCTTATCCACCTTGTGCGGTTTTTCCGGCGGAGCAGGTTTTTCCGGCGGAGCAGGCTTCTCCGGTGGCGCAGGCGGATCTGGTGGCGCAGGCGGATCTGGTGGCGCAGGCGGGGCCGGTCGGTCCGGTGGCGCCGGCCGCTCCGGGGCGTTTTGCGGGGTAGCTCGTTGAGGGGTGCGATCCTTTGGGTTTTCGACCGACGCGAGGCCACACCCTCCGACACCTACGCTCCCCATTCCTCCGGATAATTGTTGACTGCCGGAAAGGAATGGCAAGGCTTTCTGGCTGCCAAGCGTATTGAGAACGTCGCGATTGACCCGGCGGGGATCGGTCACGCTGCCATTGCGCTTGGCCACCACGCAATCGCAGCGCCGCGTCAATTGCTTGCAGCCACCTGCGCCACAGAACTCGGCCCGGCCGCTCAACAGGACGACGGCAGTCGTCCCATCGGCGCCAATGGTGAAGTCGAAGGCAGTCCCACGCACCCCAATGGTTCCGGCAGGTGTCAGGATCTCATAGGCTGAGGATTTCGAGTTTCCGCTGATCCAGCGAAAAGTTCCCTTTGCCGCCTTGATGGTGAGCCGCTTTACCGATTTTGTGTCGTCGTAAACGAATTTGTCGATGACCACGGACGAGCCCCATCCCACAGCCAGCTTGGTTCCGTCCTGGAAAATAAACTGACCGAGCCCGGATTGGGAGGTCTTGATCCGTTCATCCCGGTGAACCTGGTCTCTGACCGTCAGTGGACCACTGTTACCTCTCACTTCGGTCTTGATCAGCACGGCTTCGCCGACTGACTCGGCCGCCATTGCCGGCAACGGACTGCAAAGCGTGACACAAAGCGCCGCGATTGCGGCGCCACGCAAATACCACATGGCACCCCTCCTAAACCGCGCACTTTACCATGCAAGGGGTTCTGGGTCCCGTCATCCTTATTGGTTAGGACCAGCGCTACGAAAGTTTAGGGTCAAAACCCTGCCGGCCGCTTAGATAGCTGCAAGTGGGAAGAGCACAAGGTGATGGCTACGCTTCTGCAGTTTGGCAATGACGTCATCGTTGCCGGGATCGAGAAAATCGAGAAATCCCAATCTGCCTGATGATGCGTTGTTGCCCCAAATGTTGCCCCTGAATTTTCTAAAATCAAAAAGGGCTCAGCGATTTCTCGCTAAGCCTTTGAAATTAATGGTGGGCCCGGAGGGACTCGAACCCCCAACCAAGCGGTTATGAGCCGCCGGCTCTAACCAATTGAGCTACAGGCCCCACCTGAAATCCGACGTACCGGCAGCTGCCGGCGCGTCGCCCCGCGATCAATAACGGGAAAAATGGCGAATGCAATCCCCGACTTGGTTTACCCTGCCCCCTTGTTTTGATTTCCCACGGAAAATGCAGCACGAGGGTGATCAGCCCTTCTCCTGTTCGGCCAGCACGAGCAAGCGCCGGGCACTTTCCTCGTCGGTAATGAACACGGTCGGGCGAACCAGCGTCATCGCGCCGTAAAGCGCCCTGATCTTTTCCTTGCCGCCCGAGGTCAGCACCCGCGCCGGCACACGCTGCACCGTGTCGATGCCGACGGACATGACGAGATCATGGATCGGGTGATCGACGAGACGGCCCGCTTTGTCGTAGAAATGGAACAGCAGATCGCCCACGGCCCCGCGTGCCGCCAGGGACGACTGATGACCCTCGTTGAGAAAGCCGATGTGATAAGGCGTGCTCGACGCCGTTTCGATCGCACCGACGCTGAGGAGAACGAGATCGAGGTCCTCGGCCATCTCGAACACGCTTTTCAGGCCACAACGCTCGATCAGCGCCGTCTTGGTCTCGATACTGTCCACCATGGCCGGGGCGGGAATGAGATAGCCATCGCCCTGGAACAGCTGGGCAAACTGCCAGGCGAATTCCGCCGGATTGAACCGGCGCGGCTGGCTGATGCCGCCCAGCAGCGAAATGACGGTGAAATCCTCCAGCGCCTTGGCCTCGATATAGGACAATGTGTTAAGCAGCGTCCTCCCCCAGCCAACACCAACACGCATGCCGTTGCTGACGACGCTCGAAAGATAATCGCCCGTTGCAGCGGCGATCGCCGGGATTGGATCATTGTCCGGATGGGACAGAGGCGCGATGATCACCTTTTCGAGGCCAAATTGCTTTTCGACCTGTCTTTCGAGCGCGACGAGGTCAGAAAGATAGCCCTGAATGCCGATCTTGACCTCGTTGCGTGCCCGCGCTTCGGCCAGCATACGCACGATCGTCACACGCCCGACGCCGAGGATCTCGGCAATCTCGTTCTGCGTCATTTGCTCGATATAGTACATCCAGGCAGCGCGCATGCGCATGCGGCTGATCTTCGTGTCAGGCTGCCCCGCATCCGAAGGAGTCTTTTGGGAGCTGTGCGCCGTACCATTCGTTCGCTTGCGTCGATCGGCCAATCGTCCCCCCTTTGATTGTTTTCGTTTCCCCGGCAGCGGCGACGCTGCATCGAAGCAACGCATTATCCACAGTACACTCCACCAGAATGTTGTTTAGCAAGCCATGAAAAACAGATACAAAGTCTTATCCACTTGCGAGCAAAGGTTTGCCACCATGATCAGGGACATTTCGAACGAGATCGTCGTCAGTCTGAAGGACCGGTTGCGCGACGTTCGCCATCTGATCAGGGCGAGCCGCCAGGGCGCAGAGCCGGTGCCGCAGAATTTGCCGGATATCCTGTTCGGCAAGGCCGCACGCGCGGTGGACAAGGCTCTGACTGCGGCCGAGACCATTTCGATTTCCCTCGTATCGCAAGACCCCGCCGCGCACTCGACGACAATCGAGGCCCGCGGTCTCGCCGCCTATTTCCCGGCGGATGCCGGCACGGGCGAGGCGCTTTTCCGCCGCGATATCTATTATCTGACAAAACGCGTGTTGAGCGTTCTCGGATCGAACAATGCCCTGATTCATGAAGCAACCTTCTCCGCTGTCCACGCCACAATGATTCGCCGTCACGCCGTATTCTTGCGGGCGGCAAAGGAAGATGGCGGGCTGCACGATATCGCGACGGCCTGCGCCACCTTGGCGATCGAACTTCAGTCGCACTACCACTGCGAACCTTTGACACTGCCCGCGCATCAAGACGCTCAGCCGGGCAAGGACGTTGAATATCTGTGCTTCTCGTCGATCGCCCTTGCCATCGGACTTGCAACCTATGCGGACAATGAACCGGGCGACGAGAAACTGGTCGAAAGCGCTCTCCTGGCCCTGCAGGCCCGGCAGGACAAGTTCGATCAAGCCATCGCAGCAGCGGAGCCGGCCGGAGCGTTGTCCGGTCTATTTGCCTTCCTGATCCCCCATTTGCCCTAGGGCAAGAACGCATTTCTTCGCGCGCTGGATCGATGACGGGCTCATGCTGAGCTCTGTCAGGCCCATCCCGACAAATGCCGGGATCAGATCCGGACGGCCAGCCGCCTCACCGCACATACCGACCATGATGCCCGCTTCAACGCCAGCCTTCGCCGTCAGTTCAATGGCGGCCATCACTGCCGGGTGGGTCACATCGTTCAGCTTGGCGACGGTCGGGTTAAGACGGTCGGCGGCCATGATATACTGTGTCAAATCATTGGTGCCGATTGAGAAAAACGCGACTTCCTTGGCAAGTATTGGCGCAATCATCACCGCCGCCGGCGTTTCGACCATGATACCAAGATCGAACATGGCGTAAGCCTTGTGCTCTGCCTTCAGTTCTACCGCGCACTCCTCGATCAGTGCGCGTGTTGCACGGACTTCATCGAGACCTGAAACCATTGGCAGCATCACCTTGATATTGCCATGCACTGCCGCCCGCAGAAGCGCGCGCAGCTGCGGTTTGAACACGTCCGGCCGGTCCAGGCACATGCGGATACCGCGCCAGCCGAGAAAGGGATTTTCCTCGTCGGGGAAATCGATGCCGGAGATCGGCTTGTCACCGCCAATATCCAGCGTGCGGACAATCACCGGATAGGGTGCAAAAGCCTTGGCGAGCGTTGCATAGGTCTCTGCCTGCAGATCTTCCGAAGGCAAATGGATGTGCCGCATGAACAGAAGCTCGGTGCGGAACAATCCAACTCCCATCGCGCCTGCCTCCTGGGCAGCTTCGATCTCTTCCAGCGATCCCAGATTGGCGGCGATCTCAATGATCGTCCCGTCGGCCCGCTTCGGTATCGCGTCCTTGTAAGCCCGCAGCGCCAGCTTTTCGGTTTCCGCCTTGCCGATTTGCTCGCGGAAGCGATCGGCTGTCGCCTGATCGGGATCGGCAAAGACATCGCCATTGTTGCCATCCAGCGCGACAGTCTTGATATGTTGCAGTTCGTGCACGGAGCGGCCAAGCCCGAGGACTGCCGGAATGCCGTGCGCACGCGCGATGATCGCCACATGCGAGGTTGCGCCGCCGTGCCCGCAAATAACGCCGGCAATGCGTTTCAGCGGGGCGCGGGCCAGGTCCCAGGCACCGATATCCTCGGCGATCAGGATGGCACCTGCCGGAATCGCATCGAGATTGGCGTCGTCCTGGCCCAGAAGGGCAAGGCATATCTGCCGCCCGACGGCATTCACATCATCGGCGCGGGCAACGAGGTAAGGATCATCCATCGACGCGAAATCGGCGGCGATCCTCGATGTCGCGCCGATGACCGCCGACACCGCATCGATACCGCCATGGACAAGTGCCGTGGCCGCACCGGTCAGTTCATCGTCGCAGGCAATGTCCTTGAGTGCAGCGATGATACCGCGATCGCTTTCGGCCAGATTCTTCGTCGCCAGCGATTTATCCATCCGCTGTTGTACAGTGGCGAAACCTTGCTTCAGCCGTGCGATTTCATTCGAGATTTCTTCCGCGCTGAGCAGCCGGTTTTCATGTTTGATTTCTGCAGGAAAAAACCCGAATGCGGGTCCGATTGCAACGCCTTCGCTTGCCGCGACCCCGCGCAAATTACCTGCGGCGTTCGTTTCGTCCGAAGAGAGAACCACCTGCGCCTTGGAGGGACCCGGTTCCACCGGTTTTGTCTCGCCTGCGGGAGCACCGTCTTCTGCCGTGCCGGAATGAGGATTTTCGAGATAACCGATCAGCGCCTCGATAGCTTCAATCGCGTCGGCGCCGGTTGCCCGAACAGTGACTTCCTCATTCTCCTTGACGCCGAGCAGCATCAACTTGACCGAGCTTTTGGCACTGACCGATTTGTCCGCCTTGATCAGCTCGATATCCGATTCGAAACTCTTGGCGAGTTTGACAAATCGGGTGGCTGGCCGCGCATGCAATCCGTCATGCACCCGCACAATAGTCGAGCGTTCCATTCAGTTCTCTCTTCGGCAGTTCATTCTGTTACTGGTTCAGATAATCACCCGATGGTAATTGTCGTTCCAACCTTCAACGCTGACACCAATTTTTCGGTATCGATTTCCGAGGCGCAAATCTCGCCCGGCCGTTCAACCTGGTCGGAACCGTTGAACGTGATGACCACGTGGCCAATGTCTTTTACCTTCTGCCAGGCATAATCGCCAATACCGGTGATTTTTGCAGATACATCGCCGATCTGGATTGCCGATCCCACGGGCGGCGTCGTGTCGGAAGGCTTGCCTTCCACGCTATGCAGGATCGAAACTTCCGCAAGTTCAGGCGGCGCGCCATCTGCAAACAGGATGACAACGCCCCCCTCTGCAAGATCCGCCACCTCAGGTCCGACGGCTGTTACCCGTGTTTTCAATAGGACTGACATGATGGCGAACCTCATTTTCTTGTTGGTTGAAGATCAGAATACGATCAGGCTGACAACCCAGGCGATCAACACCGAAATCGGTCCCATGATCTGGCGGCTGATCAACACCGCCGGAACACCGATTTCGATGGTCTTGGGCTTGGCTTCACCAAGTGCCAGGCCGACCGGGACGAAGTCGCAGCCCACCTGCGTATTATAGGCAAACAGCGCGGGCAGAGCCATTGCCGGCGAGATCGTGCCATTGGCAATCTGCGGACCGATGATCGCAACACCGATGACCTGCGCAATGACCGCACCCGGTCCCAATATGGGCGACAGGAAGGGCAGACCGCAAATGGCGGAAATGATCAGCAAGCCGACAATATTGTTGGCAAGCGGTCCCAGGGGCTGGGCCAGAACATCGCCGATCCCCGTATAGAGGATGAAGCCGATGAGCATGGTGACGAACGCCATGAACGGCAGAACGTTACGGACAACCTGGTCGATGGTACGGCGACCGGCATTGAAGAAAATGCCAACCACGCGACCCATGGCACGGCCAATGGTACTGATGAAGCCAATCAGTCCGCCTTCACCTGCGTCGGATCCAGCCTGTGTGCGGCTGGCCATCGAGGCTGCCAGTTCTGCCGGCGTCGGGTCTGACCTTGCTCCGGCAACAGCTGCGGGCTGCGATCCGTCGGCGAGCTCGATATTGCCTTCCTTCACGCCGGAGACATAGATGTCCTCGGTGATGAACTGGGCGAGCGGGCCTGCCTGACCGACCGGTGTCAGGTTGACGGTCGGAATACGCTTGCGCGGATAGACACCGCAGCGCGCCGTGCCGCCGCAATCGACGACCACAACGCCCATTTCACCTTCAACGGGCGGCGCCTTGAAGCCGTCAACGGCTTCGCCGCCGGTGAGTTCGGCAATACGGCGTGCGACCGGATGGATGCCACCACCGGTGACGGACACAACCTTGTTGCGCTGAGGCGTCAACTGGATGACGAGCGGGCCGCCCCAACCATTGGAGCCCCTGGATATTTTGACTGCTGTATAAGTCTTTGACATTTTACTGTTCCCCGCCCCGGATTAAAGCTCGATGCCCTGACGGCGCGCCATGATCGCAGTAATGCGTTCGGTCAGCATGCCTTTGAGCAGGATGACCACCAGACCAACGAGCGCATACCAGATGGCGACGTTGATGTGATAGCCGGTGGGAACAGCGCCCTTCTTCTCCAGTTCGAGAAGCGCGACGAGGATACCGCCCCAGACGAAATATTCGCCGGGATTGATGTGCGGAAACAGGCCGAGTGGCGGATGCACATAGGAAACAGCCGCATCGTAGAAGGCTGGCTTGTGCTTTTCTTCAAGAAACGATCCGAACGTATAGGCCATTGGATTGGTCAGGAAGAACACGGAAAGCACTGGCAGGACCGTGTAGCGCGTCAGGGCGATACGGCCTGCGCCGCGGGCGATGCCATGCACGCGCTCTTCACCGACAAGCTCTGTCAGTGCGTAGAATGCCGTCATCAGCACAACGAGGGTTGGGATGATGCCCGTAACGAAGCCGGCAAAGACCTCGCCGCCCTTCTGGAAAATACCGATGAAGTATTTACCAGCGCTGGTGAGCCAGCCAAGCTGCTCTTCCTGCTGGACGTTCTTCAGCTTGTCCTTGAATTCCTCGACGGTAATGTCGCCAGTCGACTGCGCCAGCACCACAAGGTCATTGCCTGCATGGTCAATGGCCTGTTTGCCGTGAAGCGCAGCATCCGAAACCATCGCTCCCGCCACCGAAATATGGTGCGCGGCGATGTCAGCATGTTGCGCCAACATTGTTAGAATTGACATGTTCCCTCCTCCTAATCGACCGCCCTTCCGAAACGGCCGTCCCTATGCGTTGACTGCCTTAATCCCAATTAGACCCGGCCGCGTCGGTTCTGCCCTTGCCTTGTCTATTTGTTCAATCGCCCGTTCTGCCGCCTTGGCCATAGCGGGCTCCTCCACACCGGCCATGACCGGATCTGTCCGCAGTGCATCGAGCGAGATACCCTCGAACTCCGTGCGCCGCTTGAATTTCGCAAAAACCGACCGGCCGCTCATAACCAAAAAACGCTGGATGGTGAGATCAGGCGTGACGAGAATGAGAACGATCACCCCTTTGCCAAACCGCCCGCGAACATTGCCCGCGCCGACAAATCCATCATTATATTTGGAAGTGATGCCCTTCATCACATCGCTGTAGTGGCGCATCTGGTACCAGACGCCCAGTGACTGCAACGCCCACAAGAAACCAAGGGCCAGCAATCCCCATTGCCACATCGCCATGTCTTCAACCTCCCAATGCCCGACCGCCAACATATGCTATGATCGAACGAAAAAATATAGAACATTTGTTTTTTGCAATGTCAATATGTATGATTTCCTGAGCCGCTGAAAACTTGGCTTGTGCTGCATGAAAGCGTATGACGTGCTACACTGAAATTGAAAGTGAGAAGGCATGGATTTTCTGTTTAGAGACGAATTGGTCCACATGCCGGATTTACGGCATCGCCTGCGCCAACTGCGCTGGTTCCGCATGGCTTTTCGCAAGAATGCCGCGGTCATTGCCGATCATTATGGCTATCACTTTGCCATTGATGAAACCAAGCTGACACGGGCGTTTCTCAACTGGATCGAAACGGTCGAACAGCAGAAATCCTACGCCCGGCTCGACCGGAAGGATTTCATTATTTTCGCCGCCGGTCTCGTTCTCAAGGAGCTCATCACCGAAGCTCCGGCAAAGGTACGCGGCCAGCCCAAGCACGGCGATTCTCAAGCCTCCGAGAAGCAGGATATCATCGCATTCTGGCCTGAAGGCTTCCTTTATACGAACTACTGCGTCGGGGCGATTGCGGCCATATGCGAGCAGGAATTCGGTACGGCGCCGCAGATCGATAAATGCGCCGATGATCTGCGTACTTGGTGGTCCTACCGCGAAAACGTTCAGGAAATGCCGGGCTATGCCATTGCATTTCTTGACAAGTTTCTTGGCGCCGAACCCAATTGGGTCATGCCCAACCTGGCTTCCGCCCGCAGCGCCATTCAGCGGGCGATGGTCCCGTCAAAGTCCGGCAACACTACCCTGCCGACTGGCTGACCTCGCGCAGGATCCGCATGATTTTCTCGCGCTGCTCGAGCTGGGGCATATGGCCCGTCCCGGCAAAGACGTGCACCGCAATCTCGCCTGGCAGGCCGGTCGCATGCACCGCAGGAATGACACGGTCCGCCGCGCCGAAGATGACGCGGACGGGAATTGTCAGCTTGCCGAGGCTTTGCCTTATACCGAAAACCTGAGTCCCGTCGGCAAAGAACCGGTCGGCAACGAGCTGCTGCGCATCGCGCAACGCCACATCTTGTGATTGCGCCAGCGTCGCGTTGATGAATGGCTTGGTCAGCAGGCTTTCATCCGGCACCAGCTGCTTCATCCAGGCGACGAGGCTTGCCTCCGTGCGGGCGCGGACAAATCCTGAAAGGAATGCACCATTGATTTCCGGACCGAGCCCAGCCGGCGCGATCAGCGTCAAAGCACGGATATCGAGATTGCTGCGCGCAGCAATTTCCGTTGCTATCGCGCCGCCAAAGGAGTGTCCGACCAGGATGATCGGGCCCGAATAATGGGCAGCAATGGTTTGCTCGACTTGGGTGGCGATCCCGTCGAGCTCGTCCGGAATAGTGTGCGTCGAACCGCCATGACCCGGCAGATCGATAGCAAGGATGGGATTGTCCAGTGTTCCGCCGCCCAGCATCGGACGCCAGCTGTTGAGATCGGACCCGAAGCCATGGATAAGGACCAGCGGCGCCCGGCCTGAACCATTGCCCTGGCGCAGCCAGACCGCGTGCAGGGGAGCATCGCTGTCTTGAACCACCGGCGATCGTGCGGGCGCTGATGGCCTGGCAACAACAGGCGCCGTTACGGCAAAACCACCCTCGACGTCTTTTTTCTGGATACGGCCTTTCGGGCCGGAGCCCTTGAGGGAGCTTAGATCGATCCCGGCTTCCCTGGCGATCCGCCGTGCCAGAGGCGTGGCCCGGACCCCATTGGTCTCGGGAGCGACTGGAGCAGGTTTCACGGGCGCAGTTTCAGCCGGTTGAACGGCAGACTTTGCTTCTTCGGCCACGACAGGTTTCTCGGCCTGCTCCTTGGCTGGTGCCGCCGCGTTATAGACTTCGCCCTCGCCGTAGATCCACGCCACAGCCTGTCCCACAGGTACGACTGCGCCCTGCGGCTTCACATCGCGCAAGATACCCGAGGACGGCGCATCCACTTCCATGGCCGCCTTGTCGGTTTCGATTTCGAACAGCAGCTGGCCCTTGGATACGCTGTCGCCATCCTTGGCGTACCAGCGCGAGATCTGGCCGCTCTCCATATCCATATCGACCTTGGGCAGGATCACTTCGACGGGCATGGCCTAACGAACCCCTTTAACCAGATCACGGGCGCTCTTCAGAATGCCTGGTACTTGCGGCACGGTCGCCTTTTCCAGCTCAGGATTGTAGGGAATTGGTGTTTCGGCACCGCCAAGGCGCACGATCGGCGCATCGAGATAGTCGAAGGCCTCGCTCTCGGCGATCATCGCGCTGACTTCCGCGCCGACGCCCAGCGTCTTGACGCCTTCATAGACGCACATCAGCTTCGACGTCTTCTTGACGCTGGCGATGATCGTCTCCTTGTCCATCGGCCGCACGGTACGCAGATCGACGACCTCAACGTTGATGCCTTCCTTTGCGAGCTCCTGCGCCGCTTCGAGCGCCTTGTGCACCATGATGGCAGAGGCAACGATGGTCAGGTCCGTGCCTTCACGAACGACCGCGGCCTTGCCGATCGGCACGGTGTAATGGCCCTCGGGCACTGGACCTTTCATCTTGTAGAGAAGCTTGTGTTCGAAGATCATCACAGGATCCGGGTCTTCGATAGCCGCCAGCAGCATACCCTTGGCATCGTAAGGCGTCGAAGGCTGGATCACCTTGAGCCCCGGCACATGGCCGAACCACGCTTCCAGGCTCTGGCTGTGCTGTGCCGCCGCGCCGGTGCCGGAACCCGCTGGAAATCGCATCACCAGCGGCACCGAGACTGCGCCGCCAAGCATGTAGCGGATCTTGGCCGCCTGGTTGACGATCTGCTCCATCGCCAGCGCGGCAAAATCCGAGAACTGGAATTCGAAGATCGGCCGCATGCCAGTTAATGCCGCACCGACGGCGACACCCGCACCGCCAAGTTCTGAGATCGGCGTATCCATTACCCGGTCTTCGCCGAAACGCTGCACCAGATCGCCGGTCACCTGAAAGGCACCGCCATAGACGCCGATATCCTCACCCATCAGGAACACGCGGTCATCGGCCTCCATGGCAATCGCCATGGCTTCCTGGATCGCTTGCGAGTAGCTCAGTTCGCGGATTATCTCATTCATCTAATTTCAGTCCGTGTAAACGTCGCGTGTCAGATTATCGAGGGTTGGCGATGGGCTGTTCTTGGCGAACTCGATCGCTTCGGCGATTTCCTTCTCGGCATCCGCACGGATTGCTTTGATATCGGCGTCGTTGACGAAACCGAATTCCTTCAGCTGATCTTCGAACAGATGGATAGGATCGCGATTTGTGATCCAGTCCTCGATTTCTTCCTTGGTGCGATATCGGTTGCGATCGCTCTTGGAATGGCCGCGGTGGCGATAGGTCTTGCACTCGATCAGCGTCGGCCCCTCGCCCCGGCGTGCTCGCTCGACCGCCCCATGCGAGGCCTCGGCGACATCCGACAGATTGTTGCCGTCGACGATCACGCCCGGCATGTTATAGGCAACGGCGCGGTCGGCGACATTGGCGACGGCGGTGGAACGCTTGGTCGAAGTCGACATGCCATAGCCATTGTTTTCGCAGACGAAAACGACCGGAAGCTTCCAGACCGAAGCCATGTTGAGCGCCTCGTGAAAGGCACCCTCATTGTTGGCGCCATCGCCGAAATAGGAGATGACGACCTTGCCGTTCTTCTGTTTCTTGGCCGAAAGCGCTGCACCGACGGCAATCGGGATGCCGCCGCCGACAATACCGTTGGCGCCGAGATTGCCCTTCGAGACATCGGCAATATGCATCGAGCCGCCGCGGCCCTTGCAATATCCGGTCTCCTTGCCGAAGAACTCTGCGAACATCTTCGACACTTCCGCACCCTTGGCGATGCAATGACCATGACCGCGATGGGTCGAGGTGATCATGTCATCCTCGCTGAGCGGCAGGGAAATGCCGACTGCGCTGGCTTCCTGACCGATGGAAAGATGCATCGTGCCGTGAATGAGGCCACGCGTATAGGATTCCTCCGCACCCTCTTCGAACCGGCGGATAAGATACATCTTGCGCAGGGCTTCCTTCAGCTGTTCCGGGGGATAATGCCGGAACGCGAAGGGAAGATTGCTCCCGTCATCTTGTCGCTTGGCACTTGAACTTCTGGCGGATGCCATGTCGGCACTCCTTGTCTGGTTGCCTTGAACTTTTCTCTGCGTCGATGAGTCTGCGTCGCTCACGCGCCGTAGACGAGCCTGTCCTGCCGTGCCCGCAATTCGACGATCTTGGAGCCGGCGGCCGGGGCGGCATTGACGCTGGTGATCAGCTCGCCCTTGGCGATCGGGGCGGTGACGCTGCCGCCCTGCAACAGGCCGCAGGGGATGGCGCCGGCACTGCGCGCTTCGCCCGCCGTCATGATCCAGGCGCGGTAGCAATATTCGCCGATGGCATCGAGGGTGTCGCCGGGCTTCAGATCCTTCTTCGCCACCGCACAGACCTCTGCGACCGGCTTGGCCAGCGGCACCATGTCGGCCTTGCCGTAGAGCACGACGCGGGCGCAGGTCAGCGGCACCTCGAGCGAGGTCAGATGATACGGCCGGTGGAAGGTGAAATACGGGCCCTTGCCCATCTTCAAATCTTCCATGCGTTCGCAAATGCGCGGATGCGACATGTCGGCGACGACGAAGACGCCGGGCGCCACGCCCTTGCCGATCGAATAGTCGACGACACCGACCTTCGACAGCACGCCCCCATCCTTTTCCGGCACCAGCACCTTCGACAGTTGATCCAGCGTGGCCGCCGGGCCATGCATGCCCGGCCGGTCCGGCACCAGCCCGGTGGCATTGGCGATCGCCGCCATCTCCACCATGGTTTTCGAGCCGTCGACGAACTCGACCAGCATGCGCACATTCATGTGGCGGCGGGCGGCTTCTTCCTCGTAATCGTCGGGAATGGCATCGATGTTGAGCGGGTTGTTCTTGCCCTTGCCGGCGGCAACGATCGGATGGCCCATGGCCGAGACGAACTCGATCAGCTCCATGCAGGACGATGGCTCATCGCCCGCCCCCAGCGAATAGGTGACGCCGAGCCGGTCGGCCTCGCTCTTCAGATAGGCGCCGATGGTCACGTCCGCCTCGACATTCATCATCACCAGATGCTTGCCGTGTTCCATCGCCCGCAGGCCGATCTCCGCCCCGACCGCCGGCACGCCGGTCGCATCGATGACCACGTCGATCAGATCGTTCTCGAGGATGAGATTGGCATCACTGGTGACGGCGATCTTGCCGGCCTCCATCGCCGCGCTCAAGCTGGAGGCAGTGGCGACTTCGCGCGAATGGCCCTGTTCCTGATAGGCGATATCGACCGCCTTCAGGGCGTTCGGCAGGTTCAGTTCGGAAATCGCCCCGATCTCGATGCCGGGCATATGCGCCACCCGGGTAACGATGTCCGTGCCCATCTCGCCCGAACCGATCAGGCCGATGCGGATCGGTCGGCCCGTCTCCGCCCGGGCCTGCATGTCTCGCGCCAATCCCGTCAATGCAACATTCGTAGCCATAATGTCTCCTCCGCGGCCTCTGTTCGGTGTCCGAAGCCGTTCAAATTACAATCATCGAATATTGAACATTTGTATTTTAGTCAAGACCTATGTGCATTATAAGAACGGTAAGGACGGGCGGGTAAAAGCCCGTGAAGCGCGTGATAAAGAGGACGAAAATGCCGCAGAACCGATTTGATCTGGTGATATTTGATTGCGATGGCGTGCTTGTTGACAGCGAGCCCCTGGCAGCTCTTGCCTATCACAATGTCTATGCCAATCAGGGAATGCCGCTCCCGGAAGGCACGATCGCGCAATGCGTTGGCATGAAGCAGTCCGACATCATCAAGCGAATCGCCGAACTGACCGGCCACCAGCTCCCGGATACAGCGGAAACCGGACTGTGGCCGGAAACCAGACGTGTGTTCAGCCAGTCACTACAGCCGACACCCGGCATCAAGGCACTGCTTGAAAAGCTGGAGACACGGCGATGCGTCGCCTCGTCCTCATCACTGGAACGCATTCATTTCAGCCTTGAGACGACAGGCCTTGCTGCCTGTTTTGGCAATGCGATCTACAGTTCATCCATGGTCAAGCGCGGCAAGCCCGCACCGGACCTCTTTTTGCATGCCGCCAGCGAGATGAAGGCCGATCCAAAGGGCTGCGTGGTGATCGAGGACTCACCCTTCGGTGTTGAAGGCGCGGTCGCCGCCGGCATGACCGCCATCGGCTATACCGGCGGTGCGCACACCTACGGGTCACATGCGCAAGCCCTCCTCGACAAGGGCGCGGTGGCGGTGTTCGCCGACTGGAAGGACATCGCCTATTGGATGCGCGCGCCCAATGACTGAGCAATTGCGGGAGGGGCTAGTCGCCGAAGCGGTGCCCTTCCCGCTCCGGGTCGCGGGTAATTTCGTCCTCCTCTTCATCGTCGGGCAAGGCGTCATCGCTGTTCTGATAGGGGTTGTCATCATCGTCTTCTGACAGGTCACCCGCATCCTCCGATGCTATGTGCCGCTCGCCGCGAATTGCCAACTCGTCATCGATCGGCATTTCCTGCGAATTGACGTCACTCCAATCCTGCGGCTTTATCGATACTTCTGCCGGACCTTCGCGCCCCTTGGTCTTTTCAGGGCTGTTCTTGTTTTTTTCGCTTGTCATAATTCTCTTCCTTCTTCCTGAAAGAGAAACGCGCATAAAGGCATTTGGATGCACGAAGCATAACGCCGCCAAAAGTTTTGCCTTTTGCCCTAATCCACCCATAATCACCTGCGACGCAGCAGCGTCACTTCATCTGGGGAGATATCCATGACACCAAAACTTCTGACGCTGGCTTTCGCAGCAACTGCAATGATGGCTGTACCTTTCGCTGCTGTAGCAGACGAAGCACCGCATCCGCGTATTACGGTTACGGGAGAAGGCGAAGCTGCTGCCGCTCCGGACATGGCGGTACTTTCGCTGGTCGTTCTGCAGGAAAAGCCAACGGCACGCGAGGCCCTGACGGCCAATAACGAAGCCATGGCCAAGGTGCTGGATGCAATGAAGAAAGCGGGTATTGCCGATCGCGACCTGCAGACGTCGGGTTTCAGCATCGACCCGCGCTATGTCTATCCGGAAAACAAGGACAATACGCAGCCGCCGCAGGCACCGAAGATCGTTGGTTATGCGGTCTCCAATTCGCTGACGGTGCGCGTGCGCGATCTGAAGAAGGTGGGCGAGATCCTCGATCAGTCAGTAACGCTTGGCGTCAACCAGGGCGGTAATCTTTTCTTCACCAATGACAAGCCCGAAGCGATCCTCGAAGAGGCGCGCAAGAAGGCCGTCACCAATGCCGTGGCCAAGGCAAAGACCTTGACGGAGGCGGCAGGTGTCAGCCTTGGTAAGGTCATCGAGATCAGCGAGCAGTCGTTCAATCCGCGCCCCATGCCGATGAGGGAGTCCAAGATGATGGCCGCGGCACCCGCCGATTCCGTTCCGGTCGCCGCAGGTGAAAACACCTATAATGTGAATGTGAACGTGACGTTCGAATTGAAAAACTAGCCGCACAGATCGGACCAAATTATGGAGGCGCCGGCCGTGAAGGCAGGCTCCAAAAAAAGGGGGAGGAGCACAAAGACGCGGTTGGGGAACCGTACTTTGTTTGCTCCTCCCTAATGGCCAAGCCCGAAGACGGGGCGCTGTGTGTAAGGTGTCTTCGCGGTAAGCCGAGGGGCAGACTACACCCGTGGGGAGTTTGGGTCTGTCCCATAAATGGACTTACCCGCAGCGGGTTAAATCGGACTTTTGGGCTTAAGCTCTTCGGAGCCCTAAAAGTTCAATAAACTTGAGCAATTACTCAGCTGTAGAAATTGTCACGATCCAGTTCATCACAACAAACGAAAGGGTGCCCTGCGGCACCCTTTTTATTGCTGTCGAAGCCCTTAGCGAATGAAAGGGCAGCCCGGCGCACGGGCAAAGACAACCGAGGTGCGCAGGCCGCGCTTCCAGCCGGCAACACGGACGACGTTCCGGTTTACGATCACGCGCGCATTGCGAATGCCCATGCGGTTCGCCTTACTGGCGGCTTGACCCGGCGTGCAGGCAGCAATGGGGCGATATGGCGGGCGATAATAACCGCGGCGATACTCAACCTGCACGAGAGGGGCAGCGGCAGCGCCAAGCTCGACAACTGTCGGGGCAGCAGCAACCGGCGCGGCGTAAGATGTGTTTGCACCAAGAATTGCACCGATGCTGATCGCAGCACCGACTGCCAGCAACTTCAATGAAAGACTAGCCATGGGGTGTTCTCCTGTTGTCCGGGACTGGGGGATATGAAATCCGGACAGGCGCCCTTTCTTTCACAGATGAGCTGAACAAACCCTCAACGCGTCGTTCACGCGCCATTCAGCTCGATCAGGCTCGGGATGGCAATTCAGCCTGCATCATGTGCTCGAAATAGTCTTCATCGCTTGAAAGATCATGGTCATAGGCAGTGACTTTGCCCCGGACCGAAATACCGGCCTCATGTACGGTTTCTGCACTGCCCGATACGAGGGGGTGCCACCAGTAAAGATCCTTGCCCTCATCGATCAGCCTGTAGCCGCAGGTCTCCGGCAGCCAATCGACACTGCGCACGATCTCTGGCGTCAGGAAGACGCAGTCGGGCACCTTCTTCTTGCGGTTGACATAGTCCGAACACTGGCACGTGCCCGCATCCAGCAAGGTGCAAGCCACTGTTGTGAAATAGATTTCTTCCGTGTCCTCGTCTTCCAGCTTGTGCAGGCAGCAACGGCCACAGCCGTCGCACAGGCTCTCCCACTCCGAGCGGTTCATCTCGTCGAGAGTTTTGGTTTTCCAGAATGGTTCCGTAGGCATGCGCTCCAATACATCGCATGTAGTTGCGCGTCCATAACTTAAGAGCGTCGGACGGCAAATAGGACGCGTTCTGCCGGAGGGAATTCGGGACAAGGTCGAGGGGTTTGGCGAGGCCGATGTGTGTGCATCGGACGAAGCCGAAGCCCGATGGATTTGGCCTTCGGGTTTCCGGCTGGCGGCCAACCACTTTGTCAGGCTGCTTCGTCCGATGGAAAGACATCGGCCTCGCCACCTTCCGCGTGGGATTGTCTCGCCATCCGAGAAACAGAACTGCGTCTTATTTACCGCCCGACGCTCTAACATGAACGCAAGATGAACGGCCTCTTCACATGACATACAGGCTGGCATTGCAAAACTGACTGCATTCGGACTCGGCCATTGTCGAGGTCCGACACATTGCCACCGGCAATAAAACTGCAATGAAGATCGCAACGGACAATTCGTTGCCACAAAGCGGAACCAGGTTGCGATCACAAACATTTGACGTGTTTCAACAAGAAGGAACGCGAGACAGGGATGAAAATGAAACGAACAGCGCTCTTTTTTGCCTCAACTGCAATCCTCTTTTCCTCGCCATCGGCGATGGCTGATCAGGCCCCTCTCAACCGGCCTTTCATCTCCTCCAATTCCAATATGCCGCTGATGCTGGCGCAGGCTGAAGAAGCAGCGCCGCAGGCCGACCCAGAGGCTGAGGTGTTGAAAAAGAAGGCTGGACAGCAGGCCGAGGAAGCCCAACAGCGCGCCGCGGAAGAGGCCGATGCTGCAGCAAAGGCGCAGCAACAGGCCGAAAAGCAGGCGAAGCAACAGGCTGACCAGGCTGCCAAAGCCGCCGAAGCGGAAGCTGCCCAGAAGGCTGACGAAGCCCAGCGCGCCGCGCAGGCTGAAGCCGATAAGGCAGCAGAACAGCAGAAGGCCGTCGAAGAAGAAGTAAAACGGAAAGCTGCTGCGGAAGCGAAGGCGGCAAAGGCCGCCGAAAAGGAAGCTGCTCAGGAAGCCGAGAAAGCCAAGCGGGCTACCGAGGCTGAATCCAACAAGGCGGCTGAACAGCAGAAGGCTGTCGAGGAAGAAGCACGCAAGAAGGCAGCATCCGGGGCTGAAGCCGCGAAGGCAGCCGAACAGGAAACTGCAAAGGAAGCAGAAAAAGCCAAGAAGGCCGCGGAACAGGAAGCAGCCAAGGCTGCCGAAGCTCAAAAGGCGACCGAAGAAGAAGCGCGCAAGAAAGCTGACGGCGCCCAGAAGGCAGCTGACAAGCAAACCGAAAAAGCTGCTGAAGACGCAAAGAAAGCGGCGGACAAAGCTGCCCCGAAGGCGCCCGCCCAGGCTGCTACACCTGAAACCCCGGCGACCGCAGAAAAACCTGCTGGCGAACAGCCCGCGACCACTCCGGACCAAACAACAGGCGAAAAGCCGGCAGTACCCGTCGACGAAGCCAAGCCTGCAAAACCTGCAGATCCGGCGACCGGACAACCTGTTCCCGAAGGCAATGCAACTGCTCCCGCGACGGCGCCCGCCGATGCCACCCAGCCTGCACAACAGGAGGCATCGCCCCTGCCGGAGAACGCAGCGCCGGTTCTCGACAGCGACAAGCCAGCAGCTGTTCGTGAAGGCAAGGATCGGGGTAAGGGCAAGGGCGACAAGGGACTGGCCACAGAAGCACCCGCTGCAGCAAAGCCGGTCGCTCAGGAGCCCGCAACGCCACCCACGACCGACGCCGAGGTCCAGCAGCAACTCACTCCCGTCAAGATCGAGCCGGTCCTGACCGAAAAGGGTACGCGTACCAGGGACCGCCGGCCCGACGAGCGTCCAGCTGATGTTCAGGTGATCAAGCAGTTCGACAACCGCACCATCGTCGAAGTCAACAACAACGTCTTCGTTGAGAGTTCTGATCGCCCCCGCATGTCGCGCAATGCGCAGGAGGTCTATTACGAAGACCTGCCGCGCCGCCGTACACGCGAAACCATCGTCCGCGACAATGGCGTACAGATCATCACGATCCGCAACCGCTATGGCGATGTGATCCAGCGTTCCCGCGTCACGCCCGATGGACGTGAGGTGTTGCTCACCTATACGCCTGACTACGACCGCGAGGATCGTCTTGAATGGCGTGATCCGGGCGATGACTTGCCGCCGCTTCGCCTGACTATTCCCGTCCGCGATTACATTATGGATGCCGAAGAAGCGCCTGAAGAGGATGTCTACGAGTTCTTTGCGCAGCCGCCGGTCGAACGGGTGGAACGCATCTATTCGGTGGACGAAGTCAAACGCTCGGCCCGTATCCGCGACAAGGTTCGCCGCGTCGATCTCGACACGATCACCTTCCAGTTCGGTTCAGCCGAAATTGGCGAGGACCAGATTGTTCGCATCGAAAGCGTCGCAAAGGCCATGGCACAAATCCTCAAGAAGAACCCGGCCGAGACGTTCCTGATCGAGGGCCATACGGATGCTGTCGGTTCGGATCAGGCCAACCTTGTCCTTTCGGACAAGCGTGCCGAGTCGGTTGCCCAAGCCCTGACCAACGTGTTCGACATTCCGCCGGAAAACATGGCAACCCAGGGCTATGGCGAGCGTTATCTGAAAATTAAAGCCGACGGTCCGGAACAGCAGAACCGCCGTGTTGCCATCCGTCGCATCACCCCTCTGGTCGCCCCTATGGCCAGCAATAACTGACGGCTGCAACACATCGGCAGGCAAAAACCCGGGCTTCGGTCCGGGTTTTTTGTGATTATCGCTTGAGTTCATGACCTTCATCGCTATGTGATGGCATAAGCCCAGCTTCCCGCAACCGGACCCCACCTTATGAAACGTATCGAAATCTTCATCGAAAACATCATCCTCGCCTCGCGCTGGCTTCTGGTGGTTTTCTACCTTGGCCTTGCCCTCGCGCTCGCCATCTATGCCTTTTCCTTTGCAGGCAAGCTCGTCGACTTCGTCTCCAAGGTTACCATTCTGAACGAGACCGACACGATCCTGAAAATGTTGAGCCTGATCGATGCGGCGCTGGTTGCCAGCCTCGTCGTGATGGTGATCATTTCCGGCTATGAAAACTTCGTCAGCCGCTTCGATGAAGCCGAAGAGGTGCATTGGCTGGGGACCATCGACGCGGGATCACTCAAGATCAAGGTCGCATCGACCATCGTCGCCATTTCCTCGATCCATCTGCTGCAGGTGTTTTTGAACCTGACCCAATTCAGCACCGAGCAATTGACGTGGTTCACGCTGATCCACCTTGCCTTCGTCTTCTCGGCGCTGTTCCTTGCCTATATCGACAAGCTGATGGTCAAGGAAAAGGCCGGAAAGAAATCAAACGAACCATCGCTCTGAGAGCGAGCAATGACAAGCAAAAGCCCGGCCATCACTGCCGGGCTTTTTTGTTGCCAGAACATTTGCGCAATTGTATAGGACCACCGTGAGCTGAAATTCAGTTCCACCGTAAGCGTCTTACGTCAGGCAACGCATCCACTCCGGTCTCGTTCACCGGCATTGGCCGTTCATCCGGCTCAGGATCGTTGCATATGGGACCGCTATCTTACGGAAAAACCATGAACTCCAATCAATCGTTGCCCCCACGCCGGAAGCTTCCAGCGCGGTACATTGCCATCGTGACCCCGCTCATTCTGTCGGTGCTCATGACCTTCATCGTGTCCTTCATCTCGACGGTCAAGAATCTCGGCATTCGTCCCGAGCTTCCGCACAATTGGATGATGGCCTGGGGCCTTTCATGGCTTGTCGCCTTCCCTACCTTGCTGCTCGTTCTGCCGGCGGTGCGGCGGATCGTGGGCTGGCTCTGTGAACCGCCCTCCCGTTGATGCGCAAATGCAAAACGGGATGGGTTCACACCCATCCCGTTTCATATTCATGGCTCTGCAAGCCGCAGGAAATCAGCTGTCGAGGAACGAACGCAGTTTGCGCGACCGGCTCGGATGCTTGAGCTTGCGCAGCGCCTTCGCCTCGATCTGACGAATGCGTTCACGTGTTACCGAGAACTGCTGACCGACTTCTTCCAGCGTGTGGTCGGTGTTCATGCCAATGCCGAAGCGCATGCGCAACACGCGCTCTTCACGCGGTGTCAGCGAAGCCAGCACCCGTGTCGTCGTATCGCGCAAATTGGCCTGGATTGCAGCATCGATCGGCAGGAGCGCGTTCTTGTCCTCGATGAAATCGCCCAGATGCGAATCTTCCTCGTCGCCGACCGGCGTTTCGAGCGAAATAGGCTCCTTGGCAATCTTCAGGACCTTGCGCACCTTTTCCAGCGGCATCGCGAGCTTTTCAGCCAGTTCTTCCGGTGTCGGCTCGCGACCGATCTCGTGCAGCATCTGGCGCGAGGTACGGACGATCTTGTTGATCGTTTCGATCATGTGCACCGGAATACGGATGGTACGTGCCTGATCGGCGATCGAACGGGTGATCGCCTGACGAATCCACCAGGTTGCATAGGTCGAGAACTTGTAACCACGGCGGTATTCGAACTTGTCGACCGCCTTCATCAGGCCGATATTGCCTTCCTGGATGAGATCGAGGAACTGCAGGCCGCGATTGGTGTATTTCTTGGCAATGGAAATAACGAGACGCAGATTGGCCTCGACCATTTCCTTCTTGGCCAGCGCAGCTTCGCGCTCGCCCTTCTGCACCTGATTGACGATGCGGCGGAATTCCGAAATCGAAATGGCGGTTTCCTGCGCCATGTTCTGGATTTCCGTACGCAGGTTCTTGATCGTGTCTTTTTCGTTCTTGGTGAACTCTTTCCAGCCACGCGTCGTCAGGTTCGAAACGGCCTTCAGCCAGTTCGGGTCAAGCTCGTTGCCCTGATATTCCTTCAGGAAATCCTCGCGGCGCACGCCATAGGATTCGGCAAGACGCAACAGGCGGCCTTCGTTCTGAACGAGACGCTTGTTGATGTCATAGAGCTGCGCGACCAGCGCTTCGATACGGTTCTGGTTCAGCGAGAGCGACTTGACCGCCTTGATCAGCTGATCCTTGAGTTCCTTGTAGCGGCGCTCCTGGCTGGGCGACAGCGAACCGGAGGCAGCGAGGCGGTTTTCCACCTGCTGGTCCTGCAACTTGCGCAGCTTCTTGTAGGTATCGGCGATAACGTCGAGCGTTTCCATGACCTGCGGACGCAGTTCGGCTTCCATCGCGGCAAGCGACAGATTGGCCTCATCATCCTCGTCGTCATCTTCCTCGATCGGCGTATCTCCGCCAACATTGGTGATATCGTCATCGTCACGCCGGCTACGCGACCGGTCATTGGCAGCGGCAGGTTTTTCTTCCTCGACGCGCTCGATCACCGGAGCCTGCTTGGCTTCGGGACCCGCATAAGTGGTTTCGAGGTCGATGATTTCGCGCAGGAGGATCTTCGACTCGTTCAGATCCTCACGCCAGATGATGATCGCCTGGAAGGTCAGCGGGCTTTCGCACAGGCCCGAGATCATGGTCTCGCGGCCTGCCTCGATACGCTTGGCAATGGCGATTTCGCCTTCGCGCGACAACAGCTCCACCGTCCCCATCTCACGCAGATACATGCGGACGGGATCGTCGGTGCGGTCGGTCGGTTCTTTCTTGGTGGTTGTGGGCGCTACAGCGGTGCCAGTTGATTCAGCCAACTCGCGTGCGTCGCTCTCCTCGTCGCCGCTATTATCGGCTTCTTCGGCGTCTGCGTCCTGCTCGTCGTCTTCGACAACATTGATGCCCATGTCACTGAGCATGGCCATGGTATCTTCGATCTGCTCGGAAGTGACCTCTTCCGACGGAAGAACTGCATTGAGTTCATCCATCGTGACATAGCCGCGCTTTTTCGCGAGCTTGATCATCTTCTTGACAGCGTCATCGGAAAGGTCGAGAAGCGGACCGTCTGGCGCGCCTTCGCGCTCGACTTCTACTTCTTCGTTTTCCTTTGCCTTTGTTGCCATATTCTATATCTCCAAGCGACGTTCGCTTTGTTCATGCATGGAAACAACGAGTGCGGCGCCGCACCGGTTCCCCTACACCATAAAGGTAATAAATGATCGACTAGCCGAAATCCCGTTAATAGCGGATTAACCTTGTTATCCCGGTGGCGAGCACGCTACTTATCTGCTGAATTTGCCGGCTTTTCTGCTAGACCTGCAAATATCTTCAATTCCGCGCAATCTGATTCCGTCATTATTGACCCACGTCAACCCCGACTCAACTGATTCGTGGTAAAAAAGCGAATCAATTCGGTCAAAAACCCTTACCCGACCGTCCCGAAGGTATTCCGAACCCTTCGATCAGCGCTTCTGTTGCCTGCGCGTTGCGAATATCGTTCTGAATATCGAGCAGCCGGTTGAGGTTTTCGTCGGTGGCTTCCGTGGCCAAGGCGGTTTCAGCGACTTTCAGCTCTTTATGTAGTGTACTTGCGCGCTGATGCAAGTGAACCGCCTGCCTTAACGCCTCCAAAGCGTCCTCTTCCGCTGCTTCCGCTGTCGCTGTCCACATGCGGGCACGCCGTGTCAGCGCTTCGAGCGCTTCGATCAGCGCACCGTGGCTGGTTTCCACCATCGCCTTGCGCATCTCGGCGCCATTCGCGACATGATGTTCCGCCATGGCATTGAGCATGGCCGCATGAAAGCGCTTCAGGTCAGGATGGCTGAATTCAAGCCGGACAACCGTTTCGAAATCTTCCTCGATCAGACGCGGATGATTGAACAAGGTCATCAGGATAGCGGTCTCGCGGAGCGGCGGCGCTGCCGATGTCGTCTTCACCAGAACCGAACGCGCCAGGCTGTCCGAAACGGCAAGGCGGCCGGCTGCTGCGCCCCTACCCCGCTGCCCATAGCCGTTCTGCTCGCCAAAGCCGTTCTGGTTGCTGCCGCGCTGACCATTGTTGCGCCGGTCATTGCCACGCTGGCCGGAGTTGAAGAACTGCTGGATGCGGTCGCGGACATCCTGCGCATAGTGACGGCGCACATTCTCGTCACCGATCAGCGCCGTCATCTGCTTGAGCCGCGCTTCGAGTTCCGCACGCCGCTCGGGCGTATCGAAGACGCCGCCGCTCGTCTCGCGTGCCCAGAGCATGTCGGCCAGGGGTCGCGCGTCGTCGAGCACTGCCTGAAAGGCCTGCGGTCCGGAGGACTTTACCAGATCATCGGGATCCTTGCCCTCCGGCAGCACCGCAAACCGCAGCGAGCGCCCAGGCTTCAATGCCGGCAATGCCAGATCGATCGCACGATGCGCCGCCTTGATGCCGGCATTGTCGCCGTCGAAACACAGCACAGGCTCCGGTGACATGCGCCAGAGCAGATCGAGCTGATCTTCCGTCAGCGCGGTGCCCAGCGGCGCGACTGCTTGCGCGAAGCCAGCCTGTGCCAGGGCAATGACATCCATATAACCTTCGACGGCAATCACTGCCTTTGCCGGCTGCCCGCCCTGCGGCTGGGCCGCTTTCCTGGCGCGCAAAGCATTGAAGAGGATCTTGCCCTTGTGAAAAAGCTCCGTCTCGTTGGAATTCATGTATTTTGCAATGGCATTGGGCGCGAGCGCCCGGCCGCCAAAGGCAATGATTCGGCCGCGCAAGTCCTCGATCGGGAACATGATACGGTCGCGGAAACGGTCAAAGGAAACCGGCTTGTCGTCGCCATAGACCACAAGCCCGCAGGCTTCGATCTGTTCCTTGGTGGCACCTTTCAATGCCAGATGTTCTTTCAGCGCATTGCGGCTCTCGGGAGCATAACCCAGACGGTATGAATGCTGTGTCGCGGCAGTAAGGCCCCGATCACGCAGATAGGCACGCGCCTTCGCACCGCCCGCGGCCTGCAACTGCTCCTCGAAGAACTTGGTCGCCATTTCCATGACGTCGTAGAGGGTGGCGCGTTTTGCTTCGCGTATTTCCATTTCGGCATCGCGCGCCGGCATGGGCACGCCCGCCATATCGGCGACACGCTGCACCGCCTCGGGGAAGCTCAGCCCTTCGAGTTCCGTCAGGAAGCGGAAATGGTCGCCAGTGACACCGCAACCGAAGCAATGATAACGGCCCTTGCGGTCCTCGCAGTGAAAACTAGGCGATTTCTCGCCATGAAACGGGCAGCAGGCCCAGAAGTCTCCCTTGGGCGCGTTTGTCTTTTTCCGGTCGAACGAAACACGCGTCCCGATCACGCTGGAGATCGGTACACGCTCCCTGATCTCATCGAGAAAGGACGGAGGAAATCGCATGCTGCTCTTCGTTCGTTAAATTTGACGGTTCTGAAAGCCGGTTTTTGACAGCTTGGAGCCCTGTCACTCAAGCCGGGAACATACTGCATCAAATAAGATCGGGACGGAAGGGCTGCAACCCCGTCATCCCCTGCTCATCGCGTTGATACTGTCGCATGGGCATGGTGTTTTTTTACAAAGCCGGCAAATGATAAAATTGTCCACAAAAAACTGTCATAGAACTGTTACATTATGCCAAAAGCGACACATTTCTTCTTAGCCGGAACATATTTTTTTCGCTTTCTGAACGATATGTTATCTTAAGAAAGTGCGACTAGAATCGTCTGGTTGCTTTACCGTGTTCTTTAACTCACCAGGATTTGTCATCAAGTGAACGGTTCCGCAATTTTGTTGCATTTGGCAGGCGCAGTAGCGCTTCTGCTGTGGGCAACGCGCATGGTGCGAACCGGCGTTGAGCGCGCCTATGGCGAACGTATGCGCCAGAGTCTGCGCGGCGTTCTGCACAATCCGGTTCTCGCCGTCCTGTGGGGTTTGATGCTTTCCATCGCCCTGCAAAGCTCGACTGCCGTCAGCCTTCTCGTCGGTTCTTTTGTCGGATCGGGCATTGTCAGTGGTATTGCCGGACTCATGGCAGTGCGCGGCGCAGAAGTTGGATCGGCACTTGTCGTCAAGATCCTGAGCTTCGATCTCACATTGCTTGTGCCTCTCTGCCTTGTTGCCGGCACGGTAATTTTCATGTCGACTGAGCGCAGCAACTGGCGCCAGATGGGCCGTATCCTCGTTGGCATCGGCCTTCTGATCCTCTCGCTCGAAATGACCGGTCAGGCAACCGAACCGCTGCGCAACAGCGAATTGCTGCCAGTGATCGTCGGTTATCTCAACACCGACCCGGTCACCGCTTTTCTCATCGCGGCCGTGATGACCTGGCTGTTCCATTCCAGCATCGCCGCGGTGCTGCTTCTGGTCACCTTTGCTTCGCGTGGCCTCATCCAGCCGGAGCTCGGCATCGTGATGATCTTCGGCGTCAATCTCGGCTCCTCCTTCATTGCGCCGCTTCTGACCCGCAATGCCGCCCCGCAAACGCGCATCGTACCGATGGGCAATCTCCTGATGCGTGGTGCAGGCTCAGTGGTGATCCTCATCCTGTACCTGACGTTCAAGCCATCGATAGCCTTCCTCGGTTCCGCGCCCGCCGACCAGGTGATCAATGGACATATCCTGTTCAACATCATCATCCTGCTTGCCGGCGTTCCGCTCTCCGGTCTGGTCCTCAAGGTTACCAAGGCCGTCGTTTCACTCAATGTGCCAATCGAACAGCCGCAATCCCTGGATCGTGAAGAACTCAGCGCTTTGGATGAGAGTGTTCTGGATACTCCAAGCCTGGCGCTTGCCAATGCGACGCGCGAGACCGTGAGTGTCTGCGAAACAGTCGAGATCATGCTAAGGCGGATTATCGATCTCTACGAGAACCCGGAGCAGGATCGTATCGACGAATTGTCGGCTCTGGATGACAAGGTTGACCGCAAGCACGCAGCCATCAAACTTTACCTTGCCAAGCTGACGACCAAATCACTCAACGACTTTGAAGTCGCTCGCGCCAGGGAATTGCTTGGCGCCTGTGTCAAGCTGGAACAGGTCGGCGACATCATCGTGCGCAACATGCTGGCACTCGTCCAAAAGAAGATGGACCGTAAGCTCAAATTCACCGATGAGGGCTGGCTTGAACTCAGCAATTTCCACGCGAAGGTCCTGACCAATGCCCGCATGGCCTTCAATGTGCTTGTTTCACGCGATCGCGAAACAGCGCATCAGCTTGTCCTCGAGAAAGATCATTTGCGGGATATGGAAAAGCAAAGCAGCGAGCGGCATTTCGGCCGCCTGCGGGAAGGCACGACCCGCAGCCTGGAAACAAGTTCGATCCATCTCGACACGATCCGGGATCTGAAGCAGATCAATTCGCTGCTCGCCGCCATGGCTTATCCCGTGCTCGAAGAACAGGGTCTTCTGAACACCACGCGTTTACGTGCATTGCACAGCTGACCGTTTTGGGATTTTCGCGACGCAAGACACAAGCTTAACGGCGCAGCAGGGCACCGCACATCAACTTGTCTGCTTGCATCGGCAGCAGGCAACTATTCAATAATCGCGATGAATGTGGGTATTTGATCCGATAAACGCTCCCATGGCCGAGCCAATCAGCAACCCCAGGAGTATATTTCCCATCATCGCGCTACCGATCCCCGCACCGACGGACAATCCGGCCAGTATTCCAATAATGGTAGACCAACGTTGTTCTTTCATTTTTCGCCTCCATTCTTATCAACAATAAACGAGAAAATGCCCATCAAGTTCCATGCCCCGGTACCATGCCACTTATATTTGCTCTACCGGTGTTCAGCTCGTGCAACCAAAACAGGAATCCAGTCCGATGATCTCGTTCAGACCGATGCGTGCCGACGAATACTCCGCCTATCTGGATTATTTCATCCCTGACTATGCGTCCGAGATTGCAGCCAATTATGGCCTTTCAGACGCCGAAGCCCGCGCGCGGGCGATAAGCGAAACAGACGAGGATCTGCCGCAGGGCGTGGCAACAGCGGGACACGTGCTGCTTTGCATCATCTCAGGCGGTGATACGTTGGTCGGCTACCTCTGGTACCGGCCCGATCTGGCGGCACGCTCTGCACATATCAGTGATTTTCACATCTTTGCCGGGCAACAAGGAAAAGGCTACGGCAAACAGGCCTTGGTGCTCCTGGAGGCCGAGCTTGCCGGCAGCGGTTTCACCCAGATCAGGTTGCGCGTGGCCGGTAACAACAATCGGGCCAAACACGTTTATGATGTTTCGGGATTCCGCGTTACCGGCATTAATATGAGCAAATCAATCGGACAATAGCGACAGGAAACAGGTCCATGCCAAATGTCGAGGAAGTAAAAAAGGGCTTGTGGGATGCCGAACGCAAGCTGCTGCACCATCTGCGGGAAGTTCGTCGGCAGGAACGCCACAAGAAGCCCGCCGATCGCGAACAACTGACGCCGGGGCAGAGAATTGCAGATCGGGTTGCCGCGACAATGGGATCGTGGTCCTTCATCATTATCCAGACGACGATTTTGTTCGTCTGGATCGTGCTGAACGTCACTGCCTATGTGCGGGAATGGGACCCCTACCCCTTCATTCTCCTCAATCTTGCCCTGTCATTCCAGGCCGCCTATGCCGCTCCATTCATCATGATGAGCCAGAACCGCCAGCAAGACATTGATCGCAAGGAGGCTGAGAACGACTACCGCATCAATATCAAGGCGGAGCTGGAGATTGAACTTCTGCATGAGAAGATCGAGCTTCTGCACCATAAGTTCGATCAGCTTCGCGAGAAGGAAGTCGAATCGCTTGCTGAGACTGTCCAGGAACTGGCTGACACGAAACGGCCGCCTGAAAAGCCCGACTGAATCTCCTGAAACGAAAAAGGACCGCTGCGGGAGGAGGTGCAGCGGTCCTGATTGCAAATGTACCGCGGGAGGAGGTGCAGTACATTCCAGGTTGGGGTTTCTGGGAGGAGAAGAACCCAACGACCTCAGAATAGCCCAGCACAAAAATATGGCAACTTGCAAAAATGCATAATAGCTATGCAAATTGTCGCATTGACCGTTGCGATGCTGGTATGGAGCCGATTCCCTCATGGCACGCATCGGAGCAATTTCGCCGGACAAGGCCGATAATAGCCCGTTGTCAGAAGGCTCGACCGGGATGTGTCAGCCGAGCGATCTTTTTCATATGGTTCACCGCCGCGCTGCCGCCGGTCGTCTTGGTGAAAAGGTCGAGTTTCTCATCGCCGTCGGCGCCGACAGGCATCAAGGCCTGATCCATATACTTCCTTGATGCCGGGTTCCGCGCAATCACCAGGGCCGCCGTGGCCAGCCGGGCAATCGAGCCTGCGAGGACGGCGTGCTTGCTGAGGGTTTCCCAGACAAAACGAGGCCAGAAGAAAAAGGGATTTTCTCTTGGCAGCTCGGGGCGCCGTTCCGACGGACGCTTCATGCGCAGGATACCGCTCTGCAATGGATGCACGTGTTCGAGGTGGACCATTGTCGCGAAGGCCACGAGCACCTTGACGAGACTGCCTATCGGAACGCCCGTTGCAATCGCCCGGCACAACAGTGTCTTCATGTGTTTCGGCGTGTAGTAGAGCGACCATGCTTCGCGATAGATGGCCTCCCACTCGCGCTTGCTCATCTTCGGGTGGGCCGTGCAGACATGCTCCACGTCGTAGATATTCAGATCAGCGTCCATCTCGACACCGTTTTTCCAGAGCGTCTGATGGTCCTCGGAACCCGGCAGCGGCGTCAGGCAGAAGAACTCGATAATATCGAGCGGAAGCTCCTCCTGAATGATCGCGATATCGCGCCTGATTGTTTCCGGCGTGTCCGCGGGAAAGCCGAGGATGTAGCCGGCCAGCGTCATGATCCCCTGCCCCTTCCACGCCAGCAGCATCTTGCGGTACTCGGTGATCTTGTTCTGGCCCTTCTTGGCTGCAGCGAGATTATCTGGATTGACGTTCTCCAGCCCGATGAAAACGCGCGTGACACCGGCCCGCTTCGCCTTTTCCACGAAGTTGTCGATCCTGTGGCACAGCGTATCGACCTGGATCATCAGGCCAAGCGGGATTCCATCCCGCTCCTTCAGCGCGATAAGGCGATCGAAGATCGCTTCCCATTCCTTGTTTCGCGCGAAATTGTCGTCGGTTATGAAGAACTTGTGGACGCCATGCGCCCAATTCAGGCGGACCAGTTTTTCCACGTCATCGGCGGAACGAAAACGCGATTTGCGTCCCTGCACATTGATGATGGTGCAAAACGAGCATTGATAGGGGCAGCCGCGTCCGGCATCGAAGCTCGCGCTAAGACCCAGCGTGTGCTCGACATAGCGCTTCGGCAAGAATGGAACGGGCGCGCCTTCAATACTCGGCAGATCATTCATGAAGTTGTACAGCGGCTGCAGCTGGCCCGACGCCGCGTCGCGCAACACGGTCTCCAGCCGGCCTTCGGCCTCACCGGCAAACATCGAAATGCCCATCTCGCGACATGCATCGAGGTCGACGGCATGCCCGTCAAGCATGGCCAAACAGCCCGAGACATGAAAGCCGCCCATGGCGACGGGCAGCCCGGCATCGCGGAACGGCCGGGCGATGTCGAGGGCACGCGGATACTGGTTGGACTGGACACCGACCAGGGCGACCATTCCGAAATTGTTGTGACGCCGCAGTTTGGCAAGAAGCGCGGGAAAGTTCACGTGCGTATTGGTCTCGTCAATCACCGTGATATCGACGGCGGTATTGGGTCCGAGCACTTCGCGATCCGCACAGTCAACGGCAATGCCGTAGAGAGCGGCGAGCGAATTTGAGGGAATCATGGCTCGCCACCAACGGATCACATATCCATCGTCGTCGTAATGCGACGGTTTGATCAGAATCAGCTGGAAGCGTCGATCTTCAGCCTCTGAAAAATGTGACAAATCAATCTTTCGGGTTGGAGGCAATTAACCCCAACGTAGCAGAGTTACACCCCCGCACCAAACCCGGATCGTTCCATACGCTTTTAAGGATGCACCAATGCGTGAGCAGCGTTGTCACCCCTCGCATCTCCCTCTCCGCATACCGCGTCGGCGAACAAAGACTGCATCGTTAATCCGGTAGGAGACCAACTACGCGATAACTAGCGATCAACTTGTCGTATAGGGAAATATCCGAACGGCTCCTTGCCATGAGCTGAGCGCCCGCGATGGCGGCATAGATTGCGCGAGCCCGCGCTTCGCTTTCCTCGGAACTGACAACGCCCGCCGCAGAAAGCACCTTGCTCAGCCACGCGACATTGACGTCGGCAAAATTTTGGACCTCTTTTTTCACTGGCTCCGGTAGGTCGTCATACTCGGCAGCCATGAAGCTGCAGAGGCAAATCCGGTTATCATTCTCCAAAGCCCATCGAAACGTCTCGGGATATTGGCGAAGGCAACGGGCTGGATCGGAAGTTTCCGTCAACAGCGCCTCCAGATAAGCCGCTGAATCCTCCCAATAGCGCTTGGCTACCGCAGCCGCGAGATCCGCCTTGCTTGGGAAGTGATGGTAGATGCTCGCAGCCCTGATGCCAACTTCTTCGGCGAGATCACGAAAATTCAATCCGCTATAGCCATGCGCCTGTGCGATCGTCCTCGCCGCCGCCAGAATCGCCTCCTTCGAATTTGAGCTCATAGCACTGCCTCATCATTTCGCCATTACTAGCCTACCAAGTGATAGATAGGCGTTGACGAGGGAAATGAAAAGTTCTAAATGACTCCCCTACCAAGCGTTAGGTAGGCAAATAAAAGGAAATCAGGATGGAGATCTACGATTGGCATACCGGACCATATCCGGCTCGCGTCCGTATCGCGCTGGCCGAGAAGAACCTGCAATCGCGCGTCCAGTTCGTGTCGGTCGATCTCTGGAAAGGCGAGCATAAGAAGCCGGAATTCCTCGCCAAGAACTATTCCGGCACATTGCCCTTACTGGAACTCGATGACGGGACTTTAATCGCTGAGTGCACGGCCATTACCGAATACCTGGACGCGCTGGATGGCACTCCCCTTCTGACCGGCAGGACACCGCTCGAAAAGGGCGTGATCCACATGATGAGCAGGCGCGCCGAATTGGAACTGCTCGACGCCGTCAGTGTTTATTTCCACCACGCCACGCCGGGGCTTGGGCCAGACGTCGAGATTTATCAGAACCGCGAGTGGGGTTTCCGTCAGCGCGACAAGGCCTTGAGAGGTATGCACTATTTCAATGACGTTCTGAAAAAGCAGCCGTTCATCGCTGGCGAGGCCTTCTCGATGGCCGACATCACAGTCATAGGCGACTTGATCTTCGCGGCGCTGGTTGACCTGGAGGTGCCTGCCGCGTGCGAGGCGCTTCGAGCTTGGCACCCGAGGATGCAGGAGCGTCACAGCGTACGGAACCGGGTGACGATGTCAGACCCGACCCTAAAAGCATAGCGTCACGCCGCGATCCAGTGCCGCGATCATGCTGTGCAAGTCAAGGCCAACGGGCGCTTTTCCGCAAGGATCAAGCGCTCGTTGTGTTTCAAGCCGACCATAATCCGCCAGCCGGAACAGTTGCGTCCCTTCCTGCTATTGCAGGATTGCTTTCACAATGCTGCTCGCCTTGCTGAAATCCATCTGGCCGGCATAACGTTCCTTGAGCACATTCATGCTTTTGCCCATGTCGCGCAGGCCGCTTGCACCGATTTCCTCGATAACCTGCTTGGCCGCGTGGCGTATCTCCGCATCGCTCAGCTGTTTCGGCATGAAGTCGCGAATGATCTCGATTTCCGCCCGCTCCTGCGCGGCGAGCTCAAGGCGATTGCCCTCTTCATAAAGCCTTGCCGACTCCTCGCGCTGCTTGATCATCTTGGCAAGAATGGAGCTGATTTCGTCATTCGTCGCCGGGTCCTTGCCCGTGCCACGGTTGAGGATATCCCGATCCTTGATAGCGGACATGATCAGGCGCAGCGTCGGAACCCGGCGCTTGTCCTGTGCCTTGATTGCTGTGTTCAGTGCCCCGGCGATCGTATCGCGCATGACTGTATTCTCCTGTGTCCCGCGCACACTAACGGTGGCCCCACGCGAAATCAAACACCGTGGAGATCATCGCCAGGCGTGAATTCCACGACGAGTTTTCGTGTTGCAATTGACCGGAGGCGCGGCTTTGTTTATGGACTGGGTCTTAGCCAGACATTTTTTGTTGTTGCTGCGGTGGGGGAGTTTATCGACCACCGCGTTCAGCCATGCCATATGGAATACTGGACGGCATTTTTCAATGCCCAGCACGGACAACAGCCAACGACGCAAGCCCACGCTTAAGGAAACCGCATGACCGCCACGACAACGACAGACGCAGGTGTCCAAGCAGCAGGTCCGAAGACCGCAGGCTGGACCGAATTCAAGCCAACGGCCGTGCTGGTTCTCGCTGATGGAACGGTCATCGAAGGCAAGGGCCTTGGCGCGACGGGCATCTGCGAAGCGGAGGTCTGTTTCAACACCGCCCTCACCGGCTATGAGGAAATCCTCACCGACCCCTCCTATGCTGGCCAGATCGTCACCTTCACCTTCCCGCATATCGGCAATGTCGGCACCAACAAGGAAGACATCGAGGACCTGACCCCGGCCAATCGTGCCGGCGCTGTCGGCGCGATCTTCAAGGCGGATATCACGGCACCTTCGAGCTACCGTGCCGCCGATCATTTGGATGGTTGGCTGAAGGCGCGCGGCGTCATTGCGCTCGCTGGTGTCGATACACGTGCCCTGACGGTTCTCATCCGCGAGAAGGGCATGCCGAATGCGGTGATCGCCCACGATCCTGATGGCAAGTTCGACATTCCGGCGCTTAAAGCTCGCGCCGCTGCCTGGCATGGCCTGCTTGATCTTGATCTCGCCAAGGACGTCACATCCGGGCAAAGCTCCGTCTGGACGGAAAAGCCGTGGATTTGGAACGAAGGCTTCGCCGAGCAATCGGCGCCGGAATTCCACGTCGTCGCCATCGACTACGGCATCAAGCGCAATATCCTGCGGCTCATCGCCGGTCTTGGCGCCAAGGTCACCATTCTCCCTGCCTCCGCAACGGCTGAAGACGTTCTGGCCTACAAGCCGGATGGCATCTTCCTGTCCAATGGTCCCGGCGATCCGGCGGCAACCGGCAAATATGCTGTTCCGGCCATCAAGGAACTGATCAAGACCGATATTCCGGTTTTTGGTATCTGCCTTGGCCACCAGATGCTGGCGCTGGCGCTTGGCAGCGACACCAAGAAGATGCACCAGGGCCACCACGGCGCCAATCATCCGGTTCGTGACGATACCACCGGCAAGGTCGAAATCGTTTCGATGAACCATGGCTTTGCCGTCGACGCCGAATCCTTCCCGGACGGCGTTGAGGAAACCCATGTCTCGCTGTTCGACGGCAGCAATTGCGGCCTTCGCGTTGTCGGACGTCCGGTGTTTTCGGTCCAGCATCACCCGGAAGCGTCACCCGGCCCGCAGGACTCGCACTATCTGTTCCGCCGGTTCTTCAATCTGATCCGCGAAAGGAAGGGGCTGGAGCCCCTGCCCGAACGCGATCACGCTGCCTGATGCTCACGGGACATCCTGGCCGGTACTTGCTTTTAGAATCTCGAACCATTGCTGGCGCTCGAGCTTGATATCGAGCGCTGCTGCCATCGCGGCAAGGCGTTCACGCTTGAGACTGCCGAGTACGGGGATCGGCCGCGCCGGATGCCGCAGCAGCCAGGCAATGGCAATCGCCGAGATGTCGACGCCGCCTGCTTGATCCGCAATCATCGTCAACGTTTCGCGTACGCGCTTCTCCTGCGCGCCATCGCCGGTAAAGAGGCTACCGCCGCCGAGCGGTGACCAGATCATCGGCGCATAACGCAGGCGCTGCGCATGGTCGAGACTGCCATCGAATAGCGAAGCCGTATGGACGACAGACACCTCGATCTGGTTGGTCACCAGCGGGAAAGGCAGTCGCGAAGCCAGCAGGTCGAATTGTGAGGGCGAGAAATTGGAGACGCCTACAGCCCGCACCTTGCCCGCCTTCACGACACTCTCCAGCCCTGCCGCTGTCTCGTCCGCATCCATCAGCGGATCAGGACGATGGATCAGCAGCACGTCGATGTAATCCGTGTGCAAATTCTTGAGCGAGCGGTCCACCGACGCTTTGATGTGGGCGGCGCTGGTGTCGTAGTGCTTGATGCGATTGTCCGGGCGCGCGTCCGATGTCAGCATGATGTCGCATTTGGTGATCAGCTCGATCGCCTCGCGCTGGCCACCCCAGTACTTGAGCCCTGTACCGAAGACTTCTTCAACGCCGTAATCTCCATAAATGTCGGCGTGATCGAAGCTGGTCATTCCCAGATCGACCGCCTCGCTGATCAGCCGCGCCACGCTGGTGGCGTCGGGCCTTTCCGGCCCGCTCAACAACCGCCATGCACCAAGGACCAGGCGGGACAGGGTCAGGCCTTCGGCATTGAGCGCGATACGTTTTTCATAGGACATCTGGATTTCACCTCAGCTGGAACAGCGATCCCGCCTGCTTAAACCAACGGGGCAGCCGAGAAAATAGCGTGCACAGCACGGCAGGTAAAAGATTCATCCGCGTGCCCGTTGACACGTTCGAAATCTTACTTTACCGATTAGTACAGACTTTACTTATAAGTACACTGCAAGGAGATTGAAATGTCAGAACAACGCCCGCCACTGCCACCATTCACACGTGAAACCGCCATCCGGAAGGTCCGCGGTGCAGAAGACGGCTGGAACAGCCGCGATCCGCAACGCGTGTCTCTTGCCTATACGGTTGACAGCTATTGGCGTAATCGCTCGACATTCGTGCAGGGGCGCGAGGCCATTGTCGCTTTCCTGGCTGGCAAGTGGGAACGGGAGCTCGACTATCGCCTGATAAAGGAGCTTTGGGCTTTCACCGACAATCGCATCGCCGTCCGTTTCGCCTATGAATATCATGACGATTCCGGTAACTGGTTCCGTGCCTATGGCAATGAAAACTGGGAATTTGATGAGAACGGACTGATGCAAAAGCGTTTTGCCTGTATCAATGATTTGCCCATCAAGGAATCAGAACGCAAATTCTTCTGGGACCGCTCGGTTCCACGCCCGGCCGATCATCCTGGCCTGTCAGATCTAGGGTTATAGTTGATGGCAAAAACCGTTGCCGAACGTTCGGACGTCATTCCAGTCCTTGCCGAGATCTTCCGCGAACATGGTTTCGAGGGCGCGAGCCTGTCGATCATCGGCGAAAAGACCGGGCTTGGCAAAGGCAGCCTCTATCACTTCTTTCCCGGCGGGAAGGAAGAGATGGCGGCAGCGGTCCTGAACGAGATCGACACATGGTTCGAGGACAACGTGTATCGACCATTGCGCGAGGCCGAAAACCCGCGCGTGGCGATCAGCGAAATGTGCAGCGCGGTTATCGACTATTTTCATTCCGGACGGCGTATCTGCCTTGTCGGCGCCTTCGCCCTCGATAATGTCCGGGATCGCTTTACCGATCAGATCAAGGACTACTTTGCCAATTGGAAAACGGCCCTCGCTGCGGCGTTGCAACGCGCCGGGCACGATGAAGCCAAGGCTTCCGAGCTCGCCGAAGAGGCTGTCATCAGCATTCAGGGCGGGCTCGTCCTTGCTCGCGCGCTTGGCGATCCATCATTGTTCGAGCGTGCCATGACGAGAGCTGAGGAACGACTCTTGACCTGAAAGCCGAGCGCTGAGCTTGCTTTTCATCCTGCCTCGTTTGGAGCCAATGCACCCGGAGCGAGAACCTCATCCTTGGCTAGCACTGGCTTTTCAACGCGCAGGATAAACACAATCAGGCCCATCAGCACGAAAATGCCACCGAGCACGTAGGGTGCTCCACTGAATGCTATCGACGCATCCGGTGCCGTGAAGATCGCGAAAATCTGGGTGAAAATCAGCGGCCCGATAATATTGGTGATGCTGAAGAGGCTGGTCATCGCTCCCTGCAACTCGCCCTGCTCCGAGGCGGGCACCTTGGCGGAGGCAATACTGCGCATGGCTGGATCTGCCACGCCTTCCAGGCAGGTAGCAATAATCACGACATAGACCAGCCATCCCTGCCACGCGCTGGCATAGCCGAAGAAACCGAGCGCGGCGAAAGCGAGGCCAATGACGGCTGTGCGCCATTCGCCAAATCTTGAAACGATACGCGGCAAGATCAGCCCCATCACGATGGCACTGCACAGACCATAGATACCGAGCGACATGCCGATATCGCTTTCGCTCCAGCCATAGCGGTAGCTACCGACATAGGCCCATACGGCCGGATAGGACATATGACCGAGTGTCAGCATGAAGAAGACCAATCCGATCCATAAAATGCCCTTGTGGTTGCGCATCTGTTTCAACGCGCCGAGCGGATTGGAGCGCTTCCACTCGAATGTCCGGCGATCCTTCGCGCCGAGCGTTTCAGGCAGGAGGAAATAGGCTGCGACAAAGTTCAAAAATGAAATCAGTGCAGCCCCGAAAAACGGCACACGTGGGCCAAACTCGCCAAGGAAGCCGCCAATGATCGGTCCAACAATAAAACCAAAGCCGAATGCAATGCCAAGCAGGCCGAAATTCTTCGCCCGGTTTTCGTCTGTGCTGACATCGGCAATGTAGGCGGAGGCTGTCGAGTAGCTGCCGCCGCTGATGCCGGCAAGTATCCGGCCAACCAGCAGGATTGCGAAGTTTGGCGCAAGCGCGCAAATCAGATTGTCGAGAGCAAAGGTCACGACCGACACAAGCAACACCGGGCGGCGGCCAAAACGATCGCTGAGATTGCCGATCAGCGGCGCGAACACGAACTGCATTCCGGCATAGGCAAGAAGCAGCCAGCCACCGTAGATCGCCGCGTGCCCTACATCCGAACCGGTCAATTCTTCAAGATATGCGGGCAAAACCGGAACGATGATTCCGATGCCGATAATATCCAGCAGCAGGATCATGAAGACGAGTGTCAGGCCGCGTTTGGCCAGGATCGGGTCAATCATCGGAAAACTCGCAAAGGGCGTTTACGTCCGCAATTGACGCGGAAAATCGTTATAATTGCTTCGCTCTAGCGAAACAATACGTGAACATGATCAGGAAATCGGCAAATACGCCACTGAAAAGTGACTTTAGGGCAAAATCCTCCTGACAAATCCTGCCAAACCGTACCGAACCTGGAAGCGTAGAAAGACGCGACTTGCAGGCCGGCATCACCTGAATCTATCGCACGTAATGGGTCGGCAACGCCGTCGTTGCCTTCAATGTTTCCATGGAAACGGACGCCGATATATCGAAGAATTCGACCTTTTCGACCAGCGTCTTGTAGATTTCATCATAGGCTTCGACGCGCGGCAGCACCAGTTTCAGAATGTAGTCTATGGTGCCGGTCATGCGATGCACCTCGACGATTTCCGGAATGTCGCTGATCGCCTTGCGAAACTGTTCGAGCCAGTCGGCGGAATGGCGCGCCGTGCGCACGATCACGAACATCGTCGTCGGTAGCCCCATGAGCGGGCGATCAAGGAGAACGACGCGCCGGGCGATATAGCCGTCTTCCTCGAGCCGCTGGATGCGGCGCGAACAGGCGGAGATCGAAAGGCTGACGCGGTCAGCCAGATCGGAGACGGCGAGCGCTGCATTTTCCTGCAGCAGATCCAGAATCTTGCGGTCACGATCGTCGAGCATGTCGCTTCCCTAGCAAATTTCCCGCGCATTCTATAAATCATTCGCTGATTTTTTGCACGATTAAAAGTATTTCTCACAAACTTTGCGAACCTTTCGCGTCCAATCCAACTTATTATTCCGATCGTGAACCAAAAGGGAATTTGTGATGCGCACTATTGGACTGATCGGCGGCATGAGCTGGGAGAGCACTGCGGTCTATTACCGCCAGATCAATGAAATCGTCCGGACGCGTCTCGGCGGCCTGGCCTCAGCCAGGATTGCCATGCAGTCGCTGGATTTTGCCGAAGTCGTGGCCTTGCAAAAAAGCGACCGTTGGGATGATGCAGCTGCCCTCTTGTCCGATGCGGCCAAGCGCCTCGAAGGCGCTGGTGCGGATTGCATCCTGATTTGCACGAACACGATGCATCTCGTCGCTGATGCCGTGGCTGCCTCGGTCAGTGTTCCCCTCATCGATATCCGCCAGGAAACGGGCCGCACCCTCGCCGCGGCAGGAAAGAAACGCCCGCTCCTTCTCGCGACGCGCTACACGATGGAACATGGCTTCTATGCCGACTATATGCGCGCCGAGTTCGGCATCGAGGTCGTTGTTCCCAACGAGATCGATCGCGCCAAGGTTCATTCGGTGATTTTCGATGAACTCTGCTGCGGAATCGTCAAGGAAGAGTCCCGGCAGGCGCTGGAAAAGATCATTCAGCGCGGCAAGGATGCCGGCGCCGATTGCGTCATTCTCGGCTGCACGGAGATCTGCCTCTCCCTGACCGACGACAACGTCGCGCTGCCGGTCTTCGACTCGACAACCATCCATTCACGCGCGGCTGTCGCCCATGCCCTGGGCATGGATTTCACAAGCGAGCAGAGCGCCGTTTAGGTTGGCGGCGGTTGTAATAGTGAAAGACCCCTCCCTGCTGCCTCCCCACAAGGGAGAGGGCAAGGAGGGAAGGTTGCTATCGCTCGCCGGCTACAATTTGCTTCAGAATTTAACGCCCACCCTCCCCCTTGTGGGGAGGGACGGAGCGAAGCGATGGGGAGGGGTTTGATTCCTAAATGTTGCCGCTAAACGTATCACAGCTCTCCAGCTTGCCGCTGTCAAAGCCGCGCTTGAACCACGTAGCGCGCTGCGCCGACGTTCCGTGGTTGAAGCTTTCCGGCACGACATAGCCCTGCATCTTGCGCTGCAGGTTATCGTCGCCGATCTGTTGCGCAGCGTTCAGCGCTTCTTCCAGATCACCCGCTTCCAGAATCCCCTTCTGCTTGGTGAAATGACCCCAGATACCAGCGAAGCAATCGGCCTGGAGCTCGACCCGAACCGACATGGCGTTTGCTTCCGCTTCGCCCATGTTCTGGCGCATCGCGTTGAATTTGGGCAGAACACCAATCAGGTTCTGGATGTGATGGCCGACTTCATGCGCAAGTACATAGGCCTGGGCAAAATCGCCGGAAGCGCCGAACTTCTTGTCGAGTTCGTCATAAAAACTCAGATCGATATAGAGCTTCTTGTCGCCGGGACAGTAGAACGGGCCCGATGCCGCGCTGGCGAAACCGCAGGCTGACCGGACCTGCCCGCTGAACAGGACCATTGTCGGCGCTGGATAGGTCTGGCCCTCGGCCTGGAAAATGCCGCTCCAGACATCTTCCGTCTCGGCCAGGATGGTGCGCACGAATTGCGTCATCTCGTCATTGCTCGTGACCGACGTTTCCCCAGGAGCCGTCTGGCTCTGGCCCGGCACCAGCTGCCCGCCATCACCACCGGAATCGACGAGAATCTGCATTGGGTCGATGTTGGTGCAGAATTTCAGGAACAGGAAGATTGCCGCCAGGATGATAATCCCGGAAAACCCGCCGCCGCGCGCCGTGCGCAGGCCGGAGCCGCCCGGAAGCCGGAACCCGCCGCCGCGGCCGATACCGCCGGGAAACCCGCCGCCGCCTTCGCCGCGTTGATCTTCAACATTGTCACTCTGCCTGCGGCCCTGCCAACGCATTTCCCGTCTCCCGATTACCCCGCCGGCCTTGACCGCCGATACCCTGCACTATCAACAGTATAGTGCGATATTTGTTTCACGCACGGTGCTATTTTTCAACGTGCGGCTGCAACCGATACATAATCAATTTTCGTGACTGATTAATGCAGGACGAAGCCAAACCCGCCGACCAGGTGAAAACTGTTGCGAAAAAGCGTAAAAAGGCGCGTTTTTGGGGTTACGTAGAAGAGAGTCATTGCCTATAAGGCAGCCTTAGCCTCGCATCTGGAATTATGTGTCTGCCCGTACGGTCAAAACCGTGCGGTTTTTTGTGCAGCACGCTGTTGATAGGAACGTACCATGCCAAAACGCACCGACATCAAATCTATTCTGATCATCGGCGCCGGACCGATCATCATCGGTCAGGCATGTGAGTTCGACTATTCCGGCACGCAGGCATGCAAGGCCCTAAAGGAAGAAGGTTACCGCGTCATCCTCGTCAATTCCAATCCGGCAACGATCATGACCGATCCGGAACTGGCGGACGCGACCTATATTGAACCGATCACCCCTGAAGTCGTTGCCAAGATCATCGCCAAGGAGCGGCCTGACGCGTTGCTGCCGACCATGGGCGGGCAGACCGCACTCAACACCGCATTGTCACTGCGCCGCATGGGCGTGCTCGATCGCTACAATGTCGAGATGATCGGCGCCAACGCCGAAGCAATTGACAAGGCCGAGGACCGCGCATTGTTCCGCGAAGCCATGGCCAAGATTGGCCTCGAGACACCCAAATCCATGCTGGCCAACGCCACCGAGGTCAAGGATCTCGACCGCAGGTTGCATCAGGAACAGCGCGAAGCCGTGAAGGCCAAATATTCGGGCGCCGAGCTCGACGCTGCTTTGGACAAACTCGAAACCGAATGGCAGCTCGGCGAAGGCGACCGCAAGCAGCGCTATGTCTCCCATGCGCTCGGCATGGCCGGTAGCGCACTCGACCATGTCGGCCTTCCGGCGATCATTCGCCCTTCCTTCACCATGGGCGGAACCGGCGGAGGTATCGCCTATAACCGCACCGAGTTCTACGAGATCATCGGCAGCGGTCTCGACGCGTCACCGACGACCGAAGTGTTGATCGAAGAGTCAGTCCTCGGCTGGAAGGAATACGAGATGGAAGTCGTCCGCGACAAGGCGGACAATTGCATCATCATCTGCTCCATCGAGAATGTCGATCCGATGGGTGTCCATACCGGCGACTCGATCACCGTTGCACCGGCCTTGACCCTGACGGACAAGGAATACCAGATCATGCGCAACGCCTCGATCGCGGTGCTGCGCGAGATCGGGGTCGAAACCGGCGGCTCCAATGTGCAGTTTGCGGTCAATCCCGAAAATGGCCGTCTGATCGTCATCGAGATGAATCCACGTGTGTCGCGTTCCTCGGCGCTGGCATCGAAGGCAACGGGCTTCCCCATCGCCAAGATCGCGGCGAAACTCGCCGTCGGCTACACGCTGGATGAACTCGACAACGACATTACGGGCGGCGCGACGCCTGCTTCGTTCGAGCCCTCCATCGACTATGTCGTCACCAAGATCCCGCGCTTTGCCTTCGAGAAGTTCCCAGGTGCCGAGCCGACACTCACCACCGCCATGAAGTCGGTCGGCGAAGTCATGGCCATCGGGCGCACATTCAAGGAGTCGCTGCAGAAAGCCCTGCGCGGCCTCGAAACCGGCCTCACTGGCCTCGACGAAATCGCCATTCCGGGCCTTGGCGAAGGCAGCGACAACAATGCCATCCGCGCCGCCATCGGCGTGCCGACCCCGGACCGCCTGCGCATGGTCGGTCAGGCGCTGCGCCTCGGCCTTTCCGTCGAGGAAGTTCACGAAGGTTGCAAGATAGATCCGTGGTTCCTGGAGCAGATGGCCGAGATCATCGCCACGGAAGAGCGTGTGCGCGAACACGGCCTGCCGCAGGATGCGCAAAACCTGCGCATGCTCAAGGGCATGGGGTTCTCCGATGCGCGCCTCGCCAGCCTCGCCAAGGTGGAAGCCAGCGACGTGACAAAGCTGCGCAACAAGCTCGACGTCCATCCCGTCTTCAAACGCATCGATACCTGCGCTGCCGAATTCGCCTCGCCGACGGCCTACATGTATTCGACCTATGAAGTGCCGTTTGCCGGGGCCCTCGCCTCAGAGGCGCAGGTTTCCGACCGCAAGAAGGTCGTCATTCTCGGCGGGGGCCCGAACCGTATCGGTCAGGGCATCGAGTTCGATTATTGCTGCTGCCATGCCGCCTTCGCCCTGCGCGAGGCGGGCTATGAAGCCATCATGATCAACTGCAACCCCGAAACGGTCTCGACCGACTATGACACGTCGGACCGGCTCTATTTCGAGCCGCTGACTGCGGAAGACGTCCTCGAAATCCTGCGCACCGAACAAACCGCCGGAACCTTGCACGGCGTCATCGTCCAGTTCGGCGGTCAGACACCATTGAAGCTCGCCGATGCGCTGGAGAAGGCGGGGATTCCGATCCTCGGCACATCGCCGGATGCGATCGACCTTGCCGAAGACCGCGACAGGTTCCAGAAGCTTCTGGTCAAGCTCGATCTGACGCAGCCGAAAAACGGCATCGCTTACTCGGTCGAACAGGCGCGCACGATCGCCGGTGAACTCGGTTTCCCGCTTGTCGTGCGTCCGTCCTATGTTCTCGGCGGCCGGGCCATGCAGATCATCCACGATGAGCGCGGCCTGCAAAGCTACCTGCTCGACACCGTTCCGGAACTCGTACCGGAAGACATCAAGCAGAAATATCCGAACGACAAGACCGGCCAGATCAATACGCTGCTTGGCAAGAACCCGCTGCTGTTCGACCGTTATCTGACCGAAGCGATCGAGGTCGATGTGGATTGCCTCTGCGACGGCAAGGATACCTGGATCTCCGGTATCATGGAACACATCGAAGAGGCTGGTATCCATTCAGGTGACAGCGCCTGCTCGCTACCGGTCCATTCACTTTCGGCGGAAACGGTTGCGGAGCTCGAAAAGGAAACTGCGGCGCTTGCCAAGTCGCTCAACGTCGTCGGGCTGATGAATGTGCAGTACGCCATCAAGGATGGCACCATCTACGTCCTGGAAGTCAATCCGCGTGCCTCGCGTACCGTTCCGTTCGTCGCCAAGACCATCGGCAAGCCGATCGCCAAGGTTGCGGCACGGATCATGGCCGGCGAAACGCTGGACGGTGCGCTTGCCAATTACGGCGGCAAGCCCTCGACCACAGGGCGCAAGCACATCGCGGTGAAAGAGGCGGTCTTCCCCTTTGCACGCTTCCCAGGCGTTGACACCCTGCTTGGACCGGAAATGCGTTCGACTGGCGAAGTCATGGGCCTCGATTATGATTATGCACTGGCGTTTGCCAAATCGCAGCTCGGCGCCGGTGTCGATCTGCCACGCGACGGAACGCTCTTCGTCTCGGTGCGTGACGAAGACAAGCCGGGAATCCTCCCGTCAGTGAAGCGGCTTGCCGGACAAGGTTTCAAGATTCTTGCGACCGGGGGCACAGCCCGCTTCCTCAAAGAGAATGGCGTCGAGGCTCAGAAGATCAACAAGGTCCAGGAGGGGCGTCCGCACGTCGAGGATGCCATCCGCAACCGGCAAGTGCAGCTGGTCTTCAACACCACCGACAGCGCCAAGGCGATCTCGGATTCGAAATCGCTGCGCCGGGCAACGCTGATGCAGAAGGTGCCATACTACACCACCCTCTCCGGTGCCAACGCGGTGGCGGAAGCCATTGCCGCGCTGAAGGCCGGATCGCTGGAGGTCAGGCCGCTACAGGATTATTTCGTCTGATTCTGAAATCTTGGCTTACGGCAGGGTGACTCCGCTCCTGGAGCCATCCTGTCAATTGCCTGGGCGCGCACGTGCTCGTTTGGTGGGTTACCGGAGATTCGATACTGAGCAGGGAGGCTATGGCTGCGATAAATGTGGAAATCGCCACTAAATCCGTAGGGCTTCCCGGTACATTTCACAAAGACCCGGCAGATCGCATGATAGTTGCCACGGCGCGAGCACTTGCCGCGCCACTCATCACTGCAGACGAGAAAATACGCGACTATATTCACGTCAAAACGATCTGGTGAACCGGCAAGCGAAACCAGTGGCGTTGAAAAGAGGGCTCGCCTCAAACGCCTTCAAGCTGCTCCTCTTCCAGTCCATGCCCCGATGGATCGCTGACAAAGTGCAGTATTTTAGCGAAGACATGGTCATTCTTGTCCTCGCGACCGATATGCACGACTGTTGATTTGGCAAGGTGATCACGCAAGACCGCCGTAACGCGTTGGTAGGCATCGTCCTCCATGCCATCCAGCGCCTCGTCGATCACCACCCAGCTCGGCTTGTGCAGCTTTAGCCGGGCGAAAGCCAGCGATTGTTGTTCGTCGTCACTCAATTCCCTGTCCCACCGCGTGTGGAAATCCAGCATGGTCTCGAGCCTTGTCAAGCCAAGGTCATGCAGGGCAGATATAAGCTCCTCATCGGAAAATCCGTCCTTGCCGACAGGATAGGACATGGCCTCGCGCAAGGTGCCCGGCGGGAAATAGGGCAGACGCGGCATAAAGAGGATGTTTGTGTCTGGAGGCAGACTGACAGTTCCTGCTCCCCATGGCCAAAGGCCCGCGATCGCACGAAAAAGCAAAGTGCGGTCGATCCCCGGTTCGCTGGTGATCAGAACCCGCTCACCTTCTTTCACAACCGCTTTCTTCTCTTTCAATCGGACTGTCGCCCGCGGCGCTGTGATTTTGAGCGAATCGAGGACGATCTCGTTTGAGCCGGATTCCGTGAACTTGATCCGTTGTTCTACACTGTTCCTGACATCGGTGGCTTGCACAGCCTGCCGGAATGAGGTCACGCGTAGGAGTGTTGCGCGCCAGTCGGCGATGGCACCAAAATTATTGACAAACCATTTCAGCGCATCGTGCACCTGATTGAAGGCGCCGATCGCCGCCATCAACCCGCCAAATGACAGGTTCCCGGCAAAGTAAACCGGCGCCGCCACGAGAATAGGCGCGACAATGGTGATCCAGCCATACCCGGAAGTCACCCAGGTTAGTTGCGTGAGCGCTGTGACCAGCAGGCGGATCGCAGCAAGAAGGCTGTCGATATCGAAGCCGATCCTGCGATTCTCGTCAGCTTCTCCGCGATAGAGCGAGATCGCATCGATGTGCTCATTGACCCGCATCAGCGAAAAGCGCAGTTCGGACTCTTTCTGGTAGCGATCCGCATTGAACTTGATCAGCTTGCGCCCGACGAGCCAGCTCAACCAGGATGCGGACGCTGCGTAGATGATAGCTGCCCAGACCATGTATCCGGGGATGGAGAAACTATAACCATAGACGTTGAACACGAAACCGCTGGAGAATGTCCACAGCACGCCGATAAAGCTGATCAACAGGATCGAGGCCTGCAACAGCCCGAACCCAAGATCGGTCGACATTTCCGACAGGTGCCGCGCATCTTCGTGCAGCCGCTGGTCAGGATTGACGCCGATGGGCCCGGAATTGGACAGCTTGAATGCGCGGCGTGGCTGCAGCCATTCACCGACCAGATCCCGGGTAAGGCCTTCGCGCAATTTCAGCCGCGTCATCTGGTTCAGCCAGGTTTGGGCCACATTGAGAACGAGGAGAACCGAAGCAATCCCAAAGAACACCATCAGCTGATCGATGAAGGCGGGAAAATCTCGTCTGGACAGCGAGTCATAAAAAGGCACGTTCCATCGATTCAGCAGTACCTGCCCCGCCGACGTCACGATGATGATACTGAAAACACCGAGGATCATCAGAATCAGCCGGTTGCGGACCGGTGAGATCCAGTAGATATCCCCTATGACGCGCAGCTGGGAGAGGAGCCCGGCTTCCACTTCGCCCGCGACCGAGGTGGCTGTGGATCGGTTCTGTTTCTTCTCCGCCATGAGTTTCCCCCGTGGACGACCGCGATTCGGCCTGTTCACTCTACCATCTACTCTTAAAGTACGTCGGATAGTGCACTGAAATTCAACAGGGAATGTAGAGCCAAAATCCGCTCATACAACCCGCGGCACCTGGCCCTGACGAGAAACGCATTTGAATACGGCTTGTTTTGGCACAAATTCTGTCATATGTATCCGGCATCGATTTTATCGGTCGAGTGACTTTGCGACCTGCGTAACCTGTTGCGCTTCCTGATGAACTCCATTGCATAGGTTCGATTCCCTGGGCCGCATATGTGCATGCTGCCTGTCTTATATATCTGAAAGGAACTTCCCATGGCTTCGGGAACAGTGAAATGGTTCAACAGCACTAAGGGCTACGGCTTCATCCAGCCTGATACTGGCGGTGCAGACGTTTTCGTCCATATCTCCGCTGTTGAACGCGCGGGTTTGCGCGGTCTCAATGACGGCCAGAAGGTCAACTATGAGATCGTACAGGATCGTCGTTCGGGCAAGTCGTCCGCTGACAACCTTAGCGTTGCCGGCTGATAACCGCATACGGGAATCGTCTGATTTCTGAACGCACATGAATTTGAAAAGGCGGGATTTATCCCGCCTTTTTTATTTAAAACCAATAGTTTATCCCATATCTCGGAATCAGTTTCTAACCGGCTTCAACCACAATCTTACCAAAAGGGCCCCGATCGAGATGATCGAGCGCTGCCTCAAACTCATCCATCTTGTAGATTGCATCGATCACAGGCTTTGTCCCTGAAAGATCGAAAGCCCTGACCAGGTCCTCCAGCGCCCGCCGGTGCCCGACCTGTATGCCTTCCACGACAAGGCGCTTGCGCGCGAAGGCGCCAAAGCCGCCGGAAACATCAAGGCCCTCGAGAATGCCGATCAGGGAGATTCGTCCGGCAACCGCCGCTGCATTCAACGATTTCCCGAGATGCGCACCACCAACTGTCTCCAGGATATGATCTGCCCCGTAGTCGCCCGTCAGGCGGTAAACGGCCTCCACCCAATCCTCTCGTTTGCGGTTGATGGCATGATGGGCGCCAAGCTCCCTCGCCCGCGCCAGTTTCTTGTCATCGCCGGAAACGACGATCACTTCCGCCCCGTGCATCAAGCCGATCTGCAAGCCAAAGAGCGATACGCCGCCCGTTCCAAGAACGACCACCTTTTGCCCTGCCCGCAATTTTCCGCGCTCGACGAGCGCCGTCCATGCGGTCAGGCCTGCACAGGGCAAGGTGCTCGCCTCGACATCGCTGAGCGCATCGGGGCCGCGGACCGCCCAATCCTGATTGAGGACGACATATTCAGCCAGTACGCCCTGGAGCGATCCGCCCAGAGTGCGGCCGTTTGGATGGCGCGCCGTCCCGGGCCCGCTACCGTCGATCCAATCCGGCAGGAAGGTGGAAATAACGCGGTCGCCTGTCGCAAAACGTGTCACACCTTCGCCGAGTGCGGCAACAGTCCCCGAGATATCCGAGAGAGGTATTAACGGCTCCATCTGCGGATCCGGCAATCCAAACCCATCATCGACCAGCAATTTGTCACGGTAATTCAGCGAAACCGCCCCAACCTTGATCAATATCTCGCCAGGCCCTGGTGACGGGATCGCCGTCTCGACAAGCTTCAGGTTTGTCCTCCCCGCTGCCGTCAATTGCCAGCGTTTCATTGTCTTCGTCATGCTCTACTGTCCTCGTTTGCGCCCGATTACGGGTTTGAGGACATCAACTTATAGAAGCGAAAGACAATACAGTTGCGCTCATTTCGCGCAATATTGTATCTGATAATTCTACAATAGGAGGTCAGGATGGATCGGCTCGCGGGTATTCAGGAATTTGTTACGGTGGTGGATGCCGGAGGATTTTCTGCCGCCGCCGATAAGCTGCACCTGTCTCGCTCGGCCATCGGAAAGACAGTCGCGCGGCTGGAAGAGCGGCTGGGCGTACGCCTATGCCATCGCACGACCCGCAATTTCAAGCTGACGGGCGATGGTCACGCCTTTTACGAACATTGCGTTCGGGTCCTTGCCGCCGTGGATGCTGCGGAAAATGCAGTGACGCCCGAAAAGGGCGAACCGTCAGGCCGCCTGCGCATCAGCGTGCCGGTGCTCTTCGGCCGTCGCTGCGTGGCGCCTGTGGTGTTCGATCTCGCGCGCCAATATCCGGCGCTGCGGTTTGATATGTCGTTCACCGACCGCCCCGTCGATCTGATCGAAGAAGGTTACGACCTCGTTGTGCGCAATGCCGTCTTGCCCGATAGCGCGGTTCTTACCGCCCGAAGGATCGCCCGGCAACGCATGACGATCTGCGCTTCGCCGTCCTATCTCGCCGCTCGTGGAACGCCAGCCTGCATGGAAGATATCGCCAGCCATGAAGCGATCGTCTATGGCCGCGACGGCACCACACGGCCGTGGCTATTTCCGGACAGCAAGGGTGGCTCCTATGCCGCGCCGACACGGAGCCGTATCGTTCTCGACGATCTCGAAGCGGCAGCCGATGCTGCCGCCGGCGGCCTTGCGCTTGCCTGGCTGCCGTGCTGGCTCATTCGCGACCGGGTTCAGGATGGCAGTCTTGTCAGGGTCCTCCCCGATGTCGAACCGCTGGTTTTCGATACCTTTGCCGTTTGGCCGAAAGCGCCCTTCATGCCTGCGCGCTTGCGCATTCTGATCGATGCGCTGGCCGAGCGCCTGCCGGGCATGACAGGCACCGACAGGGAGATCAAGTCGAGCGGCTGATCAATCAGGAAGCCAGCCAATGGGAACATGGCCCTCATCGCCGGCAACGCGGCTCAGCCATTTCGACACCGATGGATAGGCGGAGAGATCATAGCCGCCGCGATTGGCCTCGTGCGTATAGGCGTAGAGCGCTATGTCGGCGAGGCTGATGGTGCTGCCCGTGAAATAGGGCGTCTTCTGCAACTGGCTTTCCATGACGAGCAGTGCCTTGTTACCACCCTCAAGCGTTGCCGCCAGGCGTTCCGGCGTCGCGTCCTTGGCCCGCTCCGGATAGACCAGCAATGCGCGTCTGACGGCGATATTCGGCTCGTGCGTATACTGCTCGAAGAACAACCATTGATACATCAACGCCCGCTCGTAGCTGTCTTCCGGAATAAACCGGCTGCCCTCGGCCAGATGGAGCAGGATGGCATTCGATTCTGCCAGAAACCGCCCGTCGTCCAGTTCAAGCAGCGGCACCTTGCCGTTCGGATTCTTCGCCAGATATTCCGGTTTGCGTGTTGAACCATCGGTTGAAGAAATGGCAATGTGCTCAAAAGGCACCGCCAGTTTTGCCATCAAAAGCCGTGGCTTGTAGCAATTTCCGGAATCGATTTGCGAATAGAGTTTTGGCATGGCTCTGGTCTCCTGTGGCGGGCGAATATTCCCGCTACTTCCCGGTCTGTCCAATCATTTTGATTGAAGCATCGTGTAAACATCACTGATGTTTTCAGCGTTCCATGTCACACACTGCACAGAAAGTGCGCGATGTGAACCCTTGCACACATGCTTTCGCTTGCGATTCGCCCGCCATTGCGACATAGCAGGCCCGCAAACCGTCTACCGGTCATCAAACCCTCGTTACTGGAGAACGATACCATGGCATTCCTCGCAGACGCCCTTTCCCGTGTGAAGACTTCCGCAACCATTGCGATCACCCAGAAAGCCCGCGATCTGAAAGCCGAGGGCCGGGACGTCATATCGCTCTCCGTCGGCGAGCCCGATTTCGATACGCCGGACAACATCAAGGAAGCCGCCATCGCGGCCATCCGCCGTGGCGAGACCAAGTACACGCCCGTTGCCGGCATCCCGCAGCTGCGCGAAGCCATCGTCCGCAAGTTCAAGCGCGAGAACGAACTTGAGTACAAGGCGAACCAGGTGATCGTCGGCACTGGCGGCAAGCACGTCATCTACAATGCCCTGCTCTCGACATTGAACCCCGGCGATGAAGTCATCTGCGTTGCGCCCTACTGGGTCAGCTATCCGGAGATGGTCGCGCTGTGCGGTGGCACCCCGGTCATCGTTTCGGCCGTGCAGAAGAACGATTTCAAATTGCAGCCGGAAGATCTGGAGCGGGTCATTACGCCGAAGACCAAGTGGATCATCATGAACTCGCCCTCGAATCCGTCGGGCGCCGCCTATACATGGGACGAGATGAAGAAGCTCACCGACGTCCTCATGCGCCATCCGCATGTCTGGGTTCTGACCGACGATATGTACGAGCATCTCACCTATGGCGACTTCAAGTTCGTCACGCCCGCGCAGGTCGAGCCGAACCTCTATAACCGTACGCTGACAATGAATGGCGTGTCGAAAGCCTATGCCATGACCGGCTGGCGCATCGGTTATGCTGCAGGTCCGCTCGAACTGATCAAGGCCATGGACATGGTGCAGGGTCAGCAGACATCCGGCACAAGCTCCATCTCGCAATGGGCGGCAGTGGAAGCCCTCGACGGAACGCAGGCTCACTTGACCGTGTTCAAGAAGGCATTCGAAGCACGCCGCGATCTCATCGTCTCGATGCTCAATCAGACCAAATTGCTTGAATGCCCGAAGCCGGAAGGCGCATTCTACGTCTATCCGTCCTGCGCAGCGGCAATTGGCAAGACCGCACCGTCTGGCAAGGTCATCGCAACGGACGAGGATTTTGTCAGCGAGTTGCTGGCGACCGAAGCTGTCGCCGCTGTGCACGGATCGGCTTTCGGCCTTGGACCGAACTTCCGCATCTCCTACGCCACCTCCGATGCCAATCTCGAAGAGGCCGGCAAGCGCATTCAGCGCTTCTGCGCCAGCCTTCGCTGAGATCGGCATGAAGAGGGGCCTCGCGGGCCACTTTTTTTTCATTCCTCAAATATTGTCCTGAGCGTCACAAGGGTGGTTTTGAGCGTATTGGCAGACACTTGACCCAACTTTTTCACTAGGCGTTGTTTGTCGATCGTCCGAACCTGGTCGAGGAGCACCAGCCCATCCTTGCCTTGAAAGCGCAGAGCTACCCGGAAACCGGCTGGACGACTTCCCGTTGTCATCGGCGCCGCGATAATCGTGCGCAAATGGTCGTGCATCTCCGGTGGTGAAATCACGAGGCAGGGCGAGTTTTCTGCTGCCGATCGTGGGGTCCAGATTCACAAACCAGACGTCACCGCGTTTCACCATTTAAGTTCGCGGTCGTCTTCATTTGAAAATTCCGGCCAGACAAGAGCGTCGTCTCCCTCATCTGCTACCCGTTTCGCATCTTCCGGCCAGCCAGCGCGCAGTTCGCTGTGAACGGGTGTTATGATGATGCGGCCGTCCTCGACAAGCATATCCACCTTGTCGCCAGGCTTCGACCCGATTTCGGCAAAGAACGGCTTGGGGATGATCACCCCCGACGAATTTCCTATTTTTCGTACCGCACTTTTCATCGTCAAGGCTCCATAGTTCCAACATTGTTGTGACATCCATCGTCATGGGTGACAATGCGGTTCAACGAACAAGGGTGATGGCCAAACTTCACGGCATTGTGTGACACCAATGATCGAAAACTGCGTATTTTCGCAGCGAAATCTCTTCGCAAGGAATAATCATGGTCGCTATCCACCGAAAGCCCGCCTGGGCAATCTCCGAAGCCTTGGCAACACCGGAAGATGCATTTCTCAACAGACGGACGATTCTAAAGGCCTGGGGCTTGGGCACACTGGCGGCCACGGCCTATGCAGCCCTGCCTAAATCGGCGCGTGCCGAGGGTGAACGCAAACCCGCAGGCAACCCTGCCCTCTATCCGGCAAAGCGTAACGAAGCTTACAAGCTGGACCGCAGCCTTACCCCGGAAGAGATCAGCTCGAAATACAATAATTTCTATGAGTTTGGTGGCAGCAAGGACATCTGGACTGAAGCGCAGACATTGATCACCAATCCATGGGATATCGAGATTGATGGAATGGTTGAAAAACCATTCACGATTGCCTTTGCAGACCTGGAGGCAAAAATCCCCCTGGAAGAAAGGCTCTACCGGCATCGCTGCGTCGAAGCCTGGTCGATGACCGTGCCATGGACGGGTTTCTCCTTGGCAAAGCTGGTCGAGTTTGCCAAACCCATGGCTTCAGCAAAATATATCCGCTTCGAGACATTCAACGATCCGTCGATGGCGAGCGGGCAGAATGGCTTTCTCTACACCTGGCCCTACGTCGAAGGCGTGACAATGGCGGAAGCTGTCAATGAATTGGCGTTCGTCGTAACAGGCGTCTACGGCAAACCCCTGCTCAATCAATTCGGCGCGCCAATCCGCCTGGCGCTTCCTTGGAAGTATGGCTTCAAATCGGTGAAGTCGATCCGCAAGATCACATTCACTGACGAACGTCCCGTAAGCTTCTGGGAAGGCCTTGCATCGAATGAATATGGCTTCTGGGCCAATGTTAACCCGGAGGTTGCCCATCCGCGCTGGAGCCAGGCGCAGGAACGTGTGTTGCACACGGGAGAAACGGTTCCGACCCTGCTGTTCAATGGCTATGGCGAACAGGTGGCGTCACTCTACGAGGGATTGGAAAGCGAACCGCTTTATCGATGAGATGAACTTGCCCCTGAAAAGAAAAGAGGCCGGACAATTGCCCGGCCTTAAGTTTTGAAGGATGCTGTTTCCAGCAAAACCTCCAGAGGGGAACACTTGCGGGCGCGCAAATGGGAGGAGGAGACGCACCGGCAAGTGATGTGGATATGAGGCCTTTGACCTTTTCCCGCAACATCCAATTGTGCATTGCACCCATGCGCCGAACGCATAGCGGCGAATTCATGCGTGATATTGGAATTTCAGACGCCAATTATGGGCGATTGAACAAAACAATGCTGCGGACTTAGGGCTGACGGGAAAGAAAAACTTTTCGGAAAAAGGCCCAAAAAGGAGTCTAGTACGACCACGTACGCGCTTTGGAGAAAAGGAAATCTCGAAACACGTGCAATTTCGCAGAGTTTTTGATTCCTTCCGGGTAACAGAAGAACGTATCGAAGGACGGCAATTCCATTTCCGGCAAGAGCCGGACCAGCGTCGAGTCCTTCTCCACCATATAATCCGGCAGAACGCCGAGGCCGACGCCCTTCTGGATCGCCCGCTTGATCGACAGGAGATTGTTGATCTGCAGGACGGCGGGCCGCAAATTGCCATCTGACCGGCCGATCACCTCCAGCCAGTTGAGATTGGTGAGATAGGACGGTGCAGGCTCGCCGAAGCTGACGATGCGATGGGTATCGATCTCTTCGATACTTTCAATCTTGCCATATTTGGCAATATAGGCGGGCGATGCGTAGACGTGCATGTGCACGGTAAAGAGCCGCCGCTGGATCAGGTCAGGCTGCTGCGGCTGGCGCAGGCGGATGGCACAATCCGCGTGACGCATCGTCAGATCAAGCTCCTCATTGTCGAGCAGCAATTGCAACTGGACTTCCGGGTAGAGTTCGATGAACTCCTGCACGCGCTCGATCAACCAGCCAGAACCAAGGCCAACTGTGGTCGTTACACGCAGTTTCCCCGATGGCCTGTCCTTGCTCTCGGTCAGGCGCGAGCGAACATTTTCCAGCTTCATCAGGACTTCATGGGCCGTCCGATACAGCACTTCGCCCTGCTCGGTGAGGATAAGTCCGCGGGCATGGCGATGAAACAGCGGAACACCGACATCCTGCTCAAGCGCACTGACCTGACGGGAAATGGCCGATTGCGACAGATGCAGCGTCTCGGCGGCATGGGTGAACGACCCCGCCTCCGCAGCAGCATGAAATATTCGCAGCTTGTCCCAATCAAGCGACATCGCGCAGTCTCTCCCCGTTCCGGCCACGCATTTCGCGGCCAGCTCCATTCTAGCGGCTGCTATTCAGCAGCTTGACGCACTGGTTCCTGAGCGGCCAGCCAACGTTCGGCTTCCAGAGCTGCCATGCACCCCATTCCGGCCGCAGTGACCGCCTGACGATAGATATCATCCGTGACATCCCCGGCGGCAAAGACGCCCGGCACATCTGTTGCGGTTGAATCTGCCGCGGTCCAGAGATAGCCATTCGGCTTGTGCTTGAGTTTCCCCTTGAAAAGCTCGACCGCGGGCGCGTGGCCAATGGCGACAAAAACGCCGTCCGTGGCCAGTTCCGTTGTTTCGCCGGTCTTGACGTTCTTCAGGCGAACGCCGGATACCGATGCCGGAAGCGGTGACTTGGCTACCGTGCCGGTGATCTCGTCAATGGCCTTATCCCAGATAACCTTGATGTTTTCTTTGCGGAACAGACGGTCCTGCAGGATTTTTTCCGCGCGGAACTGATCGCGGCGATGCACGATCGTGACCGATTTTGCCAGATTGGCGAGATAAAGCGCCTCTTCGACCGCCGTATTGCCGCCACCGACGACCACGACATCCTTGTTGCGATAGAAGAAGCCATCGCATGTGGCACAGGCGGAAACGCCGAAGCCCATGAAGGCCTGTTCAGTCGGAATGCCGAGCCATTTCGCCTGTGCGCCGGTCGCGATGATCAGCGCATCGCAGGTATATTGTGTGCCGCCATCGCCGATGAGACGGAACGGCCGGACGGACAGATCGACTTCCGTGATGATGTCGTGAATAATCTCGGCGCCGACATGCTCGGCCTGGATGCGCATCTGCTCCATCATCCACGGACCCTGCACCGTATCGGCATAACCCGGATAATTTTCCACGTCGGTCGTGATCATCAGCTGGCCACCCTGCTGCAGGCCGGCCACGATGAGCGGCTTCAGGTTTGCGCGGGCCGCATAGATCGCCGCCGTATAGCCGGCGGGACCGGAACCGATGATAAGAACGGGCACATGGCGCTGTGACATAACAAGACCTTGAATTGATATCAGCTCGACATACGATAGGTGGCACGAACCGGGGTTTGCTTTCAATCGCTATAAAGTAGTGGTTCAGCCCCCTTTGTTGCAAGGTCTGTGCATAACATAGGCCGGTTAGCCACAGCTTCTATGCTGCATTGCGAGGTTTCCTGCTCGTTGTATCGCTTCCCAGAACCGGTTATGACGCATCAGATGTCAAAATTACGATCCGGGGGCATCCTATTCTTCGTATCAGCCAGCCACGCCACAGTGAATGCCGAACCTGTTTGCAACCTGCGCGGGATACATTACACAGCGCGGGGAATCGCCTATGGTGACCACAATTCTCTTGGGACAGGATAAAATATGCCTTTGAAGGCTGACCTCGATGCAATCGACTGGAAGATCCTGAAACAGCTGCAGGATAATGGCCGTATCACCAATGTGGAACTGGCCGAGCGCGTCGGTATTTCGGCGCCCCCCTGTTTGCGCCGTGTCCGCAAGCTGGAAGAGAGCGGCGTCATTCAGGGTTACAGGGCGATCCTCAACGGTTCGATCCTGGGGCAGGACATCGTGGCGTTCTGCATGATCCGCCTGCACCGGCAATCCGATGCCGATCTGAAAAGCTTCGCCGAGAAAACGCGAGACTGGGTCCTGGTGCGCCGGGCCTGGATGGTGTCGGGCGAGTCCGATTTCCTGCTCCACTGCGTCGCCAGTGACCTCACCACCTTCCAGAATTTCGTCATCGAGGAACTGACATCGACGCCCAATGTCGACTCCGTTCGCACATCGCTGACGATCAGGTCGGTCAAGAACGAACCGCTGATGGTACTCTAGCGGCGAAATCGATTATTGAGATACAGCGTCACCCGGTAATAGGGCCGCAGGATTTCCCGGCCAAGCCGGTCAAGAAACGTCTTGTTCTTGTCCTGAACCACCGTCCCGCCCAGATTGAAATCGATCTCACGAATGGTGATAGGCCGTGCTGACAGGATCCGTACCGGATGCAGCCAACGCATCTGGATTGTCGTATCCACCGGCCGGTCGAACCGCTCCGTCGCCGCCAGAAGCGCAATCGCCGCATCGCGCCCGACAAGTTGCGCCTGCATGCCAAGTCCCGGCAATTCCGGCTCGATAATGCTGCCGGCGCCTTCCCGGGCAATTTCCGGTCCCTTTTCGCCCCTTGGCCAGCGAGGAAAGCGGATATAATCAGCTGGTTGCAGGACAGCGATGGCTTGGCTCAACTGCACCGCAAAGGCAGCATCGTCCACATCGACATCATCCTCGATGACGAGACCAGCATCGAGATTGCGATCAACGATGGTTTGCCAGGCTTTGCGGTGGGATAGAAAGCAGGCGACTTCCGAAACACGCAACTTGAAGGGGTAAAAGGGGCTGTGAAGCGAGCGCGCATAGACAGCGTCGATGTCACCATCGCGCATGTCGAGCGCATCCACCGCGTCGATGATCTCCGCGTTCACCGGCAAGCGCCCGATCAACCGGCGCACATGTTCGCCGCGTTTCGTAGCGCGCTTGAGATGGATGATGAATGCCGCAACCTTCACCGCCGTGATCCATCGTCAAACAGCTGCTCATAGACTTCGAGTATCTTGGCGGCCTCTTTTTGCAGCGGGAACTTTTCCCTGACATGGGCGAGGCCCGACCTGCCAGCCCTTTCGCACATCGCCGTATCCGCGAGATAGGGAGCAATCGCCGCTTCGAGCGCAGGGCCATCCCCGGCAGGAACAACGGTTCCGGTTCCGGGCTCGATCATCTCGGCGTAGGCACCCGCGTCGCTCGCCACGACGGCGGTCTGCGAGGCCATCGCCTCGAGCGGTGTCAGGCCAAAGCCTTCATTGCGTGAAGGAGCCACATAAAGGGTCATCCTGCGATACCAAAGGCGCACATCCGGCACCTCACCCAGGAACACAATCCGATCGCCGAGCCCTGCCCGTGCAATCTTGTCGCGCAGCGCCTGTTCAAAGCCCTTGTGCTCCGCAGTCGTCCGGCCGGACATGACCGCGGTCCACTGCGGATATCGCGGCAGAAGATTGATCATGGCGTCAACGAACAGGTCAGTGCCTTTCGAAGGCCGGATACGCCCGGAACAGCCGACGAGATACTGCCCCGGAAGCCCCGATGCAGAGAATTTGTCCTGGTCATCCTGTGGCGGGTGAAACAGCTCCGTATCGACACCGTGCATGATCACCGTGTGCGGCACTTTCAGAAAACTGCCTGACTTGCCGCTCGTTGCAATCACGGCGTTCATTTGCCGGATCAGCCATTTGGTGAAGGGTTTGTGGTCGCGTTGCGCCGCGGAGGTAAACAGCAGCTTCAGTTTCATGCGCAGGACCGAGCGCATGAAAATGCCGGCGATCATTTCATTGTTGCGGCGCGCATGCCAGATACGGAATGGCCGGGTCCTCGGCTTGAACCAGAGACGGGGGAGCGAAGCCCATCCGATGCTGGGCAGATCGGCCGGCAACCCCGGGCCCATTGTCACGATCTTGAGACCATTCGCCCGCTGTAGCGGGATAAGTTGAATGATCGTCGAGGTGACTCCCGAAAGCTTGCGCTTGAAATTCGGAGCGATCACCTCGACGTTGCTCACGGTATCAAACGACACCGCGTTAAACGAATCTGAAACCGATGATTTCGTAGGACCGGGCACCGCCAGGTGCGATGACTTCAATCGTGTCACCTTCGCTCTTGCCGATCAGCGCACGTGCAATCGGCGAAGAAATGGAAATGCGGCCAGCCTTGGGATCAGCTTCCTGATCGCCAACAATCTGGTAGATCCTTTTCTCCTCAGTGTCCTCGTCGATCAAATGGATCGTGGCGCCAAATTTGATCGTGGCGCCTGACAGCTTCGAAATATCGATGATCTCTGCACGAGCGGTGTAATCCTCGAGCTCGCCGACGCGGCCCTCATTGTGGCTCTGCGCTTCCTTGGCGGCGTGATACTCGGCATTTTCCGAAAGGTCGCCATGGGCGCGCGCCTCCGAAATCGCCGCGATAATGCGAGGACGCTCTTCCTGTTGGCGCCAGCGCAATTCTTCCTTGAGCTTGTCGAATCCAGCCTGAGTCATCGGGACCTTTTCCATGCCCTCTCCTTTCGTAGACAGTGTCGAGCAGCGCTCCAACGAGGCCGCGCGGCACAAAAAGAAAACGGTCGCCGAAGCTCAAGACTTCGGAACCGTTCAGTCATTCGTCCCCTAATATAGCATTGTTTCCGGCAATTTCACGAACAAAGTGGAAAATGTCGCAACACTCAACTTGCAACCGGCGACTGAACCGGAATCAAACAGCCATTCACGTCACTGTGACACGACGGATGCATGGATTATGCGCAAAATGTCATCATGGGATCGAATGAGGGAACGCCTCCAATGAAAAAAAGCTTGAGCATTGCATTCCTGAGCACGTCTGTTGCGCTGCTGGCCTCGTCCATGAACGCGCACGCCAAGGACTACAGAACCGAAACCGCCGTAAGGATTTCAGCGCAGACAGTCGCCGAGGGGCTCGATCATCCCTGGGGGCTGGCTTTCCTTCCTGATGGCGCCCTACTTGTCACTGAGCGCAGCGGAACCATACGTATCGTCAAGGACGGCAGAGTATCGGAGCCGGTTGCCAATGTCCCTGAAGTCGCCGTTGGCGGCGAAGGTGGTCTTCTCGATGTCACGCTTGCACCGGATTTCGCCACAAGCGGCTTGATCTTTTTCAGCTATTGCGAACCGGGAAAGGGCGGGTCCGGTACGGTTCTGACGCGCGCCAAGCTCGTTCGTTCTGCAAACAGCGCTTCACTTGAAGACGTGAAGGTGCTGGTGCCTGCCAGTAAAAAAACGAAAAGCTCGAATCATTTTGGTTCGCGCATTGTGTTTGCGCCGGACGGCAAGCTGTTCGTGACCATGGGTGATGAGGGTGAAAAAATGCGGGCCCAGGATTTCAAGGATCGGGCCGGTGCCGTGCTTCGGATCAACGCGGACGGTACCATTCCAGCGGACAATCCGTTCGCTGATGGCAAAAAAGGCTTGCCGGAGATCTGGTCCAAGGGACACCGCAACCAGCAAGGCGCGGTCTGGGATCCCGTCACCCAATCGCTATGGACTGTCGAGCACGGCGCCAAGGGTGGCGATGAAATCAATCAGCCACAGGCTGGCAAGAACTATGGCTGGCCAATCATAACCTATGGCAGAGATTACTCCGGCGCGAAAATTGGCATAGGAACCGCAGCGGAAGGCTACGAACAGCCCCTGTATTATTGGGATCCCTCGATCGCACCTTCGGGATTGGCGGTTTATGAAGGGCCGATGTTTCCGGAGTGGAAGGGCGATCTCCTCGTCGGGGCACTGAAATCCCAGATGCTCGTACGACTGGACCGCGACGAGAAAGGCGTCATCAAGGGCGAGGAACTTCTTCTCGAAGGCGAGTTTGGGCGTATCCGCGATGTGCGCGTTGCAAGCGATGGCTCGATCTATCTGCTTACCGATGACAGCAACGGGGAAATCATCCGGCTGACGCGCACGCCACAGACCTGACGTTCAAGGCACTCTCTTGGCTGATGCTCTTGCCGACGTAAATTGCAATCTGTAGACATCCCGTCGCGGGATTTCAGGTGACCGCAGAATCTGTGGGATCATCATGACGCATGGCCGTGCCAATATTTTGCTGCTTGCTGCTGGAGCCATCTGGGGCCTGGGTTTCGTGGCGCAGTCGAGTGCCATGGACAGTGTCGAACCTTTCATGTTCATCACCCTGCGCTTTTTGCTCGCAGTGCTTACCGTAACGCCACTTGCGATCCGCGAAGCAAAGGCAGCCCCGAAGAAGCTCTCGCATTCCGACTATTTCGGCTTTGCCGTCATCGGGTTGATGCTTTTTGCAGGGGCAGCGCTCCAGCAGATCGGCATGCAGACAACGTCTGTCACAAATGCCGGCTTCCTGACCGGGCTCTATGTGGTCATGGTGCCGTTCCTCGCTGTCCTGCTTTTCTGGCAATGGCCACATCCTGTCGTGTGGCCTTGCGCGCTGACCGCACTTGCCGGCATTTATCTCCTATCAGGGGGACTCCTGGAAGGACTGACGACTGGCGATTGGCTGATCGTTGCATGCGCTGTCTTCTGGGCATTGCAGATCATCTTCATCAATCGCATTGCCGCAAATAACGGCAGGCCGATCATGCTTTCACTTGTACAGTTTGCTGTATGCGCTGTGCTTGGCTTCATCGTGACCCTTGGAACAGAACGCACCGAACTTTTTTCGATTATCGCCGCTGCACCGGAAATTCTCTTTGCCGGGATCATCTCGTCCGGCATCGCTTTCACACTGCAGGCCGTTGGTCAGCGCTTCACAACTGCGCCGCAGGCGGCCATCATGCTGTCTTCCGAAGCGTTGTTCGCGGCTCTTTTCGGCGCGCTTATGCTGGGAGAGCGCATGTCACTTCAGGGAGCGACCGGCTGCGCGCTCATCTTCATCGCAATGATTACGGTTGAGCTTATTCCGGCTCTTCGAAGTCGTGCCGAAGTCAAGCCTTGAAGATCAGCGTCGCGCCGCCGGCAATCAGAATGAAACCGGCCACATGCTGCCAGGTGAATGATTCCTTCAGGTAAAACACCGAGAACAGGCTGAAAACAACCAGCGTGATCACTTCCTGCATGGTCTTGAGTTCCGCCGTCGAATAGACCGCATGCCCGATGCGATTTGCCGGAACGGCGAACCAATATTCCACCAGCGCGATACCCCAGCTGATGAAGACAACTGGCGTGAGCGCCGCCGCCGGATATTTCAAATGCCCGTACCAGGCGAAAGTCATGAACACGTTGGACGCAATAAGAAATATGATCGGCAGGATGGAAGGCGATAAGAAGGTTGGCATGATGGTTCTTTCGGGAGGAAAGGAGAGGCTTGTTGTGCAGTGCACTAATTGCATCGTTGAATGCAGCAAAATCAAGCCACTTCAATAGAAAATGCCGCCACATTCCCGACGCAGGCGTTAATTGTCGCACTGACCTTTCCTTTACAATTTGTCTCTATTTTTAGCTGCATCCGCCTGCGTATCGGGCAAACGGGATGTGGTGACATGAGTTTTGCGTTGTCGTCCGCTATGAACTTGAAGCGCGTTTCAACCATTCTGGCTCTGTGCAGCTGCATGGCGCTCAGTGCTTGCGGCATGGGCGATGTGAGGCGTCCAATGGCCGATGTGGGTAATGGCACGGATACCCCCGTGGCCGATCAATCGCTGGCGAGCGAGGAGAGCCAGCAAGTAGCGAGTGAGGCAACTGAGCAGTTATCCAACCCGCAATCAGGCGAGTTCGCCGTGCAGGAGCCCGAGGTGCTATCTGTGCCGGACGCCGGACAGCAGCCGGATACACTTGTCGTGCCGGACGCCCCGCAGGTCGCCGAGCCGAAACCCTACTCCCTGCCGGAATCGGAGCCGGCCTCCGATGATGCCGAAAGCTATGGCTATCCCGGGGGTATTCGCGATCCCATTGCCCGCGGTGAAAGTGCCGTGGCCATGTCAGGAAGCGAGGTCGCCTGTCGCACCCAGCTGAAACGGCTTGGCGTCGTCTTCCAGGAACGCGAACCCATCAATGACGGCGGCGTTTGCCGGATCGATCACCCGCTCACGGTTAGCGGATTTTCGAGCGGACGGATCAAACTGAAGCCGAGCGCAACATTAAACTGCCAGATGACGCTTGCCTTCGCGCGCTGGGTCAAGGGCGATCTCTCGCCTTCGACTCGGCTGCGCTACCTCTCGGGGATCAATACGATTCATCAGGCATCGAGTTATTCCTGCCGCACCATGAGCAATCAGCGCGGCAGGGCCATGTCCGAACATTCCAAGGGCAACGCACTCGACATTGCCAAAATTACGCTCAACAATGGCCGTGATATCAAGGTGCAGAAACCCGGCTTCTTTGCCTTTCGTCAACGGGGCCTCTTGAATACCGTTCGCTCTGACGCTTGCGATTATTTCACAACGGTTCTCGGTCCGGGCTATGACCGGTTCCACCGTGATCATTTCCATTTCGACCTGATGCAACGCCGAAGCGGCCACCGCGCCTGCCGCTAGACAGTCAGGTTTTGACCGGATGATCTGCCTCAGCCTGACCGAAATACTCCCAGATCGTGACAATGATCAAAATGCCGCTCGTCGACGCACCAAGCATGAGCGGCGACAGGTTTGCAGCAAAGAAGGTCAGAACTGCACATAGCCCCAGGCCGACCAGGTGAGAGAGCGGCACTCTACCGGCGATATAGCGTTTGAATAGCAGATTCCCGGCGAGATAAAGCGCGGTTCCGCCAATCGAGGTCCAGATCGTGGCAGCATCCGAATGACCTGTCGGGTGTGCGAGAATGAGCTCATCCGAGACGGCGACGACGATAATACCGGCCACAAGCAGAACGTGGACATAAGTATAGGCCACGCGCGCAATCCTGCCGGGATCATCGGTAGCCGCGATCTTGTGGTGGGCTGCCGATTGACCGACGTTGAAATAAACCAGCCACATGGCGACCGAGGCAACGAAGGTCGTCAGGAATGCAGAAAAGGCGATGAAATTCCACTCCTGATCGGCAAAAGTAGCGCCTGAAACAAGAATCGACTCCCCCAACGCGATAATGATGAACAGCGCGGCTCGCTCCGCCATATGGTTGCCATCCACATCCCAATCGCCTGTCGACGACGCGCCCAGACCCGGCAGCCAGAAACCGAACGCAGGCCCCAGCAATTCAATTGCCAAAGCGATGGGCCAAAGGAAGAGCCGGCTTTCCGGCTCGGCAAAACCGCCGGCAACCCAAAACGAACCCGAAATGGCGAGCCAGATCGTGATCCGCAGGAAATTCCGGTAATTGGCGCGATTGTGGTGACGCAACGCCCAGATCATGAAGATCGATCGGCCAAGTTGCATAAAAACGAAGGCACACGCGAATACCAATCCCCGTTCGCCGAATGCGGTCGGAATTGAAGTGGAAAGCACCAGTCCGGCCAGCATCAGCACGAACAGCATGATCCGCACTGGCGGGGTGGCCGGATCGAGCCAATTGGTGCACCACATCGTATAGACCCAGACCCACCAGATCGCTGCGAGCAGCAAGGCACTCTCGGCAAGCCCCTTGAGGCTCAGATCGTGGAGCAGCAAATGCGATATCTGTGTGATGGCGAAGACGAAAACGAGGTCGAAAAACAGCTCGACGAAGTCGACTTTCGCGCTGTCGATCTCACCGCGCCTGCGTGAGTAGTCTTGAATTGCTCCGAAAAATGCCACTTTCTTGCCCCAATTTCTCAAACGCTTTCTGCCTAAAATGGAATGGTTTTGGTCAAATATGAAACGCTTTTCACAGAAGTGGAAATGCTTTTTTCCTGAGATGGAACAGGAGCTTGGTCGATACTCGCTGCATCCAAGGCCCATGTCAAAAGCCGCTCAGGTCTTGATTGCCGTAGCTGCAATTTTCCAACTGAAAGTTCTCATCTGAGAACATATTCCTATTTCAGCCTCCTGACAAACGCTACTTGCCACCGGCTTTTCGATGCTTGTTTAATGCGAGGATTCGTAATCCCGGGAGGACACCATGCGTTTCACTGACCGCTATCCGATCATCGTCACCAATCGAAAGGAGGCCTGTCGCGATTTCTGGATCCGGCATTTGGGCTTTTTCAGCGGCTTCGACAGCACCTGGATCTCCTGGCTGACGACGGAGGATCAATCGGCGTCGATCGCCTTCATGACCCCCGACCATCCATCCGCCCCGCCCGGCCCTGATAATTTCAGCGGAAAGGGCATGTGTTTCGAACTTCAGGTTGAGGACGCCAAGGCAGCATTTGAAACGATCGGCGCCACCGGCCTCAAGATCGAATATCCTTTGATAGACGAGCCTTTCGGCCAACGCCGTTTCGGTTTCCATGATCCTTCTGGCCTGTGGATCGACATTGTCGAACAGACCGAAGCGGAGGCCGGGTTCTGGGACAAATATATGATCGGCAGTCAGAGTTAGTAGGGTCAGGACCTGGTCGCGGGCACCGGCGTCGGCTTGCCGCTCTTGTCGAGCGCGACCATGACGAAATCGGCGTGGGTGACCAGCTCCATCAAATCCGAGAGATACCGCTGCGCCCAGGCCTCGACCTTCAGTGTAATCGACGTACGGCCGACATGGGCGATATGGGTGTAGACGCACAGCGTATCGCCAATCTTGACGGGCTTGGCGAAGGCCATTTCCTTCACCGCTGCCGTCACCACGCGTCCCCTCGCCCGTTCCGCCGCCCGTATGCCGCAGGACAAATCCATCTGCGCCATGACCCAGCCACCGAAAATATCGCCTGCCGCGTTGGCGTCAGCCGGCATTGCGAGCGTACGCAGGGTCAATTCGCCAATCGGCTTCGTCTCTTCGGTCAATTGCAGTCTCCATCAATGATTGCGGTTCGGCCAATGATTGCGGTTCGGCCAATGATGCGGTGCGACAGCGGGATTGAAAAGGGGGCACGTGCGAGAACTGTCGGAAACCCGACATAGCGGGTCGTTGCGCGGTTTCAGGAATACTCCGGCTGTGGCCTAGTCTCTCTCTAGCAGCGAACGTCAGGAGTAAGCCATGAAAGTAACCGATGTCAAAACCTTCGTGGTCGGCAATCCACCGCCTTCCTTTGGCGGCACCTGGTTCCTCTTTGTCAAACTCACGACCGATTCCGGTGTAGTTGGCTATGGCGAAGCCTATAATTCGACCGTAAGTCCGCAAATCATGCGCAAGGTCATTGAAGATGTCGCCGAGCGCTGGCTCATCGGCGAAGACCCGCATCATATCGAGCGATTTTTCCGCCGCTCCTATTCCGGAGGTTTCACCCAGCGTCCGGACGTGACGATCATGGGCGCGGTTTCAGCGCTGGAAATGGCCTGCTGGGATATTATCGGCAAGGAAGCGGACAAGCCGGTCTACGAACTGCTCGGCGGCATGGTGCATCAGCGCTTGCGCAGCTACACCTATCTCTACCCGAAGCCGGAACTTGGAGAGACGTCCGCCATCTACTGGAACGCTGAAGCCTCGGCCGAGCGCGCGGCCGAATATGTCGCGCAGGGCTATACCGCGGTTAAGTTCGATCCGGTTGCTCCCTACACTTCGTTTGATCCCCGGCAGCTTTCGCTTGAGCAGCTCGATCTTGGCGAGAAATTCGTTCGTCTCGTGCGCGAGGCCGTTGGTTCCAAGGCCGATCTGTTGTTTGGCACCCATGGCCAGATGACACCGACCAGCGCCGTGCGGCTGGCAAAGCGGCTCGAGCCCTATGATCCGCTCTGGCTGGAAGAGCCGGTACCGCCGGACATGCCGGAGAATATGGGCTATGTGCAGCAGCATACGTCCATTCCCATCGCTGCCGGCGAGCGCCTGACGACCAAGTATGAGTTTCAGCGGTTGCTGGTGAACAGGGCAGCAAACATCTTGCAGATGAATCTTGGCCGCGTCGGCGGCATTCTTGAGGCCAAGAAGATTGCCGGAATGGCAGAGACCTTTCACGCACAGATCGCGCCGCATCTCTATTGCGGCCCTATCGTCGGTGCAGCCAACATCCAGATATCAACGTGCAGTCCGAACTTCCTTATTCTCGAATGTATTCAGGCCTTCGGCGGCTTCCACGCCGACATCCTGAAGAAGCCGATCCAGTGGGAAAACGGTTACGTCATTCCATCGTCGGAACCCGGTCTTGGCGTGGAATTGAATGAAACGGTTGCAGAAGCCAACGCATACGATGGGCATGAACTCCATCTCAACATGGGAAGCGATCCGCTGATTGTCTGATAGGCTCGGCACGTGGCAAGTGTTGGAAAATTGTCACGAGCCTAGGCTATCGGGTATTTGAGGCGCGGCTGGTGATCGCTTTTGGGTTGCAGCGCCAGGCTGAATGCTGTTTCTAACTCGCGCGACTGCGGATCGGAGTTGAGGTCATGACTGTTTCGCGCTTGTCGGCATTTTTGCTTGTCATGCTCATGCTTGCCGGTTGTGGCGGGCGCGCCGTTCTTGGTCTCGATGCACGCAACGTCATCAAGGCCAATGCTGCAGTGCCAGCACCTGTTGTCAATGACAAGACCGGCCCGAAAGCGGTCGTACCTGTTTTCGTTGCGACCAGCCGTGAGCGCTCGGACGACCTCTCCCAGCCCTACTCGTCGAAACGCTCGTCGACCCTGAATTTCGCCCGCGTCGACATCGGCATTCCGCCCAATCACAAGAACGGCGAAGTGGAAAAATCCAGTAGCAAGCCAAATCCGGCCCGGCATTTTGCAGCAACCACTTTCCAGCCTTACGACAACGGTCAAATCTTCGTCGACAGGATCAATGCAGAACTTGCAAGGCGCCCTGCCGACAAGCGTGAGATTTTCATCTTTGTCCACGGCTATAATAACAACTTTGCCGACGGTGTCTTTCGCCAAGCTCAAATCGCCCATGATTACGGCCTTCCCGCCGTCGCGGTCCATTATTCCTGGCCATCGGCCGGTGCTGTGGGGCTCTATGTCTATGACCGCGACAGTGCGACTTATGGCCGGGAGGGGCTGGCCGAACTATTGCAGCTCATTGCCAGGACAAAAGCCACCAGGACCTTGCTCGTCGGCCATTCGATGGGCTCGTTTGCCGTCATGGAAGCGCTCACCAAACTCGCAGAAACCGGCCACCGCGACGTGCTCCGCCACTTGTCCGGAGTGATGCTCGCGGCACCCGATATCGATGTCGACGTGTTCCAGTCGCAAGTCGCGGATATTGGCGAACTGCCAAGACCGTTTGTCGTCCTCGTATCGCGTGCGGACCGCGCATTGAACGTATCGGGCCGCATTACCGGCGGCCACGCACGTGTCGGCGACGGTTCAAGCATCCCCATGCTGCAGAAGCTCGGCATTCTGGTTCTGGACGCGTCGGAACTCGATGGCGGGTCGCATGGCGTCTTCGCAAGCTCTCCAACACTTATGGCAATGTCCCGCAGCGGGCAGCTATCGGAAAGAATACTTGAGGGCGACGAGACCCCGACCGGGCAAGCGATCCTGGCCGACGGAACATCTGCTATTTCCGGTGCAGCTTCTCTCGTAATTTACCTTCCTGCCCGGCTTCTGGGTGCCATGCGATAGCGCGCAAGAACGCGCAAAAAATAAATTTGTCGCGCAGTAACTTTGTGTCATGATTCCGCTGTATTTTTCAGAAGAATCTGCTCATATATCAATTGCATTCCTCCCCCTTTTGAAAGATCGATCCGTGCCTCTCCATATCGAGCTTATCGGCAGCCTTGCCGCCGTGATTACCACCCTGTGCTGGATCCCGCAGATCATCAGGATTGTCCGGCATCGGGATACAGCAAGTATTTCGCTCGTAACCAATGTCTCGCTCGTTTTGGGTGTTTTCCTCTGGTTGGTCTATGGAATGATGATTAGTTCCTGGCCAGTCATGGCCGCGAACGGGGTAACACTTCTGCTGATCCTCACGATCCTAGGCCTTAAACTGCGCTATGGCTGACAAGGCTCCGCGCCTTGCCATCGCAGATTGAGCAGATCCTGAAAATACAATTCCGAATGCGTTTCGCTTCAATCCGGCCATCGCCATGCTGAAACAACCTTTGTTTCAGCAGCAGGATCTAAGCAGCGTGCCAGCAATCTTTCATATTAAATCGAGAGAATACGATAGTCAGTGCCTCGAACTCCGCTTCCGCTTCAACGATAAATACCAGCACATCGTTCGGGACACGCTAGGCGACTGGATTATCTACTATCAACCCATGCCGCGGGCTGGAAAACGTAAAATTCGTCCGGCCGGGTATTTCGCGGCTGCGCGTGTGATGGCGATTCATGCCGCCGATGACTGGCCGGGTTACCTCAATGCATCCCTTCATCAGTACATTGAGTTTCCCACACCCGTGCCCTTCAGCGTGCGCGATGCTTTTCTGGCCAACCCTTATTTCGAACAGGATATGAAGGAGAGCGATGGTTCTGTGAATGCCTCGCTGGCACAGCAGTCCGTGCGAGCAATATCTGATGGGGTTTTCAGGCGGATCATGGAAGCGGGCCTCCAGACGGTCTTGCCAGATGAAGAGACGCCGCCTTCCCCGATATCATCGTGGGGCTTCTCTGAAGATCCACCCGCCACGTCGGAGCGCACGCGGATATTGACATCGCGTTCTCTGCGCGACCGGGCTTTCCGACAGATGGTCGGCGAGGCCTATGACATGGAATGCGCGATGACCGGGATCTCGATGCAGGCCCCTGATGGTACTTTCGAAGTGGAATGCGCGCACATAATGCCTGTCGAGGCAGGCGGGCCAGATTCGGCAAGCAATGGCATCGCGCTTTCGCGATGTCTTCACTGGATGTTCGACAAGGGACTTATCTCGATTGATACCGATTACCGAATCCTGAAATCGCGTCACTGTTTCCAGCCCCGGATCGATAGTCTGCTGAATGAATCAGGACAAATAAATCTGCCGGAAAACGACAGCCATCGCCCTCATCCCGAGTTTTTGCGTTATCATCGCGAGCAAATATTCCAGCGTTTCGTGCACAGCCATCCAACTGCTTGATAGGGCGCACCTCCTGACAACACTATGTCAGGAGCCTGTCCGGATGATCGACTTTTCAAAACTCAACTCTTTCCATTTTGCCGGACTCCCACCATATTCAACCTATGGTTAAATCTCCTGACAAATATAATACAGACGGTTTTGGCGAAGCACCCCAAGCTGAACTGGAAGGCACACCGCTGTCCGGTTCCATTAGTGATTGGGCAAACCAGATTACCGAAGCAACGGCAAAAACCACCCAACCGAAGGTTGCCAAGGCCAAGAAAACGGCAAGCAAGCAGTCGACTGCATCGCGGACCTCACGTGGCACTTCTATTGGCGGGTCGACCGATCCGAAGACACGGGCCGCTGCGGGTCTTAATCCCGTAGCTGGGCTCGATATCGGATTGGAAGACGCAGGCAGCATCATGCCCGGTGGGGCGACGGCCACGGTTGCAGCCCTCTCGGCGCTGATCGAAAGCGGCAATCCATTATTCAAGAATGGAACCGCCTGGCAGCCGCATCGGCCTGCCCGTCCCGAGAAATCCGAAGGCGGTATCCAGATACGGATGGAAACCGAATTCACACCTTCCGGTGACCAGCCAACTGCAATTCGCGATCTCGTTGAAGGCGTCAAAGAGGATGACAAGACGCAGGTTCTGCTTGGTGTCACCGGTTCCGGCAAGACCTTCACCATGGCCAAGGTGATCGAGGAAACGCAACGCCCGGCCTTGATCCTTGCACCGAACAAGACACTGGCGGCCCAGCTTTACGGCGAGTTTAAATCGTTCTTCCCCAACAATGCCGTGGAATATTTCGTTTCCTATTACGATTATTACCAGCCGGAAGCCTATGTGCCGCGCTCCGACACCTACATCGAGAAGGAATCGTCGGTCAATGAACAGATCGACCGGATGCGCCACTCAGCCACCCGCTCGCTGCTGGAGCGCGACGATGTGATCATCGTCGCCTCGGTATCGTGCATCTACGGTATCGGTTCAGTCGAAACCTATACGGCCATGACCTTCGAAATGAAGATCGGCGACCGTCTGGACCAGCGCGCCCTGCTCGCCGATCTGGTGGCGCAGCAGTACAAGCGCCGCGAAATGGATTTCACCCGCGGTTCGTTCCGGGTGCGCGGCGACACGATCGAGCTCTTTCCCGCCCATCTGGAAGACCGCGCCTGGCGCATTTCCATGTTCGGCGACGAGATCGAAGCAATCACGGAGTTTGATCCGCTCACGGGCCAGAAGACCGGCGACCTGCGCTCGGTGAAGATCTATGCCAACTCGCACTATGTGACGCCGCGACCGACGCTCAACCAGGCCATCAAGTCGATCAAGGAAGAGTTGAAACACCGCCTCGTCGAACTGAACGCTGCCGGACGGTTGCTCGAAGCGCAGCGGCTCGAACAGCGCTGCACCTTCGATCTGGAAATGCTGGAGGCCACGGGTTCCTGTGCCGGCATCGAAAATTATTCACGCTATCTGACAGGCCGCAAGCCCGGCGAGCCACCGCCCACGCTGTTCGAATATATTCCTGACAACGCCCTCGTCTTCATCGATGAGAGCCATGTCACGGTTCCGCAGATCGGCGCCATGTACAAGGGCGACTTCCGTCGTAAGGCAACGTTGGCCGAGTACGGATTTCGCCTGCCCTCCTGCATGGACAATCGTCCATTGCGGTTCGAGGAATGGGACGCCATGCGGCCGCAGACTGTTGCGGTTTCGGCGACCCCCAGCAAATGGGAAATGGAAGAGTCCGACGGCGTCTTCGCCGAACAGGTCATCCGGCCGACTGGTCTCATCGATCCGCCCGTCGAAGTGCGCCCGGCGAAATCGCAGGTCGACGACGTCCTCGGTGAAATCCGCGAAACCTCTGCAAAGGGCTATCGCACGCTTGTCACGGTTCTCACCAAGCGCATGGCCGAAGACTTGACCGAATATCTGCACGAACAGGGTATCCGGGTTCGCTACATGCATTCCGACATCGACACGCTGGAGCGGATCGAGATTCTGCGTGATTTGCGCCTTGGCGCATTCGATGTGCTTGTCGGTATCAACCTGCTGCGTGAGGGTCTCGATATTCCGGAGTGCGGCTTTGTCGCCATTCTCGATGCGGACAAGGAAGGCTTCCTGCGTTCTGAAACCTCATTGATCCAGACTATTGGCCGGGCGGCGCGCAATGTGGACGGCAAGGTCATCCTTTATGCCGATCATGTCACGGGTTCGATGGAGCGGGCGATGGCGGAAACCAATCGCCGCCGCGAGAAACAGGAGGCTTACAACACCGAACACGGCATCACGCCCGCCAGCATCAAGAAGAACATCGGCGATATTCTCAACAGCGTCTACGAACGCGACCACGTTCGCGCCGATATTTCCGATTTTGCCGAATCCGGCGCAATGATGGGCAATAATCTCAAGGCGCATCTTGAACATCTGATGAAGCAGATGCGCGACGCCGCAGATGATCTCGATTTCGAGGTCGCGGCTCGTTTGCGCGATGAGATCAAGCGTCTGCGCGAGATGGAATTGGCTATCTCGGACGATCCGATGGCGCGGGAAGTCGAGATGGAAAGCCCGGTCACGGGTCGTACCAAGGGCAGGCACAATGCTGGCCGCGCCATGCATCGTGTGGTGATCGACGAGAACGACAAGGATTCCGCGCGATTCCGCAAACCGCATCTCGACGAGATGGGCGGCGACACCACCCGTCCGCTTGGACCGGGTGCGTTCCGCAAGAATTCGCTCGATGAGATGACGGTCGGACGCACGGAAAAACCTGTTATCGGCAATGTGCCCGAAAAGCCGGCCTTTACCGGCACGAACCGGAACGATCAAACGATCATCCGCCGTGAACGGACCGGTGCTGGTTCATATGAAGAAGCATCTGATCGAAAGAAGCGCCGGCCCGGCAAGACGGGACGTCCTGGGCGGTAGCTTTCGGATCTATTCGGCGGTTTCGCCAGATCCAAAAGCCGCCTGCCCTGCTTTCAGGATTTCGTCGGCAAATTCGGGATCGTCAACGGCACGCGACAGAACCAGCGTGCCGACGAGACCCGCCATCGTGGCCAATGCTTTCTCACGTCTGGACTCTTCGGATTGTCCCGGAATTGCCTTGGCAAGAATGTCAAGCAAGGTACGTGTACCCTCGCTGAAACGCTTGCGCACAGGCCCGCTCTGTCGTGCAATATCAGGGGCCAGTGCCGCCATCGTGCATCCCGACGCCTTATTGTCGCGATGTGCTTTCAGCAGATAGGAACTGGTAATCGCTGCGAAAGCTTCGTCCGGCGATGTTTCCGCAAGCTTCGACCATTTTTCGGCCGATCGATCCATTGAAGCGGCGCAGGCCTCCGCGATGAGGTCGTCCTTGGATGCGAAATGGCCATAAAAGCCACCATGTGTCAGGCCGGCACTTTTCATTACGTCCGCCACGCCGATCCCATCGAAACCCTTCTCGCGAAATTCCCGGCTAGCAACGTCTATGATCCGCTCCCGGTTCTTGGCTGCCTGTTCCCTGCTGACACGCATGAACCAATCCTTTCAAAAAACATTGTTGACTTTTTATATGATGATCGTCATGTATAGTCAATAATTATGATCATCATTTAAAATCGACTGCGGCAGACAACTGCAAAAGGGAGAGTATCTCATGCGCTACAAGCTATTTGGCAATCATACAGGTCTCCGCGTTTCGGAGTTTGCGCTGGGCACGGGAAATTTCGGCACCGGTTGGGGCTATGGTTCCACGCCTGATATCGCGCGGCCAATCTTCGACGGCTATGCCGAAGCCGGGGGAAATTTCATCGATACGTCGGACAGCTATCAGTTTGGTCAATCGGAAGCGATGATAGGAGAATTCATTGCCCCCGAACGCGACAACTTCGTTCTTGCCACCAAATATTCACATGGCGCCTCGGCAACTCCCAGTCTCTCTGCGTCGGCAACAGTCGCAAATCCATGATCCAGGCGGTCGAAGCCAGCCTGAAACGGCTGAAGACAGACCGCATCGACCTGCTCTGGGTTCACATGTCCGATGAAATGACGCCAATTGAAGAAATCGTTCGCGGTCTCGATGATCTCGTCCGCGCGGGCAAGATCATTTATACCGGGTTCTCCAACTTCGCGGCCTGGCGCATCGCCAGTGGCGCGACCATCGCGTCCCTGCGCGGCTGGACGCCGGTGGCCGGTCTCCAGACGGAATATAGTCTCGTTGAACGCAGCGCCGAGCGTGAATTGCTGCCTATGGCCAAAGGCTTCGGGCTAGGTACCGTTGGTTGGTCGCCGCTTGGAGGAGGTTTGCTTACGGGCAAGTACCGCAGGGGTGAGGAAGGCCGTGCCACGGGCCTCGGCGTCGTTATCCAGCACGAAGACAGTCCGCAGCGAACGGCGATTATCGACGAATTGCTGGCGATTTCCGATGAAATCGGCGCGGCCCCCAGCCATGTCGGCATTGCCTGGGTTGCAGCCAAAGGTGTCATGCCGATCATAGGTCCAAAAACCGTCGAGCAGTTGCGCGACAATCTCGCTGCCGCTTCGCTTGTCCTGACCGCGGAGCATATCGACCGGCTCGACAAGGTGAGCGCCATTCCCCTTGGTGCGCCACACGAATTGCTGACCAATGCCCGTACGAGGCAACGGCTTGCCGGTGGCAAACTTGATCTCCTCGATCTCTCGTCAGCACCATTGATTTGATGCAGCACTAGCCCTCTTCCCTGAAAGACCGGACATGATCGCTCGCCGCTTCGCTCGCCCGTCGCAATGTTCATTACGGTTGGGTGGTCATCGCCGTCACGTTTCTCACTATGCTCGTAACGGCAGCGGCGGTAGGCGCGCCTGGCGTCCTGATCGTGCCATTGGAAAAGGAATTTGGCTGGGAAACTGAGCAAATCGCCACGGCCTTTTCCATCCGGCTGTTGCTGTTCGGTCTCATGGGCCCGTTTGCTGCGGCGTTCATGAACTATTTCGGCGTCCGTCGTGTGGTTTGCGTTGCATTGGCGCTGATCACTGGTGGACTGTTGGCTTCGCTGGCCATGACAGAGGTATGGCAGTTGATTCTGCTGTGGGGTATTGTCGTCGGCTTCGGAACGGGTCTCACCGCAGTGGTGCTGGGCGCTACCGTCGCCGCACGCTGGTTTACCGAACGGCGCGGCCTGGTACTCGGCATGCTGACCGCCAGTTCTGCAACTGGACAGTTGGCGTTCATGCCGCTCATGGCCTCGCTCAGCGATCATTATGGCTGGCGGACGGCGATCATGCTGATCTGTGGATTGCTGATCGTCGCAGTTGTCGCTGTTTTCTTCCTGATGCGCGAGCGGCCATCGGATGTCGGTCTTCCCGCCTATGGTGACAAGGAAATCGCCACTTCGCTGCCGGTAACCGGTGGCTTGCTGTCGCTGGTCACCATGCCTCTTTTCGTATTGAAGGAAGCATCACGCAGCAGCACCTTCTGGGTGCTTTTCGCAACATTCTATGTGTGCGGCGCAAGCACGAACGGCCTGATCGGCACACATTTTGTGGCACTGTGCGGCGACTTTGGCATGGTGCCAGTGGCTGCAGCCAGCGTGCTGGCGATGATGGGCTTTTTCGATTTTTTCGGTACGATTGGATCCGGCTGGCTGTCCGACCGGGTGGACAATCGCTGGCTCCTGTTTTGGTACTACGGACTGCGCGGCCTTTCGCTGCTCTACCTGCCCTATTCCGACTTCTCCTTCTATGGCCTGTCTCTTTTCGCCATGTTCTACGGTCTCGATTGGATCGCTACGGTCCCGCCGACAGTGAAGCTTGCAACGGATCGTTTCGGCCGCGAGAAAGCCGGGCTGGTCTTTGGATGGATATTTGCCGGCACCAGCTTGGAGCGGCTTCGGCGGCCTATGGCGGCGGTTTCGCCCGCACCGAATACGCAACCTACCTGCCAGCCTTCCTCGTCGCTGGAATTCTATGCCTCATCGCGGCACTATTGGTGCTGACACTAAGCAAGAACAGCAAGGGGAGTCCCATACCCCAGCCCGTGCCGGCAAACTGACGGTGGAATTCAGGCGGAAAGCCAATTGACGATCAGCGATTGCAAAACGCGTGCAGCCGCTGCTTCGTCGAGATTCCCACGCACCATTTCTCTGGAAATCGCCTCTGCCGCACCAATGATACCTACGCAGCGCAAACGGAGTTCGGTATCCGGCAGAGCGGTGTACGGCGCCAGGGTTGAGCAATAGAGGTCGACATAGCTGTCGATCAGTTTTGCCTGAAACCTTTCCATTTCCTCATCGCCCTTGAGCGCGGCCGAAATCGCCGACCATTCAGGACCGATCGATCGATAGCACGCCATATAGGCATCGCTCATGACCCGCGCGACATTCTCGAGCTGCTTCGGCGTTTCCTCGATCGCAGCAGCGAGTTCATCGACCTGCCGTTGGTCCAATTGCTCATAGAGCGCAATCAGCAAACCAGCGCGCGTGCCGAAATGCTCGTAGGCAATAGGCTTGCTTACGCCGGCCTGCTCGGCAAGATAACCGAGCGTCAGAGCATCGGTACCTTGCTCGCGAATAATGCAAAGCGCCGTATCCAGAAGCTGATCACGCCTCTGCGCCTTCGGCATTTTCTTCGCTGAACCATTCGCCATCCGGCATCGACCTTTCACGCCCACGGCAGTTTTTTGGCATAACAACTCTTGTAATGTTACTAGTAGTAACTTACTATTAGTAACATGGCAATAAGCGAGAGGAATCGCCCCCTCGCGTTCACCATTGTCCAGTTTCAAGAAGGAGTCGAGGCCATGTCATTACCCATAACAAAACCTGTTCTGATCATTGGCGGTTCAGGTATCGTCGGAGCAAAAACAGCACAAACGCTGCGCCGGCTGCACCCCGACCTGCCCATTGCCATCGGCGGTCGCGACATCGCCAAGGCGCAAGGCATTGCCGAAGCAGTGGGTAACGCCGTCGCTGCCAGAATCGATCTCGACCGGACCGATCTCGGCCAGGACGCAAGCTCCGCTTACAGCGCGATCGCCGTATTCGTGAAGGATGAGACACTCAACAGCATGAAGTATGCCCAGGCTCATGGCTTGCCATATCTCAGCGTCTCCAGCGGAGTATTCGAAGTGGGGCCGGAAATGGCACTCGCGATCCGCAAGCCCGGAAGCGCTCCGATCCTCATGGCGAGCAACTGGTTGGCGGGCGCCGCCACCTTCCCGGCGCTTCAGGCAGCGCTTGATTTTCGAACCATTGATCAGATTTCAATCACTGTCGTCCTTGACGAACAGGATATGGGTGGGCCAGCAGCCTTTGCAGATTTTCAGCGGCTCACCGAATCGGCGCCTAATCCACTGCAGCTCAAAGACGGACGTTGGCGCTGGGTCAAAGGCGAGGAGGCCAAGCGGGGATTCATCGATATTGACGGCACTGAGGTCGAAGCCAGCGCATACTCGCCACTCGATGTGTTGAGCCTTTCGACGGCGACAGACGTGAAGTCCATTCGTTTTGATCTCGTTTATGGCATGTCTGCGAGCAGAAGACGGGGCGACGCATTTTCCACTGAGATTGCCATCGAGATCAGCGGCGAATTGTTAACGGGTGAAAAAGTGCATAAGCGTCTGGATATCGTGCACCCAGAGGGACAGGCTCCGCTGACAGCGCTGCATGTTGCGCTTGGAATCGAGCGTCTCCTCGGTCTTTCTGGGGGTGAACCGGTCGAGCCCGGCATCTATTTGCCCGACATGCTGATGGAACCGGAATACGTTGTCCGTCAAATGAAGGAATTCGGCACAGTGTTTCGACAAAACTGATGCCAAACCAGCTGTGGGTTTCCGCCATGAAGCGCCACATGGCCTTCTCCTGAACCGCAAAGGGATGCTAAGGATTCCGCGCGCCACCTCGCGCGCGGAATCACTTGAGCATCTGGAGAAACGATGAAGGTCGATATCGACATGGGAGCGGCGCCAGCCGGCGCGAAAGCCATGCTCGATCTGGAAGAGCTTCTGGCCACCCGCCTGCTCGTCCAGGGCAACTCTGGCTCGGGCAAATCGCACCTGTTGCGCCGCCTGCTCGAGCAAAGCGCCCAGTGGGTGCAGCAATGCGTCATCGATCCGGAAGGCGATTTCGTCACTCTGGCCGACAAATACGGCCATGTGGTTGTCGATGGCGCTCGTACAGAGAACGAGTTGACCCGCATAGCCGCCCGCATTCGCCAGCACCGGGTTTCCGTGGTGCTTGACCTCGAAGGGCTGGATGTCGAGCAGCAGATGCGCTGCGCTGCGGCATTTCTTGGCGGTCTGTTCGATGCCGAACGGGATTACTGGTATCCGATGCTCGTCGTTGTTGACGAGGCGCAGCTTTTTGCACCAGCCGTCGCCGGAGAAGTCTCCGACGAGGCGCGCAAGCTCTCCCTCGGCGCCATGACCAATCTGATGTGCCGCGGACGCAAGCGTGGCCTAGCCGGTGTCATCGCCACGCAACGCTTGGCCAAGCTTGCGAAGAACGTAGCCGCTGAAGCCTCCAACTTCCTTATGGGGCGTACTTTTCTCGACATCGACATGGCCCGCGCCTCCGATCTTCTCGGGATGGAACGGCGGCAGGCAGAACAGTTTCGCGATCTGGCACGTGGCCATTTCGTCGCCTTGGGACCGGCGTTATCGCGTCGGCCGTTGGCCGTCACCATCGGCCCGGTGGAGACTTCTGCCCGTTCATCGAGCCCCAAGCTGACGCCACTGCCGCAGCCAGGTGAAGATGCCCATGATTTGATCTTTACGCCGGCACCGGAAGAGCGGCGTGCCATTGTTCGTCGCACGCCTCCTCCGCCAGCACCGACCCCCACTGCCGACATTCTGAACCAGCTCACACAAGCCAAAGCCCTGGCACAAGCCGAAGCTCCTGCGCCCACGCTGTTTCCCGAGATTGACCAAGCGGAGCGCAATGGCCTGATCGATGCGATCATGCATGAAATGCTCAATGATCCCGACGCGTCTTTCCGCACCGATGCAGTTCTCTACCAAGATTTTCTCGTCCGATGCCGCATTCGCCGCGTGCCGGGTGAAGCACTGGCCCTACCTGACTTCCGCCGCAGGCTGGCCGTCGCACGCGCCGGCATCGATGGCGAGACGGCACAAAGCGAACCGTGGCAGCAGGCACTTGAACTGTCGAAGACCCTGCCCGACGATGTTCAAGGTGTATTCTTCATTGTGGCGCAAGCTGCCGTCACGAATAGCCCCTGCCCTTCGGACGCAACCTTGGCCCGCGCCTATGGCACCCATTCCGCCAGGCGCGCCCGGCGGCTCCTCACCTATTTCGAAGAACAGGGACTGATCGTCGTCCGCACCGATTTCACCGGCAATCGCGTTGTCGCCTTTCCGGATCTCGGTTGCGAGACCGCGCCCGGCGATCCGAATGGCCCCGATGAAGGTACACCGGAGCAGCACGCGGCTGAATAATCAACTGATCTTCGCGAGAAGCGGCACCAACTCGCCGAGATGCCCGATCTCCCTGAAACGAGGCTCGGCAACCGGCGCATCGACATGTTCAAGCGCCCAGGTCAATTCGTGCGGTACGAATATGCCCCAACTGCCAGCCTCGATCGCGGGAACCACATCGGATTTCAGCGAGTTACCGATCATCATGGCTCGTTCCGCGCCGTCACCGTGACGGCTGAAAACCCGTTGATAGGTCGCTCTGTCCTTATTGCTGACGATTTCCACCGCATCGAAGAAATCACCGAGCCCCGATTGCGCCAGCTTGCGTTCCTGATCGAACAGATCGCCCTTCGTGATCAGCACGAGTCGATATTGATCGGCCAGTTGCTCCAGCGTTTCCTGCACATGCGGTAAAGTTTCAACCGGATGACGCAGCATTTCCCGACCGGCGGCCAGAATCTCGGCGATAACCGAAGATGGAACCTGACCTTCCGTTACTTCGACTGCCGTTTCGATCAATGAAAGTGTGAAACCCTTGATGCCGAAACCGTAGAGATCGAGGTTGCGCTTCTCGATCGCAAGCAATCGGTCGGAAAGATCCGCAATCTCCACATGTGGAGACAAGAGATCGGCAAAGTGCTTTTCCGATGTCCGGAAAAACTGTTCGTTCTGCCAGAGCGTATCGTCCGCGTCGAAACCGATTGTTGTTATGGAAGAAGGCATGGGAAAGCTCGCTCCGTTGATTGTCTGACCTTCAGCCGGGCGGGTCGCCTCGCCTGGCTGAAGCTCAGTATATTAGCACCGTCCTTCGCCAATCACCCGATAACCTGCATTGCCAGCCTCGCAGGCATTGCCGAAAGATTGAACCGAGTTGCCACGGCGGGCACATACGGGCGCATATTGCTGCGTGCACATGCGCGGTTCCTCGGGTCTGTACGGTTGACCGGGGCCACCTGGCCTATCTGGCCTATCTGGCCGACCCGGCTGTCCGCTCCAGCCGCCACCCGGCCTATCCTGATAGCTACATTCTCCAGAGCCAACGATGCGAAAATCCCTGGAGCGCGCCTCGCAGGCATTGCCAAATGTCTGACGCACAGATCCACGAACGCCGCAAACCGGCGCATATTCGCGCGTACAGAATTGCGGCCGCTCGGGCCGATCGGGGCGCGGATAATGGGGGCCACCGTCCTCCACCGCAACTGTGCAGCTCGCGACTATAGCCGTCACTGCCATTACCGCAGCAATTTTCAGGAAATTCCTTATCTGCGCTTGCATGACCTCTCCCTTCATTCAAACGTTACGCAAACCGATCAAAACAATGGAATCATTGCGCATATACCTCTTATCAGAAATAGAGCTGTGCTTTATGCCTGTATCCTTATCTTGAAGGGGAATGACAACAGAGTGAATTGGCTCAGACAGCTCAGCTTTATGGCAGCATTCCTGGTGCTGGCCCCGCTCGATGCGTGGGCAGCGGACAATCCGTTCGTTTCAACGCCCGCAAAACCCCCAACACCGACTGTCGGGCAGATCTGCGCAGCCATCGCGACACATGCGGATGGGAACGGGGTTCCACGTGATTTCTTCGCAAGGCTGATCTGGAAAGAAAGCCGTTTCGATGTCCAGGCGACAAGCCCCGTTGGTGCACAAGGTATCGCCCAGTTCATGCCGGGAACGGCCAAAGAGCGAAATCTCGACGATCCTTTCGACTTCGCCAAGGCTCTGCCAGCGTCCGCAGCGCTTTTGAAGGACCTGCGCAGATCCTTCGGCAACTGGGGTCTGGCAGCTGCTGCCTACAATGCCGGCCCGACGCGGGTGGCGAATTGGCTGTCGAGCGGTGGCTTCCTCCCACTCGAAACAGAAGAATATGTGCTCGACATTACGGGGCGGTCAGCGGACGATTTCGCAGCAGGCACCGAAATAAACGCACGCCCGCTCAATGCCAAGCTCAGCTTCGATGCCGCATGCCGCCAGCTGCCGATTGTCCGCTTTGCAACCATTGCCATGGCCCAGATCAAGCCCAAACCGTGGGGCATCCAGATTGCCGGCAATTTTCGCCGTTCGGCGGCCGTCGGTCAGCTCCAGCGCTTGCGCCGCAGTTTTCCAGCGATCCTCAATAAGCATGAGCCCGTTATCAGCCGCAACCGTACCGCAATGGGACGACGCGGCATCTATGCCGTACGTATCGGGGCGGACAGCCGAAGTGAGGCCAATCAAATCTGCACCCTGCTCCACAGCGCCGGAGGGGCCTGTATCGTGCTCCGCAACCGATAGCCGCCAGGTTTCGGCATGTCGGTACTTATGATGACGTGAGCCACCCCAGTACAGGCACGCCCGACTAGAATTTTCTACCTATAAGTATCTAAGCTGCACAGCTGTCCGGTATAATCGTATAAATTGCAGAAAAACTTTTGCTTGCCAAAAAACACTTATTCTAGCAGTCTCAAAGCGTTCGGGCATTTGCGAACACTGGAAGACTGGAAGAACGGCGCGCCGGAACCGCAAGAATACCGGGTCGGGAGTAATCCCGGCAATGATCGGCTCCTTTCCTGAATTCGAGAACTGCCTGCATGACTTCCGCCGAACGTAGCTTACAGAAGGCGGTATACTACCAATCCCGCAAGCCCGGAGGGGAACGCGGTAAGTAAGGAAAAGGAACGAAGCATGGCACAGACCGGTACGGTCAAATTCTTCAACAGTGAAAAAGGCTTTGGCTTTATCAAGCCGGATGACGGCGCAGCGGACATTTTCGTTCATATCTCCGCAGTTCAAGCGTCCGGTCTCACAGGTCTCGCAGATAATCAGAAGGTCTCCTTCGATACCGAGCCTGATCGTCGTGGTAAGGGCCCAAAGGCCGTTAACATTTCGGTCACTGAATAATTCCTGGCGGCTGAAGCCGCCAAAAATCCCCGGCGATGCCGGGGGTTTTGATTTCTGGAACATATTGCGCGGAAAGGCCCAGTCCTTTCCGCTGCTATTGGGACGCGCACTTTTGCAATGAATGGTGCAGCTACAATCGCGCCACTCTCCCGCCTTGGATTTGCTGATATTCGATGTATTTATTCCGGCCTGGCTGACCGCGGAACGAGATCCTGTGGTTTCCGTTCAGCTTGCATTCATTCGGGAACGGATAAAACAGACATCACGGCTGGCGCCCCCACTTGAAGTCCAGCCCCACACTATCAGGCGAAGCAAAACAACGCTTCACCAAGGATGCTTCAAAGGAGGCACAGATGAACAAAGGCACCAAGATTGCCATTCTCGCAACCGCCGCTCTTGCAACGGTCATGGTACCCCTCACTTCGGCGTCCGCCGACGATTGGCGCGGTGATCGCTACTATCGCCACCGTCACCACAACAACGGCGGCGACGCATTGGCAGCTGGTGCAATCGGCCTTGCAGCTGGTGCCGTACTCGGCAGTGTGCTTGCCCAGCCACGCGAACCGGAAGTGATTTACCGCGACTACGATGATGGCTACCGTCCGGCATATCGCGCTCCTGTCCGCGTCTATCGCGAAGTTCAGGCTCCCCGTTATTACGGCGCGGCACAGCCCTGGTCACGTGAATGGTACCGCTATTGCTCAGATCGCTATCGCTCATTCAACCCGGAGACCGGCACATTCCGCGGGTATGATGGACGCGACTACTTCTGCAATGCCAACTGATTTTGATCAGAAAGCCTCGAAGAACCGCCGGTAAACCGGCGGTTTTTTTATGCCTGTATCAGGAATGGATTGGTGCGGCGCTCTTCACCGAAACGCCCGCCAGGCCCATGGCCGCATATGAAACCGATATCGTCTCCGAGCGGCAAGAGCTTCGTCTTGATAGAGTTGATCAGCGCGGCATGGTCGCCACCCGGCAAATCCGTCCGCCCAACCGATCCATTGAACAAGACATCGCCCACATGGGCGAACTTCGCTACCCGGTTGAAATAAACGACGTGACCGGGCGCATGGCCAGGACAATGCAGCACTTCGAAAACATGCGAGCCGAACGATACCGTATCGCCGTCATTCAACCACCGGTCGGGCGTGCAATTGCGGACCTTGTCCGTAATGCCATATTGCAAGGCCGTTGATTCCAGACTGTCCAAAAGAAAGCGGTCGGCTTCGTGTGGTCCGATGATGTCGACGCCAAGCGCGTCCTTCATGTCCATGGCACCGGCTGCATGATCGATATGGCCGTGCGTGATCCAGATAGCTTCAATCACAATGCCATTTGACTGGATTGCATTTAAGACCTGCTCATTGTCCCCGCCCGGATCAATGAGAACGCCGTGCTTGTCGTCACTGTCAAAGAGGATCGTGCAGTTTTGCTGAAAGGCCGTGACAGGAATAATACCGGCCTGCAATTGTCCCATTTCGTACTAATCCCATGCTATTGTGGCCTTCACGCGAATATCTAAGGCCAAGAACGCTCAAATGAAAAGGGCGGCCATGGACCGCCCTCAAAAAATCGTTTGCATCCCGACTAGATCAGGTCTTCGCCATCGAATTCTTGATTGCCCCTACGATCGCCGTCAGAATTAGGCCACCTACGCCGCCGCCGGCGACCTGGCCGATGATGGAGCCTAGATCAAGCCCCGATGATGTTGCTGCATTAGCCACCATTTCGGCACCACCGGAGCCGAGATACTGTGTCAGATAACCGCCTATAAGTCCGCCAATGCCGCCAGCAACTGAGTTGCCGGTTGTGCCGAGGCTCAGGTTCTTGAGAAGACCGCCGACAATATTACCGCCGACACCACCTGAGATAAGCTGGATAATAATAGGAAGAAGCGCTTCCATGATTGACACCCCGTCAACGTTTCGAGCCAGACTCATGCCTGACAACCATCATGATGACTAAGTTTTAAGCAATGTCAAACAACTTGATACCTCCATGAAGAGGTATCAAACACTATTTTGGATTTAACTTTCGGCTATTCGGCAGCAGCTTTCTTTGGCATTACTTCAGCCGCATAATCATTCATCAGATTGATCGCGATTTCGCCGACAGTGAAACGATGGGGGCCGATCTCCGAAACCGGAGTAACTTCTGCGGCAGTGCCAGTCAGGAAGCATTGCTCGAAACTGTCGAGTTCTTCCGGCATGATTGTTCGCTCGACAACTTCGTAGCCGCGCCGCTTGGCCAGATCGATAACCGTGCGGCGGGTAATACCGTCGAGGAAGCAATCGGGCGTCGGCGTATGAATGACTCCATCCTTGACGAAGAACACATTGGCACCCGTCGCCTCGGCAACCTGCCCACGCCAATCGAGCATCAGGGCATCGGCATAGCCCTTGGCTTCGGCGGCATGCTTCGAGATCGTGCAAATCATGTACAGACCGGCTGCCTTTGATTTGGACGGTGCTGTTTTAGGATCAGGGCGGCGATATTCAGCAAGGTCAAGCCGGATACCCTTCAGCTTCTGCGCAGGATCGAAATAGCTTGGCCACTGCCAGATGGCGATAGCGACATTGATCTTGTTGGCCTGAGCCGAAACGCCCATCGACTCACTGCCGCGCCAAGCGATCGGACGGACATAGGCATCCTGGAAGCCTTGTTTGGCCAGGAGTTTCCGGCTTGCCTCGTTCAATTCTTCAACCGTGAAAGGAATCTTGAACCCCAGTATGCGTGCCGATTCGTGCAAGCGTTCCGTGTGTTCGTTGAGTTTGAAGATTTCGCCGCCATAGGCGCGTTCCCCTTCAAAGACGGAGCTTGCATAATGCAAGCCGTGAGTCAGCACGTGAACCTTGGCATCCGCCCAGCGAACGAATTCGCCGTTCATCCAGATGTAACCTTCAAGCTGATCAAATGGAACGGATGCCATGTTTTCCTCCAGGCGTTTGATTCCTGATAATTTTTACGGGGTTCGGCTCGCACCAACTGGTCCCGATTGCCAATTGGTGTACCATTGCCCACGGCACCAATAGGCGTTTCGATGAGGAAAATGTCCCAGAAACACTTATTGGCTTTTCGTTTAATTCAAAATGTGGCCAACAGCTTGCCAAAAATTATCAGCAGTCTAAAATTAAGTCAACAAGACTGACATAATTTTCAACAAGAGCGGGAATCCTGCATGAAATCTTATACACCAGATCGGCATATTGAGACAGCCCTGACGAAAAATGACGCGAGTGAACTCGATATCATCGAGCTGTTTTTCTTTGCCTATCGCGACTTCACCGCCGATCCGGATCTTATTTTGGAGAAGCTTACTTTTGGTCGCGCGCACCATCGCGTTCTCTACTTTATCAACCGCAAGCCCGGCATGACTGTCGCGGAGCTGCTCGATGTTCTGCAGATCACCAAGCAGAGCCTTGCGCGCGTGCTCAAGCAGTTGATCGACACCGGTCACGTCGTCCAGATCCCTGGGCCTCGCGACCGGCGACAACGCGAGCTTTATCCGACATCGAAAGGCCGTGAACTGGCGCTTGAACTTGCCGCACCGCAATCACGCCGCATTACCAGTGCATTGGAGCAAATTGGCCTTTCCGATCGAACAGTGATTGAACATTTCCTCAAGGCAATGGTGAACCCCGGACAGTGGCAACAGATCGACAGTCTGCCGAAGGCAGGGTAGAAACGCATCGGAACCTGACGAAGGGTTTACAGGAGCGGAAGGCCCAAATGCCAGAGAAGATAAAGGAACAATATTGGTGAGTGACGAACCTACGCTTTCAGACGATGCACCCCACCTGCTCATTGTCGACGACGACACCCGAATTCGAAATCTACTGTCGCAATACCTCACAGGCAGCGGCTTTCGCATTACGGTGGCCGCTAATGCGGACGAGGCGCGGCGCAAGCTGGCCGGGATTGATTACGACCTTCTCATTCTTGATGTGATGATGCCGGGTGAGAGTGGTGTTGCCCTGACACAGTCGCTGCGCCAGGAGAAGAACGTGCCGATCCTCATGCTGACGGCATTGTCGGAAACCGACAGCCGCATCGCGGGTCTGGAAGCCGGCGCCGATGACTATTTGCCAAAACCCTTTGATCCGCGTGAGTTGATTCTGCGCATCAACAATATCCTGCGCCGCGGCGCTCCCGCCTCACAGGCCAAGATCGAGCAAATCGTTTTCGGCCCCTATACATTTGTCATCGCCAAGCGCGAACTCAAGCGCTCGGGCGAAATGATCCGTTTGACCGACCGTGAACAGGACATTATGGCGATCTTTGCCGCCCGCGCTGGCGAAACCGTACCGCGCCATGAACTGACCGGACAGGAGGGCGAAGTCGGCGAGCGCACGATCGATGTGCAGATCAACCGCCTGCGCCGCAAGATCGAGAATGATCCGGCCAATCCCGTTTGGTTGCAGACAGTGCGCGGCGTCGGCTATAAATTAAGCGTGGAGTAGCGAGACGAAATCCACATCGGACAATAGACAAAGTGCGCAAGCGGATACCGAAAAGATGGCGACGACCGACTCCGCAAAACGCACATTGGCAGTCAGAAAGCGCCACTGGCGGCGTAAGCGAAGCACGATTCTTGGCCCTTGGCGGAAGCTGACACGATGGCTCGCACACTGGATGCCAAAACGGCTCTATGCGCGTTCGCTGATCATTATTATCGCACCGATGGTACTCCTTCAGTCCGTGATCGCTTTTGTCTTCATGGAGCGCCATTGGCAGACGGTGACGCAGCGTCTGTCGACAGCGGTGGTGCGTGATATCGCCGGCATCATCGATCTGATGGATACCTATCCACAGGATTCGGGCTATGAAAATCTGATCCGGATTTCGAGAGAGAGACTGGCGCTCAATATCTCGATTCTCCCGGCTGACCCCCTGCCCGCACCGGGTCCCAAGCCATTCTTTTCAATTCTTGATGGCATCTTGAGCGAAGAGATCACCAAACAGATCAACCGCCCCTTCTGGATCGACACGATCGGCGATTCCGACCTGGTTGAGATCCGGATTCAGCTTGAGAACAAGGTTCTGCGCGTCTTCGCCCGCCGAAGTCAGGCATACGCATCCAACACGTTGATTTTCCTCGTCTGGATGGCTGGTTCCGCACTGGTTTTGCTTGCCATCGCCATCCTATTCCTGCGCAATCAGATCAAGCCTATCCAGCAATTGGCAACCGCCGCCGACAGTTTTGGCAAGGGCCGGGCGCCGCCACCGGATTTCAAACCCCGTGGAGCCGAGGAGGTTCGCAGGGCGGGTGCTGCCTTCATCGTGATGCGCGAGCGCATCGAGCGGCAGATTGAACAGCGCACGACCATGTTGAGCGGCGTCAGCCACGATCTGCGCACCATCCTTACGCGGTTCAAGCTCCAGCTCGCTCTTGTCGGCAACAGGGTCGATACGGAGGCGATGGAGCAGGATATAGAGGACATGCAGTCGATGCTGGAAGGCTATCTCGCCTTCGCTCGCAGCGAGGCCGAGGAAGAAACCGGTACCGTCAATCTGGAACGCTTCTTTGCCAAGCTGAAGGAGGAAGGCGCACTGCTGGAACGCGGGTTTGCGTCGAGCATTCGTGGGGAACCGGAAATCCACGTGCGGCCCAACGCCTTTTCCCGCCTCATCTCCAATCTCGTGTCGAATTCATTTCGCTATGCGAAGAACGTCTCCGTAGCTGCAGAGCATCGCGAAGGCTGGTTGACGATCACCATTGACGATGACGGGCCCGGCATTCCAAAAGAAATGCGTGATGAAGTGTTCAAGCCATTCTTTCGACTGGATGAAGCGCGCAATCAGGATGCGGGTGGGACAGGGCTTGGCCTCGCTATCGCGCTCGATATCGCCCGCGGTCATGGTGGCGATATCGCACTCGATGAAAGCCCGGCAGGTGGTTTGCGTGCCGTTGTAAGAATTCCGGCATAACGAACGGGCAAAGCTGGGGCTTAAAAAGCCGTCAAGCGGCCTTTTCGCCAGTCAGCGCGGCACTTCGGCCGGACCGAATTCCGCGAGGCATGCACGCCACGACAATGCGCGTTAGGCCGATGCTGACCATTGTCAGCCTCGCGATCCAGCAGGCGGATTATCTCGCAAGAAGAATTGAGCCAATGGCTAGCTATCTGCGATGAAATTTCTAGAACAGCTTGCCGCCATTCGGCACAGGTTTGCTGATGGCAGCGAGGACAACAGCCCCTTCCTCGTCCGGAAATCCGAGGGTCAGAACTTCCGACATGAACGGCCCGATCTGACGCGGCGGAAAATTCACCACTGCCATGACCTGCCGGCCTTTCAGCTCTTCAAGCGAATAATGCTTGGTGATTTGTGCCGACGATTTCTTGATGCCGATCTTGGGACCGAAATCGATCTTGAGTTTGAAAGCTGGCTTGCGCGCTTCGGGGAATGTTTCCGCTTCGACAATGGTGCCGACGCGGATATCCACCTTTTCAAAATCGTCGAACGTAATCGTCATTGCTCAGGCTCGCCCACAAAAAACTGGTCAGGCAGAGCCTACCGTCTCGAACAGGATACTGTCGAGAGATTCCCGGGCTGTCGAGCCAGACCAGACAACGAACTGGAAGGCCTGGAAATATGTCTCGCACGCATCAAGTGCGCTGGAAAGCAGCACTTCTACCTGCTTGCTCGTTGGCTCGGCTCCGCCTGAGAGCAGCAGTGACTGGCGATACATGACCGCCCCCTCCTGCCGCCAAAGATCGAAATGGCCCATCAGGAGCTGTTCGTTGATGAGGGACAACAAACGCATCACTTCATTGACGCGAGGCTCGCTCACCGCGATGTCGAAGGCGCAAGCCAGATGCAGCGCCTCGAAATCTTCCATCCATGAGAAGGAAATCTGGTAATCGGTCCAGCTCCCCTCGACGGTGATGGCAATTTCATCTTCCCCGGTGCGCTCGAACGCCCATTCGTTGGCGTGGGCTACATGCTCAATCACATCAACCGGATGCAAATCGCGCGCAATTTCTATTTCCAGAAGGCTCATCGCCATTACCTGCTAAATCGAATCTCATATGAACGCTGCGGGAGCACAGCGCACCCACCCGAAGGACACCAAACGCTTGAAAACTCACCGGCAGGCAGAACACACCTATCCGGGTCGCGGTTACGAACCATATTAACCGCTGCATGAGCCCTGAAACGAATCATGCTGTAATTTCAGTGTATTGATGCTGAGTCCGAGCGCCAGTCCCCTTTTGGTCGAATGGCGTGAATGGATGTGGACAGACCTTCTGAAAAAGATTCACGAGCTGCCTTTAACTGACTCTAAGACAACGATTTTCGGCGATTTCCACCTGTTGATAAATCCTTACGATTTATTTTGGGGAAAAGGGAAATTGACTCTGATCGATACCCGAAAACAGCAAGCAGGCAACCGGAGGCGGGTACGAACCGAGTCAAACGGCGTCAGAAACGCAAAAACCCGCCGACGACAAACGGCCAGCGGGTTCGAATCCACTCGACGATTTCTGCGATTAGTCCTTCTTGGCGCGACTCGCTGCAGCACCTGATTTTGCAGGCTTGGCTGCCTCATCCTTCCCGCCGACAAGGGCCTCGAGGGCTTCGATACGAGCCAGAAGCGCCGTGTTTTCCGCCCTGGCCCGAATTGCCATTTCGCGCACAGCTTCAAAATCTTCGCGCTGCACGACATCCATCGTGTTGAGCAGCCGTTCTGCCTGGCCGCGGAATGCCGTTTCGACTTCACGGCGCACGCCTTGCGCCGCACCCGCAGCGTCGGTCACAAGCTTTGCCAGTTCATCAAGAACGCGGTTTGATCCATTGGTCATGGCGGATACCTCTCTGGTTTCACTATCAAATAATCGCCGACAGAGCTTATTGCAAGCAAGTCAGCACCGCGTGCGGCAATACTGGCAATCGAGGTTTCAGGCGTCACCCGCGCGCAAATGTTACCGGGAAGGCAACTTGACGCTGTTCATGCCCTCGCGCATGGTCCCGCCAACAATAAACCCTGACTCTGGAGTGCCTTTGTGAGCGAAATCCTTCTCCCGACATTTGCCGCTATCGCATTTCCGGATATTGATCCCGTAATTTTTTCTATCGGGCCGCTGTCAGTCCATTGGTACGGTCTGGGTTATGTCGTCGGCATTCTCTTCGCGTGGTGGTACGCCAAGAAGCTGATCAGCAAGCCCCGTCTTTGGGCAAACAACACACCCCCCATGAAACCCACCGACCTTGACGATTTCGTTCTGTGGGCCGCGCTTGGCGTCGTCCTCGGCGGGCGCATTGGCTACATCCTGTTCTACGACCTTGCCCGCTATATTGCCCACCCCCTCGATATATTCAAAGTCTGGGAAGGCGGCATGTCGTTTCATGGCGGCCTGCTCGGCACCATTCTGGCCATGGCGCTGTTCGCCCGATCACGAAAGATAAACGTCTATAGCATGTTCGATACCGTCGCCGCCGGCGTGCCCATCGGCCTCGGTCTCGTCCGGGTGGCGAACTTTATCAACAGCGAGCTCTGGGGAAGACAGACTGATGTTCCGTGGGGCATGGTATTTCCCACCGGCGGCCCCTTCGTCCGCCATCCAAGCCAGCTCTATGAGGCCGCGCTTGAAGGCATCGTTCTCTTCACGACGCTGGCCCTGTTGATCTTCTATGGCCGCAAGCTGAAAAGCCCCCGCTTCATCAGTGGCGCGTTTGTTACGCTCTATGGTCTCTCACGTATCTTCGTCGAATTTTTCCGCGAGCCAGACGCCCAGCTCGGTTATCTCTATGGTGGCTGGCTGACAATGGGAATGATTCTTTCAGTTCCCATGGTGCTGATCGGCCTTGGATTCACATTGTCAGCGCGTAACCCGGAGGTTGCCACGGGACGATGAATCTGAAGCGGCGCATCATCCGGCAGATCGAAGCCACCGGCCCTATCAGCGTGGCTGATTACATGGCGATGTGTCTGTTTGACCGCGATGCGGGATACTACACGACGCGCGAACCATTCGGCAAAGATGGCGATTTCATCACGGCGCCCGAGGTCAGCCAGATGTTCGGGGAACTCGTCGGCGTGTGGTGCGTCAACGCATGGCAGGCCCTTGGCACTCCGAGCAAATTCGTCCTTTGCGAGATCGGCCCTGGACGCGGCACGCTGATGAAAGACCTCATCCGCTCCGTCCGCAGGATCGCGCCGGATTTCGTCGCAGCTGTAAAAATCCACATGGTGGAGATCAGCGATCGGTTGACCCAAATCCAGCAAACGACACTTGCCGAATACCAGGGCGCTATCGGCTGGTACAAACAGTTCGCAGACATCGGATCCGGTCCGCTTATTCTCGTCGCCAATGAACTCTTCGACGCCATTCCTTCGCGTCAGTACGTGAAGACAAAAGGCAGGTTCGTTGAGCGCATGATAGCACTCGATGTCGACCAGAACCTTGTCCTTGCCGCCGGTACCGGCACGATTGACCAAACGCTGCTTCCGCCAGCCAAGGATATCGCACCGGAAGGAAGTGTCTTTGAAATCGCCCCTGCCCGCAGCGCCTTGATGCAAGAGGTCGCCGGACGGATACACCGAGAGCGCGGCGCTGCGCTCCTGTTCGACTATGGTCACTTGCAGCAAGGCTTTGGCGACACACTGCAAGCGCTGAGCCGCCATTCAGCCGTCGACGTATTGCACATTCCGGGCGCGGCCGATCTTACAACGCACGTAGATTTCTACAGCCTTGCCCAGGCAGCGCGCGCAGAAGGCTGCAAGACCAGCGCTACGACCCAAGGCGAATTTCTCATAGCAATGGGCTTGCTGGATCGAGCCGGGGCGTTGGGCCAGGGCAAATCGGACGCCTTTCAGGATCAGATTCGTGCTGACGTGGAGCGGCTAGCCGGACCGGATCAGATGGGAACGCTGTTCAAGGTGCTTTGCGTAACCGATCCCGCTACGCACACTTTCCCGTTCGAAGCGAAATGAATACAGGCAATTGACTTCAACCGATTGCTCAACCACCATCCCCAGCCTCGAAAGGACCCCCGGCATGCTCACGTCCGACAAACCTGCCCCATTGCGTTCTTCCCTGTTGGGATCCCCCGAGACGAATCGAATCGCACATGGCTTTTTCACCCGCAAAGGTGGGGTATCAGACGGCATCTACCGCGGATTGAACGTCGGCAGTGGTTCGAATGACAATCAGGACCACGTCAAGGAGAACCGCAGACGCGTTGCCGAATCGCTCGGCGCGCCGCTGTCCCATCTCGTCACCGTGCACCAGGTCCATTCCCCTGATGTCGTCGCCGTAACGACTCCGTTTGCTGGAAGCAGACCGACGGCAGATGCATTGGTGACGGCAACACCCGGTATCGTCATTGGCGCACTTTCGGCCGATTGCGGACCGATCCTTTTTGCCGATACCGAGGCGAAAGTCGTCGGTGCAGCGCACGCCGGTTGGCGCGGCGCCATCAGCGGCGTGCTTGAAAACACCGTCGACGCGATGATCTCCCTTGGCGCACGGCGTGACCGCATTCAAGCGGTTCTTGGCCCGACAATCGGTCCCGACAATTACGAAGTTGGCGCAGAATTTTACGAGCAGTTTGTCGCAACTAACCCCTCTTACAAGGATTTCTTCCGCAACTCGACCAACAATGGCCATAAGATGTTCGACCTGTGGGCCTTCATCACAGAGCGGCTTGAACACGCCGGGGTAAAAGCCTCAGCGCTTGAACAATGCACATACGCCGATGAGGATCAGTTCTTCTCCTACCGCCGGACGACTCATCGCAAGGAACCAGATTACGGCCGCCAGATCTCGGCGATCACCATTACGGAGTAACAGTATGGCCCTTCATTTCGAACCGGAAGAATTTGCCGCGCGCCGCGACCGGCTCATGATGGTGATGGCCGAGCAGAAGCTGGACGCGATCCTGTTGTTTGCACAGGAAAGCATGTATTGGCTCACCGGCTATGACACCTTCGGTTTCTGCTTCTTCCAGTGTCTCGTCGTCAAGGCGGATGGCAGCAATGTGCTGTTGACGCGCTCCGCCGATCTACGGCAGGCGCGCCAGACATCGAATATCGAGAACATCATTGTCTGGGCCGATCGCGACAACGCCAATCCCGCCGCTGACTTGCGTGAGCTGCTGAACGACCTCGATTTGCTCGGCCGTCGCATCGGCATTGAATATCAGACCCACGGCCTGACCGCTGCCAACGGCCGGAAGCTGGATGAACAGCTCACGGCGTTTGGTCAACTTGTCGATATTTCAGGCGTTGTCGATAAGCTGCGCCTCCTTAAAAGCCCGGCGGAGGTCGTCTATAGCCGCAAGGCAGCGGAATTGAGCGACGAAGCACTCGCAGCGGCGTTGAAGCTGATCAAGGCTGGCGCCGATGAAGGCGCCATCCTCGCTGCCATGCAATCGGCAATCTTTTCCGGTGGCGGCGATTACCCGGCCAATGAGTTCATTATCGGCTCGGGCGAGGATGCCCTTCTTTGTCGCTACAAGGCTGGGCGGCGCAGGCTGACCAAGAACGATCAGCTGACACTGGAATGGGCCGGCGTCTATCGGCATTATCACGCTCCCATGATGCGCACCGTACTGACCGGCAAGGCGTCAAAACGCCATCAGGAACTGTACGAAGCTGCCCATGAGGCGTTGCTGGCTGTCGAAGCTGCCATGACACCTGCCTCCACTTTCGGCGATGTCTTCGAAGCTCACTCCAAGGTGATGGAAGCCCATGAATTGACCCGCCATCGCCTCAACGCTTGTGGTTATTCGGTCGGGGCCCGTTTTACACCGTCATGGATGGATATGCCTATGTTTTATTCCGGCAATCCGGAACGGATTCAGCCCGATATGACACTATTTGCCCACATGATCATTATGGACTCCGACACCAACACGGCTATGACACTCGGCCGTACCTATCTCACAACGAATGGCGACGCGGAGCCGCTTTCCCGCCAACCTCTTGACTTGATCGTAAAATAAAACTTTTGTCTGCTTCTATTTCTTAAGCGGACTAACAGGTGGCTCATGACGGGGTTTGAGTGAAGATGAAGTCGCGTAACTCACTGACATGTGTAGTCGCAGTTCTGGCAGGACTTGCCCTGACAGCTTGTAACAGCTCGGAATCCCCGATCGGCGTTACAAAAACTGATCTGCAGTCGGCACAAGGCACTCAGACGGCGCCGGGGACAGCAGCCGGTACGACCGCAGCACCTGGAACACCAGCCACTGCAACGAGCGTGCAGGCAGTTACCACGCCGGGAACCGCCCCGGCACCTCCCAATGCCGCTGCGGGGAGCACGGTTACCGCATCCGGAGCCACCCAGACCGGCACGCCGACCGCGCCTGGCGCAACACGTGCGGCAAAATTGCGATTTGCCCCCATCGTTGGCGCACCGATTGCAGCTGCCACACCACTGTCGCAGCGATTGTCTGCCCTTGCCAAACAAAAGGGTATCACGCTCGGGACGTCAGCCGATACGGACAATACCCATATCATGAAGGGCTATTTCTCCGCACTTCCCGACGGCAACCAGACAACGATCATCTATGTATGGGACGTACTCGACCCGGCAGGGACGCGTCTTCACCGCATTCAGGGCCAGGAAAAGGTACCCGGAGGAGGCGCCGATCCGTGGAGCACAGTCCCGCCCAAGATCATGGAAGGGATCGCGGACAAGGCTATACAAGGCTATCTGGCATGGGTATCAGGCGCCAAGACGTGACATATTTACGCGTTTTACGCGATATTCCCCTTGAATTGTGCATGAATCTTGCTTGCCCGCTTGCAATGTGCGTCAAGCACAGTAAAAGGCCCGCCATATCCTTTACTTGGCTGACGCTCTGAAAAAGACGTGAGGAAAATACGGCATGAAACTCTTCGCGGGCAATTCCAATCGTGTTCTCGCCGAATCTGTCGCCAAATATCTCAACATTCCCCTAGGAAAGGCCAGCGTTCGGCGTTTCGCTGACCAGGAGATTTTTGTCGAGATCCAGGAGAATGTCCGCGGCGAAGACGTCTTCGTCATGCAATCCACATCTTTTCCGGCAAACGATCATCTGATGGAATTGTTGATCATGATCGATGCGTTCCGCAGATCTTCGGCAAAACGCATCACAGCCGTTCTTCCCTATTTCGGTTATGCCCGCCAGGACCGCAAACCTGGTCCTCGCACGCCAATCTCTGCCAAGCTCGTCGCCAATCTGATCACCGAAGCCGGTGCGAACCGCGTCCTGACGCTCGATTTGCACGCTGGCCAGATCCAGGGCTTCTTCGATATCCCGACCGATAATCTCTATGCTGTTCCGGTCATCGCCCGCGATGTCCGCGCCCACTATGGCACATCGAACGTCATGGTCGTTTCGCCCGACGTTGGCGGCGTGGTCCGTGCCCGCTCGCTGGCAAAGCGCATTGATGCGCAGCTCGCCATCGTCGACAAGCGCCGTGATCGCCCAGGCGAGTCGGAAGTCATGAATGTCATCGGCGATGTACGCGGCAAGGACTGCCTGCTGTTCGACGATATCGTCGATTCCGGCGGGACGCTGTGCAACGCAGCCGAAGCCCTTCTGGCGAAAGGAGCCACCAGCGTTACGGCCTATATCACGCATGGCGTCCTGTCCGGCGGCGCCGTCGCCCGTATCGGTGGCTCCAAGCTCAAGGAACTGGTTATCACTGACTCCATCCAGCCAACGCCTGCGATCGAAGCCGCACACAATATCCGCGTGCTGTCGATTTCCGATCTGATCGGCGAAGCAGTCTCGCGCACGGCATCGGAAGAATCCGTCTCCAGCCTGTTCGACTGATCAGCATACCGGACTGCACGTTGGATTTGCTTTTGCAGGCAAAGCAACAAACTTGCACAACAGCCGTCTTTCCGTTATAGAGCCGCCATCCGCGTAGACACCCTTGGAGGCAACGCGGAATGGGGCGGTCATTTCATCCGGTTCCGGATGAGCATTGGGCCGCTTCATGTTTTTTGTACAGCCATCAATCGGCCTCGAAAAACACTCCAGATTTGAACCTCGAAAGGAAATGCCATGAGCGAAGCATACGAGCTCAAGGCCGAGGCGCGCGAACGGGTCGGTAAGGGGTCCGCCCGGGAAATTCGCCGCAACGGTAAAGTGCCAGCAGTCATCTATGGTGACAAGCAGGCACCAATCTCGATTACCCTCGATTACAAGACGCTGTACTACAAGATTCACGGTGGCGGCTTCAAGACGACGATTGCCAACATCCTTCTGGATGGCAAGTCGATTCAGGTCCTTCCGAAGGAATTCCAGCTTGATCCGGTCAGCGACAAGCCAGTCCACGTCGATTTCCTGCGCGTATCGGCCAAGTCGGTTGTGAACGTGCATGTACCGATCCACTTCCTCAACGAAGAAGCTTCGCCAGGCATCAAGCGCGGCGGCGTCCTCAACATCGTTCGCCACGACATCGAATTGCATGTTCCAGCAAACTCCATTCCGGACTCGATCGATATCGATCTGACTGGTCTGCAGATCGGCGACTCGATCCATATTTCCGCTGTTACCCTGCCAAAGGGCGCAACTCCGGTCATTCAGGATCGTGATTTCACCATCGCCACTATTGTTGGTCATGCTACCGCTGATGAAGAGACCACTGAAGCAGCGGCGGAAACCACTGAAACGGCAGAAAAAGAAGGCGAGTAATCGTCGTCTCGATTATTGGGAGCTAGGCGCGTGCTGCTCATCGCAGGTCTTGGCAATCCGGGCTCCCAATATGCTGCAAACCGGCACAATATCGGTTTCATGGCGGCGGATGAAATACACCGCCGCCATAGTTTTTCGCCTTGGACCAGGAAATTTCAGGCACTGATCGCCGACGGCACCATCGAAGGCGAAAAGACCATCCTGATTAAACCCCAGACCTTCATGAACCTGTCCGGCCAAGCCGTTGGCGAAGCCATGCGCTTCTACAAGCTGGCTCTGAGCGACCTTGTCGTCATCTATGACGAGCTCGATCTGCCCTCGGGCAAGATTCGCGTGAAGACGGGCGGCGGCTCAGGTGGTCACAACGGTATCAAGTCCATCGACGCCCATTGCGGCAAGGATTACCGCCGCGTACGCCTTGGCATTGGCCATCCCGGCGTCAAGGAGATGGTCTCAAACCATGTGCTTGGCAACTTTGCCAAAGCAGATAATGACTGGCTTGAGCCGTTGCTCGACGCGATTGCAACCAATGCCGCGCTGCTTGTCAGGAAAGACGATGCTGGTTTCATGAACCGCGTTTCTCTGGCGCTCGGCAATGACGGCAAGACGGCAGGTGAACCGGAAGAAAAGCCGGTTGCAAAACCGGCAGGTCAAAGCCATATCCGGCAGGCGCGAAGCCAAAAGCCTGCCGTCACCATTTCAAAATCCGGCCCCATGGCCGACATGCTGAACAAGCTCTTCGGCAAGAAAGAATAAGGATCGCACATTATGGGTTTCAAATGCGGCATCGTTGGCCTGCCCAATGTCGGTAAATCGACGCTTTTCAACGCCCTGACCAAGACGGCCGCCGCCCAGGCTGCGAACTATCCTTTCTGCACGATCGAGCCGAACACCGGCGAGGTTGCTGTGCCTGATCCGCGTTTGCAAGCCATTGCGAAAATCGGCAAATCGGCAAATATCGTGCCGACTCGCATCAGCTTTGTCGATATTGCAGGCCTGGTCCGCGGCGCGTCAAAGGGCGAAGGCCTCGGCAACCAGTTTCTTGCCAACATTCGCGAAGTGGATGCCGTGGTGCATGTGCTGCGCTGCTTCGAGGATGACGACATTACCCATGTTGAAGGTCGCATCGACCCTGTATCGGATGCCGAGACAGTTGAAACCGAACTGATGTTGTCGGATCTGGAAAGCCTTGAACGCCGTATTGTGCAGTTCCGCAAGCGCGCCAGCAGCAAGGACAAGGAAGCGCTGACTGTCCTGCCGGTCATGGAACAGGCTCTGGCCCTGCTTCAGGAGGGCAAACCGGTTCGCTTCATGTTGAACGGAATAGCGGCTGAAGAGCTGTTGATTTTGCAAGACCTCAACCTTTTGACCTCCAAACCCGTTCTCTATGTTTGCAATGTCGCTGAAAGCGATGCTGCAACCGGCAATGAATATACCGAAGAAGTCGAGGAGATGGCGACCAAGCAGGGCGCTGAAACTGTTACTATATCCGCTGCCATCGAGGCAGAAGTTGCACAGTTGCCGGACGAGGAAGCCAAGGAATATCTGGATGCGATGAACCTGGACGAACCGGGACTCGACCGGTTGATCCGCGCCGGGTACAAGCTGCTCCATCTCATCACCTACTTCACCGTGGGACCGAAGGAAGCCCGCGCGTGGACTGTCGAGCGTGGTTCAAAAGCGCCGCAAGCTGCCGGTGTCATCCACACGGATTTCGAGCGTGGCTTCATTCGCGCCCAGACGATCGCCTATAACGACTACGTCAACCTCGGCGGCGAAGTAGCGGCCAAGGAAGCCGGCAAGGCGCGTGATGAAGGCAAGGAATATGTCGTTCAGGATGGCGACATCATGCTGTTCAGGTTCAACACATAAACTTCAGGCAGAACATGAGCGAACACTCTCCACGATACGCGTACGAAGACTTTACCGTCGGCAGCGAATGGCCTCTGGGGTCAAAAATCGTAACGACGGAGGAGATCATCGATTTCGCCAGCCAGTTCGACCCGCAGCCATTCCATCTGGATGAGGCCGCAGGCAAGGCAAGTGTCCTCGGAGGCCTTGCTGCCTCCGGCTGGCACACGGCTTCCATGTTCATGCGGATGCTTTGCGACTCCTATCTGCTGGATTCGACCTCGCAAGGCGCACCAGGGGTCGACTTCGTCAAATGGAAACAGCCGGTTCTTGCTGGTGACACACTGACGGGAAAGACGACGATCCTCGACCGGCGTACATCCAAGTCGAAGCCTTCGCTGGGATTCGTCAAGCTACACCACACGGTCTTTAATCAGAACGGTGTGATTGTCTGCGAGCTCGAGCACACCGCCATGTTTTCCCTGCGGGAGGCAGTCGCATCATGAGCGGGATCGAACAGTTGATCGGCGTGGAGCGGGACCTTGGTACCCACACTTTCTCGGCCGAAGAGATTATCGCCTTCGCGACGAAATACGATCCCCAGCGCTTTCATGTCGACCCGGAAGCCGCGAGGAAAAGCAATTTCGGCGGGCTCTGCGCCTCGGGCTGGCATACAACGGCCATCTGGATGCGGTTGAATGTGGAAGACATCAAGGCCGAAGTCCGGTCAGCGATTGAGCACGGTGAAAAGCCACCGCAGTTTGGCCCCTCGCCGGGATTCGAAAATCTCAAATGGCTGAAGCCGGTTTATGCCGGCGATACAATCCGCTTTACGCGAACATTGAATGGCATTCGAGCCCTTCAGTCGCGTACTGGCTGGTCGATGATGCAGATGTCCTCAGCCGCCTATAACCAGAAGGGTGACAAGGTTCTCGAGTTCGACAGCGCAGCGCTGATTGCCCTGCCCGAATAAGCGTTCCTAGTGGCCATCGAAAGCGATCAGCGTGCGGACATTGACACCGAGCGCTTCCAGCTTCTTGCGTCCGCCCAGCTCCGGTAGATCGATGATGAAGCAGGCGCCGACAATATCGGCGCCCATCTGCTGCAAGAGCTTCACGGCGCCCTCCGCCGTTCCACCTGTCGCTATCAGGTCATCGACGAGAATAACCTTCTCGCCAGGCACGATCGCATCCCGGTGCATCTCCATCTCGTCAACGCCGTACTCGAGACTATAGGCAATGCTTACCGTGTCGTGCGGTAGCTTCCCCTTCTTGCGAATGGGTACGAAACCCGACGAGAGCTGATGCGCCATCGCGCCTCCAATGATGAAGCCGCGTGCCTCGATGCCCGCCACCTTGTCCACCTTGCCGCCTGTGTATGGATGCACGAGCTCATCGACTGCCCGCCGGAAAGCGCGGGCATTGCCGAGTAACGTCGTGATGTCGCGGAACATCACCCCGGGCTTGGGATAATCGGGGATGTTGCGAATGGCATCGACCAGCGTCTGCTTTAGGGTGGAATCCATCTCATCGCTCCTTCATGCCATTGACGGGAACTCGTAATCTAATGGCTCTGCATCTCAAAAGAAAAGGGCGCCAAGCGCCCCATTCAACTTCAAAATTTTATCCGGGATCAATGCTCGACGTCAGCCCAGATCCGGCGCTTGGCCACGTAGATCAGTCCGGCAAAGAGGACGAGGAACATCATGACACGGAAACCGGTCTTCTTGCGCTCTTCCAGGTGCGGTTCGGCTGCCCACATCAGGAAGGCCGAAATGTCCTTGGAGTACTGAGCCAGCGTCTGCGGTGAACCATCATCATAGGTCACCTGACCATCCTGAAGTGGCTGAGCCATGGCAAGTGACTTGGCGGCAATGAAGTATGGATTGTAGTGCGTTCCCTCGGGAATCTGCATACCTTCCGGCGGCGTTTCGCCGAAGCCAGTCAGCAGAGCATGGATGTAATCCGGACCGCCCTCTTGATATTGCCCCCAGACAATATCAATCAAAAACTGCGGAAAGCCACGTTCGACTGCGCGCGCCTTGGCGATCAGTGAGAAGTCCGGCGGAACCGCGCCGCCATTGGCGGCAGCGGCAGCCTGTGGGTTCGCATAGGGGGACGGGAAATGATCGGCAGGAATGGCCTTGCGGTTGACAAATTCACCATCCGCATTAGGCGCATCCGGCACTTCATATTCTGCCGCGAATGCCTTTACCTGCGCTTCGCTGTAGCCAAGTTCCTCAAGCGAGCGGAACGGCACCAAGTTCATCGAATGGCAAGCCGAGCACACTTCCTTGTAGATCTTCAGGCCACGCTGCAGCTGCTGCTTGTCATAGTGGCCGAACGGCCCGGCGAAGGTCCAGTCCTGCTGTTCGGGATGCTTGATCGGGAAGTGCGTTGGCTCGGCGGCATTGTGGGCTTCTTCAGCAGCGTAAGCGCCACCGAATGCCAACATCGTACCAAGACCGACAGCTGCGAAACCGAGGAGGATTTTTTTCATGGGGAAGTCCTTTGAGCCCTTCACGTTTCTCAGCCTTTGGTTTCCGGAGCAGCGGCGACGCCAGCCAGCTGGCCACCACTCTTGGTTTTCCCAAGCACGGCTTCCGTGATCGAATTCGGCAGTCGGCGCGGGGTTTCGATCAGGCCAAGCAGTGGCATGAGGACAACGAAGAAGCCGAAATAGTAAGCCGTTCCAAGCTGCGAGAAGACCGTATAGAGGCCTTCAGCCGGGCGGGATCCAAGCCAGCCGAGCATGATGGCATTGATGACGAACAGCCAGAAGAACAGTTTGTACCAGGGGCGGTACACGGCCGAACGAATCTTCGATGTGTCGAGCCATGGTACGATGAACAGGATTGCGATCGAGCCGAACATGGTCAGAACGCCGCCGAGCTTCGAATTGATCGGTCCGATGTTGAAGGTGATGGCGCGCAGCATCGCGTAGAATGGCAGGAAGTACCATTCTGGAACAATGTGGGCCGGAGTCTTCAGCGAGTCAGCCTGGATGTAGTTGTCCGGGTGCCCCATGAAGTTCGGCATATAAAACACGAAATAGGCGAAGAGGATAAGGAACAGCACCAGCGCGAACGCGTCCTTGACGGTAGCGTAAGGCGTGAAGGCAACGGTGTCGGTCTTCGATTTCACTTCGATGCCGGTCGGGTTCGTCTGGCCTGTCACATGCAATGCCCAGACGTGGAGGATAACCACACCGGCAATCATGAAGGGCAACAGATAATGCAGAGAGAAGAAGCGGTTGAGCGTCGGATTGTCGACGGCAAAGCCACCAAGCAGCAATTGCTGGATTGGGTCACCGATAACGGGGAAGGCGGTAAAGAAACCGGTGATTACGGTTGCACCCCAGAAGGACATCTGACCCCAGGGCAGAACGTAGCCCATAAAGGCAGTCGCCATCATCAGGAGAAGGATGATCACACCGAGAATCCACAGCAACTCGCGCGGCGCCTTGTAGGAACCGTAGTAGAGACCACGGAAAATATGCACATAGACGGCGAGGAAGAACATTGATGCGCCGTTGGAATGCAGATAGCGCAACAGCCATCCGGAGTTCACATCGCGCATGATTTTTTCAACTGAGTTGAACGCCAGGCCCGTATCCGCAGCATAGTGCATCGCCAGGACCACACCGGTGAGGATCTGCGAAACCAGCATGATCGCCAGAATGCCACCGAAGGCATAGGCATAATTGAGATTGCGCGGAACCGGATATGCGACGAATGAATCGTACATCAGACGCGGCAACGGCAGTCGCGCGTCAACCCATTTTTCGATACCGGTGCTCGGCGTATAGGATGAATGTCCACCGCTCATGTCGTGTCTCCCCGTGGAACCTTAGCCGATCTTGATGACGGTATCGGAAATGAATGAAAGTGGCGGGATCGGCAGGTTTTCTGGCGCGGGTCCCTTGCGGATGCGCCCGGCCGTATCATAGTGCGAACCGTGGCATGGGCAGAACCAGCCACCGAAATCGCCCTGCTGACCAAGCGGGATACAGCCGAGATGGGTGCAGACCCCCACCATCACCAGCCAGTTTTCCTTTTCCTTGGCGGCCGTGCGATCGGCATCAGTCGCCTGGGCATCGCTTGGCAAATTGGCATTGCGTGCAACCGGATCCTTCAGATCACCGAGGGCGACAGCCTTGGCTTCCTCAACTTCCTTGGGCGTGCGATTGCGAATGAAGATCGGCTTACCGCGCCACTTGACCGTCAGGGACATGCCCGGCTGAACAGCCGAAACATCAACTTCGATAGACGAGACTGCCAGCGTGGATGCGTCCGGTCTCATCTGATCGATAAAGGGCCAAGCAAAGGCACCTGCACCGACCACACCGGCCATACCTGTCGCAATATAGAGGAAGTCACGCCGTGTCGGCTCGGTCGTATCGTGTGCGCTCACGGGGCCTGTTCCTTTCCGAATAACAACGCAGCGGGAGAGTCCACCATGTCAGCATAATAGAAGACAGGCCCAAAAAATGAGCCTTGTGGAATCCCCAGCATATTGCGTGGTTTCTAAGCATGTCGCTTGAGCTTGTCCAGCCTGACAGCGCCACAAGGGCAGGATGTCGCAGGGATAAGGCACAGCATTACTCGTGCCCTATGAATCCGCCCGATTGCCGGGCCCAGAGCCCCGCATAGATGCCGTTGGCAGCGATGAGCTCTTCATGAGTCCCGCTTTCGACAATCTGACCTTTGTCCATCACCACAAGCCGGTCCAGCGCCGCAATGGTCGACAGCCGATGCGCGATGGCGATGACGGTCTTGCCATGCATCAAACGGTAGAGACTGTCCTGAATCGCTGCCTCCACTTCGGAATCCAGCGCCGAGGTCGCCTCATCCAGAATAAGGATCGGGGCATCCTTCAGCATCACCCGGGCGATAGCGATACGCTGACGCTGACCACCGGATAGCTTTACGCCGCGTTCGCCAACATGCGCGTCAAAGCCTCGCCGCCCCTTTGGATCACTCAAAACGTCAATGAATGCATCGGCCTGCGCATTGATGACGGCCTGCTGCATCATCTCGTCCGAGGCATCAGGCCGCCCATAGAGTATGTTGTCCCGCACCGAGCGATGCAGCAGCGATGTATCCTGGGTCACCATGCCGATATGGGCGCGCAGCGAATCCTGCGTCACTTTCGAGATATCCTGGCCATCGACGAGGATGCGCCCGCCTTCGAGATCGTAGAACCGGAGCAGAAGGTTGACGAGCGTTGACTTGCCTGCGCCCGAACGGCCGACAAGGCCGATCTTTTCCCCGGGGCGTATATCCAGCGTAAGGTCCTCGATGACGTTCGCGGAACTGTCATAGTGAAAACGCACATTCTCAAACCTGATCGCCCCGTGCGTGACAACCAGTTCCGACGCGTCGGGCCGATCAACCACGGTAACGGGTCTTGCCAGGAGTTCCATGGAATTTTGGATCGTACCGTAATTGCGCAGGAGGCCATTGAGATTGGCCATCATGCGGGTCAGGAGCATGCTCAGGCGCAGGACAAGACCAAGCGTGAAGGCGACTTCACCAGAGGAAATTTCCCCGGTCAGCCAAAGATCGATTAAAAGGGATGCAACCGCACAGATCATGACGCCGCTTGTCGCGGCCAGCGAAATGCGGATTCCGCTTAAACCACGAGTCAGCGCCATGATCGCCGCAAGCCAACGGTCCATGCCCCGGCGCATATAGGCGTCATCCCGCTGGGTCGTTCCGAACAGCTTCAGTGTCTGGATATTGCTGTACCCATCGACAAGACGCCCCATCACGAGCGAACTTGTTTCCGCTGTTTCCCGTGCGGCGCGGCGAACACGCGGCAGGAAGTAGCGTGCGGTAAATCCGAAAACGACGAGCCATAGCCCGACAACCGAAGCGAGGCGCCAATCAAGCCTGCCGATCAGAAATAGGGTTGTCGCACAATACACCAGACTGAACCACACCGCCTGCAGCAGCGTCACCATGAAATCGCCAAGCGCCTGACCAGCCGCCCAAACCTTTGTCACGATGCGGCCGGAGAAATCGTTCTGGAAGAACGACAGGCTCTGGCGATAGACAACGCTGTGGGCCTGCCATCGCACGAGATTGTTGAAGCCCGGAACAATTGCCTGCTCCTCGACCAGCGCTGCAAGAGAAAGCACGATCGTCCGTCCAACGAACACGGCCAGAAGCATAAGGAGAAGGGCAATGCCATGTCTGTCGATGAGACCCTGCCAGCCCTCCGCGCGATCGGTCGACGACAGGATATCTATGACCTTGCCGACGAACCAGAACAGACCAGCCTCGAAAAGGGCAATCAGGCCACCGCAGACAAGCATGGCGAGAAATACACATTTTTCCTGCCTGACGTAAAACCACATGAAAGCCAGCGACTGGTTGGGGACCCGATCCGCCGGCGGATTGGCGTAGGGATCGATCCAGCCTTCGAACAGGCGGAAAAGACGTGTCATTCAACCCACATCAATGTTGGAATCTCCTGTGGTTTTGATGAAGCATGCGCCGCCATCAATCACATCAGCGGCCGACGGAACACCTTTGAGCGAGTCCCGTCGGCCGTCAAATTAAACTTGAGTTAGTTTGACCCTGGCTACTCGGCTGCTTCCTGATCGTCGAGACCAAGGAAACCGCCCGACTGCCTTGCCCACAGCCCAGCATAGATACCATTGGCCGCGATCAGCTCTTCATGAGTCCCGCTTTCGACAATCCTGCCCTTGTCCATAACGACCAACCGGTCGAGCGCCGCAATGGTCGACAGCCGGTGCGCGATCGCGATCACGGTTTTCCCCTGCATCAGCCGGTAGAGATTGTCCTGGATCGCCGCTTCCACTTCCGAGTCGAGCGCCGAGGTGGCCTCGTCCATGATCAGGACCGGCGCATCTTTCAGCATCACCCGGGCAATGGCGATACGCTGGCGCTGGCCACCGGAAAGTTTAACGCCCCGCTCACCGACATGGGCATCAAAACCGCGCCTTCCTTTGGGATCGGTCGCCAATTCGATAAAGCCGTCCGCCTGCGCGTTCTTCACTGCCTGATACATCAATTCGTCCGATGCATCTGGTCGGCCATAAAGCACATTGTCCCGGATCGAACGGTGCAGGAGCGAGGTATCCTGCGTGATCATACCGATATGTTCACGCAGCGAGTCCTGCCTGACCTTCGAAATGTCCTGTCCATCGATCAGGATACGGCCGCTTTCCAGATCGTAAAACCGCAAAAGCAGATTGACCAACGTCGACTTGCCGGCGCCTGATCTGCCGACAAGCCCGATCTTTTCGCCCGGACGAATATCCAGCGACAGGCGATCGATGACACCGGCGCCCTTGCCATAGTGAAAGCCGATCGAATCGAAGGTGATGGCGCCGGCACTTACCTTCAAGTCCGGAGCATTCGGCACATCCTGAACGAGGCGCGGCAACGAGATAGAGGTTATGCCATCTTCCACCGTCCCGATATTTTCGAACAGCGCCGACATTTCCCACATGATCCACTGCGACATGCCGTTGAGGCGAAGAACGAGGCCAATCCCAACCGCGACCGCACCAACAGAAATGGCCGAACCAAGCCACAACCAGATGGCAATGCCGCTAACCGAGAACAGAAGCACGCAATTTATCGCATAGAGGCCAACATGGAACGCTGTCACCATGCGCATCTGGGTATAGGCCGTACTCAAGAAATCCTGCATTCCCTCGCGGGCATAACTTTCCTCCCGCTTGGAATGGGAAAAGAGTTTGACCGTGGCGATATTGGTATAGCTGTCGACAATCCGCCCCGTCATTGTCGATCGCGCATCGGCTTGCTTTTTCGAGACCACCTGCAATTTTGGGATGAAATACCACATCAGGCTGACATAGGCCGCCAGCCATACCAGAAAGGGCATCATCAGCCGCCAATCAGCCGCGGCAGCAATGATCAGGGATCCGCTGAAATAGACGATAACGTAGTTGAGAACGTCGAGCAGCTTCATCACCGTCTCGCGCACCGCGAGCGAGGTCTGCATCAATTTGGTGGAAATGCGGCCCGCAAATTCATCCTGGAAGAAAGTCATCGACTGGCGAACAAGATAACGATGCACCATCCAGCGGATACGCATCGGATAATTACCGAGCAAAGTCTGATGGATGACCAGCGAATCGATCAGAACGACGCCCGGCATCACGACAAGTACGACACCCGCAATCAATGCGAGCTTCCATCCTTCATCGGCAAGAAATGTTTCGCGTGAGTGGTTCGAAAGCCAATCGACAATGCCGCCCAGGAACCCGTACATCGACACTTCAAGAACAGCGATGAGCGATGTGCAAACCGCCATGACAGCAATCCACGGCCAGACGCCCTTGGTATAGTGCAGGCAAAAGGCCACCAATGTCTTGGGTGGCTCGCCAGGCTCAGCAGACGGGAACGGCTCAAGCCTCTCTTCAAACCAGCGAAACATCATCAAACCTCATGTGGGCATGTCTTGGGAGCAGACCGCAAAATCGGTCGCCGGAGCTTCGTCAAGGTGAACATGGAACAGACCTGCAAACGTGAAAACAAACGATTGCGGCTTGTGTCAGTAAATGGGGAAACTTAAGCGAGCAAAATGGACACAGAACCGCCAACGACACCGGAGAGCATCCGGTCTGGAAGAAGTCGGAAAAATTCTGGCATCGACACCTCCAAAGTTAGCGTTGCGGTATGATCCCTATACCGATTATGAACGCAAAAGGCGAGAGCCCAATCTTATACGCAAGCACTTCGATGGCGAAGGTGTTGCTAACGGAGCACTCTACTTTTGACCAACAATCAAGCTGATCTGCGCATCGCGCTCTACCAGCCCGATATTCCCGGCAATACCGGGACGATCCTGCGCATGGCGGCCTGTTTCGGCATCGGTGTTGACGTCATCGAACCCGCAGGCTTTGACATCTCCGACCGCGCATTGAAGCGGGCCGGGATGGATTATCTCGAACAGGCTGCTCTTACGCGCCATGCCGACTGGACGCATTTCCAGCAATGGCGGCTGAGTGAAAACCGCCGATTGCTGCTTTTTTCAACGAAGGCAGCCGAGCCCTACACCCAATTCAGCTTTCAGAGAGGAGACATTCTGCTGCTCGGGCGCGAATCGGCAGGTGTTCCAGCTGAGGTGCATCAGGCCGCAGATGCGAGACTGATCATCCCAATGGTTCCAGGCGCGCGTTCACTGAATATGGCCCTTTCGGCGGCCATCGCTGCGGGAGAAGCGCTCCGGCAGTTCCAGCTCTAAAAACAAATCCGCCGGGCATTTCTGACCGGCGGATTTTTTGGTTTACGACTGCGGTTTTAGTCGATCTGAACCGCCTTGCCGCCTTCCCACTTGTAGAAGACGAAGGCTGGTGTGGTCAGGTCGCCTGTGCTCGAATAGGTCAGGTCGCCGACAACTGTGGACAGTGCCTCACCCGACTTGATCTTTGCCGCAACCTCCGTTGGTTCAGCCGAACCGGCCTTTTCAATCCCACCGGCGATCACCTGCAATGCAGCATAGGCATTGAGCGTGAAGGCTTCGGCCGGAATGTTCTTGGCCTGAAGCGCTTCTACGACCTTCGAAGCTGCAGGGTTCTTGGTAGGGTCTGCACTGTTGGTAAACAATGTGCCTGCAGCGGCTTCGCCGCCGATTGCCCAATATTCCGTATTGGACAGGCCATCGGGGCCGATGAGCTGCGCCTTGATGCCCTGGTCGCTTAACTGACGAGCGATCAGGCCGCCTTCAGCATGATAACCACCGAAATAGATCACGTCGGCCTTTTCGGACTTCAAACGCGTTACAAGCGCGCTGTAGTCTTTTTCGCCGGCATTGATACCTTCGAAGACAACTTCGGTAACGCCGCCCTTGTTGAGCACGGCCTTCAGACCGTTGCCAATGCCCGTGCCATAAGGCGTCTTGTCGTAGACAATGGCGATGCGCTTGTCCTTGAAGTTGTCGAGAATGTATTTGCCGGCAACGTCGGCTTGCTGATCGTCGCGTCCACAGGTGCGGAACACGGTCTCTAGACCGCGTGTCGTCAAGTCCGGGGTGGTCGCTGTCGGAGTAACCATCACGATGCCGTTCTCGGCCAGAACATCCGAAACCGGCATGGCTACGCCCGAAGTAACCGGACCGACGACAAATTTGATACCCTCACCAACCACCTGGTTGGCAACCGATACGCCCTGCTTCGGCTCACCCGCATCATCAAAAATCTTCGTTACGATTTTTTCGCCCTTGATGCCGCCTGCAGCGTTGATGGCTTCCGCAGCGCTTTCGACACCGTTCTTCACCTGCAAGCCATAGGCTGCGACCGGTCCGGTGACAGGCGCGATAATGCCAACGATTATGTCGGCCTTGGCAAACGACGTCATCGCCATGACAGCGGCCAACGCCACGCCGGATATCAACGATAAGCGCATAGTGTCCTCCTTGGATTTTCTTGTGCGTCCGGAAGATTCTCCGGTGCTGGCAAAGTTCTACTGACTTTGCAAAAGGCTGTCAGCAACGATTGCTTGAAATTTGGCTGGAATAGCAGAAAATCTGATAAATTTCTAAAATTGGCAGCCGTTTTTGGCCAGATCGATCAATTTTTTGAAGAAAAACATCAATTTTATTGTTCAATCTTCGTTTTTTCGCATTTCAGTCGGCATTCGGCAATCGGCGCATGGTGAACTCGATGATGTCGCCCGGGCGCTCATACCAGCTCTCTATTTCGGTCCAATAGGCAGCTTTGGGATATTGTTCGAACCACTCGCGTGCCTTTTCGCGCGCTGCGAGGCGGGGAAGCCTGAAACTCTCGCGAATGAATGCACCACGCTGCTGGTGGCCGCTGTCACGGCTCTCCTTCAGTCTCTTGCGCAAGCCATCAAGCGGCGGCTTGGGGAAATGTGACCGGGGTGCTCTGGAGACCATCTCGTATCCTTCACTGAACCCTACAACAATGAGATTAGGGACTGCGCGGACGGAACACGAGTCATTTTTTTATGGATACATCGAATGAATGAGCACCCCTTCCTTTTGGCTTTTGGTTGATGTGATACTGTCCACCGCAAAAAGGATTCTTTGTTATGGACCGTCCAGATATTCCCGCCATCCTGCCCGAAGCACTTGAGGAAAAGAAAACCATGGCTACTGCCTGGTTTATGGAATTGCGCGACAAGATCTGCGCAGCCTTTGAGCAACTGGAAGACGAACTGGATGGCCCACTTTCCGACCGTGCGCCCGGCCGCTTCAAACAGACGCCCTGGCAGCGTGACGAAGGAAAAGGCGGCGGCGGGATCATGTCCATCATGCATGGCCGGGTCTTCGAAAAGGTAGGGGTTCACACCTCGACGGTCCACGGCGAGTTCAGCCAGGAATTTCGCAAGCAGATACCGGGCGCAGACGAGGACCCGCGTTTCTGGGCATCAGGCATTTCGCTGATTGCCCACCCGCAAAACCCGTTTGTGCCGGCCGTCCACATGAACACGCGCATGGTCGTTACAACACGGCAATGGTTTGGCGGTGGTGCGGACTTGACCCCCGTACTCGATCGCAAGCGGTCTCAGGAAGATCCCGACACGCTCGCCTTTCACAAGGCGCTGAAATTCGTTTGTGACAAGCACTCTGCGGTCGCCAATCATGAGAAGTTCAAGACTTGGTGCGACGAATATTTCTATCTGCCTCATCGCAAGGAGCCGCGCGGCACCGGCGGCATATTCTATGACTGGCTGCATTCTTCGGAAGAAAATGGCGGCTGGACTGCCGATTTCAATTTCACACGCGATGTGGGCCGGGCTTTTTCCGTGGTCTACCCCTACCTCGTGCGGCAGCACTTCAACCAGGACTGGACAGATGCGGAGCGTCAGGAGCAGCTGATCCGTCGGGGCCGTTATGTTGAATTCAATCTGCTCTACGATCGCGGCACGATCTTCGGCTTGAAGACCGGGGGCAATGTCGATTCCATCCTTTCATCGATGCCACCAACGGTTAAGTGGCCCTGACGCGAATCTTTAAGGGATCAATCTGCCACTTCATGCGTTATGATCGTTACGAGCGCGGTGAATGGACGCCGCGCCTGATGGTCGAGCGCGCTTGCTTGCGGACAACAGGGAGAGAAGCCATGAAAGAACTTCATTGCATTGTTCCCGGTTGCCAGTGGCATACACGTCACGACACCGAAGCCGAAATCATCCGCCGCGCCACTGAACACTTGCGCGAGACCCATGGCGAGACTGTCATCCGCGAGCACATGCTCGATACAATCAAGGCGAATATTCAACCCGAAAAGGGCAAGGCCGCCTGATTAGAGCGTCGCCTTATTTGTGGTATGACGCTCTAACCTTTCCCTGCGTAATCAGGAATTTTTGCCAATAATTCCTCGCGTTTGAGGGTGAACCCGGACTCGATCCATTCATCCTCGATCGCGCGTTGTACCTTGCCGATCTCCGGGCCCTTATCGAGACCCGCGATTATGAGATCGCCGCCCGAAAGAGGGAATTTCGGCTTATCGTAGCTATCGAGAAATTCCAGCAGCCTCGACAGGTGTCCGGCCCGCATCATGGCATTATTATCATTGACCGCATCGGCCCTTGCGGAAACCAATGCGAGGCGAAGGCGGTCGCGCATACCCTGTTTGTCGCTGCGGTAGAGTTTCTTCGCGAATCCCGTTTCGGAAATTTCCGGTGGCGGTGGGACAGTGCTCGCCCAGGCCTCTAGCCGTTCGCGTTCGCTGTTTGACAGTTTCAACCGTGATGCCAGTTCGTCGACACGCTCGGTGTTCGGCGGGATCATGCTTGCAAGGCGCAACAGTGGATCGACAGCCCAACCCAGGTCCTGCTCTGTCTTAACCAGACCATGGATCGTATCGATGCCCCATTTTTCGCTTTCCGGCAAAACTGCTGTCAGGACGCCGGCCTGCCGCATCCATAACAAGGCACGCGACGGGTCTGGCGCACCCAGCAACTTCTTCAGTTCGGACCAGATGCGTTCTGCCGAAAGCCGGACAAGCCCGTCCTTCAAACGGGCACATGCCTTCAGCCCTTCGCTCTCGGGACGGCCCCTTCCATACCACGCGAAAAACCGGAAAAACCTCAAGATGCGGAGATAATCTTCACGAATGCGTTGCTCGGCATCGCCGATGAAACGCAGTGTCCTGCTCTCGATATCCGCAAGCCCGCCAACGAGATCGACGATCGTCCCGTCAGCCTCGACATAGAGCGCATTGATGGTGAAATCGCGCCGTTCCGCATCTACCCGCCAATCGCGGCCGAAGGCCACCTCCGCATGCCGTCCGTCAGTCGCGACATCGGCCCGCAATGTGGTCACTTCGAAGGGCCGGCCAGCGGCTACAACAGTGATCGTGCCATGATCTATGCCGGTCGGAACGACCTTGAAGCCGGCCTCTTTTGCCCGCCGCAGGGTCTCTTCCGGCAAACAGGTCGTTGCAATATCGAGATCGCTCACCTCCTGCCCGAGAAGAGTATTGCGTACCGCGCCACCGACAACGCGAGCCCCCTCGCCTTCGCCAGACAGCACCGCAAGAAGTTTTTGCAAGGACTTGTCCTTGAGCCACGGGGCTTTGTCGGCAATGGTAATCATGCTCACGAATAGAGCCTTTCATAAAGTGTACGGATGATCCCGGCGGTCACGCCCCAGATGAAGCGATCGCCAAATGGTATCGTGTAGTAAAATCGCTCCTTGTCCTGCCACATTCGGCTTTCGCGACGATGATTGGCTGGATTCATCAGGAACGACAACGGCACCTCGAACACATCGGCGACCTCATCCGGATTCGGCGTCAGGTCGAAGGGCGGATGGACCAGGCCAAGTACGGGTATGATAGAATAACCGGTCGTCGTCAGGTAGCGTGGCAGGCGGCCGAGGAGTTCCACATGCCGGCCCTCAAGCCCGATTTCCTCATGCGCTTCGCGCAGGGCCGCCTTTTCCGGCTCATAATCGTCCTCGGGATCGATCGCGCCACCCGGGAAAGCCACCTGGCCCGAATGCTTGCGCATATGGACCGTACGCAGTGTGAGGATCACACTCGCTTCATCGCCCCGATCGACGATTGGAATCAGCACCGCTGCATCGCGCAGCGGATTTGCCGCGATCACGGCGTCGAGATCGGGATTGAGCCGATGGTCGCCGTGATCCTCGCCCAATGTTTCACTGCCCTTGAGCGCGACACGCCGCGCGAAGGCTCGGGCAGAGAACCCCTCATGCAGTGGTTTGGTTTGGTTCATAGGCTTTGCTTTTCCAGCTCGCCCGCCGGCATGATCGGAAAGACCTTGCCTTTCGATCGGACGGCAAACATGACTTCTCCGTCGATACTTATGTCCTCTCCATGACTGACCAACTCGTACATCACCGGGCGCGCAAGCAGCGCTTCAAGCCGCCCCCGAACGAGAAGATATGGCTTTAGGCCGCCATTGGCCTTGTCGATGACAAAACGCAGTGGATTTTCGGCGCTGGCCTCGACAATATCACCAACATTCGTCCGGAAGGTCATCGTCTGGTCGGCGCCTTTGCCAGACACATTGAGCTCGACGGCCAGAAAATGTGCATCCTCGACACGTATACCCACCTTCTCGACCGGCGTAACCAGATAGGTCTTTTCGTCCGCATCCTTGCGCAAGACGGTCGAAAACAGACGCACAAGTGGCTGTCGCCCGATAGGGGTCCCCATGTAAAACCAGGTTCCGTCGGCCTTGATCTCCATGTCGAGATCGCCGCAAAAATCAGGATTCCACTTGTCAACCGGCGGCAGGCCCTTGCCTTGCGCAGCGGCGCGCGAGATCAGCGCTTCAAGTCCTGCAGCGTCGCGCAATGTGTTTTCTCCCTCAGTCATGGCCTGACCTTTTTCTGTTCACGTCACGAAATAGTCACCGTTAAACCGCTTGTCTGCATGTCATAGTGACTTAGAGTCATTTAAGTTAGACTCATTTAAGATACCAGCGGCGAGGTGAGCCCATGACCATGATTAAAGCTGAGGTACCGACCGACCCCAAGGCAATGATCGCCGAGGCCGAAAAAGCTCTGGCCGACATTGCAAGGATAAGGGAAGGTATCGGCACCGTCATCTTCGGTCAGGAAAGTGTCATTGAACGGACACTCGTGGCGCTTCTGGCAGGGGGGCACGCCCTTCTGGTTGGTGTGCCCGGGCTGGCCAAGACAAAACTGGTCGAAACTCTGGGGACAGTTCTCGGGCTCGATGACCGCCGTATCCAGTTCACGCCCGACCTGATGCCATCCGATATCCTCGGTTCCGAAGTCATGGAGCAGGACGACAACGGCAAGCGCTACTTCCGCTATGTCAAAGGCCCAGTCTTTGCGCAGCTGCTGATGGCTGATGAGATAAACCGTGCGTCGCCGCGCACGCAGTCGGCGCTGCTACAGGCGATGCAGGAATATCATGTGACCATTGCTGGCGAACGCCATGATCTGCCTCAGCCGTTCCATGTGCTGGCAACACAGAACCCGCTGGAACAGGAAGGTACCTACCCGCTGCCGGAGGCGCAGCTTGACCGGTTTCTGATGCAGATCGACATTCTTTATCCCGAACTCGAGGCCGAGCGACGCGTCCTTCTTGAGACCACTGGTATCTCCGAAGCCACGGCGCGAGAGATTATCGATGCGGAACGTCTGCGCGAGATGCAACAGCTCATCCGCCGCATGCCGGTGCCCGAAGGCGTCGTTGACGCCATTCTCAAGCTCGTCCGCTCCGCCCGCCCGGGAGCCGAAAATGAAATTGCGAAGAAATTCATTTCCTGGGGCCCCGGTCCGCGTGCCAGCCAGGCCCTGATGCTCTGCGCTCGCGCCCGCGCACTTTATGATGGGCGCCTCGCGCCATCGGTAGACGATGTGAAGGCCTTGGCCGAACCGGTACTGCAGCACCGAATGGCGCTTACATTTGCGGCGCGCGCCGACGGAATGAACGTACGCGATGTCATTGGCAACCTTACAAAGGTTGCCCTCTGATGGCAGCAATCGGCGCGCAGGTCCAGCGAACCGAGACAGGCGACGCGCTCGCGCGTGCCCGTCAACGTGCCGCCCTGCTGCCCGATCTGCTGGTTGAAGCACGCCGTATCCTCAACACCGTCAATACTGGCTGGCATGGCCGCCGCAAGAGTGGTGTAGGCGAGAGTTTCTGGCAGTTTCGCCCCTATACGGAAGGCGAAGCCGTGTCTCGCATCGACTGGCGCAGATCGGCCCGCGACGATCGTACCTATATCCGCGATCAGGAGTGGGAAGCCGCGCATACGGTCTGGCTGTGGGCGGATCCTTCGCCTTCCATGCTCTACAAGTCAGAACAGGCACACGTATCGAAAGAGTCGCGTGCCCTTGTACTGGTTCTGGCATTGGCGGAGCTGTTGTCACGCAGCGGCGAGCGCATTGGATTTCCCGGCATAACCGACCCATCGTCTGCGCGAAATGGCGCCGAGCGCCTGGCAACATTGCTTTCCCACGCGACCAGCCTGCCCCCCAAGCCTGATCTGACCAAGGTGCGCCGGTTTTCCGATGTGGTCCTCGTCAGCGATTTTCTTGAACCGGTTGAAGAGACGCTTGCCGTTCTGCAGCGGCTTGCACATGACGGCGCCCGAGCCCATCTGATCGAGGTTTACGACCCGGCAGAAGAAGAGTTTCCCTACAAGCGCCGCACCGAATTCATAGATCCCGAAACTGGAGCTTCGCTGACCTTCGGCCGCGCCCAGGACTATGCGGAAGATTACCGTCGTCTGTTCCATGCCCGCCGCGACACTCTGAGCGCTTTTTGCAAGCGGATCGGCTGGAGTTACACAACCAACCGCACTGACCGCCTGGCTTCAGACGCTTTGGTGTCGGTTCACATGAACATGACAGCCAATATCGGTTATCAGGGAGGTGGCCTATGAGTGCCCTTCCCTTGGCCTTCGGCGCCCCGCTGATCCTGTTGGGACTGATCGTTCTTCCGATCATCTGGTGGCTGCTCCGCGTGACCCCGCCGCGCCCGGTCAGGGAAGTGTTTCCTCCGCTGAAAATCCTGGCGCAGCTCCTGAACAGGGAAGAGACGCCAAACAAGAGCCCCTGGTGGCTGACTTTGCTGCGTCTGCTGTTAGCTGCTTTCGTCATTCTGGCGCTGTCAGAGCCTGTCTGGAATCCACGCCCCGAAACCTTGACCGGCAAAGAACCCGTTGCGATCGTACTCGATAATGGCTGGTCGTCGAACGAGGAATGGAATGCCCGCAAGGAAACTGCAGAACGGTTGATTGCCGATGCTGAGCATTCAGGCGCGCTCATCTATATTCTCGGCACGGCAGAAAAAGCCAATGCCGATATCGGACCGTTTGATGCCAACGCCGCCCTGGAACGGCTTCGCGCTTTGACTGTACGGCCTATTCCGGTCGATCGCCGCGCCGCTTTTGCACGGTTGAAAGTTGCACTCGCCAACGTCACCGGAACGCGGATCGCCTATCTCAATGACGGTGTCGACACACCCCAGACAGCCGAAGCGCTGAAATCGCTTGAAGGCACGGGGGTTGCATCCATGATCTGGTATCAGCCTTCGATCACGTCGCTTGTTGCAATCTGCCAGGGCGTGAACAATGCGAATGGCCTGACCGTCCGCGCGGTACGCCCGGCCGATGAGCGTGGCCAAAGCGGTATCACCATCGGAGCCTTCGACGAAAAGGGGCGCCGCATCGCCGAAACCGGTCTCGTATTTACAGCCGGCGAGGCAGCAGCGGAAGCTGTCATCAGCGCTCCCTATGAACTGCGCAACGATTTCCACACCCTGCGCATCGATGGAACTGCGCAGGCTGGCGGCACATATCTCATCGATGACAACAACAAGCGCAGGCGCGTCGCGCTGCTCTCCGGATCGGAAGCCGACCTCTCGCAGCCCCTGCTCTCGCCGCTCTATTACATTTCACGAGCCCTTGAACCCTTTGCCGACATTTTGCGTCCACGCAACGCTGAATTGGTGCGGGCAGTGCCGGAGCTTCTTGAACAGAAGCCTTCCGTCGTCATCATGGCTGATATCGGCAAACTGCCGGCCGAAACCGAGCAGACATTGTCGGACTGGGTTGACAAGGGTGGCACGCTGGTCCGTTTTGCCGGGCCGCGTCTCGCTGGAAATAGCGACCAGGATCCACTCTTGCCCGTTATCTTGCGCAAGGGCGAACGGTCCCTGGGCGGCACGCTGTCGTGGAAAGAATCGCAACCCGTTGCCGCATTCCCGGAGAATGGACCTTTCGGGGGCCTGCCAACCCCGCAGGATGTGACGGTGACGCGGCAGGTGCTGGCCGAACCCTCCGCCGATCTCTATGACAAGAGCTGGGCCAATCTGGCAGACGGTACTCCACTTGTGACCGGAGAGGCACGCCAGCGCGGTCAGCTCGTGCTGTTTCATGTAACGCCTGAAGCCACATGGTCGAACCTGCCGATCAGTGGCAGTTTCGTCGATATGCTGCATCGTATCATCTCACTGTCCAACAGTTCCGGACCAACGATGGACGACAATCGGGCAAACGGTTCCGGTGTCCTGCCGCCCTATCTCATATTGAGCGCTGAGGGCGCGCTGATACCGCCGAATGGAGATACCAAACCACTGCCCATCAGGAATGGCGCAGGTCCACAGGTGAGCTTCGACAATCCGCCCGGCTTCTATGGCGTCGAGGATGCCATGATGGCGTTCAACCTCTTCAACCCTGACGGCGAAATCAAACCGCTGATACGGCCTGATCTGACAATTCCGGTGATGACAGCACGCTATGCTGTCGATGAGTCCGTGCCACTGCGTGGGCCGCTCTTTGCCCTCGCAGCATTGCTCCTGGCATTGGATGCCATTGCTATTTTATGGCTCGGTGGCCATCTGCGCCGGCGCTTTCGCCCGACGGCTACCGTTGCGTCCCTGGCAATCCTCTTGCTGCCGGCCATTCTCGCCTTCGGGCCTTCACCCGTCCATGCCCAGCAAAATGACAGCAAGCCCGGCGACCAGTCCATTCTCGAAGCGGTCAATGCCACGCACCTTGCTTATGTTATTACGGGCGACAGCACTGTCGACGATATCAGCAAAGCAGGCCTCTCCGGCCTTTCCAGAGCACTTACCGACAGCACGGCTCTCGAACCCGGAGAGCCTATCGGCGTCAATCCCGCGACGGATGAGCTCGCCTTCTACCCCCTGATCTATTGGCCCATCGATGCTGCGGCGAGAATGCCGTCACCCGAGGCCGTTGCCAAGATCGATGCCTATATGCAGCAGGGTGGAACCGTCCTCTTCGACACGCGTGACCAGGACGCGGCGGCAATCAGTTTCGATAATTCGACGACACCCGCCAATCAGAGACTGAGGGATATTCTTGCAGGACTGAACATTCCGCCGCTCGAGCCGGTTCCGAGCGACCACGTACTGACCAAATCCTTCTACATCCTGCAGGATTTCCCGGGCCGGTATCGCGGCAGCCCTCTCTGGGTGCAGGCTTCGCTCTCGACGGAAACCCGTGCCGACCGGCCGGTGCGTGCTGGTGATGGCGTAACGCCCATCATGATCACCGGCAATGATTTTGCCGGTGCATGGGCGACGAATGCCGATGGATCGCCTCTCCTGCCAACGATACCGAATGATCCGATGCAGCGCACCTATGCCTACCGCACAGGCATCAACATTGTCATGTACATGCTGACCGGCAACTACAAGTCGGATCAGGTGCATGTGCCCGACCTGCTGGAACGGCTGGGGAATTAGTCCATGTATTTGTCCCTGGATTTTCAACCTCTAGTTTCCACCACGCTTCTTGCGTTACTGCTTGTGCCATTGTTTATCCTGACACTGGTCGGGATCTACTTTCGCCAGCGCGGGAGTTTGATCCGGCTGCTGGCCGTGGCGGCATTCGCCATGGCGCTCTTCAATCCAATCGTCGTCAACGAAGAACGCGAGCCATTGAAGAGTGTCGTGGCTGTCATAGCTGACCGCAGCCAGAGCCAGGATATCGGCAACCGAACAGCGGATACAGATGCAGCCCTCAAGCAAGTGCAAACAGCTCTTGAACGTCTGCCGCAATTCGAGGTTCGAACTGTCGAGACCGGGCGTGCCAGCGAGAATGACGACGCAACATCGACACGTCTGTTTCAGGCATTGAACGGCGCGTTCCGCGATGTACCGCCTGCCCGTATAGGCGGCGCTATCATGATCACCGACGGTCAGATTCACGATATCCCCGCCAATCCATTCGGTCTTGGCTTCAACGCGCCTTTGCACGGTCTTATCACCGGCACGCCGGGTGAAATCGATCGCCGGATACAATTCGTCCGCGCACCACGCTTTGGTCTGACCGGCAAGCCGCAGCAAATGACCTATAAGGTTACGGGTGCGGGCGAGCCGGCAGGAGGCCGCGCGCATGTGCGTGTGCGCGTCAATGGCAATGAGGTCAACAGCGAAGACGCGATTATCGGCGAGGAGATGCCGCTGGAAGTGACGCTGCCGCGCGCGGGCGTCAATATCGTAGAGATCATTGTCGATTCTGTCCCGGGCGAGCTCACCGAGGTGAACAACCGCGCCGTGGCCATGGTCGACGGCATACGCGAGAATCTGCGCGTCCTGCTCGTATCTGGCGAGCCGCATAATGGCGAGCGCACATGGCGCAACCTTCTCAAATCCGACGCGTCGGTGGACCTCGTCCACTTCACCATTCTGCGACCGCCAGAGAAACAGGACTCGACGCCGATCAACGAACTTTCGCTCATCGCTTTTCCGACACGTGAGCTCTTCGTCGACAAGATCGAGCAATTTGACCTCATCATTTTCGATCGCTACCAGCACCGTGACGTGCTGCCGCTGCTCTATTATGATTACATCAACGACTATGTTCAGAAGGGTGGCGCGTTGCTCATTGCCGCCGGGCCCGAATTTGCAGGCAACATGTCGATCGCCAATACGCCGCTCCTGACTGTCCTGCCCGCGACGCCAACCGGCAATATCGACGAGAAAGCCTTCTATCCGCGCCTGAGTGATCAAGGCAAACGCCACCCGGTGACGCGTGGGCTCGAAGGAAGCGCGCAGGAGCCGCCAAACTGGAGCCGCTGGTTCCGCGTCATCGATGTCAATCCGCCGGAAGGTAACGTTGTCATGAATGCCGGCGACCGGCCGCTTCTTGTGCTCAATCGCATCGGCGAAGGACGTGTCGGCATGTTCCTCTCCGATCAGGGCTGGCTCTGGGCACGTGGGTTCGAAGGCGGCGGGCCGCATGCGGCCCTATACCGGCGTATCGCTCACTGGTTGATGAAGGAGCCGGAACTCGAAGAAGAGGCACTGACTGCGACCGGCAGTGGCCGCAATCTCGAAATCCATCGCCAGACCATGAAGAAAACCGCCGACCCCGCGAACATCATCACTCCGTCTGGCAAGACACTCTCCGTTCCTCTCACCGAGACGGAACCCGGCGTGTTCACAGCCTCCCTGCCGACCGACGAAATCGGTCTCTATCAGGTAGCCAATGACGAATTGACAACACTCGCCCACGTTGGACCAGTGGACGCACCGGAATTCGCCGACAATGTTTCCACCACGACAAAGCTCGACCCTCTCGCCCGTGAGACGGGCGGCGGCACCCGGCGCCTGCGTGCAAACGCGGGTCAGGGCTCCGTTGAAGTGCCGAACATTGTCGCCTCACGCGGCATCGCCAGCGCTAGCGGCGATAATTGGATCGGGCTGAGGCCGACCAATGAAACGGTCCTCAAGAGTGTAGACCGCCTGCCCCTGTTCTCCGGGTTCCTCGGCCTTGCCGCTATGATCCTGGTACTCGGCAGCATGTGGTACCGCGAAGGGAAATAACCCTCAGGCTCCTCCAGATGCCGCATGGCGCACCTGCCCCTGAACATTCTCCAGGGAGCGGGGAGCGAGTTCGCAGGCAAGAAAGCGTGCCGGATCGACAGGAGCCGGCATGACGATCTGGTGCCCAGTGATCGGACGGAAACCAAAGGGTGCGTAATACGGCTCATCGCCCACAAGAATGACCAGTCTGTGTCCGGCAAGCCGCGCCGCTTCCATGCTGGTGCGCATGAGCGCAGCGCCAATACCCTGGTTTTTCCAGGCAGGACGAACCGCCAGAGGCCCGAGAAGCATGGCTGGTGTGTCACCGATTAGAATTGGCGCAAGCCGGACCGATGCGACCACGTGTTCGCCATTCGACGCGACAAAGGAAAGACTGCGGTCATGCGGCCCGCCTTCGCGAATCCGATAGGCGGCTCGGGCAAAGCGTCCCGGTCCGAAAGCTTCCTTGTTGATGTCTTCGATGGCGGCATCATGCACCGGCTCTTCCGGCGCGTAGGTCACGACATGGGTCAGCATGCTGGATTTCTTTATGAAGGAGTGGACATTCGCCCTTGGCAAAATGCGGCCGTCGGGCAATACAGGAACTTCCGTCGCTTGAGTGAGCGCCGGTCCGGGTTTCATCGTCGGATGAACAGAATTCCTGCCACAATTGTCTCCTTTTGCGTTCGCCTAACATCAAACGGGCGAGACGTAAACCGAAATTCGAATTTTCTGGACAAAAAGTGACAGTCTGTTCACTCCGCTGATGCTGGAAGCGTGGCAATCAAAGCCTAGGTAAAGACAACGAACGAATACTGATCAGCTGGCTTCGCTTTGAGTCAGCCAAGGAGACAATACGATGGGTCTGTTGATTGACGGCATCTGGCATAACCAATGGTACGATACGAAGGATACAAACGGACGCTTCATCCGCTCCGAGTCGCAGTTTCGCAATTGGGTGACCCCCGATGGTAGCGCAGGACCGACCGGCAAATCCGGATTCAAGGCTGAAGCTGGCCGTTATCACCTTTACGTATCCTATGCCTGCCCCTGGGCTCATCGCACACTGATCTTCCGTGCACTCAAGCAGCTCCATGATGTGATTTCGGTATCGGTCGTCGACCATTACATGGGAGGCGAAGGTTGGACCTTTTACGAGAAGGATGGCGCTACACCCGATCATCTCTTTGGCTACAAGCGCTTGCACGAGGTTTATGCTCGTGCTGAGCCGAACTATTCGGGCCGGATAACCGTGCCGGTTCTCTGGGACAAACAGCAGAACACCATTGTCTCCAATGAATCATCGGAAATTATCCGCATGCTCAATTCGGCGTTCAATGATTTCGGTGACGCGTCGCTTGATTTCTATCCCAAGGACCTCCGCGGCGAGATCGACGAGATCAATGCGCTCGTCTATCCCAACATCAACAACGGCGTTTATCGTGCCGGATTTGCCACCACGCAGGAAGCTTATGAGGAAGCCTTCAATCAGTTGTTCAATGCGCTCGATCACGTGGAAGAGCGGCTGTCGAAACAACGCTATCTCGTGGGCGACCAGATAACGGAAGCAGATTGGCGGCTGTTCACGACCTTGTTGCGCTTCGACCCCGTCTACGTCGGTCATTTCAAATGCAATCGACAACGCATCGCCGATTATCCAAATCTCTCCAACTATACCCGCGAACTATACCAAGTCACGGGTGTGGCGCCGACCGTAAACATGAAGCACATCAAGGCGCATTACTACGGTAGCCACAAGACGATCAACCCCACGGGAGTAATCCCGGCTGGACCGGAGATCGATTACTCCGCGCCGCACGACCGCAATCGCTTCTAGAGTCGCCTCTACCAGGCGAGCGGTACCTCTGCACCGTCCATGATTTCGGCAAGCCTTCGCCGGGTGGACGGTGTGGTGCCCTCCGGCAGGGCATCAAGTTTGAAGAACCCTGCTTCCGCAATTTCGCGATTGGACAGAAACGGAGCCGTCTGCCGGAATGAGCGGCAGACATAAAGTGCCACATGATCCCGTTTCGATGCGTGAGCATTGTGATAGATGGCAAAGAGCTGTGGCCGTCCCGTCAATTCGATATTGCCTTCTTCCATCAATTCCTTGGCCAGTGTCTGCTCCACTGTGTGGCCGGACTCCACGCCTCCACCTGGAAATTGCCAACCGGGAACGTAGGTATGGCGAATGAGGAACACGGACTGCGTTGCTTCATCGATTACGACGCCACGCGCGCCAAGTGTCATCGGCCGACGAAACAGAAAATAGGTATGGAATAGGCGGTGACGCAATCTTGATCGTATATCAGTCATTCAATCCAACCTTGAGCGGAACCACAGCATCATGCGATGGTTCTATCACTGGATTTAGAATCCATACTCTCATAAAGCTGAAATAATGTTCCGTCTGGCCCACATCTCCGACATTCATCTGTCACCGCTCCCCGCGCTGACTTTGCGCGAGCTCATCTCCAAACGCATCACCGGGTACATCAACTGGCGCTCGAACCGCAAAGGCTCGATGACAGGCGGCACCTTGGACACGCTGATTGCCGATTTGGAGGCGCAGAAGCCCGATCACATTGCAGTTACGGGAGATCTGGTCAATCTGGCGCTCGATGAGGAGTTGGAGACGGCCCAGCGTTGGCTGAAGACACTTGGTGATCCGGCGAATGTTTCGGTTGTTCCCGGCAACCATGATGCCTACGTGCCCGGTGCGCTGAAAAAAACGCGCCGCTACTGGGCTCCATGGATGCGCGGCGATCGCGAGGCCGCGGCGGACAGGCCGGTCGAGTTTCCCTATTTACGAATCCGGGGCGATGTAGCGCTTGTCGGTGTTTCCTCGGCGCGGGCAACCGCGCCGTTCATGGCCACAGGTGATATCCGTGAGCGGCAGGCAGGCAAACTTGGCGAAATCCTCGATGAAACTGGCAAACTTGGCCTCTTCAGAGTGATCATGATCCACCATCCGCCTGTACGAGGCGCCGCGCCCTCGCACAAACGCCTGCTCGGCATCGGTCTCTTTCAGCGAACCGTTCGCAAGCATGGCGCAGAACTGGTGCTGCACGGTCATACCCATCTGGCGACCCGCCATGAGATCGACGGTCCGGACTGGAGAATTCCGGTCGTGTGCGTCCCTTCGGCCAGCCAGAGTTTTGGTGGAAATCATAGACCGCCCGCGGCCTTCAATCTGTTTTCGATTGCAAAGACGAATACAGGCTGGTCATGCCACATGGTCGAGCGAGGAATAGTCGACGAACAGATGACGATCAGGACCATTCGCGAGCACGATTTGACCGTAGGGGCAGTTCTCAATCCGGTTTTATGAACGGCGCAAGGTGTTCCCAAAAAAGCAAGAGCAGCGCTCCAGCACCGGCCGACGCACCAATGAGAAACCAGAAGGTCGCGGTGATGAACGCACTTAGGCGGGATCGTTGTGGAGCGGCATGGACCAGACTTTTCGCCGGAAAATCCGCTTCTTTCAAGGGTTCCACTGGAAGCAAACTGACTCGTTGCCCTTCCATCAATCGTTGACGCTCGACAATGCGCTCCGCGATATAGTTCGTAACTGCGTCGGCAATCGGCCGTATTTCGGGCGATTCTGCGACCACAATTCGTCCAAGTCTCGTATCGCGAACGAAACGGTAGGTACGCCGGTCGCGTGCCATCATCACATGCGATGTGGCGTCTATCCACAATCGGGGCTGCCCCCCTTTGGAGATAGCAAAATCCCATTGAAGATCATCAATTGGCACATCCTCAAAGACAGGACGAAGATCGTCGGCAAGGATTTCTATCCGCGCGAGATCGGCCTCCTTTGCGTCCATGGCGACATCGCCCCGATCCGCCGCACCAGCCTGCGCGCCGCGAATTGCGTCGGCAAGTTTGAGCCTGTCGTCGTGAGTCTTCTCCCGCATGAAATGTTCCAGCGTACCGTCCACAAGGGCTTGGTCAGGTCGATCCTGCTTTTGAGTTTGCGCCCTAGACATCATTAACAATCCGGCCCTGCCATTGCACCTGAAACTTGTCTGAATTCGGCCTATCCTTTGGCTTAAGCAAGGATGTATCTCCGAATTTACTACTCATCGAAATGACGAAAGAAAGGCCCCGAAGGGCCTTTCATCAACTGCCAATAATCCGGTTTGCCGCCGAGACAATGCCTTCAAGCGAAGCAGTCACGATGTTCTTGTTGATACCTGCACCAAAAAGTTTGCCAGTCGGGTGCTCGATTTCCATATAGCTGATGGCTGCTGCATCGGAGCCATGCTGGAGCGAGTGTTCCGAATAATTCACGACCGACAGCCTGATACCGAGATAGTGCGAAAGTGCATCGATGAAACCATCGACCGGCCCGGTCCCCCTGCCTTCGATCCGCTTGGTCTCACCGCGATCCGTGATTTCTGCAGAAAGGATGCGCATACCCTTGTGTTCCGTATCCGGATAGGTGTGGTGATCCACAAATTTCAAGCGGGCACCGGGCTGTTCGACATAGATTTCCTGGAAGCGGTCATAGATGCGCTTGGAGGGCATCTCCTTGCCTTCCACGTCCGTAATCTGCTGGATATCCTCACGGAACTCCACTTGCATGCCACGCGGCAGGTTCAAACCATAATCGGCCTGCAGGATATAGGCGATGCCGCCCTTGCCCGACTGGGAGTTGATGCGGATGATCGCTTCGTAGCTGCGGCCGACATCCTGGGGATCAATCGGCAGATAAGGCACTTCCCACAAAGTCTTGTTCGCCTGCTTGATCGCCTTCATGCCCTTGTTGATCGCATCCTGGTGCGAACCGGAGAAGGCTGTATAAACCAGTTCGCCGACATAGGGGTGGCGCTCCGGGATTATCAGCTGGTTGGAATATTCGTAGACATCTTTCATCCGGTTGATGTCGGAGCAGTCAATTTCCGGATCGACGCCCTGTGTAAACATGTTGAGCGCCAGCGTGACGATGTCGACATTACCGGTTCGCTCGCCATTGCCGAACAAGGTGCCTTCGACACGGTCGGCGCCCGCCATCAGGCCGAGTTCGGTTGCGGCAATGCCCGTTCCCCGATCATTATGCGGATGCAGCGAGATGATCAGATTTTCGCGGTTATCAAGCTGGCGGCACATCCATTCGATGCGGTCCGCATAGATGTTCGGCGTCGACATTTCGACGGTCGAAGGCAAGTTGATGATCAGCTTGTTGTCAGGAGTCGGTTTGACGATCTCCGTCACCGCATTGCAGATCTCCAGTGCCACGTCGAGCTCGGTGCCGGTAAAGCTTTCCGGCGAATATTCGAACCGGTAGCCGCCGCCTGCCTTTGCCGCCATGTCGGTGATCATCTTGGCGGCATCGGTCGCGATGGTTTTGATGCCATGTACGTCCTTGTTGAACACGACACGGCGCTGCAATTCACTGGTGGAATTGTAGAAATGCACGATTGGCTTGTGTGCGCCTTCGAGAGACTCGAACGTGCGGGTGATCAATTCCGGCCGGCACTGCACCAGCACCTGCAGGGAAACGTCCGGGGAGGAATTACCCTCTTCCACACACCAGCGGGCGAAATCGAAATCCGTCTGCGATGCGGACGGAAAACCGATCTCTATTTCCTTGAATCCCATGTCGAGCAACAGTGCAAACATACGCACCTTGCGATCATGGCCCATTGGATCGACCAGTGCCTGATTACCATCGCGCAAGTCGACGGAACACCAGATCGGGGCCTTTTCGATACGCCTGGTTGGCCACTGCCGGTCTTTCAGATCGACAAAGGGATAGGGTTCATATTTCTTGGCTGCGCTGGGCATACCCGCATTTTGTCGAGGGGCGATCATATCGGTCATTTGCTTCTCGCTTCCGGCCTGATGCGCAGCTCTGGCGCTATCGGGGCACTTGTCTAAACGTTACAGTCGTCTTGTAAAGGGATAAGGAGCGATAGCCTGGCGGCGATTTCGACCGCCGGACGCTCCTCTTAACGAGCCCGGCGGTCGCCGATAAGGTCGAGAAGAAGCGGAAGGAGAAGTGCGCGATTCGTCAGGCCCGCAAAAGCGGACTGAGCGAAGGACTGATGTGTCGGGCGCGTTTTCATGGGCCAGACAAATAAACGACTGTCTGGCCGGATGCAAGGGGAATGGTTTCGAAAGGTCCCTTAGTTCTTCTTGAGCTGAGCCGTCGCTCCCGACAGCCATTCGCTGACGACCTTCACATCGTCCTTGCCAAGACCGTGGTCCGATTTGATCGAGCGGGCTTCCACCCGCGCACCATGCGATCTCAACATATCCTCCAGGGCCGGCGCATAGGGCGCATAAAGCTGGTCCGATGCCCCAGAAACAGTCAATACGCGCGCGTTGGCAAGGTTGGCATCGGATACTTCGCTCAAGACCGGCATCGAGCGCAAGAGGACCGCCTGTTTCACCAGATCCGGATAGAGCAGCATCACTGCGTTGACCAGATTGGCACCGTTGGAATAGCCAAGGAACGTCGTGCGGTTCGGATCAATCTTGTATTCCTGGGTAACCTGCTTGAGGAATTCGGCAAATGCCTTTGCTTCGGAACGGATGTCCTTCTGGTCAAAGCTGACTGGTGTGAGCCTGCGGTACCAGCGATTCGAACCATCCTGCACGACACGTCCGCGCACGGCGAACAGCACGGCATTCGGGGCGATCTTTGAGCCAAAGGAAACCAGGCTGGTCTCATCCTGGCCTGAGCCATGCAGCAGAACCATCGTATCGCCATTTGGTGTTTCCGGACGATAGATACGGTATTTGAATGCAAGATCTTCGTGCAGCGATCCTTCGCTCTGCGGAAGAATTTCGCCTTTGATCGCTTTCTTCAAAATACTGGCACTGCCTGTTGCGACGATGTTGATGGGTACGACTTTTGCGGGCACTTGCGAATCCACCTTGCTCTTCTGGGTGCAAGCGTCGGCGCTGTCATTTTTATCAACATCAGGCAGCGGATCAACCGCATCCGACAAAACCTGAGTTTTTGCCGATTGCGGCTTGTCGCAGTCCGCCGTGCTGCGCGCGCTTGCAAGCTGCGCCGCGGTGACGAGAGAAAGGCCTGCAATCAGTGCATAAAAGTACGGTTTACCCATAAGTTAATCCTGGCAGTTAAAGGTTAACTAAGCTTGTAAACAGCCGCGGTCATCCGCTCGGCGCTGCCATGCGTATTGGCGCTCGATCCTCAATATTGGGACTTGATGCGTATCGCCTAATTTATGTCCCCTGACGTACGCCCCCGGCGCCGCATCAATAATGGAGAATTGCATTGCTGGACGATATCTCGCCCCGCGACGCATCTATGTCAACATAATTGTAACGAAATCATGACGCACTGAAACAATCCGTTACAAATTGTTGCAGGACTGCATCGAATCTGGAGGCGCCGCTGTCAGGAAATCAAGCCCTTGAGTTTTATGTGCTGCAACAGCATGACCGTTTTTGCATCGACAATTTGGTGCTGTGCAACCATTGCCAGGGCGTCGTCCAGCGTCATTTCCAGCACTTCGATGTCTTCGCCCTCGCCTTCGTGACCGCCTCCATCGGAAATTCGATCCGATGCATTGTAAACGGCGATGAAAAACACAAGTCGTTCTGTGACACTGCCCGGGCTCATGAAAACGTCGAAGACGCGCTCGATATCGCGCAAACGATAACCGAGTTCCTCTTCGGTCTCCTTGCGTGCAGTCGTTTCCGCATCGTTGTCATCCAGCAGGCCCGCACAGGCTTCGATCAGCATTGGATCATGCCCAGCGACATAGGCCGGGAGGCGGAATTGCCGCGTAAGCAGAACCGTCCCGCGCGTCGGATCGTACGGCAAGACCACCGCCCCGTTGCCACGATCATAGACCTCCCGCGTGTGGGATTCTGTCCGTCCGTCACGGCGGACGAAATCATAACTGTACTTCTTCAGCGTCCCCCAATTATCGGAGAGGAGCTGGACAGATTTCATGCGAACGGGACTATCGCTCATGCGGGAACCTCCGGCAAAGAATGAACTGCTCAGGCAAAAGGAACTGCAACCGTGCCAAGCGGCAATTTTGCTTCGTCCTCGGGTTCAACATGGATGACCACGCTGGCGTCGGGGATCTGTTGCATCAAGGCGTTTTCGATGCGGTCGCAGATGATGTGCGCATCGCCAACGCTCATATTCGCCTCAACCACCAGATGAAACTCAATGAAGGTCATACGGCCGGCAATGCGAGTCTTAAGGTCATGCACTTCCAGCGCTCCGCCGGCATTGGCAGAAATGACGTCACGAATGCGCATAGTTTCCTCGGTGTCAACGCCGACATCCATCAGACCCTGCACCGAGTTGCCGATAACATTCCAGCCTTGCCATAGAATGTTCAGTGCTACCATGACGGCAAGGAGCGGATCCAGGAAGGTCCAGCCGGTTACTACGGCGCCGACCAGGCCAGCGAACACGCCGACGGACGTCACGACATCGGTCATAATGTGCTTGCCGTCGGCTTGCATGGCCGGAGACCGGTGCTTTCGCCCGCGATTGATGAGCAGCGATGCCCAGAACGCATTGATGACTGTTGCTCCGCCATTGATTGCAAGACCGAGCCAGGGCTGGTCCAGTGTCTTCGGCGTCTCCCAGGCAAGCCAGACTTCGCGCAGGATCAACAGTGCGGCCACGACAATCAGCACACCTTCGAGCACCGCCGAGAAATACTCGGCCTTGTGGTGCCCGTAAGGATGATTCCGGTCGGCGGGCTTGTAACTGACACGGATCGCCCACCAGGCTGCAAGAGCCGCCACGACATTGACGATCGACTCGAGCGCGTCCGAATAAAGCGCGACGGAACCGGTGACGTAGTAGGCACCATATTTCAGGGCAAGCACGGTCATTCCGATGAAAATCGACCAGAACGCCAGCCGCTGAACAGTGGTGTCTTCACTCATGCTAGGCTGCTCGTTCCTTGGCGCGTCGTGGCAGATGGGCCACGACGTTTTCGATCATGCGCATACCAGCATTGTGACCGAGTGTCATGATCGATTCCGGATGGAACTGAACTGCGGCGATTGGCTCGCTCTTGTGTTCGAAGGCCATGATGACACCATCCTCGGTCTCTGCAGTCACGATGAACTCGTCCGGCAACCTAACCGGATCGGCAAAGATCGAATGATAACGGCCGACTGTCACTTCCTTCGGCAGGCCGGAAAAGATCTTGCCCTGCTTGGTGATCCGGATACGCGAAGGCTTGCCATGCATTGGCACATGCAACTGGCGCAACGTTCCGCCATAGGCTTCCGCCAGTGCCTGCAAACCGAGACAAACGCCGAAGATCGGCAGCTCGCGCTTGCGTGCTTTCTTGATCGTTGCCTTGCAGTCGAAATCCTCCGGCGTGCCGGGTCCGGGTGAAAGCACGACGAGATCCGGCTTGATACGGTCGAAGACTTCCTCAGCGACCGGCGTACGGACGGTAGTGACCGTCGCGCCGGTCTGGCGGAAATAATTTGCCAGCGTGTGGACAAAGGAATCTTCATGATCGACAAGAAGGATCGATAGCCCCTCCCCGACACGCGCCACGGCGCGTTCTTCAGGAAGGATATTGCTCTTGTGTGCCTCCCGGACGGCAGCGATCATCGCCGAAGCCTTAAGTTCGGTCTCTGCTTCTTCCTCTTCAGGCACTGAATCAAACAGCAGAGTCGCACCGGCACGGACCTGCGCGATGCCATCCTTGATGCGGATGGTGCGCAGCGTCAGACCCGTATTCATGTCGCCGTTGAAGTTGACCATGCCGATCGCACCGCCATACCAGGCGCGCGGGCTCCGCTCATTCTCTTCGATGAAGCGCATGGCCCAAAGCTTCGGTGCACCGGTCACCGTCACAGCCCAAGCATGCGACAGGAAGCCATCGAAGGCATCCATGTCTTCGCGCAACCGTCCTTCAATATGGTCGACGGTATGGATCAGGCGCGAATACATCTCAATCTGGCGGCGACCGATCACCCGGACGGAACCCGGCTCGCAGACGCGGCTTTTATCGTTGCGGTCGACGTCCGAGCACATGGTGAGCTCGGATTCGTCCTTTTTCGAGTTCAGAAGCTTGATGATCTGCTCGCTATCGGCAATCGCATCCTCGCCACGCTTGATCGTTCCCGAAATCGGACAGGTCTCGATGCGACGCCCGACCACGCGCACGAACATTTCCGGCGAGGCGCCGACCAGATATTCATTGTCGCCGAGGTTGATGTAGAACGAATAGGGCGACGGATTGATGGCCTTCAACCGGCGCGAAATCACCGACGGTTTGGTTTCACAGCGCTCATAAAAGGTCTGCCCCGGCACGACTTCGAAAAGGTCGCCGCGCTTGAAGCTGTCTTTTGCCTTCTTCACGAGCTCCGCATAGTCACCAGGATTGTGATCGCCGCGGCCCGGTATGATATCTGTCGATTTGAACGGCTTCGTCGCCGTATCGCGCGGCAGGCTTTCGGTCGAAGCACCTTCGAAGGCATATTCGTAGCGGTCGAGCCATGCCTTGGCAGCGTGGTGGTCGACGACAAGGATTTCATCGGGCAGATAGAGGACGATATCGCGCTGATCGTCCGGTCGCTTCAGCTTGTATTGAATCGGATCGAACTGGAATGCCAGGTCATAGCCGAATGCGCCGTAAAGACCGAGATTGGCATCATCTTCCGTGAAGAACAGAGCAACGATAGCGCGCAGGACCGTAAAGACAGATGGAACGCGCGAGCGCTCTTCTTCCGTAAAAGGGCGGCTCGGCAGCGCAATCTCGAGTTCGAGCTTGGTTGCGCTCGCCGTGGCGATGAAGACTTCCTCAAGCGCTATCATGGCTTGCCTGATCGGCGTAAGCAGGATTTCGCCGCGCTGGTTCAGCGCTTCGATGGTCATGTGGCGGCCATTGGAGGTGATAACGACTGGCGGGTCGACGATTGCCGTATCCCATCGCGTATAGCGGCCCGGATACTCGTAATTGGACGAGAAAACCGCGCCGCGCCGCTCGTCGAGCGCATCCACGTAACTGTCGATCGCACTGGCATAAGCTGTAGCAATACGTGACCGGGAAATCGTGACACCGCCTGCGGTGTCGAATATCTCCACGTCGCCCTCAATTCTATGCATCGTCATCTCCACTCTTTGCATCTGGCCTTGGGGGCTTCTGGCGGTCAAACAAAAAGGCCGCCCGGAAAACCCGTCGCGGCCCTGTTCCCTTTACGTGCATGCAAAAGGCTGCGTGGCCGCTATCAGCGAGCCCACCACCAGCCATTTGAAAGAATGCGCGTGTTCATGGCGGTGATTGTTAGCGGCATGCGACGCCGCTTGCAACAGCAAAAATCATGCTTCGCTCCAACGCTCAAAACAATCCCTCGATCACCCCATCGCCATTCAAATGAATTCGCTCGGCCGAAGGTGACTTTGGCAAGCCAGGCATGGTCATGATCTCACCGCAGATCGCAACGATGAACCCGGCGCCCGCAGACAAGCGCACTTCGCGGACATGGACGACGTGGTTGACGGGAGCGCCGCGCAGATTGGGGTTCGTCGAGAATGAATACTGGGTCTTTGCCATGCACACTGGAAGGTTGCCATATCCCGCCTCTTCCCACTGCCGCAACTGTTCACGCACGCTCGCATCGGCATCGGCTTCGGCGCCGCGATAGATGCGCTTGACGATAGTCTCAATCTTGTCGAACAGCGAAAGTTCATCCTCATAGAGCGGCGAAAACTGCGCGGAACCACTTTCGGCCAAGGCGACAACCTTATGCGCCAGCTCTTCAATTCCAGCAGAGCCCTGCGCCCAGTGTTTGCAAAGTATGGCCTCAGTGCCGTGGGCCGCGACGAAAGCCTTCACCGTTGCGATCTCCGCTTCCGTATCGGCAGTGAAGTGGTTGATCGCGACGACGACTGGCACGCCAAACTGCCTGACATTCTCCATATGGCGTCCGAGATTGGCACAGCCGGCCTTGATGGCGGCGATGTTTTCCCGGCCCAGATCTTCCTTTGCCACGCCGCCATGCATCTTCATGGCGCGCACCGTCGCGACGATCACGGCAGCCGCCGGTTTCAGCCCCGCCTTGCGGCATTTGATGTCGAAGAATTTCTCCGCGCCGAGATCGGCGCCGAAACCGGCCTCCGTCACCACATAATCGGCAAGTTTCAGCGCGGTCGTCGTGGCCACCACGGAGTTGCAGCCATGCGCAATATTGGCAAAGGGGCCACCGTGGACGAAGGCCGGGTTGTTTTCCAGCGTCTGTACCAGATTGGGCTGCATCGCATCCTTGAGCAGCACTGCCATTGCCTTGTCCGCCTTCAGGTCGCGGGCATAAACGGGCGTCTTGTTGAAGCGATAGCCGATGATGATTTCGCCCAGCCGCTGCTCCAGATCGCTGAGATCCGTGGCCAGGCAGAGGATCGCCATCACTTCGGAGGCAACCGTGATGTCGAAGCCCGATTCCCGTGGGAACCCGTTGGCGACACCGCCAAGCGACGAGGCGATATCGCGCAAGGCACGGTCGTTCATGTCCATGACCCGCCGCCAGGTGATCCGGCGCGTGTCGAGATTAAGCTCATTGCCCCAATAGACATGGTTGTCGATCATCGCCGCGAGCAGATTATGCGCAGCGGTGACCGCATGAAAATCGCCGGTGAAATGCAGGTTGATGTCTTCCATCGGGATCACTTGAGCATAACCGCCACCAGCGGCGCCACCCTTCGTGCCGAAACAGGGACCGAGCGACGCTTCTCGAATACACACGATTGCCTTCTTGCCGATGCGGTTGAGCCCGTCGCCAAGTCCGACAGTCGTGGTGGTCTTGCCCTCGCCGGCCGGTGTCGGACTGACGGCCGTCACCAGGATGAGCTTGCCATCCTTGCCGCCCTGTTTCGAGCGAATGAATTCCGCCGAAATCTTGGCCTTATCATATCCATAGGGAGCCAGGTGCTCAGGTGGTATGCCGATCTTTGCACCGATCTCGAGCACCGGCTTTTTCGCCGCAGAGCGCGCAATCTCAATATCGGATTTGACGATAGCCATCGACAGTCCCCCCATATCGGAAATACGTCAAATAGCATTCTACAAGCGAAATGGGGATAGCCCGAACTGACTATCCCCATTTGCAGCGCAATCCAGCGACGTTTATTCGCCCATTGCAATAAGGCTCGCGTTTCCACCGGCCGCAGCTGTGTTGACGGAAACCACCTGTTCCAGCGCAAAGCGTGCCAGGTAAGCCGGACCGCCAGCCTTTGGCCCGGTACCTGAAAGACCGGAACCGCCGAAGGGCTGTGTACCGACGACTGCGCCGATTGTATTGCGGTTGACATAGACATTGCCGATATCGAGACGGTCGATGACCTTTGTTACCGTTGACTCGATGCGCGTATGCAGGCCGAAGGTCAGGCCGTATCCCGTCGAGGCAATCTGGTCGAGCACCTTGTCGAGGTCCTTTGCCTTCCAGCGCACGACATGCAACACGGGACCGAATACCTCGCGTTCCAGTGCATCCGGCCGGTTAAGCTCCACAATATGCGGTGCGAAGAACATGCCTTCCTTGGGTGCATCGCCCGCATAGCGCACCTTCTGGCTCTTGCGCATCGCCGCGATGTGGTTCGAGAGCATGTCGCGCTGTGCCTCATCGATGATCGGTCCGACATCGGTCGATGGCAGTGACGGATCACCAAGGGTGAGTTCCTTTGCTGCTCCCTCGATCATTTCGAGCATGTTGTCGGCGATATCTTCCTGCAGATAGAGAATGCGCAGTGCCGAACAGCGTTGTCCTGCCGAACGGAATGCTGACATGACCACGTCATCTGCGACCTGCTCGGACAACGCCGTTGCATCGACGATCATCGCATTCAAACCGCCGGTCTCGGCGATCAGCGGAACGATCGGTCCTTTCTTCGCAGCCAATGCCCGGTTGATAGCCCAGGCCGTGTCGGTCGAGCCCGTAAAGGCAACGCCGGCAATCTCCGCATGAGAGGTCAATGCTGCGCCAACAGAGCCATCGCCGGGTACATAGAGCACGGCGTCCTTCGGCACACCGGCTTCATGCAGGATGCGAATGGCCTCGTAAGCAATGAGCGGCGTCTGTTCCGCGGGCTTGGCAACGACCGTGTTACCCGCAGCCAGTGCTGCCGTAACCTGCCCCAGGAAAATCGCCAGAGGGAAATTCCACGGGCTGATGCACACGAAGGCACCCCGGCCGCGATGCCGAAGCTTGTTGTCTTCACCCGTCGGTCCCGGCATGATCTTGTCGGTTCCAAACTGCCGACGTGCCTCGGCAGCATAATAGCGGCAGAAATCAACGGCTTCGCGAATTTCGGCGATACCGTCATCGATCGTCTTGCCCGCCTCGCGCGACAGGAGATCCAGAAGCTGATTGCGATTGTCTTCCAGCAGATCAGCCGCCTTCTCCAGCGCCTTCGCCCGTGTTTCCACCGGCACGCGGGACCACGAGGCGAAACCTTTGCGGGCAATGCCGACAGCCTTCGCAGCTTCATCGGCAGTGGCAAAGACAACAGTACCAACGGTCGAGCCGTTTACTGGCGAAATGACATTCTGGGCTTTGCCGTGAGCCTTCACGCCGTCGATCAATGGGACTGCATTGACGCTGCGCGATGCCTTGGCGATACCGCCGAGAAGTGCCGCCAGTTCCTTGCGGTCGCCAAGCTCGATACCGGAGGAATTGGTGCGCTTGCCATAGAGCTTGGAGGGCAGCGGAATATGCGGATGCCGATAACCCTTGCCGTCATTCAGCTTCTCGGCCGGACGGATCAGCAGATCGGCAATCGGTATTCCATTGTCGCCTACAACGGAGACGAACGAGGAATTCGCGCCGTTTTCGAGAAGGCGCCGTACCAGATAGGCCAGAAGATCACGATACCCACCGACCGGCGCGTAAATCCGGCAAGCGATCTTGTCGTTCTTCTCGGTGATCTGCTTGTACAGGCTTTCCCCCATGCCGTGTAGCCGCTGGAACTCGAAGCCGGTCTTGTCGGCGCCTGCCATTTCCAGGATCATCGCGACTGTCAGCGCATTATGCGTTGCAAACTGCGGGAAAATACGCGGACGGGCATCGAGCATGCGCTTGGCGCAGGCAAGATAGGATGCATCCGTCGCCGGCTTGCGCGTGAAAACCGGATAATCGGGAAGTCCACGCTCCTGCGCCCGCTTCACTTCAGTATCCCAATAGGCACCCTTGACCAGACGAACCATCATCTTGCGGTTGTGGCGCGCGGCCAGCCGGTCGATATGATCAATCACATCGAGAGCGCGCTTCTGGTAGGCCTGAATGGCAAGGCCGAACCCATCCCAGCCGTCGAGCGAGGGATCACCGAAGACGCGATCGATCACGTCCAGCGACAGTTCCAGCCTGTCAGCCTCTTCGGCATCGACGGTGAAGTTGAGATCGTAGGATTTGGCCTTTTGCGCCAGTGCCAGGAGATCGGGCACCAGTTCGGCCATGACCTGATCGTGATGCGTGGCGAGATAGCGCGGATGCAGGGCCGAGAGCTTCACCGAAATGCCCATGCGATCCGGCAGCTTCTTGTTGCCGGTGGCACGGCCGATGGCGTCGATAGCGTCCGCATAGGACTTGAAGTAACCGCGTGCGTCCTTGCGGGTGCGGGCGCCCTCGCCCAGCATGTCGAAAGAATGGCGGTATCCCTTGGCCTCATTGGCGCTGGCGCGCTTGAGCGCATCCTTGATCGTTTCACCGAGTACAAAGTGATGACCAAGATAGCGCATCGCCTGCTTGGTGGCGGTGCGCACGGTCGGAAGGCCGATACGCTTCACCAGCGAGGAAATCACGCCTTCCGGCGTTTCACCCGGCTTGATGACTTTCGCCGATAGACCAAGCGCCCAGGCGGAGGCCGACACGAACCAGGTATCGCCGCTCGGCTCGTGCTCGGACCAGTGGCCTTGCTTCAGCTTGTCCTCGATCAGCTTGTCCTGCGTTGCGGCATCCGGCACGCGCAGCAGCGCTTCTGCCAGAACCATCAGTGCCAGGCCCTCGCGGGTCGACAGCCCATATTCGCGCAGGAAATCCTCGACGCCGCCAATGCCGCTCGCTTCCTTGCGTATGGTCGCAATATACTTGCCGGCGCGCGCATCGATGCGGCGGTTCACATCCTCCGGAAGGGCGATCGTCTTCAGCAGCGATGCGACCAATTGCTGGTCATCCACAGCATAGGGTGCGGAAAAATCATTGGTTGTCGGCAATTGAACGGTCATCAGGCTTCCCCTTATTGATTTTTCCCATATAATCTATTCCACTTGGTTCTTCTCACCAATGAATGTGGGAGAATTGGCGCAAAAAACTAAAAATGGGGATCAATTTAGTGATGAAGAATCTGGACAGTCTCGATCGCAGGATTTTGCGCGAGCTGCAGAAGGACGGACGCCTATCCAACACCGAGTTGTCCGAGCGTATCAACCTGTCGCAAACAGCGACGACCGAACGGGTCAAGCGCCTGACCCGTGACGGCTATATCCTTGGATACACGGCAAAATTGTCGCCCAAAAAGCTTGATCGCGCAATGCTTGTATTCGTCGAGATCAAGCTTGACCGGACGACGCCCGATGTCTTTGCGACCTTCGCGGCCGCAACGCGCCGAAATCCCGACGTGATGGAGTGCCATATGGTCGCTGGCGGCTTCGATTATCTCATCAAGGCCCGCGTCGCCGATATGGAGCACTACCGGCGTTTCCTCTCGGACGCTCTGCTCTCCCTGCCGGGTGTCCGTGAAACCCACACCTATGCGGTGATGGAAGAGGTCAAGGAATCCTCCGCCTTACCGGTTTGATTTGAACCAACTCACAACTGATTGCACCATTTGATACAACTGCAGATTCGTTGTCGAGCCTGACAATTCCCGCCATGAATGAGCTGTCTGAAAGCTGAAGCAGCAATACCGGGCCAGCGGTATATCGGGAAGATTGGCTATCCCGACTGGGGCAACAGCCTTGCCCTTTTGGATTTGGAGGTAAAACTCGTGTCGAAACGACCAATGAGTATTACCCTGGTTGTGAAAAGGATCCGGAATCGCTGGCAAGTGATTCTCCGGATCCAATTCAACTAATCAGGAAAAGGGGCGCGCGAAAGCTCGCCCCTGCTCCAAGCTTGAATATAGCACTCTCCGCACCCAAGTCCACTACTGCTGCAGCACCTGCTTGATGTCGATCAGGTTCGATCGCACCCGCAGAATATAGAATCCCATGGTGGTCAAATGGTTCGGCAACAGCCAACCGCTTTCCTTGCCATTGGCGATGATCCACGGCTTGATATTCAGTGCGGCGCGAAGCTGGCCGTCCATGCCGTCCCAAAGCGGCGTCAGATGCTTTTCCTGCAAGACCTGGTTGAAATCGACCTGCGCCGCATTCATGAGACCGTAATAGGCATAGAGCTGACCATAGGCGAACCAGAACCGGTCATCGGCGCGGGTATCGAACCAGCCATAATTATTGTTCTCGGAGCGATCCTTCAAAATGGCCGAAGTCGCGCCGATATCATTGGCAATACGGTCGATGAATTGGATGAGATTGTCGGCACGCGCATCGAAGATGGCGTTGCAGGTTTCCAGCTTGGAATTGAACGTCCGCAAATCCCTGACAGCCGAGCGGTAATAGCTCGGCGTCGGCGTCTTCGGGCCGAACGGGTTGAGACCGAAATACCAGGCGTCCTCGGTGAACTGCAGATTGCCGCGTGCCTTCTGCAGGTCGCCATCGATTTGCGACGTGCCGCGAACGCGCCCGAGCGTATCGACGAGCTCAACCGCCGTGCGCCGTACCGCGGAATTGATGCCGCGCTGGAACGACGCCTTGTTGTCGAGGAAGGGCGTGTTATCCCAATCGACTCCGAAGAAGCCGAGCTTGTAGAGCAGCATGGAGGAAATCCAGCCATTCTGGTTAACATTGAAATCGGTCAGATCCGCCGTGACCTCGACAATGGCCGACCGGGCACAGCTTTTCGCCGGCGTCCCGGCCGCCGCTGCGGCGACAGGCTCGCCCGCGGGGACATTGCGGTTTTTGAAATCATAAACTGAAATATAATCAGGATTGAAGTTGGTCCACGCCTGAGTGTTGTAGAAGAAATAGCCATAAAGGCCGAGCCAGACGATCGCCACGAGGCCGAGAACGGCCTTGAGGATGATGCCACGCTGTCCATACCAGCTTCCGAGCCAAAGGAACGGCCAGAGAATGATGCCGACCAGAAAGCCGATACCGCGTCCAATGAAATAGAAAATCCGGCTGAAGAAATTGATCACGGGCTCGAGCATACTGTATCCTTCACTGTTCAAGTCCATAGAGCCGCTTTCGCAGCCCTTCCTTGTCTTTCAGATAGGTTGTTTTGAGAATATCGACAACGTGCCGCTGATAGGAAGGGCTCCAACCCTGATAGTCCGCATAGAATCCAGCCTTGTTGAAGACGTAGCGAGACAAGAAATCCCACGGCACGAAATCGCTGATCAGATGGTTGACCAGCCAGGCATCCGGATGGCGGGGTAGCGCGCGGACAACCAGGAACCGGCGCTTCGGATCGATCTCGGTCATGTTGAGCTGGCCGGTCTGGCCGATTTCGCGTTTCACCGCATTGAGGAATGGCCAGGTGCCATCATGATTGATCAGGCTGGCATTGGCGTGAATCCATGTCTGCAGCCAGATGCGGTCGATATTGGTCAGGTCCCGATCCGGCTCCAGCGTCTGGATCAGGTGCCGGATGATCATCTCGCCGCGATTCTCCAGATAGCCGGATTGCTCGATCCATGAGGCGCGCGGCAATTCGATGCGCGAGGTTGTGCTCAGAAACTGGAAGACCTGTTCGGCGTCCAGAATAGAAATGTAATTGACCTGCCAGGGGCGCGAGCGGCGGAATCCCGGCGCTGACGGGTCACCAATGACCGTGGTCGTGTTATCATCAACGAAGATGTACGTGCCGCCAAAATGGCTGGTCCAAAACGCGCGGTGCCGGAACAGCACCTTGTCCGGCACCAGCGAATTCTCGCGGATATCGCCGGTGACCTTGGCGAGTTCGACCATGCGGTTCAAGAGTTCATTGTTGCGCCACGCATCCGGCTCATCCTGTAGCCGGTCGACCAGCAGTCGCAGTTCAGCGGCCTGCCCCATGACGTTCTCAGCCGACAGGACCCGGAATTCCACCTGGTTGATCGACAGCAAATCCTCGATATCGTTGACGACCGAGACGGAATCCTCGATCTCGCCGTAAAGTACATCCTTGATCGTCAGCGCATTGATCGCACGGGAGTTGCTGGTAAAAAACTCATACATCAACTGCGATGTGTTGGAGAACTGCGTGTGAACGACCGGCAGGTCCGCCTGCGCCGGGGTCAGGATGATGAACCGCCGGTTGACGCCATTTGGATCGAGATAGGACGGGTCTTTCAGCTCCTTGGCGATTTCCGGCGAAAAGCCGGTCCGGTCAATGTCGAATTTCTTGAGCTTGGTCGCAGGAAACCCGAAGGATTTCAGCGCGCGGTTGTAGCGCTCGATCAGATGCGGCTGGTCGACCGTCAGCAAGCGCCCGTAGATGAGCTCGTTTTCGTAGAGAAGGTCCATCAGGCGTCCCACTGTCCCTTGGCTTTCAGCGCCTCTACTTCCCGTACCGCCCGTTCGCGCAGTCTCGCATCGCGGACCATCTTGTCCACGGCGGCATCATCGGATTTGTCGGCGTAGCGGAATTCCGAATCCGCATAGCGATTGGTCTCCTGCAGCACCATTTCCATTGTGAACGGCTTGCGCAATTCCTCGATCATCGCCTTCTTGTCATCATAGCTCCTGTGCATGAAGCTTTCGGGCTTTTCGAACCATTCGTCCGGCAATTCGACATCCATCGCCCGCATCTTGATCGCGTCGGTGACATTCTTGATGGCCCGGCCAGTGAAGCGCGGCTCGCGTTCCTTGATCATGTGGAGATAGGTACCGACATCGGACAATGTTTCCGGCTCGCCATTTTCCTTAATGAAACGGTCATAGACCGCTCTTAGCCCATCTTCCTGCGGCTTCGACAATTCGTCATAGGCGGTCTCCACTGCCCGCTCAATCTGCTGGGCTTCGAAGAGCTTGTGATCGCCGAGCGGGATCTCGTGGTTCTTTCCCGCCAGCAGCGCGAAGATGTCGATATAGTCGTCGCGCGTCTGCGGGCCATTCACCAGCCAGCGCGCGCCAGCGCGCTGGCGCAATGCGTCATCGACATTTTCCGGATAGTTGGAAAACATCCCGAACGAGCAATTGCCGCGCACGACAGTCGATGCGCCGGAAAAGGCTTCCATCAGTACGCCAGTGATTTCATGCTGGCCTGACGAAGCACGGTCATCTGAGCGCTTGGCCGCCACCTGGTCTATATCGTCGATCGTGCCAAAGCCGATCACACGCGGGTTCAGTACATTGGTCACGAACTGTTTGCAGTTCTGTCCGGATTTGCCCTGGTAGGACGAAATCTGGTCGACGCCGAAATTCTCGTAGTGGAAAGTATAGCCCGCCACCTGGCAATAATCGTTGACGAGACCGGCAATCATCTGGATCAGCGTGGTTTTGCCGGTGCCGGGCGCACCATCGCCGATAAAGGTGAAGAGGAAGCCGCCGAGTTCGACAAACGGATTGAGCTGCCGGTCGAAATCATAAGCCATCAGCATCTTGGAAAGCTTCAGCGCCTGAAACTTGGCGATGTGATTGCCGACAACCTCATTGGGCTTCTTGAAGGTCATCACCAGTGGCGTGCGCTTCTTCGATGGCGCCACGTCGAATCCGTCAAGCGTGAAATCATCGCTGTCGAGGCGCAGATGCATATCCTCGAAACTGCCAAGCCCGTCGAAACGGCCCTTGCGCTGGAGCAGCCCATCGATAGCCAACGCAGAAAAGGCTTTGGCGCGTGACAGCATAACCTGTTCGTCACTCGCACCGGAAATCGCACGGTCCAGACCGCCAATCACCGATTTCAGCGCATCCTGCGCCGTGTCGAAGGCGAACTCCGGTGCCAGAATGTCATTGGCTGGCTCGGAATCCGACTCGATCAGTTGCGCGAGATGGGCCGAAAGAGCGAAGGCGGCGACATATGAAGCCGCGGAAAGAAGCCGCTTGAAATGGCTGGCGTCCTCGCCTTGCAGCGGGGCGGAAGCATTGCGGGCCATCAGGCTTTCGAGATCGCTCTGCCGCCCGAAGACATCGGCGACCGCCAGTGCAATCGCCACCCCGCGCCGCGCCCGATACAGCAATGTGTGCTGCGCAATGGACAGCATCTGATCGTCGAGCCGCACGGATTGGATTGTCTTCGCAAGCTCGACCTCGCGTGTCTTGCGCAACCCGCCGGTGGAGACAGTTGGAACAAAACGCCTGCCTGTCCCTGCAATTTCTGTCCCGGGCTTGGCATCGCCGCTATCCAGGGAAACGAAGCGCGTGACCATTGCTTGTGCCACGGCAAGGTGCTTGGCGATGTCTTTTTCTTCAATTGTTGTAAGGCCGACATCCATGGTCATCTCTCCCTCAAATGCCGCTGATCACCTGGCCATTGGACAGGATATGCGTCGCAAAGCCCTTGAAAATACCCGCTGCCTCACCGGAGGCATAGAGCGCCTGGTAAGCCTCATGCGGCACGAGCGCGTGCTGCTCATAGTGACTGACGCCTTGCCGTGCCGCTTCGAGATCGTCGGTATTGATATGAAATTCTTCGCGTGACGGTTCCGACGACCAGAGACCGCGCTTGCCCGGCTTCTCCGCCTTCGAGAAAACCTCCTGCAAGGTCCAGGTCAGAAGCCAGGCATCCTCCGGCTTGCGCACCCGTTCCAGCACATCGGCAACCTTCTGATTATGTTCAGTAATTCCTGCCGTATAGAATGGTCCCAACACGACGCGCCGTAGCTGCTTCGGATGAAGTTCCGGAAAATCCTGATCGAGACTCGTCGCGATGGTCACCGGCGACAGAGAATAGGCAGAGTTCTTCGCGGCGAAATCATCGAAGCGGCGGGCAAGCTCCGGATTGAGCAAACCGCCGACGGGAAGCGGGATTTTCACCTTGGGATTGAGTTTGCCATCCTTGCCGACCAGTGCTTCCACCAGATCTTCGGATGAATCCTCAATAACAGCCATATAGATCAATGGCAGATTCGATGCTCCGTCGAACGCGCCCCAATGCACCACGTAGAGAGGCCGCATGGTCTTTGGATTGACCGAGACGCGAATGGTCACAGGCAGAAGGAAGGGTGAGAAAACCTCGCCCTGATTGACGGTCTCCAGGTAAGTCCGCTCCGCCATCGACTTTTGCAGGTCGCGCGGAAAATCGCGGTTGCGCAGAATGAAATCCGCCATTTCACTGCGCAGCGCCTCCGCCGGCGGGATCGCCGCAAGGCGATCCTTTGCATCCTTCTTGTCGTTCTCAAGCTCAAGGACGTTCTGGAAGACTGGAAATCCGCTCTCTGCTTTCGATATGCGGAAGCGTTCGGTGAAGCCAAGCCGGTTGCGCCAGCATTCGAATGAAGCGTCCAGCCGCTGCAGATATTCCGAGAGGGTCTGGGCAACCAGGTCATGCTTGTAGAGCGGCGAGTCCTGATTGTTCAGAAAGATTTCCAGCCCATCCAGCGCGGCGCGGATAGCGCCAAAATAGCGCTCCGCTGCCGCGAGGTCTGCATTCTCATTCATCGACTAACTCTGAACGTAATCGGCGGAATTGTGCTTCTTCAGGACTTCGGAGAACCGGCGTGAGAAGGCATCGTCCGCCAGCTTCTTGCGGCGCTGGATGTCCTGCGAGCTGACCATGTTCTTCTCATGCATTTCGAGAAGATCGCCGATGTGCTTCTGTGCCGCTGCTCCAACGCCGGCCATGGTCTCTTCCGCTGCCGTATCGACCTTGCTGCCAAGCGTGTTGATCTTGTGCGCGACATCCTGCTGCGCTGCCGTTTTCAACGAATCTTCCAGCGCCTTGTATAGCACAATGCGCTGCTCGGTATCGATGGCGAGCTTGTTGATAAGAGTGCTTTGCGCAGCGATCTGGTTGTTGAGTGAATCGACGAATGTCTGGAACATGGAGGTGTAGCGTTCCAGCGTCTGACTTTCCGCCAGAAGCTCCTGTTCCTTGGCCTGGCGCTCATTATATTCAGTCGCGAGCTTCGACCGCTGTCCTTCGAGCTCCGTGCGCGTGCCCTGATCGGTGGAAGCAGCGATGCGGTTCTCGATATCGAGCAGGAGAGGATTGAGTTCTTCAATGCGCTTCTGCGTGGCGTCAAGGTTGGCGATGGTCGTCTTGCGGCGCTCAATGACAGTCGCAAGGCTGGTCTCGGATGTCTTGTAGCGCTCGTCGAGAACAGCTTTCTGTTCCTTCAGAATGCCGACGATACGATCGGATTTGGAAAGCAGTTCCTGGAGATTGCCGGCAAGCGACATGTTGCGCACACGGTCAGAGCGCAGGCGCTGCGCCTTTTGCTTTGAAAAGACCCCAACGAATTTTTCCCAGCCTGAGAATCCCTTCATGCTTTCGAATTCCGAGCCGAAAACATTCGTAGCGTCCTCGAGCCCGATGATCAGTTCGGCAATATTGCCCTCCATCACCTTTTGCTGACGCAGCACATCGTCGATGCGAGCATTTTCGATGTCGAAATCCGAAGCGCCGATCTTCTCGTCGGCCTTGGCGAATTTATCGAGAACAACACTGGATTGATCTATTTTCGTCCGCATCTCGTTGACCATGGTCCTGGTCTTCTCGATCTCGGAATCAAAATTATGCAAACTCGCCATTTATCTCTTCCCCTAATTGCCCGAAAATATTCCTGCCGCACCGTGCGAATATAGACACGCCACATTGCGAAAAAAAAGCCTACGGGAAAATGACAGGTCCGGAGACGAACTTGCAAGCGGAGAATTCGTTTCCAGTTGTTTAAGAGTCGGTTGGCTTGACGCGCCCCGTCTCCTCTTCCCAGTGCTTGCGGCAGAGGGAAACATAGACCGACTTTTCGATCGCCACCTGGTCACCTTCGATCAATGCCTTGCCCTGCGGATCATGCCGGACAACCATGGTTGCCTTGGCACCGCAATGGCAGATGGTGCGGATTTCACGCAATGTATCGGCAATGGCCAGGAGCTCCGAAGAACCGGGGAAAAGCTTGCCCTGAAAATCGGTACGCAGCCCGAAACAGATGACCGGAACATTGAGACGGTCCGCGACGCGCGCGAGCTGCCAGACCTGGTCTTTGGTCAGGAACTGCGCTTCGTCGACAAACACGCAACTGAGCGGGCTTTGCGTGTGAGCAGCAGCGATTCGCTCGAACAGCATGTCGCTTTCGCGATAAAGTTCGGCCTCGGCGCTGACACCAAGTCGCGAGGTGATTCTTCCGATCCCGTTTTCGGCATAATGCGCGGCTGTAAACAGCATCGTCCGCATGCCGCGCTCCTGATAATTGTAGGAAGCCTGCAGGAGCAGCGTGGATTTTCCGGCATTCATTGCCGAGTAGCTGAAACAGAGTTTTGCCATGTCTCGCTTTAACCTGAATTGGCCAACGGCATGAACCCTCTCATACTCCTTGCCAGCAACTTTTGTCGGAATATCAACAACTGTCGCGATTTGACTGGATTTATGCGCGCCTATGCTTGAACGCTTGGCCGTTTGGTGCTTGGTTCTTGCTACCTAGCAACAACCGGGAGAAACCCGGAGAGGGAGAACTATCGATGAATGTACTTTCCAAACTCACCATTTCTTTGGCGCTGGTGCTGTCTGCTGGCACTGCTTTCGCCGCCGAGCCTGAGTCTTGCAAGGCCGTTCGGTTCGCCGATGTGGGCTGGACCGATATTACGGCAACCACCGCGGCGACAAGCGAGGTGCTGAAGGCGCTGGGTTATACGACTGACACAAAGGTTCTTTCCGTGCCGGTGACCTACGCCTCGCTGGGCAAGAAGGACATTGATGTATTCCTCGGCAACTGGATGCCGACCATGACCGCGGACGTCACGCCATATCTTGAAAACAAGACCGTGGAGGATCTTGGTCCCAATCTGACCGGTGCGAAATACACCCTCGCTGTGCCGCAGTATCTCTATGACAAGGGCCTGAAGGACTTCAAGGATATCGCCAAGTTCAAGGATGATCTCGGCGGCAAGATCTACGGTATCGAGCCCGGCAATGACGGCAACCGCCTGATCCTCGACATGATCTCCAAGGACCAGTTCGGCCTCAAGGGTTTTGAGCTCGCCGAATCGTCCGAACAGGGCATGCTGGCGCAGGTCGCCAAGCAGACTAAGAGCGAAAAGCCGATCGTATTCCTCGGCTGGGAACCGCACCCGATGAATGCAAACTTCAAGCTGGCCTATTTGTCCGGCGGTGATGACGTATTCGGCAAGGACTTTGGCGGTGCCATCATCCACACCAACGTTCGCGCTGGCTACACCACGGAATGCCCGAATGTCGGCAAGCTCCTGACCAATCTCAAATTCAATCTGCAGATGGAAAATGAGATCATGGGCAAGATCCTTGACGAGGGACAAGACGGCGCCAAGGCAGCTTCGGAATGGCTGAAAGCCAATCCAGCAATTCTTGACACCTGGCTTGCCGGTGTAACGACGTTCGACGGCAAGGAAGGCCTCCCGGCGGTCAAGTCGTCGCTCGGACTTTAATGCCCGGTCCCCTAGGGGATCGCTAAAGAGATCAAAAGGTCTCTGGGATAAAAAGAACATGGGCCGCCCGGTATACCGGCCGGACGGCTTTTTCCGCTTATTCGTTATACTACAGAGGGGTAGTTCCGCTTGGATTGGTTAACGCAAGACAAGATTCCGGTTGGCAGCACGGCGAAGGCCATCGTCGATTGGCTTACGAACAATTTCGCATGGTTCTTCGATGGATTGGCGACCATCATGCAGGGTTTCATCGATGGACTGATGTTCATCCTGAAATATCCGCATCCACTGGTCATGATCGCAATCTTTGCCGCCATCGCCTACGCACTGCGGCGCTCTGTCGGTGTAACCATCCTGACAATCCTTGGCTTCCTGTTCATCCTCAACCAGGGATACTGGCAGGAGACGATGGAAACGCTGACGCTGGTACTCTCCTCCTGCATTCTGTGCATGGGGATCGGCGTTCCGATCGGCATCATTGCGGCACACCGGCCAAAGTTCTACGCGGCCATCCGTCCTGTTCTCGATCTGATGCAGACCTTGCCGACCTTCGTCTACCTGATCCCTGCTATCGTGTTCTTCGGCATCGGCATGGTTCCAGGCCTGCTGGCGACAGCCATTTTCGTGCTCCCTGCCCCCATTCGCCTCACCCATCTTGGCGTCTCGTCAACGCCGCTGCATCTGGTCGAGGCCGGTGAAGCCTTTGGTGCATCGTCGCGCCAGCTCCTGTGGAAAATCGAGCTTCCCTACGCCATGCCGCAAATTCTGGCAGGCCTTACCCAGACCATCATGCTGTCGCTCTCCATGGTGGTCATTGCGGCGCTTGTGGGGGCGGACGGGCTAGGCGTTCCCGTCGTCCGCGCGCTCAACTCTGTCAATACCGCCTTGGGTTTCGAGGCAGGGCTTGTCATCGTGGTCGTTGCCATCGTGCTTGACCGTATCTTCCGTCCCGGCAAGGAGCCAGGTGAATGACCGCGATCACACTGGAAAATGTCTGCATCATTTTCGGCAAAAAAACCGACGATTCTCTCTCGCTTGCCGATCAGGGCAAAAGCCGCTCCGACATTCAGGCCGAAACTGGCCATGTACTGGGCGTGCATAATTGCTCGATCACCATAGCCGAAGGCGAAATAGTGGTCCTGATGGGCCTTTCAGGCTCGGGAAAATCCACGCTTCTTCGCGCCATAAATCGCCTCAATCCGATCTCACGCGGCTCTGTCGTGGTTCACAATGGCGGGCGTTCGATCGACGTCGGCAAGGCCGACAAGGCCACGTTGCGAGACTTGCGCAAACATCTCGTGTCGATGGTGTTCCAGCAATTTGGCCTGTTACCCTGGCGCACGGTGGAAGAGAATGTCGGTTTCGGCCTTGAGCTCTCGGGCGTTCCAAAGGAGGAACGCGCCAAGGCGGTGCAACAGCAGCTGGAACTGGTCAATCTGAAGGATTGGGCCAAGCGCAAGGTTGGCGAACTTTCCGGCGGCATGCAGCAGCGTGTCGGCCTTGCCCGCGCCTTCGCGACGGGCGCACCGATCCTTCTCATGGACGAGCCGTTCTCGGCGCTCGATCCGCTGATCCGCACCCGCCTGCAGGATGAACTTCTCAGCCTGCAGGAACGGCTGAAGAAGACCATTGTCTTCGTCAGCCACGATCTCGATGAGGCGATGAAGATCGGCAATCGCATTGCGATCATGGAGGGCGGCCGCATCATCCAATGCGGCACCGCGCAGGATATCCTGCTCAATCCCGCCAATGACTATGTCGCGGATTTCGTCGCCAACATGAACCCGCTCGGGGTTCTGACCGCAGCAGATATCATGGTCCCGCTTGACCGTTCGCGCCCTGCCGACCGGCCGTTTGCGGCGACCGCACGACCGGAAACGCCGGTTCGCGAGATCATGCAGGCGGTGGCGAAGAACAATGGTGATGTTGGCGTTGTCGACAAAGGCGCCATCCTCGGTATGATTTCAGCCGACGACATTGTGCGTGGCTTGCTAAAGCATCAGAGACATTAGCGCGAAATTACGCCTATTCGTCTTCGCTCTCGTCATCGCCCTGTTTCGCGGCTGGTTGCCAGGAATGGGGCGATACTTTCTTTTGCGTGTTCGAATCCGTGAATATCCACCAGCCGGCGTCGGTTTCGTCCCACTGGCCACCAGTGGCTTTCAGGCGGTCCAGAGAACGATATTGCCCGATGGATTCGTTCTCCTGGCCGTCCTCGTCGGTCCAGAAAACCTGAACCTTGCTGCCATCCTTGGGCGCTGTCGAAATCGGCTGCTTTTTACTCACGAGTATCTCCTCAGGCAGCTACTTTCTTCTTGGCAAGCCGCGCCCTGATGCTCGCAACGTCGGATTTCGGTGTCGCAGCAAACAGCGTCTTTGTATAGCTGTGCTGCGGATTGGAAAACACCTCGTCGCGTGTACCGTATTCGACGACTTCGCCGTAATACATCACCATCACCTCATCGGCGATATAGCGCACCACCGACAGATCATGGCTGATGAACACATATGTCAGGTTGAACTCGTCCTGAAGGTCGGCCAGCAAGTTGAGCACCTGCGCCTGAACTGACAGGTCAAGCGCCGAAACGGGCTCGTCCAGCACGAGCAGACTCGGGCTCAGCATCAGTGCGCGCGCTATTGCGATACGCTGGCGCTGCCCGCCGGAGAACATGTGCGGATAGCGGTTATAATGCTCGGGGCCGAGACCGACCTTCACCAGCATCTGCATGGCAAGATCGCGGCGCTCAGCAGCAGTCTTCTTGGTATTGAGCAACAGCGGTTCGCCCAGCACCTCGCCGATCTTCTGTCGCGGGTTGAGTGAACCGTAGGGATTCTGGAAAATGATCTGCACCTTGCGGCGCATCTCATGTGTCACGCGGTCCTTGGCGATGTTGATGGGCTTGCCGTCGATCAGCAATTCGCCGGACGTCTGCGGATCGATCAGCGTCAGGATTCGCCCGAGCGTTGACTTGCCGCAACCGCTCTCGCCGACAATGGCGAGCGTCTTGCCCTTTTCGAGCGTGAAGCTGACGCCCTTGACGGCGCGAACAGTCTTCGCTTTGCCGAACAGGCCGCCGCCGACATGGTAGTCCCGAACGATATTGCGCCCTTCAAGCACGATCTCTGTCATGATGGTGCTCCTGAAACTGCCGCTTCGTTCTTCATGAAGTCCGCAACCGTCGACAGGCGATCGCCTGTCGCATTTTCCGGCAGAGCGGAGAGAAGCGCACGTGTATAGGGGCTCTTGGGCGATTCGAAGAGGGAGAGCACATCGGCCTCCTCCATCTTGCGGCCCTTGTACTGGACGATGACGCGATCGGCGGTTTCCGCCACCACGCCCATGTCATGGGTTATCATGATCAGGCCCATGCCGTACTTGGCTTGCAGGCTGACCAGGAGATCGAGGATCTGCTTCTGGATGGTCACATCCAGCGCCGTTGTCGGCTCGTCGGCGATCAGCAATTTTGGATTGCAGGCAATCGCAATGGCGATCATGACGCGCTGGCACTGGCCGCCCGACATCTGGTGCGGAAACGAGTTCAAGCGCTCTTCCGGCGTTGGAATGCCCACCTGCTGCAGCAATTCGATTGCCCGCTTGCGCCGTGTCTTTGCATCCATCTTCATGTGGAAGCGCAACACCTCTTCCAGCTGAAATCCGACGGTGAAGCAAGGATTGAGGCTAGCCATCGGTTCCTGGAAGATCATGGCAACATCGCGGCCGACGATTTCCCGCCGCTGTTTCGTTGTCATGGTCAGCATGTCGTGGCCGTTAAAGATCATTCTGTCCGCGGTCACCGTTGCCGTCTTGGGCAACAGGCCCATCACCGCAAGCATGGCCACGGATTTGCCGGAGCCGGATTCACCGACAATCGCCAGTACTTCGCGGGCATCGACCGAAAGGTCGATCCCCTGCACGGCCATGAACTGGCCCGTACTGGTATCAAAACCAACCGAGAGGTTCGTGATTTCAAGCAGCGCCATGATCTCAGCTCCTCTTCAGTTTCGGATCGAGGGCATCGCGCAGACCGTCGCCAACGAGATTGATCGCAAGCACCGTAATAAGAATTGCAAGACCGGGGAAAGTGACGACCCACCAGGCACGCAGGATGAATTCGCGTGCTTCGGCGAGCATCGTGCCCCATTCCGGCGTTGGTGGCTGGGCACCCATGCCGAGAAAGCCGAGCGCAGCCGCTTCAAGGATAGCGTTGGAGAACGACAGCGTTCCCTGCACGATAAGCGGTGCCAGGCAATTCGGCAGGATGGTCTTGAACATCAGGCGCAGATGCCCGGCACCTGCCAGCTTTGCCGCAATAACATATTCGCGGTTCTTCTCGCTCATCACCGCCGCGCGCGTCAAACGGGCAAAGTGCGGCTGCAGAACCAGCGCAATGGCGATCATCGCATTGAAGAGACCGGGGCCCAGGATCGCTACCAGCACCAGCGCCAGAAGCAATGGCGGGAAAGCAAGGATGATGTCCATGATACGCATGATCAGCGTATCGACCCAACCACGGAAGTAACCTGCTAGGACCCCAAGAATGACGCCCGTGATCATTGCAAAAGTCACGACGATCAGACCGATGAACAGCGAATAGCGCGCTCCGTAGATCAGGCGCGAGAGAAGATCGCGGCCCACAGCGTCAGTACCGAGGAAAAATTGTTCCCGGCCGCCTATTTGCCAGGACGGCGGTATGAGCAAAGCATCACGATATTGCTGGTCGGGCGCATAGGGCGCAATGACAGGGCCAAGAATGGCGATCAGCACCAGGACCACCAGAACAGCAAGGCCGATGACAGCGCCCTTGTTGACGCTGAAATAGAACCAGAATTCCGAAAACCGTGCCATGCGTCCCGAGGTTTGGGCGGAGGCAAGCGGTACGGGTGGGGAAACTTGATTAGTCACGGTTCCTCACTTTACGCGAATGCGCGGGTTGATGACCGCATAGAGCAGGTCAACAATCAGGTTAACGACCATCACGATGAGCGCGACCAGCATGAGGCCGCCCTGCACGACGACATAATCGCGCTTGGCGATGGCGTCGATCATCCATTTGCCGATACCCGGCCAGGAGAAAATCGTCTCGGTCAAAATGGCACCAGCCATGAGCAGACCCATCTGCAAACCGATCGTGGTGATGACAGGGATCATGGCATTGCGCAATGCATGGATGCCGATGACACGCTTGGGAGCGAGGCCCTTGGCGCGCGCCGTGCGCACATAGTCCTCACCCAGCACTTCCAGCATCGCCGAGCGGGTTTGACGCGCAATCACAGCGAGCGGAATGGTCCCAAGCACGATGGTGGGCAGGATAAGATGCGAGAAGGCGGATTTGAATGCGCCCTTCTGCCCGGAAATCAGGCTGTCGATCAGCATGAAGCCAGTGGTCGGCTTGAAGAAATAGATCAGGTCCATCCGGCCCGAAACCGGCGTCCAATGAAGTATGCCCGCAAACAGGATGATCAGCAGGATGCCCCACCAGAAGATCGGCATGGAATAGCCAACCAGGGCGATACCCATGCTCAGCTGGTCGAAAATCGACCCGCGCTTGACGGCCGCGAAAATGCCGGCCGGAATGCCGATGATGACCGCAAACAGCATGGCACAGATGCTGAGCTCAAGCGTAGCCGGAAAAAGCGTCAGGAAATCCGCAAGCACCGCACGTTTACTGGCAATCGACGTACCGAAATCGCCATGGAATATGTTCCATACAAACGACAAGTACTGCTCCCAGACCGGCCTGTTGAAACCGAACTGCTCCATCAGCAACTGATGACGTTCCGGGGTCATGCCCCGTTCACCGGCAAGTGCGATGACGGGATCGCCGGGCAGCAGACGAATGAAAATGAAGGCTACGAAACTGATGCCAATGAATGTTGGTATCAGCAGCAGCACACGGGAAGCGACGTAACGAAACATGGTAACCTGAAAAAAAGCGGTACCGGCCGGGACCGGTACCGCGAGGAGTTTATTACTCGGCGATGTCGACGTTGGCGAAATTATGAACGCCGAGCGGGCTAGCCACGTAGCCGGTCACATTCTTCGTCATCGCTGTTGTCACGAGCGAGTGAGCCAGAGTGGCCCAGGGTGCTTCGCGCTTGAACACGACCTGCGACTCTTCATAGAGCTTGGTACGTTCAGCCGGATCGGAAACCACGGCAGCCTTGTCGATCAGGCCAGTGAATTCCTTGTTGCACCATGCAGCGCGGTTGGAGCTGCCAACGGCCTGGCAGGACAGCAGCGTTGCCAGGAAGTTGTCCGGATCACCATTGTCACCGGTCCAGCCGATGATGACAGCGCCATCATGCTTCGGATCGGAAGCGCGCTTCAGGTATTCCTGCCAGTCATAGCTGACGATCTCAACCTTGACGCCGACCTTGGCAAAGTCGGACTGCAGCAATTCTGCGGTACGACGGCCATTTGGCATGTAGGGGCGTGCTACCGGCATCGCCCAGATCTTCATTGACAGATCCTTCACGCCAGCCTTTTCAAGAGCTGCCTTTGCCGCTTCAGGATTGTATTCGTCATCCTTGACCGACTTGTTGTAGGACCACATCGTTGGCGGGATCGGGTTGATCGCAGGTGTACCCTGACCGAGGTAGACGGCCTCGACGATCGCCTTCTTGTCGATGGCCTGGTTGAGTGCCTTGCGAACCTCTGGCTTGTCGAACGGCGCCTGAGTCGTGTTGTAGGCCAGCGTCGAAACGTTGAGGCCTTCTTCCTGGATAACGGTCAGGTTGGTGTCTGCCTTCAGGCCTTCCACGTCAGCCGGGTCCGGATAGATGGTCAGCTGGCATTCGCCGGCCTTGAGCTTCTGAACGCGAACTGCAGCATCCGGGGTAACAGCGAAGATCAGGGTGTCGAGCTTGACCTTGCCCTTGTAGTAATTCGGATTGGCTTCGTAGCGGATAGCAGTATTGAGCTGGTAATCGACGAACTGGAAAGGTCCAGTGCCGACCGGCTGCTCGTTGAGCTTGCCGGGCGTGCCGTCAGCCATCAGCTTGTCGGCATATTCCTTCGAGACGATGGACGAGAAGTCCATGGCCAGGTTGGCGATCATTGGCGCATTCGGCTTGGTCAGCGCGATCTTGACCGTAAGGTCGTCGACCTTCGTCACTTCCTTGACCAGCTTGGGGAAGTCCATGCCTTCGAAATATTCGTAGGAAGCGCCATCAACATACTTGGCCCACTTGCTGCCTTCCTTCTGCCGTTCGAAGGTGAAGACAACGTCGTCGGCGTTGAGATCGCGTGTCGGGGTGAAATAGCTTGTGGTCTGGAATTTCACGCCTGGACGCAGCTTGAACGTATATTCAAGGCCATCGTCGGAAATCGTCCAGCTTTCGGCCAGGCCTGGCTCAACTTCTGACGTGCCTGGCTTGAATTCAACCAGCTTGTTGAAAACGGCCTGTCCCGTCGCATCGAGTGTTTCACCACCCGTGTAAAGCGCAGGATCAAAGCCGCCGGGAGCAGCTTCGGAGCAGAAAACGAGTGATTTGGCCGAGGCTCCACCTGCCATCAGCCCACCCGTCAACATTGCGAGCGCCGTCGCCGCAAGGAGTTTCTTGTAGGTATTCATGTTTTCCACCTTCAGAGGTTTTTTTGTGTTGCAGGCCCCCATGCCTGCAACGAAGGTTGCATGGAAGCCTTTGCAATGTCGCAATGCAAGCAGATTTATTCGCAGTCAACCCGTCTCAGGCCGCATAATTGACGATTCTGGGGAAAGTCTCCTTTGAAAAGGAAAAAACAGTGAAATTCACCAAAGATTCGTCCACTGACTTTTGGTATGCGGCGTAGGGCCAATCTTCAAATTGCCGCGAATAAGACGAATTTCAATCGCTAAAAGCGGTTCTCTGTCTGGATAAGCACTGAAACTCGTGCAAGAAGACATGAAAGAGCACAGGGAGAGGCATTTTGAACATCCAGGGCCAAACGGCGATCGTAACAGGTGGTGGATCAGGTTTGGGCGCCGCTACTGCACGGGCATTGGTTGAAAAGGGTGCAAAAGTCGCACTTTTCGACATTAATCTCGAAGCCGCGCAAAAGCTTGCTGATGAGATCGGCGGCCTCGCCCTCGCCTGCAACGTGTCGAGCGCGGATGACGCACAAAAGGCGGTTGCACGGGTCGCGGATGAACTTGGAGCGCCGCGTATACTCGTCAATTGCGCCGGCATTGCCAATGCCGGTCGCATTGTCGGCCGTGACGGCCCGCACGATCTTGAGCTCTACCGGCGTGTGATCGAGGTCAATCTCATCGGCTCGTTCAATATGCTGCGTCTTGTCAGCGATGCAGCCTCAAAGCTAGAGCCACTGGAAACCGGCGAACGCGGCGTCATCATCTCGACCGCGTCGGTGGCGGCTTTCGACGGTCAGATCGGTCAAGCCGCCTATGCATCATCCAAGGCGGGAATCGCCGGTCTCACCTTGCCCGCCGCCCGCGAACTCGCCCGTTTTGGTATTCGCGTCATGGCCATTGCACCCGGTATTTTTGGCACGCCGATGCTCCTCGCGATGCCGCAGGAGGTCCAGGATTCGCTCGCAGCCTCCATTCCTTTCCCCTCCCGCCTTGGCAAGCCCGAGGAATACGCCGCACTCGCGCTCCACATCATTGAAAACCCCATGCTGAATGGCGAGACCATTCGGCTGGATGGCGCAATCCGGATGGCCCCGAAATAGAGAAGTGATTTGCAACGCTTTTGTGTTGACGACGTTCTATTACCGTCGGCCATCCAAGATTATTATGCTGAATCAAAGCGCAGATCACTGACACGATAAATCCGGATGCTGGAAAGGTCGCAGATGCCCGTTGTCGATCGCCTGGTGGTTTTGTTGCCAGGCTTTGAACACATGCCCATAGAGGCCCATTACCGACGCTTCGTACGCGAGGCTGAAAAGACCGCGCCTGTCTATGATATGCAACTGACTGAGGCCGCTCCGCTCAAGGTCTCCTTGCCTGACGCCGCAGCCCCGACAGGTGAGTTCAGTCTGCGTTCTACCGGGAGGGACTGGTCGGCGCGGACAGATTTTGTACTCTACGGTCTCGGCGACATCACCATGTTCTATGCATCGAGACATCCGGTCGTACGGCTGCTGAGCGGAATTATCGCACTCCTCGACTTCACCGTCACCGGGACTTTCTTCCGCTTTGTTGTAACCAGCTGGCGCTACTCCCTGTTTTTTCTCTACCCGCTCGTGCTTGTCGGGATCGTCGTTGCGGCCTCCTTCGGCGTTGGCAGCCTCGCTGCAACCTTTGGGTTGGGCGGGCCGATCGCCCCGCTGGCCCTCGCCCTCGTTTCGGCAGCAATATTGCTCTTGTTCGCGATTCGAAAAATGCACCTGCTGCTGATCATGGATGACTGGACATTTGCCCGGGATACGGCGCGGGGAAAACGGCCGGACGTGATGCGCAAGCTGGATAACGTCATTGCCGATGCCGTAGCCCGAATCGGCGAAGCACCGGCAAAAACCGAAATCGTCGTGGCCGCCCATAGCCTGGGTGCAATATGTGCACTCCAGCTTCTGGATGCAGCGTTGCTTCGCAACAGTTCCCGGCGGTATGGCCTTCTCACCGTCGGATCAAGCCTGCTGAAAGTGGCACTGCATCCCGCAGCCCGCCGATTGCGCAAGAGTGTCGAGAGGGTTGCGAACAGCAACACGACATGGATCGATGTGCAGTCGCTCACCGACCCGATAAATTTCTACAAATCGGATCCTGTGCGAAATTTGAAAATTGCCGGAGGAAAGTCACCGGTGCTCGTCAGGGTACGTTTCCGCAGCCAGCTCTGCGACGACGCATACAAAGCGATTCGCCGGAATTTTTTCCGTGTCCATCGCCAGTTTGTCTTTGGTGTAGAAAAGCGCACCCCTTATTCCTGGCATGTGATCCTTTGCGGGCCGGAGCCATTCGCGGATATCGCCGCGCGCGGTGGTCTCGCCTGCGATCATCCGGTGTCTGCCTCTTCGGCCACCCTCAAAGTTTCTGGACCTGCGATAACATGATTTCTCTCGTTACGGCCGGGAAGGCTCTTTGGGTCTTGCTCGTCGCCAGCTGGTATCTACTGCGCCGTCCCTTTGACCGGCGTGCACGCCGCGCGAAGCTTACAGTCGACCGGCGAAGGGGTGCCGATATGATCCGTCTCGCTATCTCCCTCACGGGGCTCGGGATTATCCCGGTGATCTACATCGTAACCGGCCAGCCACGCTTTGCATCCTATCAAGCCAATCCGTTGCTTTTCACACTCGGCATTCTCACGGGAATCGCTGCACTTGTTCTCTTCCGGCTGACCCATAAGGCGCTTGGCCAGATGTGGTCCGTCTCGCTGCAGCTGAAACAGGATCACAAACTCATCACGACTGGCATCTACAAGCGTGTTCGACACCCGATGTACACGGCCTTTTGGTTGATGGCGTTAACCCAGGCCTTGCTGCTGCCAAATTATGTGGCCGGGCTGGCCGGCCTTGTCGGTTTTGGCTTTCTTTTCTTCTCTCGCATCCGACCGGAAGAAGCGATGATGGAAGAGGCCTTCGGAGATGAATATCACCGTTACCGCGCGCGCACCTGGCGTGTCCTGCCCTTTGTCTACTGAGCTCACCTTGCTTGGTGGATTTTCGTAGGTCCAGGGCAGCTTTCATAATTTGGTCCCAATCCGATACGTATCTATGCGGCGCGCTGGCCAGGCGATTTCACAAGCGCGTCAAGCCAATAGCAACGTCCTATGCAACCTTTGCAATTTGAAAGCCAAATCCAATGAGAACAATTAGCGCCATGCTGTTGCTGTCGGTCGCATTGGCGAGTCCGGCACGGGCGATGGATTCAGGCGCTGCTCAGGAATTGGAACGGCTTGACCCGCAAACCCGGCTCGAACAGCGCTGCGATCTGGAGGCGATGGAACGCATCCACAAGGACCCTGCCAAACTCGTGCCGGATGAACTCGTCGCCTATGCTTTTGAAGAACCAAAGATCAAAGGCGACAAGATCCGCTCATCAGGCGCGGCATTCCGCAGCAAGGGCGAATGGTATCACCTGTCCTATACCTGCTCGACGTCTCCCGATCACATGACCATCCTGACGTTCCAATATGCCATCGGACAGTTGGTACCCCATAGCGAATGGGCGCACCATTATCTGGTGCCCTGAGCAGCCCGGGCTCTGCGCCCGAATCCCATCATACTTGATTGCTTAAAGAGAGTTCGGCCGATCCTGCGCCAGGAGCATCTGACCAATCGCATCGACGGCCTTGCTGTTCGGCGCCTCATAGGCGAGCAGGCTCGGCTCTACTGCCTGCGTCGATTGCACCGGCTGAACGATCTGCACTGTTGGGGATGTCGATGACCTGCGGTCTATTGCCTGGGGCGGCGGGTCCATCGGCACCGCTACTTTGGTGCTGTCAAACGCCATGGGAGCAATGTCCGCCTGAGCGACGACAACCGGCTGGTTGGTTACACGTCCCGACGTCGGTGTGGACGTAGTCGCCACAACGGGCTGAGCAGCGCTTGCAACCATAATCGTATTGGCGGGTTTCGCACTAGCCATTCGCGTGCTGGCGATATAGGCATTGGCGATGGCTATGCTAGCGTCCTTGGAAGCGATCTCAGCGGTGTGGTACCGGTCACGCTTTTCATAAAAGGCGTTACCACCAGCCACAACCGTATAGTGCATATTCTTGTAGGGGAAACGAAGGCCAGCGGTGTGGAAGAACATCGCGTTCTTCACCTTGGGATTGCGCTCGCCCTTGAGGACCGCGTCGGCGGCCGCCTGCACATCCGGCAGCGCGGCTGACTGCATCGGCCGTGAGAGGACGCCGGGAGCAAATTGGCCCTTCTGGCCAACCACGCCGCAAATCGAATTGCCCCACTTTCCGGAATCGAGCCGGTTCATCACCACAGTACCAACTGCCAGCAAGCCATCCTTGCTCGACCGGTTGGATTCAAAGAACATCGCCCGTTCAAGGCATTCCTTGTCCTTTGGCGTGTACGCATAAGTCGTGCTTGTACGCGACGACGTCAGATTGGCCGTAAGCTTGGAGTGCGGGCCGGTCTGCGTGCAACCGCTGACAAGCCCGGCGGTTGCGATAATGCCCGCAATAGAATGGATTTTCCACTTGGCGAAGCCGATCACGAAGCGTTTCTCATCGCTGTTGTTCCTGCTGGTGAAGGTGCTCACAGAATGATGCCATTTAGGGCCAAACGATGGCAAACATGACTATTGCGTAACGCGACTCTATCATCCAATTGAAATTATGCGGTTATTTTATCCAATTCAAGAGCAAAAAAATTTCAATAATGGCAAAATTAAGAATTTGTTTACCGTATTTGCCTTAAACTTGATGCAACTGATCAAGCTCAAAAGGCTATGCCATGCGCACGCATCATGCCCGGTACGATACCCGCGAATCGCTGATGGAAGCGCTCAGGGAACTCGTGGCGCTTCAGGTTCCCGCAGAAGATGTCGCACCGGTCCTATGCACCATCGGCCCCGTCGATCTCGATTTGCTTGCCGATTGCATGAATGACATCGGCCTCAACGACAACCGGTCGATTGCCGCCTGAATATTCAGCCCGCCCTTCAAATGGCTTGTCCGCCCTTCCCTGACGAACTATCAATCTGATACGCCGACAGAACGAAGGATTTGCCGTGACCGAGGAGATGGACGTCTTGCGTGAGATTGATGAGGGTGCCATTCGCCTTGCACGTACATTGCTGCGCACGGCCCGCCATGCCGTCATCGCCACGCTTGATCCGACGTCCGGCGATCCGATCGCCACGCGCGTCGGCCTCTCGACCGACCATGACGGCACGCCCATCATCCTTGTCTCCGCCCTCGCCGCGCACACGCCCGCCCTTCTCGCCGATCCGCGCTGTTCGCTCCTCGTCGGCGAGCCGGGCAAGGGCGACCCCCTCGCCCATCCACGCATGACGATCTCTGCCAGAGCACGCGAGATCGGGCGCGGTACACCTGAACACGCACGCATCGAATGGCGGTACCTGTCCCACCTGCCCAAATCCAGACTCTATGTCAGCCTCGGCGATTTCCGTTTCTTTCGCCTGGAACCCAGTCACGCGAAACTGAATGGCGGATTTGGCAGAGCCTATCAACTGGCGGCGAATGAATGGCTGAGCCTCAGCCCGGTCAACGATGAACTCGCAGCCGCCGAACAGGGCGCGGTCGAACACATGAACAAGGACCATGCAGACGCCAATGCCCTCTACGCCCGCTTTTTCGCCAATGCACCCGACGGCAACTGGCGCCTGACAGGCATCGATGCCGATGGCTTCGATCTTGCCGATGGCGACGAGGTGTTGCGTATCTTTTTCAAGCAGCCACTGACTTCAGCCAAGGATATGCACATGACGCTGGTCCATATGGCTGGTGAAGCGCGAACCGGGTTGGGCTCTTCGCAGCCCCCCGCATGACATCTTCGTTGCCTCAAGATCACGACTGGCTCGAGCGGCGGGTAGTGCGCATCAGTGACGCGGGCGATGGACGCCTTGCGTCCTACCGCAATGTGCGTGAGCGTGATCTGGTAGGCCGCGAAGGCCGCTTCATCGCCGAGGGCAAGGTCGTTCTCAATGTCCTCCTGTCCAATCCGGCATTTACCGTTGAGTCCCTTCTCATCCTGGAAAACCGGCTTGCGGGACTGGCGGAACAGGTGAGGCTTTGCCCCGATGATGTTCCTGTCTATTGTGTTTCACGCGAGACGATGGACGCCATTGCCGGCTTCCCCATGCATCGCGGTATTCTCGCCGTTGGCCAGCGCAGCGCGCCCCGCTCGCTCGACATGCTTCTGGAAACAATGCCGGAAAGAGCCCTGGCCGTCGTTCTTTGCGGCATCTCCAATCACGATAATCTGGGCTCGATCTTTCGCAATGCCGCCGCCTTCGAGGCAGATTGCGTCCTGATGGATGCAACCAGTTGTGACCCGCTCTACCGCAAGGCGATCCGCGTTTCCGTCGGGGCGGCCCTCAAGGTGCCGTTTGCCCGGGAAGGATCAATCGAAGAGATTGTCGGCAAGCTGCAAAATACCCGTTTCGAGCTGTTCGCCCTCAGCCCGTCGGGCACGACAAGCATCTACGACGTTGCGCCCTCACCACGCACAGCGTTGCTGCTTGGCACCGAAGGCGAAGGTCTGCCGAAGACGCTTTTGCAAAAACTGCACGCAGTGCAAATTCCGATGTCCAGCAGCTTCGACAGCCTCAACGTCGCGACTGCTTCGGGCATTGCCCTATCACGGTTCAGCCGTTTTTCCGGTCTCTGAAGTCCCGCGCTGCAGCGCCCGGATACGATCCGCAAGGCTCACAATCAAGTCACCATTTTCATCGTAGACTGGCGGTGTTTCTGCCTTCGTCAACAATTCATTGATGGGCGAAGCAGGACCCTCCAGCCGGGCAACCATTGCCACCACTTGCGATGCAAGCGTGTTCATCTCTTCGCGCAGCCGCTCTGTTTCCTGGGTCTGAACCAGTGCCTCTTTCCCTCGCGGTGCCTCCAGAACTGACGAGCCCTGTCTGCGCCCATCGGCAAGCACCTTGCGCAGGCGCTCATTGATCCGCTCGATTTCCTTCTCGCGGCGTGAAAGCTTTGCCTCACTGTCGGACAGTTGCCTCAACAGCGCGTTCGAACGCTTTTCCAGTTCGGCGCTGCGTTTGGCTTCCTGCTCCAGAGCATGTTGAACCGCTTTGAGATCGGTTTCGGCCTTGCGCTTGCGTTCATCGCTGTCACGCTTGTCCTGCCGGGATTCCCTCAATTCGTCTGCCAGATTCTCGATACGAGTCGACTGTGCCGCGACTTCGATCTGCAGACTGTCTGCATTCATCGCAACGCTGGACAGCCTGCGGTGCAGCAGTTCAAGTTCCGCCGAGCGCTGATCAATGCTGCGTTCATGGCCAACAATGATCGTGGCTGCCTTTTCCAGTTCCTGCTCACGATTGGCGAGCGCAGAGCGAAGATCTGAAACGGTGATGTCACGCGTTGCAAGATCGCTGGCGAGGTTGTGTGCCAGCCGGCCCTTTTCGCTGAGTTCCGCCAATTGCCGCGCGCCTTTTTCCCTCACACTTTCCAGTGCCAGTTCGAGCTTGCGTTCGGCGAGCGCATGTTCGGCGCGCAGGCCATCTCTCTGCGCCTGTATCTCGTTCAGGGTCAGCGGCGTTTCGGCTTCGACGCGCTTGCGCGTAAGCAGCGTCGCCCTGCGCCAGATCGGCGGCGCAAGCAGCAGAGCCAGCAGGACAGCGCTCAGGAATCCGAAAGCAAAGTAAAGCGCAGACTGGATCACGATAAAGGTCCTGTTGGATTTCTAGTTTGGCACAGCGTGTATTAGCAGACCAGTCAGACAACACAAAGACGCGGGCCGAAGAGCCCGCGTTCCGGTTAACAGATAGAGCTCAATGGATCAGAACGGATTCCATGTTGGTGTTTGCGTCAATTTCAGATAGCCGACATTGACACCAAGGCGTGCGCCCACACCGGTCCTGATTGGTACGAGCAAGACCTGGTCGCGCTTCATGACATTGAAACCGACACCCGCAAAGAGATAGGCCGAGCCGGCAACGCCAACAAAACGGCCATACAGATTCTGCACGTCGTCAAGATTGTAGACGAGCATCATGACGCGCGAGCCCTGGCCGCCGAAATCCCAGCCGATGGACGGCCCTTGCCAGAACGTTTTGTGATCGCCGGCATTCTTGGTATAGAGCGATCCCTCTCCATAGGTCAGACCGCCGATCAGCGCGCCGGACCCCTCCTCGCCGAGGACATAGCCGTTTGGCAAACCATAGCTTTGGAAGACCTTCTCGACAGCTGTGGCAAGACCGCCCGATGTTGATCCAAAAAACCGCTGACCGGAGTTGACGATCTCTTCCATCGTATAGGTTTCCTGCGCCCGCGCCGTCTGCGCTTGCGCGACAACGAGCGACACGATGGTCAGGAAGAGGAGAAAGCCACGGTTCAAAGACAAGAGTAGAGACGCCATCATAATTCCTTTTGGCTGTTCGCTTCTTTGCCTGACGCCTGATACGAGATGTGTGCAGATCTTGTGTCTGCTTTACCGATTGAACTCTATTTAAGGCGCTAAACCTTGTATAAAAGTTTATGAATCGATCTGGGCATTTCAATGACTCGCAAAGATCGGCAAAAACATAAAGATTTCAGCATTTTCAAGCTTTCAGCATGACGTTCTTGCCGATCAGGATCAGGCTATGTATCCAAATGGACCAGAAATCAGAGTGATTCGCGTAACGAACTGATTCGCGGCAAGCTCAGTACCAACCCAGCCAATCTTCAGGAGATTCTCTTATGACATTGCCCGTAATTCTCTCGGCAACGGACCTCGGAGCGCTCCTCTCAAGTCGCATCTGCCACGACATCATCTCCCCGGTGGGCGCAATTAATAACGGGCTGGAGTTGCTGGAAGAAGGCGGGGCCGACGAAGATGCGATGAACCTCATCAAATCCAGCGCCCGCAGTGCCTCTGCCCGCCTGCAGTTCGCACGCATCGCCTTCGGCGCTGCCGGTTCTGCCGGCGTCCAGATCGACACCGGCGATGCGCAGAATGTCGCCAACGAATACATGAAGGGCGAGAAGGCGGAGTTCAGCTGGGCGGGAAACCGCGTCCTCCTGCCGAAGAACAAGGTCAAACTGCTCCTCAATCTCGTTCTGATTGCCAATGCTGCCCTGCCGCGCGGCGGCACATTGTCGGTTGTCCTCGAGACTCCTGAAACGCAACCGCGTTTCGTCCTGACGTCGCGCGGACCGATGTTGCGTGTGCCGCCGAAATTCCTTGAACTGCATAGCGGCAAGGTTCCAGAAGAGCCTATCGACGCACATGCCGTGCAACCTTATTATACGCTGCTACTGGCCCAGGAAGCAGACATGACGATCTCGATCCACGCCACGCCGGAAGAGATCGTTTTCACTGCCGCATAACATATCGGAAAAGTTGCGCTAAAATTTACCATCAACCTTGGGTATTTGTTCACCCAAGGACGTTAGTGTTTTGCCCGGAACAGCACAAACCGTCGTAGGGCGCGCAGGGGAGTTTCCATTGCTACGTTGCATGATCGTTGATGGATCGCCAGTGGTCAGGAAGGTTGCGCGCCGGATTATCGCCAGCGACACCACCTTCGTAACCACGGCTGACACCGGCTTTCAGACGATCGCCGCCTGCAGCGTCGAGATGCCCGATGTGATCATTCTCGATAGCGCCCTGTCTGATATGCCGGCCCCGGACATCATTACCCAGGTTCGCGCATTGCCGGGCGGCGAGAACAGCAAGATCTATCTGTGCTTGCCCGAGATCGATGTCACCAAGATCATGCGCGCCAAGCGTGCCGGTGCTGCCGGATATCTCCTGAAGCCTTTCAACCGGGCTTCGATTGCCGAGATCTTACCGCAGGTGCCAATGGCGGGTTGAGCGGTCACCGTTTCAGAATCTTGACACATCAGTCTGTGTGACAGTAGCGTAAGTCTGCTGCTGTAGGGCGCATCGGCTTTCGGCCGGAGGGGCAACGCCCGCCTACGACAACCTCGAACGTAGTGCGCGCCCATGCGGAATTTGGAGAACCTGAAGAAGCAAGCAAAGCTCTATCTGCGATGGCATCGCGATGGGTATTACCCGGTCGCAACGGAGATCAGGATGTTTCTGACCCGATTTCAAAGCCTGAGCGATGATCAGATTCTGGAACAGACCTTCCGGCTGAGTGATGCCCAGGAGCTTGTTGCCAGGAAAGCCGGTTTCGAAAATTGGGACGCGCTGAACAAAGGAATCCAGACCATGCCCGATTTAGCCGTTCCAGACGCATCGTACCCGTTTCTAGCCATCGCCGAGCCACAGCTTTTTGTCTCCGATATCAAGGCATCCTGTGACTTCTATCGTGTCGTGCTCGGCTTCGAGACCCGCTTCATCTATGGTGAACCGCCCTATTATTGCCAACTGGCTCGCGACGCCGTCCGGCTTAATCTCCGGCACGTGGACGGTCCTGTTTTTGATGCCGGCTTGAGGTCCAGACAACATTTGCTCTCTGCCACAATCGTGCTCGACGACGTCAAGGCTCTATACTTGGAATATCAGGAAAGAGGCGCGTTGTTTCACCAGACGTTGAAATCCGAGCCTTGGGGGGCGCGCACTTTCATTATCAAAGACCCCGACGGGAACCTCATTGCGTTTGCAGGCTGAACGAGAATGCCGGAAATCAAATCTGACCTTCCGATCATGTTGTTCTCGTCCGCTGCGCAGTTCGACGCGTGGCTGGCCGAACAGCCATTAACGTCCGAGGGCATTTGGCTCAAACTCGCGAAAAAAGGTTCCGGCATAGCCAGCGTCTCGCAGCCTGAAGCTGTCGAATGCGCCCTGTGCCACGGCTGGATCGACGGACAGCTCGACAAGTTCGACGAACATCACTGGCTCATCCGCTTTACGCCGCGAAAGCCGAAGAGCAAATGGTCTGAGAAAAATCGCACCAAGGCGCTGGAACTGATCAAACAAGAGCGAATGAGCAAGACTGGTCTTGCGGAGGTGGAACGGGCAAAGGCGGACGGCAGATGGGATGCCGCCTATGCACCGCAGAGCACCGCGACCGTTCCTGATGATCTCCAGCAAGCATTGAATGCCAATTTCGCAGCACGGGAGCTGTTCAACAGGCTGGATAGCACCAATCGCTATGCGATACTTCACCGCGTCCACACTGCGGCGCAGGCGACAACACGGGCCAGCCGCATCGAAAAGTTCGTGGCGATGCTGGCGAAGGGCGAGACGATCTATCCGCTGAAGCTCAAATCCTGAGCCCAAACGCCCACCAGTTCCGCTTGATACCACGCCCCTGATTTGCACGATCGTACAAGACCAGGCCGCAGGACGGGATTAAAATTCCGCGTGTTCAATCATCCGGAGGCATCATGCAGACGAACAAGGCCGCAAAAACCTACAGCGCGATCAATTTTTCCGACAAGTTCGGACTGTTCTCGGAACAATGGCTGCCGAAAGTCGTGGCTGAACTCAATGATTACCAATTCAAGATTGCACGGCTTGAAGGCGACTTTATCTGGCATGACCATCCGGATACCGACGAGGCGTTCATCGTCATCGACGGCGAGCTGCGCATTGATTTCAGGGACGGGTTCGTCCGCCTGAAGGCCGGTGAGATGTTCGTCGTCCCCAAAGGGGTCGAGCACAAGCCGTCCGCCGAAAGGGAAGTCAAGCTGATGCTGATCGAGCCGCGCGGCGTTCTCAATACAGGTCGTGAAGGCGGTGAGCGCACAGCACAGAACGACGTATGGATTTAACGGAAGAGCGCAACATGCACAAAAAGAAGGGCTCCGTCTAACGGAGCCCTTCTTTGTCGGCACTAGCAGGTGATCAGGCGATTTCGCGCATTTCCGTCGCATCCGGCTCGCGCAGCACGTAGCCGCGGCCCCAGACGGTTTCGATGTAGTTGATACCGTCCGATGCCGAATCGAGCTTCTTGCGCAACTTGCAGATGAAGACGTCGATGATTTTGAGTTCAGGCTCGTCCATGCCGCCATAGAGGTGGTTCAGGAACATTTCCTTGGTGAGCGTCGTGCCCTTGCGGAGCGAGAGGAGCTCCAGCATCTGGTATTCCTTGCCCGTCAGGTGAACGCGCTGACCGGCAACTTCCACCGTCTTGGCGTCGAGATTGACGATCAGGTCGCCAGTGGTGATGACCGACTGCGCATGGCCCTTCGAACGGCGCACGATCGCGTGGATACGGGCAACCAGTTCGTCCTTATGGAAAGGCTTGGTCATGTAGTCGTCGGCGCCGAAGCCGAGGCCACGAACCTTGTCCTCGATGCCAGCCATGCCGGAGAGGATGAGGATCGGGGTCTTCACCTTCGACAGGCGCAAGGTCCTCAGGACTTCATAACCGGACATGTCTGGCAGGTTGAGGTCGAGGAGGATGATATCGTAGTCGTAGAGTTTGCCGAGATCGACACCCTCTTCGCCCAGATCCGTCGTATAAACATTGAAGCTTTCCGACTTGAGCATCAACTCGATGCTCTGGGCCGTCGCACTGTCGTCTTCGATTAAAAGAACCCGCATATCATTCCCCTTTTCCCGCCGCTGAAATGGGTTGCCGTGCAATCCCGAAGTCAGGTCGCGAAACAAGCCGTTTCCATAACGTTAAGATTGCCACCGAATGGTTAACAAAATCTAATTCCGCTTTGCAAGTGCCTTTGACTCTTAAATTAAAGATTGCGGGCACTGCATTGATTCATAAGGTCAAGTCGCCGGCTTAAAACCATCAGACAAAGCTTCAGGTTAAGGGCCTAAGCGATTCATTCGACTCGATAAATTCTCTGCCTAAAAACTTCAGGTTTCGGTTTACCGAGCTTTAAGTCTTAAGGCGTATGATTAATGCTGAACGTAAAGGAATGGTTACCAGACGGGGCTGCCTTTAAGTTTTTGTTTCATTTTCTCGAAGTGATTCGGGTGAAATGATAGCCGGATGACCGCCCGCCAGGGTTTTGGCCCAGGGTTTGGAAACGTCAGTGTACCGGCTTTATGTAATGGCGTTGAGGGGGTAGTACCTATGAAGTCGCATGAAGGTTTGGTTCGGCTGAAGCTCTTTCAGGTCAAGGAAAAGCGCCGTCAACTCGGCCAACTCGATCTGATGATGGGTGAGTTCGAACGCATGGCCGCTGAATTGGACGCCCAGATCCAGTCCGAGGAAAAAAAGGCCAGCATCACCGACACTTCGCATTTCGCCTATCCGACATTCGCCAAGGCCGCGCGCCAACGCCGCGACAATCTGTTCGTTTCAATTCGCGACCTGAAGGCCCAGAAAGATGACGCCGAGGCGGCACTCACCGAATCGGAAGCGGAACTCGCCAAGGCCGAGGCGCTCGAACAGCGCGATGGCAAGCCGCGGGAGGAAGAAATCCCTGTCGCTGACAGGCGCGCGATGATCGGCTAGCCTGAGGCCTTTTGAGAATTCAGTCTGCTGGGTGAAGTTTCCGAACGATCTCAGCGTTGCTGGATCACATCGGCCCACTCCGCATGTCGAAGCGATTGGGCGCGCATGAAGGGGCACAGCGGGATGATCTTCCATCCCCCTGCCCGCGCATCTTCCACCGCATGCAGCGCCAGAGCCTGCCCGACACCCTGACCGCGTAAAGCATCGGGCACAGCGGTATGATCGATAATGATCAGATGCGGGCTCGCGCGCGAAAACGTCATTTCGGCTTCGTGCCCAGACACCACCGCCGTATAACGCCCGCCCTTTTCCGTCTCCTGCTTATCAATATTGATCTGACCTGCCATCGTTGTACCGTTTGTTTTTTGTAGTGCCAGGCTCACCCCCTGGCGCTGACTACCGTTGGATCAATTGTTCTTTGCCGACTGGACTTTCAGGAGGTCGGATTCGTCATTGAGGATATGCATCGTCTCCTCCAGAAGGACGTCTTTTGCGTCCTTCTGCGCCTTCTCGCTCGCGATATCTGCGCTCAAGCTCCGCTCGTTGGCCTGCAGTCCATCTTCCTGAAATACAAGATCTGCCGGTGACACGGAACCTTTGCCCTCAGCTGCCTCGCGCGCCTTCAGCCGCTTTACCTGACGATCTCTTTCAGTGCGCCTTTCGGTCTCGTTGAGAGAGATAACGCGCTTCTTGCGTAAGTCATTCAGCTCATTCACATCTTCCACGAGACCGCTAAAATCCTTGTCCTTATCGACGCGGGCCTGGTGGCGGCTTTGAAGTTCCGGCACCAACTGCTTGATATCACCAAGAGGCGAATAATCCGCCGGTTTAACCTGCAGCCACGGTAACGCATTGTCGTAGCTCGACTCCCCCAGCTTTTCGTCGTCCGCGAAGCCAGGCAAGCTGATATCGGGCGTCACCCCGCGAAGCTGCGTGGTGCCACCATTTATGCGGAAGAACTGCGCAACGGTCATCTTCAACTCACCGAATTCCGGCTTCGCATTGCGTGCTTCCTCATCGAGATCCACCACTGTTTGGACCGTGCCCTTGCCGAAACTCGGTTCGCCAACGATGACGCCCCGGCCGTAATCCTGTATGGCCGCGGCAAAAATCTCGGACGCAGAGGCCGATCCGCGATTGATGAGTACGGCAAGCGGACCTGTCCAGCGAGCCGTGGCGCGGGTATTGCCGTTTACCTTGATCTCGCCGTCGCCATTGCGCTGCTGCAGAACCGGTCCCTTGCCCACGAACAAGCCGGTCAGTTCGATGGCCTGCGGCAATGAACCACCGCCATTGTTGCGCAGATCGATGACGACGCCATCGACCTTATCTTTTTCCAGTTCATCCAACAGCTTGGCGACATCACGGCTTGCGCTTCGATAGTTCTTGTCACCGCGCCGTCGCGCTTCGAAATCTTCATAGAATGTAGGTAATGAAATCACGCCGATTTTGCGCGAGCTATCGCCATCCGTCACAATCTGCACGCTTTTCCTGGCGGCCTGCTTTTCCAGGTTGATCTTGTCCCGCACCAGCGTGACCGCCCGATGCTTGCCGTCGAGCCCGGCGTCCGTTGGCAATACATCCAGCCGGACCACCGTATCTTTCTCGCCGCGTATCAATTTCACAACTTCGTTCACACGTGTCCCGACGACATCCACGAATGCGCCGTCCTTGCCTTGCGCCACGCCAACAATCCTGTCGCCGACCGCAAGCTGGCCCGATAGCTGCGCCGGACCGCCCGGCACCAACTCCCGAATTGTCGTGTATTCGTCGCGCTCCTGGAGCACGGCGCCGATACCTACCAGTGAAAGCTTCATCGAAATGTCGAAGTCCGACGCTGCCGCGACACCAAAATAGTCCGTATGGGGTTCGATCGAGGTCGTGTAGGCATTCATGAATATCTGAAAGACATCGTTGCTCTTATACTTGTATGCCCGCTCCTGCGAGTTCGCATACCGCTTGCCAAGCGTCTCGCGTATGGTTGCATCCGCCGTGCCAGCCAATTTCAGGCGCAGCCAGTCGTTCTTCACGCGCTTGCGCCATAACTCCCGGCTTTCCGCTTCGGATTTCGGCCAAGGCTCCTTGTCGCGCATGACGACATATTCTTCGTTCTGACTGAAATCGAAGCCGTTCTTGAGCAATTCGCGGGCGTAACTCAGGCGCTCTACGACACGCTGCTCATACACATTGAAAATTGCAAACGGGATGCTGAGATCTTCGCTGTAAATGGCATCATCGATCTTGTCCTTGCTGGCCGTGAACTGATCGATATCGGACTGAAGGAAGAAGAAGCGTTCCGAGTCCAGTGCTTCGATGTACCGATCGATGATTTTGGCAGACAAGGCGTCGTCGAGCGGCACCTTCTTGTAGTGGTAATGCGTCAGCAACTGCGCACTCAGATGCGCGGCCTTCGCCTGCTCCTCCATCGGCGCCAGCACTGGCGGCGAGCCGGCCTCCAGCGCCTGAGCCGGGGAAACAAGGGCCAGGAAAACAAACAGCAAGCCGAATTTGGTGCGCATAAAGGGTTCAATCCAATGTTCTGTGTCGATCAAATCATCAAGAATTCAATATCCTCAATAACTGGCGGCAATAGGGCGGTGCTTTGTACTATGGAGATCATCCATAGTAAGCGTCAATCGGGTACAAGCGAATGTGATCGGTGTTCCTCACTATCGTTCGTCCTTGACGGGTACCAATCGTTTCCTTCATGCATACTCCAGATCAGCTTTGGTTCGGAATCAGCATGCCGGTAAGATTTTTCATTCCCATCTTTCTGTTCATTGCGACTTTCACCCTGGCGCTCGGGTTGACCATGCCCTTGATGAACATCAGCAAGCTGTATTTTTTCGACGAAAACCCCTCGCTCCTGGGTATCATTGGATCGCTCTGGGCCGGCGGTGACTGGCTTTTGACCGTGATCGTCACGCTGTTTTCCGTGATCCTGCCGATCACCAAACTGGCAGTTGCGCACCTGGCTGCAGCGCAGGTACCCGCTGCAGCACAGGTTCTTCACCGCTGGATCGGCATCCTGTCGAAATGGTCGATGCTGGACGTGCTGCTCGTCGCCCTGGTCATTTTTGGAGCCAAGACCAGCGGGCTCGCAACTGCGATCGCCCAGCCCGGCCTGTGGTTTTTCACCGCCTCGGCAATCTTGTCAGCAGTAGCAACACACTTCATCGTGCGTGAGGAAAAGTCTGCGACTTAAGTATTACTTCGCAACCCGCCGCCAATTTTCATAGAATTATTTTCTATCCTGCTGAATAACTAAATAATTACTTCGCGCGATCAGTCGCATTTTCGCTGTTAGTCTCCTCCTTAATTCAGAAAGACGGGAAAACCTGATCGAACAGGCTTTCTCTCATACTTTAAGCATTGCCGTTCAAGAATATTGCGGCAAAAAGAGGGAGTATTGCGTGCAGAAAGCATGATCGTCCACCAGCGAGACGACCAGCATCCCAATAATGCGGGCCGGCAATGACTGTTCGAAAGCGGCTCATCGGCGCAACCACCCTTGTGGTAATGCTGGCTTCAGTCCTGGCACTGCCGGTTGCTTCGAGAAGCGACGGCGCTGGCGAGGCAGAAAATCTGGCCCTTGGCTCGCAAACGCTCTGCGAGAATTACTCCGGACTGCCAGCAGGGTGGCCGGACAAGTTCAATGCCGGAATGGTTCACATTGCTGCAGGCGCCTTCGTCTTCGGCTCGACGCGTGGCTATCTGGATGAACGCCCGGCAAGCCACGAGAAAACGCAAATTCACAGCTTCTGGATCGACCAGACTGAAGTGACCAACGCTCAGTTCGCGGCTTTCGTACGCGCGACCGGCTACACCAGTGATGCAGAGCGCCAAGGCGGCGGTGCTGTCTTTCACACGCCGAGCGACAACGAAATGGTGCAGCGTGATCTTGCTTGGTGGACCTATGTCAAAGGCGCATCGTGGCGTCACCCTCTGGGGCCGGGTAGCACGATCGCGGGCAAAGTTAATCAACCAGTGACGCTGGTAACCCGGGCCGACGCGCTCGCGTTTGCGCATTGGCTAGGCCGCGATCTGCCCACTGAAGCTGAGTGGGAATATGCGGCGAAGGCTGGGCATGAGGGTGCTGATCTGGACGTCGCTCCGTACGACGATAAAGGCAAACCAGCAGCCAATTACTGGCAAGGACCTTTCCCCACATTCAACACCGCCGAGGACGGCCATGACGATCTCGCCCCCGTTGGTTGCTACGGCGCCAATGATTTCAAACTCTTCGACACGATCGGCAATGCCTGGGAATGGACAAAGGACATCTATACCGGTCCGCACCAGCCGCACACCAATGGCGACACGGCGGAAATCATGCCTGCCTCCCGCAAGCCGAACATCCGCGGCGAAATCGATACGCCCAATCTGGACGCGCTGGCAGCGCAAGGCCGCGTCCTGACCAATTTCCACACCGGCGCCAAGTGTCAGGTGACACGGTCACAACTGCTCACCGGCACTGAGCATCATCTTATCGGCCAAGGCACAATGGGGTCGAACCCCAATGATCCCCGTTTTGGCAAACCCGGCTATGAGAATTATCTCAATGACAGTGCGCTCACCTTTGTGCAGTTGCTCAATGATGCCGGCTACCACACTTACATGTCCGGTAAGTGGCAATTGGGAGGAACCTCCAGCAAGGGCGATGAAGGTGAGAGCCCGGGCGGCCGTAGACCACAAGGCTGGGGATTTGAACGTACGTTGATCCCGAGCGGCGGCTCACATGTGCATTATATCGACCCGAGCAACCAGACACCAGGTGCTGAGATTGAAGTCTTTTCGAAAGACGGCAAATATACAGCTGCCGACTATAGCGGCAAATCTCAATATTCCGCTGATCTGTTTACCCGCGAACTCATCCGCCAGATCGATCTCGATCACGGCGACAAGAAGCCTTTCTTCGCCTATCTCGCTTTCAACACGCCGCATGTGCCGATGGAAGCCCCGGATGCCGATCTGGAGAAATATAAGGGACGCTACAAGGAGGGTTTCAATGTCGTGCGGGAGAATCGCATCGACAAACAAAAGAAACTGGGAATTATTCCGCAAGATTTTACGCCTACATCGCTCGCCTCGAAATGGAAGGACCTATCACCAGTCCAGAAACAGGTTTTCGAGCGTCGTATGCAGGTCTATGCGGCGATGGTCGATAATCTCGATCAAAATGTCGGGCTTATCGTCCAGCATCTCAAGGAGATAGGCGAATATGACAATACGTTCATTGTATTTCAGTCCGACAATGGTGCGCCAGATAGCAATGACAAATTCGCCAACATTACTACGGAAGGGGACGATCTGACCCTCGTTATCACCAAGTTGGGTCGTCTGGGTATTGGTAAACTACCCGAATTTCGGCGCAGTCCCGAATGGGCTAGTGTCAGCAATACGCCATTCCGCGGCTTCAAGACTGAATTGTATGAAGGAGGCGTCAGCACGCCGGCGATTTTTGTGCTTCCAGGACAAAAGGAGAAATTGCCGGCGCTGCACGAATTCGCGCATGTGACCGATTTCGCCCCAACTGTACTGGAGCTTGCGGGCGTCACGCCACCAAGCGAGCAGGCACAACCGGACGTGGTTCACGTCGACGCCGGACAGGAGGGCAAGCTTAGCAAGGTGCTTTACCAGGGTAAGGCTGTCTATCCCGTTACGGGAACATCGCTGCTTGGCTGGCTGAAGGGAGAAAAAAACGGCGCAATCCATTCCGATCCCCAAGTCGACGAGTTTGACAGTCAGATCTATGTGAACAAGGGCGAATGGAAAGCACTTTGGCAACCTTTGATCATCAAGAAGGAGAAATCTACGGTAGAAGGATGGAAACTCTTCAATGTTGCCAGTGATCGAGGTGAAACCACCGCTCTGAATGCAAACCATCCTGAAACGCTTAAGGAGCTTATCGAAGCCTGGCAGGGCTATGCGACCCGCGTCGGGGTGGTTTCTTATGGTGATGTATGGCCGCCAAAAGCAGCGGACCTCAAATAACCGTATCGCGGCCAAACGCAAAACGAAAAAGGCCGGTCTCACGACCAGCCTTTTCCTCGCTCATTGCACCATCATCTAATGACGATATTGCTGTATCCGGGTCGTTCGAAGGCCAGCCAGCCCGTGATCGGAGATCGAGGACTGCCAGGACAGGAACTCTTCCACCGTCAAAGTATAGCGTTGGCAAGCCTCCTCAAGACTAAGAAGACCACCGCGCACAGCGGCAACCACCTCAGCCTTGCGGCGAATAACCCAACGCCGCGTATTCGCGGGTGGAAGATCGGCGATGGTCAGTGGGCTGCCATCCGGGCCGATTACATATTTTACTCTCGGTCGAACAAGATCGGTCATTGTACTCTCTACACTAAACTTCAAGACCTATCGGAGCTGACATTACATACAGGGCTTTAATAATTGCCTAAACCGTCGGTCATTCTCTGGTAACTTCGGTTAATAGATCGGCGGTATTTTCGTTAAACTTTGGTCTAACTCCCGGAAATTCGGCATTTCCGCACTGAAGGCCGCCGTTCCCGCCCATCAAGAAAAATGCGCTGCCTGTGACTTCCTGTTGGCAAGATCGGGTCAATAACCTATATAGGGCCGACAACAGCAGTGCGCCTTTATGCCGCTGCAAGAACCGGATCCGCTTATGACACTGAATAATCTCGATCTGCCGGGAAAGCCGGAAGACACCCGTATCGTCGTTGCCATGTCTGGCGGCGTGGATTCTTCTGTCGTGGCCGGCATCCTCAAACGCCAGGGCTATGATGTCGTCGGCGTGACCCTGCAGCTCTACGATCATGGCGCATCGACCCATCGCGCCGGGTCCTGCTGCGCCGGTCAGGACATCGAGGACGCGCGCCGCGTTTCCGAGCGTCTTGGCATTCCGCACTATGTCCTCGACTATGAAGCACGTTTCCGCGAAGCCGTGATCGATCCGTTCGCTGCGAGCTATGTCAGCGGCGAGACGCCGATTCCCTGCGTCTCATGCAATCAGACCGTCAAGTTCGCCGACCTCCTGCAGACCGCCCGCGATCTTGGCGCCGATGCACTGGCGACAGGCCATTATATTCGCAGCCATGCCAATGGTGCGCATCGCGCCCTCTTCCGCCCCGTCGATACCGACAAGGACCAGAGCTATTTCCTCTTTGCCACGACGCAGGAGCAGATCGACTACCTGCGCTTCCCGCTCGGCGGACTAACCAAGCCGGAAACCCGCGCCATTGCCGAAGAACTTGGTCTCACCGTTGCCAACAAGCAGGACAGCCAGGACATCTGCTTCGTGCCGCAGGGCAAATATTCGGACATTATCTCCAAACTGAAGCCGGAGGCTGCCAATCCCGGCGATATCGTCCACATCGACGGGCGGGTGCTCGGCCGCCATGAAGGCATCGTCCATTATACAATCGGCCAGCGCCGCGGCATTGGCGTCGCCACTGGCGACCCGCTCTATGTCATCCATCTCGATGCGAAGAATGCACGTGTCATTGTCGGCCCGCGCGAAGCGCTCGAAACCCGTAAGGTGTACCTGCGCAACGTCAACTGGCTGGGCGATGATGCTTTGGAAAGTATCCCGCAGGGCGGCGTCGAAGTTTACGCCAAGGTCCGCTCGACCCGCCCGCCTCGTCCGGCTGTCCTGCATCATGAGGGTGGGGAAACGTGGGTGGAACTGGTCGACGGCGAAAGCGGCATCGCACCGGGGCAGGCCTGCGTTCTCTATTCGGACGACAGCAATACCGCCCGCGTCTTCGGCGGCGGCTTCATTGGCCGTTCGGAACGCGCCCCACAGGCGGAAGCCATGCTCAAGCGCCTGGCACAGCAGGGTCAGCACGCCTAGCGTGCGCCTTATCTCTCCCCGCTGTGGGAGAGAAAGGATTTTCTAAGGATTTAGCCTCTTTGCTAAATCCTTAGAAAATCCAAGAGAGGGGAACGTACTGATTGCAAATCCCCTCTCTGGCGATTTCTAGCACTTGGCAAGGGCTAAGATGCAGAAATCGCGTCCTCCCCCACAAGGGGGAGATAGTCGGCATCAACGCCGCTTATTCTCCATGAAAATCCCGGATCGTGCCGATGATCCGATCCTGATCGGCTTCGCTCAAGTATGGATGCATTGGCAGGCAAAGAATGTTCTTCGGCAAGGTCTCCGAAACCGGCAGACCGCCCGGCGCACGCATGTAACGCTCATACGCCACCTGCAGATGCAGCGGCTTCACATAATAGATCACCGACGGAATACCGTTGGCATGCAGATGCGCCTTGAGTGCATCGCGGTTCTTTGTCTCGATCGCATACTGCGCCCAGGCCGAACGCGAGCCTTCCGGCATATAGGCCACCTTGACCACATCCTTCAGCCCGTTGGCATAACGCTTCGCCACAACCTGCCGCGCCTCCATCTCATCTTCGAGAATGGCGAGCTTTTCGATCAGGATTGCCGCCTGGATCGTGTCGAGGCGTGAATTCAGCCCAATGCGCACATTGTCATACTGCGTCTCGCCCTTGCCGTGGAACAGCACGGAACGCAGCACCTCCGCCAGCGCACCATCATTGGTGAACATCGCACCGCCATCGCCGTAGCAGCCGAGCGGCTTGGCCGGATAGAAGCTGGTCGCTGCCACGTCGCCAAAGGCGCCGCACATGGCATTGTCGCGCTTGCCGCCGATCGACTGCGCCGCATCCTCGATCACGAACAGGCCTTCCCGCGCTGCAATGGCGGAAAGGGAAGTGTAGTTGGCAGCGAGGCCAAACAGATCAACGGGGATGATCGCCTTTGGCTGCAACCGGCCCTCGGCGCGCACGGCGGCAATCGCTGCCTCAAGCTGCTCCACATTGATATTGTAGGTATCGGGATCGACATCGATGAAAACCGGCTCGGCACCGGCAAGCGCCACCACTTCGGCCGTCGCGGCAAAGGTGAAGCTCGGGCAGAACACCGCATCCCCCGGGCCAATCCCCTTCGCCATCAAGGGCATCAGCAGCGCATCGGTACCGTTGGCGCAGGCAATCACATGCTCGACGCCGACATAATCGGCCAGGCGTTTTTCGAATTCGGCAACTTCCGGTCCGAGAATATATTTGCCTTCACGCACAACTTTAGCGATCGCCGCATCGAGTTTGCCGTTAATCCGTTCACGCTGTGCGCCGAGATCGATGAACTGCATCATTGCTCCAATATCAAATGTCTCCCGCGAACCATCGCGGGCAAGGGTCATGGCAACTCTTTAAAAGGGCAGATCGAGGTCTGCCAGAGGTTGCCGTTCAAAGTTTGCCTCTTCCTGTAACAAGCCGTGGCCTTGTAACAACGCTCGGGATGAAGGGCAATCCATGGGGTATACGTTTGATATTATGCGACGGCGGCGCTCCCTTATCTCTCCCCTTGTGGAGAGAAAGCGATTTCAGCACCTTAGCCCTTGCTAAGTGCTAGAAATCGCAAGAGAGGGGATCCAGCCCTGAGAAACACCCTCTCTCTTGGATTTTCTAAGGATTTAGCAAAGAGGCTAAATCCAAAAAATCCGTTCTCCCCACAAGGGGGGAGATAAGCGGCAGCGTTACCCTTTATTATGCGCCACAGTTCCTGCCGTCAAAATCCGCAAGACCCGGATCGCCTCTTCGCCATCGGTGCGCGGCTGGTTGCGCGTCTCGATGCTCTCGATAAAATTCTGGCATTCGCGGGTCAGCGGCATGCCCTGCGCGATCTTGATATAGGTCGGCTCTTCCGTGGTCGAAGCCCACTGGCCATTGTCCTGCCAGATCGAATGCTTGTAGACGGCGAGCTTCTTCTCCCATGGCTCCATGTCGTCGAATACGGCCATGGCCTTGGTACCGACCACGGTCAGGCGGCGCTCGCGATAGGGGTTGAGCCGCGACGCAAAGAGGTGGCCGCGCACATTGCCCGGAAAGCGCAGATGCAGATGCGCGAAATCGCTCAAATGATCGAGCACAGCCGCGCCCTCGCCGCGCACTTCCAGCGGCTCCGTCCCGGTAATGGCGAGGATCATCGACAGGTCATGCGGGGCAAGATCCCACAGCGCATCGTTTTCCGTATGGAATTTGCCGAGGCCGAGGCGGTGCGAGTGGATATAGCGCACCTTGCCGAGATGCCCGGCCTTGATCAGTTCCAGCAGTTTCTCGAAGGCCGTATGGAAACGCAGCACATGGCCCACCATGAAGATGCGGCCATTGTCGTGCGCAGCCTTCACGGCGGCTTCCGCATCGGGCACCGTCAGGGCGATCGGCTTTTCGACCAGCACGTCCTTGCCATTGGTCACGGCCTTGATCGCTGCTTCCGCATGGAATTGCGGCGGCAGCGCCATGACGATGGCATCGACGTCGGGATGGGTGAAAAGATCGTCCACTTCGATATGCAGAACCCCCTGCTCGGCGGCAAAGCCTGCAGCACGATCACTGTTCTGATCGGAGACGGCATAAAGAGCACCGAGGCTCTTCAACGTACGGATATGATTACTGCCCCAGTAGCCGCAACCCAGCACTGCAATCCGTGGAGCCATCTTGATCGCCTTGTTCATGTCGGCATCCAATATCTGGAGCACGAAACGAACACAAGTCTTGGATGTGAGCAATTGCGCAGCAGGCTGGCAAAATCATTATGCGTGGTTCGACAAGCTCACCATGAGGGGAATTGGTGGGCTGCAGCGACAATCAGAAACATTGCAGAATTTGACTCCCTGGAAACAACCATGTCCCTCATGGTGAACTTCATCATGGTGAGCCTGCCGAGCTACGAACCACGCACAACCAGACTGCGGCCCAATATGACCGTTTGGTCGTTCATCTGCGATTGCTCCACAAGATTGCTTGACAGGCTTGTGCTCCCCACATATATCCCGCCCCGTCCCTGTCAATTGACAGCGCGTCCCTCCGGTCTCCTTTGCAGGCAAACCATTTACGGGTCGCGATGACATATGGGGCGAAGTAGCTCAGTAGGTTAGAGCAGAGGAATCATAATCCTTGTGTCGGGGGTTCGAATCCCTCCTTCGCTACCATTTTCTTTTCCCCCATTCTTACGAGCAGCAAATGTTTCAGGTGCTCACGGAATCGTAAAAATGCTGATCTGGTCCGTAATGCCGCGAAGCATGACGTTGTGCGACATGGGCTTCACGCCGCGCTCGGCCAGGAGGCCGCTGGCGCGGGGATCGTCAAGCACGGAACCGGTGGCGAAGATCTCGTGCGACGTGGCAAGGTTCTGCACGCGCGAGGCAATGTTCACGGTCTGCCCGAAATAATCCTGCCTTTCGTTCAGGCTCACGGCGATGCACGGCCCCTCGTGGATGCCAATTTTCAGCAGGAGGTCCTCATTGCCGCGTTCATTGTTCAGCTTCTGCATGGCATCACGCATCCGCATCGCCGCCACGACGGCCCGGTCGGGGGTTGGAAAGGTGGCCATCACGGCGTCGCCGATCGTCTTGACGACAGCACCCGCCTCTGCACCCACGATCTCATTGAGGATGCCGAAATGCGTCTTCACCAGATCGAATGCCGCAAGGTCACCGACCCGCTCATACAGCGCGGTCGAGCCGCGCAGATCGGTAAAAAGGAACGTAAGACTCGTGATCTTCAGCCGCTGGTCCACATCGATCGTGTCGGCGCGATAGATGTCGCGAAATGTCTGGTTGGAGAGCAGGCGTTTGGCGGTGAGGAAGGGACGGCGGCGGCCGAGCAGCGAGTGAAGCGCATCATTGGCTATGCACACCGACGGCAATACGCGGACTTCCGTGTGATTCTCCACCGAGATACGGAATGGACCAGGCCGCAATTCGAGGGTCTCGTGGTGCCGGTGCGCGCGGTCGAACACGAGCGAGAGGCTCTGTCGCTCCCTGGTTGGCTCGCCGTTCAGGTCCAGGAATTGCGCGGCGTGGGTTACCGGTTCAAAGATGATGACGAACGCTGGCGGCAACTGCAGCGAGATCACGGCCTTCTCTCCAGGCGGCAGCTCAAGTGACTCCAGCACGAACTCGTCGACCTTCGCCTCATAATCCTCCTCGGGCAGGTCCACGCCCGAACCCCAATAGACCTGACGGAAATACTCCAGGGGGGGCAGCATGTGCGGATTGTGGGCCTCGATACGGCGCACGCGCGGGCTCACCGTAAAGGTTACCTCGACCATCTCGTCGAGCGTCGGCTCGTAGCCGGCGGCGCAGAGCGCGCAGGTATATTCTTCGCTCTGCACGGTCTTCAGCGAGGTATTGGCATCAAGCACCCCGCCACAACCAGGGCAAAGCACGTTCCACGACATGTCAAACAGGCCAAGATGCGATGCCTGCAAAAAGCCGTTGATCGTCTGTTCTTCATCGAGGCCTTCCGCGGCGGCGAATGCCAGTACATTGACGCGGCTGAGCTTGCGGTCCGGTGCGTCGCGAACGAGCCGCTCGATGGCATTGACGATGTCCGGCGGCGCCGACTGGCGCAGCATCCCGAATAAAGGCTGTGCTTCACTCATACTCACCCTTTTATACCGAATTTGGTGAGCTTGCCATGTGTCACGCAACGAATACTATGATCCGCGCAGGCTGCCGCAGCTTTGGGACGCGTCAAGCAAACGGCACACATTGCCCAACGCGACCTTCAGTTCACTCGTATGAACCGATTGGAAATACTTTATGGATATACATGAGGCAGGCAAACTGAGTTCGCATTTTGTGAGAACGCTATGAGATTCTACATTGCCACCATGATCGCCACTGGTTCGCTGATCGGCACGGCGCAGGCTGACCAGAACCTGGACAAGTACCGCAAGTGCTGGGCGGAGGCTTCGTCCACGGTGATCCACGCCAACGGCGTTTCGGGGCGAACCCTCTCATACGCCGCCTTTATCGCCGACTCCCAGTGCCGCCCGGAAAAGGCGCAGGCCATGGCGACAAACAGCCTGCCTGACGTCAATTGGGTCACCGAACAGTTGGTAGTGAAGCTCCACAACGCCAATCAGGCGGAGGAAACGGCAGTGCAGGACATCGCCGCGACGGAGCCTGAACAGAATTGATCCTGTTGATAGCTTAATGATGGATGCTGGCGACGCGTATGCTTTTCCTGCTATTCACGTCGCCAGACTGAAGCCTTGCAGATAAGGCCTCCCAGCACGCAGCCTGATAGTTCAACGCTTTGATCGGAAAATTTTGCCTTGCCTGAATAGGTTTTGCCACTTTCGGTATCATAGAGCGTACCGGCGTAGTTTCCTTCGCCAGTTGGCTTCAGAGTGACTGCCTGAAGGCCAACCACAGAACGGTCGCGTTTGGAAACATCGGGATTGTTGACGTCGTTGACCGGTTGCTTCATCCATACAACCGTTCCGCAAAGCCCGGCGTCACACTCGCTCAACCGCACCTTTGTGCGGCCGGATTCATTGACATAAGTTCCGGAAATGTCCTGTGTCTGCGCAAGGGCTGTGGTCGTCAGCGTTGCCGCCAGAAGAAGAGAGAAAATAACTTTTTGAGTACTGAACAATTAATGACTCCGGTTCATCAGGGATTGTGCAATCCGCACGCCAACGCGCGCGTTTGATTGCAATTTGAAAGAATTGATACAGTCAGAATTGGTCGAGATTGGGTGCAAAATGCGGAAATAATCGTTAATCCACTAAATTTTGCCGCTGGAAACGAAATCCTGGCGCAAACTACTCCGGATTGCCCATACCATGGTAATTGAGTCAGCAGATTTGATTGGCTGTACCATGATAGACTGATGCAGCAATCAACCGTAATTCCCCATTCGCGAGGTGACGCCATGAGCGTTGGCAATCCGGCAAAGAAAGTACGCTTCGGCATAATCCTGCTGCCGCAGTTTACGCTGTCCGCGCTGAGCCTGTTTCTCGATTGTCTACGACTTGCGGCGGATGAAAAGGATCAGAGCAGACAGATCAGGTGCAAGTGGGAGATAACCACGCTTTCGGGCACAAGCGTACAATCGAGCACCGGAATGTTCGTCGAACCGACGGCGGATCTGAGTTCCGTTCTGGAGTGTGATTACGTCGTGGTCGTCGGAGGCCTGATCAGTCCTCAGAAGAAAGCGCCGGAAACGCTCCTTGCGGTGCTTCGAAAAATCAACAGGACGCCAATACGCCTGATCGGGCTGTGCACAGGCAGTTTTGCTCTCGCAGAAGCCAACGTCCTGCCAGAGCATCAGTGTTGTGTCAGCGGGCTTCATACGGAAGAGTTTGGCGAAGAGTTCAGCGAGTTCTCCGCAGATTCGGTCAGTCTTTATCGCGCCAATGGCAGGCACTACACCTGTGCGGGAGGCATGGGTTCAGCCTATCTTGCCCTTGAGATCATTGCTGCAGAGTTTGGCGATGAACTTGCCCGAAAATGCGCATCGATCCTGATGATCCCTTTCGAACGCCGAACCAATGAGCAGCCGGCGCTCATCTACTCAGGGGTCTCAAACAGGGTAATCAAGCAGGCGCTCCGGCTGTTTGAAAAAACCATGGAAGATCCAATCAGCATGAGTGAGGTATCCCGGCTGATCGGAACAACGCGCAGGCAGATGGAAAGAATTTTCCGCGAGGAGCTTGGAAAATCACCATTGCGGGTGCGCGACCAGTTCAGGGTTCTCAAGGCAAAACAGTTGCTCCTGGAAACGGATTTGAACTTCACCCAAATTGCCGTCGCCTGCGGACTTCTAGGGACCAAAACTCTTAACCGGGCATTTATTCGCGAAGGCGAACCATTGCCAAGGATACTTCGGGCTAGCCGTTCCCAGCTCGGCGACCCAGCGTTTCGTGATCAACGCCACGCACAGTAACAGGCGTGACTAACTCCTGCTCCTGCTCTTGCCGGGACAAACCTCTCCGGCTGGGTGCCGGAGAGGTTTGTATATCGAGGTGCTACCAAGCCTGCTGTGTCGGCAGAACGAAAAGCTCGGCGACGTTCACGTGCTTGGGGGCATTGAGGGCGAAAAGAATCGTATCGGCTATGTCGGCTGCCTTCAGGAATTCCATCTGGCCCTTGAGCTCTTCCATTTGGTCCGCATAGTCCCTGTCGGAGATATGTTCGAAGAGTTCCGACTCGACGGCGCCCGGCTGAATACAGGTCACACGGATATTGTGCTTGGGCGCCAGCTCCATGCGCAAACCATCGCTGAATGCGGCCACTGCGTGCTTGGTGGCGCAGTAGACCGATAGGCCCTTGAACACCTTGCGGCCGGCAATGGACGATGTGTTGATGATGTGGCCGGAGGCCTGCCTTGTCATGTAGGGCAGGACAGCTGCCGTCGTATTCAGCAACCCCTTGATGTTCACGTCGACCATACGATGCCATTCACTGGTCTTCAGGCTTTCAACATCGGAGATTGGCATCAGGCCTGCATTGTTGAATACGATGTCGATGGTGCCGAATTCCGTTGCCAGTTTTTCAACGCCTGCTGCGACGGATGCTTCATCGACCACATCCATTTCAATGGCGATGGCTTCGCCGCCCATGGCACGGATCTGATTTTGCAGGTCCGTCAGGCGATCGATACGCCGCGCGGCCAAACCGACCTTGACGCCGTTTTCCGCCAGCTTGAGCGCAGTTGCTGCGCCGATACCGCTGGATGCCCCGGTTACAAGCGCGACTTTTCCTTTGATAGTCATGATGGTTTCCTTCGTGGTTGTGCCACGCCCGGCGTTTGCCGTGGGATGTGGCTTGCTATTGACGAGCCCACATTAGGAAGATCAGCATGTGCCATCGCTCGGGGCCTTGCTCGAACTGTCGGACTTTTGCTCAAATATGCATTGAGAAAACCGGTGCCTGCTAACCGCGGTACTCCGTCGGTGTCACCCCCACTGCGCGACGGAACACCTGCGCGAAATGGCTCGGACTGGAATATCCGACATCGAGTCCGATATCGATCACGCTGCGGTCCGTTTCACGCAGCAGACGTTGGGCCTCCTGGACGCGAAGCTGGATGAAATATTGTGAAGGCGAAAAACTTGTCGCCTTCTTGAACAGACGGCTGAAGTGGGAAACGCTCATATCGGCCTCTTGCGCCAGCTGGCTGAGACTGAATTCCTGGTCCAATTGAGTCGTCATACGTTCGGTGACCCGGCGCAGTTTGAAGGCGGGAAGCGCGTTGCGACGGCTGGTACGCGTCTTGTCCAACACCGCATAATTGCGGACAAGATGCACCGCCAGGCTTTGAGCGATGCCTTGAACGAACAGTGGACTTGGATCGTACCCGGATGTCAGTTCTACGCGAAATTGTTCCAGCAGGAGCGAAAGAATGCGGTCTTGCTCTCCGGAAATATCGCGAATGCGGACCATAGCAGTCGAAACACCAAAGGTCTCGGCAGCGGCCTGTTCAAAAATCGGCAAACCCAGATAAAGGTGCATCACCTCGAACCGCTCTGGTCCCGTAACCTGCCAGCGCATCTCATAGGGTGTGTCCGAATTGGTCAGGAAGAAATCGCCGACCTTTACTTGGTTGGAGATCCAGGTGCCGCCGAGTTCGCGTTCCTCGATGATGGCGGATCCGGACAAAATCCAGACAATCAGCGGCTCAGCCACAGCCGGCACGATCAGGCTCGCTTCCACGTGTTGGTGGGAGAGAATATGGACGAGAACATCTCGCCAGGCGTGGCCACTGCTGCCGGTAAGCAATCTGCCGTGGATATGCCGCCTCAGATTTTCTGCAGACGTCCGTTCCGGGATCAGGATATTGCCTCCAGGCATTAACTGATCTTGAAGATCACTTGAAGATTTTTAGTTTGTCGCCATTGGCCTTTGGCTGTCAACGAGCAATGAACTGTGGAGCCGGTCTGAAATCCTATGGAGCGGCCTACGAAGCCAGCACATCTTCGTAGGCCCGTTTGGGCTGGCTCAGTTGCTCGCGGTAGGGCGAACGACGATTTCACTGGTATCGACGTCTTCTGGCTGTTCGATCACATGAAGGATGGCACGCGCAATCGCATCCGGTTTGAGAGCGATTTTGCGGTAGTCGACCATGAAATCGGCGGCCGACTTGTCTGTGATCGTGTTTGCCAGTTCCGACTCGACCACCCCGGGATAGACGCACGTCACGCGAAGTTTGTTGTTCTCCTGTCTTAATCCGTCCGAGATCGCACGAACCGCATATTTGGTCGCACAATAGACGGCTGCCGTCGGAGCCACGCCCAATCCTCCAATGGACGAGACATTGATGATTTGCCCGTACCCCTGGCGGTTCATGATTGGCAGTACGGCGGCGATGCCATAGAGAACGCCGCGGATGTTGACGTCTATCATGCGATCCCACTCATCGACCTTGAGTGCGTTCATTGGAGAAAGCGGCATGACACCCGCATTGTTGACGATGACGTCCAATCGGCCGAATTCCGCCACGGCGTAGCTCACAAAATCCTTCGCATCCAACTGGCTTGTCACATCCAGTTGCTTGATACGAATGGACTGACCAGCCCCGGAAATTTCGTTTGCGAATTGCTCCAGGCGATCGATACGACGGGCCCCGATCACGACATGAGCACCTGCCGCTGCCAGCAGCCTGGCGGTCGCCTCGCCAATGCCGCTGCTTGCCCCGGTTATGGCGACAACTTTACCTTCAATGTTCGACATTCTTTACTCCATTGGGTTCTCGGCCCTGGAAGGCCTGGTTCAGATATTTATTGGGTCAGATGGGAATTCGCTGCTCAGCGAGGGGCGAAGCGTCATTTGCGGCGGAGGATCATGCCTGCATGGTGAAGGGTATTGGCATCGACGAAGTCACCATCAGCGGTAAACCCCGTGTCATCCCAATACTCGATGTGATTGCCGGACACTTCGTAACGGCCCCGATAGGCACTCTCCCGGCTGCCGCGAGCCTCATCATAACGGCCATTGGGAAGGAGCTCGTGGCGAATGTGGCCATCATCGGTGACCCACATGCCGACATAAGGATGCTGTGACATTGTTTTCTCGCTTGCGTGCTGATTGGCCGATATGGCTCGGTTCAAGGTTTCTCCTGATGCAGAAGCGGCTGCCGCCCCAACTGCCGTGAACGCGATCACGAGACGGAGTGCTGCATTGAAGAGCTGTGTTGGCATTGTCTGCTCCTGCGGTTTGATGAACGATCTCGACTCCCACGCCGCCAATCGACCACGACGCGAAGATAGACGTTCCATTTGTCGGCATCGAGTTGCCAATCTCAGACAGCTTGTTTAGATTATCTAACCAATGGTGGACGATCTCGAAGGCATATCGGTATTTTTGACAGTGGCCGAAGCGCGGAATTTCCGCGTCGCAGGCGAGCGGCTCGGCGTCACGCGCTCTGCGGTGAGCCAGGGGCTGCAGCGTCTCGAAGATCGGATCGGGGTGGCCCTGGTCCAGCGTACGACCCGCAGTGTTCGTTTAACCGAGGCGGGCGAAACGTTCTACGAAGCGATTCGCCCTTCGGTTACGCAGGTCAAGGGCGCCCTGCAGGCTGTGCGGGAGACGCAGACGCGTCCGAGCGGATTGCTTCGCATCACTGTGTCCTCAATCGCTGAAAGCTTCCTGTCCGGCACGCTCCTCGCGGGCTTTCTCGAAACCTATCCAGATGTGAAACTCGATATCACGATCACCGACGATGAATTCGATATCGTGGAAGCAGGCTTCGATGCCGGCGTTCGGCTTGGAGAGGTGATCGAGCAGGATATGATCGCCGTGCCCGTTTCATCGGACCAGCGGCAATACGCCGTGGCGTCTCCCGATTATCTGGCGCGTCGTGGCAGTCCCGGGCATCCGCGCGATCTGCCGACCCATGTTTGCATAGGCTGGCGGCCACGTCCCGACACGGCGCCGTATCGCTGGGAGTTTACCGAGAATGGTCGCGATTTCGATGTCGCTGTCGATCCGGCGGTGACAACAAACGATATGGGAATGATGATCCGCATGGCTTGCGCCGGCGCCGGGATCACTTTCGGCATGGCGGATACATTCCGGCCCTACATCGCTCGTCGCGAACTGGTGCCGCTGCTTGAAGCTTTCTGTCCGCCGTTTCCAGGATTCTATCTCTACTATCCTAAACGGCAACGCCAGCCGCTAAAACTCCGTGCGCTCGTCGAATTTGTTCGAAAGTCCGGCAAGCTTTCCGCATGATCCTGTCAGCCTTGTCCGAGAGTCTCCCCCGGTTGCAGGAACCGCCCGCGAACCTGTCTCCCCTCGACCTCAACCGTAACGAAATCCCCTGGGGAAGCCGGTGCCGGCGCGGCCTTCGCCGCAGCACAGATTGCGTTGGTGGTTCTTTGAAATCCGTCCCGGCCCTCTGAAATGGCGGGGATCAGGCTAACGAGTGTGGAAGACTCAGGAGCCCACGCGCAGTGGTCATAGACCGAGTTTCTGAGGGAAGTAACCGCGAGATTGGTGTCAACAGAAGAAGTCGTCGTCGTCGTTGTTGTGCATGAAGATGAAAAGACGAGAGCGGCGGCAATTAAGACGTAGCAGGCTGGTTTCATTTCAGCATTCCCCGATCGAGCTCCGTTGACTGTCTCCGCTAATATCATCTTTGCAGACGAGTTGCGACTGGGCCGATATCCTCGTCCAATGAGAAATGTCATCAAGTTGCAAAGCCGCGACAGATCAAGCCACTCCTTGAATATGCAGCCAATGCGTTGTCTATAGTCAGCACAAGCCCATCAGGCATCGCGACAGGAGCAAGAGAATGCCATCAACCGAGTTGCTTATCGCCTTTCTCGCCACCACGGCGATCTTCGCCTATATCCCGGGTCCGGCCATGCTTTATGCGGCGGCTCAAACGATAGCACGCGGCCGCTGGTCCGGCCTGATGGCGGCATTGGGGTATTCATCTTGGCGGTTATATGCATGTGATTGCCGCTGCCGCCGGACTGTCGGTGCTTTTTCATGCCGTGCCCATGCTTTACATGGCGGTCAAATTTGCCGGTGCGGCCTATCTGATATGGCTGGGCATCTCGCTGTTCCGCGCCAAGGCGCAAGGGGATGTCGCCCTGCCCGGCATCGAACCGAAATCTGGCCGCCGCGCCTTTTTCGAGAGCATCAGTGTCGAAGTCCTCAATCCGAAGACGGCGATTTTCTTCATGGCATTCCTTCCGCAGTTCATCGATGCATCGGCCGCGTTTCCCGTCTGGGTCCAGTTCATCATTCTTGGAACCATCGTCAATTTGATGTTTTCCTCCGCGGATATCATGTGTGTGGTGCTGGCAGGTGCGGTGATCACCAAGCTGCGGCGCTCAAGTCACGCGCAGCGCCTCATGCAAAAGGCGGGCGGCGCAATGCTCGTGGGCCTCGGCGCCCACCTGGCGTTCCAAAAGAGCTGATCCTGCCAACGGACCACAGCTGCAGCGTACGCGTAATTATCAGGATTCATCCGATGATTGCGCGAAGATGGCTGCATAATGATAGGGAGGCAGTTCCACGGGCCGAGCGGTTCGAAATCCCTCAGGCTCAACGACAGTCCTGACAGCATCCGGAGACATGCGCATGTCAGTACCCGGCCCACGTGGCTTTCCAAGCACGGGCGTTTCTTCCCTTGCGGCGGCGTGCCAGTTCACGATGCAGAACACCCCTTGCGGGCGAAGCAGCGTGCGCACCGCGCGTGCAAGGCAGGGCTGATCCGGCACGCCATGGAATGTATTGGCCATGAGGACGTAGTCGACCGGTTCTGGAAGCAACCTCGCGACCTCGCGCGCGTCGGCGCAAATCCATTTCAGCACCGAGGCTCCCTGACGGGCGACTTCGGCCTTGGCCTGGTCAATCATCAGAGGGTCGATATCAAGGGCGTAGACCCGCCCGCCGACAAGCCTGGCCAGCGGTGCGGTGAAATAGCCGTCGCCGCAGCAAAGATCGAGGACCGTCATCTCCGGCTGCACGCCGATCCGCCGCAGCATACCCTCCGGATCTGGCCAGAGGACGGCCCACCAATCCCGATCGGGCATGGAAGTAGCGGGAAAATTGTCGCTCGTGGACATATGCGGTTCCTGCTGGCAGTTCTGACCGTATCATATGCTCTAATGGAACATAAACATCCAAAAGCGGTCCTACAGTGCCATCCACTCCCTCAGCCTCGGCACCGCGAAATCGAGAAATGCCCGCAGCTTCAGCGGCACAAGGCCCTGGGCGATATAGATCGCGCTGACCGGCCATGGCGCCGGCTCAAACGACTCCAGCACGATCTGCAGCTCGCCCGCCGCCACCGCCCTGGCCGCCTGATAGGAGAGCAGGCGCGTCACCCCGAGCTCCGCCACAGCCGCGTCAATCGCGGCTTCCGCCGTCGTCACGCTCAGCCGGGAGTGAACCGGCACAATAACCTCGCGATTGCCGTGCATGAAAGTCCAGACCCTGGGTGATGTGAACCCCTCGAAGGTAATGCAATCATGCCCGGCAAGGTCCTCGGGCCGCTGCGGTGTGCCGCGCCGTGCGAGATAGGCCGGGCTCGCATAGGTGGCACGCCGGATCGAACCCACCTTCGTCGCGACAAGGTTGCTGTCCGGCAGGTTGCCGATGCGGATCGCAAGATCGATATGGTCCTCCACGAGATTGACCTGACGGTCGCTGAGGCTGAGCCGGAGGTTGATTTCGGGATAGGCTTTCAGAAATTCGATCACAACCGGCAGGACGTGCAGGCGCCCGAACACGATCGGCGCAGTGACCGTCAGGTCGCCTCGCGGCGTGATGTACTCGCCCGCAGCGGCTCGCTCGGCCTCGTCGACTTGTTCCAGAATGGCCTTGCTGGCCTCGGCATAGGCGCGGCCAGCATCGGTCAGCGTGACACGGCGGCTCGAACGGATGAGCAGACGTGTGTTCAGATGCGCCTCGAGATCGGCAACCTTGCGGCTCACCGTGGCGAGTGGCATGCCGAGACGGCGTGATGCGGCCGACAGGCTGCCCGTCTCGACGGCAGCGAGAAGGACGGTCATTGCATCCAGGCGATCCATGTATCCTTCCATTTTTCGGTAGGGAAGCTTCCGATATCCCCTTCTACAGCGATAAAGTGAAAGAAGCTATATTCGTGACGTACCCTATTTGCCGGAACTCAAGGAATTGGCCATGTCAACCGCACAGGTATTTTCCAGCGATGTCGCCTTCACGCCGACGGTCAAGTCGATCCAGGGCCGCAAGGGATCGCGTGACGGCTATGCCAGCATGGAGCAGCGCGGCTCATGGCGGACGGGCGTCACGCCGGACCTCGCGCAATTCATCGAGAGCCAGATCAGTGTATTCTTTGCCACTGCCAACAGCGAGGGGCAGCCCTATATCCAGCACCGCGGAGGCCCGGCGGGCTTCCTGCACGTGCTCGATGAGCGGACCATTGCTTTCGCGGATTTCGCCGGCAATCGCCAATACATCACGCAAGGCAATCTCGCAGATAATGCGAAGGCCTATCTGTTTCTTATCGATTACCGCACGCGCCAGCGGGTGAAACTCTGGGGCGAAGCGCGCGTCGTCGAAGGTGACGCCGATCTGATGGCGAAGTTGATGCCGGAAAACTATCGCGCCCGGCCCGAGCAGGTGATTCTCTTCACGGTGTCCGCCTGGGACATGAACTGCCCGCAGCACATTCCCTTGCGGTTCGATGCAGCCGAAGTCGAGGCGATCGTCGCTGAGCGCGATGAGCGTATCGAGGTTCTCGAAGCAGAACTCGCCCGCCTGCGTTCCGGTCAGTCGAGTAAGGGTCGCAGCTAAGGTCGCAAGCGATCTTTACTTCTTGCGCTTGCGCTTTTGCTCGGCTGGCTTGCCGTCGAAAAGATCGCTGCCGGAGCGATCGGCACCCGAATCATCTGTGCCATCCGGTGCGCTGGAAGCGAGGGGCTGGGCGCTCTTTGCTTCGGCTTTCGCCCGGTTTTCCTCAACCGCAACAGACTTCGGGTCTTTCAATGCGAATTTGATCGCCATTGCAAACTGCCTTCTCAAAATGGATCTGAATTATCGCTCGTAATAAATCATCCTGCCCGAATGCCTAGCATGAAACTGCGAATATCCCGCACGAATTCGGCACTAAAGCCTCGCAGTTCGGCTCTCCCTGTCAATCGTCTGCGGCAATCTTGAATATGGCCTCTGTCCTGTTCGTCGCGTTGAGCTTTCTCATTATGTTGTGCATGTGTACCTTGACGGTATTGGCCGCCAGATGAAGCTCGTAGGCGATTGATTTATTGGCCTTTCCCTCGCGCAGCAGCTGAATGATATCTCGTTCACGCGGCGTGAATTTCCCGGCACTCCGCGCTTCGAAGTCCTTCTTCGCAAGAATGCCCTGGAGATCATTCGTATTCTCTGCGGCAATGAAAATGCCACCGGCGATCGCAAGCGATATCGCTTCGATGCAAACGTCAACACCCACCTTGGTCGAAAGATAGCCTCTGATTCCATGGTGCAATGCCATGCTGACCTGTTCCAGACCGCTAATTTCGGACTGGATAATCACGGGTACATTGTGAAAGAGCAAGACCAGTTTTCTTATGCTTCGTCCGACCGGACCGCGCTCGATATCGGCGTCGCCGACATAGACCAGGATGGCTGAAAACCGGGATGAATCACAACGATACATCGCATCGATCGAATCGAAGGTAGCGATGTCGAAGCCAGCGCCACTCATCTGAAGCGTTCGCGACAGACATTCGCGCGCCAGGATCCTTTCATCGACAATAGCAAGGACTGGAATAGTGGGCAGCGCGAACTGCTCGCGGCCACGCTCGCCGATACTGGCGAGCGTGGCGCGGTCCCCCTCTGCAAAGGTCGCAATGCCTAGACTGTGATGGTCCACCGTTGTTGGTGACAGCATCATTCCCCCCTCATCGACGATCATCGAACCGCTTGCAGAAGAATGCTCGATGATCGCTTTATCAGACTGTCGCCGATCGGCTTTGAACAGACGGGTATGCTTCAACTTCGCCGGTTGGCGTTAAATACTCTTGCCTATTTTTGTTCACTCCGCTTCACCCCTGAGGGTTAACCAAGAGGGACAAAACAACCCCACGCTGATAGCTTCTAGTTGGAAGATAAAAACGTTACGAGCCGCAAGAGCTCGACGTGGCTCCGTACATTTGCCTTTGCATACAGGCTCTTCACCTGCGATCTGATCGTTTCCCGGGAGAGACCGGCGTCCGCGGCTATCCCGTCAACGGATTTGCCTGAAAAGAGGCCGCGCAGTGCCCTGGTTTCAGCCGCCGTCAGCATGTACCGGTCGGAAAAATCGTGCAGGTCCGCCGGCGAGTACCGGTTATTGCGCGGCTCCAGCAGGAGAACAGCCGTTGGTCCGTTGAAGAAAGACGACAGTTGGTCTTGCTGAACGTTGATGATCGTCATTCTTATGTGGTCGAGCAAGAATGCCTGAAATTTTGGCTCCTGATCACGGCCGCTGAGCATGCTGTGCAGCACGCGACTTGCGGCTGAAGAATTGATCTGAAGTTTTCCGCAGAACGACAGGCGAATATCGCCGCCTTCGTCGAGCATGGATTGGGCCCGGGCGGATACGGTTTTGACGATGCCGCCATCACCGACGACGATAATTCCCAAATCAAACAGGTCGAGCAGCCTGGTTCCGGCCTGAGCCACCGATTTGTTGATCGAGGCTGTTTGATAATGTTCAAAGACGCGCGCCAGATGCGGCGCCAGCCGGGTCAGTATTTGTGCCGCCGGGAGGTTCTGATTGTGTTCCTTCCGGCATGTAAGCACGCTGAGAAAAAACGACCGATCCTGGTCGCGCAAGATCGTCACCCCTACCGCTGACCTCGCTCCGGCAGGCAACAGGTAATCATTGTAAAATTCCGTCTTCTCAAGTTCGTCATGCGCCAGCATCTGGCTTGCCGTGACACCCAGGCCGATTTTCCTTTTCAATGCTTTCGGCATCCAGGGGTTAATTCGCGAATAATGGTTGTTGTAATCATTGACTTGCTGATCGGTCAGTCCGGAATGAAGCGAAAACGCCCCGGCACCGGACGCGGCATCATGATAAAACAGCGTCGACCGGCCCTCGGGCATGGTCATGGCCAGCCGATCGAGGAACTGTTGCCAACTCGTTTCCTCTAAAAACGATGCATAAATAAGATCGACCAACTCGTTGTCGACGGCTTTCAAGTCGTGTCTCATCCCCGACCGCCTGAAATCTGCATTGCCGTGCAATCGCCGCGTTCAGCGGAAAATCAAAAAAGGGCACGGCAGTTAGAAGGCGTGAGGATACGCACCACACGCCAAATTGACAATGATTTTTGCAACCAGCACGAGCAACGGTGGTGTATCGATCCGGGATTTGCGTGCGTCGCCTCCCCACTTCAGGAATAGGAAGCGCCCCCGTTCAGGCGGAGGCGCCCCATGCCGGTCAATCACCGATCGGATTGACGTCATCCACGAAGCGAAGGAGATCGGCCATGGTGAAATTACCGGCCTGCTTCGACGGTAGCGTCGGCTTCCAGTTCGCGCGCTGCCAGATGTAGGAGTTCTGATCCCCATGAACGAGCCCGACGAACACTTCCGATATGATCGTTGAGCCGACCGGTCCGAGACGTTCTCCGTTCTGTCTTACCTTGGCTTCCTTCAGGATGTAGTACCAAAGCGGGGTCGAGGTATGCAGGCCCTTGGCCTTTGCAACAATCCCATCGGGCCCGGAAGCAATCTCATCCGGGGTCAGCGGGTTCTTTATCTTCATGTGGGTTGCAACGGATTGACCCGACGGCAGGCCCAGATTGACGCCGCGTTTGAGATTGCGGAACGCCAGATTGCCGCCGCCACCTGGAAGGTTATGCAACGAAGCGGCGATGAATGGATCAAGCCTCCTGGAAGAATTGACCGCCACAGGCGCGCCGCCCATGTCCCCGAGTTCATGGAAACGCCGCCAGTCGATGATCCAGTTGCTGGGCAGGGTCGGAAACGCCGTATTGGGCGGAGTGGTCGGCGGGGTGGGAGCGAGATCGCCGACAAGCCCGCCCGACAAACCGGTGAATTCGAAGAACAGGAAAAAATCCGCCCCGGTAAAAACCCGATTATGCGCATATCTCTGACGCACCATGCTGTGACCCAGCCGGTACGCCGCCGCCGAGAACTCGACGGGCATGAATGGCACCCGCTTGAAGCGATAGAATTTCCGGCCGTCATGCAATATCTTCGCGACGATGCCGGGTTCCGTTAGCCTTTCGACCCAGTCATGCAGCACCATCCACTGATAATGCCAGGTCACCAGTTGGCGGGCTTGGGCAAAAACGTCGGCCGGTGGATTGGCTGCCGCGCTGATCGTGTCGCAGACTTTGTTGTGAAACTTGAGCATCGCCAGATGGGTCTGTGCGACAAGCAGATTCTCATCGTTTCGATGATCCGCGATAAGTGCAAAGCCTTCCGGACTGCGGGGCAGGTCATTGCGGAAATTGCCCTCGCCCGAGTTGAAATTCTTTCCGATGAGGAATTTCGGGCCATGCTTCCTGCCGGATCCCACGCCCGGGTTGCGGGCATAGAGATGCGGGCTTCCATCCGGCCCAAGACCGTAGATGGCATCAAGATCCAGGCTTGGCGTCCTGAAGTTCTCGATCCCCAGGGGATCCTTCTCCTTTTCACCAAGAGACGTCAGGTCAAGTGTTATGTCGTGATCGACAAACTGGCCGAGATACGTGAAGCCCGCAGGGATGTTTGGGTTGTTCCCTGCCGCGATATTCGGATCGTTGTCGATCATGGCATCGGCCAGTGCCTGGAGTTTGTCGTCACTCACCGACAATGGCGGCAATTTTGGAAACATCCGCCCGAACATGCCGGGATCCCTGTTGCCCGACAGGGCGTCGAGCAATTGCCGCGTCGCATGTCTGCCCGCGACGCCATGACCGGGTGTGGTCTTGACCGCCTGGGCTTTCGTTTCAAGTGTCGCCAGCAGTTCTACCGGCAGGCCCAAAGGACCGGATTTCTTCGCAGCCGTCGTCTTGGTTTTCAAAGACATTGCGTTTCTCCTCTTTGCTATCGTTAGGAACCGATGCTCGAAGTGCCCCCTTGATCGACGAGGAATGGATTTGCACACATGATATTTCGATGGAATGCTATTATTTTAATCAATATTTTTATGTATATCCATTCGACGTATCGCAAAAGTACAGGTCAAAATTTGATTAAACCATTAGTCTAAAAGTATTAGCCCATACTCATTAAGGCCGTTTTCGTCTAAATATTGCTATTGTCCCTGAACGACGTGACAGAGGGGGTAAGGATGAGCACGACGGATCCCGACGTGAGCGACAAGGGCATAGCCTTTGATCAGGTACTCGGTGACGAACTGAAAGCCATCGCCACGCGCCGGGACGAACTGGGCATCTCTGTTGTGTCCCCGGCAGGTTCATCTCAATCTGGTCCTCAGGAAATTTTCGGACTGGCGCTTTCCGGTGGAGGGGTGCGCTCCGCCTGCTTCTGCCTCGGTGCGCTGCAGGCGCTCGACCGGTACAAGCTGATCCCCAGGATCGATTACCTTTCAACTGTTTCCGGCGGCGGCTACATCGGCGCAAGCATGGTTTCGGCAATGAGCCGCAGCGATGGCGAATTCCCGTTTGGGGTGGCCGAACAGGAAAATGGCGACGTTCGCGACAACGAACCGGTCAGCCACATCCGCGACCATAGCCGTTACCTTGCCCCCAAGGGCTTTTCGGACCTGCTCCTGACGGTGGCGATCGTTCTGAGGGGTCTGGCGGTAAATCTGCTGCTCGTGCTTTCGGTGCTTTTTCCACTCGCGACATTCACGATCCTGACCAACCCGACTGTCAACCATCTGAGGCACAATGTCCTTTACGATCTGGTCCTGTATTTCGAACCTCCGACGGGCTGGAAGGGACAGGACTTCACGTCGGCCTACAGCTATCTGCTCGATCCCTTCCTGCTGACTAAGATGACAGGCATCCTGCTGCTGTTCCTGCTCGTCGTCTGGGGATTGCGCCGGTCCTACCTGGAAAGGCACAACACCCAAAGGGCAATGCGCATATCCGAACCAAGGAGCCGGTGGACACGTGCCGCGGCCTTGCTCATAGTCCTGTTCGTTCTTGCCGTCGTCATCGAGCTTCAGTCGAAGATTCTCGCTTATATCATCGACTGGTTCACGGCAGGTGGACCAACCAGGTCGAGCATTGTTTCATTTGGCGGCGTGTTGATGACAATCATAACGACCACGGCGCTCTTCCAGGAAAGGCTGGTCAGCTGGATTCAGAAGGCATTCAACAACCCGACGATCGGTGCGCGGATTCAGGCATGGTGTGCCAGGCTGGCACTTTATGCTGCGGCGCTGGCGCTGCCGGCACTCATCTATTTGTTGTATCTTATCTTAAGTGTCTGGGGCATTGAATCTGCGCAGGGCACCTATCTTGCTCTGGGCTATCTTGGCGATAGCAGCATCGGTCTCGCCCGCTACCTCGGCTTTGCCCTGCTTGTCTGCGTGGTATTCTGGCTGGTCCTCCTGTTGACGCGCCAGACGGGGCGTGAAATTTTTGCGAGCATGAAGGCTACGTTGCTCGAGCACCGCTGGCGCAGCTTGTTCGCAATGGTCCTCATACTCATGTTCGTCACAGCGCTCATTGCGATAGCCATTGCAACCAGGGAACCCGGCACCTCGTCGTGGTTCATGCTTTACAACTATCTCGTCATTTCCGCTTTCATCGGCTTTATTGCCATGAATTTCGCCGAGAATGCCAACGCGCTGCATCGCCTCTACCGCGATCGTCTGAACGTTGCCTTCAGACTGGGAAAAGGCAGGGCGGGTTTCGCACCCCTGCCCCTTACGGAATTGGGCACGAAATCACCCTACCTGCTTGTCAATGGCACCCTCAATGTCCGCCGCTCGACGCCGAGAAAGCGCCCAGGGGCCACCAGCCAGGACCCAGCCACCGAGAGTGAGGGCGCAACCAAAGCCAGCACATTGCCCAGCACCGATCCGGCCAAGCGCGGGCGCAATGCAGAGTTTTTCCTGTTCTCCAAAGGTTTTGTCGGCAGCGACGCCACCGGTTATGCGTCGACCGAAGCAATGACTGCGAACGAGCCGCAGCTTGATCTGGCAACGGCAGCAGCCATCTCGGGTGCGGCCGTATCGTCCAGTATGGGACGTGTCGGTATTGGATTTCTCAGTCCCACGCTTGCCCTGCTGAACCTGCGGCTTGGCTATTGGCTGCGCAATCCGCGCTATGTCGAAGATGTCCAGAATTCGGCGCCGCAGGATACGTCGCGGGCGGCGGCGCGCGTAAAGGCAAGCTGGTACGACTTCTTCCGCTTCTATCTGGCGGCTGAAGCCTTTGGCATCCTGCGGGCGGACAGTTCGCGCATATTTGTCAGCGATGGCGGACACATAGACAATAGCGGGCTTTACCAGTTGCTCAAACGCAAGTGCCAGATGATCATGGTCATCGACGCCGAAGCCGACCCCGCAATGAATTTCGGCGCACTGGTCGATGTGCAGCGTTTCGCGCGGATCGACCTGGGCATCCGGATCGCCATCGACTGGCAAGCCATGCGTGCTGCCACGCTGCGCCGGTCGGCCGACAGGTCGAAACCCGTTCCACCCGATGACGACGCTCACAGGCAGCATTTCGCAGTCGGAAAAATCATCTATGACCAGGCTGGCACCGAGGGCATCCTTGTTTACGTCAAGGCGTCGGTGACGGGCGATGAACCTGACTATGTCCTCGACTACGAGCGCCGCTATCCGCTCTTCCCGCATGAATCCACCGGAGATCAATTCTTCTCCGAAGAACAGATGGAGGCCTATCGCGCGCTTGGTTTTCACGCCACGAATTGTGCGCTCAAGGAGCCAAAATCAAAGGCGATTGGGCCCGTACCGCCAGCAACGCTGATCTCCGAATTGAAGCGGCGCCTGGGAATTGCCGGGCAGACGATCAGTTAATTCCAACGTCAGAGATCGAAGAACGCGGTATAGACCAATCTCTCCTCCACGACACGCCGACGCAGTGTTTGCCCACCATGCCGCTCTGGAACGGTGCGGTCAGTGTAATACCGCTCATATTCGCGAATTGCGATCCGTGCCGGCTTTCCTATTGTTCCAGGTTCGGGGAGCGTAACTTGAGTGTCCCAGATTGCCGGATCGATCAGATCGAGCGGAAGGAGGTCGCCAGGGCCTCGAATTTCAGTAAGATTGATTGCCTCAAGTGCAATTTTTCGCCCGAGACGGCTCGTGACCGTCACAGACGTCTCGACACGCCTGGCAGTCAAGTCAAAGAGACTGGCATCGGCAAAAAACGGCGGCGTTCCAACGGGCGCGACAAGTGTCGACGCCAACACCTTCACATCCGACCATGCCAAATCCGAATCGATTTCCGGGTCGCGGGTTTGCAGCACAAGTTCGACCTTGTTGCGTCCGGTTTCGGTTGGCTGACCGGGGAATGGTATGAAGGAAATGCCCAGATACTCCGAATCGATCGGGAACTTCATCGGACCATGGCTGGGCACTGAGCCGCGCAGCTTTACGGAAACCACGGCTCCATTTCGCTCGAATGAAGCGCGGCGGCGCGGGAGAACCTGCGAGAAATCCGCCAGGACCACTTTGGAGATCTTTGCCGACGCAAGTGCATTTGGCTGGTAGCGCACCAGCGCCAGACGCACGAATGGCATGTAGCTGCGCCCCGGGTCGAGCTCGATATCGCAATACCAGAGGGAGCGTTCCGCATCCCAGTGGACGCGGTGACCGATGACATGGACCTTGGTATTGACGTTGGGATTGAATGGATCCTCGAACTCGCGCAGTGACACCACTTCATCCGCCACGCGGGCAGGAAAATCCGTAACCCGGGTGGTGCTCTTGGGCAAAACCGTATCCCAAAGCGGATCGAGGCCCCATTGTGTTACCAGGGGCACAAGATGTGTGGGAATATCGGTAAACTTGGCATTGTTCTGAAGGATGACCACGCCCAGCAATTCACCGTTTCCGGATGAAAACCAGGGCCGCTCCAGCCACACTCTCAGGCCGTTGCCGAGGCGGGTAGTGTCGAGGGATTGCTTGCCGGGTGTGTCTTGCCAGCGAAAGGTTGGCACGACATAGACAATCCGGGGTTCATCCGGATGAGCACTCGACGGGACGACCGTATTCAACGCTGTCCCTGACGTCACGAGGAACGGCGCGCCGGGATCGTCATCGGCACCGATCGCCATTTTCTGGCCCTCGGCGACCGGCCCGACACGGGTCACTTCGTCTCTCTGTGCATAGAGTGACGGCGGCAGATACTCGCGAAACCGCGTGGTCGCCCGCAGGGTATACTCGATCAAGCGGAATTTGGTATCGCCAAACTCGTGGCGGTCGCCGCGTGCGCGCGGCCGGTTGGGATCGTGTTCTTGCGCGTTGATCGCACTGCCGAGATCGAAGACATTGGTGTGATTTTCCGCCAGGAGAACCTCCCCGAGCGCGCCCTGCGACTCGATGAGCTCCGGTGCGGGTTTTTCCAGATCGTCAACCCACTCCTTCCAGTGAGCCTCCACTTCGAACTTTCCGCTGCTCGGTCCATGCAGGCGAACCGTTGCACGCAGGTTCGCATGCTGGTCGCCCAGCGAGCGGCTGATGCCGACTTTGATCAGCTCGGGCAAGCATACGGGCTGCTGCGTTGCGTGAACGAGCGTCAATTCCCGGTATGGCGTTATCATCCAGGCACAGCCGAGCTGCGCCATATCGCGCAGGAACGCACGCTCGCCGTCCGTGTCGATCCATGTCGGCAGTCCAAGCGTATCGATGAGAGCCTTGTGGACGAAGCTCGAATAGCGCAACCGCGCAATGCGTCCCTTGGCGACAAACAGTGTCAGGACGCGTTCGTCTTCATCCCATTTGGGCGTTCCGTCATCGCTGAAGTTTTCATTGCAGGGCGGGTCGCTCAGTGCCGCGGTGCGCTCCTGCAGCACGATTCTGAATCCGGTCGAATCCGGCCAGTCCTTTGCAAAGGCAACGACAAGCACCAGCTCCTGGTCAGGTGCACGAACGATTGCGGCGCTGGGCCCGAGAACAACGGGAACAGTTGCGCCGGGAATATTGTGCCCGGGCATCGCCCGCAAAGCAAAGCCCCCGGAAGTACCGTCAGGAAGGTATGGGGTGGAGACCAGCGGTTCGCGATGAATCACATACTGTCCGGCGGCAAGCCGGTCGCCTGTCGGATTATCCGGCGATGGCAGGCGTAAGGGCAAGGCCGTCGTCGTGGCAATACCGGCAACGGATGCCGGTGTTATCAACTCGGCAACAGTCGTCGCGCTGACGTCGTAAAGGGTGCCGGCCTCACGCGCGGCATTGGCATAGGCCTGCTTGATTGCATTTGGATCGCCAAAGAAGGGATCGAACAGCCCGTGATGCTCGCATTGCAATTGCGATGATTTCGGCGGCACGACATGCCGTTCATTGATCGCCTCATACTCGAAATCATCGGAAGCCGGCAGTTGCACGGCGGCTGCAAAGGCTGGCGTCGCGAGATAGGCCTGTGGATCCACATTCCAGTTGCTGCGCAGCACCATACGCTCGAGCGATTCTCCTTCGCTGGTGCGGGCGCGATGCACGAGCACCGGCGGATCGACCGGCTCGAAGCGCCAGTAACCAACAGGCTCGCTCACCTGCAGGTCCGTATCGAGCGACTTGTCTGCGATGGCCAGGCTGTTTCCGGCGAGATCGACGATGCGCGCGCGAAAGCGATACGAAGTGCCGAAGCGCAGGCGCGGCAGGCTGTTCTTTGCCGCGACGAACTTTACCGAAAGGCCATTGCCGCCGCTGGTCGCTTCATCGCTGATATCTTCGGGAGTCTCCCCCTGCACGCCGCTGGTAGGGTCGTCGCGTGACCGCAACGTCTTGCCAGGCCTCTGTGTGACAAGGCTCCACCCTGCCCAGCGGAACATGGATTCGTGCAGATAGTGATCGTCCGGATCCGCGTCCTGGCTGGCTGAGCTCGTGGTCGATGCCCCCTTCACATAGCCTTCGTCGTCGGGAAGATCGATTTCCTCGTTGCTCTGGATGAGCCGGTAATTGCCGTGGCGGCGGCAGAGCGAATGCCACGCCTGCTCCACACCGCCCGGTATCGGCCGCACATCCACACGGTAGCCCCGCATGACATCCTCGGTGAACAACACCACCTTCTTCGATGCCGCGGCGCCGGATTTGACCGATGCATCCTTCAATGCGGCGGATGCGGCACTTTGCGCGACGGACAGGGCGCGGCCGTGGCGCGAGACCCCGAGGCCGCCAGAACGGAGTGCCGCGACCGGCTGCTTGTCCCCTGTCGTATAGGTAACTTCGCCGTCGGCACCGAGCGCCAGGCTCTTGCCCACCAGATTTTGGGCGGAAATCACGAAATCGACCGTTTTCAGCGCGGCCCCATCGGCATCGACCTGATAGATGTCGAAGAGGCTGCGTTTGTCCGCATTCCAGTCGTCGTCCGCGTGTTGCAAGCGCAAGACGCCGCGCTCGTGATCGGCAGTCCGCGGCCGTGTCGTGAAGCGCTGCTTGTTGGCTTGCCACGCTGTTCGCGGGCAGGAATCGTCTGCAGAATCGTGAGCGTTGGCCCAGTGAAGCGCCAGCGAGATCAAGCCCTGTACCGGCGTTCCGGCACTGAGTGCCTGATCGATGGGCGAGTTGGCTGGCAGTATGCAGTCGATAACCAGCCCGAGACGCCGCAACAAATGGGGATAGTCGCTGTAGGAGGCCACGATCTGATGGAAATCGAAATCCGGCGCCTTGGGCGGAGCCGGTACATCCACCAGCTTTGGCCGGCGCAACTGCTTCTGGTCCTGCAGTTTTTCCAGTTTCTTCTGTGTCAGCGGCTCCCGCCGGTAGAAGCGATCAGCCTGATAGAAGGCGTATTCCGCCGCCGTGGCAAACTGCGACATGACACCGGCATCGGGGCCACCGCCTGCGGGATCACGCCAGTCCGGCGGAAGAACCCGCACCGGGAACTGGCCGCCATGCTGTGGATTGCCCTGTCCGTCCACATCCGCGGCGACTGCCTGTGCCCGGTAGGTGCTCTTCGTCCCAAAGACCGTATTGCGCAAACGGCTTTCCACACCCTCGCGATTGTCATCGTCGAAGAAGCGGTTGAAGCCAGGAAGCATGAACTCGATTTGCCGGTCTCCCAGATTGAATATCTGGGTACGTGTTCCCAGATCGCCCAACATGTCCTTCAGGCCCGGATGCGCGCCCTTCCACGGCAACAGGGTCGGAGGGTTACCGGTCGATTGCACGGCAAGATCGCGGTAGTGCTTGCGTAAGATGCCGAGAACGTTTCGCACCGGGAACGAGCGAAGATTGACATTGCTCATGTCCTTGAAGACAAACCCGCTGACCGGAGTTTCCTTGGAGAAAAGCTTGGCCCATAGGTCCGCATCGCTCTCGCTGACCGGCTGCAGCGGCACTTCCTGTGCCCCGATCAGCAGGCCAAATTTCACGTTGGCCAGCGTCTTCGGCCAATTGACCCATTCCGGGAATGACTTCAGCTTCTGCTCGGCGGCTGTTTGCGGCGTCAGGCGGGGCGATGCGACGATGGATACGCGCAACCGGCCGGCAAACGGTCCCTCTTCCATGCGCCCATGCGGCAATACGGTCCAGAGAATGGTTTGTTTTGCCATGGATCCCTCCCCTACGCGAACGCTTCGACGTATTCGCGCCACGCATAATCAGTGTCGATGCCGATCAGGGCCAGCTCATCGTCAACGGGCAGCGCGGCATCGACACCCATCAGGTCGCGGAAGGTTGGATCGCCATTCGAACCGGCAAACTTGCGCTCGCAGGTCACCGTGACGCTCGTCGAGAACATGAAGATTTCGATTTCTATCGTAAGCTGTGCCTTACCAACGCATTTGCCGGTCTCGAACTCGTAGCGAAGTTCCAGATAAAGCTCGAGCGACGCGGATATCAGGCCGAGCACGCTGACATAGCCGCCGAGGCGGAAATATCCGGTCAGCGAACAGGCATCGTTTTCCATGCGGAAATAGATGCCCGCCATGACATGCACGCCGCCCGAGGCGACACCGAGATCGATCGAGATACTGGCGCCGAACTCGAACGATGCCTCAAGGATCTGGATGCCGTGCGGATCCAGGGTAATACCGAAGAACCCGCCGCCACCAAACAGCGAAACGGTCAGGTTGAACGGCTGCTCGCGCGTACAGAAATTGAACCGGACCGAAAGCGGCTGGCCGATGAACGGTACGGTGAACCCGGCCCCAAGGCTCAGATTGCTCAAATTGAACAGGCCGATGGCGATGCTGGGCAATGTAAGCGAGAAGCCGGCATCGATACCCTGCGGGGTAATGTCGAGGAAGGGCGGATCAGAAAACCCATCCAGGGGGATGAGGTCGCGCAGGGTCTCGACAAAACTGAGCGGGCCGACAAACTTGATGTCGTTGAGCAGGACGTCGACATCCATCTTCGCGCCGCTGTCCACCCGGAACTCGATTTTCTCGAAATTCAGTTCGATGAAGCTTGCCGGCGCAATCAGCACGAGGTCGAAATGCTTCAGGCTGCAGACGACACTGATCTTGGGTGCGCTGCTGCCATTCTTCTTGACCTTGGCTTCGACGGCAACAAGGAACCCGCGCTTGTCATTGGCCCTGAACAGGGGATCCTTTGCGCGATCCACCCCGGGCAGCGCCCAGTTGTCGATGGGCGGGTTCCAGTCAAAGCGTATCGTCAGCTCGTCGCCGGTGAGCATTTCCAGCAACTTCAGCAGATCCGCGGCTGCATCGAGGACCTGCAGCACAATGTCCATTGCCCCGATGATAGCCTGCTTTGGCGCCCCATCCAGCAGCCGCGAGCCTGATACCGTAGAGCGCAAGGGCGCAATTGCATTCTTGACGGCCGTCAGCCGCGTGCCGAGTTCGCCTGGATCCCCAAGCAGGTCGGCAAGCTGGTCGGGCTGTCCAACAATGGCGTCCAGTGCCTGGAAGAGCGCCTTGCCTTGCGTGATCAGCGTGGTGATCGTCGCGATATCGCTGAGCGCTGTTTCGATCTGACCTGCAATCTGCAACAGCGACTGGCGGAACCCCGAAGGCAGCGAGACACCCCCCACCTGGGCATTGGCGGCAGTGCGCAGCTGGTTGGCCGCAGTCTGGGCGTTGGTCAAAGCACCGGCGAGACCGCCCAGCGCCGGCGCCGTGTCGATGCTGGTCACCGTCAGCAGCGGTGCGATCTCGGTCTTGACCGCAAGCAGAGCCGTTTTCAGATTGTTGACCCGCGCCTTGGCGTCGGCAACGAGCGTCGCCTGATAGGCCGCGGCCTGATCCAGCAGGTCGTCCAGGGTGTTCTTCGCAACCTCGATCGCCGCATCGGCAATAGCGCCGGGTTGTTCGGCAAGACGGCTGACGAACTCGAACAAACGCGCCAGACCGCTGATGAAGCTTTCGACCTGCGTGCTGGCCTCGCTGGCAAATTTCGGAACCTGTTCCGGCTTGCCGGAAAGGCCACTCACTGCCTGGATGACATCACCGAGCGGGATGCAACCGAACAGCAGCGGCAGGGGCAGATCGGAAAGTGTTGCCGGAAATGCATCGGCGCCGTTCATGTTTCCGGCAATGAAATTGGCCACATTGCCAGTGACGGGCCCGGTCAGGCGCGACAGCGCGCTTGGTGTCAGATTGGGCTGGACAAAACCGCCGGAACGATCGCCCTGCGTGGAGAAATCAAGCTGGGCCATGCCCAGTTCGGAAATGACGTTGACGAAAACCTGGCCCTGGTTGTTTGCAGCAAAACCGTGCTGGAGATAGTGGGCGTTCCACTCGACCTTGTTGGATTTTCCGCTGCCGGTCAGTTGGGAAAGCGCGGCAATACGGATATCGGCGCGCTCGACCTTTGGATAGAAAATCGGTCTGGAGAGATTGTTGCTGTAACTGCGCACCTTGAAGTTCTTCTTCTCGGAGAACCCGTCGAAACTGACCGACACGGCCTCGACCGAGGTGTCGCCTGCCTTGACGCTTGGCGCGAGCGCGATGCGCTGCTGCTTGAGTTCCGCGACACGCCGGCCGGCGCGTGACGGGTCAGTCCAGGCTTCGTGTGCGGTCTGCGCATTGGTTTCGGCCAGATCGAAGTCCGCAACGAGCTTGTCGCCTTGCAAATTTCTGGGACTGGCCAGAGTGTTGTCCATAAAGATCATGGGAAGTTCGAACTGCACGGAACGCCCGTCTATGTCCGTGGCGGCCACCTCGAATTTGAACGGCGAGCCCCCGACGCAGGGCCAGAACAGGGTTTGACCAAAACCATCGATCGCGCTCTGCGGGCTGGTTGGTTGATCGAGGCTCGGCGTAACTGCCGTGAGGATGCGGACGCTTGAGAACGGCATCTGGCGGTGCAGCGCGACTGTTCCTGCATTGTTGGTCAGTTCGGGGTCGACAAACCGGCGCTCACGCTCCCGCACAACGATGAACAGCCGTTGCCGCAGATAGGCCGTATTGCCCGGCACTGCTTCGGCCGTGCCCTTTCCGTTGTGAAACTTGCGCTCGCTCACTTTCACCAGGGCCACACGGTGGCCAAAGGGATAGAGGAAGCCCTTGTAGACAATACGGACATAGTGGTCGCGGCCCATCGTGCCGCGGTGGACCCATTCCTCGACCGATAGCCCCGGCGGATCCCAGTTGCCCCGCGAGTCAAGCCAACCGCCGAGCGCGGACAGCATGAGCAGATTGGTGCCCACCGGTTCGGGCTTGTAGTTCGAAACGGAAAAATTCGACGATAGATGGGTAATCTGGAACCGGTCGAAATCGTCCATGGGCATGCGGAAGGGTGTGGTGTTCGGCAGCGGCAAATTGCCCGCAACCGGAAACTGCGAAATCATCGGTTTCGACGAGCCCTCGCCGGTCAACGCCCAGACGGCCCTGACCGTGCGACGCGTATCGGGATTTGGCGGCTGAATCACATCGCCATTGGCTTGCGGAGCGACAAGGCGCGAGTGCCACAATTCCGTGCGGCCGGTGCTCTCAGAATCGACTGGCGCCTTCGCATGCCGCCAGCGTTCGTCGATATGCGGGCTGATGATCAGTCGCCATGGCAGTTCGATAGCCGTTTGCCGCGCGCCGGGCGCAGCGGGCCTGGGACCGCGAAGTGTCGGGAAAGCCCCTGGATCAAGGACCGTACCGATTTCGACCAGGTCCGCGTCGCTCAGCTTGCGTGGCTTCAGCGCCTTGAGGCCGGGGCCGCCAGTCGCTTGGCGCAATTCGATTGTGCTCCTGTCACCCTGCAGCGCGGCAATGCGCAGGCTGCGCGCTGCGAAACTCGTCAGGGATGCACGTTGCCGGGCGCTCAGCTTCCCGACGGTTGATGCGAAAAGATCGGTGAAGCCGAACGGCGTGGCGAGCTCGATGGGAGGACGTGCATTGGCCGGCACTGAAAGTTCCAGCGTTTCACAGGCCTCGAGCACGCTCTCCAGCGTGTAAGGTATATCGAAACCGTCCGGCACCTTGAACGCCAGCCTCGATTCACCGGCAATCCGGGCACGAACCGGTGGCCCGGTCAGCGCCTCGGAGCCACCGGGCTCGGGTTTGTCCGGCGTGCCGGGGCGCGGCGGGGGCGGATTGCTTGTCCCGGCGGGGCGTGTTTCGAAGAAAGTCTGCTCCGTGATGGTTTGCGGCGGGAAGTGAACGATGAGGTGTGCTGCCCCGGAGCCCGCCTTCTGGAGACGGGGTGGCTTGCCTGGTGACACTGTCAAATTACTGAGTTCAAAGCGCAGTACCAGCAAGTCTCGCGGCCGGACGACAGCCCGTCCCTTGCGGTTCCGGTTGAAGAAATTCTCGTTAGGGTTGGGGTCGGCGACGGCGTCCGGAATGTCGAAGTCGGGACCGGTGACAATGTCGGCAGCAGCCATTGCCTCGCTAGCAGACTTCACCGGGGATTTGGTCGCTTTGCGTTTGCGTGACGAAACGGGACCAGCTTTCGGCTTCTTCGGAGGCATGACGACCCTTCCTTTCACGAAAAGACGAATGCCGCTTTTGACGAAGATGTTCAGGACGGACACCACGCCGCGGCGGACTTCCATATGCAGGTCTCACACCAGCCGAACGGGCGCGGTGAATGAAACCAGAGCACTTGCCTTGTCTTCTTTGAATTCGTCTCACTCCGCAGATCGCAGTCTTTTTGATATTATTCGCGATCCACCGTATGCTTGTATTGATTGTTATCTATTGCAGAACCGAGTTTTATTTCATCTACATGACATCTATATCAAGCTTAATAACAAATATCTGGCACCGCGTTATTTTCTACGGCGCCAGATAGATTTCGATAATGGATTGGTGATCAGAAATGGACTTTGTTGAAAGCGATCGATTATAATTTTAATAAATAATTCGATGTGCTTATTCGGATTTCGTGGATATTACATCGTTATATGGAACGTGCAACTAACCCATAAGTATTAGGGTCAGGACCTATTGCCGAATATTTCTCAGCAGGGCCAGAACGGTGCCGTCCGTTTGAACTTGCACCACCTGTCGTGCAGCCGGCCCGCTCCCGCAAGCTCCAGATGGCCCTGCCAGCCGGTCACCGCGCCGATGGCGCGGTGCACATCGGGACTGTCCGCACTTTGCCGGATCGTGGACAGCAAGGTTCGCGCGGTAATGATGTCATTGGCTTCGCCCAATCCATCCTGCAGCCGGGACAGTTGCTTGAGATATTTCCTGGTCGGCGCCCGCCCGGCATACAGCGGCAGGAAAAACTCCGCAGAGTAGCGCAGCTTTTTCAGGAGGATCCGCAGCTTGTGGCGCGCCTCTGGACGCAGATGGCGGAAGTGCCGGCCGCGCTTGAATGCCTTGCGCTCGAGACGGGTAAGGACGCGCGCCGCAAACTTTGTCAATGGCTCGGCCAATATGCCAAGGTCCTCGCTGGCGATATCGTTGCGCCAGCTTCTCTGCTCGATGGCGAGCCCCAGTGATAATAGAAAGCGGTTGGTTTGCGGGTCGGCAATACTGTCGCGCACCGCATGATGGCCCTGTTCCCGCAAGGGAGCGCCCGCGCCGCGCAACACAAAGAAATCAATGTCCGGCAGATTGGCCTTCTCGATATCGGCAAGTGTCGAGTCGAGAAACACATCCCAATTGCGGGCCGGTCCCAAGGCGCGTGCAAAGCCCTGTGCCTCGGCGTCCAGCGCCTGCAGCGAAGGTGCCGCCAGTTCGCGCCGCAGGAAATACAGGGCCGTGCGCAGTCGCCGCAAGGCCACACGCAATTGGTGGATCCCTTCGGGTTCACGGCCAATTGCCGGTGTCAGATTGGCGAGGACCTGCTGCTGACAGCCCGATAACAGCTTGGCGATCCCCTCGTCGACGGTGTCGTCCCGGCCAAGGCTCGACGAACCAGCCTTCACAGCCGCCGGGTTGATCTTCAGCGCCAGCGCATAGCCGCGGGCAGATTTGCTCTGCGTTTCCAGGCACAGCGGCGCGACATCCAGCAAACCGAGCCCGAACTGGTAAAGCGCCGCGGCCTTGCCTTGTTTCAGTTCGAGTTCGATCTCGGACAACGGTTCCTGCTCTGCCCCGGCCTCGATCACACCAACGTCGAACGCAACCTCGATCTGCCCATCCGGCACATCGAGGGTGATCAAATGCCGGCGTACCCTGGTGACAAAGATCGGCGTCAGTTGATTGACGGCGATCTTGTTGAAAATACCGTCAATTTCGCCGGTTGGCAGCGCGCCAAGGTCAGGCGCAAGCGCCGCGACAGGCGCTTCCCATTCCTCCCGCGTCAGCGGACCGTTGACCGCCAACCGCTTGATCGTTTGCGTAAAATGCTTGCCGCTGCGCCGCACCCGCAACGACAAGCCGGCGTCATACAGCTGACGATCGGCTGTATCGTAATAGGTCGCTTCCAGCCGGCGGATTGTCCCCTTGTTGCGGGCCGACTGCAGAAAGGCGGGTGAGGCTCGAACCTGATCGAGCGCACCGGGCGGGGCAAGGAGTTTGAGTTCGGTTTCAACGGGAGCAGGCCGAGCAACGGCATCGGTATTGCCTGCCTGTTTTTCGGCGCTGCGAACCGAACCCGCCATACTGAACCTCCCGCCACCCGACACTCTGTTAAGACAATGACACACTGCAGGCACATACTACTGCAGGCTGAACCGCTAAGGTACCGCCCAGGGCCCGGCTGTTTCAATATTGAATGTGGCACTAAATGTCGCCAAAATAGCGACCGCAAGCATTGTTGGGGGGAATGACGATGCGTGATGACCGTCAGCGGCTGGAAGGACTCGTACGCGACGTCAGGACGGCGCCCTATGCCAAGGACCGCGCACTCGTCGACAAGATTGACAACGATATTGAGGAAGCGCTGAAGCGGCCAGATCCCGGTCCGCCGAAAAGCCCGAAGGCGGACGCGCCGGTGAGCGAGACGGCGTTCGCGCCGCAGCCGGCCATACCGGCCGCGCGCTTTCGCCCCGACAATTCCATTCGGGAAGAATCCATCGCGCTGCGCCGTGGCCGCCCGGTCCTTGGTATCACCGAGGGCGCCGCTGTCCTGAAATTCACCGATCCCGAGAGCGAGGTGTGGGGCGACCGTTTGCTGAAATCGGCCAAGGCGCTGAAAAAGGTCATTCCGTCGGTCGGCCGCATCGAACTCGACAACTTCATCGCGATGCCGGCCCTGGCGACCGGCTGGATGATCCAGCCGGGCATTGTCGTAACGAACAGCCATGTGGCGGCCTATTTCGCCGAGCGCGGCCCGCAGGGCTTTCGCTTCATGACGGGCGACGATCCGCGCAAGCCGATCGGCGTCGCCATCGATTTTCTCGAGGAAGTCGGCTCGACTGCGGAATCGGAATTCACGATCAGCGATATCCTGTTTGTCGGAGGACCGCGCGAGCTTGACGTGGCGCTTCTGCGTGTCACCCCTGCCCGCGGTTCCGCGCTTCCCCCGCCACTCGCCATCGATCTCGCAGATCCCCTGGGCAAAACTGTCGCCGTCATCGGCTATCCGCTCCGAGATACCCGCATTCCGGACCAAGCGTTGATGGATTCGATCTTCGGCGACGTCTATGGACGCAAGCGGATCGCACCGGGGTTCGTGAAGTCCCTGATCGGAGCCGAACTCTCCCACGACTGCACCACGCTCGGCGGAAACTCCGGCTCCCCGGTTATCGACATCGAGACCGGACTGGTGGTCGGCCTGCACAAGAGCGGTGTCTTTCTCAAGAGCAATGGCGCCGTCGCAGGCGGCAGTCTGAATGATCTGCTGGTGCAAGCCCTCAAGCCGCCGCTTGTGGCCCTTTCCACTGTCAATCGCGAGACAACACCGCCAATCGTGCAAGTGTCAAAGGGAGGCGAGCAGCCAATGGCAGGGAACGAAATATCTGTCACCATCCCGATCACCGTGACGGTGCGCATCGGCGACGTCACTGCCGCGACCGTTTCCACAACGTCCGGAACACGTGCAAGTCGCGGCAAACCCGCTACGCCGGCTGAAGTGGAACGCGTTATCCCCGCTGCCCAGCAGCTTCTCAGCAGCCGTGCCGATGTTGTGGCGGTCTATCCTGGGCTGCGGGTGACAGGCGGCATCATGACCGATGAGCCGGTCATCGTAGTCGCGGTAACGCAGCGCCTTACGCCGGAGGAACTCGCGTTAAAGGGCATGACCCTGATCCCGGCCGAAATAGACGGAATCCCGACAGACGTTACCTTCGCCTCGATCTCCGATCAGTTGGGCCTTGTTGAGGACTGGGTGACGAACGAAGCAGGCTGGACATCGCGGTACAAGCCGCGCCCGAAACTTCCGCTGAATCCGGTGCGGGACGTCGCCGCCGTCACCCTCAGTGTCAGCCCGGATTGCGGCTGGCCAGTGCTGAAGGAATTCCTGAAAGGGGTGGAAACGCAGCTCACCGTGGGTATGTACGACTTCACCGCTCCGCACATCCTGAAAGCCGTCATCGATACGACGAAGAAGTCCCCGCGCGAACTCAATCTCGTGTTGCAGGCTGGCGAAGACACCGGGAGCGGATCGAAAAAGAACGACGGAACGGACGTGCAAACAAGGGACAGCCTGGCTGCCGAATTGAAGAAGCGTTTCGACTTCTCCTGGGCGTCAATCGCACGGCCGTTCGGCCGTATTGGCAATCCGAACGGGATCTTCGATTCCGCCTACCACATCAAGGTTGCGGTCAAGGATCATGCTTCCTTCTGGCTCTCATCCGGCAACTGGCAAAGCTCCAACCAGCCGGCACTGGGCGAAGACGGGTCGGATTTCGGCACGCCGACAAAACTTGTCGGCGGCTTTAACAGGGAGTGGCACGCCGTTGTCGAGAACGGGCCTCTGGCAAGGCTTTACGAGGATCACATCCTGCTCGACCTCGAGGAAGCCAGGGAAACCGAGAACGTGGAGGCTGCGGGCGGCGAACCCTATGTATGGGTGCCTGTGGAATATTTTACCGATCCCTTTGACGCGCTCGAAGCGCCATATGTGTTGCGCAATTCCAAGCGGATCGAGGGACCGCTTGAAATTCATCCGCTACTGACGCCTGACAATTACGCCGATGTCGTCGCCGAGCTTATCGAGGGGGCGCAGAGCCGCGTGCTCTTCCAGAACCAGTCGCTGAAACTGGCGGACAGGGACGGTGACGCACCCCACTTTCGCCGCCTCGTCGATGGCCTTCTTGCAAAGCAGAAGGCGGATCTTGACGTTCGCATCATCTTCCGGCGCATCGGTGACGACCTGCGCAAGACCCTGACCAAGCTCAAGAAGAAGGGCTTTGACTTCGACAAGCTGAAGCTCTCGTCCCGGTGCCACACCAAGGGCATCATCATTGACCGGAAGGCCGTGGTCCTGGGCAGCCATAACTGGACGAACGCGGGAACCCAGTTCAACCGGGACGCCAGCCTGGTGATCTATCATTCCGATGCGGTCAAATATTTCGAGGACCTGTTCGAGGAGGATTGGCGGCGCGCGAGTGAACCGTCCATCGATGAGTCGCTGCCCTCGCCGCGTCTGGTCAGTCCCACCGACACCGAAGCACCACCGCGCATGATTCGCGTCCCGCTCCGGGACTGGGTGGCGCTCTGACAGGCCAGACCGCTACAGGCAGGCTTCGCAGATCGCCGCGATGTGGCGGTGATCAGTGCCACAGCATCCGCCCAGAACCCGCATCGTGGAGAACGATTGGGTCAGTGCCTTGTAGCGCCGTCCGAGATCGAGCGGATCGCCGGCGTCGAGCGTTTCCGATTCATCGAGTTCCGCGTGGCTCTTGGTCGACGCATTCGCCTTCGCCCCGCGCACGCGGTCGAGCCAAGATTCTCCCTTTTCCAGGGCCTGCATGAAGTGCGTCGGATGTGCGCAGTTGATCAGGTAGTAGGCAGGCGCCCCGCCTGTCGCATCGTCGACCCGGTCGATCGCCTCGCCCAGAGCCAGGCCCGTCACCAGTCGTCCGTCGGTTTCCACTGTGAAGGAGATCGCGCAGGGCATGCCATGCGTCTGTGCCGCCCGCGCAATCCCGATCGCTTCCTTGTAATTGGTCAGCGTATAGGCCGAGACCATATCCGCCTCGGTTTGCGCAAAACTCTCGATCTGCGCGCCGTGATAGGTTTCGGCTTCCCCGGCATCCATGTCCCCGGCCTTGTAGCCATCGCCGCGCGGTCCAATGGCGCCGCTGATCACGCAGGGTGTTACGCCTGACTCGAATTCGTTGCGAAGCTCGAGCAGCAGCCGGACCGAATCCCTGTTGATGGTGCGCAAGCCTTCCGGGCCGTAACCAAGCAAAGCGCCCCAGTCGGGGTTTGCCCGCCAGGTTGGCGTATCGAGAATGAAGCCGGTGCGGTGCTGGTGCGCGACCTCCAGATACGGGATGTAGTAATCTTTCAATTGCTGGCGGCCCTCGGGGCTCGCCATCAGGACGAAGGAGGCAAAATGCGGAAGTTCGACACCTTCTTGGAAGATAAGGGTCGTCTCCATGCCCCCGTCACTGAGAAATGTTTCCCCGGAAAGCTGGGACAGGTTTTGGCGATATCGGGCCATGATTGTCTCTCCTCTCGTGTGACCTGTTGGCCAGTTTCCCCTTACTCGCTCTGCAGATATGGCGGTTCAATCAAAGCGCGAACCGCATGTGACATGGATGAACGTACCGGTGAGCGCACTTGAGCGGTCTGACGCCATCATAGCAGCGACATCGGCCACTTCGGAGAGGAACGGCAGGCGCCGCAGCAACAATCCGCTGCTGATTTCCGCAATGAATTCCTCGGCGGGCTTGCCGGTCGCTTCGGTGTGCTGACGCAGCATCTCCTGGAAATCCGGAGAATCGGGTGAGCCGGACGATCGCAGGCAGATGACGCGAATGCCTTTGGGCGCAAGTTCTGCCGCATAGCCGCGCCAAAGTCCTTCGATCATCTGGCAAGCCGGGCCGAAGCCGCCAATATTACCTGTTGCTTCCGGCGGCCCGGCGGTCACGGTCATCATCACGCCGCGGCCCCTTTCCGCCATATGCCGGGCAACGGCACGGGACGTGATAAACTGGCTCTTCGCTGCCTTGTGGATCGGTCTGAAGAAGTCGTCGAATGGCATCTCGGTCAGGAGCGGTCCCTGGATATCCTCCATGCCGATGGCATTGAACAGGATATCGATACCGGGTGTTTCGGCGGCAACCTCGCGCACGTGCCTTTCGACAGCGTCCTCGTCGAGCGCGTCAACCTGCGCCGCGTTCGCCTTGCCACCGGCCTTGCGGATACTGGCTGCAACTTTCTCGACGTTGGCAAGGGTGCGTCCAGCCAGATAGACCGCAGCACCTTCCCGGGCAAAGGCGCGCGAGACGGCACCGCCGATCGCTCCTCCAGCACCGTTGACGATGGCAATCTTGTTCGTGAGCAGCATTTCGTTCTCCTCCAGAATGGATTCAACGCGACCATGCTTGGCTATCGCCTGCCTCTAATCCCATCCTCGGGCAGCTCTGGGGTCAGGAGCCATGCAACAACCTTGGCGTCATGCATCGACTTCTTTTACCAAAGATGGCCGTCCTTCGCGATCAATATGAATGTCTAGCCCTTCGTAATTGCGAATGGTCGTATGCGCGGTTTCTATGGCATGCGTATGCGTCGCCGTGATCACCAGGACATCGGCTCCCGCCGCATCACCAGCCAGAATGCCCGGAACGGCATCTTCGAAGACGAGACAATCGGCGGCGCTAACTCCAAGTTTTTGCGCCGCCAGCAGGTAGCAGTCGGGGCTGGGCTTGCCAACCTTTACATCTTCAGCGGTAACGAGGTTCGCAGGCACGGGGATTCCAGCTGCAGCCAGGCGGCGTTTTGCCAGTTCGAGCGGCGATGATGTGACGATCGCCCATTTTGCCGAAGGCAGTCCGTTGAGGAATTCGACTGCGCCAGGAAGCGGCACGATCCCGTCCACATCGATTATTTCGGCCTCGGTTATCTTTACGGCTTCCTCCTCCGGGTCGACGCCCGGCAGTCCCAGTCTGCGAACGGTATCGACTGCGCGGGCACCGTGCATGGTGGGCAAGAAGGTTTTGACGTCAAGTCCGTGCTGTTCCGCCCATCTTGCCCATACCCGCTCTGCCGCCAATGTGGAATTGAGCAGGGTGCCATCCATGTCGAACAGGAATGCTGCGTAATTTTTGTCAAACACCGATGTTATTGGCACGATACTCTTCTTTCGCTGATCTTCTTTTGCACGGGGCAGACTAGGCGAATGCCTCATCCAATTGCTAGAGCAAGTTTGGTCTGGTGCCAAAGAACGTCCGGCGCTTTCGATCTGCGCAACAAACCAATGGGGACTACGAACGAAAGCAGCGGCCCGGAGGCCGCTGTTTGAAGATCTCTTCAAGATTACTGGCGTGCGTCGAGCAATGCGTTGACGCGATCGACCTGCGCATCAGTCAGCGTACGGCCAAAATCTTCCTCGAGTTGAGCGACCGCATCATCGAGTTCCTGTTCCCGAAGCACGGGATCGGTCAGCGCCAATGCATCCTCCCGCGCGCGCTCATAGGTAGCAATCTTGCCGACGGATGAGTTTGGTGAGGCCCGTTCTCTTGCACGTGCCGACGCGTGGGCAGCGTTGAGCGGACCCAGCGTATTTTCGTCATCTGTGTTCAAAGACGCTTTCTGGACTTTGGTTTTGTCGTGCTTGACGTTGGATTTGTCGTGAGCGCTGGCCGACTTGCCATGGTCGGACGACTTTCCACCACTATTGCCGTTTCCATTGCCGCCGCCGTTTCCATTGCCACCGCCATTCTTGGCAAGGGCTGACCCAATTGGACTGAAACTATCTGTGGTTGACAAAGCTGCGCCGCTTACAAACAAGCCAAGACAAGCTGCCAGGACGATACCACGTTCAAATTGAGCCATATTCACCTCTCCCATGAGTATTCATTTCAAATAATAGCCGAAATCAATCGTCCGTTTAAGGCTCCAATGTGGCAACCGGCGACACGGCCGGTCACATACCATTTCAACCCGATACGATAATCCGGCATTCTAGGGCAAGTTTTGTCTATTTAGAGTTTCGCCTTTGGCGAGCCCCAGCGCAGGCCATCCATCAGCAGCGAAACGAGGCGGCGGGAGCGGTCGCGCCAGTCGGGAGTATCGGGCGCTGAATAGATCCCCGACAGAGCCTGCGATATGTCGGATATATCGATATCGCTGCGGATGGACCCATCGGCAATCGCGGCGTCGACAAGACGCTGCAGGGCCAGCGCAACCATGCCGGACGTATTGGCAAACACTTCGGAATTCGCGTCGAAGAGGATACGCAAACTGTTCGCCATGCCGCGCTTTGCGGCAATGTAATCGACGAAACGCTGCATCCATTCCGCCAGCGCAACATCCGGCACCTCACGTTGCGCCAGTTCCTCGGCAGCCGCGCAAAGCGCCTCGACCTCGCGCCGGTAGAGGACTTCGACCAGATGTTCGCGCGTTGGAAAATGCCGGTAGAGAGTACCGATGCCGACGCCCGCCTGCCGCGCTATCTCCTCCAGTGAAGCGTTACCGCCTCGTTCGGCAAAGGCAATCGCGGCAATCTCGACGAGCTTTTCCCGATTGCGGCTGGCATCGGCACGCAGGCGCCTGGCAGGCGGAGATGGCTTGATCTCCTTCGGCTCTGGCGGCTCCTTGCTGCGCAATATTCCAACTCCAAATGCGATTAGGGCTTGAACCCGCAGGGGCAAGCCGCTATGTTTCAAAAACGGAGGCACCTCCGATTAGTCCGTGACTTTCGGACTATTACCCCATTTAGGGCCAGCATGTCATGTTTTTTGCGCCTTGAACGCAACCGAACGATACGGGCCCCGTTTAATTTCCAATGAGCGTACTGGAGCAGGACGCCTATGACGAACCAAGCCACCCTACATCTCGATATCAACGGTCAGACGCAGACACTCACGGTCGAGCCGCGAGTGACCTTGCTGGACGCGCTGCGCGATCATCTCGAACTCACCGGAACCAAGAAAGGCTGCGATCAGGGCCAATGCGGCGCCTGTACCGTGCATGTCGATGGAGAGCGGGTCCTTTCCTGCCTGACGCTGGCAGCGCAGGTGGAAGGCCGGAAGATCACAACGATTGAGGGGCTTTCCGATGTCGGAGGCGACCTTCATCCGGTCCAGGAAGCCTTCCTCGAGCATGATGCCTTTCAGTGCGGCTATTGCACGCCAGGACAGATCATGTCCGCGGTCGCTTGCATCCGCGAGGGCCATGCCGGTTCCGACGATGAAATTCGCGAATACATGTCGGGCAATCTCTGCCGTTGCGGGGCCTATCCGCACATTGTCGAGGCGGTCCGCGAAGCTGCAAAGGTGATGTCATGAGGGATTTCTCCTATCTTCGTGCCGGCTCGGTCGATGAAGCGCTGCGCGCCGCCGCCATGCCGGCAACAATGCTGCTTGCGGGCGGAACAACCCTCCTCGATCTTGCCAAATGCGGTGTGACGCAGCCCGAACGCGTCGTCGATATCACTCACATCAAGGGCCTCGATGCGATCCGCGTCGATGCGGAAGGCGCGTTCATCGGTGCGCTGGCAAAGATGAGCCACGTCGCCACCGATGCTGCTATTCAAGCGGAGTTTCCGGCAATATCCGAAGCCTTGTGGCAGGCGGCTTCGGCCCAGCTCCGCAATATGGCGACGATCGGCGGCAATCTTTTGCAGCGGACGCGCTGTGCTTATTTCCGCGATCCGGCGACATTTCCCGCCTGCAACAAACGCAATCCCGGCAGTGGCTGCTCTGCACTCGAAGGCGTCAATCGCGGCCATGCGATCCTCGGCACCAGCGATGCCTGCATCGCCACCTATCCCGGCGACCTCGCCGTGGCGCTCGTTGCCTTCGATGCCGTCGTGCATATGGGCGAGCGCAATGTCGCGATCGATGACTTCTTCCTTCTCCCCGGCAGCACGCCGTACAAGGAACATGCCATGCAGCCCGGCGAAATGATCACCGCGATCTCCATCCCCGCTTCAGTCGCCGCACGGCATTCCACCTATCTCAAGGTGCGCGACCGCCAATCCTATGAGTTCGCCGCCGCAAGCGCTGCGGTCGGCATCGAGTTCGAATCGGACGGCGAAACCATCCGCGATATTCGTATCGGTCTCGGCGGTGTAGCCACCAAACCATGGCGCGCCCGCGCAGTCGAAGATGCGCTTCGTGGCAAGGTGCTGGAGCCGGACACCATCAAGAGCGCCAGCCGTCTTGCTGTCGAGGGCGCCATCGCCCATGGCGGCAACCACTACAAGATCGAGCTCGCCCCGCGCGTCGTCGAACGCGCCATTCTCAATACGGGAGCCATGGCATGACTATTGTCGATACAAAAATAAAACATGGCGATGCATCGGATGGTATCCTCGGCGGCCGTCTATCGCGCATTGACGGACCTGCCAAGATCACCGGATCTGCCGACTATGCGATGGAGCATTTTCCGGAAGGCATGGTCCATGCCGTCATCATTGACAGCACGATCGCGTCCGGCCGGGTCCTTGCCATCGACAGTGCGGCGGCGGAGGCATATCCCGGCGTCCTGCTTGTCCTGACCCCTGACAATGCCCTACCGATCAAGACGGCTACGGACTGGACCGGAGCGCCCCCGCCCGCCGTTCCCTATGACCCTTTGGCGCGCGAGATCACCTTTAGCGGCCAGCACATTGCGGCCGTCATTGCCGAGACTTTCGAGCAGGCGACCGCTGCCGCAGCGCTCGTCAAGGTCACCTATGAGGAAACCGTCCCGATTTCGAGCTTCGACGATCCAAGGTCCGGCGAAGGCTACCCGATCGATATGATGACCAAGGAATGGGGTGATGCCGAGGCTGCGCTTGCCACGGCTCCCGTTCGTATCGAGCAGGAATACAGGACACCGCGCGAATACAATGTGCCGATCGAACCACACGGGCTGATCGCCCACTGGGAGGGCGATATGCTGACCCTCTGGGAGCCGAGCCAGTGGATCGACGGCATGTCCCGCACCTATGCCGAATGGTTCGATATACCGTTCGAGAACGTGCGCATGTTGTCGCCGTATATCGGCGGCGGCTTCGGTTCCAAGGCGTTGCCAACCCGCTACGGTGCGGTTGCGGCAATCGCCGCGAAGATGCTCGACCGCCCAGTCAAGCTTGCGATCACCCGGCCACAGACCTTTACCGCTTTTGGCGGCCGGCCTGCGACCCGGCAGACCATCGCGCTCGGCGCCACCCCTGAGGGCAAATTGCTGTCGATCCTGCATCGCGGCGCCAACGAGACGTCGATGAATGACGTCGCGGTCGAACCGCTCGGCTCCGTCATATCGATCATGTATGCGACGCCGAATTTCTCCTCGCGCCAGAACATCGTGCCCGTCAATACGGTAAAGCCCGGTGCGCTGCGTGCACCCGGTGAAAACCCCAGCGCCTTCGGCATCGAATGCGCGATCGACGAACTTGCCTACGAGGTCGGCATCGATCCGCTCGATATCCGCCTGCTCAATTATGCCGAGCAGGACCCGAGCGAGAACAAACCCTGGTCGACGCGCCGGCTGCGCGAAGCCTATGCAGCAGGCGCGGAAGCTTTCGGTTGGGCGAAGCGCAACCCGCGCATCAGGTCCATGCGCGAGGGCAAGCAGCTTATCGGCTACGGCGTTGCCGCGGGCACCTACCCGGTTCGCCGCACGCCGGGTGAAGCGATGGTCCGCATCTTGAGCGATGGCACTATCGAAGTCGCCAGCAGCGGTATCGATATGGGTCAAGGCACCTATACGATCCTCGCCCAGACGGCGGCCGAGGCGATCGGCGTGCCGGTCGAGACCGTCGTGGTCAAGCTCGGCGATTCCTCGCTTCCGCGTGCACCTGTTGCCGGTGGTTCGCAACTTGCGAATCTCATGACGGGCGCCGTGCACAAGGCAGCGCATGCTGCCCGCGACGAACTGATCGGCCTCGCCATCAACGATCCGAACTCACCGTTCCGCGACCTGCAGGCGAATACGCTGACCATCGAGGCCGGGCAGATCTCGTCGCCGCGCGATGCGGGTTCCAGTGTCGCCATTGCCGAAGTCATGCGTCGCACCGGGCGTGAGCGTATCGAGGCGCTGCGCAATACGCTGCCGGAAGAACACCAGAACGACAAGGATCATTTCCGCAACTTCACGACGATCTCGACAATGAAGTCCCCGACCGAAGGCGATTATTCGCTTCACAGCTGGTGCGTGCATTTCGTCGAAGTGCGTGTCGATGTGGATTTCGGAACGGTTCGCGTCTCGCGCATGGTGTCCGCGCTGGATTCGGGCCGGCTCTACAATCCGAAGCTCGCCGAGAGCCAGTGGAAGGGTGGTATCATCATGGGCATCGGCCAGGCGCTGCTCGAAGAGGGTATTGTCGATCCCCGCCATGGCCGCGTGATGAACAACAATCTGGGCGACTACCTCGTCCCGACCAATGCGGATATCCCCGCTCTCGACGTCATCTCGGTCGGCATTCCCGATACCCATGCTTCAGTGCTGGGCGGCAAGGCGGTAGGTGAACTGGCCATTGTCGGCGTCGCGCCAGCAATCGCCAACGCTGTCTACCATGCCACGGGAGTGCGGGTACGTGACCTGCCGATTACTCTTGAGAAGCTGATCTGAAACAATCGGCGCGGCGCTGATCTCCCCCTTGTGGGGCCGAAGGCGGGCGAGACCCGTGGCTCGCCCCGGTAGGATTTTCTTGGATTTAGCCTCTTTGCTAAATCCTTGGAAAATCCAAGAGAGGGGAACTGTCACACAATCCACTATCCCCTCTCTGGTGATTTCTAGCACTTAGCATAAGCTAAGATGCTGAAATCACTTTCTCTCCCACAAGGGGAGAGATAATCGGCATCAGCTGTTGCAGTGAATTAGGCGTCCTGAATCGCCGCCAGCTTCCAATCGGAATCGGGCTTGCGCACGAACGTCCAGACCTCAGTCGTCTGCGACGGTTCTCCCTCATCGCCGTTGACGACGCGGCCCGTATTACGGTCCAGCATCGCATCGACGCTCGAATAGCGCATGGCTGCGGTTGCATATTGCGCATCGCCTTCGGCCCACGCCTCGGCAATATCGCTCTGCAGGAGCTTGACGTCAGACACGCTGTTTCGCAGGCCATCCGTGGCATTCTGGCCGAGCTCTTCCGCCAGGTACGACATGGCCTCAGGTGTGGTCAGGTTGCGCAGGGCGGCATAGTCTTCCTTGCCATAGGCAGTTTGCACTTCGGTCAGGAGCTGCTCGAACCTGTCGAGATCATCCTGCTTCAGGCCGATTTCGTCCGATGGAACCGCCTGGCCCTTTGCCGCGTAACCCTGGCCATATCCCGCTGTACCCTGCCCCGCAGTACCCTGACTTGCGGTGCTCTGGCCGGCACCCGAGCCTATCGTCGGAACACGAAACGACGGTGCCGCTGCCGATGGCTGTTCACTATAGGCATTGCGGCCAAAGGAGGGGCTGGCACCGGCTGTCGCCGCGGAAGGCTGACGCGACCGGAAGAACCGCATGGCAAGCATGATTGCGCCGATGACCAGGGCGATCTGCAGCAGCATGCCGAGCATACCGGCAGCGCCGCCAAAACCGTAACCGAGGAACGCGCCAAGCAGACCACCGAGTAGCAGACCGCCGATCAGCGAACGTCCCATGCCGCCGAACAAACCGGGACGCTGCTGGCCAGCCTGTGGCTGTGCCGCCGTTGGCTGATTCTGTGGCCGCGGTGTCATCGAGCGTTCGATCGGAGCAGCCGGCGCAGGCGCAGTCCGCGTTGGCGCGGGCGCCTGGAATGTACGCGTACCGCGGCTGCCGAAACCACCGCCACCTGCACGCCGGGCATCAGCCTCGTAGACAGCGCTGAACGACACCGCCAATCCGATGACGAATATCGCGGCAATCCGGCTGAGGCGGGAAAGAATAAATGGCATGCAGACAGTCTCCTCTACGTAAGGCACATAACCTTGTCCCGCGCATATGGGGAAAGTCACAGGCAATTTTAAGGATAGTCGATCGATTTTTGCGAGCCGTCATCGTCCGGCCCGGCGAACCGCAGCAAAATCCGGCAAAAATATTCCTTGCTTTCGCCATCTTTCCTGCCGGCTTTTGCTGATCCTGTCTGATACAGCACGCAACTGCCGGGCGCCGAATCGCAGCGCGATCGGGCACGACGCAATGCAATTGATGTTTCGAAAGTTTGTAAGGGTAAAATTGCATGCGTGTCATGTTTACGGGAATTGGCGGTAGCGGCGCGTGGGTCATGCGTGGCGAACAGCTTGCAGCGACGAGGACCAATTGGCGTGCGGTGGCCAATGCCACAAAACGCGACCTGAGCGCCATCGACGCGGTTGTGGTGGTCAAGCACATTTCCGATCGGGGACTTGCGGCGCTGCGTAAATGGGGCGGCCCGATCATTTACGATCCGCTTGATTTCTGGGACCAGCGCGCGAGCCGTTTCTGCCATGCCAACCCGGCCCTGCAGATAGCAAATGCCTAGGAGGCACGAGAACTGTTCAGTCCGGCCTTCGAACGGATTTCACCCGACCTTATCCTTTGTCCGACGCAGGCGATGAATGATGATCTCGCGCCACTCGGTTATCGCACAGCCACCCTGCACCATCACTTCGACCCCCGTCTGAGCGGCCCGGCTATGGACGATCACGCGCGATCCCGTGTACTGTTCCATGGCAAGCGCGGCTACATGAAGGCCTGGGCCTACGCGGCCCGCATGTCCTGCCGCCTGCTTGGCGCCGATTTTGTCATGTCGAATGATCCTTTGCCGCCACCCGCAGACGTTATGGTCGCCGTGCGCGGAGGCCGTCATGGCAACTGGCTGTCACGCCGCTGGAAGTCCAATGTCAAGGCCGCTACGGCACAGCGGCTGGGCTTGCCTTTCGTCGCATGGCCGGAGGACGCCTATCGCGAGACCTATCCTGGTGCGCACTGGTTCACCTCGCCACTACAACTCCATCGCGCGATTGCAAGGGCGCTCGCGGCGCCGAAACCCAAGCCGCAAACACGCCTTTATTCCGCCGAATGGGCCGCCAACAGACTTGAAACGGTTCTGGCTACGGTTCAAGGTCGCTAAGGCAAAGGAAATCACCCCAATGGCAGGATATGCCAAGGCTCTCATCCAATAGGTTTAGGAGCTTTTCCGAGCGTTCCAAGGGAGGCTCGTGTATAGTATTGTCCTTGGAGCTACAGCGGAGGTAGAGGTCCGTGGGTCAACCCCAAGTCGAGCGCAGGCTGGCGGCTATTCTGGCTGCCGACGTCGTGGGCTATAGCCGGCTGATGGCAGCCGATGAAGCCGGAACGGCGCGCGCCCTGCGGGGCCACCGCGAGGCCATTTCGCCGATCATTACGAAACAGGGCGGCCGGATCGTAAAGACCATCGGCGATGGCGTATTGCTGGAGTTTCCGTCCGTCGTTGCTGCCGTTGCGTGTGGCGCAGCCATCCAGAGGCTGATGTCGGAGCGAAATGCGGCGGCACCCGCCGACCAGCGGATGCTGTTCCGGATCGGTATCAATCTCGGCGACGTCCTGATCGAAGGCGATGACATCCTGGGTGACGGTGTCAACGTCGCGGCCCGGCTCGAGGAGATTTCCGAGGCCGGTGGAATCTGCATCTCCGAAGACGTGTACCGGCAGATCGACGGCAAGGTCGATGTCAACTTTGCCGATATGGGCATGCACCACCTCAAGAATATCGCGCGCCCCCTTCGGACTTACCGGGCGCACCTCGAGCAGATCATGCCTTTGCGGGCGCCCAGACCCGCACTCCCGGACCGGCCGTCGATCGCCGTACTGCCATTTGGAAACATGAGCGATGCGGCAGAGGATTATTTCGGCGACGGTATCGTGGAAGAGATAACCATCGGGCTCTCGCGCATTCGCTGGTTGTTTGTCATCGCGCGAAATTCGAGCTTTACCTACAAGGGGCGCCCTGTCGACGTGAAGCAGGTCGGGCGCGAATTGGGTGTGCGCTACGTGCTGGAAGGCAGCGTGCGCAGGGCGGCGAACCGGGTGCGCATTTCGGCCGAACTTGTTGAAGCCGCCACGGGCGTACATATTTGGGCGGATCGCTTTGAAGGGGGGCTGGAAGACATTTTCGAGCTTCAGGACCAGATAACCGCGAATGTCGTCGGCGCCATCGGATCGAAGCTCGAGCAGGCCGAGATCGAGCGGGCCAAGCGCAAGCCTACCGAGAACCTCGATGCCTACGATTATTTCCTGCGCGGCTCGGCGGCGTTGCATCGCTGGAACAGGGAAGCCAACAACGAGGCGCTCCGGCTATTTTACCGCGCTATCGAACTCGATCCGGAATATGCTGCCGCTTATGGCATGGCGGCGCGTTGTTATTCCCAGCGGAAGGCAAGTGGATGGATGGTCGATCGCGTGGAGGAGACGGCCGAAACCGAGCGACTGGCCCGGCACGCCGCAGCCTTGGGCAAGGACGATGCGGTGGCGCTCTGCACGGCTGGAATCGCCTTCACATATGTTCTGGGCGCACATGACTACGGTGTTGACTTGTTGGAGCGCGCTCTTGTGCTCAATCCCAATTGGGCCTCGGCGTGGCTGTTCAGCGGTTGGGCCAGGATTTGGCTTGGCGAACCGGAGGTGGCAATGGATCATCTCGCGCGTGCCATGCGCCTGAACCCACAGGACCCCCAGATGTCCAATGCGCATGCGGCAATGGCCGCCGCATACTTCTTTGCTGGCCGATACGAGGATGCATCCTCATGGGCCCATGCGGCCATTCGCGAGCAGCCGGTCCACTTCATCGCAACCTGTGTCGCTGCCGCAAGCCATGGGCTAGCCGGACAAGCTCCGGAGGCTACGGAGGCGATGGCGCGTTTGCGCCAGCTTTACCCCGACCTCCGCCTGTCGGGTCTCAACGATTGCTTCCCGATCCGGCGGCCGGAAGATGCCGCGCGATGGGCCAGTGGTCTGGAAAAGGCGGGGCTGCCACAGTGATGGTGCTTTTCGGTATGCCGCAGGGATTTTTGCGTTATATCCCCGCATACCATTCATAGCCGCGGTCTTCCCAGAAGCCGCCCTTGCCGCCAGCAAGGTTCTTGAAGCTGTCGACCAGCTCGATGCGCATGACATATTTGGCATGCTTGTAACCAAGCTGGCGTTCGACACGCAGGCGCAGCGGCGCACCGTGCGCAACTTCCAGATCCTTGCCGTTCATGCTGTAGGAAAGGATCGTTTGCGGATGCCATGCATCGACAAGATCAATGCTCTCATAATACCGGCCGCTGCCGTCGAGCGATGGCTCGTAATCGTCGGCACAATGGAAAACCGCATAACGAGCGCCAGGCGCAAGACCGGCTTTCTGCAGCACGAGACCGAGGGGCACGCCGGTCCACTTGCCGATGGCGCTCCAGCCTTCGACGCAATCATGCCGGGTGATCTGGGTGCGTGACAGCATGGCCTTCAGATCGGCCAGCGAAAGCTCCAGCGGCGTTTGCACCATGCCATTCACCACCAGCTTCCAGTCGGCGAAATTGCTTTCCATCAGCCGGGCATAGTCTTCGCTATCTGGCTGGGAGGTGCCATTCGCCTTGAAAACCGGCGACAGATCCGCCTCGGTATATTCGCGTGCCAGCGGCTGGTGCGACATGAGCAGGCGCTGGGCGCCCATGCTCAGGGATTCCGCTTTTTGCAGGACATCGTTGATGCTGGCGTTTTCCACCAGCGCATCGCAGCCGGTCAGCAGCCCGGTTGCCGCGACACCGGAGCCGATAAGGAATCGGCGGCGGGTGAGATCGAAGCTCATTTTGACGTCTCCTTTTCCGGTTGGATCTTCAGCGCGTAATAGCCAGTGATCATCGAGCGCAGATTGTTCCAGACGCCGGAAACCAGCACCATCACGATGTGGATGATAACGAAGGCAACGAGCAGCGACGCGGCGATGAAGTGGATCGTGCGTGCCGACTGCCGCCCGCCGAAGACATCCAGCAGCCACGGAAAGATCGAATTGAAGCCCGGCGACATGGTGAGCCCGGTCAGCACCATCAGCGGCAGGATGATGAAAATGACGCCCACATAGGCAAGCTTTTGCAGGGAATTGTAGTGCCTTGCCTCTTCGCCCTTGGGAAAGCGCAGCCGCGCATGTTCGGAAATCTCATGCGCCAGATGGGTGGGCGTCAGCTGGTCCTTGCTCGGAACGAGATCGCGCCGGAAATGGCCGGCGATCAAGCCGTAGAGCAAATAGACAAATCCATTGATGACGAAGAACCAGGCGAAGAAGAAGTGCCAGCGCCGACCGGTAGCAAGGTCCTGATAGCTCGGGATGGTGATCCATGAAGGAAAAGCGCGCGGGCTGAGTTGCCCGTCCTCTTTCGACGCGCCCAGGACGCCGGTGGTGTTGAGGGACAGGGAGCCGATGCGGGTGACGCCCTTGATCGTGTCGCCATCCTTGAAGGCGCCGATGGAAATGAAGGAGGGATCAGGAAGGGCATCCGCGCCATACTGGCCCCAGTAGAGATGGGGATGCGCATTGAAGATTTGCAAGCCGCTCATCAGGAGGAAGCTCAGGCACAGCACGTTCAGCCAATGGGTAATGCGCACCGCAGCCGAATGCCGGTAGAACAGCACCTTCTTGGGTTTTGTCGTCCCTGATCGAACAACGCTTGTCATTTGAGCCTCCATAACGCTGCCGCCTCTTGCCCTCCCCCTTGTGGGGAGGGACGGACCGCAGGTCCGGGAGGGGTCTATTTGAGACGGAAAACCAGCTCCGCCGGCGCGAAATTGATCATTGCAAGCCCCACCCCGTCGCTTCGCTCCGCCCTCCCCACAAGGGGGAGGGTAAAAAGGGGTAGCTCTTCTATTACTTCTTCTTGGGAGCCATTGCGTCAGGCGCCATGGCGTCCTTCTTCATCGGCTGCATTGTATCCTTTTTCATTGCCATCGTGTCGCATTCCTTCATCATGGAATCCTTCTTCATGGCGTCTTTTTCCATCCCGGCCTTCTTCACGCAGTCGGCCTTGCTCATCGGATCGGCCTTCATGGCATCTTCGGCGAGGGCGATGCTTGCACCGGCAAGCCCGGTAGCGAGAACGAAGGCCGACAGGGCGATGCGGCGTGTGAAAATGTTCATGGTTGTCTCCTCGGTTTGAACAAGACACGATGAAACGTGCCAATAAGTTTCAGATGCTTCTGATCAGGTCGCATCAGGCAATTCGCGAGGCAGCGCGATCCGGTTACACGCATCACGCATTGGTGATCATTCTTCGGTGGATTCATGTTTGAAGCATTGACCTGCCGCTGACTTCCATCTCATCTGTAACCTTTCGCCGCTCCGCACGAATAAGGAATGAATCGGCGTGCATTCGATCGAAACACGATTGAAGGAACTGATGCTCGCAAGCCTGGCGGGTGATGCGCGGAGCTATGGCGTTCTCTTGAGCGATGTGGCCAAACACCTGCGATATTATTTCCTGCGCCGGCTGGCCGATGCGCATAAGGGCGACGCCGACGATCTCGTGCAGGAGACGCTGATGGCATTGCACACAAGGCGCGCAACCTATGAGGTCGACAGGCCTTTCACCGCCTGGCTGCATGCGATTGCGCGCTACAAGCTGATCGACCATTTCAGGCGCAACCGCATCCGGGCGACGGTTCCGCTGGACGACGTGGAGGACCTGTTCGCGCAGGATCAATCCGATGCGGCGGCGGACCGCATGGATGTGCAGCGGCTCCTGCAATCGGCGCCGGAAAAAACCCGCGACCTGATCTACCGCACCAGGATCGAGGGCCAGTCCATCGCCGAAGTCGCGCAAAGTACCGGCCTTTCGGAGACGTCCGTAAAGGTCAGCATACACAGGGGAATAAGGGCAATAACCGCGAGGTTAAAGGGTGCAGCCAATGATGACAAATGACCTGATTGCACGTCTCACCGGCGAATTGAAGCCCGTGCCAAGAACTGCTGTCATCATGCGGGTCGCAACAGGGCTCGGCATCAGCCTCGCCGCATCGGCGATCCTGATGTTGCTGTGGCTCGGAATGCGGCCAGACCTTGCTGAAGCCAGCACAACGATGATGTTCTGGACCAAGTTCACCTATACGCTGATCCTCGCCGTCGCCGGTGTCTGGGCGGTCAAGCGCATCGCCCATCCGCTCGGTTCGATCCGCGTCAATCTCGGTCTGATGGCCGCGACCATCGTGGTGATGAGCGTTCTCGCCTTTGCCCAATTGGCGATGACACCGCCTGATGAATATATGGCCATGCTCAAGGGCCGGACGATTGCCGTCTGCACCTTCAACATCGTCATGCTGTCACTGCCGCTGCTGATCGGCGCCTTCTGGGTGCTGCGCGGGCTGGCTCCGACGCGTCTGACCGTCGCGGGCGCAGCGGCGGGCCTTGCCGCCGGCGCCATCGCCGCTTTTGTCTATTCGTTCCATTGCAATGAAAGCGCCATGCCATTCATCGCGGTCTGGTACACGCTCGGCGTGCTCGTTGCCGGCCTCATTGGCGCAATCACGGGACGGTTTATCCTGCGGTGGTAGCTCTATCTCCCCCTAGCGGGGGAGAAAGCAATTTCAGCATCTTAGCACTTGCTAAGTGCTAGAAATTGCCAGAGAGGGGATTTTGAACCCGCGACGATACCCCCTCTCTTGGATTTTCTAAGGATTTAGCAATGAGGCTAAATCCAAGAAAATACTTCTCTCCCACAAGGGGAGAGATAATCGGCATTCGGACTCGCACTCATCGACCCATCAGCCACTCATGCTCGAGGGTCCATGAGCACCGGAAGCGCAGAAAACCGCATCAGATGGCCATCAGGGTGGATCGATTAAAAGGTCTCAACCCATCAGCCACTCGTGCTCCACGGCATTGTGGAATTTCCAGGTGCGCTTCGGCCCGGCCATGACATTGAGATAATAGAGATCGTAGCCGTGGCAGGCGGCGCAGGGGTGGTAGCCCTTGGGCACCATGACCACATCGCCATCCTCGATCGCCATGGCCTCGTCCAGCGACCGGTCATCCGTATAGACCCGCTGGAAACCGAAGCCCTGCGGCGGGTTGAAACGGTGGTAATAGGTTTCTTCCAGATAGGATTCGGCAGGCAGGTTGTCCTGGTCATGCTTGTGCGGCGGATAACTCGATGTGTGACCACCGGGTGTGATCACTTCCACCACAAGCAATGAATTCGCGGGCTCGTTCTCCGGCAGGATATTGGTGACGTAGCGGGTATTGGTGCCCTTGCCGCGCGTCTCCTGGCCGAGATCGTCGGGCGAAATCACGCGCACCGGCAGGCCGCCGCCAAGTCCGGGCGCCGAGCACACGGCAAGCTCCAGCGGCGTATCCGCCGTCACCGACCAATCACAACCTTCGGGCACATAGACCGACCAAGGCTTGCCCTCGAACGGCGACATGCGTTCGCCGAGCAGTCCGAGATCGCGTCCATTGACTGTCGCCACGCCCTTGCCGGTGACAAAAACCAGGCAGACTTCGTTGTCTTCGCTTCGGCCCGCGACTGTCTGTCCCGCCACCGCACGGTGCAGGTCGAAACCGACATAGGTCCATCCAGCACTTTCCGGAGTGACATGCGCCACATGCCCGGGCCCCGGCTTGGCTTTCAGCAACAGTTTCGACATGGTTTCACTCCTTTTCGACTTCGGTATCCGCCGGTTTGGCTGGCTCCGAGGCGTCATAGGCAATGAAGAATTGCCAGATGCCATACCCGGCAAAGCCCAGAGCTATCACGCCCCAGAAGGGCGTCCCGGTTGCAAACTCTACGATGGCCCATGCAAAGCATACGGCCACCACCGCAACACGGCGCCACAGCGGACGAAAAAATGGATGATTCGAGTCTTTTATCAAGCGAGTCCTGCTTCCCTGATGAAGCGGCTGAGATTGGCGTGCCCGAGCTTCGAATATGTGGCCGGATCGGCCTTCTTCGGATCCTGCTCGGCTTCGACCACGACCCAGCCGCTATAGCCCTGAAGTTCCTTCAGCACGCGAACATAGTCGATCATGCCGTCACCGGGAACAGTATAGACGCCAGCCAGCACGGAATCGAGGAAAGACCAGTCTTCGCGGTTCGACTGCCACATGACGTCCTCGCGGATATCCTTGCAATGCACGTGGCTGATGCGCGCCCTGTAGTGCCGCGCCAGCCGTGCCGGGTCGGCGCCGCCCCATGTCGCATGGCCGGTGTCGAGCAAAAGGTGAACCGCGCTGCCGGTCACTTCCATGAAGCGGTCGATCTCGGACTCGCTCTGCACGACCGTCCCCATGTGGTGGTGATAGACCAGCTGCAGGCCATAGGTTTGCTTCACGGCTTCCGCAAAGCGCGTGTAACGCTCGCCGAACACCGTCCACGCCGCCTTCTGCAGGACCGGCCGTGCCGAAAGCGGCAGCTCCTTGTTGGAATGAATGGCGTTGGAGGTTTCAGCGGCGATCAGCACAGAGCAGCCCATATCCCTGAGCAGCGTCGCATGGCCTTTCGCTGATTCGAGCTCGGCATCGACATCGCGCGTAAGAAGCTCGGTCGAATACCAGCCGCTGACCAGGCTATGGCCATGGGATTCGAGGATCGGGCGCAGCTTGTCGGCGGTGCGCGGAAACTTGTTGCCAAGCTCCATGCCGGTGAACCCGGCAGCCTGAGCTTGGCTCAGGCAGGTTTCCAGCGGAATATCGCCGCCGATTTCCAGCATGTCATCATTGGACCAGCCGATTGGGTTCGCCCCGATACGGATCATTCTTGTCTTCCTTCAGTTATTGTGATGCCGGTTATCTCCCCCCTCGTGGGGGAGAAAGCGATTTCAGCATCTTGAGCCTTCGCTCAAGTGCTAGAAATCGCAAGAGAGGGGATTTGCCTAGCTGAGCTACCCCTCACTTGGATTTCTCTCCCGCAAGGGGAGATAATCGGCATCAACGCTATTCACCAATATTCCTCGTCGTGATCCTGTTGAACCACGCAGCACCTACGTACAAATCAGCTCAATCACCAACCCGCTGCAGCTTCTGTTGCTCTTCATAGTTCTTGCGCGCCTCATTCACTTGGCGCCGCTGGCTTACTTCCGGAACGGCGACGTCCCACCAGGTACCGCCCTCCTCCGTGGAAATCAGCGGGTCGGTATCGATGACGATCACCGTCGTGCGGTCATTCCGCTTGGCGCGTTCAAGCGCGCTTTCCATTTCGGCAATCGACGCCACCTTCTCGGCAATCGCCCCGAGGCTCCGTGCATGCGCCGCGAAATCGATGTCCGGCAGAACTTCGTGTTTCGAGTCCTTCAGGAGGTTGTTGAAGTTCGCGCCGCCGGTGCCCGTCTGCAGCCGGTTGATACAGCCATAGCCGCGATTGTCGAGCAGCACGATATTGATCTTGTGGCCGAGCATCACCGATGTGGCGATTTCCGAATTCAGCATCAGATAGGACCCATCGCCGATCATGACGACAACTTCCGTGTCAGGCTTTGCCATTTTCGCACCAAGCCCGCCGGCGATCTCATAGCCCATGCAGGAGAAGCCATATTCGGCATGATAGGAGCCGGGCGCCCCCGCCTGCCAGAGCTTGTGCATTTCGCCCGGCAGACCGCCAGCCGCATGCAGGACGGTCGCTTCACTGCCCATCACACGCTGCACGGCGCCGATGACCTGCGCATCGGAAGGCAGTGCCACATTCGTGGGGCCGGTAACCTTGGCGGCAGCACGCTGCCATTCGGCCTTGCCGCTCGCCGCATTGTCCGTCCAGCTTGCCGGCGCCTTGTAGCCTTTGAGCCCGGCTGTGAGTTCAATCAGGCCTTCCTTCGCATCGGCCACGAGCGGCAGGGCACGGTGCTTCACCGCATCGAAAGGCTGGACGTTGAGTCCGATGAAGGTCTTGGCCGAATTCTGGAACAGCGCCCAGGACCCGGTGGTGAAATCCTGCAGCCGGGTTCCGACGGCGACAATAACGTCGGCTTCCTGCGCCAGCCGGTTGGCCGCGGAGGTGCCGGTGACGCCGACGGCCGCCATGTTGAGCGGATGCGTGTCGGGTAGCGATGACTTGCCGCCCTGCGTTTCGCAGACAGGAATGCCCGCCGCCTCGACGAACTCCGCCAGGACCGATGATGCCTGCGAATAGATGACGCCGCCGCCGGCGATGACCAGCGGCTTCTTCGCCGATTTCAATGCCTCGATTGCTGCAGCCAGTTCGTTGCGGTCTGGCCTTGGCCGCCGCTGCGTCCAGACGCGTTCCTCGAAGAAGCTTTCCGGATAATCATAGGCTTCGGCCTGCACATCCTGGCACAGTGCCAGTGTCACCGGTCCGCATTCAGCCGGATCGGTCAGCACCGTCATTGCCCGCGCCAGCGCCGGAATAATCTGTTCCGGCCGGGTGATGCGGTCAAAATAGCGCGATACCGGACGGAAACAATCATTGGCTGAGACCGTGCCGTCGCTGAAGGATTCCACCTGCTGCAAGACGGGATCGGGAACGCGATTGGCAAAGACATCGCCGGGTAACAGCAAGAGCGGCAGCCGGTTGACATGGGCCAGCGCCGCGGCGGTCACCATATTGGTCGCACCGGGACCGACAGAGCTCGTTACCGCCATCATGCGGCGGCGGAAGCTTGCCTTGGCAAAAGCGATGGCGGCATGGGCCATCGCCTGCTCATTGTGGGCGCGATAGGTCGGCAGCTCTTCGCGGATCTGATAGAGCGCCTCACCAATACCGGCGACGTTGCCATGGCCGAAAATGGCCCAGACACCGGCGAAGACCGGCACCTTGTCACCGTCGATCACAGTCATCTGGTTGGCTAGGAAGCGCGTCAGTGCCTGCGCCATGGTCAGGCGTATCGTCTTGGTCATGTCAGTCTCCTCCCGGCCCGTATGCTATGCCGCTTGTTTGTTGCGGCTGGCAAGCCAGGCCTTGGTCAATTTTTCGAAACGATCCGCCATGTCGTCAATCGCCGCCTCATCCGAGATGCGGCCCGACAGCCAGTTTTCCGCCGCATCCATGAACAATGTTCGGCCGACGGCAAAGCCTTTGACCACCGGCGCATTCGCGGTCGCGGCAAAGGCGGCTTCCAGTTCATCCTGCGGCGCTTCCAGCCCCAGCAGCACGACGCCGCGGCACCAGGGATCGTTCTTCTCGATCACCGCCTCGATTTGTCTCCAGGCAGCGGCCGAGGCCTGCGGCTCAAGTTTCCACCAATCCGGCTTGATGCCAAGCGCATAGAGCTCTTCGAGCGCGGTGGGGATCGTATTGTCGTCGAGCTTGCCATGCTTGCCGGCGATGATCTCGATCAGCAATTCACGTCCCACCTTGCGCGCCGCCTCGAACAGCGTGCGCAGCTTTGCCTGCTGCTCTTCCTTCAGTTCTGCCGGATCGTCCGGGCGATAGAAGCACAGGCACTTGATGCAATGGTCGACTGGCCATTCCGCCAGTTGCGATCCGATATCCTGCGAAAACTCAAAGCGCAGCGGACGCGAACCCGGCAATTCCACCGGGCGACCCAGCCAATCGAAATTATGGCGGGCGAATTCGAACATGGCCTCGCGGCCGAATTTTTCATCCAGCAGCATGCCATAGCCACTGCGGCCATCCGCAACCTTTGCCGCGGCCTTTACCGCCAGTTCCTTGAAGGCGTGTACCCTGTCGACATCGGCGCCAAGCTTCGCGGCGAGGTCTTCCAGCTGGACGCGATGGTCGATGGCAAAGGCCATCATCGAAGGGATCTCGTGCCGGCGTGTCGTTGCCCAGTGCACGTGATTGATCGCCTCGTCCTTGCGCAGGGCATGGTACGGGCTGCCGTGCTTGAGGAAATATTGCAGCTCCTCAAAGGTCGGGATTTCCGGCGCACAGAGCAAACGCGAAACCGCGAAGGCGCCGCAGGCATTGGCCCAGGTCGCGGCAGTCGCCAGCGACTCGCCGCCAAGCCAGCCGCGCAGCAGCCCGGACATGAAGGCATCACCGGCGCCGAGAACATTGAACACCTCGATCGGGAAGCCCTTGCCGACAATGCCGTCTTCGAGATTGTCGGAAATAGCCCCTTCATAGACGATGCAGCCCATCGGACCGCGCTTGAGAACGATCGTGCCGCCCGACAGGGCGCGGATGGTCTTCAGGGCGCTCAAAAGATCGGCTTCACCGGAGGCGATCAGCACTTCCTCTTCCGTGCCGACAATCAGGTCGCAATCGGCAAGGACCGTCTTCAAATGGTTCGACACCGCATCGGAGGCGATATAGCGGCTGTCGCCGGCCGCGTGTCCGGCAAGTCCCCAGAGATTGGGCCGGTAATCGATGTCGAACACCACCTTGCCGCCCGCCTCTTTCATCAGGCGGATCGCCTTGCGCTGCGCCGCATCGGTGTTCGGCTTGGAGAAATGCGTCCCGGTCACCACCACTGCGCGCGCCGACTGGATGAAAGCTGGATCGATATCGCCTTCGTCCAGCGCCATATCGGCACAGTTCTCGCGATAGAAGATCAGTGGAAAGCTCTTGTCATTCTCGACCGACAGGATGACCAGCGCCGAAAGACGTTCCGGGTCGGTGATCACACCATCGGTGGCAACGCCTTCGCGCACCATCTGCTCGCGGATGAACCGGCCCATCTGCTCGTCGCCGACGCGTGACAACAGCGCCGAGCGCAAACCGAGCCGCGCTGTTCCGACGGCGATATTGGCCGGACACCCGCCGACCGACTTGGCAAACGAGGTGATATCCTCCAGGCGCGAGCCGATCTGCTGGCCATAGAGATCCACGGACGACCGGCCGATGGTGATGACATCAAGCGGCGTGCTTCCAGCTTTGTCCATGATAGTCCTCCCGATAGGCTGATAAGCCCGGCGTCAACGGCCGGGGAATTTTCCTATATGAAATAATAATTCTACCAAATCGTCAATATGGAATGTCTGTTCTTTTTCATATTCTACTATTTGATAAGATCGGACGGCATTGTAGATGCTAACGTGGATGTGTATATTTTGGTATAATCATACACATTGGAGGTTGGAATGCGCACAAATATCGAATTGGACGATAAACTGATGGCTGAGGCCATGAGGGTAACTGGCCTTGCCACCAAGAAAGCAACAGTCGAAGAAGCGCTCAAAAGGCTCGTGCGCCACTATGATCTAAAGAAAGTGCTGGACGAAATGGCCGGGGTTGGTTGGGATGGCGACCTTGATGCCATGCGGGAAGGTCGCTTTTGGGATGAACCGGAATGATCGTTGTCGACAGTTCAGTTCTTATTGCTCACCAACGTAACATCCCCATTCAGTCTGTTCAAAAGCTTAGATCTCTTAAAGATCTTAACTCGGTCATCGTTGGCGACCTCGTCATGCTTGAGATTTTGCAGGGCGCGCGAAGTGAAGCCGAGGCGAAGGCGACGGAGCAGCGCTTACGCAAGTTCGAGATACGCAACATGCTTTCGACGCACATTGCGGTGAGCGCTGCCCGAAACTACCGGTATTTACGTCTACAAGGGATCACAATTCGCAAATCCATCGACATGATCATTGGCACCTTTTGCATAGAAGGTGGACACCAGCTGCTCCACCATGATCGTGACTTTGGTCCAATGGTTAAACATCTCGGACTTCAAGTCCTTTAGTGATTACAGGCTCCGCCGCTTCTCCGCCACGCTGACCGTCAGCGCCATGGCAAGCGCCATCGTCCCGGACAATGAACGGAACCCGGAAAAGTCGCCTTCCGCCGCCTCGAACCACACCTTGGCCGATTGGGCGAGTGGTGAGAAGGCGCTGTCGGTGATGGCGACGACGGGCACATCCCGCGCCGCGAGTGCAGCCGCATGCTCGATCGTCGCCGATGCATAGGGCGAGAAGCTGATGGCGATGGCGGCATCGCTCGGGTTCGCAAAGGACAGGATTTCCGGATCGATGCCGGCGGTCGATTCGATCAATTGGTTGCGGATTTTCAACTTGCCGAAGGCATAGGCCATATAGGCCGTAATCGGATAGGAGCGGCGGCGCGCCAGCAGGTAGATCGTCTCGGCCCCCGCCAGGATATCAACCGCACGCTCAAGCACATCCTCTTCGACATTGTGTGAGATCGTCTCGATAGAGTGGCTGGCTGCGGTCAGGAATCCATTGAGAATGACGCGATTCTTGGAAAGACCGTGCGTGTCGCCGCGCAGCGCCGACAGCCGCTCCTCATAGGAGATTTGCCGCTCGCGCAGCCGCTCGCGGAAGACCGACTGCAGGCTGGTAAAACCGTCGAAACCCAGATGTTGGGCAAAACGGATCAGCGTCGAGGGCTGCACCCCCGCCGTCTGGGCGATGCTTGCCGCCGTACCGAAAGCGATTTCATCGGGATTGCTCAGCGCATAGGCGGCAATTTGCGCCAGGCGCTTCGGCAATACCTCGCGGCGATCGAGAATAAGGGTGCGAAGGGCCTCAAAGTCCCGCGGTAACGACGCTCCATCATCCATGCTTCCCACCCGAATCGTTCCCTGTGATATTCCGATGATACAAACAAAATAATTATATCAAAGCGGATCAGTTATTCCATTTTCCCCTGTTATAGATTATTTCAATCGACAACTGCAAGCGATGGGAGAAAGCAATGCTGGGTGTTGGACTGATCGGAACGGGCTTCATGGGCAAATGCCACGCGCTGGCATGGAATTCGGTTCGCGCTGTCTTCGGTGACGTGCCGCCGGTGCGCCTTGTCCATCTTGGTGAAGCCAATGCCGAGCTTGCCGTGCGCCGCGCCAATGAGTTCGGTTTTCAGAAAGGTTCCGGCGACTGGCGGGCCGTGATCGATGACCCCGAGGTCAATGTCGTCTCGGTGACGACGCCGAACCAGTTCCACCCGGAAATGGCAATTGCGGCGCTCAAAGCCGGCAAGCATGTCTGGTGCGAGAAGCCGATGGCGCCCGCCTTCAACGATGCCGAAGCCATGCTTGCGGCAGCGAAACAGTCCGGCAAGGTCGCAGCCCTCGGCTACAACTACATCCAGGGTCCCGCCATCCGCCATATCCGCAAGCTCCTCGCCGAGAAGATCATCGGCGACGTCAATCATCTGCGCATCGAGATGGACGAGGACTTCATGGCCGATCCCGATGCGCTGTTCTACTGGAAGCACGAAGCCACATCCGGCTATGGCGCACTCGACGATTTCGCCGTGCACCCGCTGTCGCTGCTGTTCACGCTGTTCGGTCGCGTTTCCCGTGTCATGTGCGACATGTCGAAACCCTACCCGACCCGCAAAACGCACGATGGCAGTGATCGTCCGGTCGAAACCTATGACAGCGCCAGCGTTCTGATGCATATGGAAAACGGCGTGGCGGGAACGCTGCAGGTCAACCGTTCCGCCTGGGGCCGCAAGGGCCGCATCGCATTGCAGATCTTCGGCTCAAAGGGCTCGATCCTGTTCGATCAGGAACGCGCCAACGAGTTCCAGCTCTATGTCACCGCCGACCGCCCCACAGAACAGGGCTACCGCACCATCCTGACGGCGCCGCAGCATGAGCCCTACGGCCAGTTTATCCCGGCTCCTGGCCATGGCCTCGGCTTCAATGATCTCAAGATCATCGAATGCCATGAGCTGGTCAAGCGCATCAACGGTCAGCCCGCCCACCTGATCGAATTTGCCGACGGGCTCGAGATCGAGCGGACCGTGCACGCCATGGCGCGCTCGTTCAACGAACAACGCTGGGTTGATGTGCGGTAGCGTCTTTGGGCATGGGAGCGCCGACAGACGATGCCGATTATCTCCCCCCTTGTGGGGGGCCGAAGGCGGGCGAGACCCGTGGCTCGCCCCGGTAGCGATTTCAGCATCTTAGCTCTTGCTAAGTGCTAGAAATCGCAAGAGAGGGGGTGTTTCTGGCGCTAACAAATCCCCTCTCTTGGATTTTCTAAGGGCTTAGCTGCGCTAGACTCAAGAAAATCCTTTCTCTCCCACAAGGGGAGAGATAACGGAGAACTCAAACCGTGATCGTCTTGCCTTCCTTGACCGAGCGCAGCGCCGCGTCGGCAAGCGCCAGCGCGATCAGGCCATCCTCGCCGCTTGGGCTTGCCTTCACGCCCGTCGCGATCGAATTGATGAAAGCGGCGATTTCGTTGGCATAGGCTTCCGTATAGCGCGTCATGAAGAAATCATGTAGCGGCGGGCGGGTATAACCGCTGCCATTGGCAATCTCGATCGAGACCGGCCGCTGGTTCTCCGCGGCCGCCAGGCCCTTTGAGCCATGCACTTCGATACGCTGGTCATAGCCGTAGGTCGCGCGGCGGGAATTGGAGATCACACACTGTTTGCCCGAAGCGGTCGAGAGGATGACGCTGACGCTGTCGTAATCGCCAAGCTCACCGATCTTCTTGTCGACCAGCACCGAGGCATGGGCGGTCACGGCAACAGGCTCCTCGCCCAGCAGGAAGCGGGCCATGTCGAAATCATGGATCGTCATGTCACGGAAGATACCACCGGAACGGCTGATATATTCAGCCGGTGGCGCGCCGGGATCGCGCGAGGTGATCGTGACCATTTCGACATCGCCGATGGCGCCATCGTCGATTGCCTTGCGTACGGCGGCAAAGTGCGGATCGAAGCGGCGATTGAAGCCGACCATCAGCGTGGCACCGGTTTCCTTGACCACCGCGAGGCATTGCCGGACGCGCTCCACGTCGAGATCGATCGGCTTCTCGCAGAAGATCGCCTTGCCGGCCCGGGAAAAGCGCTCGATCAGATCAGCATGCGTATCCGTCGGCGTGCAGATGATGACTGCGTCGATATCCGAAGCCTTCTCGATCTCGTCGATGGTGCGGATTTCACAGCCATGGGCGGCGGAGAGATCCTTGGCGGCCTGTTCGAAAGCATCGGCGACGGCGACGAGTTTCGCTCCCGCATTGGATGTCACTGCTTTCGCATGCACCTTGCCGATACGGCCTGCGCCGAGCAGGCCAAAACGTACAGTCATTTCATACCCTCTTAAAAGAAGCCCGGAAGGACCCGGGCGTTACAGATTGATTCTTGCCGTCAGTGCCGCGTTTATCTCCCCCCTTCAAGGGGAGAGATAGCCGGCGTCTCACTAGACTTTGCGCTTCTTCTGGCGATACACGTCCACGATCACGGCTGCAACGATGATCACGCCCTTGATGATCTCCTGGTAGTAGGCGTCCACCCGCAGGAAGGTGAAGCCGGAGATCATGACGCCGAGAATGATGGCGCCGATGACCGTGCCGGTGATGCGGCCGATACCGCCCGTCAGCGATGTTCCGCCAATGACGGCAGCGGCAATGGCATCAAGTTCGTAGGTGACGCCCATGCCGGCCTGTGCCGTTTGCGCACGGGCAGCCGTGACGATACCGGCAAGCCCTGCCAGCAGGCCGGCAATGGCATAGACCTTGATCAGGTGCTTCTCGATATTGATGCCGGAGACGCGAGCCGCCTGTACATTGGCACCGATGGCATAGGTGAACTTGCCGTAGCGCGTGTAGCGCAGTGCAATATGGAAGATCAGCGCCACGACCAGGAACACCACGACCGGCCAGATGCTGGTGCCGATGAAATTGAACTGATCGGTCAGACCCGAAACCGGCGAGCCCTTGGTGTACCATTTTGCCACGCCGCGCGCGGAGACCATCATGCCGAGCGTGGCAATGAAGGGCGGTATCTTGGTGTAAGCGATCAGCCAGCCATTGACGATACCGGCCAAAAGGCCAATGCCGAGACCGATACCGATAGGGATGAAAAACGGTAGGTCCGTCAATGCGGGATAGACCGGCCGGGCCCAGGTGGAGGACTGGGCGAAACTTGCGGCGATCATCGCCGTCATGCCGACGACGGAGCCGGAGGAAAGATCGATGCCGCCGGTAATGATCACCTGCGTCACGCCGACAGCGATGATGCCGATGACGGAGACCTGCAGGATGATGATCCGCAGGCGCTGCACATTCATCAGGAAGCTCTGTCCGGCAAAAATCCAGCCCAGTATCTCGAAGACCACTGCAATACCGATCAGCACCAGCAGGATGTTGACCTCTGGCGGCATGCGCCGGCGGTGCTTGCGCCCGAGTGCCGGTGTTGTTGCCTTGGCGGTTATCTGTTCACTCGTCATTGTTGTTTCCTCCCCGGGGCGCTCATTTTGAAGCGAGCTCCATTACCTTTACCTGGGTTGCTTCTTCTCGATCGAGAAAACCGGTCACGCGGCCCTCATGCATCACCATGATACGGTCGCTCATACCGAGCACTTCCGGCATCTCCGACGAGATCATGATCACCGCGACGCCCTGCTTGGCGAGCTGGGACACGAGGCGGTGAATCTCCGCCTTGGCGCCGACATCGATGCCGCGCGTCGGCTCGTCGAGAATGAGAATCTTCGGGTTGGTCAAGAGCCAGCGACCGATCAGCACCTTCTGCTGGTTACCGCCGGAAAGGTTTTCGACCGTTTCCTGCATGTTCGGCGTCTTCACGCGCAGCGCGTCGCTCATGGTCTTGCAGGCGGCGGTTACGCCCTTTTCCTGGACAAAGCCATATTTGACGAAACGGTCCTGCAGCACGGCGATCTGCATGTTTTCGAGCACATCTAGAATGAGCAGGCAGCCGGTTTCCTTGCGATCCTCAGTGATGAAAGCCATTCCATGGCTGATCGCCTGGTTTGGTGAATTCATCTTTATCGGCTTGCCGTTGATTTCGATGGTCCCTGCCGTTGCCGGCGTCACACCAAAAATCGTCTCGGCCACATTCGACCGGCCGGAACCGACCAGGCCGGCAACACCGAGAATCTCTCCTGCCCGCACTTCGAACGAAACGTCGTGGAACACGTTCTTCAGCGAAAGGTCCTTCACCGAAAGCACCACATCGCCGATCGGCACGGTCTCCTTCGGGAACATCTGGGTGATCTCGCGCCCGACCATCATCTTGATGATGTCGTCGCGTGTTACATCGGTCGAAAGATGCGTGCCGATATAGCGGCCGTCGCGGAATACCGAAAACTCGTCGGCAATCTCGAACAGCTCGCTCATCTTATGGGTAATGTAGACGATGCCGATGCCTTGTGCGCGCAGGTCGCGGATAATTGCGAAAAGATGTTCCACTTCGCGCTCGGTCAGGGCCGAGGTCGGCTCATCCATGATCAGCACATCGGATTCGTAGGAAACCGCCTTGGCGATCTCCACCATCTGCCGGTTGGCAACGCTCAGGTCGCGCACCTGGCTTTCCGGATCGAGCGCAATGTTGAGCCGCTGGAACAGTTCGGCCGTCATGTCGTACATCTTGCCATGATCGACAAAGCCGAAACTGTTCTTCGGCTCGCGGCGGATCCAGATATTTTCCGCCACCGTCATGAACGGCATCAGGTTCAGCTCCTGATGGATCATGGCGATGCCATTCTCCAGAGCATCCAAGGGTGACTTGAGGCGGATCGGCAGGCCCTTGAGATAAACCTCGCCCTGATCTGGAATATATATTCCAGCGAGAATCTTCATCAGAGTGGATTTACCGGCGCCGTTCTCGCCCATCAACGCGTGCACTGTGCCGCGCTTCAGCCGGAATTGCACGTTGTCCAGCGCCAGCACGCCGGGGAATTCCTTGCGGATGTTCTCAACGTTCAGAAGATATTCCGCCTGCGGTATGGCGCCACTGGCGCGCACCGCGGCCATGGTCGAGGGACTGACTGACATGATCATCTCCTCCCAGAGAGGCTTTATTATATACCGGAACGCACCGGATTGGTGCGTCCCGGATTACCGGCCCGGGAGACCGTTTGAGAATTCAGCCTGACGAGGCAGGTGGTGCGCTTTTCGAGAACCGGAGCGCAGTGGACTTTTTGGTCCATGAGCACCGGAAGCGCAGAAAATCGCATCAGATGCCCGTCAGGGTGGATTGGCAAAGGTCTCCTAATTGGACTTCTGGTACTTCGACAGGTTCTCCGGCGTCACCAGCTCGAAAGGCACATAGACCTTGGTCTCGACCTTCTCGCCCTTGGCAAGCTTGAGCGCTGCATCGACTGCACCCTGGCCCTGACCGGCGGCGTTCTGGAACACCGTCACGTCGAGGTCGCCGGCAGCCATGGCCGCAAGCGCGTCCTGCGTGGCATCGACACCGCCGATGACAACCGTGTCCATCGCGCGCCCGGCAGCCTTGAGTGCCTGGATCGCGCCAATGGCCATTTCGTCATTGTTGGAAACCACTGCATCGAACTTCAGACCGGCGGAGAGCCAGTTCGTCATCAGGTCGGCGCCCTGCGTACGGGACCAGTTGGCGGTCTGTTCTTCAACGATCTTGAGACCTTTGCACTCATCCGTGGCGATCACGTCATGAATGTCCTTGGTGCGCTGGCGCGCTGCCTGGTTGGACAATTCGCCCATCATGACAACGATATCGCCCTTGCCCTTGAGCAGGCGGCAGACTTCCTTGGTCTCGAGCGTACCGGATTCGACTTCGTTCGAAGCCACGAACGCCTGCTTCTCGGGAAGTTCGTTGACGTTCACCGGCTCCCGGTTGACGTAGACCAGCGGAATACCCGCTTCGGACGCAATCTTCGACATGGCAGCGGTAGCGTCCGTATCGACCGGGTTGACGATGATGGCGTCGACCTTGGATGCAATGAAGTTCTGGATCTGGCTCTGCTGCTTGGCGACATCGTTCTGCGCGTCCTCGACCTGCAAGGTCACGCCGTCGAGCGTCTTGGCATAGTCCTGCATACCGTTGCGCAGGACCGTGAGGAAGTTGTCATCGAACAGCGCCATGGAGACACCGATATTGGCGGCAAAGGCCGAACTGCTCATCAACGCAGAGACGGCCACAGTCATCAAAAATTTCTTCATTTCTTCTCCTCCACAAATGGTGCCCGGCCACACCGGCTTTAATCCGGAAGCTCCCCGCGCCTTCATAGTTCGCAGCCAACCTACCCTTGGCTTGCGAATATCCGGACGTGAAGAGTGCGCGAAGTTTCGCGCAAACTTGATTCTGAGCATCAATTACGGAACATACAGACCGTTGTACTCAGTTTCTGAAATATTTATTCCATTTTCTGTTCGCAGCGTCAAGCGGGATTCAGGAAAACCGGGCAATAATTGAGGGGTAATTTTTTGCACAGCTGCGCAATAAGACTTCTCGACCTCCAGGTGGAAGCCCTCATTAATTCAGTATCGAACAGCAAGACCGCCTATGGGGATAGAGGAGAAAAACACGGCAGGCGCCCCTGCACTTTCCTCGTTCCCGTTCAATTTGAAGTTTTGGCGTCCGACCGATAAAGTTTCGGCGACCAGGCTATCGAGGTTGTAGCGATGAGGCGTCGTTTCGTTTTCGGTTTGGTTGCCTGTACCGCCCTGCTTGCGGGTGCGGCATTTCTTGTCGTGGGGCAGACCAGGGTTTCGCCGGAGGCAATTCAAACCTCGGTCATCCGCACACCCGAATTGATAAATCGCGCATGGCAACTGCCAGTGGCTGCGACCTTCAAGCCAGAACTGGACTGGCAATCCAACGGCTCCCGATGCGGCCCGGCAAGCGTTGCAAATGCCTTCCGTTCCATCGGCGAGGAGGAGACGACCGAAGCAGCGGTTCTCGAAGGGACCGGAAAGTGCTGGACCGGCTTCTGCATCATGGGGCTCACACTTGATGAGCTTGCCGAGGTCGCACTAAAGCACACCGAACGGAAAGTCACCGTCCTGCGCAATCTCACGGCCGAAGAGTTTCGCGACCATCTGAGACGCGCCAACGACCCCAATCGCCGTTACATCGTCAATTTCACCAGAGAGCTGGTGTTTGGCGCGGGCAGTGGTCATCATTCGCCGATCGGCGGATACCTTGAAGCCGAAGATATGGTCTTTGTCCTCGATGTGAATGAGAATTACAGGCCGTGGCTCGTCGAGCGTGAACGATTGTTCCAGGCCATGGACACGTTCGACGGAGACAAGAAGCGCGGCTTGCTTCTGATCGAGTAGACCTGTTTGATTGCTGCAGATCGAACCGGAGGGATGGAACATGAAAGTTGATGGCGCATGCCATTGCGGCAGGATAACATTCACTGGCGATGTCGATCCCGGCGAAGTGAGCATTTGCCATTGTACCGACTGCCAGACTCTGACAGGGACGGCCTTTCGCGTATCGGTTCCCGTCGCAGCAAGTGACTTTCACATTCTGTCAGGCAACCCGAAAGTCTACATCAAGACCGCGGCAAGCGGCGCGCGCCGGGCGCAAGCCTTTTGCGCCGAATGCGGTACACCGCTCTATGCGACGTCAGATAGCCACAATCCCTCGGTCTACGGTGTTCGGGTTGGCACGCTCGCGCAACGTGCGGAACTGCGGCCGACCCATGCAGTCTGGCAGCGCTCAGCGCTTCCCTGGATACCCGCCATTGCAGATATCGTTGTTTATGACGAGGAAGATGATTAGCTGATCGAGTTCCCGGGGCTTCGCCGCGTTTTTAAACTATCGGCGTTTGAAAAAACTCGTTCTCTAGACGTTCGCAACGCCTAAAGACAAAGCGGCCCGACGGGAAAAACCTATCGGGCCGTTTCGTTCTGAAAAGTAAAAAAGTCTTGCTTTGAGCAAGAACGTCATACCACGCAAAGCGTCCACTCGCCTATCGTCGCATCGTTCGCAGCAGACTTGGCTCGATCTTCTGCTCGTAAAGATGCTCGATTCGCCGCACCGTCGTATAGAGCGGCTCGCGCGCCTCGCCAACGGCCAGCCGCCACACGGTCTCCCGCGGTCAACCGGCAGCTCTGGGGGATTTGCGATTGCGTCATTCCTGGGCCTGAAGGCCCGTTATCAATGCGGCAAATTGTTCGGCGCCGCTCGGCATGTTTTTTGAAATACACCCGAAGGCGTAGGCGGCAAGTTTGAGCGACGAGGGCTGTTTGATAAAGCTTACTTAGCTCGCAAGCTGAAAGAGTTTTCGGGTGCAGTAGAGCATCCATCCAATCCAGTGACCCAAGAGGTATATGGTCACGATAACGTAGCCGCAAATCAGCAACATGATCGTGCGGGTGGGTTCAAATCCCTGGATTGGCACAATCTGATGAAGAAGGTTCGCCAACCAGCCGAATTGCACGCTCCATTGGCAGCCGATCTCAGAGCAGTTTGACTGAAAGCCTGACAACGTAATTGCGAGCCACGCGAAGGAGAGCAAGCCAAAGTTTCTCCACGAATAGTCGCGGGCGACGATTTCCTTTTGGACTTTAATACCCGTGCGCATCATCAAGAACACGCCGACCAGAAGTATTAGGAGCCAAATGAACATAAACACCTCGTTCTGAGAACCAAGGGCCATGTTCTATCACTTGAGCTATTGAGCTAGCGTTCATTCGGTTGGTAAACTTTTATCGGTTGATGGCGTCACTGTTGCTCGGATCATGCGGCTTGAGCATGGTGAACTGAAAGGGCTGTGGGAGTATAATTTTCAGTTGGGCCACAGCGGCTTCCGATGCGGCGCTGACCAAGGACACGCCGATACACGCAATGCCGCTATATCAACTATCAGGACACGTTTTTTGCGTTTATTGCGACGCCATCTGCGGATGGTGGCGGGCTTGATTTGCCACCGCCGGATTGTCTGCCGGGCAGTTATGCGCGGCGGTAAAGTTTTAACATCGATATGATCAAATACGCATATGGATGAAGACAAAGACAAAGATAGTAAAGACAAGGAGTTTGAGGCGGTGTGGAGTGACTCCCACTCGACCAACATCAACACTCACCCCTTACGCCCTGTCGTGGGTGTGCTGTTTATAATTCTGCTGTTCGCTTGGTTCAGCATTGCAACGCGCTGCGATCCGATTTTGTCAAAGCCTTCGCCATTTGAGAAATCGAAGTCAAATATCTGAGCACAGCTGAAGCCATCAGGATATCTTCGAGCGCTATCAGCAGCTTCGTCGTCATCGAACGGCCCTCAACATCGTGATCGCGTCGGCAACCTTGACCATGTGTTCCGGCGACAACACTTCCCGCAGAAGATTGTTTTCCTGCTGCATGGCGGCGAGCGGGTTCGACAAATCGCTCGGTATATCCGAAGCACTCGATGAACTTCGCAAAAATCCACCTTAATTCGTGCGGTCTGGCCGGAGTGGTAGACCGCCTACCTATCTCTACAAACCTTCGGCCGGAATGAAGCGGCCGGGAACTGCCGTCCACTATTCAAACCAGTCCGGCTTTGATCGTGTCCATGCTGGCCGAAAGCGCCGCGGATGGATTTTCCAGCTCCTGTACCTCGCGCGCAAAAGGTTCGAACGAGAACAGGCCATCATAACCCTGATCGAGCAGGGCGCGCATCTGTCCGATATTACCGAGGCGGTCATCCGCATCGACAAGCACGCGGTGCGGGTCGCGCATGTCGCTGACAGTGACGTCGGGATCGGTCACGCCGGAAATATGGACGAGGCCCGTCATCGCCGGGAAGAGTTCGGGTTCACCGGCGAGGTGATGGTGGAACGTGTCATGCACGAGTTTGAAGCGGTCCTGGCCGCCAATCGCCTCGATGGCCTCGGCGGCCTCGCGCTTGGAGCGCAGCGAACAGATCTCGAATCCCAGCGGCTCGACGAAGCCGATGAGACCGCGGTCCTCGAGGATCGGCTTCAGCGCCTTCAGCGCGGTGCGCAGGTTGGCCTGCCGCTCGCCGTCCTGTTGGCCGGAACCGTCATTGACCGGGACGAGGACCAGCGCCCTCGCGCCGACATCCCGGGCATAATCGGCAAGCTCGATTGCTTCCTTCTCGCGCTCTGGCGTCCACTCGTTGAAGCGCTGCAGCGCATTGATCGTGGCGATGCGCACGCCGGCCTCCTCGGCCAATGCCCGGACTTCCGCCGCGGGGGTGCCGTTGACGATGGCGTTGCCGTCGAGGTCGTTGCGGATCTCGACATCGCTGAGGCCGAGAGACTTCGCCAGCTGGAAGAAGTCGCGCGGCGACAGGCCCGGGGCGACCATATGGTTGATTGCAAAAACAGGGTGAGAAATTGTGTCGGTCATCCGAATGCCTCCCGGTGGTGCTTGAAAAGGTCTGCTGCCGGTGGTTGCAACGGCCCGCAAATGTCGGGCGCAACCATCTGTCGGGACCGCCATTGCGTCAATCCGCATCCGGTCGGAAAAACTATCATTTCTGATAGATTCTGCTCTGGCCGAAAAGCCGGATGCGATTTCCGGTATCCTGAACGTTCTTTGAGAGAAGTTGATCATTCTCACACGAAACCTGTCGATTCTCGCACATGAATCCGCGATTCTGGTACAAGAAATTCTACTGGCGCGAGCAATTTGGTTGTGGCCGCGTGCAAATGCGATTTCAGATATTTTCCGGCAGGTAGATGTCGAAGGGCAGGAACGTCTGGCCGGGGGCATTAGCAGCGCCGCGCTCGATGGCATGGCCCATCAGTTCGGTGAGTTCCCGGCAGAGGCGTGGCAGCGGCGTCGCGATGGCCATGGTGACGATATTATCAGCCAGCGCCGCCCGCGATTCCGGCGTGATTTCATTGACGATCATCACTGGTGGCTGTTCCATTTGCGCCTCGCGCGTTGCGGCGATCGCGCCCTCCATGCCGCCGCCCGCCACATAGCAGCCGGCAAGATCCGGGTGGCGGCGAAGCAGCTCTGACATGGCTTCGTTTGTAATCTGGCGCGTTTCCAGATTGACCATCGTGTCGAGCACGGTGAATTCCGGCGCTTCTTCGCGGAAGAAGGCGCGAAACCCGATTTCGCGCAGTTCATGGCCATGAAAGCGGTGGCTTCCGACAAAAATCGCGACTTTTCCGGGTTTTCGTGCGGCTTTTGCGATCATCCAGGCGGCTGTGCGCCCGGCCTTGCGATTATTCACGCCGACATAACCTTCGCGAACGCCCGCCGCAAAATCCGAAAGCAGCGAGAAAACCGGGATGTCTTTCCCTTTGAGTTCATCCACCGCCGCCGTGATCGACGGGTGGTCGGGAGCAACAAGACCGATGGAACGGCAGCGTCCGGCCAGCGATTTCAGCTTGGTCACGATCTCGTCCGGCGACTGCGACGCGCAGAATTCTATCGCAGGAACGCCACGAAAATGCGGTGCCTGGGCAACGGCGTTTTCGATCTCCCGCGCAAATTCCTGATAGAAATGATGGCCGGGCTTCTGCAGCAGAAAGCCCAGCCTGTACTCCGGCAGCTCCTGCCGCATGCGCTGGCGGATCAGCCCGGCCGCATGATAGCCAATGCTGTTGGCGGCTTCGTAAACCCGTCGCGCCGTCTCCTCGCGCACCGGCAACCGGTTGTTCAAAACCCGGTCCACCGTCGCGACACTCACCCCTGACTCGCGCGCCAGATCGGCAATTGTCGGCCTGTTCGCCACCTTATGCACTCCATGATAGAATCTATCATTCAATTCTACCAATCCTTGATTGAAAATGATAGAATTTTGTCATCCTAGATTGAGGAGGGTTGTGCGCAAGCGTAGTATCCCCGCCATTCAGCCGGAAGGAAAGAACCCCTCTCCGCTGCATGACTGGGAGGTCTCGCATGAATACAGCCGCACTCACCGCACCAACCAAGCGCGATTACAGCCTTATCGGCCGTGACTCCCGGTTGGCCGTTGAGTCAGGCCTTGCCGCCGCGGAATGGTATCACACCGATATTCCGCGCAAGCAGATGAAAGAGCTGATGAAGCGTTCCGATGGCCCGGCAATCCGCGACACGGCGATCTGGCTCGGCAGCATGGTCGTCTTCGCTGGCCTCGGCGTTTATTTCTGGGGCACATGGCTCTGCGTGCCGTTCTTCCTTGCCTATGGCGTCCTTTATGGCTCTGCATCCGACAGCCGCTGGCACGAATGCGGCCACGGCACGGCATTCAAGACCCGCTGGATGAATGATGCGGTCTACGAGATCGCCTGCTTCATGATCATGCGCAATCCCGTCACCTGGCGCTGGAGCCATACGCGCCATCACACGGATACGGTCATCGTTGGCCGTGATCCGGAAATCGCGGTGATGCGTCCGCCTGACCTTTTGCGTGTCCTGTTGAATTTCTTCGGTATTCTCGACGTCTGGCATGCCGTGAGCGACCTCGTCCGCAATACGCTGGGCATCGTCAGCGCGGAAGAAAAGACCTTCATTCCCGAGCAGGAACAGCCCCGCGTGGTGCAAATTGCCCGTATCTGGGCCGCTATCTATGCGGTTACCATTGCCCTGTCGATCTATATGGGATCGATCCTGCCACTGGTGCTGGTCGGGCTGCCGCGGCTCTATGGAGCCTGGCATCATGTGCTTACCGGCCTGCTGCAGCATGGCGGGCTGGCCGACAACGTCACCGATCACCGGCTCAACAGCCGTACTGTTCTCATGAACCCCGTCAGCCGGTTCATCTACTGGAACATGAATTACCATGTGGAGCATCATATGTTTCCGATGGTGCCTTACCACGCGCTCCCACAGCTGCATGCGATGATCAAGCACGACCTGCCTGCGGCAAACCCATCCATCCTGCACGGTTACCGCGAAATGCTGCCCGCATTCCTGCGCCAGCTGCGCAACGAGGATTATTTCCTCAAGCGTAAACTGCCGCCAACGGCAAAGCCCTATCGCGAGGAATTCCACAGCGAACCGGTGTCAGCAGCGGCCGAATAATAACCACACCAGGGAGGAATGAGTATGAGCAACTGGATAGAGGCATGCACCTCCGAAGACATCGATGAAGAAGACGTCATGCGCTTTGACCATGCCGGGCGCACCTTTGCGATCTATCGCAGTCCCGACGACGAGTTCTTTGCCACGGACGGCCTATGCACCCACGAGCATATCCACCTGGCCGATGGCCTGGTGATGGACGAGATCATCGAATGCCCCAAGCACAACGGCCGGTTCAATTACAAGACTGGCGAAGCCAAGGGCGCGCCGGTCTGCGTTAACCTCAAGACTTATCCGGTCAAGGTCGAGGCCGGTAAAGTCCTCATCCAGCTCGGTTGACCGCCATGACAAGCGCAAGTCTGGGCGGAATGGTCATCGTCGGCGCCGGCGAATGCGGAGCACGCGCTGCCTTCGCCTTGAGGGAGAGTGGCTATGAGGGACCGGTTACACTGGTAGGGACCGAAAAGCACCTGCCCTATGAGCGCCCGCCGCTTTCAAAGGAAGCCATGGTTTCCGACGACCACCCGCTGCCGAGAACGATCGCTGGCGGAGACCAGTTTAAAGATAAGCGCATCGACTTCGTCGGCAAATCCACAGTGTCGGCGATAAGCCGTTCAGAAAAAAAGGTCGTTCTCGATGACAGCCGCCAGATCCCTTACGACCGGCTGTTGCTCGCGACCGGAGCGGTTCCCCGTGCCCTGCCCCTTGCCAAAGACAGCAAACATTGCGTCACGCTGCGCAGTTTCGACGACGCACTTGCCATCCGTACGCGGTTTCAGCCGGGCGCGCGGATCGTCATTGTCGGTGGTGGCTTCATCGGGCTCGAACTTGCGGCAAGCGCCCGCAAGCGCGGCGCCAACGTGACGGTGATTGAGGCGCAAGCCCGTATCATGATGCGCGGCGTTCCGGAGGAAATCGCTCGCGTTATCGATACACGTCACCGGGATGAAGGTGTCACCATCCGCTGCAATACCGGAATTGTCTCCATTGCTGACACCGCGAATTATGCCTCCATCACACTTTCAAACGGCGATGTCATCGCGGCTGACCTGGCCGTGATAGGCATTGGTGCCACGCCGGTCACGGCGCTGGCGGAAGCATCCGGTCTCGAAACCGGCAACGGCATTGTCGTCAATGAATGGCTGCAGACCAGCGACCCCGATATTTTCGCGGCTGGCGATTGCTGCGCCTTCCCGCTTGCCATCTATGGCGGACGCCGTGTGCGGCTCGAAGCCTGGCGCAATGCCCAGGAACAGGGTGCATTGGCGGCCCGCAACATGCTCGGCGCGCTTGAACCGCACCAGGCCGTTCCCTGGTTCTGGTCGGATCAATATGAGCTTGGCCTTCAGGTCGCGGGCCTTTCCGACGAGGGCACGCAGACCATCCGCCGTGACCTCGGTGACGGCGCCTTCATTCTGTTTCATCTCGCCAGCGACGGCCGGCTCGTGGCAGCCAGCGGCATCGGCCCCGGCAACACGGTCGCAAAGGACATAAGGCTTGCCGAGATGCTCATTGCTCGCAGCGCCAAGCCCGACCCCATCCAGCTTGCGGCATCGGACGTAAAGCTCAAAACATTGCTCGCAGCATAGACAGGACAGGAAATGGCCAGCAAACGACCTACGGTGGCGGACATCCTCGCGTTGAAGGGCCGCCGTCAATTGACGATGCTGCGCGTGGAAACGCTGGAAGAAGCGGAAGCGGCCGAACGCGCCCGTGTCGACATGCTGTCGGTGCCGCCGGCACTGCTCACGCCGGAGTTTCGCGACGCCGCACCCTCGGCTTTTACATTCCCTGGCCTCGAATATGGGGATTTCATCACAGCCGAAGACTATCTGCGCGCCGCATTCAATTCGCTGCGCGCGGGTGGCGACGCGGTCTATTGCGCTGCGAGCCTCGCAACCGTGCGCCGGATGCGCGATGAGGGCATTCCGGTTTGCGGCCATGTTGGGCTGATCCCGTCAAAGGCAACCTGGACCGGTGGCTTCAAGGCTGTCGGCAAGACGGCGCAAAGCGCGCTGGAAATCTGGCGACAGACAAAGGCACTGGAAGAGGCCGGCGCCTTTGCCGCAGAAATCGAGGTCGTTCCCGTCGACGTCGCGAGTGCCATTTCCGAACGGACGTCGATGTTCATGATCTCGATGGGTGCGGGTACAGGCTGCGATGCGCAATATCTGTTTGCGCAGGATGTCCTCGGCTCAAATCGCGGCCATTATCCGCGTCATGCCAAGGTCTATCGCAACTTTACCTCCGAATATGACCGCCTGCAGCAGGAGAGAGTCGCAGCCTTCTCCGAGTTTGTCGCAGATGTGCACGCGCAAAACTATCCGGGGCCCGAACATGTGGTTGGAATTCCCCGTGACGAACTGGACCGTTTTCTGAAAGAGCTTCCTGGAGTTTAGCCTATGGATCACCAGCCCCTGAACCATTCAACCGCAGCCAAGGCAGCAGAACATGCACATCGCTTCGTGCTCACCCTGTCCTGCGAAGACAGGCCCGGCATTGTCGCCTCGGTGACGACCGAGCTCGCCGGTACTGGCGCCAATATTGCCGAGAGCAACCAGTTCTGGGACCGGCAGACAAACCGTTTCTTCATGCGCATTGCTTTCACCACGCCGGAAGCGATCGTCAAAGACGATATCGAACGCAGCCTGAAACCGTCGATTGATCGCTTCGACATGAAGACCACCCTGGTCGACCAGTCGAAGAAGCCGAAGATCATCATCATGGTGTCGAAGTTCGACCATGCCCTGTTGCACCTGATCTACCAGATCAAGGTGGGCTGGCTCGATGCCGATGTCGCGGCCATCGTCTCCAACCACGAGGACAGCCGCCGCTTTGCCGAGCACGAGGGCATCCCCTACCATGTGCTCCCCGTTTCCAGGGACACCAAGAAGGAGCAGGAAGAGGCGCTGCTGCAGATCGTCAAGGACACCGGCGCCGACCTCGTCATCCTCGCCCGCTACATGCAGGTGCTGTCCGACAACCTGTCGAAACGGCTGTTCGGCAAGGTGATCAACATCCACCACTCCTTCCTGCCCAGCTTCAAGGGGGCCAAGCCCTATCACCAGGCCTTCGAGCGCGGGGTCAAGCTGATCGGCGCGACGGCGCACTACGTCACCCCGGATCTCGATGAAGGTCCGATCATCGAGCAGGAGACCGAACGGGTCAGCCATGCGATGAGCGCCGAGGATTTCGTTGCCACCGGCCGCGACATCGAAAGCCGGGTGCTGGCACGGGCGGTGAAGAAGCACCTCGAATCCCGTGTCATGCTCAACGGTCATAAGACCGTGGTGTTCTGACGTTATCGGGGCGTTTTGAGCAGCCGCTGAATGATGCCGGCAACGTGCTGCACTGCGGGATCCTGATCCCGCCGCACGTGCCAGGCCAGATGCAATGCGAAGCCGTCGACGGGAATCGGCGGCTCGAACAATGCGAAGTTCTTTGCTCCATCCTTTGGCACGCAGAGGCTCGGGATCATCGCGATCAGGTCGGATTGGGCGAGAAGCAGCGGCACCATCAGGAAGCTCGGCACCACAATACCGACGCGGCGTTCTTTGCCGTAGACAGTAAGCGCCTCGTCCAGAGCACCACTCGTGTGACCGCGGCCCGAGACCAGCACATGCGGAAACGCCAGCCACTTTTCAAGATTGAATCCGGCGGCGGCAGGATGCTCCTTGCGCATCATCACCACATAATGCTCCTGCAGCAGTTCATGCCGCCGGAATGAAACATCAATCTTGGGAAAGACCGAAGCGGCGAGGTCGATCGTTCCCTTGGCCAGACCATCAAGAGCATCGGAAGGGCCACCATGCCAGGGCCGGATCACCAGATCGATGCCGGGAGCCGACTTCGCCAGCTCCTGATGCAACGGACCGACGATGACCACCGCCGGATAATCAGCCATGACGACGCGCACCGTTTGACGCAAGGTCGCCAGATCAATGGCTGGTGGATCGAGCACGGCCTCCACCTCGGCCAGCAAATTCTTGATCGGCACGCGCAACGATTCGGCCTTTGGCGTCAGCCGCATCATGCCCTTGCCGCGTTCCAGCAGCGGATCGTTGAAGAGATGGCGGCAGCGCTCGAGTGCGCTTGATGCTGCCGGTTGTGACAGGCCAAGTCGGTCCGCAGCGCGCGAGACGTGCGCCTCGTCGAGCAGCGCGTCCAGCACGACGAGGAGATTCAGATCGACGGAACGCAAATTCATGTGCTGGATATTAGCACAGACGTACGATCGGATTAAATGATATCTGGCTCAGGCCTCGATTTCGACATTGCCGAGCGGCTTGGAGCAGCAGGCGAGGACATAGCCCTCGTCGATCTCCTCGTCGAGAATGCCGCCATTGTGATCCATGTCGACTTCACCGGAAATCTTCATCACCTTGCACGTGCCGCAAAGGCCGGATTCGCAGGCTGCGGCAATGCGGATCCCTGCGCCGCGCGCAGCCTTCAAAATCGTATCTCCTGCAACGCACGGCACATCCATGCCAGACATGGAGAATGTGACGGTCGACGCCGCCTCGACAACCTCTGTCGAGATGTCGTCCATCATCGGCAAGACCGGCTCGGCGGCGGGACCGAAGCTTTCCTGATGATAATGCGCCATATCGAAGCCCGATGCTTCCAGCATGGTGCGGACATCGCGCATGAAGCCTTCCGGACCGCAGCAGAAAATCGTCCGGTCCTTGAAGTCCGGCGAGAGCAGCGGCAGCTTTGGCGCTTCGAGCCGGCCGCGAATGCCGGTCCAGACCTGCCCCATCTCGTGCTCCTTGATGAGGAAGGCGAGCTTCAGGTTGGGCATGCAGCTCATGAGATATTCGAGTTCCTTGCGGAAGATGATATCGCTGGGGCGGCGCGCGCAGGTGACGAAACTGATGTCGCTTTGCGGTGCGCAATCATGCATCCAGCGGGTCATCGACATCATCGGCGTGATACCGGACCCCGCCGAGATGAACAAATACTTCCCGCCGGGATGCTTGCGCATGGAGAAATCGCCAAGCGGGCCGAATGCCTTGAGCCGCACGCCGGGTGTCAGATGATCCAGCATCCAGCGTGTGCCGATGCTTTCCTCCTGCGCCTTGACTGTCACGGCGATGGTGAAGGGCCGCGACGGGCTGGAGGAGAGCGTATAGGTGCGTAGCACCGCTTCCGGCTGCACCGGCAGTTCGAAAGTCATGAACTGGCCCGGCTCATAGCGGAACCAGTTCTGATTGTCCGACCTGAAGGTGAAGGTCTTCACATTGGGCGCTTCCTCGACAATCGACAGGCACTCGAGCAGGTGCAGCCGGTCATTCCACGGCTGCATCTGGTCGAGGTGCGGGTAATTCTGAGAAAGCGACATGTTCATTTACGCTACCTTGCTGAGTTTCTTGTCGCCGGAGAGACGCGTCTCCATCGCATTGCCATACCATTCGAGGAACTGCAGTACGCCGCCTTCATGCTCGACCGAATACGGGCCGGGCTCATAGGCGGGGGAGCGGATGCCGAAGGCGTTTTCTTCGACGATGCGGCGATCCTGATCATTGGTCTCGAGCCAGACATGCGTCAGCTCTTCGATATTATAGTCGACGCCTTCCACCGCATCCTTGTGCACCAGCCACTTGGTGGTGACCTGCGTTTCATTGGGGCCGAGCGGTAGCACGCGGAACGAGATGGCGTGATCGCCGAGGATGTGATTCCATGTGGTCGGGTAATGGTAGAGCAGCAGCGAACCGATGTGCTTGGCGTTGACGTCATCGCTGAGCTGCCTGCCGACCGCACGCTTGCCACTCAACGTGTAGCTCTCGGCATCGCGCAACAGCGGCACGCGCGTCGCACGGTACTGTCCGTCCTCGGCGATGCGGAAGACGCTCGGCAGGCCGGCCGCCTCGCACTTGTCCCAATGCGCGACGATCTCCGGATCGTCCTTTGATCCCTGGATGCCCGTGACACTCGGCGCCTCCGGGAAGGTCTTGCACAGTTCCGGGTGGTTGGCGACACAGTGATAGCACTCGCGATTGTTTTCCCAGACGAGCTTCCAGTTGCCCTTTTCAACGATCGAGCTCTGGAACGCGACCTTCGTCTCGGTCAGGCGATGCGGCGCGAGGTATGGTTCGAGCAGGGCGCGCGTCGGGCCGAAATCCGGTGCGACTGGTGCGAGGCAGATGAAGATATAACCGCCGACGCTTTCGCAGTGCACGGTCTTCAGGCTGTGCTGGCTGGCGTCGAAATCATCGCCCATCTGGCGGGCGAACAGCAGGCGGCCGTCAAGCTCATAGGTCCACTGGTGATAGGGGCAGACGAGTTTCGCCGACGTACCCTTTTCGGCCGAGCAGATGCGCGACCCGCGATGGCGGCAGGAATTGTGGAAAGCCCTGATCTGTCCCTGGCGGTCGCGGACGATGACGACCGGATAGTCGCCAACCTGTAGGGTGAAATAATTGCCCGGCTTCGCCACTTCGCAGTCATGGCCGATGAACAGCCAGTCGCGATAAAAGATGTTCTCCATATCGAGGCGGTAATAGTCCGGATCGGAATAGAAGGCCTGTTCAAGTCCGTAGCCCGGTTTCCGGTTTTTGAGATTCCGGATCAGTTCGTTACGAATATCCATGTCGTGTCCTCGCCCTAACAGCTGCAAAGAACTGACTGGTGGTGACGGAGAAGAACGCCCGCACAGTCAACAAGTGTTGCCTGCACAAAATCATGCTCCTTGATCGCCCACCGCGATCAGTCGGTGTTGTTACTCGGGGCTGGTTTCCGGGCTCTGGAGTTGCCTTGCCGGGCTTCACGGCGCCTTCCCGGGGTGCACTCCCAGTGGCTATTTTGCCGCGTTTTACTCCACTACCGTTGCGGGGGCAGCGCCGGGTTGAAGAGCGAACTCTCGACCGGCTTCCCAATTCTCCGCTTCCCCTAGAAAGCGGCACCTCAAGTGTCCTGATAAAAGCATCCGGCACGAAAAAAGAATAGGTGCGGAAACGACATCGCATTTACGCAAGGCGACAAAAATCTTGAAACGAAAACGGCGGCATCTCTGCCGCCGTTTCTTCATGGATCCATGATGACTCAGGCCGTGGTACGATGCAGATACTGCTTGATCGATTCCGGCTTCATTTCGATCGAGAAGCCCGGCAGCGATGGCGGCATATAGGCGGCATCCTGGATATTGCAGGGATCGACAAAATGCTCATGCAGATGATCGACATATTCGATGACCCTGCCCTCCTTAGTGCCGGAGACGGCGATGTAGTCGATCATCGACAAATGCTGCACATATTCGCACAGGCCGACGCCGCCCGCATGCGGCCAGACCGGCAGGTTGTACTTCGCCGCCATCAGCAGCACGGCCAGCACTTCGTTCAGCCCGCCCATGCGGCAGGAATCGATCTGCACCACGTCGATGGCGCCTTCGGCGATGAACTGCTTGAACATGATACGGTTCTGGCACATCTCGCCGGTCGCCACCTTCACAGGGCTGATCGCCTGGCGAATCTTGCGGTGGCCCGCGACATCGTCCGGACTTGTCGGCTCCTCGATGAAGAACGGCTTGACGAAGGCAAGCTTTTTCACCCAGTCGATCGCCTCGTTGACCTCCCAGACCTGGTTGGCATCGATCATGAGGATGCGGTCCGGGCCGATCACCTCGCGGGCGATCGTCAGACGGCGGATATCATCATCAAGATCGCGGCCGACCTTCATCTTGATGTGGTTGAAGCCCGAATCCACCGCCTCCTGGCAAAGGCGGCGCAGCTTTTCATCCGAATAGCCGAGCCAGCCGGCAGATGTCGTATAGCAGGGATAGCCTTCCGCCTTCAGCGTCGCTATCCGCTCCTGCTTGCCGCTTTCAGCCTTCCGCAAGATCGCCAGCGCTTCGTCGCGCGTCAAAACGTCGGTCAGGTAGCGGAAATCGACGATATTGACGATCTCCTCCGGCGTCATCTCACCCACCAGTTGCCAGACCGGTTTCTTCGCTTCCTTGGCGAGCAGGTCCCATACGGCATTGACCACGGCGCCCGTCGCCAGATGCATCGCGCCCTTGTCCGGACCGATCCAGCGCAACTGGCTGTCGCCGGTAACGAAGTGCCAGAAACGGCCTGGATTTTCCTTCACCCAGTCGAGTTCGAGGCCAATGACGAGATGCTTCATCGCCTCGATGGCAAGGCAGCAGATTTCATTGCCTCGGCCGATGGTGAAGGTGAGACCGTGACCGGAAAGGCCGTCCGTATTCGTGTCAAGCACGACATAGGCAGCCGAATAATCCGGATCCGGATTCATCGCATCCGACCCGTCGAGGCTTTGCGAGGTGGGAAAGCGGATATCAAAAACGCGAAGATCGGTGATGCGGGTCACAATATGCCTCATGTATCTGTTGCTAGGACGCAGGCGCCTAAATGTCGGCGCGCGCCACCTGTTTCTGGGTACCCAGGCCTTCGATGCCGAGTTCCACGACATCGCCGGCCTTGAGATAACGCGGCGGTTTCATGCCCATGCCGACGCCGGGAGGCGTGCCGGTCGAGATGATGTCGCCAGGCTGCAGGCTCATGAACTGGCTGAGATAGGAGACGAGGAAGGCAACGCCATAGACCATCGTCTTGGTCGAGCCATTCTGCATGGTCTCGCCATTCACCTTCAGCCACATGGGAAGGCTCTGCGGGTCTGCGACCTCATCCTTGGTCACGAGCCACGGACCGGTCGGCCCGAACGTGTCGCAGCTCTTGCCCTTGGTCCATTGACCGGAACGCTCCGTCTGGAAAGCTCGCTCGCTGACGTCATGCACCGTGCAATAGCCGGCGACATAGTCCAGCGCTTCGGCCTCGGTCACATATTTTGCGGTACGGCCAATCACGACGCCGAGTTCGACTTCCCAGTCGGTCTTTTCCGAACCGCGTGGAATGACCAGATCGTCATTTGGACCGACGATTGCCGATGTCGCCTTCATGAAGATCACCGGTTCGGGCGGCACGGCCATGCCAGATTCCGCGGCATGATCAGCATAGTTGAGACCTATGCAGATGAACTTGCCGGTCCCGGCGACGCAGGGTCCGAGACGCGGATTGCCGCCAACTGCCGGAAGGCTCTCGACGTCCAGCGCTCCAAGCTTGGCCAGCGCATCCGGGTCAAGCACCGCCCCGGAAATATCGCTCACCTTGCCAGACAGATCGCGGATTTGCCCTTTGGCATCGAGAACGCCAGGCTTTTCCTGCCCCGGCTCGCCATAACGTAGAAATTTCATTGTCTGTTCCTTTTTCTTATTGGAGACGCTTGAGAATTCATCCTGATGAGGCAGCTGGTGTGGTTTTTGAGAACCGGAGCGCAGTGGACTTCCAAGAGCACCGGAAACGCAGAAAATCGCATCAGATGGCCATCAGGGTGGATTCCCAAAGTCTCCTAGACGGTCCAGCCGCCATCAATGTTGTATGCCTGACCGGTCGTATAGGTCGCACCGGCGAGATAGACGGCGAGGTCGGCGATTTCTTCCGGCAGCCCGAGACGGCCCATAGGCTGGCGCGCAATGAATGCCGCGCGCGTTGCCTCATAGTCACCGCCCGCACGCATGCGCTGTTCCAGCGACGGGCTCTCCACGGTGCCCGGGCAGATCGCATTGCAGCGGATACCCTGCGTGATGTAGTCGGCGGCTACAGCCTTGGTGAGACCCAGAACGGCTGCCTTGGTCACGCCATAGGCAAAACGGTTCGGCACGCCCTTCACGCTGCTGGCAACGGACGACATGTTGATGATCGCTCCATCCTTGCGCTCGATCATTCCCGGCAGCACTGCCCTGATGGTGCGGATCATGGCGCGGACATTGAGGTCGAGCGCGAACTCCAGATCCGCATCGGGCATGTCCAGAATCGAGCCGCCATGGACAAAGCCGGCGCAATTGAACAGCACATCGACTGCGCCGATCTCGCTGATCACCTGATTGACTTCATCCGTCTTCAGGACATCGAGTTTGCAGTATTTGATACCCGCTTCCTTCGGCAATGCCTCGAGCAGCTCCTGATTGATATCGGTCGCATGCACAATCGCACCTTCGCGCGCAAAAGCCAGCACCGAGGCCCGGCCGATGCCCTGTCCTGCTGCTGTGATGAGAACGTGTTTGCCTTCAAGCTTACCTGTCATTTCAAATCTCCATTCGGCACTTCATCGCGCCTGTCATGCACCCTTGGACTTGCGCTCGGCAATCAAAATATGGTCGGCAGCCAATACCACTTCGTCGCGTTGATTGATCACCTCACAGCGCTCGACCACCCGGCCGCTCTCGGGACGTTTTGGATCGTCTTCCTTGGTGCTGATCGTAACCCGCGTGCGGATCGTATCGCCGATGAAAACCGGGCGCACGAAACGCAACCGGTCATAGCCATAGGAGAACGCCACAGGATTGATCAGGCTTGCCGTCAGTCCGACACCGATCGAAAAAATCATCGTGCCATGAGCGACGCGCTGACCAAACGGAGTCGTCTTGGCAAATTCCGCATCCATGTGGTGCGGAAAGAAATCGCCAGTATGGCCAGCGTGGACCACGAAATCCGTTTCGGTGATCGTTCGTCCGGTCGTGACGCGCACATGGCCGAGTTCATAGTCCTCGAAATAGATCGCTTTCTCAGACATTCAGGCCTCCGGCTTCTGCGCGAGTGGCGTTGCCGGCGCCGCGCTGGATTGATAGGCCGCCTCGACCAGCGCCATGGTGTGCCAGCCATCCTCGACCGAACTCACCAGGTCCTTGTCTTCGCCGCTGGCGAAGCGCTGCAGATTGGCCATGCGCCCGACAAAGGCATCGGGGAACCACGCGCCCTTCAGCGGGACATTGACCCAGTTGGAGCCACCCTTCGGATAGATCATCAATTCGTCCGGCTCGCCGCGCGGATAGTCCAGATTGACGCCGAGCTTCACATAGGCCGCGCCTTCCGTGCCGCTGACGCGGAACTCACAGGCCTGGAACCTGCGGCCGAACTTGTGATCGTGATTGATCGACAGCGAACAGCGTACCCTATTCCCATAATCGAGGATCGCGCTGGTCCTCGTCTGCGCCACCTCATGATTGGGATGACCCAGTGTCTTGGCGTGCACGCCCAGCGGGTTGCCGAGCATCTGCCGTATCAGGTCAATATAATGGATCGAGTGCATGGCAATCTCGACACGCGGCAGGCCGTTCAAGAACGGCCAGAGCGACCATGGCGTATCCAGCGCCAGCCAGGTATCGAAATCGACAACCTCGCCGAGCCAGCCTTGCGCTATCGCATCCTTCAGCGCCAGCATCAGCGGTGCGAAGCGCAACTGGAAATTGACCGCCGCAGTGATATTGCGCTCCCGGCAAATGCGCAGGATTTCCGACGCTTGTCCAAGATCGCTGCCCATCGGCTTCTGGATCAGTGCAAACGAACCTTCGGGCAGGACCTTCAGGATATCGGCATGACGTGCAGGCGGCGTGGCAAGATCAAAAATCGCATTCTCTACCGCCGCGGCCTCGGCAACTGAAGCATAGGCTGTAACGCCCCACGCTTCAGTCAGTTTCCGCGCCTTGGCCTCATCCGGATCGAACAGTCCGGCAATCGGAAAGCCGCCCTTCTTGTAGGCTGGATAATGTGCATCGCCGACAATGCTGCCCGCGCCGAAGGTCACGATCGGTCGTGGTTTCGCCGGCAAGGGCCAGCTCTGTTGCAGGGATGCGGGATCAAAACTCATCGAATGTTCCTCATCAGTCGAGATGGAAGACTTCTTCCATCATCGCCCACCACTCACCTGCCGCGCGCGTTTCCAGCGGCACCTGGCAGGGCATGCAAACGGCCCACCATTCCTTGTTCTTCGGATTGGCGGCCATCTTCGCCATATCGGCCTCGAAGTCCGTCCCGTGATATTCCCATGTACCGAACAGGATGTTTTCCGGCTCACGCAGGAAGATCGTGTAGTTGCGGATATTGCAGCTCGATATCAGTTCGAGAATTTCCGGCCAGACGGCGGCATGCAGGCGCTTGTATTCCGCAACCTTCTCGCCGTTCAGCCCGATCATCATGCCCATGCGTTGCATCGCGTCAGCTCCTGATCTCGGTCGTAAATTCGCCCACACTTCGCGCCTTCACGGCATCCCAGTCCCAGTCAATACCGATACCCGGCTCACTCGGAGCAATCGCATAGCCATTCTCGATGCGCATCTGCGTGTGGGTCAGGTCATCGAGCTGCGGAATATATTCGACATATTTGCCGTTCTGCACCGCGCAGGCGAGACTCACATGCAGTTCCATCAGGAAATGCGGGCAGACGGGAATGTCGAAGGTCTCGGCCGTGTGCGCAACCTTCAGCCATGGCGTGATGCCGCCGATGCGGCCGACATCCACCTGCACGATAGAACAGGCACGCTTTTGCATATATTCGCGGAAATGCCGGATCGAATAGAGCGACTCGCCAATGGCCACCGGTGTTTGCGTTGCCGCCGACAGACGCACATGCCCATCGATATCGTCTGCAGGCAGCGGCTCTTCCAGCCAGGCGAGATCGACATCGCGAAGCACCTGCGAGCGGCGGATGGCCTCGTCCAGCGTAAAGCCCTGATTGGCATCGGTCATGATCTCGAATCCCGAGCCGACCGCCGCGCGCACCGCCGACAAGCGGTCCAGATCCTCGGAACCGTGCGGCCGACCGATCTTGACCTTGGCACCTTTGAAGCCCTTGGCCTGCGCTTGCAGGGCATCATCGACCAGCGCCTGCTTTTCAATGTGCAGCCAACCGCCTTCGGTCGTGTAGAGAGGGCAGCGATCCTTCGCCCCACCCGCCAGTTTCCATAGTGGCAGGCTCTGCTTCCTGGCACGCAAATCCCACAGCGCCGTATCGACTGCGGCGAGCGCAATCGCGGTGATCGCGCCAATCGTCGTCGCGTGGGTGGCAAATTCAAGGTCGCGCCAGATCGCCTCGATCTGGTCAGCATCCTTGCCGAGCAGGCGGGGAGCGAGGTGGTCGGAGAGCAGGCGCATCACCGAGGAACCGCCGGTACCGATCGTATAGCTGTACCCGGTTCCGACCGCACCATCGCTGTCAGTGATGGTAACGATCGGCGTCTCCTGGCTGACAAAGCTCTGGATCGCATCGGTCCGCAGCACTTTCGGTGGCAGATCCACCATGCGCAACTCAACTCGTTCGATTTTGGCCATGATCAGCTCCGCAAGGTTTTGCCGGTTTCCGGCGAGAACAGATGCGCCTGGGACAGGTCGAAACTGAATTTTACCATCTCTCCGGCACTCAAGGGACGCGGATTGAGCATGCGTGACACCCATTCGCGCTGCGCCATGGTTATAAAGAGCAAAGTCTCGTTGCCCAGTGGCTCGGTGATCGAGACCGGCAATTCCATCTCATGCACGTCGGTGGCTTCGCCGGAATTCAGGCCGTGACCCGTCGGGTAGATATCGTCGGGACGCAGACCAAAGATCACCTTGTCACCCGCTGCAACCTTGCTGCGGAATTCAATCGGCAGCGGCAGGCCCTGGCCACCAGCGAAGACCAGCCTGCCATCGGCAACCGTCGCCTCGTTGAGGTTCATCGGCGGCGAGCCGATGAACCCGGCGACGAAGCGCGTGGCCGGACGCTTGAACACTTCCTCCGGCGTACCGACCTGCTCGATATAACCATCGCGCATGATGACGATGCGGTCGGACAGCGTCATCGCCTCCACCTGATCGTGCGTCACATAGATCATCGTCGACTGCACCTTGGCGTGCAGGCGCTTGATCTCCGTGCGGACCTGCGTGCGCAATTTGGCGTCGAGGTTGGAGAGCGGTTCGTCGAACAAGAACACGTCCGGCTTGCGCACGATCGCACGGCCCATTGCTACGCGCTGGCGCTGGCCGCCGGAGAGCTGGGAGGGGCGCCGGTCCATATATTTGTCCAGATCGAGGATTGCTGCGGCTTCGTTCACCCGCGTGTCGATTTCGCTCTGAGCGACTTTGCCGATCTTCAGCGAAAAGCCCATGTTCTCACGCACGGTCATGTGCGGGTAGAGCGCGTAGGACTGGAACACCATCGAGATATTGCGGGCGCGTGGCGGCAGGTCATTGACTGGTTTGCCACCTATTTCCACCACACCGCCACTGATGTCCTCAAGGCCGGCAATCATGCGCAGCGTCGTCGATTTTCCGCAGCCGGACGGGCCGACCAGCGCGATAAATTCGCGATCCTTGACCTCCAGGTCGATGCCGTGGACGACATCGACATTGCCATAACTCTTGACCAGCTTTTTCAATGTAACAGGGGCCATGACGAGCTTAACCTTTCACCGCGCCGAACGTCAGTCCGGACACGAGATGCTTCTGGATGATGAAAGTGAGTGTGAGCGCCGGAATGATCATGACCACTGCGAGCGCACACATGCCGCGCCAGTCGATGGTGAATTCCGACGTGTAGTCGAGAAGGCCAACCGGCAGCGTCTTCGAATTCACCGAACGCGTGATCTGCGATGCCAGCGCATATTCGTTCCACGAGGTGAGGAACGCGAAGATGCCCGCCGACGCGATGCCCGGTCCGGCCAGCGGAAACTCCACCTGCCAGAACGCCTGCCAGCGCGTGCAGCCATCGATCTGCGCCGCTTCCGCCAGATCCTTCGGCACTTGGCGGAAGAAGCCGTCGATCAGCCAGATCGTGAATGGCACGTTCAGCGCTACATAAATCAGGATCATCGCGAAATGCGTGTCTATGATGCCGACGCGGGCGAAGATCATGAACAGCGGCAGCGACAATGCGATGCCGGGAACAGCGCGTGTCAGCATGAAGCCGAGGAAGATGCCCGACTTGCCCTTGAACTTGTAGCGCGCGAACGCATAGCCTCCGGCCATGCCGATGATGAGGGCGATGGCCGTCGAGGTGACAGAGATGATCAGGGAATTGCGGAAATATTCCCAGACCGGGATGCCGCCCTGCCCGGCGCCGCCAAACATGGCACGGTAGGCATCGAGCGAGACGTCTTGCGGTATCCATACCGGTGGCTTCGCCATGATCTCGACTGTCGGCCGGAGTGAGCTCAGGACAATCCACAAGCCCGGCAGGCAGATGATCAGCATCGCCAGGAATAGGCCGACAAGATGCAGGACTTTCAGGCCGCGGCGTTTGAGGCGGTGAGAGCTGTTCTGGTCCATCTACCACTCCGCTCCGATTTGCTGGCGGGCGGCCGCAAGCTTTCTGAAGAAATATACGGTGAACAGGATCGACAGCAGGATCGAGATATAGGCCATCGCGTTGGCAAGACCCATTCGCGCGTCGCTATAGGCCGTGCGTCCGACCAGCGTCCACAGCAGTTCGGTACGCTTGGCCGGCCCGCCATCGGTCATGATCTTCACAATGTCATAGGCGCGCGCCACGTCGAGCGAGCGGATCGTCATGGCGATGAAGGCGAATGGCATCAGATAGGGCCATGTGACGTAGCGGAATGTCTGCCACGGTGTGCAGCCATCGACGCGCGCTGCTTCCACCGGCTCCTGCGGCATGGCAAGCAGCCCGGCAAGGATGAGAATGGCGAAGACCGCGGTCGACGACCAGACCTCGGCGACGATGATCGAGAACAGCGCCAGATTCCCGTCAATCAGCCAGGGTATGGCATTCGTCGTCAGCCCCAGCGACTGCAGCGCATTGTTGACGAAGCCGATATTGTCGTTGAACAGGAACTTGAACTGGAAGCCGACGAGCACCGGCGAGAACATCATCGGGAACATCATCAGCGTGCGCAGAATGCGCTGGCCGCGCGTCGCCTTGTTGACCAGCATGGCGAGCCCGAGACCGAGGAACATTTCGGCATTGAGTGCGATGGTCAAGAGCAATAGGGTCCGGCCGAAGGCGGTCCAGAATTCCAGATTGGTCAGCACGCTTACATAGTTGCGAAAACCGATGAAGATCCAGATCGACTCAGGCTTGGTCAACCGGAACGGCGTGAAGCTCGAATAGAGCGAGAACAGCAGCGGTAGCACGATGACCGCGGCAAGAACGATAATGGCAGGCAGCAGCAGGAGCGTCGGCGCTGATAGTTTGGGAAATTTCATCTGAAATATTGGCCTTCTGGTTGGCGGTGAATGGTTTCCAGCCACCCCCCCTGTCCTGCCGGACATCTCCCCAAGGGGGTGATCAAATTGACAATTCACACGCTGCAACCATTCGAACAATTGCGATTGGTACTAACAGCCCTGCAGACTGATCTCCCCCTTGTGGGGGAGATGTGCGGCAGGACAGAGGGGGGGTGAAGTCGATCACCTCCCCAAGCGCAATCAGAGCTTGCCTGCATCCTGAAGGATCTCGGTCGCCTTTTTGGCGGCGGTGTCGAGCGCTTCCTTCGACGTCTTGTCGCCAAGGATAGCAGCCTGAAGTTCCGGATAGACCGCGTTGGAAATTTCGATCCACTCGGCAAGCGGCGGAACCGGGAATGCGTTCTTGGCTTCTTCCTGGAAGGCATTCAGGACTTCGGTCTTGTACGGATCACCCTTCGCCTGCTCGATGTCCCAGGCCCATACTGCGGTGCGAGTCGGCAATGGCCCTGCCTTGGCTTCAAGCTTCTGGCTGTCTTCATTGGTCAGCCACCAGACGAGCGAGGCCGCCGCTTCCTTGTTGGCGCAGGATTCGGTCACCGAGAACCCATGATGGCCGGACCAGCCCGTACGCTTGCCGGAGGAACCGGCGGGCGCAACCTTGACGCCGACATTGCCGGCAACCTTGGACGACTTCGGATCATTGAAGAAGCTCGCCCAGCCCGGCCAGTCGAGATTGATGGCGATGGAGCCTGACGCAAAGCCCTGGCCAAGATCATCCCAGAGGTAATTGGTCGTGCCAGCCGGAACGGCTTTCGCCTTGTAGAGGTTGACGAACCAGTCGAGCGCCTTGATACCGGCTTCCGAATTGAACGCAGGCTTGCCCTCGGCGTCGATATACTCGCCGCCTTCTGCAATCACCATTTCATAGAATCGGCCGTTGATCGCCTCTTCCTTGCCAGCAAACTGCGTGCCGTAGAAATCAGGAGCCTTGGTGAAGAACAGCGCCTGGTCGGCGACCTGCTGCCAGGTGTCCGGCGGGGTCAGGTCGTAGCCGTACTTCTCCTTGAAAGCTTTCTTGTTGCCTTCATCCTCATAAAGGCTCTTCTGGTAATAAAGCGCCGAAACGTCGAACTGCGCGCGCGGCAGCATCACCAGCTTGCCGTCCAGCGTCGATGACTTGATGTTCGAAGGCACGAACGCAGCAATTTCTTCGGCCGGTATAAGTTTGTTCAGGTCGGTGTAGATGCCCGGATATTGCGGCGCGAACGACGAGTGATTCGAACCGACACACCAGTTCAGGCTGCCCGAGGCGATGTCCGACTTGATCTCCTTGTCGAGCTCAAAGTGATTCTTCTTCGACAGGATGTTGACCTTGGCGCCGGTCAGCTTTTCCCATTCGCCGATACGCTCATACAGCGGCTCGTACTGCTGGCCGCCGATGAGCTTGGCGTCAATCGTCACGCCCTCGAATTTTCCCGGCAGATCTGCAGCAAAGACAGCTTGCGCGCTGAAAATTGCAATAACGCCAGCTGAAACACTGGCCAACAGGTTGTTCATCGGTTCCCTCCCAAAAAACGAGCGGCCGCTCCCCGGCTCTCGCAACTTTCTAACACCCACATATGAGCGCTTCATTCATATACAAACATTAATGCGCTTGACCGTCAAGCAAGGAAACTGCTTTCCTACGAATATGGTCTTCGTATATGCATACGACGTAAGGGGAGACTTCATATGTCAGAAGAAGACGATAGCGACCGGTATCGCGCGCCGGCGCTCGACAAAGGGCTTGATATTCTGGAACTTCTTTCAGGTATCGATGGCGGTCTGACCCAGGCTGAAATCGCCAAGTTTCTCGGACGCAGTCCCAATGAATTCTACCGCATGCTCGACCGTCTGGTACGCCGCGGTTATGTCACACGGCTTGAAGGCGACCGCTATTCGTTGACACTGAAACTGTTCGGGCTCGCCCAACTGCATGCGCCGGTCCGGCGCCTCGCCTCCTATGCCACGCCGCTGATGCGCGAACTCGCGGTTACATCCAAACAGGCCAATCAGCTCACCGTCTTTGATCGCGGCGCGGCAGTTGTCATCGCGCAGCAGGAAGCGCCCGATTACTGGGGCATTTCAATCCGGGTGGGATCTCATATCAGCCTTTTCAACACCGGTTCCGGCCATGTCCTGCTGGCTTTCCGTTCCGATGAGGAGCGGGCCCTGATGATTGCAGAATCCGAAAAACGTGCCGAAGACATGGCGGAGCCACCGGATTTCAGCGAACGGCTCAACCAGATTAGGGCGCGCGGCTACGAGATCATGCCCAGCGCGCAAACGGCAGGCGTGTTCAACGTTTCCGCGCCGGTGCTTGGTCCTGATGGACGCGCGATCGCCGCACTGACCTGTCCCTATATCCAGTTGCTCAACTTTCCCGATGCACCGGGCGTCGACGATGCACGAAAAATGCTGGTCGCAACGGCGCAGAAGCTTTCGGAACTCGCCGGCGCCGACGTGATCCATTCTTCCGTGCAACGCCAGGCCTGAGAGGATCGAACCATGCCCGCTTTCGAGTTGATCGACACGCATCTTCACCTGATCGACCAGTCGGCCCTGTCCTATCCCTGGCTGTCAGGTGTCGAGGCATTGAACCGCGATTTTCGCTACGAGGAATATGCGCTTCAGGCCCATCGCGTCGGGATCACCCAGGCCCTTCATATGGAAGTTGATGTCGCGCCTTCCGATATCGAATCGGAATCGGCCTACATTGGCAGCCTTGCCAAACGCGAAGGCAGCCTGATTGCCGGTGCGATCTCTTCCAGCAGGCCGGAAGAGGACGGCTTTGCGGCATTCCTCGAGCGACAGAAAACCAATCCGCTGGTGAAGGGATTTCGACGCGTGCTCCATGTCATGCCCGACGATCTGTCGGAAGGCACCCTGTTCCGCCAGAACATCAAGCGGCTTGCCGGTACAGGCCTCACCTTCGATCTTTGCGTGCTGCCACGGCAGATCGACAAGGCCACCGCGCTTGTCGATCTTGCGCCCGGTGTCCAGTTCATCCTTGATCATTGCGGCGTTCCGGACATCAAGGGCGACGGCCTGAACGAGTGGCGCGGCAAGATCACCGATATTGCCAAACGCCCCAACGTCACCGCCAAGATCTCCGGCGTCGTCGCCTACGCGGATGCGGACACGTGGCGGATCGAAACACTTAAACCTTATGTCCATCATGTCATCGACAGTTTCGGCTGGGACCGCCTCGTCTGGGGCAGCGACTGGCCGGTTTGCACGCTCGGTGGCGGCCTCGCCACCTGGGTTGCCGCAACCCATGCGTTGTTGTCCGGCTGCAGCGACAGCGAGAAGTCCAGGCTATTTTCAGGCAATGCCCGACGGATCTGGCATCTGGCGTAATCGCAGCAAACGCCTGCCGCAGGTCTGAATAGGCTTGCCTGCTGCACCCTCTCGCTTTACCTCTGACATTCAACGTCGAGCGAATGCAGAGGAGTGACAATGGCAGCGGAAATGCACGGACCTGATCTTTTAAGCGTTGTCGTGCTTCTTGGTGCCGGTGTTGTCGCCGTGCCTCTCTTCAAACGACTGGGGCTGGGATCCGTTCTTGGCTATCTTGCCGCCGGTCTCGTCATCGGCCCGTTCGGCCTCAAATTCTTCTCTGACCCCCAGACCATCCTGCATGTGGCGGAGCTTGGTGTGGTCATGTTCCTGTTCCTCATAGGCCTAGAGATGCAGCCGTCCCGGCTCTGGAGCCTGCGTAAGGACATTTTCGGCCTTGGTGCCCTCCAGGTCGGTCTGTGTGCGGTGCTTCTGACCGGCGTCGGCATCGCAACTGGTTTTCCCATTTCCCAGTCCTTCGTCGCCGGAGCCGGCTTCGTGCTCACCTCGACCGCGATCGTCATGCAATTGCTGGAGGAGCGAGGCGAAATCGCCACGCCGCAAGGCCAGCGCATGGTGTCGATCCTGCTGTTCGAAGATCTCGCCATCGTGCCACTGCTGGCGCTCGTTGCCTTCCTCGCACCAATGAGCACGACTGCAACCGGCGGCCTGCTCTGGTTGGATATGGGAATCGGCATCGGCGCCATTGTCGGTCTCGTCCTGGCAGGAAAGTACCTCCTCAATCCGCTGTTCGGATTTCTCGCCCAGTCCCGCGCCCGCGAAGTCATGACTGCCGCCGCCCTCCTCGTCGTGCTGGGTGCTGCGCTTATCATGCAGGTCAGCGGCCTCTCCATGGCCATGGGCGCATTCCTCGCCGGCGTACTGCTGTCGGAATCGACCTTTCGCCACCAGCTCGAAGCGGACGTCGAACCATTCCGCGGCATCCTGCTTGGCCTGTTCTTTCTTGCCGTCGGCATGTCGCTGGACCTCAGCGTTGTCGCCGCTAACTGGCAGACCGTGCTCTTCTATGTCCTGGCCTTCAAACTCGTCAAAGGCGCCGGGATCTATATCGTTGCGCGGCTGCTCAAATCGTCCAATCGCGAAGCCCTGGAGCGCGCGGTCATCATGGCGCAAGGCGGTGAATTTGCCTTCGTGCTCTATTCGACCGCTACGGCGGTCGGCATTCTCGACGGTCAGGCCAATGCGATCCTGACCGCTATCATCATCTTCTCCATGGTGCTGACGCCACTTTTCATCGTCGCCCTGCGCATTCTTCTGCCGAAGGAGAAACAGGTACTGGACGATGTCGATGTAGCCGAGGGACTGTCCGGAAATGTCCTGATCATCGGTTTCGGCCGCTTTGGTCAGATCTCCAGCCAGCCACTGCTGCTGCGCGGCGTGGATATCTCCATCATCGACAATGATATCGAGATGATTCAGGCGGCGGCGCAATTCGGCTTCAAGGTCTATTATGGCGACGGCACCCGGCTCGACATTCTCCATGCGGCGGGCGCGGGCCGCGCGCAGGCTGTGCTCATCTGCGTCGACAAGTCCGAAACCATTCTTGCCATTGCCAATCTGGTCAAGGCCGAATTTCCGCTCGTGCAGATCTATGCGCGCGCCTACGATCGCGGCACGACCATCGAACTGATCAAGATCGGTGTCGAATACCAGATGCGCGAGACATTCGAATCGGCAGTGATCTTCGGCCAAAACACCTTGATCGGCCTCGGCGTAGACCCGCAGGAAGCGGCCGATATTGCCGCAGATGTGCGCCGTCGCGACGCCGAACGCCTTGACCTGCAACTTGCCAGTGATATTTACGCAGGCGGCGACCTGATGAAGGGCAATGCGCCGGTTCCAGGCCCGTTGATCAAACCGCGCCAGACTGGCCGCGCCCTCAACGAGGAAACCGCCAGCGTTTTGCCTTCGGCGCAAGGTGCAGATGCAAACTGACCGAACGGGGAGCGCAGCATATGGCTGACAACGACACATCGACCATTGCCGGGATTGTCGATTTCTGGCGCGAAGCCGGTGAAGACAAATGGTTCGTGAAAGATGAAACGTTCGACGAGATATGCCGCCAGCGCTTTCTCGACGATCATTTTGCTGCCGCGCGCCGCGAATATGAACACTGGCTGGAAACGCCTGAAGGTACGCTGGCGCTGATGATCCTGCTCGACCAGTTTCCGCGCAATTTCTTTCGCGGCACCGGTCACATGTACGCAACGGACTCACTTGCACGGCTTTACGCCAGCCGGGCACTGGAAAAGGGCCATGATCTGTCGTTCGAGCCGCAACTGCGCGCTTTCTTCTATATGCCGTTCATGCATTCGGAAGATGTGGATGACCAGCGGCGCTCCGTCGAACTTTGCCGCGAGGGGGCACCGGCCAACCTCGAATACGCCGACGATCACTATGACATCGTCCGCCGTTTTGGCCGTTTTCCCCATCGCAACACCATTCTCGGACGCTCGACAACCGAGGAAGAACAAGCCTTTCTCGATGCCGGTGGTTTTGCCGGATAAGGCAGCATTGATTGTCGCGCCGCCTTTCTTGCGCGTGCCTCTTGAACAGCATCCCTCAGACTGCCATTATAAGCCCATCTGGCAGCACGAAATTTCACAATGACAGCCAGTCAAACAGGGACTGACCGCGCATCGATGCCGGACGATCAATCTGAAGAGCCTCCAAGTCCGGACTTGCGAAGCATGCTGACCCTGCATACGCAGCGTCAGCAACCAATCCCCCTATTTCCCGTTTCACCATTTGCCTGCGCCACGGGCGGATTTGCGCTGCATATTGCAAGCGCTGCCGACTGCGAAGCCGTACGCTGATCATTTTCATTATAAGGACCTGACTTCCCAATGGACTGGACACTGGACTGGATTGCCGACCCCAATGCCTGGATTGGTCTCGCCACGCTTGTCGTGCTTGAGATCGTGCTTGGCATCGACAATCTCGTTTTCATCGCGATCCTCGCCGACAAGCTGCCGCCGCACCAGCGTAACCGCGCGCGTCTCGTCGGCCTCTCGCTGGCGTTGGTCATGCGCCTCCTGCTGCTTGCCTCGATTTCGTGGGTGGTGAGGCTCACGACGCCGCTCTTCAACGTCGCCGGTCTCGATTTCGCCGGGCGCGACATTATCCTCATTCTCGGCGGCGTCTTTCTCCTGTTCAAGGGCACGATGGAACTGCACGAGCGGCTCGAAGGCCATCTTTCCGCCAAGGAAAGCAATGTCGCACATGCCGTGTTCTGGCAGGTCATCGCCCAGATCGTCGTGCTTGACGCCGTCTTCTCGCTCGACAGCGTCATCACCGCCGTCGGCATGGTGAAATATCTCGAGGTCATGATGATCGCCGTGGTGATTGCCGTCGGTGTCATGATGCTGGCGTCTAAACCCTTGATGACCTTCGTCAACAAGCACCCGACGGTTGTCATTCTCTGCCTTGGCTTCCTGATGATGATCGGTTTCAGCCTGATCGTCGAAGGTTTCGGTTTCCACATTCCGAAGGGCTACCTCTACGCAGCCATCGGTTTCTCGGTGCTCGTCGAAGCGGCCAATCAGGTCGGGCGGCATAATCGCGAGAAGCGCATCACCACGATGGACCTGCGCGATCGCACGGCAGGTGCGGTTCTGCGGCTTCTCGGTGGCGGGCGCGGCGATCCACCCCATTCCGACACGTTCGATGTGATCGCCGAACAGAGTGCGGCGGGGGAGGTTTTCCATCCGGAGGAAAAGGAAATGATTCGCGGTGTACTCGATCTGGTGGAACGCCCCGTGCGCTCGATCATGTCACCGCGCAACGAGGTGGAATGGCTCGATCTGGACGAGACCAATGAGGAGCTGCTCGCCGAGATTCGCACGCTCAACCACAGTCGCGTCGTGCTGGCGCGCGGACGCGTCGATGAATTCGTCGGTGTCGCGCTCACCAAGGACCTGCTGTTCGCTATCCTCGATGGCGGCAAGATCGACTGGGACAAGGTCACCCGCCAGCCGCTGATCCTGCATGAGAACGCCAATGTCCTGCGTGTGATGGAGCAGCTGCGTGGCTCCTCGGTGCAGATGGGCGTTGTCCTCGACGAGCACGGCTCGTTCGAAGGCGTCGTCACGCCGACGGACGTTCTTGAAGCAATTGCCGGCGACTTCCCCGAGGAGGGCGAGGAAAGCCCCATTCTCGAACGCTCGGAAGACGGGAGCATGGTGGTCGACGCCTATATCGACATCCGCCGCCTTGGCGGCCTGATCGAACGCGATCTTGTCGATGAGGGCGACCGCTATACGACGCTCGCCGGCTATATCCTGTGGAACCTCGGCCATATCCCGGCCGAAGGTGAAAAGCTGACCGTCGACGATCTCGAATACGAGATTGTCGAGATGGATGGCCGCAATATCGGCAAGGTGCGCATCTCGCCGACACAAACGGCTGCGTTTATTTGAGCGGCAGCTTATCTCCCCCCTTGTGGGGGAGAAAGCGATTTCAGCATCTTAGCGTCAGCTAAGTGCTAGAAATCGCAAGAGAGGGGATATGCAACTCGTTCCAAATCCCCTCTCTTGGATTTTCTAAGGATTTGGCAAGGAGGCCAAATCCAAGAAAATCTGTTCTCTCCCACAAGGGGAGAGAACGTCGACTTCTGCGTCAGCCCATTATGGAATTGCCCCCTCAAGCCGCCTGCCGCGCCCAGCTCGGGAATGGATCCAGCAGTGCCTCCCATTTGTGCGGCGTGAATTCCTTGGCATCCACCAGACACGCATCAAGTTCAGCCCTGAGTTCAGCTTCGTTCATCGGATCGACACCAATGAAGACAAGCTCCTGTCGCCGGTCGCCCCAGACCGGATCGAGATAGGGCTGCATCGCTTCGCGCCATTCCGCATGGTCGGGCCAGCGGCTTTTCGAAATTGACGCCCACCAGAGGCCGCGCTTTTCGGTCCTGACCAAAGCTCCGGCCTGGCTGAGCTCGCCCACATGGTCCGGCCGCGTCGCCAGCCAGAAAAACCCCTTGGCGCGCACTACACCAGTCCAGTTGCTATTGATAAAGTCCTGGAACTTCCGCGGGTCGAATGGCCGCCGCTCGCGATAGACGAAGGAACGCACCCCGTATTCTTCGGTCTCCGGCACATGATCGGCAAAGCCGTTCAGCTCCTTGTACCAAAGGGGATGTTCCTGCGCCTTGTCGAAATCGAACAGGCCGGTATCCAGAACCTCCTCCAGTGCAACCTTGGCGAAGTCTGTTTCGATCACCTTCGCATCGGGATTGAGCGCGCGGATGATCTTGCGCGCCAGATCCCGATCATAAAGCGATGCTGCGGATATCTTGTTGAGGACGATCACATTCGCGAACTCAATCTGATCGACCAGAAGATCGACGAGCGTGCGATCATCCGCATCACCCAGCGACTCGCCTCGATCCTTGAGGAAATCGCTCGACGCGTAATCGTTCAGGAGGTTGGCCGCATCGACGACTGTCACCATCGTGTCGAGCCGCGATACATCGGATAGGCTGCGGCCATTCTCGTCACGAAAATCGAAGGTGGAAGCGACCGGCAAGGGCTCGGAAATGCCTGTCGATTCAATCAGCAGATGATCGAACCTTCCCTGCTCCGCCAGCGAACGAACCTCTTTCAGGAGATCGTCGCGCAATGTGCAGCAAATACAGCCATTGGTCATTTCCACGAGCTGTTCGTCGGTGCGCGAGAGATTGGCGCCGCCGTCCCGGATGAGCGCCGCGTCGATATTGACCTCGCTCATGTCGTTGACGATGACAGCAACGCGGCGGCCTTCGCGATTATTGAGAATATGATTGAGAAGCGTGGTCTTGCCCGCTCCCAGAAAGCCAGAAAGAACGGTGACCGGCAGGCGACTGGCTATGGCTTTGTTTTGCATGATGAGTAGCTTTCATATGTAATAACATTACACTTTGGCGGGTGAAAAAAGCGGAGTCATCGCTCCGCTTTTCTGAAATCCTATGCGATCAGCCGCCGAGAATGGCTTTTTTGAACGTATCGATATTGTGATGCATCATGTCGATATAGGTGCTGGCGCCCTCTTCCGGCGTTGAAAGAGCATCGGAGAACAGCGTGCCGCCAACATTCAGCTTCGTCTCGCTGGCAATCTGTTCGATCAGGCGCGGGTTGGTGATGTTTTCGACAAAGATCGCCGAAGCCTTGTCTTCCTTGATCTGCTTGATCAGAGCAACGATATCGGCGGCCGACGCTTCGGAATCGGTCGAGATACCTTCGGGGGCAAGAAACTTCAGGCCGTATTCATGCTGGAAATAGCCGAAGGCATCATGCGACGTAATGATCAGGCGCTTTGATTCGGGGATCGAAGCGATAGCTGCCTTCACCTCGGCCTCCGTCGCATCAAGCTTCGCTGTGTAGGCAGCTCCGTTCGTCTTGTAGGTATCGCAATTTGCCACATCCGCCGTGCAGAACGCATCGACGATATTCCTGACGTAGATTTTCGCATTGTGGATCGACTGGAAGGCGTGCGGATCATAGGCGCCATGTTCTTCCTTTTCCGCCCCTGCGGCTCCATGGTCATGATCCTCTTCGGCACTCTTGATCGGCTCGACACCCTTGGACAGCTCGACGATGGGAGCCTTGGTGGCGCTAGCCTCGACAAGCCTTGGCAGGAAGCCCTCGAAGTGCAGCCCATTGACCAGGACCACATCGGCTACAGCAACCGCCGCGGCATCGGCAGGTTTCGGCTCATAAACGTGCGCATCTCCATTCGGACCAACCAGCGTTGTCAGCGAAATCTTGTCGCCGCCGACGTTTTTGGCAAAGTCCGAAATGACGGTGAAGCTCGATACGACTTTCAGACCTTCCGCCGAGGCCGCAGAAAATCCGGCACCAAGTAATAGTATAACATTCAATGCCGTGGCGAGTTTAAGAGCCTTGATCATGGTCTTTTCCTTTAGTTTAGAGGATATGTCCGGATTTAAATCAGGACGAGCCGAAAATGGTGCTTTTCGAGACCCGGAGCGCCGTGGACTTTTGGGTCCATGAGCACCGGAAGCGGAGAAAAGTGCCATTTGCAGGCCGTCATGGTTTAAATCCTAAGCTGTTCTGTGGCGATGCGGGCGCAAGCGGGTATTGAGAATACCGCGTGAGCCGACGAGGATTGAACCGAGGTAAATTGCGCCCGCGGAGAGGATGATCGCAGGCCCGGATGGTACGGCGAAATGATAGGAGACCAGCAAGCCCACCGTGCAGGAGACGCAACCGATGATAATGGCCAGCGCGCACATGGGGCCCACCCGCGATGTCCAGAAACGCGCGGCAGCTGCCGGCAGCATCATCAACCCGACCGCAAGCAGGGTGCCCAGCGCCTGAAAACCGCCAACGAGATTGATGACCACCAGCGCCAGAAAGATGAAATGGACGGGCGTCCCGATCCGGCTCACCGAGCGCAGGAACAGCGGGTCAAGACATTCCGCAACGAGCCCGCGCCAGAAGATCGCCAGCGTCACGACACTGATTGCGGAGATCATGCCGATCAGGCTCAGCGCTTCATTGTTAAGCGCAAGAACCGTCCCGAAAAGCACATGCATCAGATCGACATTCGACCCGCGCAGCGACACGATAAGGACGCCGAGCGCCAGTGATATCAGATAGAACGCCGCCATTGAGGCGTCTTCCTTCTGGATGGTGAAGCGCGATACCGCACCCGCGCCGAGCGCCACGATGACACCCGCGACCAGACCGCCAATGGTCATCGGCACGATCTGCAGACCATAGAGCAGGAACCCAACGGCAGCACCTGGCAGGATCGCATGGGCCATGGCGTCCCCGGCCAGGCTCATGCGCCGCAGCATCAGGAAAACGCCAACCGGGCAGGAGCCAAGCGCAAGCGCCAGCGAACCGATAAGCGCGCGCTGCATGAAACTATAGTCGACAAAAGGCGCGATCAGATAATCATACATGGATCAGGCCGCCCCCTGCTTCAAGCCGTTTTGGGGACCGGTGTGATCATGATCGTCGCCGTGATGGTGATCATGATCGTGATGCTGGTGGCCATGGGAATGCGCATGATCGTGGCCGTGATCGTGCAGTGCCGCATGCGCCGCATCGTCCTCGCACCACGGCGCACCTTCTTCCCACGCTTCATGGAATTGCCGGGCATGCAGCAGATTTTCCGGCGCCAGGGTTTCGCGCGAAGCACCCCAGGCAATCGGCTTGCGCGCCAGGAGCAGCGTTTCGGGAAAATGTTCGCGTACAAGATCAAGATCGTGCACGACCACCATGATCGTGCGCTTTTCGCCGTGCCAGCGCTTGATCAACTCGATCAGGTCGCTGACCGTCTTGGCATCGATCGCGTTGAATGGTTCGTCGAGCAGAATGAGATCGGCATCTTGCACCAGCACCCTCGCAAACAGGGCGCGCTGCAATTGCCCGCCGGACAAAGTGTCGATCGGGCGCTTTTCGAAGCCGGCGAGACCGACGCTCATCAGCGCTTTCGATACTTTTTCCCGGTCATCGGATGTGAAGCGGCCAAGCAATCCGCGCTTCGGCCAAAGGCCAAGCGAGACGAGATCGACGACGCGCGCCGGAAACGACCGGTCAAGCTCCGACTGCTGCGGCAGATAGGCGATGCGCACGTCTTTCTCGACGATGCAGGAGCCCGACATCGGCTTCAGAACGCCAACGATACCCTTCATCAAGGTCGACTTGCCCGAACCGTTGGAGCCAACGACGGCTGTCAGCGATCCGCGCCGGATGCTCCCGCTCAAATGATGAACGGCCGGGTGGCGATGATAGCCCAGCGTCAGATCGCGAAAAGTCAGGCATGGTTCGGTCATTCAAATATCCGCATTCTGCGATACTTCAGGGCAGGCGACACGCCGTTGGCCTGTGGCGCAGCTTGCCATTTCGATATGTGATGTTATTACATTAGTCAACAATGGCAAATTTGAGAACGGCGAAAATTAATCTATCCACTGGCGGGAAAGACAAATCTTTCCTATCTCTTGTCCATCACCAAGGAGCGCATACGGCAATGACATCGACGCAGGAGCTGACAAAAAACCAATCGCTGGTTTTCAACGCATTGGCCCGCGCCGATGGGCCGCTCAGCGCCTATACGATCCTCGACCAGCTACGCGGCGATGGCTTTCGTGCCCCGCTGCAGGTGTACCGCGCCCTCGACAAATTGCTCGACTACGGCATGATTCACCGGCTCGAAAGCATCAATGCTTTCGTCGCCTGCTCTCATCCGCACAGCCATAGCCACAGCCATGGCATGATTGCCTTTGCCATTTGTGAAAAATGCGGTCAGGTCTCGGAATTCTCGGACGATGTCATCACCGGGCGTGTCCGCGAATGGACCACCAGCAACGGGTTCAAGCAATCGAAGACAACCATCGAGATTCGCGGCGTTTGCGCCAACTGCGGAACAGCCTGAGTCGCTCGTAGACAGCTCGGGCGACCATCAAGGTGAATCAAGGTCGTCGATATGCCTTCAGGAAAAGATCAACACCGGACGTCACCGTCTTACGGATCAGTTCTTGCGAGGGGGCACGGTCCATGCATCCGAACAAGCGCTTCTTGAACATGCCGGACATGAAAAGGTCGGCCAACTGATAGGTGGCAAGCTCCGTGTCAGCGATATCCAGCCTGCCTGCAGCGACATGCTTCTCCAGAAGCGCCCGCATCAAGGCCTGCCCGCGCTTTGGGCCTCTTTCATAGAAATCGCGGCTCATCGACGGCATGCGCTCCGCAACGCCGATCACCACGCGCTGCGCGCGAATGACAACGTCGGATGTAACCACAGTCGCCAGGGCGGTGCCAAACTCGATCAGCGCGTCGCGGATATCGCCATCGCTTTCGAGTGAGTGGTAGATATCGGCGAACAATATCTCGCGGTAATGGTTGCAGAGCTCCATGAAGAGCTCTTCCTTGCTATCGAAGTAAACGTAGATCGTGCCTTTGGATACGCCCGCTTCACGCGTTATGTCGTTCATGCTCGCAGCATCGAATCCCATCTGCGAAAAAACGCGATTGGCACCCTCGAGTATCTGCTGACGCTTGGCCGGATCCTGACCCGCTCCCAGGCGGCTCGGGCGTTCAGCCTCCATGAAATCCGCATCTGATGCTGTCGTCGATGACACAACGGATGACTTAGTAGATGACATTTTAACGCAGTTTCCTCATTTTTCGATTCTTTTTCGAACCAATCGGTTCGATCCCCTTGATATGCGCCCCCGATTGCGCTAAGTCAACGATCGAACCGATTGGTTCAATCACTTTTCCCTTACTGCGCCGTGCGTCGTTTGGGACGCACGAGGACGTGTAACAAGTTGAGTGGCGCATAATCCTTGCCAAAAATCGAAGGGATTTTTGGGGTTATGCGCTGAATGTCACTAGAAAGAGCCATCAAATGTCCGTGTCGAAAGCAACGAATGAAGCTGAGATTCGTCAGTTTCCAGCCCCGGCTCCTGCTTCAAAAGCTGAAGCACCAACAAAGATCGAAGCTCCGCAACCCGATGTTACAATCAAGACACCCGCTCCGCCCAAGCGCTCGGCAAAGCGCTTCGTGCTGCCTGTTTTGATTATAGCAGCGGTTGGCGCAGGCGCCTGGTACGGCCACGAATGGTGGACAACCGGCCGCTTCATGGTTTCGACCGACGACGCCTATATCCAGGGCGATATCACGGCGATTGCACCGAAAGTCACCGGTTATATTGACAAGATCAATGTCGTCGCCAATCAGCAAGTGAAAGCCGGTGATCCCCTGATCACGCTCGACAATGGCGACTACACGATCGCAGAAGAACAGGCCGAGGCGCAGATCGCCACCCAGAAGCTGTCGCTCGACCGCATCAATGCCCAGACCGAAGCTGCCAAGGCTTCGCTGCAGCAGGCGCAGGCCGGCAAGCTCGCCGCGCAGGCCGTTCTGACCAATGCACAGGCTGCATCCGTGCGCGCCAACCAGCTGCATGCCACGCGTTTTGCCTCGCAATCACAGCTTGACGATGCGACTTCGGCCCTAGACCAGGCAAAGGCCAATATCGCATCCGCAGATGCACAGATTGCCACTGCGGTTGCCAATGTCGGCGTGCTCGAAGCGCAGTACAAGGAAGCCGAAGGCACCGTCAGGTCGCTGCAGCTTGCCAAGGACAAGGCCGCCCGAGATCTCGGTTTCACTGTGATCCGCGCTCCAGTCGATGGCGTAATCGGCAATCTTGCGGCGAAGACGGGCGATCTCGTCAGCCCAGGCCAGCGCCTCGCCGCCCTTGTTCCTGTCAACGCGCTCTATATCGACGCGAATTACAAGGAAACCCAGCTGCGTGACATCGTTGTCGGCCAGAAGGTTGGGGTTCGCGTTGATGCGCTGTCCGGCGATACGTTTGAAGGCACGGTTGCATCGGTAGCCCCCGCTTCCGGTGCGGTCTTCTCGCTCCTTCCGCCGGAAAACGCCACGGGCAACTTCACCAAGGTCGTTCAGCGCGTGCCGGTTCGTATTGCCCTGCCTGCCGACGTTCTGGCAAGCGGCAAACTGCAGGCTGGCCTGAGCGTTGTTGTCGACGTCGACACACGCACGACACCGGCCAAGTAGCACCAACCTCCAGACAGGCCGAAGATCATGTCGAACGCCACCACTATTGGAAATCCGGCAGCACCCGCTGTTCCGGACGACCGGATCGATCCGAAGAAAGCCATCGCCTTCCTGGCGATGGTGTTCGGCATGTTCATGGCCATTCTCGATATCCAGATCGTCTCGGCGTCGCTCGCCGAGATCCAGGCGGGCCTGAGCGCAAGTTCCGATGAGATTTCCTGGGTTCAGACCTCCTATCTGATCGCCGAAGTTATTATGATCCCGCTGTCGGGGTTCCTCGGCCGGCTCGTATCGACACGCATTCTCTTCTCGGTCTCCGCCGCGGGCTTCACTGCCGCCAGTGTCCTTTGTGCCACGGCAACGAACATCGACCAGATGATCGTTTACCGCGCCATCCAGGGTTTTATCGGCGGCGGCATGATCCCGAGCGTCTTCGCGGCAGCCTTCACGATCTTTCCGCCGTCAAAGCGCTCCATCGTCTCGCCGATGATTGGCCTGGTCGCAACGCTTGCGCCGACGATCGGACCAACCGTCGGCGGATACCTCAGTCATGCGTTCTCATGGCATTGGCTCTTCCTCGTCAATGTCATTCCCGGCATTGCCGTAGCGATCGCCGCCTGGAACCTGATCGATTTCGACAAGGGCGACCGCTCGCTGCTCAACAAGTTCGACTGGTGGGGCCTTGCCGCCATGGCAGCCTTTCTCGGCTCGCTTGAATATGTTCTGGAAGAAGGCCCGCGCAATGACTGGTTGCAGGACCATGCCGTTTATTATTGCAGCATCGTCATGGTCATCGGCGCCGTCACATTCTTCTACCGTGCCTTCACGGCGGAACAGCCTATTGTCGATCTGTTTGCATTCAAGAACCTGAACTTTGCCTTCGGCTCGGCCTTTTCCTTTGTTCTCGGCATCGGCCTCTATGGCCTGACCTATATCTATCCGGTCTATCTCGGGCAGATCAGAGGCTACGACGCGCTGATGATCGGCGAAGCGCTCTTCGTTAGCGGCCTTGCCATGTTCATGACAGCACCGGTAGCCGGCTTCCTCTCCGGCCGCATGGACCCGCGCATCATGATCATGCTCGGTTTCCTCGGCTTTGCCGCCGGCACCTGGACCATGACGCATCTGACCGCCGACTGGGATTTCCATGAATTGCTGATCCCGCAGATACTGCGCGGCTGCTCGCTGATGCTGTGCATGGTGCCGATCAACAATCTGGCTCTTGGCACGCTTCCACCCTCGCGGCTCAAGAACGCCTCCGGCCTGTTCAACCTGATGCGCAACCTCGGCGGCGCGGTTGGGCTGGCAGTGATCAACCAGATCCTGACCGATCGCGGCGCCATCCACTATGCCCAGCTTTCCGAGAACGTCCACTGGGGCAATCCGGAAGCGGAGGACATGATGGCCACCATGGCGCAGAATTTCGCGTCGAAGGGCCTTGACGGACCGGCGACCGCGCTCAGCAAGATCTCGGGCATGGTCCACCAGCAGGCGCTCCTGTTGTCGTTCATGGATGTTTTCTACATCCTGACCATGCTGTTTGCCTCGCTTGCAATCTTTGCCATCATGATGCGCAAGCCCGGTGCGCCAGCTCCCGGTGGCGGTGGCGGACACTGAGAATTCAAAGCGTCCAGCAACAGAATCTTAAGCGAAATTCCAGGGAAAACCCTTAGCCCCCTAATTTAAATTCTCGGGGCTAAGGGCCATCCTGTTGAAGACATTGTCGCAATCAGATAAATGCGACATTCATTATTCGGCTAACTGCCGCACCCACCAATATTTTTGTCGCTATTAAAGCAATACAAAGAGGGGTTAACTCCCCAGAAGATTTACCCTTTGGCTGAATTGCTAAGCCGCGAAAAAAGTGGTTCACTCCCCTCCACTGCTCAGGAAAACGACGTTCACGGCCTCGTCATCGGTCTGTCATCCAACTGACACGAGACACCTATATCGGGATGCTGACGTCGAAACAGAGCCAATGACGTATCGCTTAAAAAGGGGTGTTAAAATGGTTGGATACACAAAACGCGCGCTCGCACTGTCGACAGCTCTGCTGTTCGCGGGCACAACAATTTCATTCGCTGACGCACCGGCAGAACTGGTCGAAGCCGCGAAGAAGGAAGGCTCACTCACAACGATCGCCTTGCCACATGACTGGTGCGGTTACGGCGACGTCATCGCCGGCTTCAAGGCCAAGTACGGCCTGGAAGTCAATGAGCTGAACCCGGACGCCGGTTCGAAGGACGAAGTCGAAGCGATTAAGGCGAACAAGGATAACAAAGGTCCGCAGGCACCTGATGTTATCGATGTCGGCCTTTCTTTCGGCCCTGACGCCAAGAAAGACGGTCTGACACTGCCTTACAAGGTTTCCACCTGGGATTCGATTCCGGAGAATATCAAGGACGCAGAAGGCCATTGGTATGGTGACTATTATGGCGTCATGGCACTTGAGGTGAACACCGATATCGTCAAGAACGTCCCGAAGGACTGGGCTGACCTGCTCAAGCCGGAATATGCCAACACTGTTGCGCTTGCCGGTGATCCGCGCGCGTCGAACCAGGCGATCCTTGCCGTACAGGCTGCTGGCGCTTCGACCGGTGCAAAGCCTGGTGCCGAAGCTGCCGAAGCTGGTCTGAAGTACTTCGCCGATCTGAACAAGGCTGGCAATTTCGTTCCGGTTATCGGCAAGTCCGGCACGCTCGCCCAGGGTGCAACGCCCATCATCATCACTTGGGACTACAATGCCTTGTCCGGTCGCGACACACTCAAGGGCAATCCGCCCGTTGAAGTTGTTGTACCCGCTTCCGGCGTTCTCGCCGGCGTCTACGTTCAGGCCATCAGCGCCTATGCACCGCATCCGAACGCCGCCAAGCTCTGGATGGAGTACCTCTATTCCGATGAGGGCCAGATTGGTTATCTGAAGGGCTATTGCCACCCGGCACGTTTCCAGGACCTGGTGAAGAGCAACAAGGTACCGAAAGAAGTTCTCGACAAGCTTCCGCCGGCGGCAGCCTACGAGAAGGCATTCTTCCCGACGCTTGATGAACAGGCAGCCGCTAAGGACGTCATCACCAAGGGCTGGGACAAGGTCGTTGGCGCCAACGTCAAATAAAGTCTGACTGTTGTATCCCCGCGGAGCTATCCGCGGGGATTCCTGTTTTGCCGGGGTGCACCGTGCTAATTTGTGCACGAAACGGCGGTCTGGACGAATTGATGGTCGGGTTGGCTTGCCGCGCAACTGCGCAGGAAGCAACCTTGTGAAACCTCGAAAGCGGTCTCTAATACACCCATGAGTGTGATTTCAGAAACTACTCCCGCAAGTCCGGCTGTCTCGCCTGCACCGGAGCGCAAACGTCTGTCGCTCGACTGGTTGGGCGTAATGCCGTTCATGATTTTTGCCATGATGTTCCTGGTACTGCCAACGATTTATCTCGTGGCAGGCGCCTTCCAGGATGCGGCAGGCAACCTTACCCTTGCCAATCTCATCAACCTTTTCCAGCCATCAATCCGGGATGCCTATTGGATTTCGATCAAGATATCACTGGCTTCGGCATTGTTGGGCGCATTCATCGGCTTTTGTATCGCTGCTGCGGTCGTTCTGGGCGGCCTGCCAAGCTGGATCCGCTCGCCGCTGATGACCTTTTCGGGTGTGGCATCGAATTTCGCGGGTGTTCCCCTCGCCTACGCCTTCCTGTTCACACTTGGACGCACTGGCCTCGTCACCTACCTGCTGGTCAATATTTTCGGCTTCAACCTTTATGCTCACGGCTTCAATCTGCTGAGCTTCTGGGGCCTGACGATCACCTATCTCTACTTCCAGATTCCATTGATGGTTCTCATCATAACCCCTGCCCTTGATGGCTTGAAGCGGGAGTGGAAGGAAGCGGCGCTCATTCTTGGCGCGACCGGCCCGCAATACTGGCGCATGGTTGCATTTCCTATTCTGTGGCCTGCCCTGCTTGGTACCATTCTATTGCTGTTCGCCAATTCCTTCGGCGCCATCGCCACGGCATATGCTCTCACAGGATCATCCCTCAGCATCGTGCCGATCGTTCTTTACGCGCAGATCCGGGGCGACGTCTTGCAGGATCCGCAACTTGGTTATGCCCTGGCCTTCGGCATGATCGTCATCACCGGCGTTTCCAACGGCATCTACATCTGGATGCGCGCCCGCAGCGAGCGGTGGCTCAAATGAAGACAAATCGCTTCTGGTCCTGGATCGCGCTCGCCTTCGGCATTCTCTATTTTGTGCTGCCGCTTCTTGGCCTGCTGGAATTCTCGTTGCGCATGCGGCGCGGCACCTATTCGCTCGACGCCTATTGGGTGGTCCTGACCGACCCGGGATTTCAGGCGACATTCGCCTATTCCGTCGTGATGGCAATCGCGACCATCATTGTTGGCGTCGTTCTCGTTGTCCCGACTGCCTATTGGGTGCGTCTGCGGCTGCCAGGTTGGCGGCCCTTCATCGAGTTCATCACGCTTCTGCCACTGGTTATTCCGGCAATCGTCATCGTGTTTGGCTACATCCGGCTCTACAACACCTCTTCGATCCTGCCTCTGACCGGGTCGGCGATGGGCACGAACATCCTGCTGTGCCTCGGATATACGACGCTGGCCTTGCCCTATATGTACCGTGCCGTGGATACGGGACTTGGTGCCATCGACATCCGCACGATGACCGAAGCCGCTGAAAGCCTCGGAGCAAGCCGGATTACCATCATGTCGCGCATCATTCTTCCCAATGTGCTTGTCGCGGTTCTGTCCGGCGCCTTCCTGACCTTTGCAATCGTCATTGGCGAATTCACCATGGCGGCGCTGCTGAATCGGCCGGCATTTGGCCCATTCCTGCAGTTGCTGGGCGCAAATAGGGCCTACGAACCTGCAGCGCTCTCCGTCATCGCCTTTGCCATCACCTGGGTCTGCATGGGCCTGATTCAGATCGTCACCCGCTTCAACAAATCCCTCGCTGCGACCAAGCGTTAAGCCGGAATCCCACTCATGTCATTTCTCAGCATCAGCCATTTGAAAAAGAGTTTCGGAGCCACCACCGTCGTTCACGATTTCAATCTGGACATCGAGAAGGGTGAATTCATTTCCTTCCTCGGACCGAGCGGCTGCGGCAAGACAACTGTCTTGCGGATGGTGGCTGGATTTGAAACACCGACTTCCGGCCAGATCAGCATTGGCGGCAAGGATGTCGTCAACCTGAAGCCGAACCAGCGCAATATTGGCATGGTGTTCCAGGCCTATGCGCTCTTCCCCAATATGACGGTGGCACAGAATGTTGCCTTCGGCCTGAAGGTTGCCAAGAAGCCGCAAGCGGAGATCAATGCGACCGTGCACGAAATGCTGTCGCTGATCAAGCTGGACCATCTCGCCGAACGCTTCCCCTACCAGTTGTCAGGCGGCCAGCAGCAGCGCGTGGCGCTTGCCCGCGCACTTGCCACCAAGCCGCAGGTGTTGCTCCTCGACGAACCACTCTCAGCTCTCGACGCAAAGATCCGCGTTTCGCTGCGTGAGGAAATCCGGGCGATCCAGCGCAAGCTTGGCATCACCACCATTTTCGTGACCCACGACCAGGAAGAAGCGCTGTCGATCTCCGACCGCATCGTCGTGATGTATGAAGGCAATGCCGAGCAGGTCGGTGCCCCATTCGAGATCTACAACCAGCCGTCCTCGCGTTTCGTCGCTTCCTTTGTAGGAACGCTCAATACGCTGGATGCCACCGTACGCGATGCCGCAGCTGGGCTCATCAGCATCGATGGCAAGGATATCGCCATCGACCGGACGCGCCTCAATGGCCACAAGACCGGCGACAAGATTTCACTCGCCGTCCGTCCGGAAGCCGTCAGCCTCGGCGAAGCCACCGACAAACGCGAGACGACGCTCGACGGCAAGATCAACAGCGTGCATTTCCTGGGGTCGGTCATCCGGATCCGCGCATCGCTCGGTGAGAATACCGTCTCCTTCGACACCTTCAACAACCCGAGCGCCCCGCCGCCGGAACCCGGTGAGAACGTCAAGGTCAGCCTTTGCGCAAAGGACCTGCTGGTCTTGGGGCATTAGCAGATCAAACTTGTACTGTTCTCATAAAGCATGCTATTAGCTAGACTATATTAGCTAATGGGAAAATGAGCATGCTCACCATCAATATGCACGATGCAAAAACCAGATTGTCGAGCTTGGTCGAGGGTCTGGAGGCTGGCCGTGAGAATGAGATTGTCCTGGCGCGCAATGGAAAGCCCGTTGCTAAACTTGTTCCATATACCGCCCCCAAGCGCTTTGGGGCGGCAAGGCATATTCTTGCCGGCCTGAACCTGCCGATGACTGTGGAGGAATTCAACGCAGGCGATGCGGAAATCGCCGCAGATTTTGAAGCAAGCGCGAAGCAAGACATCTTTCCATGAAGGTCTTGCTCGACACACACATTGCGATCTGGATTGCGGGAGGCGCCTCAAATGCTTCCGAAAAAATCAGGAATATCGCTGACGATGCGGAAAACACCCTATATATTAGTGCTGCAGTCCTCTGGGAAATTGCCATCAAACATGGCAAGGGGCAGCTGGCTCTTCATCCACTTGAAGCAAGATCGTCATTTCATCAAACAGGAATGATTGAACTTCCAATAACTGCCGACCATACATTAGCACTCACATCCTTGCCCCAATATCCTGATCACGCAGATCCATTTGACCGGATAATGATCGCCCAGGCGCTCTACGAAGCCATGCCGTTACTGACCGCTGACGAGAAACTCTGGCGCTATCATGCAACACTCGTCATACCCGCATAACAGCCTATCCAGAGCATTTCCAGGAAAAGTGTGAAGCGGTTTTCCGTCCGGAAATGCGTAAAAACAAAGAGATAGAGCGCCTCCGCGACTCTTTTTTAAGCGGAAGCGCTCTGGGGCATCAAAAAAGGCGCTGTTTCCAGCGCCTCATTCGATAGGCAAGCCTCGCAGCTACCCCGCAATCGCCTCATCCAGCAGCTTCAGTGCTGCCTTCTTCGTCAACTTGACCGGATTGCCACCGGCCGTCGGATCGACAATGGCCATGTCGGCAATCAGCTCTTTCTGCTTCTTCGTCATGTTGAGGTCCTTGATCAGACCCGGCAGCGTGTGCGGCACCTTTAGCTCCTTGCGCAGCTTGATCACCGACTTGGCAAAGCCGTCGAACCCGCCCTTGATGCCAATATAGCTGGCAAGGCGCGCAATGCGCTCTTCCACTGCATCGCGGTTGAACGCCAGCACATAGGGCATGAACACCGCATTGGTCATGCCGTGATGCGTGTCGTAGAGCGCACCGATCGGATGCGACAGTGAATGTATGGCGCCTAGCCCCTTCTGGAAGGCCGCGGCGCCCATCGCAGCGGCGCTCATCATATGCGCCCGGGCCGTCAGATCCTTGCCATTCGCGTATGCCTTCGGCAGGTTTTCGAACACCAGCCGGATACCTTCAACAGCAATACCATCGGCCATTGGATGATAGCCCGGCGCACAATAAGCTTCGAGGCAATGCGCCAGCGCATCCATGCCGGTACCGGCGGTGATGAATGCCGGCATGCCAACCGAAAGCTCCGGATCGGCGATAACCACCGCCGGCAGGAGTTTCGGATGGAAGATCACCTTCTTCGTATGGGTCTCCTCATTGGTGATCACACCGGCGCGCCCAACTTCCGAACCCGTCCCGGCCGTCGTCGGTACGGCAATGATCGGCGCGATCGCGTCGCTGTTGGCGCGTGTCCACCAGTCGCCGACATCCTCGAAGTCCCACACTGGCCGCGTCTGTCCCGCCTGGAAGGCGATCAGCTTGCCAAGATCGAGCGCCGAGCCGCCGCCGAAGGCGATGACCCCGTCATGCTTACCCTTCTTGAACACCGCGATACCGGCCGTCAGGTTGGATTCGACCGGATTGGGCTTCACATCCGAAAACACGCCGTAGGGCACCTTGGCGTCGTCGAGGATTTTCAGCGTGCTTGCCACGACAGGCAGCTTGGCAAGACCCGGATCGGTTACGAACAGCGGCTTCTTGATCCCCGTCGCTTCCAGAACCTCCGGCAGTTCCTTGATGCGCCCTGCGCCAAAGCGGACGGTGGTCGGATAGTTCCATTTGGAAATGAGTTTGCTCATGTCATGTCTCTTTCAGGAAATTAGATCTGTTCGCGCAGGTGATAAGACTTGGGTCTCGTCAGATTGCCGTAGCCGATGGCCGACATGGCGGCACCTTTGCCCGTCTCCTTGACGCCGGTCCACACCAGCGCCGGGTCGATATAGTCGCAGCGGTTCATGAACACCGTGCCAGTCTCTATCCGGTCGCCGATATCCGCCGCATGGTCAGTATCGGTGGTCCATAGCGACGCCGTCAGGCCATACTGGCTGTCATTCATCAGCGCCACGGCTTCCTCGTCGTTGCGCACCTTCATGATGCCGACAATCGGGCCGAAACTCTCCTCGCGCATGACGCTCATCTGGTGATCGACGCCCGTCAGCACTTCCGGCGCGAGATAGGGAGAACCAGCCTTGTCATTGGCAACGCTCATATTGACATGCGCCTTGGCGCCCTTGCGCAGGGCTTCCGCCTTCTGTTCACGCACGAGATCGGCAAAACGTGTTTGCGCCATCGGCCCCATCGTCGTTGACGCATCGAGCGGGTTGCCGACGACATATTGCTTGGTGAGGTCAATGAAGCCATCGACGAAGCGGTCATAGACCTTTTCGTGCACATAGATACGCTCGATGCCGCAGCAGCACTGGCCGGAATTGAAGAAGGCGCCATCGACGAGATTGGCCACGGCATGGTCGAGATTGACGTCCGGCAGCACATAGGCCGGGTCCTTGCCGCCAAGCTCGAGCCCAAGCGTCATGAAGGTTCCGGCAGCGGCCTTCTCGATGGCGCGGCCACCGCCTACTGAGCCGGTGAAATTGACGTGGTCGATACGCCCCGAACCCAGCAGCTTTTCTGTCTGGCCGTGGCTCAGCACGATGTTCTGGAAGACGCCCTTTGGCAGTCCGGCCTTCTCGAAGGCCTGGGCAAAGCGCTCGCCAACGATAAGCGTCTGCGCCGCATGTTTCAGGATCACGCTGTTTCCGGCCATCAGCGCCGGGATGATCGTGTTGACCGCGGTCAGGTATGGATAATTCCACGGCGCGATGACCATGACGACGCCGAGCGGCGCATGCTTGATATAACGGCGGAAGCCTGGCCTGTCATTCTCGGCCACGGGAGCCAGCGCCTGTTCGGCGATCCTGACCATATAGCGTGTACGCTCTTCAACACCGCCTTTTTCGCCGCCATAACGCACCGGCCGCCCCATCTGCCAGGCGATCTCGGGAACGATCTCGTCATTCATGGCGAGCAGCGCGTCGAGCGCCGCAAGGCAAAACCGGCCTCGCTCCGCAATGGTCGTCTGTGCCCAGTCCGCTTGCGCCTGTTTCGCCGATTCAACAGCGGCGTCAATGGCCTTGTCGGTTGCGATGGGACGTTCCGCATAGACGGAACCGTCGATCGGGGTAATCAGTTTGACCGTCTCGGTCATGGCAAAACCTCTAGGCTATTTATGTGAGTTTCGTTCTTCAATACCGTTCGAAGCCGCGATGCAACTCCCAGTCGGTCACCCGGCGGTCATATTCGAACTGTTCCCATTTGGCCGTATGCACATAGTGCTCGACCACGTCTTCGCCCAGCGCCTCTTTGAGCATCCTCGAGCGAGCGAGCGTATCCGTCGCATCCCGCAAGGTCTTGGGGATTTCCTTCAAACGTGTCCCGCCATAGGCATCGCCCTGGAATGGCGCACCAAGTTCCAGCTTCTCGTCGATCCCGGCAAGGCCGGAGGCGATAAGTCCGGCGAAGGCGAGATAGGGGTTGAGGTCGGCACCGCCGATGCGGCACTCGATGCGTATACCCTTGGTTCCCTCGCCGCACAGGCGGAAGCCTGCGGTGCGGTTATCGAGGCTCCAGACGTTCTTTGTCGGCGCAAAGGTGCCTGCTTGAAAGCGCTTGTAGGAGTTGATGTAGGGCGCGAGGAAGTAAGTGAAATCATCGGCATATTTCAGCTGCCCCGCCACCCACTGCCGCATCAGCGGCGACATGGTGTGTTCGGCCTTCTTGTCGAAGAACAGCGGCGTCTTGCCGTCCGCGCTCCACAGGGAGTTGTGGACATGGCTGGAACTTCCGGCGAGCGAATAGTCGTACTTCGCCATGAAGGTGATCGCCTTGCCCATCTGGGTGGCGATTTCCTTGCAGCCATTCTTCATGACCACATGCCGGTCCGCCATTTCCAGAGCTTCAGCATAGCGCACATTGATCTCCTCCTGGCCGGGGCCCCACTCGCCCTTGGAATTCTCGACGGGGATACCCGCATCGAACAGGCCATTGCGGATGGCGCGCATGACCGCGTCTTCCTTGGTCGTCATCTGGATCACATAGTCCTGGATATAGGGCGATGCGGTCGCCATGCCTTTCCAGTGCTTGGCACGGGCGGTCTCGTAGGTTTCGTCGAAGAGATAGAATTCCAGCTCCGAGGCGAAATAGGCGAGATAGCCGCGCTCCTTCAGCCGGGCGAGCTGCCGCTTCAGGATAGCACGGGGAGAGTGAGCAAGATCTTCATGGTGGTGGTGGTCAAGAATGTCGCAAAGAACCAGCGCGCATTTCTCAAGCCATGGAATATGGCGGATGGTGGACAGGTCGGGCTTGATGACGAAATCGCCATAGCCCTGTTTCCAGCTCGCCGCCTTGTAGCCCGGTACAGGCTCCATATCGATATCGTTGGCCAGCAGATAATTGCAGCCATGCGTTTCGTCATGCGCGGATTCAACGAAGAAATTCGCGTGGAACCGTTTGCCGATCAGGCGGCCTTGCATGTCGACGAAACAGGCCAGAACCGTATCAATCTCGCCATTGGTCACGTGGCGCTTTAGTTCGTCGAAACTCCAATGTCCGGGCATATTTTTTCCTCAGGTAAAATGTCGATCCAGGGCAAAATAAAAGGGGCGACCCGCCGAAGCCGGTCGCCCCTGTTTCTGAAATCAGGATGTTTCGCCGACTGCCTTTTCCGCAGCCGCAATGACGGCCTGTCGCTTGGCAATGATGTCACCGAGCGGCGGGCCCTGGAAGCGGCGCTTCTCGAAGCCAAACCAGACGATCGCTGTCAGGATGAAGAATCCGACGGTGATGTAGAGCGCCCAGTCATTTGGCGGCTGGATACCGATGATGAAGATCAGGATCATCGACAGGATCGACAGGATGGCAAAGAGCGTAAAGACACCGCGCCCCATGTTCCACGGGCCCATCTTGTCCCATTTCGGCGTTCCCCATGCCAGAAGACCAAGTACGATCGGCACGGTGAAGGAGAGGAACAGGAAGATGACCGTGCAGGACACGACGATCGTATAGGCCGAAGTGCCTGCAACGGAAACCAAAGACGAACCCCAGACGAAGAGCACCGACAGGACAGCCGATGTCCAGATGGCCGCCACTGGCGTGCGGTAGGTCGGGCTGACTTTCGAAAGTACACCGGACGCGGGCAGGCCGCCATCACGCGAGAAGGCGAAGATCATGCGCGATGCCGATGTCACGGTGGCAAGGCCGCAAAGCAACTGTGCCAGGAAGACGACGAGATAGACGAATTCCTTGAGGCCAGTGCCGACCCGCTGGTCAAAGGCCCAGAAGAACACGTTCCAGCCCTGCTTGGCGGCCTCGTCCATGTTCGGGATCATGAGCACGAATGAGGCCAGGAACAGGTAGCCGAAGATCGCCGACCAAACTACCGACATGACCATGGCGCGCGGCACGGAGGTCGCTGCTTTCAGGGTTTCCTCCGAAGTATGAGCCGAGGCATCGTAGCCGGTGATCGTATAGATCGGCAGCAACAGCCCGAGCGCGAACACCCACCAGTTCGAAACCGCTGGCCAGACATTGCCGCCCGCCTCGCCGGAATAGTTCTGGAAAGTGAAGAGCCTGCCAAAATCCCATGTTTCGGCGGAGAGCAGACAGACGACCGCAATGAGGATCGATCCGAAGAAGATCAGGTAACCGGAAAAATCGGTAAGCTTCGCCGTCAGCTTGATCCCGAGATGGTTGATCAACGCCTGTGCACCGGTGATGATGATCAAGAAGATCGTCTGCGTCGTAATGTTGTTCTCGATGCCGAGCGTTGCGCCGAATGCACCGACGAAGAACGTCCACGTGCCGACATTGATGGCACCAAGCACGGTGATAAGGCCGAGCAGGTTGAGCCAGGCCGTCACCCAGCCGGTACCGCGATTGCCGAGGATCGAACCCCAGTGATAGAGGCCGCCCGCGGTCGGATAGGCCGAACTGATCTGTGACATGGCAACCGCGAAGGTCAGCGAGACGAAGCAGCCAACCAGCCAGCCAATGCCGATGCCGATGCCGCCAGCGCCCGATGTCGCCTGCGCCAACGAATTGATACCGCCGGACAGGATGCAGATGATCGAGAATGAAACTGCAAAGTTCGAAAAGCGGCTGAGGCGCCGCTCCAGTTCCTGGGCATAGCCCATGCCGTGGAGGACCTTCATGTCCTCCGATTTGTCCGTTTCCGAATAATCCTGGTGTGTCATCACGTTCCCCTGTTATTCTTGATAGAGTTACAACGTCGATAGCAGCCGCCCGTCAGAGCAAAAGAAATGCTCTAGTTCCTGTTTGCCGTTTCCCTTTTTGATATCCCCGCTTTTCCCGCAAGCGGCTTTGGTATGATGTTTTTGAGAAGGCTTGAGAGTGTATCAGCCCACGTCTTCTCCTCTTGTGGCGTGATGATGAGATCATTGCGGATCTCGATCATCACAGCCGGCAATCCAAAGGCAGAAGCGTGCCGCTCCAGCGTATAGTAAACACGGTCTGCCGGTGAATAGGGTTCGTTGATGCCGACGTTGAATTGATTCAACGCCTGCAGCCCCGCGATCAAGGGGGCTGCAATCCGGTCATCCTCGTCATGAATGATACCGATATGCCACGGGCGTTCCATGCCGCGATAGATTGGCGTGTAGGAATGCACCGCCACATAAATCGGCTCCGGCAGGCCCTTGCTTGCCCGTTCCCGTGCCAGTTTTTCGATGGCCGCGTGATACGGCCTGTGCGAAAGCGCAATCCGCTGCTGCTTCGCAGCCTCGTCGAGATTGACATTGGCGGGAATGATCGTGACTTCGCTCAGCGACGGAACGAGGTCCGGCGCATTGAGCGGGCGGTTGCAATCGACGATGAGACGGGACACGCGGGATTCGACCAGTGGCGCATCAAGCCGCTGGCTCATGACTTCGCTGACGCCAAGCGCTCCTGGATCCCACGCGATGTGTTTCTTGAGGTCGTCCGGCTGAAGCCCCAGCGTGTCAAAGCCTTCGGGAATGTAATTGGAGGCATGATCACACAGAATGACGAATGGTCCGCGCCCGTCGGGGTTCGACACCCGGACAGGACTCCAGTCATGCTCCACTGCCTGCGACAATCCCATATTGCCCTCTTTGGCAATTGTACTTTACGTTACATTTTGTATTTTTATTTCCACTCTCGTATGATTTGATACACAACAAATAAAATTGTCAAATCCGAAAATGCGTTTTGCCGGATTCGGTCATGGCTTGGATGGGGAAACACCGATGAACACCAGCATTTCCGAGCTGATCGCCGAGAAAATCGACGCCATGTCGGCATCGGAGCGCAAGGCCGCTCAGACGCTCATTGCCAATTACCCATTGATCGGTTTGCGAACCGTTGCTGAATTTTCGACTCAGGCCGGTGTGAGTTCACCCACCATATTGCGCTTTGTCTCCCGGCTCGGCTTTCAGAGCTATCCGGAATTCCAGAGTGCCTTGCAGGAAGAGCTCGCCGCGCAGGTACAATCGCCATGGAACCGGGCTGCAACGATCCAGCCATCCAGGAATGGGCCCACATTCCCGCTCATGGAAGCTGCGATCGAAAACATCCGCGAAACCTTCCAGCACCTCTCGGTGCAGCAAATTGACGACGTTACAGATGCAATCAGCCGCAACCGCGCGCGTATCTATCTCCTTGGCGGGCGATTTACCGATCCGATCGCCCGATACATGGCTGCCCACCTCAAGATCACCCGCCCCGGCGTGACGCATCTGGTCGGACAGGAAAGTCACTGGCGTGACCAGTTGATCGACATGGGAAAGAAGGACGTGCTGATCATATTCGATATCCGCCGCTACCAGGACAGTCTTATCCGCTTCGCCGAAAAGGCGCAGGCACGCGGCGTCGAGATCATCCTTTTCACCGATCAATGGCTTTCACCCATCGCCCGTTTCGCCCGCCATGTCATTGCGGGACGCACCGCCGTTCCCTCGCCATGGGACTCCTCCGCAACGCTTTTCCTTGTGGCCGAAACCCTGATCGCCGAGGTGACACGAAAGCTGGAGAAGAGCAGCGCCAACCGCATCCGCGATATGGAACAGCTGCGTGATAATTAGACTATATGCGCATCTAACCATTGCCGCTGGTGCCCATTGATATACAAATGCTCTTCCGGACTCAGAGGTCGCTCACGACCGAGGCCCGTATCGAAATTATCAAGGACCCAAATCATGCAGCAAGCTGACATCGGATTGATCGGCCTTGGCGTCATGGGCGCCAATCTGGCGCTCAATATCGCTGAAAACGGTTATCGCATCGCGGTTTTCAACAGGACAGTGGTAAAGACCCACGAGTTCTACGAAGAAGCAGGTTCCCTGCAAGACAAGATCATTCCGTGCGAAACGCTGGAAGAGTTGGCCAAGAACATCCGCGCGCCACGCCCGATCATCCTGATGGTCAAGGCTGGTGAAGCGGTCGACGAACAGATCGCCGCATTGAAGCCGTTCCTCGCCAAGGACGACATCATCATCGACGCGGGCAATGCCAATTTCCATGACACGATTCGCCGGCTCGCCGAACTCGGACCCAATGATCCGACATTTGTCGGCATGGGCGTTTCCGGCGGTGAGGAAGGCGCACGTCATGGCCCGTCGATCATGGTCGGCGGTACGCCCGAATCCTATGCCCGCATCGAGCCGGTCCTGACGGCAATTTCGGCGAAGTATGAAGGCGAATCCTGTGCCGCCCTGCTCGGTCCCGATGGCGCCGGCCATTTCGTCAAGACCATCCACAACGGTATCGAATATGCCGACATGCAGATGATCGCCGAAGTTTATGGTGTGCTGCGGGATGGGCTTGGTCTTTCTCCCCAGGCCATCGGCAAGATTTTCGAGGAGTGGAACGCAGGGCCGCTAAATTCCTATCTGATCGAGATCACCGCCAAGGTGCTGCTGGCGACCGACAAGAAGGCCGGCAAGCCTGCCGTCGACATCATCCTCGATAGCGCTGGCCAGAAGGGCACAGGGCGCTGGGCCGCCATCGAGGCGCAGATGCTCGGCGTTCCGGCGACCGCCATTGAGGCTGCCGTCGCCGCCCGCTCGATCTCATCGCTCGTCAAGGAGCGCAGCGAGGCTTCGAAAGCCTATGGCGATCTCGATGCCGCCAGGCTTGCGAATAGCGATGCCGCATTCATCGACACGCTGGAACAGGGTCTTCTCGCTGGCAAGATTGCCGCCTATGCGCAGGGTTTCGACGTCATGGCTGGCGCGTCTAAGGAACATGGCTGGAATATTCCGCTCGCCACAACGGCGCGCATCTGGCGTGCGGGTTGCATCATCCGCTCGCAGTTCCTTGACCAGATCGCTGCGGCTTTCGAGGGTAGCGAAGGCAAGAACCTCCTGCTGGTCCCCGCCTTTGTCGAACGTATGAAGGCCGGTTCGAAGTCACTGCGCCAGGTCGTTGCCCAGGCATCCCATGCGGGTCTGCCGACCCCGGCACTCTCAGCGGCGCTGAATTATTTCGACGGTTACCGCCAGGCACGCGGCACGGCCAATCTGATCCAGGCACAGCGCGATTTCTTCGGTGCGCATGGTTTCAAGCGTCTCGACGCGGAAGGCGACTTCCACGGTCCTTGGTCGGACGTTGGTTGAACTCGTCAATAATTCGTCTATCTTCTGCCGCGATTGTCTACGGGGCAGCGACAATGCATCAAGCGGGAGGCGGGTTTAACAACGCCATCTCCCGCCGCATATGTGGGGCATGCAAAACGAAACCAATGAGAGTACGGACGCACGAGGCGCTCCGTACCGGAGAGGTTAGACATGTCGGACAATAATTATCAGTATCGCGTTCATAGGGCGGAACAGCCGGGCAGCCCGCTCCTGTTCGTTTTTCATGGCACGGGCGGCGACGAAAACCAGTTCTTCGATTTCGGCCGGCAGCTGTTGCCGCACGCCGGAATCGTGTCGCCGCGCGGCGATGTCTCGGAGCATGGCGCGTCGCGCTTTTTCCGCCGCACAGGTGAAGGCGTCTACGATATGGACGACCTCGCAACCCGCACCAGAGCCATGGCGGACTTCATTCGAGCCCACAAGGAGAGCGCGAAAGCCTCCAATGTGCTCGGTCTCGGCTATTCCAATGGCGCGAACATCCTGGCATCCGTGTTGTTGTCGCAGCCGGATCTGTTTGACGAAGCGGTCTTGATGCACCCGCTGGTTCCATGGACACCGGCACCGCAACTCGGCCTTGCCGGCAAGCGTGTCCTGATCACAGCGGGCCGGCTCGACACCATCTGCCCGCCCGCGCTAACACAATCCTTTGCGGATTATCTGATCTCGCAAGGGGTCGAGACCGATCTTTTCTGGCATTCCGGCGGTCACGAAATCCAGCAGGGCGAAGTGAAAGCGATCGAAAATTTCGTTCGCGAAAATGTCCGTTAAACAAAAACCGGCCCGAATGGGCCGGTCCTTACTCTAGAGATCAAAGGTCTCTTACATTGAGAAACGCAGCGACACAGGCAGTACCCTCATCGCCCGCGATGAGCGCCGGCCCCGTGGCGTGAGCAATCCGTGCGCACCATCAAGATGGCCTTGCTTCAACTCCAGCGCCAGGAAACGGCGGCGCTCGACCGGACCAGGCATGGCAAGGCCGGACGTGTTCGCACCGCTGAAACCGAAACGCTCGTAATATTCCGGATCGCCCACCAGGATGATCGCGCCGTGGCCGAGGCGTGCAGCCTCGGCTGTCGCATGATGCATCAGTGCCGCGCCGATGCCCTGCCCCTTGACCGAAGGATCGACAGCCAAAGGCCCAAGCAGGAGCGCACGTACCGGCTTGCCTGCCGCGTCGTGTCCGGTCTGGATGTCCCAAAGGCGCACCGTGCCCAGCAATGTGCCGTCTTCGCCGCGCGCGACAAAGGCAAGGCCAGCGGAAGGCAGCCGGCCGCGCCGCAGCTTTTCCGAAGACTTGCGGCGGCGGCTTGTCCCCATGGCGCGGTCCAGCAAAGCTTCGCGCGCCCGTTCGTCCTGCGCGGTTTCGTTGAGGATGATGCAAGCCTGCGATCCATCCGGATGCAGGTTCTGTTCGATGAAGTCTACTGCGCTCATTGTCTTGACCAATCAATCATAAGGTGCGTCAACGCCGCCCGACACGAGAGGCCGGGACAGCTTTTGCGACAGGGCAAAAGTCCCTTAAATTACGTATGATCGGAGTGGTTCAAACCCGTTGAAGGCAACTGCCGAATAGGTTGTGGTGTAGGCGCCAGTTCCCTCGATCAGCACCTCATCGCCAATGGTCAGCGATATGGGGAGCGGATAGGGGTTCTTTTCGTACATCACGTCGGCCGAGTCACAGGTCGGGCCCGCAAGGACGCAAGGCTCGCTGCGGTCGCCATCGCGCGGCGTGGTGATCTGATAGCGAATCGCCTCGTCCATCGTTTCGGCGAGGCCGCCGAACTTGCCGATGTCGAGATAGACCCAGCGCACATTGTCGTTGTCGGCCTTCTTCGACACGAGAACGACTTCTGCCTTGATCACACCGGCATTGCCGACCATACCGCGGCCCGGCTCGATGATGGTCTCAGGCAGGCGATTGCCGAAATGCTTGCTCAGCGCCTGGAAGATCGCCTGGCCATAGGCCTGGGCGGTCGGCACGTCCTTGAGGTAACGGGTCGGGAAACCGCCGCCCATATTGACCATCTTCAGCGTGATGCCTTCCTTGGCGAGCGTATCGAAGACCTGCTTCGCATCGCCGAGTGCACGGTCCCAGGCGGCCAGATCCGTCTGCTGCGAACCGACATGGAACGAAACGCCATAGCTGTCGAGGCCGAGCGTCTGCGCGGCACGCAACACGTCGACGGCCATTGCAGGAACGCAGCCGAACTTGCGTGACAGCGGCCATTCGGCACCGGCACCGTCGGTCAGGACGCGGCAGAACACGCGCGAGCCGGGAGCTGCGCGGGCGACCTTCTCGACTTCCTCGACGCAATCCACGGCAAAAAGACGAATGCCGAGCTCGAAGGCGCGGGCAATGTCGCGCTCTTTCTTGATCGTGTTGCCGAAGGAAATGCGGTCAGCCGTCGCGCCGGCATCGAGTGCCATTTCGACTTCGGCAACCGATGCCGTGTCGAAGCTCGAACCGAGAGAAGCGAGCAGACGCAGGATTTCCGGCGCAGGATTGGCCTTCACCGCATAGAAGATCTTCGATTCCGGCAGGGCCATCTCGAAATTATGAAAATTCTCCCGGACCACCTCGAGATCCAGCACCATGCAGGGGCCGTTCGGGCGTCGGGTATTGATGAAGTCGAGGATGCGCTGTGTAGCCATCTTGGGTCTCCAATCCGTAGCGGCACTTCCGGCCGCCTTAAGCAAGTCGCGGTTTCACGGGGTGCGCCCGATGGACCGCAGGGACAAAGTGCGTGAGTCGGTCCAGCGCGAGGCCAGCCTTTGGAGATGCTGGAACCACGGGAAAGATTCATGCGGCGGTGGATCGACGCTAAAGCCAGCGTAAATCCGCTTTGTCTGCCTTGGTTTGGATGAACCCATCCGCACTACCGGCAATGAAGGTGTGCCTCTTCAGTAATCCCGGCTTATGGACAGCCGGAAGACACCAGAAAGGCCCGCACCGTCGTTGCTTCAGATGTCCTCAGCTTGGCAGTAGGCCGACAAACTGACTGGAGGGGTTAGTTCCAGGTACCATACCGTTTCCTCACCATAATGAAGATCGGCGGACACCCATGGGCACGTGCGACTTTGGGCAAGGGCCATATAAGAGGAAAGATGTGTCCAATCAATGAAAATAATGGGGCAACGCGAATTTTTTTATTCATTGAACAACGAGGGGGAAATGGCCTAGAATCATTGAACGATGAGCACAATTCCGCCCCTGAATGCCCTTTTGGATTTACCGACGGTTAACCTTCCTTCGGGCAAGGGCCCGCTGACCGGCGAGACTTTGGCGGTAAAGGACATATTTGACATCGCCGGCCTCGTCACAGGTGGCGGCAATCCGCAAAAAAGTAGCGAATCACCTGCAGCGACAAGGACCGCGCCCGCGGTGCAAGGCCTGCTCGATGCCGGGGCGCGCTTCATCGGCAAGAGCCAAACGGACGAGCTCGCCTTCTCCATGATGGGCCAGAACGCGCATTTTCCGCACCCGGTCAATCCAGCGGCGCCGGACCGCGTCAGCGGCGGCTCGTCCTCGGGTTCTGCGTCGGCCGTCGCGGGTGGTCTTGCCACCATCGCGACAGGCTCGGACACGGGAGGCTCGATCCGCGCACCTGCGAGCTTCTGCGGCCTCGTCGGGCTCCGCACAACCCACGGGCGCATCTCGCTCGAAGGGACATTGCCGCTCGCCCCTTCCCTCGACACTTTCGGCTGGTTCGCCAAGGACATTGCGCTCTATGAACAGGTTGGAGCGATTCTGCTTGGCGCGGACGCTTACGATTTCAAGCTCGATCGTCCGCTGTTCATTCCCCTGCTCGAACATCTGCTCATCGGCGAAGCGGAAGATGCGGCCTACAGAAAAATGTACGCGACCGTCTGCGCTCATCTCGGGCAGGCGCGTTCGGCCCGCCAGCCTACGGCATCCATGGACGATCTTCATCTCTGTTTGCGGCAGATCCAGGGTTTCGAAGCCTGGGCGGCCCATGGCGCATGGATTTCGGCAAAAGAGCGAAACCTCGGCCGCGCCGTCAAGGAGCGGTTCGAATATGGTTCGACCATTGATCTCGCAACCTATAAGGCACAAAAGAAGCGGCGCGATCTGTTCCGCAACGAGCTGGCGGACCTTCTGAAGGATGACGGCGTCATGGTCATGCCAACAGTCCCGAGCGCCGCTCCGCTCGTCTCCACCTCCTTTGACGATTCGCAGGCCTATCGCGAACGCTGCGTCCGCCTGTTCTGCCTTTCCGGCCTCTCCGGCTTCCCCCAGATCACGTTGCCGCTCGGACAGGTGCATGGCGCGCCGTTCGGCATTTCCCTGCTTGGACCAAAAGGCAGTGACCGTGCTCTGATCCGGCTTGGGCGCGATATATTGAAAAGGGCGACTTGAGATGGACACGCTCACCCGCATGCGCGCCTTTATCGACGTGGTCGAGGCGGAAGGGTTCTCGGCCGCGGCGCGCAAGATCGGCCGGTCAAAGGCGCTTCTGTCCAAATATGTGCGCGAGCTTGAAGACGAGCTCGGCGCGCTGCTCCTCAATCGCACCACACGGCAATTTTCGCTGACGGAAGCGGGTCATACCTACTACCAGCGCGCCAGCGAGATCCTGCGCGAGGTGGAGAGCCTGCAGGAAGCCGTGCGGGAATCGAGCACCGACATCAAGGGCCGCATCAAGATATCTGCACCCCGCACCTTCGCCGACGCGGATATTGGCCAGTGCCTCGTCGATTTCTGTGCCGAACAGCCGGATATCATTCTCGATGTGCGGCTGGATGATCGCTTTGTCGACCTTGTCGAGGAAGGATTCGATCTCGCCATCCGCATCACCCGCATGCAGGATTCGTCCCTCATCGCCAAGCGCATTGCGCCCTTTCACGTCATCGTCTGCGCTTCACCGGAACTGATCGAGCGCGTGGGCAAGCCGGCGCGGCCGGAACAGCTTGCTGCCTTGCCCTGTATCGTCGACACCAATAACCGTTCGCGCAATGCATGGCAGTTTCACAATGATGATGGAGCGCCGCTTTCGGTGCAGGTGTCAGGACCCATCGAAATCAACAGCCCGCTTTCAACGCGGCGGGCGGCGCTTGCCGGTCTCGGCTTTGCCATACTTCCCGATTTCATCGCGGAACGGGACATTGAAAGCGGCGAGCTGGTCGGCGTTCTTGAGGGATTCACGCCGCGCAATGCGGGGATCTATGCCGTCTATCCACACCGCCGCTACCTGCCGGCCAAAGTGCGGGTTCTGGTCGATTATCTGGCCAAATGGTTCAAGGACAATCGCAAGGTCTGAATATGTTATATCGTCCCAATTTCGCCAAGTTCGGGATGTCCTGTGCGACAACTCACTAAAGGGTCGTTCATGCACCAAAGATTCGTGGTTTTCATCGGCGCACTTGCGGCGGGATTGACCTTCGCCACACCGGCTTATGTGCATCCGCACGTCTTTGCCGAAGCCCGCCTTGACATCACCATCAAGCCCGATGGAACCGTCGAGAAACTCGGCCATGTCTGGCGCTTTGACGATCTTTTCTCCTCAACGGTGCTGGTCGAGTTCGACAAGAACGCCGACATGAAGCTCGATGAAAAAGAACTGGCGGATCTTGCCAGCACCATCAACGAGTCCATCTCCGAGTACGATTATTTCCAGACAGTCATGCTCGATGGCAAGAACATCGTCATGGCGGCGCCGGCGCATCTGATGGCCGATTTCCAGAACAACCAATTGCTGATCATCTTCGAGAGCACGCCAAAACAGCCGCTCAAACTCGGCAAGAAAACCAGTTTCGGCGTATACGACCCGACCTTCTATACGGCCATCGACTATGTGAACGACACCGACATCCACGTAGCCGGTTTGCCGGGCGGCTGCACGCAGACGGTTGTGCGCCCCGACCCCGATCAAGCCATCGCCGCCAATCAGGCGACCCTGACCGAAAGCTTCTTCAACGATCCGACCGGCACCAACATGTCGAAGATATTCGCGACGCGGCTGGAAATCGAATGCGCCAAGAAAGGGTGATCTGATGCGGAAACGGACCTTGTTTGGCGCCCTCGCGGTCCTCGCGCTTTTCAGTGCCCATGCGCTGGCGCAGACCTCGTCGCTCGGCGTCGGCTCGAACGAGGTTGCCATGCAGCCCACGGGCCCCTTCGCCGAAATCATTCTCTGGATCAACCTCCAGCAACGCGAATTCTATCTCGCGATGACGCATGCGCTCAAGGGCATGCGCGAGGACCCGTGGCAGGCCTCGATCCTCGTCGGCCTTTCATTCCTGTATGGCATTCTGCATGCGGTTGGGCCCGGCCATGGCAAGGCGGTGATTTCCTCCTACATGCTCGCCAACGAGACGACGCTGAAGCGCGGCGTTCTCCTCTCCTTCGCATCGTCGATGCTGCAGGCACTCACTGCGCTTTTCATCATCGGGCTCACCTTTCTGGTGCTGCGCGGAACGACGGTCTCGATGGACGACGCTGCGCATTACATGGAAATGGCAAGCTTCGTGCTGATCATCGCCTTCGGCCTGTCATTGCTATGGCGCAAGGTGCCGCTGCTGTTCCGCCCGCGCGTCGCGCATCTCATGCCTGAAAAGCACGGTTCGGTGCTGACGAATCACGATCACCACCACCATTCCCATGGCACCCATAGCCACGACCACCATCACCATGACCACGTCCACCACGATCATGATCATGCCGAGGGGGAAGTCTGTGCCACCTGCGGCCATTCGCATGCGCCGGACCCGGCGATGCTTGCCGGTGAATTCAACTGGAAGACCGCTTGGGCGGCGATCATCGCGGTGGGCCTGCGTCCGTGTTCAGGCGCACTGATCGTCCTGACCTTCTCGCTGCTCAACGGCCTCATCCTTGGCGGCGTGCTCTCCGTCTTCGCCATGGCGCTCGGCACCTTCATCACCGTTGCGACATTGGCAATGCTGGCAGTCACCGCAAAGAACGTCGCGCTGAAGGTTTCCGGCGCCTCGGCGCTTTCAGGCCGTGTTCAAAATATCATCGAGATTGGCGGCGCACTATTCATCGTCCTGTTCGGCGCATTGCTGCTGGCCGCTTCGATGCGATTCTAGAGCAAGTTTTGTCTAGGACCGATCATCCTCATGCTGTTTTTTGGCGCGCAGCCAGAAGACGAAGAAAAAGCCGATAACAAACACAATCGCAAATATGCCTGCCGCAAGCGTCGAGCGTTCGCCGAGCGCCAGCATCAGGGTCGGCATCCAATAGGCCACGAAGCCGAAGCCGAACATGATGCAGGCAGCCGCAATGGCCGCATTACGGGTTTTCGGATCCATCGCGCTTGTTGCCTTTTGTTCAAATCTAGAAATGCTTGTAACGGCGTTGCGGTTGAATGCAAGTTTGCCTTGACGAGAGAAACGCAAACGGTGCGGCTTCTTACCCTCCCCCTTGTGGGGAGGGAGGCTGCGTAGCAGCAGGGAGGGGTCTTTTGAAAGACACATCTTGCATTGTTATCGCACGCTCAGATGTCCCTTTAACAAGACACCCCTCCCCGTCGCTTCGCTCCGACCCTCCCCACGAGGGGGAGGGCAATCGGCGCTATTACTTGCAAGCCAATCAAACGGCAGCCCGAAACTCCTCCAGCCTTTTGATCTGCATCCCATTCGCATCGAAATTGTCCGGTGACAGCCATGCCTGGTAGGCAGCCTTCAGCGCCGGCCACTCGCCGTCGATGACCGAATACCAGGCCGTGTCGCGGTTCTTGCCCTTCTGCACCATGTGCTGGCGAAAGATGCCTTCGAACTTGAAACCAAATCGCTCTGCCGCCCGCTTTGACGGCTCGTTGGCGTTGTTGCATTTCCATTCATAACGCCGGTAGCCGAGGCCATCGAAGGCGTACTGCATGAACAGGAATTGCGCTTCCGTCGCCGCAGGCTTGCGCGAAATCAGCGGACCCCAGTAGATATTGCCGATCTCGATGACGCCGAAGGTTGGATCGATGCGCATCAGCGTCTGGCGTCCGGCGACCTTTCCGCTGGCCTTGTCGATGACCGCGAAGAACAATGGGTCCTTGCTGGACTCGACCTTTTCCAGCCACGCCTCAAAGGCTTCGCGGTCCTCGGCCGGATTTTCGAAGAGGAAGCGGAAACGGTCACCAGCGTCGGCAACCGATGAGGCTTCATAGAGCCCGTCGCCGTGCTTTGCGGCATCGAGCGGTTCCAGACGGGCATAGCGGCCCTCGAGCGGTTCACGGGCAGGTAGCGGGCGCGGTGTCCAGTCTTTCAGATCGGTCATGATATTAAGGCCCTATCTCGCACAAGAATGTTTGACTCCTTACGACGCTACAAGCACAAAGCAGAAGTTGAAAATTGTATGTGAGACAAGAAAATGCTGCGTACTATTTCCGGGTTCGACCGTATCGGCGAAGAAAATGCCTTTGCCGTCCTCGCCCGCGCTACCGCCCTCGCCGCCGAGGGCAAGGACATCATAAATCTCGGCATCGGCCAGCCCGACTTCAAGACACCCGTCCATATCGTAGAGGCTGCCATCAAGGCGCTGAAGGATGGCCATCACGGCTATACGCCGGCGACAGGCCTGCTCGCCGCTCGCGAGGCGGTAGCGCGCCGCACGCTCACCACGACGGGTGTCGAGGTCTCGCCGGAAAACGTCATGATCGTCCCGGGCGGCAAGGTGACGATGTTCGCCGCAATCCTCATCTTCGGCGAGCCGGGCGCCGAAATCCTCTATCCGGACCCTGGGTTCCCCATCTATCGCTCGATGATCGAATTTACCGGCGCCAAGCCAATCCCGGTACCCATCCGCGAAGAGAACGGTTTTGCCTTCTCCGCCGAGGAGACGCTGGGCCTGATCACGCCGAAGACGCGGCTCCTGATCCTCAACTCACCCGCCAACCCGACCGGCGGCGTGACACCGAAATCTGAGATTGAGAAGCTGGTGAAGGGCCTCGAAGCCCACCCGCACGTGGCCATCATGTCCGACGAGATCTACGACGTCATGAACTATGACGGCGAGGAGCATTGTTCGCTCCTGACCTTTCCCGAGATCCGTGACCGGCTGATCGTGCTCAATGGCTGGTCGAAGACCTGGGCGATGACCGGCTGGCGCATGGGCTGGTCGATCTGGCCAAATTCGCACGAGAGTGGTCAACTTTACGACAAGGTGCGCAAGCTCGCGGTCAATTGCTGGTCCTGCGTCAACGCGCCGAGCCAGTTTGCTGGTATCGCCGCCATTGACGGTCCGCAGGACGATGTTGTGAAAATGTGCAAGGCATTCGACAACCGCCGCAAGATCGTCGTCGACGGCCTCAACAGCCTGCCCGGCATCAGCTGTACCACGCCGAAGGGCGCCTTTTATGCCTTCCCCAATGTCAAGGAAACCGGCTGGCCGGCGAAGCAGCTGGCGACGGCGCTGCTCGATGAAGCCGGCGTCGCGCTGATCGGCGGACCGGATTTCGGCATTCTCGGCGAGGGCTATATCCGCCTCTCCTATGCCAATTCGGAAGAAAATATCCTGCGCGCCATAGAGCGTATCGAGAAGTTCCTGGCGAAGTAGCGCCATCGCTACCCTCCCCTTTGTGGGGAGGGTTAAGGCCACCACCAGCCGTCAAGACGGGGAACTGATCTTTGCGTCGGCCACCGTTGCTTCGATATGATCGATCAGATTGTCCGGAAGTTTCAACCGTCCCGCCAGCAGGTCGAGATAGCCGCGTTCGGCGCGCGTCTTGGGATCGATGGCGAGGCGCGAGGCGGTGTAAAGCTCGACCTTCTGTGCATCGGTAACAGCCGCGGCAACCAGCGCGTCGATATCGACCGGCGCATTCAGCTCGTTGGCCAGGAACGCCTGCGTATCGCTGTTGATGCCGGACAGCGAGAGTTTTTCGATGATGCGCGCCTTTTCGGCATCGTCCACCATGCCATCAGCGCGGGCCGCGGCGATCATCGCACGCACGAGCACCAGCGCAAACTCATGCTCGCCCTGCGGTGCGGTTGCCGGATGAAAGCTTGAATCGTCCGGTGGCGAAAGCAGCTCAGGCTCACTTGCCTGGGGCGTTTCTGCCGGGGTCTTGCCCGACTGGTAGTTCTGATAAGCCTTGTAAGCCAGGCCCGCTACGGCGGCGAGCCCGCCAAGTTTCAGCGCGCCACCTGCCACTTCGCGCCCGGTACCGGTGCCAAGCAGGATTGCAGCCAGCGCGCCGGCGGCGAGCGGATTGTCCTTGGCCATTTGCGTTGCCTTGCCCGCCGTATCGCGAACCGAGGTTCCGACCCCGGGGATGTTGCTTCCCAGGAAATCATCGAGAATCTTCTTCGGATCAAGCATGCAAATCTCCTCTTGGCTGCATGAATTCGCTCCGCATAACTAAGAACGGGTTCATGGCATTGCAATGACAGGAGAGGAATTTGTAGGTCGGCAAAAACGTTGTGCGTGGTTCGACGGGGCTCACCATGAGGGGAATTGTTGATTGCCGGGGGCAGGGATTGCAGCGTCTGCGATTATCGCTGCACGACACCAGCCTCCCTCATGGTGAGCCCCGTCGAACCACGCAAAACGAGTCTGCAACTGCGCCCATTCAACGACGAGCGGAGTATTTTAGGTTGCCTAAGACCCGATGTGCTGCTTCTCGCCGCGTTCTCTGGCTAACCGCACCTGCTTCTGCCGCTCGGCAAAACGGGCACGGTCTTCATCCGTCCGCTCGTGGTAGCAGTTCGGACAGGAGACACCATCCTCGAACAGGGGCGAAAGCTTGTCTTCCGGAGCTATCGGATTGCGGCAGGCGTGGCATAGTTCGGCCTCACCCTCGATCAGCCCATGGCCGACTGAAACCCGCTCGTCGAAGACGAAGCATTCGCCTTCCCAGCGGCTCTCCTCGGCAGGCACATCCTCGAGATATTTGAGGATGCCGCCCTTCAGATGAAACACATCGTCGAAGCCAAGACCCTTGACGAAGGCGGTCGCCTTCTCGCAGCGAATACCGCCGGTGCAGAACATGGCAATCTTCTTGCCTTCCAGTTCGTCACGGTGATTTTCGACCCACTGCGGAAACTCACGGAAGGTTTTCGTCTGCGGATCGACCGCACCGGCAAAAGTACCGATCGCCGTTTCGTAGTCATTGCGCGTATCGATCAGGATCGTATCAGGATCGGAGATCAGCGCATTCCAGTCCTTGGCCGGCACATAGGTGCCGACGCTCTGCAGCGGATCGATATCCTCGACACCCATGGTGACGATTTCCTTCTTCAGCCGCACCTTCATGCGCTTGAAGGGCATCTCGCTCGCAAAGGAATATTTGAGCTCCATTCCGGCAATGGCAGGCTCCGCTTCAAGAAAATCGACAAGTTTCTTGATCGCCGCCGCCGACCCTGCGACAGTGCCGTTGATACCTTCGGCGGCAAGAAGCAGCGTGCCCTTGATCCCCTGTCCGCAGCACAGCTTCGCCAGCGGCTCCTGCAGCGACTGGTAGTGATCCAGCCGGGCAAAGCGGTAGAGCGCGGCCACTGTAAAGGGCAGGTTTGAAGAATGATCCGTCATGATCGCATCCAACTACTGTGCCGGAGCTTCAATTTCAAGGGTTTTGCAGGGAACGGCAGAGAGGCTCGCGCTCTTGCCTTACTTCCCACCCAGTATTTTCGTGTTTCAGTAGACAAATCTACCAAGCCCTACTAAATCGATTGAAGTTCAAGACAGCGGAGAAATGAGATGACCCAGAAGACCGATTTGCTCCTACCCGTCCTCAAGGGCCAGCCGGTTATTCCGGTGCTTCTCATTCAAAATGTGGCCGATGCCGTGCCTCTGGCGCGTGCACTCGCCGCCGGCGGCCTGCCCGCCATCGAGATCACACTGCGCACGGCCGCAGCTCTCGGCGCCATTCGCGCCGTCGCCAATGAAGTGCCGGAAGCCATTGTCGGCGCCGGAACCATTCTCAATGCCCGCCAGTATGAGGAAGCGAGCGAAGCCGGTTCGCGCTTTATCGTCAGTCCCGGTGCAACCCCGCAGCTCATCGAAGCAGCCCGCCACAGCAAGGTGCCGCTGCTCCCCGGCGCCATCACGCCCGGCGAGATCATGGCGCTGCGCGAAGAAGGCTATACGATGCTGAAGTTCTTCCCTGCCGAACAGGCAGGCGGTGCGACATTCCTGAAATCGCTGGCCTCGCCGCTGGCCGGCACGCTGTTCTGTCCAACCGGCGGTATCGGCGTCGCCAATGCCAAGACCTATCTGAACTTGCCGAATGTCGTCTGCGTCGGCGGCTCATGGGTTGCACCAGAGGAACTGGTCAAGGCTGGCAAGTGGGATGAGATCACCAGACTCGCCGCTGAAGCGGTCAAACTGGCAAGTTGAATTATGCAGTTGACGCTGGAAAAAGGTACTCTTTCAGCGCCACCTCAATCTCGCGGTACACAGCTTCCCCGGAAAAAATCACGTCATTATTGTCGAACCTAAGAACACGAAAACCCTGGCGTAGCAAAAAGGCATCGCGGTTGTGGTCATGCTGCACCCCCATTGCTGTGGCATGTGTATCACCATCCACCTCGATGATGATGTGTGCGGATAACCAGGCAAAGTCCGCGATATAGGGCCCGATCGGTGTCTCGCGACGAAACCGGGCACCACGACTGCGAAAACCACGCAGCATGTCCCACATTCGCCATTCAGCCTTGGTCAATTCGCGGCGAAGTATTTTGGCCCGAATTCTGGTTCGTGGCTGAATGTTACTATGCGGCATGAAGAAATACCCCTCCCCTTCGCTTCGCTCCGTCCCTCCCCACAAGGGGGAGGGTAAGGCACTTAATACTGCAACGTCTTCAAACGCCGGCATATAAGTACTAAGAGTGACGACAAATACGACAGTTCATACCCTCCCCCTTGTGGGGAGGGACGGAGCGAAGCGACGGGGAGGGGTTACTTTTAAGATCCGTTGGTCGGATTGAACTTGGCGATCTGCAGGAACGTGACGGCCTTGCCGGTAAACTTGTTGGCATCCGCCACCGGCAGGCTCTGCTGGAAGCCCGCCGTATAGACTGTTGTCGGAGCCATGCGCAGTGTTTCATTGCGCAGAACTGCTGGCTCCACGTCCGGCGAGATCTCGGCTACCTGCTGGTTCGAGAGTGCGCGGTCCGGCAGGTCGGAAGAAACCTGGATGGCTTTTGCGCTGTGGTTCTGCGCTGTCTGGCGGCGCGGTTTCGAGCCCTTCGCCGTTGTGACGACACCGCTGTCGAGCATGGCAACCGGGTCGCCCTTGGCCTCAAGCATGGTCCGGCGCAGCGATGGCTGCGGTTCAGCCGATGCCATTTGCGTATTTGCACCTGGCTGTGCATGCAGGACACGTCCGCCCGTCGTTCCAGGCAATGTCGGCATTTCCGCCGCTGGCTGCGAAGCCGCAACATCGCTTCCCTGCACCGTGTCAGACTGCTTGATGATTGCTTCCGGTGTCAGATCATCTTCATCCGCCACCTGAATGATATCCTGCACGGCGGCAGCTGCGGTCTCGGCGGCTGGGGCCACAGGACGCTGGTTGGGCACAACCGACGCAACCATCATATCATTCGACTTTTGTGCATTGCGCGGCTTGTCGAAGGGAACGGGCACAAGCGCATTGGCCATTTCGGGCTGTGCCTGAGCCGTATCGGAACTATCGACGTTGGCTGCGATCATGTCGCGGATGGCACTGGCGCTGTCTTGTGGCCGGGGCGTCGGCAAGGCCGCAATAACAGTCGACTTATCCTCTGCAAGCGCATTGAGCGTTGAAGGTTCCGGCGCCGGCGTCGGCGTGTAATCCGGGCGGCGAAGAGGGATGGGCACCGCGAAGGCCAAAGCCTGATTATCTTCGGGCGCGCCAGCAAGCGGAGCATCAGGCCGAGGCGCAGTCAAAGGCGCAGGCGCATCCCGCGTCGGCAGGCCCGGAGCGATGGCCGCCGGTTGCGCGGTGGCCTGGGCTGGCGCTGGAGCCTGTGCCGCACCTTCCTCTGAATCGTCCGCTGCCGGTGGCGCCTTAACAACACTGCGGCTCGGGGCAGAAGCTACAGCAACTGAACTTTCGCCGGTATCTTCTTCTTCGTCGGCGCCGCCACCGAAAAGAACGCCAAAGAGGGTCTTGCCACGACGGCCCGTGCTCGATGAAGCGCTGGCAATCTGGATCGAACTGCCGCTACGCTTGCGCGATTCATAGGCAGCGAGCGCTTGCTCATAACCGGGCAACGGCTTGCCATCGGAAGGAACATGGAGTGTCTTGCCGTCCGGGAATACTGCTAGCAGTTCCCTGCGGCTCATGCGCGGCCAATGACGGACGCTACCGACGTCGGTATGCACGAAGGGTGAGCCGGAGGTCGGATAATAGCCAACGCCGCCGGCCTGGAACTTCAATGCTGCCACGCGAAGCGTCGAGAGCTTCACGCCGGGCAGATACCAGTCCATTGCTCTGCCGAGCATGTGCTGGCTCTTTTGCGCGACGCCGCGCGAACGGGAACGCAGCATGGAATTTGTTGCAGGGGAACGGTATGCGGAAACGACGTTGATGTAGTCACGGCCGCCGACGTTCTGGTAAATCTGCCAGACGAGATCGAACAAGCGGGGGTCCATCTTCGTCGGTTCATTACGGCGCCAGTCGCGCAGGAATTTATTGAGCTTGTTCAAGCCGTCCTGCTGGTATCGGCCGTTCTTTTTGAACGTAATTTCGGCACGTTCTTTTGTATGGATAAAGTAAAGTCTGAGAGTCCTCGTCTCGGCAGAAGCCTGTGCGGATGCAAACAGCATCGGCGCAAAGACCATGAGGAAGGCAAACCAGCTGGCGCGCATGAAAGAACCCGCCTTAGACCCGCCATCCTGTGCATGAATCATGTTTGACAATTTCGTCCCAACCTTGACCGTTTTTCCAACCCCCGAATAGCTGGATTATCCGATTTAATGGTTAATGGTCACTTATTGAAGAATAAATGCGTTGAGAGCATGGCAAAAAATCGAATGAAATCCACCGCTTTGTGACATGGTCAACGGGTTGTTAACAGCACAATTAAGGCGTTTTCACGAATGAATCCACCCCTCTAAAGTCTAAAAATTGCACGTTTTGTAAATCAGAGAGATGAAGCTGGATGAATCGCCAATCGACTCTTAAGGTTTAGTGCTCCCGGCAGAGGCCTTTTGATTCGGTCTTTGAACGTCGTGCCCGATACAGATACATGGTGCCAAAATGAGTTTTCAAATGACTGGATACACATACGATCATGCAGTTTCGGCTGCTTCAAAATCTGGTGGCGCCGCCGCGGCAAAGGATGATCAGACCGCCCTTGGTAGCCTCCCCGAATGGAACCTCGCTGATCTTTATCCGTCAGCGGAAAGCAGCGAACTGAAGGCCGATCTGGAACGGGCCAATGAACTGGCCATTGCATTCGAGCAGCGCTGGAAGGCCAATCTCGCCGACGAAGCGGGCAAACCGGCCGGCGGCGATTTCGCCACCTCCATCCGGGAATTCGAAGCACTGGAGGAACTGATCGGCAAGATCGTCTCCTTTGCCGGCCTTGTCTATGCCGGCGACACATCCGATCCGAAGCGCGCCAAACTCTATGGCGACATCCAGCAGAAGATGACCGATGCCAGCACGCATCTGATCTTTTACAGTCTCGAACTCAACCGTATCGACGATGCCGTGATCGAAAAGGCGATGGAGGACAATCCTGCAATCGCCCACTACCGGCCGTGGCTGGTCGATCTGCGCAAGGATCGGCCTTATCAGCTCGAAGACAAGCTCGAGCAATTGTTCCACGAGAAGTCGATCACCGGGCGCGGCGCCTGGAACCGCCTGTTCGACGAGACCATGACCGCCTTGCGTTTCAAGGTGAACGGCGAGGAGCTGCCGCTCGAGCCGACGCTGAACCTGCTTCAGGATGCGGACGGCGATCTGCGCAAGGCGGCTTCCGAAGCACTGGCAAAGACCTTCAAGGAAAACCTGCGCACCTTTACCCTAATCACCAATACGTTGGCAAAGGACAAGGAAATCTCCGACCGCTGGCGCGGCTTCGAGGATATCGCCGATAGCCGCCATCTCGCCAACCGCGTCGAGCGCGAGGTGGTCGACGCGCTCGCCGAGGCGGTGCAGGCCGCCTATCCGAGACTGTCGCATCGCTATTATGCGCTGAAGGCGAAATGGCTCGGTCTCGAATATCTCAACAACTGGGACCGCAACGCGCCGCTTCCCGAAACGCCGCAGGCAGTCATCTCCTGGACCGATGCGCGCGAGACCGTGCTGTCCGCCTATAATGGCTTCGCTCCGGAAATGGCCGATATTGCGCGTGCTTTCTTCGACAGGAACTGGATCGATGCACCGACCCGCCCGGGCAAATCGCCCGGTGCCTTCGCCCATCCCACCGTTCCCTCGGTGCACCCCTATGTGCTTCTCAACTATATGGGCAAGCCGCGCGATGTGATGACCCTGGCGCACGAGCTTGGTCACGGGGTGCATCAAGTCCTCGCCGCCGCCCAGGGCGCGCTGATGGCTTCAACGCCGCTGACGCTCGCCGAAACGGCGTCGGTATTCGGCGAAATGCTGACCTTCCGGTCGCTTCTGGAGAAAACCAGGGACAAGCGCGAGCGCAAGGCGATGCTGGCGCAGAAGGCCGAGGACATGATCAACACGGTCGTGCGCCAGATCGCCTTCTACCAGTTCGAGCGCCGCGTCCACACGGAACGGGCGGCCGGGGAATTGACGTCCGATCGCATCGGCGAAATCTGGCTGGATGTGCAGAAGGAGAGCCTCGGACCGGCGGTCCGCTTCGGCTCAGGCTACGAAACCTTCTGGACCTATATTCCGCATTTCATTCACTCACCGTTCTATGTCTACGCCTATGCTTTCGGCGACTGCCTGGTGAACTCGCTTTACGCGGTCTACCAGAATGCCGATGCGGGCTTTCAGCAGAAATATTTCGACATGCTGAAGGCCGGCGGTACCAAGCACCACTCCGAATTGCTGGCGCCCTTCGGGCTTGACGCAACCGACCCTGCCTTCTGGCAAAAGGGCCTTTCAGTCATCGAGGGCATTATCGACGAGCTGGAGGCCATGGGCGTCGCATAATGACCACCACTGCCCCCGCGCACACGCCTTATGATGGTTCGGCGCAACCCTTCACCATAGGGTTGCAACAACTCGACCCGAAGGACTGGATCGAGATCGACGACAATCTCCTCGCCTATCTTGCCGAAAAACAGCGCCTCTTCGCGCTGCATGGCGAAAGGATATTCGTCGAGGAGCCGGGTACGGCGGTGGCCCAGAAGGAAGTCCTGGACCTGCTAAGCACCCATCTGGCCGAGCATTACCCATCAATCTACAGCCGTGAGGGCGACACCATTGCCATTGCCGGGCGGGATGAACCGGTGCCGCTTGGCGAAACGGAGACTCCTTTCCTGCACCGCGCCGCCAGTCTCGTTCAGGAAGACCTAGTCCTGATGCGCAAGGACGAGCAGCGCGGCTGGCATCTCGCCGCCGCCTCGCTGTCCTTTCCTTCATCCTGGACGCTGCTGGAGAAATTCGGCCGCTCGATGGACGATATCCACGCCCCGGTCCCCGATTTTGGTGCCGGCACCCGCAATGCCGGGCTGATCACCCGCATGTTCGACAATCTGCGCCTCGATCGTCCGGTCTGGCGCATGAACTGGTCGCTGCAGCCAGATGGCAATCTCTATCACCCGCTCGCCAGCCACCAGAAGGGAGCGCTCTACACCGACGGTGACATCGCCGAACAGAGTTTCGTTCGGGTCGAGCGCCAGACATTGCGCAAACTGCCTCAATCCGGCGATATTCTTTTCACCATCCGCATTCATCTTGATCCTATAAAGGCGCTGAAGAAACATCCTGAATGTCGCGCCGTTGCCGAAGCTTTTGCCCGCCAGCTCGAAGCGCTTAATCCTGCGCAGACGCACTACAAAGGTATTATGACAATCCGCGAACGGCTGATCGACGCTCTCAAACGCCTATAAACGCCGTTTAGTTAACAGTAGATTCATTTTTCACCATAAACGAGCGAAGGGTTGTTTGCTCTTTGTCATGTCTATGCTCTATGGTTTCTTTGAAGCGGAGCTTTGGCCGCTGTCCTCATTGATGGAGATCAAAATTAGGAGCAACAAAAAAATGGCGAAGGCTGATTGGCCTGTACATGGAGAAATTACCGGTCCGATCGTGATGATCGGTTTCGGGTCCATCGGACGGGGTACCCTGCCCCTCATCGAACGCCACTTCAAATACGATAAATCCCGCCTGGTCGTTATCGATCCTAGCGATGCCAACAAGAAACTGCTCGACGAGCGCGGCATCCGCTTCATTCAGCAAGCCGTTACCAGGGAAAATTACAAGGAATTGCTCAAGCCGCTTTTGACCGAAGGCGGCGGACAGGGTTTCTGCGTCAATCTTTCCGTCGATACCTCGTCCGTCGATATCATGCGCCTTTGCCGCAAGCTCGGCGCGCTTTATATCGATACGGTGATCGAGCCCTGGTCCGGCTTCTACTATGCCAGTAACATCGACAACGCCGATCGCACCAATTACGCCCTGCGCCAGACCCTGCTTGCTGAAAAGAAGAAGCATCCCGGCGGCCCGACCGCGGTTTCCTGTTGCGGGGCAAATCCCGGCATGGTCTCGTGGTTCGTCAAGCAGGCCGTGCTCGAGCTCGCGCGGGACCTCCGCGTTGACCACACCGAACCGGCGCGAAGCGATCGTGATGGCTGGGCGCGCCTGATGAACAAGATCGGCGTGAAGGGTATCCATATTGCCGAGCGCGACACGCAGCGCGCCGCCGAGCCCAAGCCTTTCGGTGCCTTCTGGAACACCTGGTCGGTCGACGGTTTCATTTCCGAAGGTCTGCAACCGGCCGAACTCGGCTGGGGAACCCACGAAAAGTGGATGCCGAAGAATGCCCGCAAGCAGAAGAAGGGCAACAAGGCAGCGATCTTCCTTGAGCAGCCTGGCGCTGATACCCGTATCCGTACCTGGTGCCCGACCGAAGGCGCCCAATTCGGGCTCTTGGTCACGCACAACGAGGCGATCTCGATCGCCGATTTCTTCACCGTGTACGACAAGAAGGGCAAGGCCGCCTATCGGCCGACATGCCACTATGCCTATCATCCGTCCAACGTCGCGACGCTGTCGCTCGACGAGATGTTCGGCGCAGCCGGCCAGCCGCAGGCAATCCAGCATGTGCTCGACGAGTCGGAAATCGTCGACGGTGCCGATGAACTCGGCGTCCTGCTCTATGGCCACGACAAGAATGCCTACTGGTACGGTTCGCAGCTGACGATCGAGGAAGCCCGCAAGCTTGCTCCCTATCAGAATGCGACCGGTCTGCAGGTCACATCGGCCGTCATGGCCGGCATGGTCTGGGCGCTTGAAAACCCGGATGCCGGCATCGTCGAGACTGACGAGATCGACTTCCGCCGCTGCCTTGAAGTGCAAAAGCCCTATCTCGGACCACTCAAGGGCCACTACACCGATTGGACCCCGCTGGAGAACCGTCCTGGCTTGTTCAAGGAAAATCTCGATCTTGACGATCCCTGGCAGTTCCGCAACATCCTGGTGCGCTGATAACGGCGGTCAAATCAAAACGGCAGCCCTCTGGCTGCCGTTTTCGCTTCTGCCATTCTTTGCCGGCTACTCCTCCACCGCAGGCTTGGCATCGTAACAAACGAAAGCCAGCTTGTTGCCGTCAAGATCGCGAACATAGGCAGCGTAAAAGCCCTCGCCATACTGGGGCCGAAATCCCGGCTCGCCCTCGTCGCCTCCGCCATTCTTGATTGCAAGTGCATAGAGCCGGTCAACCAGCGCTGCGTTGTCGTCGAAGCGGAACGCCGTCATGACGCCATTGCCGACGGTCGCAGGCCCGCCGTCGAATGGGTGACCGACAAAAAACAGCGGGAAAGTATCATCGCCCTTCCGGCCCCAGGAGCTCGAAAGGTGATCCCTGTAGCATTGGTCGAGGCCCATTTCCGCCATGAGCGGATCATAGAATTTAACCGCCCGCTGCAGATCGTTGGTTCCCACCATCGTATAGCCGATCATTCCAACCCTCGCTTGCTAGAGCCATTTGACCATTGGCTGGGCGCTCATCCCGGCCCATAGTTCTGGTTGCCCCGCATCCTCATAACCAACGGCCTTGTAGAATCGATGAGCGGTCCGGGTGCTCGAAAGAAAGCTTTTCTTGTTTCCCTGCGCAAGCATGTAGGTTTCAAGGTCTTGCAGTATTGCCTTGCTGACACCGCTAAACCGCGCACCGGGCGAAACATAATTCAGCAGGATTTCGCCTGCAGCCGATGCGGCTCCGACCCCAAGAATCTCGCCAGCCCTCTCAACGATCACCACTCTTTGGCTGGTGGCCTCGATCCATGTCTTGACGTTTTCAGGAGTCTTGTTGGCGAGCCATCGTTCTAGCGCTGATCGATCATTGCCGTGGTCGGCAACACATAGTTCGGCAATCGATTGGCGCAACACGGCACAGGCCTTTGCGGCATCTGCGCCTTTTGCAGTTCGAGTAAGCGGGCCGAGGCTCATCGACGGTTTTTGGTTACTCTGCTGGCATGGCTCGACGCTTGCGAGCAATTTCTATGATTTCTATAAATTTGGCATGCCGCCGCTGAGCCTTCCTGGTGTCCCGTTCGATATAAATCCAGGCGCTGACACCGAGTACGGAGCAGAAAACAAAAGAGAAAATCGCATATGCAAACACTACACGAGCTCCTTTCGCAAAATATATCTGCCCCTATTGTGCAAGGCGAACGATAGCACAAACCAGTTTAATGTCGCAATTGACACCAACAAGGCTCGCCCCGAATTCAGGTCCATCATCTGGCCCGGATTGAGGACGATCGCTGAGGCAGGCGCGAAAAACCCGATGGTAATCGCGGCCGTGGACATGCGATCAGCGGCCGCCGCTTTGTATTTCGCCAACTCGTTGGCATGTGTTTTTTCTCGTGCGATCACATCGTTGAACTCATTCTCGGATATTTTCTCCAGCTTCTTGACCAATTCGTCGTCATCAAAACCGTCAGCCATGTTGGTCCTCGGCAAGCATTCAATGGCATAAAATAACCACTCCTTCGAATTTGCAATTAAACTTAGGTCTTGTTTTTGCTTGATTTTCACGGCATCTAAGAAGCCATATCCATTGGGAGACAGTCTGGATGAAACGTTTTTGGTTTGCGGTTTCCGCAGCTACGCTCGCCCTTTCCCTTGCCGGCTGCATGAGTGGTGGTGTCCAGGAGGGCGGTCCAGGCCAGGTTGCCCGCCCGGGTGATGCGGTACAGGGCCAATGGTTCGACACCTCCGGCGTCGCCTTCTCGAATTTCAACAACGGGGTATTCGAGACCAGGGCCAACGACACCAAGGAAAAACTGGCCGAGGGCAATTATCGCTTCGCTTCAGCCAACCTCATCGAAATCGATCTGCGCTCGCTCGCCCGTGGCACCCAGTCCAAGGTCAATTGCGCCCTGGTCAGCGCCGGCCAGCTGAATTGCACCTCGTCGTCCGGCCAGCAGTTCTCACTGACACGCCGCTCACCGCAGGTAGGCTAGGTCGTTCTCTTTCATGTCGATGACTGGGCTTTGGTGTAATTGAACACCGGGCTGTGCGACGCTATCTTTCGGGCATCTTCGCCAAATTGCTCATGTCGTGAAATCTGGCAAATTCAGGATCCTTGCAAAACCCTCGTCTCCGATGCAGTCCTGTCATATTTCTCTCCTACAGTTTCTTGACGCGAGCGACATAGGGTGAAGATACTGGATGCCCGCCCCTTCTGACCGAATGCATATGTGGAGCAAATCATGTCCAAAATCCTTGCCAGACTTATTCTGACAACTTCGGCTCTCGGCATGACCGCCGGCGCAGCAATGGCCGACTACACGCTCAATATTCTGCATATCAACGACGAGCATTCGCGCATCGAAGCGATCAACAAGTTTGATTCGACCTGCTCCGCCGAGGAAGAGAGCAAGAATGAGTGTTTCGGCGGCATCGCCCGCGTCAAAACCAAGATCGATGAGCGCCGGGCCGCGCTTTCGAAAGACGGCGGCAACGTTATTGTTCTCGATGCCGGTGACGAGTTTCAGGGATCCCTGTTCTATACAACCTACAAGGGCGACGACACCGCCGAGTTCATGAACCAGATGGGCTTCGACGCGATGGCCCTCGGCAACCACGAATTCGACGACACGCCCGTCACGCTGGGCAAATTCCTCGACAAGGTGAAGTTCCCGGTCATCTCCAGCAACATTGAAGTCGCGCCGAATTCGCCCATCGCAGGCAAATTCAAACCCTATCTCATCAAGGAAATAGGCGGCCAGGGGATCGGCATCATTTCCGCCCTGACCACGGACACGGTGGAAATTTCGAGCCCCGGCCCCGATGTCAAATTCGCCGATGAAGTCGAGACGCTGAAGAAGCTGGTCGACACACTGAAGGCCGAAGGCGTCAACAAGATCATCGCGGTCAACCATTACGGCTATCTCAGGGACAAGGAGCTTGCGGCAAAGGTTGACGGCATCGATGTGATTGTCGGCGGCCACAGCCACACGCTCCTGTCGAACACCGATCCGGAAGCGCTTGGCCCCTATCCGACATTGGTCAAGAACCCTTCCGGCCGGGATGTGCCGGTCGTTCAGGCCAAATCCTATTCGAAATATCTCGGTGAACTCAAAGTCACCTTTGACGATGACGGCAATGTCACGAAGAGCGAGGGCGCGCCGATCCTGCTCGATTCCTCTGTCACCCCGGATCCAGCCTTTGTTGCCCGCATCAAGGAATTGGGCAAGCCGATCGAAGAGCTGAAGTCGAAGAAGGTCGGTGAATCGAGCGGCGTGATCGAAGCTGCCCGCGAAGTCTGCCGCGTCAAGGAATGCAGCATGGGCGATCTCGTAGCCGATGCCATGCTGGACCGCGTCAAGGGCCAGGGCGTAACATTGGCGATCATCAATGGTGGCGGTTTGCGCGCATCGATCGATGCGGGCGACGTCACCATGGGGGAAGTCCTGACGGTCCTGCCCTTCCAGAACACGCTGGCCACTTTCCAGCTGCGCGGCTCGGATGTTGTCACAGCACTTGAGAATGGCGTCAGCCAGATCGATCAGGGCGCCGGCCGCTTCCCGCAGGTTGCGGGCCTCAAATATGCATTCGACGTGTCGAAGCCGGCTGGCGGCCGCATATCTGACGTTCAGGTGATGCAGGGCGACAGCTGGAAGCCGATCGATACCGGCGCGACCTATGGCGTCGTCTCGAACAACTACATGCGTGCCGGCGGCGACGGCTACAAGATCTTCTCGACCAATGCGGTGAACGCCTATGACTACGGTCCGGGGCTTGAACTGGTCCTTGCCGACTACTTGGGCAAGAACACGCCGTACAAGCCGTACACCGACGGCCGTATCACCGTGCTCGCCGCCGGAGCTTCTGCAGAAACCAAACCGGCAGAACCGGCGGCAGCCGAAGCGCCAAAGGCTCCAGACGCCGCCGCAAAGCCCGCAACCGAATCGGCAGCAGCAGCGCCAGCGGCGAACCATCATCCTGACACCTACACGATCAAGCGCGGCGACAATTTCTGGGATATTGCCGAGCAGGTCTACGGCAAGGGCATCGAGTGGAAGAAACTCGCCGAAGCCAATCCCGACATGAAGGTGATGAAGCTGCCCATCGGCGCCGCGATGAAGGTTCCGGCGCTGTAGATTTTATCGCCTTTTGGAAAGTTGTATAACCACCCCACCCGGGACCTCCGGTCCGACCCTCCCCATCGAGGGGAGAGTAATGAAGCGCCTGGCTCCCCACCTCCCCCTCGATGGGGGAGGTCGCAGCAAAGCTGTGGATGGGGTGACACCCTTTCCCGCCCTGCTTGCTGGTTCGCACCTTGCCCCTGCCACCAGGCGGAGGTGCCCCACCCCCAAAACATGCGGCCATTCGCACTCTTGCAATAATACCCGCCCCCACTAGGTTCCACGCGCAGAAGTGGAGTAATGGACATGGCAATTTCTGGCGGGGGTCTGGCAGCGGTAAGAAAGCCGGAAGACCACCCACGCATCGAAACCTCAAAGATCGGCGTGCTTCTCGTCAATCTCGGGACACCGGACGGCACCGACAAGACGTCGATGCGGCGTTATCTCAAGGAATTCCTGTCCGACAAGCGCGTGATCGAATGGCCCCGCGCCATCTGGCTGCCGGTGCTCTATGGCATCGTGCTCAATACCCGGCCGAAGAAATCCGGCGCGCTCTATGACAAGATCTGGAACCGCGAGCGCAACGAATCGCCCTTGCGCACCTACACCCGCTCGCAGGGAGAGAAGCTCGGCGCGGCGTTGGCCTCCTATCCGGAAATCATCGTCGATTGGGGTATGCGCTACGGCCAGCCATCGATCGAACAGGCGCTGGAGCGCCTGGACAGCGCCGGCTGCAAGCGCGTCCTCATGTTCCCGCTCTACCCGCAATATTCGGCAACCACCACGGCGACGGTGAACGACAAGTTCTTCGAGGCGCTGATCAAGATGCGCTACATGCCGGCAACCCGCACGGTTCCGTCCTATCAGGACGAAGCCGTCTATATCGACGCGCTCGCCACCTCCATCGAGAAGCACTATGCGGCGCTCGATTTCGAGCCTGAAGTCCTCATCGCCTCCTATCACGGCATTCCGCAGAGCTATTTCAACCGCGGCGATCCCTATCCCTGCCATTGCTGGAAAACCACGCGTCTCCTGCGTGAACGGCTTGGCTGGAGCGAAGACAAGCTGATCACCTGTTTCCAATCCCGTTTCGGCCCGGAAGAATGGATGCAGCCCTATACGGACAAGACGCTGGAGAAACTTGCGAAAGATGGCGTGAAGTCGGTCGCCGTCTTCAATCCGGGTTTCGTTTCCGATTGTCTTGAAACGCTGGAGGAAATCGCCGGCGAGGGCGCGGAAATCTTCCGGCACAATGGCGGCGTCAACTTCACCCACGTCCCCTGCCTCAACGATTCCGGCGAGGGCATGAAGGTCATCGAGGAGTTGGTCCGGCGTGAATTGCAGGGCTGGATTTGAGCTCTCCCCGGGCTCGCTAGAGCAAGTTTTGTCGATACGGAGCCAGTTCTGTTTCTCGGATGGCGAGACAGTCTACGCGGAAGGTGGCGAGGCCGATGTTTACCCATCGGACGACGCCGCCTGACAAAGTGGGTGGCCGCCAGCCGGAAACCCGAAGGGCCGGGTGAATTCGAGCCAAATCCAGCGGGTTTCGTCTGCGGCCGATGCACCACATCGACCTTGTCGAACCCCTTGACCTTGTGCACGAATTCCCTCCGGCAGAACGGCTCCATATCGACAAAATTTGCTCTCGAATCATAACTATGGTCTATCTTGGCCTCGCCCATCCAAGGGGCGATGATCGTATTTGACACCGCCCAAGCGGTTGTCGGCCAAGGGAGACCACAATGCCGTTCAGCGGTTTCGACTTCACCATTCCAGTTCTCGTCATCCTGGTGCTGGTGGTTCTGTTTGCGGGTGTCAAGACCGTGCCGCAGGGCTACAATTACACGATCGAACGCTTCGGCAAATACACGCGCACCCTGGCGCCGGGCCTTAACCTCATCGTGCCGTTCTTCGACCGGATCGGCGCCAAGCTGAACATGATGGAACAGGTGCTGAACGTTCCGACCCAGGAAGTCATCACCAAGGATAATGCCAATATTGCCGTCGACGGCATCGCCTTCTACCAGATCCTCAATGCGCCGCAGGCTGCCTATCAGGTCAGCGGATTACAAAACGCCATCCTCAACCTGACCATGACCAATATCCGTACCGTCATGGGCTCCATGGTCCTCGACGAACTCCTGTCGAACCGCGATACGATCAATGACCGCCTGCTGCGGGTCGTTGACGAGGCCGCGCATTCCTGGGGCATCAAGATGACCCGCGTCGAGATCAAGGACATCAACCCGCCACAGGACCTGCTCGATAGCATGGGCCGCCAGATGAAGGCGGAGCGCGATAAACGCGCCGTCGTCCTTGAGGCCGAGGGCACCAGGGCGGCACAGATCCTGCGCGCCGAAGGTTTGAAACAGGCACAGATCCTCGAAGCCGAAGGCAAGCGCGAGGCGTCGTACCGCGAGGCCGAGGGCCGCGAACGTCTTGCGCAAGCCGAGGCCAAGGCCACGGAACTGGTCTCTGCCGCCATCACAGCCGGTAACGTGCAGGCGCTCAACTATTTCGTGGCGCAGAAATACACGGAAGCCTTCGGCAAGTTCGCAACGAGCCCCAACCAGAAGGTCATCCTGATGCCGATGGAAGCCTCCTCGCTCATCGGCTCGCTCGGCGGCATCGGCGCGATTGCCCGCGAAGTGTTCGGCGACAGCGCGCAGACCAGCGCACCTGCTCCGGCAAGCCCACCCGCTCGCGGCCGCACTGTTCCTGGCACCAGCGGCTCGAATTCATAATCCGCAAGCGGAGGAGTGGCACCTATGCTGGAACGTCTCTTCGCTGAACTCGGCCCCTGGAACTGGATAGTCCTCGGCCTGGTGCTGATGATTTTCGAGGTTGCCGCACCCGGCATTTTCCTCCTCTGGTTCGGCATCGCCGCACTGATCGTCGGCGCGGTGGCGATCCTTTTTGGCGAAGCGCTCGGCCTTGGCTGGCAGTTGCAGGTCATCCTGTTCCTGATCCTGTCTGTCATTTCCGTCCTTATCGGCCGCCGGTTGATCGGCGCGACGGATGTCGTGTCGGACGAGCCGCTGCTCAACATGCGCGGCGAGCAGCTGATCGGTCAGGTGGTGACGCTGGAAGAGGCGACGGTCAATGGCCGCGGCCGCGCCCGTATCGGCGACAGCCTGTGGCGCGTGACAGGGCCGGACCTCGATGCCGGCACGCCCGTGCGCATCACCGGCATCGATCATGGAACGCTGGTGGTGGAGCCGGTTTAGGGCGCTAAGCCGCACCAATCCGTAGCAGATCGTGGAAATGCACGATGCCGATCGGGAAATTCTCCTCGGTGACGATCAGCGCGCCGATATTGTGCTCGTTGAGCAGCGCCAGCGCCGCACTTGCCAGCATTGTCGGCGGCACCGTCTTCGGGCTGCGCGTCATGATCTCCTCGACCTTCATCGTCACCAGATTGCGGTGAAGGTTGCGCGAAAGATCGCCGTCCGTGATGATTCCAGCCAGCGTCTCGTCGTCATTCTGCACGGCAATGCAGCCGAAGCGTTTCTCCGACAGCACTTTCATCGCATCGGGAATGGGCGTGCCGAGTGGAACCAGCGGAATCCTTTCGCCCCGATGCATGATCTCGCGCACATGCGTCAGGCTGGCACCCAGCGATCCGCCGGGGTGGAATGTCTTGAAATCGCCCGCCGTGAACCCGCGTGCCTCGAGCAGCGCCACGGCGATCGCATCGCCCATCGCCAGCTGCATCAGCGTCGAGGTTGTTGGCGCCAGGCCATGCGGACAGGCCTCCGTCACGCGCGGCATCAGCAGCACCACATCGGCGGCCGTTGCCAGCGCCGAGTTCTCGCCTGCCGTCACCGCGATCAACGGAATGCGGAAGCGGCGCGAATAGCTGACGATCCCCTTGAGCTCCGCCGTATCGCCGGACCAGGAGATGGCGAGGATCGCGTCGTCTGCCGCGATCATGCCAAGATCGCCATGATTGGCTTCGGAGGGGTGCACGAAAAAGGCCGGCGTGCCGGTCGAGGCAAATGTCGCGGCGATTTTCGAACCGATATGGCCGCTCTTGCCGACGCCCGTGACGATGATGCGTCCACGTACAGCGGCGATACTTTCAATCGCCTTGCAGAAGGCTTGGGCCAATGGTCCCTCGAGCGCGCTGCTCAGCGCAGCCAGCCCGTCTTTCTCGGTTGAAATCGTCCGCTTGGCGGAATCAACCGCCGCGGTTTTGTCCAGTTCGGTGTCATTTATAGCCTGCATGGCCGCAACCGTTAGCGCTTTGCTCGTCCTCTGTCCAATTTTTGTTCAACGCATCGCGGGCAGAGACGTCGCAGCAGCTTGCAATTAGCCAGTCATTAACCATGGCCGTTTACGCTCCATAAACGATAAAGGCCGTTTGAGAACATATCGAACGGCCTCTCGGAGACCGGCGGCAAACCTGTTGATGCATCTTTGGCAACCACGTTTCGAAGCACCGCCTGGCGGCAGCTTCAGGACTGCGATCAATGTCTGTCTGGCGACAGCATTGCTCAGCAGCACTGTGTTTGCATTCCAGGCTTTCGGCCAGGAAACGCCACCCCTGCGTGGTGCTGTGCAGGAAAATGTGCTGCAGGCGCAAAACAACCCTTCTGCCCAGGCCGACAATCCCACAAATCCGCCTGTCGCGCAGACCGGCAATGGCATTCCTTCGCGGCCCTATGAGCCCGTCAGTCCGGGCGCGCTGCCGCCGGACGATGACAGCGGCAATCTCGGATTGTTCGGGGTGCCCAGCGATAATGGCTCCGCGCCATCCGGACCCGCCGACAATAGCGGCGGCCTCAATCCGGACTCGGCCGCTACTCCCGGTGAAACAGTGCCGGTCCCCGCCGAACGGCCGGCTGCCGGCACTCGTCCGGGTGAGCGCCCTGCCCGTGGCACGGAAGAGGCAACCGGCGAAGAGCAGACTGATTCGCTCGCCACCGGCGCAATCGAACAGGACAGGGAAGCCAACCCGCCTGCCGCACGAACCGATCGGGACAATCTTCCGGAGCCAGCCATCGAGCGGCGCACCCTGCGTCCCGACCCCGAACCGTTTGCGCCGCTCGGCATCAGAGCCGGCACTGTGACCTTGCGTCCGTCGATCAGCACGGGCCTGCGCGCCACGACCAACGCCGACAACAGTTCGGATGGCAAGGGCGCGCTGCTTTCGGAAACACGCCTGCGTGCCCGCGCCACCACTGACTGGGCGCGCCATTCTGCGTTTCTCGATTTCGACGGCCTCTACGACAAGACGATTTCCGGCGAGGAATATTCCGCGCCCAATGTCGGGCTGCGCGGCGGATTTCAGCTCGATCTGGGCGAACGCACCACAATGACCGGCGAAGCGGGCTATCGTTACCGGCAGGAGGACCCGAGCGATCCGACCACAATCGTCGGAACCTCAAACCGGCCTGCCGTCCAGGAGCTCGATGGCAGCCTCGGTGTGCGGCACGAGTTCGGCAAGTTCTTTGCCGATGTGAAGGGCAATGTCGACCGGACCATCTATGGCGACGCGGAATTTTCCGATGGCTCCGTTGTCAGCCAGAAGGACCGCAACAATACTTTTGCCAGCGTCGCTCTTCGTGGCGGCTTCGAAATGTCTCCGGCCATCAAGCCCTTTGTCGAAGTGGAGATCGGCAAGTTGATGTATGACGAAGCGGTCGATTCCAACGGCTTCCGCCGTTCGGGCCCACGCACGGGACTCCGGGGCGGTGTCGAGATGGATTTCGGCGAAAAACTCTCCGGTGAATTCGCCCTCGGCTATCTGCGCCAGGATATCGACGACGAACGGCTTGCCGCCGTCGATGGCCTCAGTGTCGATGGCTTGATCAAATGGTCGCCGCAGCGCGGGACCGATGTCAATCTCGGTCTTTTGACGCGCATCGAAGGTGCTACGGCACCCGGCGATAGCGGCTCGGTCTTCTATGAGGGCACGCTCGGCATCAAGCGGCAGGTCCGTTCGAATCTCGATGTCAACGCGCGGCTGATCGCATCGCTGCGCGACAACAAGGATGGTTCAGGCTGGGATAAGGGATTTGGCGCGGAAGTCGGCGCAACCTACTGGTTCAACCGTTTCGTCGGACTTGATGTCAGCGCCCGCCATCAATTCACCCACAGCGAAGTCGACACGCGCCAGACGGAAGAAACCAGTGTCTATATGGGCGTGACGCTGCAGAGGTAGGTTCCCTCCCCACGAGGGGGAGGGTTCGGTGTCGGTTCACCCCTTCTTGGGCTGGATCGTCTTCAGCATATTACCGATATTGTCGATAACACCATTGCGGATGTCATTGCGCCACAGGGCAAAGGCCACATTGGCTTCGACAAAGCCTTCCTTGGAGCCGGTATCATAGGTCCGGCCCTTGAAGTGGTAGCCAAAGAAATCCTGCTCTTTCGTCAGCTTCAGCATCGCATCGGTCAGCTGGATTTCATTGCCGGCGCCGCGTTCCTGATGCTCGAGAATGTCGAAAATCTCCGGCTGCAGAATATAGCGGCCATTAATGTAGAGGTTGGAAGGCGCCGTGCCCTTGGCGGGCTTTTCGACCATTTCCGTCAGCTCGAAACCCTTGCCGACAGGTTTGCCCTGGCCGACAATGCCGTATTTGTGCGTCTCGGCCGGATCGCATTCCTGCACGGCGATCACATTGCCGCCCGACTGATTGTAGAGCTCGACCATGTCGGCAAGGCAGCCGTTCCCTTCCGGCTGCATGATCATGTCCGGCAACAGCAGCGCAAAGGGCTCGTCACCGACGATATCCCGGGCGCACCAGACCGCATGCCCCAGACCCATCGGCACCTGCTGACGGGTAAAACTGGTCGTTCCCGGGCCGGGCTGGATGCCCTGCAATTCTTCCAGAATCCCGGTTTTGCCACGCTCGGCAAGGGTGGCGTAAAGCTCGTACTGGGCGTCGAAATAATCCTCGATGACCGCCTTGTTGCGGCCCGTTACGAAAATGAAATGCTCGATACCGGCTTCACGCGCCTCGTCCACCACATATTGGATGACCGGTTTATCGACGACGGTCAGCATTTCCTTCGGAATGGACTTGGTGGCGGGAAGAACGCGGGTGCCAAAACCCGCAACTGGAAAGACGGCCTTACGGATTTTCTTGCTCGTGGTCATTATTACCTCATGGTGTTGCATGCAATTATTATTACTTATTACTGTGGCATAAGCTCTATTGGATGCACAAGCGCACAATAACACTTCAAATTTGCGTACAATCCTCTACAAAATTGGTTCGAAACTTTGGGTCAGAGCCCATGGCTGCGCGCTAGACAATTTCGTTTCAAAAACCCAAAATGCATGCGACTGTAAAATAAATATTCATTGCCACTGTTAATGTAGCCAAATGACTCTCGTTTGACCGTGCATGGTAAACCAATTCCTAACTTTGAGGTGTGTAATTTAGCGTTTGACCCAAAAATGTGGCAACACAGTTCGAGGAGAAAACAGAATGATGAGTTCATCGGCTTTCGCCAGGCGCATTTTGATGCTTGCGGCAGCAGCGGGCCTTAGCCTTGCCGGCACCATCAGCAATGCCGCTGCCGATGCGAAGTTCCAGGCCTGGATAGCAGATTTCCGCGGGACGGCTATGAACAGCGGTATCTCGGCCTCCACCTATAACCGGGCCTTTGCCGGCGTGACCGAGATCGATCCGGAAGTTCTGCAGAAAGCCCGGTTCCAGCCGGAATTCACGGAGCCTGTCTGGGGTTATCTTGACAACCGCGTCAACGAGCAATCGATTACCACGGGCCGGGAGATGGCGCGCAAATATAGCCGCTGGCTCGGTGCGATCGAAAAATCCTACGGCGTCGACCGCAATATCCTTCTGGCTATCTGGTCGATGGAAACCAATTTCGGCGAGATCATGAAGCGCGACGATGTCATGCGTGATGCGGTGCGCTCGCTCGCAACCCTCGCCTATGCCGATCAGCGCCGGGCGAAATATGCCCGCACCCAGCTGATTGCTGCCATGAAGATCCTGCAGACCGGCGATATCGACCGCAGCCACCTGACCGGGTCCTGGGCGGGTGCGCTTGGCCACACCCAGTTCATTCCTACCAGCTATCTGGCCTATGCCGTCGATATGGACGGCAATGGCAAGCGCGATATCTGGAACTCGGTACCCGATGCACTGGCAACCGCCGCCAATCTCCTGCGCAAGAACGGCTGGCAGTCTGGCCGAACCTGGGGTTATGAGGTGGTTCTGCCCGCCGGACGCAAGTTCCCTGGCGGTTCGCGGACAATTGCAGAGTGGCAAAGTCTTGGGGTCGTTCGTGCCAATGGCAAGGCCTTTCCGCATGGCAGCGAGAAGGCCACGTTGAAAGTTCCGGATGGCCGCAACGGCCCGACTTTCCTGATGACGCGGAATTTCTTCGTGCTGAAGAACTACAACAATGCCGACAAATACGCGCTTGGCGTTGGTCTTCTGGCCGATCAGATTGCAGGCTCCACAGGCCTGCGGCAGGACTGGAATCGCCCCTTCACGCCGATTACAATGAAAGAACGCGAAGAATTGCAGTCGCATTTGCGCGAACTCGGCTATTATGATGGGAAGGTAGACGGAAAAATCGGTACCAGCTCCAGGGATGCCATCCAGGCATTCCAGAAGCAGATGGGCCTCGATCCGGACGGTCATCCAAGCAAGGAAGTGCTGACCGTCATCCGGAAGAAGTAGTCAACGGCTGATGCCGATTATCTCTCCCCTTGCGGGAGAGAAAGCGATTTCAGCATCCTTGCTAAGTGCTAGAAATCGCAAGAGAGGGGATATTGATGATTTGTAAATCCCCTCTCTTGGATTTTCTAAGGATTTAGCAAAGAGGCTAAATCCAAGTAAATCCTTTCTCCCCCACAAGGGGGGAGATATGCTTCCGTTGTCGGCGCAAATCGGGGTCACAGGACAAACGCATGGATTGCAATCGATTCTATCGCGCGGAATATATGGGCAGACACTCCTCGCCTTTCTCGCCCCTACTCCTATCCTTGGCTCTTGGCCTTGCAGGCAGCATTGTCTTTGTCGAAACCGCCTCGGCACGAACGATCCTCGATATGCTGTTCGGGCCGCGCGAGGTCTATCGCGAACCGACGGACAGGCTCATTGACGATGGCAGACGACGAGTCCGCCCGCCCGCCAAGAACCGGTCCATAAAGCGGGCAAGCCGTCCCCGTCCTGCTGTTCCGAGCAGGACTTCGCCGGAATCCGCGGCAATTGCTCAACAACCCGCCATTCCGGTCAAATTGCCCGATGCAAAGACCGTCCTCGTTGTCGGCGACTTCATGGCTGGCAATCTGGCGGAAGGCCTCGATGCCGCGTTCATCGATTCGCCAGGTGTGCGTATCGTCGACAAGGCTGATGGTTCCTCTGGCTTTGTGCGCAATGATCACCACGACTGGCCGGCATCGATCGGCAGTATGATCGAGACGGAAAAACCGGAAATCGTCGTGATCATGATCGGCGCCAATGACCGCCAGCAGTTTTCCGGCGGCCAGACATTGCTGAGCGACGAATGGACCAAGGAATATCAGACGCGCATCAATGCCTTTCTGGAGGCGGTCAAAAAGACCGGCCATCCGGTGGTTTGGGTGGGTCAACCGGCCTTCAAGCCGAAAAGCATCACCAACGACGTGCTGGCCTTCAACGAGTTCTATCGCAACGCGGCGGAAAAGGCGGACGGCAAGTTTGTCGATGTCTGGGACGGCTTTGTCGACCAGAGCGGCAATTTCACCTTGTCGGGATTTGACATTTCCGGCCAGACGGCGCGACTGCGCAACAATGATGGCATAGGCCTGACCCTCGCCGGCAAGCGCAAGCTCGCCTTCTATGTCGAAAAGCCGCTGCGCCAGATGCTCGGCAATGCAACTTCGCCGGACATTGCTGCAATCAAGCCCGGTGCGCCCGTGCAGGCCCTGCCCGACACACCGCAGGCCCCGGTGAAGGTCGACCGGCTGGCGCCGATCAGCCTCAACGATCCTGAGCTGGACGGTGGTACCGACCTTCTCGGCGCCGCGCCCCGGCCTTCGCCCGTCGCGGACAAATCTGCACGGGACCGGCTCGTCATCGACGGGATTGCGCCGGACAGCCAGCCCGGCCGTGTCAACGATTACTCCTGGCCAAAGCAATCGCGGCCCTGAAAAGCCGCGTTTCACTCAACGATTTGAACCGGCTTCCCGCCGCTTTTTGCTGTGGCCTTCTGCAAGGGCGAACGTGCATCCATAAAAACCGATACTTCTTCAAATCGCAGATAGCCATCGCGATCCCTATCGATTTCGGCAAAATGATCGGCGAGGAAGCCCCAGCCGGCATCGACTGCCCCTTTTTCTGTGAGCATCTGGTTTGAATGTTTGGTGGCCTCATCAAACTTGGCTTTGAGTTCGGCATCCATTTCCGCCTGCACGGATTCACGCGTCAGAGGCGTGCTCACCGTTCCGGCAGGATCCGGTGGGGGAAAGCCCATACGATCTTTGGCTTTCACGATAATCTGCTGATGTAGAGTGGGAGAACGCGGCATGGCGTCTGCAAGGTCAAATGCCGCACCTGTCAAGGCGACCACGAAAGCGAACATGACCAGCAATTGGTGAGAATGTTTCATGGTTTATCCTAGTTCACAACCATAGGGGACGTCGCAGGCGGCGAATAGGGCGGCGCATCATAGAACTTTGACCAACTCGTCCCGCAGGGGAGCTCGTGCTGCATTTGAATAATAGATCATGTGCCCCGCCTCAAAGGATTTCACCTGAATGCGCTCTGACAGATCTATCCCTGCCAGATCAAGTTCGGTCTGATAAAATGGCGTGACAGTGTCGTAATATCCATGCACCGAAAGCACTTTGAGCTCTGGATTGTTGGTCAAGGCCCGGGTCAAATCATCCAGGGCGTGTGTTTGCACTTTCGAGGGGTTGCCGTCCCTGCCAGCGCCCCAATCCCAAGAGCCTACCCATCCCACACTGGTTACCGAGGCGGATGCCGTATAGTAGGAAGTGTTGGAATAATTGAGGAAATCGGGCCGGAAATCCTTGAACAGCTCCTTTATCCCATCATCTTCAATATAGCTGAAGTGATAGGGTGGCTCCCCTGTTGTAGGTGATATGAATGAACGGTTCGAAATGGTCATACGAGCATCGTAGACGTTATATGTATAACCGGGCTTCAACACACCCATGATGTCGTCGGGCTTCATATTGGGATTATTTGCCCATTTTGTTACGGGGACATCCGCATAGGTTTGAAGACTGCTCAAATATGCCAGCCCAGGCGCTGTGGCTTTGTAGGCCGTCCAGTCTTTCGATGATCTTAGATATGTATCGACATTCGGCTTGTGCGTATCCCTGACAAAGTTTCGCAAGCTCTGGGCATAGTCCGCAATAGGGAGTGTTTGGCGTTTGTTGACAGGACGAAAAAAATCCGCCGTCATCGCATAGGTTGGCAATAGTCCCGCACAATAACCGGCCGTGCTGGCACTACAATTTGTCCTGTAATCCAAAATTGGCGAATGCAGGACAAAACCCGTAAGCACAACGGTTTTCCTGCCGGACGTATCGGCCTCGTAAACACTCGTCCCGGCATCTGTCAGTAATTTAGCGACGATCGGTGCCCTGAAGCCGCCATAGGACTCGCCATAGAGATATTTCGGCGAACTCTGGCGATTGTTTACATTGGTATAGCGCACAATGAAATCGCGCAGGATTTTTGAATCCACGTCCGTCCCCCAAAAACTCTTGTTCGTATGAGGCTTTATGGCTTGCGAGTAGCCGGTGCCCACCGGATCAACGAAAACCAGATCCGACTTGTCCAGCAATGTCTCTTCATCGTCGAGCAACTTGTACCTTGGCGTTTTGGTCTCTGCACCAGCAGGCACGATGGGCTCATTTGTCTGTACATATTTGGGAGCAAAGCCGCCCATATGCAGCCAGATCGATGCTTCTCCCGGCCCGCCATTGAAGAAAAACGTTACCGGCCGGTTTTCCTTTGGCAAATCGTCCCGCGTATAGGCCGTGTAGAAAATGGAAGCCTTCGCGCCCTTCATGGTCAAATTGTTGTCATAGGCGGTGAGATGGCCGGCACTTGCCGTATACCAGAAGGGCGTCTTGCTCGAATCGGCAAATGTCATCTTGTGGCGCTTGACCGCCGGTGCTTCATCGACGGCCTTGGGAAGTTGCCCGATATCAGCCGCATTGTATTTCGTTTTGTCGTCAAGTTTGTAATCTTCAGGCGCAAAGAGCTTATAGGCGTCTTCGTCCAGCCCCGCAGACTTGAGCATGTCCGCCGCTTCCTGCTTGAGGCCAGCGGTTTTCAACAGCTCCGCCCCTTCCTTGGGCTTGCCTGCTTTGGCCAGCATATCCGCTGCTTCCTTGTGCAGGCCGGTATCCATGAGCAATTTGACGCCCTCTTGCAGCTTTCCATCCGCCGTAAGCATGACGGCCGCTTCCTTGAAGAGAGCGGCGTTCTTCAGCAGATCGATTGCTTCCTGGGTGAGCCCCGCATCCTTGAGCAGATTGGCGGCGTCTAGCGGCTTGCCGTCCACCACCAGTTTCGACGCCTTGCCGAGGGCGGCGATCTTCGCATTGATGTCTGCGAGCAGTTTCTGCGCTACTGCGATCTCGCCCGGATTGTCCTTGTCGGTACGGGTGAGATCATCCAGTATTTTCCGCGCCTCTGCGATCGAACCGGGCTTGTTTGCGTCCCCATTGAGAATGGCAAGATCGTCCTCGGCTTTTTTGAGTTTCGCCTCCGCCTCCTTGATCGAACCCGGATTGGCCGAATCCTTTCGCGTCAGATCGTCAAGCTTCTGCTGCGCCGTTAACAGATCCGCAGTCTTGATCTCAAGCTCGACAGCAAGATCCCCCAAAGCCTTTTGCGCGGCGGCGATTTCGCTTGCCCGTGCGGCCTTCAGATCGTCCAGCGCCTTTTGCGCGGCCACCCGTTCGGCCTCGAGCTGAACCCGCTTCTGCTCAGCGGCCGAAACCGCGGCGTTGACCTTGACAAGCTCGCCTTTTGCCGTGGCCAAATCGGCGAAAGTGCTGTCCGATGTATCCGCATCGGTCTGAGGTGATTTGCTATCCGAGCCGTTGCAGGCCGAGAGGCCCAAAAGGGCCACTAACAACAAAAGTCTGAAAATCATTAGTGCTCTCAAAATTCGCAAAGGACGTCCTATGCGCAATTGTGAGCGGCAAGGTCAATTAGCCGAAAGTAGCAAATTGCCTATTATTTTATCCCGAAAGACTGAAGATTGTTTTTTAGGCAAATTCCGCACCTCCGCACCCGCATTGGTTGCAGGGTGTGGAGGTGCAAGTCGATGATCTTCGCAAAGATGCCGCTGCGAAGCGACAATCATTTCGCAATATAAAATCCGAGTGTGTGAACGCTTTTTGGACGGAATCGTCAGATTCCAGAAAAAACACCCGAAAACCATACGAGAATCGGCGATTCTCGTATGAGATTCTCAACCGGCGCGGGCGTTTTGGGTGCGCCGGGTTGAAAACTTATCTTGGCAGAACGGAAGTTCCCATCAATGCCGCGTCGATCGAATGCGCCGCCTGCCGGCCCTCGCGGATCGCCCATACCACCAGGGACTGTCCGCGCCGGACGTCGCCTGCCGTATAGAACTTGTCGACACTGGTGCGGTAAGTCTTGTCATCGGCTGCAACCGAACGGTTGCCACGGCGGTCGGCCCGCATATCGAGCGAACCGGAAAGTTCCTTGACGATATTGTTCTCGAACGGCCCCGAGAAACCGATGGCAATGAAAGCGAGATCCGCCTTGATGAAGAATTCCGTGCCGGCGATCGGCCTGCGCGCCTCATCGACTTCGCAGCACTTCACGTGGGTGAGCGTGCCGTTTTCGCCAATGAATTCAAGCGTTGCCACCTGGAATTCTCGGTCGGCGCCTTCTGCCTGGGAGGAAGACGTGCGCATCTTCGTGGCCCAGTAAGGCCATACGCTCAGCTTGTCTTCCTTCTCCGGCGGCTGTGGGCGGATATCCAGCTGAGTGACCTTGACCGCGCCCTGGCGGAACGCCGTACCGACGCAGTCGGATGCAGTATCGCCACCGCCCACAACCACGATGTGCTTTCCAGAGGCGACGATCGGATCGCTCGGCCAAGCGACGGAGTCGATGTTCTCGCGACCGATACGGCGGTTCTGCTGCACCAGGTAATGCATCGCATCATGCACGCCCTCGAGTTCGGCGCCGGGGATGCCAGCCGGACGCGGCGTTTCCGCGCCGCCGCAATAGAGCACGGCGTCGTAGCTATCGATAAGCTCTTGAACTGGCTTGTCAATTCCGACATTGACCCCGCAGAAGAACGTTACGCCTTCGCCTTCCATCTGGGCAACGCGGCGGTCGATGAAGTGCTTCTCCATCTTGAAATCGGGGATACCATAGCGCAGCAATCCGCCGGGACGACTCTCGCGTTCGTATACGTGGACTTCGTGCCCTGCACGGCCCAGTTGCTGTGCTGCGGCGAGACCTGCGGGTCCGGAACCGATGACCGCAACATTCTTGCCGGTCTTGGATGCGGCAGGCTGCGGAATGATGAAACCCTTTTCATAGGCCTTGTCGGCGATCGCCTGTTCCACCGTCTTGATGGAAACCGGCACGTCTTCAAGATTCAGGGTGCAGGCTTCCTCGCAGGGTGCCGGGCAAATTCTCCCCGTAAACTCCGGGAAATTGTTGGTGGAATGCAGGTTGCGGATCGCCTCGTCCCAGTTGTCATTGTAAACGAGATCATTCCAGTCCGGAATCTGGTTGTGGATCGGGCATCCCGTCGGCCCGTGGCAGAACGGAATCCCGCAATCCATGCAGCGCGCCGCCTGCTTCTTTACCTCGCTATCGGACATGGGAATGGTGAATTCCCGGAAGTGCCGGATGCGATCCGAAGCCGGCTGATACTTGCCGACCTGCCGGTCGATTTCTAGAAAACCCGTAACCTTACCCATAAAACTGCTCCCCTCGCCTCTCGGAGGACCACCCATTCCCGCTCGGGGTTTTGGGCAGCATTGGACCCCATGCCGAGCATCATGACGACGCTCGAAGCATGGAGCACGTTGACCTTATTCGGCTGCGACACCCATCCGCATGCGCTCCATATCCTCGAGCGCGCGGCGATATTCGACCGGCATGACTTTCACGAATTTCGGCCGGAAGGTTTCCCAATTGTCGAGAATTTCCTTCGCCCGGCCTGAACCCGTGTAATGCATATGGTTCGAAATGAGCTGCACAAGCCGCTCTTCATCGTGACGGGTCATATTGGCCGAAACATCGACGCGTCCCTTGTGCATGAGGTCACCACCGTGATGGTGCAACTTCTCAAGGATATCGTCCTCTTCCGGAACGGGCTCAAGCTCGACCATGGCCATGTTGCAGCGCTGGGCGAAATCACCAGCCTCATCAAGCACATAGGCGACACCCCCGGACATGCCTGCCGCGAAGTTGCGGCCGGTCTGGCCGATAACGACGACAACGCCACCGGTCATGTATTCGCAGCCGTGATCGCCTGTACCTTCGACAACAGCAATGGCACCCGAGTTGCGTACGGCGAAACGTTCACCGGCCACGCCGCGGAAATAGGCTTCACCCTCGATCGCACCGTAAAGCACGGTGTTGCCGACAATGATGGATTCTTCCGGCACAATTTTGGTGTTCTCCGGAGGACGGATGACGATACGACCGCCACAAAGGCCCTTGCCGACATAGTCGTTGCCGTCGCCGATCAATTCGAACGAAATGCCCCGCGCCAGGAACGCCCCGAAGGATTGGCCCGCGGTTCCAGTGAACTTGACCGAGATCGTATCCTCCTTGAGGCCCTTGTGCCTGTAACGCTTGGCGATCTCGCCCGAAAGCATCGCACCAGCCGATCGGTCGACGTTCTTGATGTTCATCTCGATCTTGACCGGAATCTTGCTTTCGAGCGCAGCCTTCGCCTGCTCGATCAGCTTGCGGTCGAGAATATCGACGATCGGATGGTTCTGCCGTTCGGTCCAGCGGGTCTTTTCCTCCGGCGCCTCAGGCTTGTGGAAGATGCGGGTGAAATCGAGACCCTTGGCCTTCCAGTGGTCGATCATCTGACGCTTCTCGAGCAGTTCCGCCTTGCCGACGATCTCTTCGAGCTTCGTGTAACCCATTTCCGCCAGGAACTGCCGCACCTCTTCCGCCATATAGAAGAAGAAGTTGATGACATGCTCCGGCGTGCCCTTGAAACGCTTGCGCAGGACGGGATCCTGTGTCGCGACGCCGACCGGGCAGGTGTTGAGGTGGCACTTGCGCATCATGATGCAACCTGCGGCGATCAACGGCGCGGTGGAGAAGCCGAACTCGTCAGCCCCAAGCAACGCGCCTATGATGACATCGCGGCCTGTCCGCAGGCCGCCATCAACCTGCAGTGCAATGCGCGAGCGAAGGCCATTAAGCACCAACGTCTGCTGCGTTTCCGCCAGACCCATCTCCCACGGGCTGCCCGCATGCTTCAGCGACGTGAGCGGCGATGCGCCCGTTCCGCCATCATAGCCGGAAATGGTGATGTGATCGGCACGCGCCTTGGCAACGCCGGCGGCAACTGTGCCGACGCCAACTTCCGAGACCAGCTTGACCGAGACATCGGCTTCTGGATTGACGTTCTTCAGGTCGTAGATGAGCTGCGCCAGATCCTCGATGGAATAGATATCATGGTGCGGCGGTGGCGAGATGAGGCCGACACCGGGCGTCGAATGCCGGGTCTTGGCGACCGTCGCATCGACCTTGTGACCGGGCAACTGACCGCCTTCGCCGGGCTTGGCACCCTGCGCCACTTTGATCTGCATCATGTCCGAGTTGACGAGATATTCCGTCGTCACGCCGAAACGGCCGGACGCCACCTGCTTGATCGCCGACCGCTCGGGGTTCGGCTTGCCATCGGGCAGCGGATAGAAGCGATCAGGCTCCTCGCCACCTTCACCGGTGTTCGACTTGCCGCCAATCCGGTTCATAGCAATGGCCAGCGTCGTATGCGCCTCGCGGCTGATCGAGCCGAAAGACATGGCGCCCGTCGAGAACCGCTTGACGATATCCTTGGCAGGCTCGACCTGGTCGATCGGAACAGGCTTGCGACCGGTATCGGACGCAGTTCTGATCTTGAACAGGCCACGGATAGTCTGTGCCTGCGCCGACTGGCTGTTGACCATGTCGGAATATTCCTTGAACGTGCTCGGCGAGTCCGTCCGCACGGCATGCTGCAGCTTCGCAACCGCATCCGGCGACCAGAGATGCGCCTCGCCGCGCATGCGGTAGGCATATTCACCACCGACTTCCAGCGTGCTCAGCAGGACCGGATCGTTGCCGAAGGCATCGCGATGGCGGCGAACCGTTTCTTCAGCGACTTCATTGAGCCCAACACCTTCGATAGTCGTGGCCGTGCCGAAGAAGAACCGGTCAACGAATTCCGACTTGAGGCCCACAGCGTCGAAAATCTGCGCACCGCAATAGGACTGATAGGTGGAGATGCCCATCTTGGACATGACCTTCAGGATACCCTTGCCGATCGACTTGATGTAGCGCGACACGACTTCTTTCGAGTCGACCTCCGGTGGGAATTCGCCACGCTTGTGCATGTCGAGCAGCGTATCGAAGGCGAGATAGGGATTGATGGCTTCCGCACCGTAACCTGCGAGACAGCAGAAATGATGCACTTCGCGTGGCTCGCCCGATTCGACCACAAGTCCGACCGAGGTGCGCAGACCCTTGCGGATCAGATGATGATGAACTGCGGCAACCGCGAGAAGTGCGGGGATCGGAATCCGGTCCGGTCCAACCTGGCGGTCGGAAAGGATGATGATGTTATAGCCGCCATGCACCGCCGCTTCCGCACGGTCGCACAAGCGTTCGACCGCACCGGCCAGACCGGCAGCACCTTCGTCTACATTATAGGCTGTATCCAGCGTCTTGGTGTCGAACCGGTCTTCCGTGTGACCAATGGAGCGGATCTTTTCCAGATCGCCATTGGTCAGGATCGGCTGGCGCACTTCAAGCCGCTTGCGGCGAGATGATCCGACCAGATCGAAGATGTTCGGGCGCGGACCGATGAACGACACAAGGCTCATCACCAGCTCTTCGCGGATCGGATCAATCGGCGGGTTGGTGACCTGTGCGAAGTTCTGCTTGAAATAGGTGTAGAGCAGTTTCGACTTGTCCGACATGGCCGAAATCGGTGTATCGGTGCCCATCGAGCCGATGGCTTCCTGGCCCGTCGTTGCCATTGGCGACATCAGGAGGCGCGTGTCCTCCTGCGTGTAACCAAAGGCCTGCTGGCGGTCGAGAAGGCTCACATCCTTGCGCAGCGCACGAGGCTCCACCGGGTTCAACTCTTCCAGGATGAGCTGCGTGTTCTTCAGCCACTGCTTGTAGGGGTGACGGTTGGCAATCTCGGACTTGATCGTGTCATCCGAAACAATCTCGCCCTTTTCCATGTCGATCAACAGCATGCGGCCCGGCTGGAGCCGCCACTTCTTGACGATTTTCTCTTCGGGTACGGGCAGCACGCCGGCTTCCGATGCCATGATGACGAAATCATCGTCGGTGACGATATAACGCGCCGGGCGCAGGCCATTGCGGTCAAGCGTTGCACCGATCTGACGGCCATCGGTAAAGGCAACCGCAGCTGGCCCATCCCATGGCTCCATCAGTGCCGCATGGTATTCGTAGAACGCCTTGCAGTCATCGGCCATCAACTTGTTGCCCGACCATGCTTCGGGGATCAGCATCATCATCGAATGGGCAAGCGAGTACCCACCCTGGAACAGGAATTCGAGAGCGTTGTCGAAACAGGCCGTATCAGACTGGCCTTCATAGGAGATGGGCCAGAGCTTGGAGATGTCATTGCCGAAATATTCGCTGTCGACCGAAGCCTGGCGCGCCGCCATCCAGTTGACATTGCCGCGCAGCGTGTTGATTTCGCCGTTATGCGCGACCATGCGGTAGGGATGCGCCAGCTTCCACGACGGGAAAGTGTTGGTCGAGAACCGCTGATGCACGAGCGCGACCGCACTTTCGAAGCGCGGATCCTTCAGGTCCTTGTAATAGGCACCGACCTGATAGGCCAGGAACATACCCTTGTAGACGATCGTCCGCGAAGACATGGAAACGACGTAGAAATCGCTCTCCTTGCCGCCATTCTCCTGATAGATGCGGTTTGAAATCACCTTGCGCAGGACAAAGAGCCTGCCTTCGAAATCCTCATTGGTTTCGATGTTGGGGTTGCGCGCGATGAAGACTTGCCGGTGAACCGGCTCCGTCGCAGCGATATGGGGTGCCTTTGACAAGGATGAATTGTCGACTGGGACATCGCGGAAACCGATCAGCGACTGTCCTTCGGAAGCGATAACTTCCGAAATAACCGCTTCGATGTGAGCCCGCTCATCCGCATCCTGCGGCATGAACAGGTAGCCGACGGCATAATGGTTGATGGCTGGAAGTTCGACGCCCTTTTCGGCCCATTCGGCGCGAAAAAACGCATCGGGAATCTGCACGAGCATGCCCGCGCCATCGCCCATCAGCGGATCAGCGCCAACCGCACCGCGATGCGTCAGGTTCTCGAGCATGAACAGCCCGTCTTCGATGATCTTGTGCGACTTGACGCCCTTCATGTGCGCAACGAAACCGACACCACAGGCATCATGCTCATTGCGCGGGTCATACAGGCCTTGTCGGGTTGGAATGCCAGACGATTTATTGGTTTTGACCGCACGAGTCTGTACGGCCTGAGCGAGTTCAGTCGTTACAGATGGCGTCAAATCCGACATCGTCAATTCCTCCATTTGAGCCCTTCGCGGGCGGTCACTATTTCATGGGACGGAATAGCATAATTCCAGTCCCGCTTTGGTGCGGCATATCTTCCGATTGCAGGCTGCGGTCACCATTATGAGGACGGAAGCAGGCTTGCTTACCATCCTCGTTTTCAGTTCGCGCAAATAGGACAGCAATGCTGTCTTATTGTCGTATGCCAGAATTATTCCAAACAAACAAGATGGAAAAGCAAAAAATATCAGCATTCGGCGAAATATCATTGCGCAAAACGCGCCAAAAGTATCCCGTTAGTTTCGAAACAGGAGGTTTCCGCTAAAAATCGAAGGAAAAACAGATGGTTCCACGTGGACAGGATTTGTCTCTCCCTTTTCACGTGGTGGCGAAAGGCGTATGCCTGTCCGCGTCAGTTCGAAATCCGAGGTCATTGATGCATTTTGCTTCCGATAATTGGGCCGGAGCCCATCCGAAAATTGCCGAAGGTTTGCATAAACACGCAGGCGGATTCGCAAGCGCCTATGGCACGGGTGCCCTGGATAAAGTGATCGAGCAGACGTTCAATGAGATTTTCGAGCGGGAGGTTGCGGTTTTTTTCGTCGCCACCGGGACGGCTGCCAATTCGCTGGCGCAGGCCAGCGTCGCGAAGCCGGGCGGTGTCACCTTCGCCCATCGCGAAGCACACACGATCGCGGACGAAGGCGGAGCGCCCGAATATCTGACTGGTGGTGCAAGGCTGCACCCAGTCGATGGATCGCTGGGATGCATCGAAATCGACAATCTGAGAAAAGCAATCGCTGGATACAACAATGTCCGCGCCGGCCAGCCAATGGCGGTTTCCATCACCCAGTTGACCGAGAGCGGTACGCTCTATGAGCTCAGCGACATCGCAGCCGTCTCCGCCGTGTGCCGTGAAAATGGATTGCCGCTGCACATGGATGGCGCGCGCTTCGCCAATGCACTGGTCTCGCTTGGGTGCTCTCCAGCGGATATGACTTGGCGGCAGGGCGTCGACATCCTTTCCTTCGGTGGCACGAAGAATGGCTGCTGGTGTGCCGAAGCCCTGGTGTTCATGGACCCGGCACGGGCCGCGTCCTTTCCCTTCATTCGTCAGCGGGCAGCGCAGCTCTTTTCAAAGTCACGCTTCATCGCCGCCCAATTCGAAGCCTATTTCGCGGGTGACCTCTGGCTCGATCTGGCACGGCATTCCAACGCCATGGCAAAGCGTCTCGCCGGACATATCGTTGCATCTAGCAAAGTTCGGCTCGGCTGGGAGCCACGCGGCAACGAGGTCTTTGCCATCATGGACAAACCGACTGCGGCACGATTGCGCGAGAGTGGGGCACTCTTCTATGACCAGAACCCGCCACATTCCGAAAGACATCTTATCGGTGAAAATGAAACGCTTGTCCGGCTGGTCACCAGTTTCGCCACATCGCCGGAAGAAATCGATCGCTTTGGCGACCTGATCGCATAAAAAAAAAGCGGCGCTTTCGCGCCGCTTTCTTACACTCGTACGACCAATGGTTTATTTCGCAGCTTTCGCTTCGATCTGCTTGGCTTCATTGTCCGACAAGGACGTCACAGCAATCTTGCGCGGCTTCATCTCTTCCGGAATTTCGCGTTTCAGATCGATGTGCAGCAGGCCGTTTTTCAGGCTCGCACCACTGACTTCAACGAAATCGGCGAGATGGAAACGGCGCTCGAAGGCACGCGAAGCAATCCCTCGGTAAAGCGTTTCGGCATTTTCATCGGACTTCTCGGTACCCTTCTCGCCAGTCACCTTGAGCTGGTTGCGATGGGCTTCGATCTGGATTTCATCCTCCGAGAACCCGGCGACGGCCATGGTGATACGATAGGTGCTCTCACCAGTCCGTTCGATATTGTAGGGCGGATAGGTCTGTGCACCTTCTGGCTGAGCCAGACTATCGAGAATCGTGAAAAGCCGGTCAAAGCCGACGGTTGAACGGTAGAGTGGGGAAAAATCAACGTGACGCATGGTTAAGCCCTCCTTCAGAGCGACAATGTTTGCGTGTTTTGGTTCCTGAACAGACTCCCGTACTGGCAAGTCTCGGTGAACCAGCGACCCCGATATGGCGGCCACAAGAGGTATTTGGTTAGGCCCAGCACCGTTTTCAAGGGTTTTTTGACGGCGGAAACTTTTGTGTGGACCAGGGTGTCGCAGCCCTGTCGATGAACGCAAAATGAACACCATCTTCGGAATACGTTCACCTCGATGCATTTATAACTGCACTCAAGGTTGGAAACGATCCGACATCACAGAGGATAAAGATAATGAAGAAAACCATTCTTGCACTTACCGCCACGGCGCTTCTCGTCACCGGCTTCGCTGCTTCGGCAATGGCTGACGGCCGCTACTACCGGGACGAATCGCCTGTTTATCTCGACAATCGTGGCGATGCTGATGGTTATCTGGTTCAGGATCGCCGTTATGACGGCTACCGCGATGACAGGCGCTATGACCGCCGCAATCGGTTCGGTCCCCGCGACGTCGCCCGCATGCTTGAACGCCGCGGATATCGCGTCCGTGATGTCAATTTCGAACGTGGCCGCTACTTCGTAAGGGCCGCACGCCGCGGCGCACCGGTTCTTGTCGTTGTCTCCCGTGGCGGCGAAATTCTCGAAACCCGCCGCATGGGTGGCGATCGTTATGGCGATCGACGTCAGGGTAGTGGTTTCAGCATCGAAATAAACCCGGCTTACTGAGTACTGAGTTAAAAAAGCCGAAATCGTTGCGGGTGTAACGTCCCTTCCACCCGGAACGTACTGACCGGAAGCTCCCGACAGAGTTTCCGGTCATTCTTTATCTTAGAACGGTTTGCGCTCTAATACTGGTTTGACCTTTGCACCGGTGCATTTTATCAGAAGATGGCGACAATGCACTGAAGCAAGCACGAGGACTGACCAGCCCAAATGATCCGCCCGCTTGTCGATACCGCGTCCAATCCCGTTCCGCATGGCACACGCGTTGATTCTCTCAATCTTTCGGACGGTAAAGAGCTGCGCTATGCGATTACGCCAGCAAGCACTCATCCTGTCCAGGGAACGGTTCTCATCCTGCATGGCCGCAATGAGTGCATCGAAAAATACTTCGAAACGGCTCGTGATATTGCTGCCCGCGGCTTTACGGTGGCGACATTTGATTGGCGCGGCCAAGGCGCATCCAGCCGCCTCTTGCGGGATCCCGCCAAGGGCTTCGTGAAAAGTTTTGACGACTATGCGGCGGATCTCGAACAGCTGTTCGAATCAGTTCTCCTGCCAGATTGTCGTGGTCCCTATTACATTCTGGCGCACTCAGCCGGCGCATTGACCGCGCTGCTGGCAGCGCCGGTCCTCTCCAACCGCGTCCGCCGGATGGTGCTGCTCGCGCCGCTGCTCGATATTAACGGCAGCCGTGCGAGGAAAATGGTAGCCAGCATCGCAGCCACCACATTGCGGTCAACCGGACTGGGCGGAACCTATATGCTGGGGGGGCCGCACGAGATAAAGCCCTTTGCCGTCAACGAAGTGACTTCGGATGCCGCGCGCTATCTGCGCAACTGCGAAATCCTCAAACAGGCGCCAGAGCTCGCCATCGGTGGACCGACGGCAAGCTGGATCGTGGCCGCAGCCAAGGCCATCAAGGAGGTCAACCGCCCGGAATTCATTGAAAAGATCCGGATTCCGATGCTGATCATCGCCGCCGGCGCTGACAGCGTGGTATCGACGCCCGCGATCGAACGCTATGCACTGCAATTGCGGAACACGACATTGCTGACAGTCGATGGTGCCAAGCATGAAATCCTCCAGGAAAAGGATTTCTACCGCGAGCAGTTCTTTGCAACCTTCGACGCCTTCATTCCAGGCACCGGAGGCGAATCGCTCTAGCATTTCAAGTCAGCGGTTGAGCAACTCCAGCGCTCGCGCATGCAGCTCTGGCGTGGCCGCTGCGATGATACTGCCCGCCTTTTCCGCCGGCCCGTCATCCCATGTTGTGATCACCCCGCCGGCCTTTTCAATAATCGGAACGAGCGCGACGATGTCATAAGGGTGGAGCCCCGTTTCGATAACCAGATCGACAAACCCGGCTGCCAGCATGGCGTAGGCGTAACAATCCGTGCCATAGCGCGCGAGCCGGACACTTTGTTCGACCCGGTCATAGGCGGCGCGCTTTTCATCTTTGAACAGCGCCGGCGTAGTCGTAAACAGGGTCGCTTCAGAAAGCTCGTGCGTCTTGCGTGTTTCGAGGCGGCGCGTACCGCCAGGCCCTTCATACCAGGAAGCTTCACCATCACACATGAAAAGCTCATTGGTAAATGGCTGCGCCATGAGCCCCGCTACGGCGTCGCCATCAATTGTCAGACCAGCCAGCGTACCCCAGACCGGGATGCCGGATATGAAAGCCCTGGTGCCGTCGATGGGATCGATGATCCAGACATGCGAGTGATCCAGGTTTTCTCCGCCGAACTCCTCGCCAAGAATGCCATGATCGGGAAAGGCCGCATTGATCAGTCTGCGAATCGCCTTTTCCGCCTCCCTGTCGGCCTCGGTCACCGGATCAAAACCGGTCTGATACTTGTTGTCGATCAGCGAAATATTGCGAAAACGCGACAGTGTTTGTTCAGCTGCAACGCCGGCAATCTGCTTCAAAAACGAAAGTTCTACGACCAAAATAGCTCCTTGCGATTAAAATATTCTCATTCATCTGCCTCGTCGGCTAATTTTTTGCATTTTTTTTAGGCACATAATAATTATGCACAAAAAACCACACAAAATCCTTGACATTTGTGCGACGCAGCATAGATTGGTACATGGACAGGGTGACCTGTCTATGCCCTCCTTGGGCGTTTCCTCCCTAGACTTGGGCCGCGCTTATGCGCGGTCTTTTTTTGTTCAAAGATGGTGCCCAGGGAAGACTATTCGGCCGCCAGCGGCGTATCAAGGAAATGAAAGTCCGGTAGCGAGACCAGATCCGCCAGGAACAGCCCGATATCACGCTGCAGCTGCTCGAAGCCAGGCTTCCTTTCATAGTTATGTTCATTGAGATATAGGCCGCGGTTCACTTCAATCTGCAGGGCGTGGAAGCATTTTAGCGGGCGCCCGTAATGCTCGGTGATATAACCGCCCGCGTAAGGTTTGTTGTGCGCAACCACATAGCCCATTTCCCTGAGGAGATGGATCGCCGCATTTGCAAGTTCCGGCGTACAGCTCGTGCCAAACCGGTCGCCGATAATGAAATCGGGGCGCATGCCGCTTTCAGGAAAGCGGATACCTGTCGGCATTGAATGGCAATCAACCAGCACGCCGTAGCCAAAGCGTTTCCGCGTGGCGACGAGAACGTCCCCGAGAACGGCGTGATAGGGCTTGTAGATATTGTTGATACGGCCCAGCGCTTCATCGAGATGCAGCTTCTGAGCATAGATTTCCTGCCCCTCCCCGACAAGGCGAGGGATCGTTCCAAGCCCGCCGGCGACACGTGCGGAATTTCCGTTGGCATAGGATGGCAAAGGCTCCAGGAACATTTTTGCATCGAGCTCATAGGGCTCGCGGTTCACATCGAGATAGGCCCGCGGGAAATGCGCAACCATCAAGGGCGCCCCAAGCATGACGGCCGCGGCAAACAATTGGTCAACGAAACAGTCTTCCGAGCGCCGGATCGTGTGCGGGTCAAGCTGTGATTGCTTGAGAAAGGCGGCCGGATAGGACTGACCGCTGTGCGGCGAATTGAAAACAAACGGAATGCGTTGATCGGCGGGTTGCCGCAGTTCATAAGGCAGGCTGTCAGGAAAATCGCGCTCGACGGTCATCATTCACTTCAAGGGTTCGCGGCAGGGACAGACGGACAGAAAGTTCTTCACACTCTAGTGCAACTTTCCCTCAGATGGAATTGATCAACCGCCATATGCAGCTAACTTTCTGATGTACACGATCTACTTCCAAAGAGCGTGATCATATGATCGACTGGCTACCTCGACATTTCGATCGTTCGCCCTTATTTTCGGGCAAATCATTCACGCGATCTTTACCAAAAAAGCGTTTTGTATTTAACGACAGGACGCTGGTTTGGGGATGATCGGCGCTAGATAATTCGGACGGGCTGATGAAGAGAATCCTTCTTGCAGAAGATGATAATGATATGCGGCGCTTTCTGGTCAAGGCACTGGAAAAGGCGGGGTACCACGTCACGCATTTCGACAACGGCGCCAGCGCCTATGACCGCTTGCGCGAAGAACCATTCTCGCTGCTTCTGACCGACATCGTGATGCCGGAAATGGATGGCATCGAGTTGGCGCGCCGCGCGTCGGAAATCGATCCTGATCTCAAGATCATGTTCATCACCGGCTTTGCCGCCGTGGCGTTGAATGCCGATTCGAAGGCACCGAAGGATGCGAAAGTGCTTTCCAAGCCTTTCCACCTGCGCGATCTCGTCAACGAAATCGAAAAAATGCTGGTGGCAGCCTAGAACGGCTGCGGCATTCTTTCGTTCTCCCATAGAAAGCCCGATAACTTCTTCTCAACGCTATTGACGGACACAATTCAATGTGGTGTATGCGCCCGGTCAGATGGGCGTGTAGCTCAGCGGGAGAGCACTACGTTGACATCGTAGGGGTCACAGGTTCAATCCCTGTCACGCCCACCATCTGAACCCTAGACACCGTAAGGGTTTTCTCAAAATCTCTGCTTCAAATACATAGTTCCCGCTAGGTTCAATGAACCTGAGGGGTGAAGAAGGCATGTCTGGAAGCTCTTGCGGCTTGAACCAGCGAGAACTTCGTAACGGTTTAAACAGGCGGTGAAGATGACTAAGGCCTTACGGATCACAAAAGCAGAGATTGCCAAAGCAGCCGCGATCGCCCGCGAGTATGGAGTGGCTATAAAGCTCAATACCGACGGTTCAATTTTGGTTTTCCCCGATTTCCACAGACCGACCGGGAGAGGTTGACGATAGCGAGGAAGCTGCTCTTGATCGCGAGTTGGAAGCTTTCAAGCTCAAGCACGGATATGCCTAATGATCGCAGTGGCACCTTTTCACGCCCTGTGGAAAGCGAACATCGAGACCGATGCGCAGTTGACGCGGTTGATCGGCTCTGCGAATTTGCCCTTGGGGGAAAAATCATGGCGATCGATTGGATTACAACGCTGCAGGAGCAAGCTGATTTTGCGACACAAATCGCAGAAGACGTGAACCAGACGCTCGATCTCCCCGATCTCACACCTGGCCAGGCATCCAGGCTTTATCGAACTGTTGAGCAAGGCGCTCAGACCTTCGATCGCATCATCGATGAAATGGAGCAGCACGATCTGGACGTAAGTCTTACTGCGGCAGCCGAGACGATCGCTGACGTGTGGACGAATCTTTCCGTGGCTACTGCGAACAAGGTTCGCGTTTTGCAGGGCTTGGCGCCCATCGAGTTTCCCCGCAGCAAAGACGAGGCGTAAGCGAATGGCCGCCCACCAGGCCGAACCATTCGATATCTACGTTCATTGGCTCCATGATGGCAAGCTCGGCTTTGGGGTGGTGCATTCGAGCGCAGTTTACGATGGAGTCGTGCCGGCGATAGGGGACATACTTGCGGTGAAATGGAACGATGATGGCGAGGACGATGTTCCGCCTCCCCATGATGCATGTCAGGTGGTGGAGCGCTACAACGTTGACAATGACCGGGGTATCTTCTGGCACATCGTCCTAAAGTCGGTCGAACTGCCGCCGGATCGTGCCGAGGCATTGGGCCTTGTACGGGAAGAAGGGTCTACGGCGTTGCGATAGCGTCTTGAGTGTGTAGACTAACGGCTCACCGAACTTTCCACACCCAATGGTATCAAATGACACACAAGAAAAACGTGTTTACTCGGCGCGAACTGCACGAGCTCGTTTGGTCGAAACCGCTTTCAGAGTTGGCACCTATTCTAGGCATTTCGGATCGTGGTTTAGCTAAGATATGCACGCGGCACCTGGTACCAAGCCCTCCCCGCGGCTACTGGGCGAAGCTAGAAGCTGGCCAGCCAGTTAAGATTACGCCACTTCGATCGGTCGGTCACAAACCTTTGGATCGAATTGAAATCATCTCAACATCAACGGATATTTCCGACGCTGCGAGGGCAACGATTCAAATGGAAGCGGCCGCACGGTTACAAGGTATCGACCAAGCAGTACTTCTCTCGCCAAACTCCACACAACCAAAGTTGAAGAGTGTCGGCAACACCATCGGAGCAAGTTTCATCCAGGGTCCAGTGGAAAGTGTTCACAAATCCTTACTTGCCACCGCCAAAGCGTTGCGCAAGGCCAAATCTGATGAATCAGGCGCAGTGCGAGCCACTAGCCTTGGTCAATGCGGGGTCATAGTTCACCAGGACCGGTCGAACGAGCAATCACTTTTCTCCACAATTTGGCAGTTCGACTAGATGAACGAAACCTGCCCATACGTCCAATGGGCGCAAGCATGCAGTAAAGGTCGGATCCGACGATGTGTCGTTCACGCTCTCTGAACGTACCCGGCGAGAGAAGCATGTGCCCACTGCCGAAGAGCGGGCGCTCTATGAGAAGCAGCAGGAAAAAAGGAACCGCGCAGCTGCTCGGCAGGATTGGGGCAGCTTATGGTCTCTCCCCCCATAAAGAGCCTTGAGAAGAAGATGATCGGATATACACCGGTGAGTTGGTATTAGGCATCGAAGGCCGATCATTTTGGTTTGCGAAAGACTTGGGCCGACGGAAAAACGCAAACAGTCGAAAGTATGATCGATAGCATTTTGGATGGTTTGTCGTTGATACTTTCCGGCGAAAAAGCAAGCCGTGAAAAAAGCGAAGAAGACGACCGCCAACGGAGGGATCTTGCGCGACGACGGCAACTGTTAAAGCTTAGACGCGAGCGGGAAGAAAAGCGGCTCGCCTACATGCAAGACCTTATGGACGCCGAACAGGAGGCGACATACATCCGCAACTGGCTCGCGTCTGTTCAAGAGCCCGATGCGTCGTCAGAATATGGACGCATGTTGGCATGGGCGAAAGACAAGCTGCATAACCTGGAAGCGGTCACTGACGCTGCAGTGGTTTGTGCCAAACTGCGGAAAGCGGAGTTGTTTCCGGAAGCCGACGATCTCCATGATCCACTTGGCGACCCTCCTGAAGGGGGTACTCTTATTGGTGATTGGATAGTAGGAACAATGATGACCGAATTTGCTGACTCGACCACACCGGAGCAAATGGCCAGACATTTTGATTGGTCACCTCGGAGAGTCAAAGCGTTGGCCAGTGCACCCGGTTCCGATCGTCTTATCCCCGAGGCATGGGAACAGTTATTGGCAGGATGCGTTGAACGTCCTTAGAGGAGGACGACCATGGTCCAACACAGACGGCTCAACGGATTGAAGCTCGCGTTTCGGAATTTGAAATACAACGTGTATCGCAGAAAACCCCCAACCTTACCGGCACCTCTTCATGGACCGGTATTGATTGTCGGATCTGCTCCGATAGCTAACAAGCCAGTCGGATTTGATGATCGCTTCAGCGTAATTACGATCAACGGTTCACAGATTGTGACCAAGAAATGGGGCATCGCTGTTCCGGATGTCACGTTTATCCAATCGCGGCAATTCGATGGAATGAATATGAATGCGCTTGAGGTCCGTCGCGTGCTCAAGGGAGAGCGGACACGGATGCTCTATGCCCTGCTTTGGCGGGAAGGTCTCGCCAAGTTGAATGAGAGGTTACAAAGCTTCGATTACCAATGTGACCGTGTCCATATCGTAAACCGGTATGAGCGCCTTGCGCTCACAAGAAACCTGGTCGGATCATGTGCAAATGAAATGGATGCCGAAACCAAAGTTTCAAATGGAATCATCGCCGTACTTTTTGCGATTCACAACCAAGCGACGGCAATTATCATTTCCGGTATCAATCCCGATTCAAGAGGTCATGTGTACAACGACGCCAACCTTGTCAGATTGCACGCCAAATTGGATCGGGAAATATTGGTTGACCTGCAGGAAAAAGGCTATCCACTGTACACCGCCGACCCGGAGGTTGCTAAATCAATCGGGTTGCCGCTTTGGGATGAACAGGCACTGGGAACATACAATTCACGCTACCCGTTGCATCATCCAAACCAATCGTCAGGGACCAGGTTTCTATCCGGTAAATCGGCCGGCGGAAGTGGCCTCTGAAACTGCAACGTCCCCTGCCCGATCGAAACCTGATATTATTGCCGCAAAGGAAGCGCCGCTTTTGCTCTGAATGTCGGAGGTGTGATGGTCAATCCTGCCGTCCTCATCGTGGTTGTCGCATTCAGCCGTGCTGATGACGGTAATCTTGTACCGGCATATGATCCGATGCAGTTCAATACCGAAGAAGATGCGACACGTATGGCCCGCTACCTAGCCGGAAATTGCGCTGGCGTCTTGGCATGGAGTCGTGATGCACGGCCTGAGACCGGGCGTATGGACCTCCGACGACTTTGTTTCAATCGGGCGACGTGCCGGAAATGGAATGACCGTGGAACTGTTCGAGGAAATGTAGAACGGCAGTCATCTGAGAGGGTGGTGAATGTACGTTTCGGTCGAGAAGAACTTTATCTTCGTCCACGTCGCCAAGACTGGTGGCCAGGCGTTGAAGCGGGCTTTGCGACCCTATGCCGTGCAGAAAGCCTCCGGCCAATGGCGGAGGCTCCTTTCGCATCTGCCGGTCCCAGAAGGCCCTGACATTCAGTTCGGCCCGCATGCCTCGATTCGCTGGGCAAAGCTAAAGCTGCCGCGCAACTTCTTCGACGGGGCCTTCAAATTCGGGCTGGTTCGCAACCCTTACGACCTCGCCGTCTCCCGATACGCTTTCGTTCGCGGCCAAGGCGACCACCACCGCCACGAGCACGCGCAGACGCAGAGTTTCCTCGATTTCCTTCGCCTGGAGCGCCGTCGAGCGTTGTGGCTCCCGCGCGATCAAAGCTCGATGTTGTGTGATTTCAGCGGTACCCTCGACAAGCAAGGCCGGGCTGTACTTGTAACTATGCTGCACACATGGAAGGCGCTTCAGGAGCGTTTCGGTACAAGGGATGGCGAAAGTATCACCAAAGAGGATTGTCGCGCTCACACAGCAGACAGGCGGCAAACTGGTATAGCTGATGGAACAATCCACACCGAACTAGGCCACCTTCGCACGGTGCTGGTTTGGGCGGAGAAGAATATGTTGATCGGCAAAGCTCCGGAGATCGAGCGGCCATCGAAGCCAGATCCAAAAGACCGCCACCTCACCCGAGAAGAAGCACAACGCATTCTCGAAGCGGCGAAGACCCCTCACCTGAAAACCGCAATCCACCTGATGCTTGGCACAGCAGCGCGGGTAACGGCTATTTTAGAATTGACATGGGATCGTGTGGATTTCGACAGACGTTTGATCTATCTGCGTGACCCTTCAGACAAGGTCAAGCGCAAGGGGCGTGCTATCGTGCCAATAAACGCGACGCTCCTCACGGCGCTCAGAGACGCCAAGGCAGGGGCTTTAACGGAATATGTGGTGGAATGGGCCGGGCAGCCGGTGAAGAGTCTCAAGCGCGGCATCGCGACCGCTGCAAACAATGCCGACGTCAAGGATGTATCCGCGCACGTATTCCGGCATACGGCTGCTGTGTGGATGGCTGAAGCTAGCGTGCCTATGGAAGAAATCAGCCAATATCTTGGACACAGCAATGTCGAGATCACGCGAAGGGTCTATGCCAGGTATTCTCCTGATCATCTTAGGAAAGCAGCTTCTGCCTCGAATTTGGCCTATACGTAGTTCCCTCTGGCACAGGTGAACCTGCAAGCAAGAACACAGGATGAACATGGCTCTGAAAACACCTTCTACGAAGCGCCCTCTTCCACATATTTCCTGATGTTCTGCGGCGAGCCAGTCGTTGACATCGTAGGGGTCACAGGTTCAATCCCTGTCACGCCCACCATCTGACCCTCAAAAATCATTCACTTAGCAACTCGATTTGGCCAACAATCAAGCGCAACTGCGAACTTGCACGCAAGAAGCGTGCGTTGGGCATGTTTTACAGCTGCGCGATAATATTTTCGGTCGCGTGCTTGCAGCCCGATAGGTACTCCGGATCGAAACTTCCGTAGGAATTTGCGGTCCGCTTCTCGTCGTGCCCGACCCATACGTCCCACTGCTCCTGCACCAGACAATTCAACGGGGGTAGAGACCACGCGCGGATTCGGGCAACAGATAAGCGCATCATGGCAAGGTTCTTTACCACAAATTGCCGTCATTGACTTGGAGGGCGCAATGAAGAGCGTTACGTTGATACCTTGCGATTTAATCGGATGCGATTTATATGTATTGCAGAGATTCCTTGAAAGGTTATGCCCATGCCCACCTCCCAAACTGCGAAGAGCCCGGATATGCCCACGCTCTCTTCCCCGCGGACCGACAGCAAGGGCCGAAAGCTTTCGAATTTTCTGTGCTTCGCGATCTACTCGGCAGACCTGGCCTTTGGTCGCGCGTACAAGCCAATCCTGGATGAGCTTGGCCTGACATACACCCAATATATCGCCATGGTGGCCCTCTCCGAGGAGGACGACCAGACCGTTGGGACGCTGGGCGAAAAGCTGTTTCTCGAATCCAACACGCTGACACCCATGCTCAAGAAGCTCGAGTCCCTAGGCTACGTCCGACGTCAACGCGATCCCGCCGACGAAAGGCAGGTCCGGGTGGGCTTGACTCCAGCCGGGCGCCGGCTTCTTGAAACGAATCCAGCCCTGTCGCTGGTCGACGCCACCGGGCTCGGAGAGGAATTTCCAGTAGTGCAGAAGTCCGTGGTGAGACTGCGCGACAACCTCCTGCGTGCCACCCGGGCTGAACCGGGGAAATCATGATTGTGCACCCAGCCATCCGAAGGTCCGCCGGTAAGGTAACGACGCGCCCATGATCGAGCTTCGGCGGCTGCTTTGCGCTGGCGCATGAAACCATGGCAAAGACCGCTGATAAACCCACCAGCAACGGGGCTTGCAAGAAAAGGCGCGCTGGTGAGTTCACATGCGGCAGCCAGGAGCCTATCGCTACTGGCGTAGCGGCCGGAATGCTGCCTTGAGGTCGGCAGAGATGAGCTCCGGCTGTTCCCACGCGGCGAAGTGCCCGCCTTTGTCGTGCTTGTTGTAAAAGATCAGTTTGGGATAGGCTTTGTCTAACCAACTCTTCGGGGCCGCATAGAGTTCGTCCGGAAAGACGCTCACGGCAACCGGGATGGTGACGTTCTTCGGCGCGAAAAAGGCGAACTTGTTCTCCCAATAGAGACGAGCCGAAGAAACCCCCGTATTCGTCAACCAGTAAAGCGTGATGTTGTCGAGGATTTCATCTCGCGTAAGGCCCTCTGGTTTACCGTCAAAGACACGTGCCATAAGCTCGTAACTGCGTATGTCGTGGTCGAGTATCCAGGCAGCGAGGCCCACTGGCGAGTCCGCGATCCCGTACAGCGTCTGCGGACGATTAGCCATCTCCTGGGCGTAGGCCAGGCCTTTTGTATAGAAGAAGGCGAGTTGATCGTAAGCATTCTTCTCTTCGGCCGAGAGGCCTTCCGGGGAAGGAGCCCCGGTGAAAGCCGCCTTGTCAATTTCGGGTGGAACAGCGGCGGGCATATTGGTGTGGATGCCGAGCAATCCAGGAGGCGCCTGTACACCCATCAGCTGGACGACGAGCGCACCCCAGTCGCCGCCCTGGGCGACGTAGCGGGTGTAACCAAGGCGCTTCATCAGTTCCACCCAGGCTTGGGCGATGCGCTCGGGCCCCCAGCCGGCGCTCGCCGGCTTTCCGGAAAAGCCGTAGCCCGGCATCGATGGAATAACGAGGTCGAACGAGTCTTCGGCCTTCCCGCCGTGCGCAGTTGGATCCGTCAGTGACCCGACGAGCTTGATCTCCTCAAGCACCGAGCCTGGCCAACCGTGCGAGACAATCATCGCAAGCGCATTGGGGTTCTTCGAGCGAACGTGGATGAAGTGAATGTCCAGGCCGTCGATGGTCGTCACGAACTGCGGCAAGGCGCTCAGCTGAGCTTCGACCTTACGCCAATCGTAGTCTGTCCCCCAATAGCGTGCGAGTTTTTGGATCATCGCGAGTTGAACGCCCTGCGAGGCATCCGCTTCCTGCTCGGGCCACCTCGTCGCGGCGATGCGTCGGCGGAGATCGTCGAGTTGCTCGTCCGGAACGTCTATTTTGAACGGGCGGATTTCGTCACCGGCGGCCGCCGCAGCCCGACTCTCAGGAATAAAGCTAGCGGCACCGGCCGCTGCAATTCCCATCGCGGCGGTGCTCAAGAACTGGCGCCGGTTCTGATTGATAACTTCGGAACCCGGTCGCGTTGGCGCTGAAGCCGCCGTTGGTAAAGCGAGTGAAGGGCCGCCCGTCAGCCAGGTGGAGCGCCGGTTTGGATTTTCATTATCTGCCATTGTAATGCTCCTGTTGGTCAGGCCAAAACAGAGAGACATGTTCCTGCAGGTGATGTGATATTGTTAAGCTGGTAGCATCTCGAATGCTCTTTGGATGTGGCCGTGCGACGCTGCACGCCGTGATGCTAGCAACAGGATTGAGCGGCGCGAGCGAGCAACGATAGTTCCGGATATGTGAGTGGGGCAAGTACGTAACGGTAACATCCGCTTATATTGCCTTGACGAATGTCTTCAATAAGCCAAAAGCGGTATTTCGAGCGCCGGACTGCCTCTATTGAACGATGACGCTTCAGGAAGTTCACTTGCCTCCAGCATCTCAGCGGCTTTGGCATACCCACCGCCCATTCCGTCCAGGAAATGCAAATGTGAATCCGGCCTTCCCGAAGGCACCAGACAGGTCATGAGCGCATGAGACTGTCGATGCAGTCCGAAGTTGATCTCGCCACGTGCCTTTGCCGCAACAAGCATGGCTTCAACTGTGTTGATTTGTTCACGTGTGCAGTCCAGCGTAAGACGCAAACCATCATCGTATTTGCGGAAATCCGAATTGGAGGCAACCTCCGACCAACTCTTCACATCTACATACTTTTCACCGTCTTTAGGAATGGCGATGCCCTTTGGAACTGGATGAGACTGACGTGGTCCGGCATCAAAGACGGCGAGCACACGCTTGGCCAACGCGGCAAAGATTTCGGGGCTCGTATTTTCATCAGGCTCGACCAGCAGCGATAGAATCTCGCCCTGCTGGCTGGGAAACGGGGTCCACTCACATGTAAGCCCGGTCAAGTCCGGCATCGCGGTATGCTTACCCGGCTTTACCAAGTACCGCCCCTTCTTGATCTGCTGCTCCGCCCATTTGAGTCCACCCCCGGCAAACATCGCATAGGTGACGTTTTCCGAGGCAGCGTACCGGGCAATTCTCACGTCGTATCCATTGGCACGTATTTCGCGCACGGACACCAGCCCAATTCGAAGAGCAAGATTAAGTTCGGTTCTTGCAAAGGTCGCGACCTGTCGCAACACCGAAGTCGCAGTCATGATGCCATGGGGCGGCAATGCAAATGCGGCCCCATCTCCGCGAAACACAAATGGGAAATCGAACGTACCCCAGGCATTGCCAAGAGCGGCGATTATGGACGCACCTGCATAGTTGACGTCTTCATAGCGCCCCGACTTGATCGCTGAAGTCGAGCTAACAACGTCCGTTACCCCGATGAGCCAATCATCGGGCAATGGCTCATACATGGCAGGGTCGAGCACAAGCGAAAACTCACTATATGCTTGACGGGGGTTTGTGTAGCTGTTGGCCATTGAGCGTTCTCCGGATCGGCGTACACCAGCAAATTTGGCTTCACGCCTTGCCAGTGGTGCGCGGGGTCTCCAATGCATCTCGTCCGAGGAGAGTTGGGTCTGCCCGTTCGGAACAGGCAGACCCAAGCGATCTCGCTCAGATGAGGTTGGTCACAACGTCAATGTTGCCGTGCGTGGCCTTGGAATATGGGCAGATGCCGTGTGCCGCATGGAGCAGTTCGCGCGCAATCTCGGGGTCGACGCCCGGCACGCTGACATTGAGGCGCGCGCGCAGGAAGTAGGAGCCGTCATCGACGTTCAGATCGATCTCGGCGTCGACCGCGAGACCCGCTGGAAGCTTGATGCTTCTCTGGCCGGCTGCGGCCTCGATCGCTCCCATGTAACAGGCCGACCAAGCGGCGCCGAAGAGGTTTTCGGCAGCCGGGTGCGGCTGCTTCAGCTTGAGCTCGAGCTGGCCGTCACTGCTGCGTGTTCCGCCATCGCGACCGTTCGTATTGTGAGTCTTACCGGTGAAAAGAACCTTCTCAGTCATAGCGAAATCCTTTCTGCTTGATTTCAATCGTGCCCGATTAATTCGGATGCGATCTAAATAGGGCATAAGGAATGCCTTGTCAATACCGTTGCGATTTAATCGTATGCGATTTATATTTATATCAGGTCACGTGGCACAATTCCCCAATACGCCATGGGTAGAATGGCCCGTACGATGGATCTACAATTCGGATTCCCGGGACAATGAGGGGCATCGAAAGACTGTCGGAAGCGTTATCCCGTATTCGTATCGCCAAGTTTCGCACCATTGTTCGAAAGCGACCATCGCCCACTTCAGCGCGGCAATCGCCGATCCGGATTCTAGATCGGGCATGGATTGCAGTATGGCTTACTTGTGCTCTCTATCAGGCAGTCCTGGCTTGGTTATTGGTCCTGTCCCCGATAACGTGCAGTTTCGAACAAAGATTCCAACCCCCTTCCCGAGGAGATTCGAGATGCAGCTTGGTATGATTGGATTGGGGCGCATGGGCAGCAATATGGCACAGCGCCTGATGACACATGGTCACGATTGTGTCGTGCATGACACCCGCGCCGAGAGCATGAACGCCCTGAAGCAACAGGGTGCCAAGGGAACGACATCCCTGGAAGAATTCGTGTCCTTGCTGGCAAAGCCCCGGGCGGTCTGGCTGATGCTGCCCGCCGCAGTCGTCGATATGGTTCTGGCCAAGCTGATCCCACTGCTCGACAAGGATGATATCGTCATCGACGGCGGCAATTCCTACTATCATGACGATATCAGGCGCAGTGGCGAGTTGAAATCACACGGCATTCATTATGTCGACGTCGGGACAAGTGGCGGTATTTTTGGTCTCGATCGCGGCTATTGCCTGATGATTGGCGGCGAAAAGGGAATCTTCCAACATCTCTCGCCAATCTTTGCCGCCCTTGCGCCAGGAAAAGGCAACATCCCCGTGACAGCCAGCCGAGCGGCAAAGGCCAGCGGCGACAGTACTGCCGATCAGGGCTATCTGCATTGCGGTCCGCATGGCGCCGGGCATTTCGTCAAGATGGTCCATAACGGTATCGAATACGGGCTGATGGCAGCCTACTCCGAGGGTCTGAATATCCTGCGCAATGCCGATATCGGCCTGCGCTCCCATGAAGCCGACGCGGAAACCACGCCGCTGCTGCATCCGGAACATTATCAGTATAATTTCGACCTGCCGGAGATCGCCGAGGTATGGCGCCGCGGCAGCGTGATCAGTTCATGGCTGCTCGACCTGACGGCCGACGCGCTCTATGAGGATCCCGCACTCGCGAGCTACGAAGGGCATGTCTCGGACTCCGGCGAAGGACGCTGGACGGTCATGGCAGCCATCGACGAGGCCGTGCCGACGCCTGTGCTCAGCGCCGCGCTGCAGGAACGCTTCAGTTCGCGCGGCAATGCCGAATTTGCCAACAAGATACTCTCCGCCATGCGAAGCGAATTTGGCGGGCATGTGGAAAAGAAGCCGCAGGGATAATGACGGTCTCAGATATTTCCCGGAGACAATTTTGCCTCCGGGTTTGATGGCCTGACGATCAATGCTGATGTCCGGCCTCGCTGTCGAGATGCGCCATCTGCGCTTCGGCATAGCGGGTACCCGATGCGGCGCCCTTGGGGACAGCCCTTTCGATGGCAGCCATATCGTCGGACGTCAGCGTGACGTCGAGTGCACCAAGCGCTTCGACCAGCCGGTCACGGCGGCGGGCACCGACCAGCGGAACGATGTCCTCGCCCTGTGCCGTAACCCAGGCGATGGCGATCTGCGCGACGGTAACACCCTTGGCTTGGGCAATTCTCTGCAAGGCCTCGACGAGGGCGAGGTTCCTGTCAAGATTTTCACCCTGGAAGCGCGGACTGTGCGCACGGTAATCACCGGGCCCGGCGCGGTCTTTCGTCCAGTGTCCGCTGATCAGGCCGCGTGAAAGCACGCCATAGGCAGTGATGCCGATGCCAAGCTCGCGGCAGGTTTCGAGAATGCCGTCTTCGATGCCGCGGGAAATCAGCGAATACTCTATCTGAAGGTCCACGATGGGATGAACGGCAACGGCCCGTCTGATGGTTTCCGAACCGACTTCCGACAGGCCGATATGCTTGACATAGCCAGCCTTGACCATGTCGGCGATTGCGCCAATGGTTTCTTCGATCGGCACATTGGGGTCGAGCCGAGCTGGACGGTATATGTCGATATAATCCACGCCGAGCCGCTTCAGCGAATAGGCAAGGAAATTCTTCGTGGCTTCAGGTCTCGCGTCAAAGCCGCTCCAGCCGCCGGCCGGATCGCGAAGCCCGCCGAATTTGACGCTGATGATGGCATCCTCACGCGTCTTGCCCTTTAGCGCCTCGGCGATCAGTAGCTCATTATGGCCGGAATCATAGAAATCACCGGTGTCGAGCAGCGTGACCCCCGCTTCGAGCGCGGCATGAATCGTGGCTATGCTTTCCGTCTGGTTGGAGGGGCCATAGATCGCCGACATGCCCATGCAGCCGAGCCCCAGTTCAGAAACGCGCGGTCCGGTAGCGCCTAATTGACGATATTGCATTCTCAAAGCTCCTTGGGCTTTCATTGGGAAGGCTTGTTCGAGACACAATATAAAAGAACTTTGTTTGTGCGATAATCAGCTCTATTGTGCACGGGTTGTTCGGAAATATGCACAATGATCGATCCAGACCTTTCAGACCTTGGCGCTTTGGTTGCTGTTGCACAGGCGCGCAACTTTCGCGCCGCAGCGGCGCTTCGCGGCGTCTCGGCTTCTTCGTTGAGTGAGGCCATTCGCCGGCTGGAAACCCGGGTTGGTGTTCGGCTGCTGAACCGGACTACACGCAGCGTCACGCCGACTGAAGCTGGAGTGCAGCTGCTCGAAAGGCTGACCCCGGCGCTCGGCGATATTGCCGGTGCGCTGGATGCGCTGAACCGTTTTCGCGACAGCCCAACAGGAACACTAAAGCTCAATGTGCCGACGATCGCCGCACAGAGGATTCTGTCGCCCATCATCAACCGGTTTCTTGCGGCACATCCCGGAATCACACTCGAGATTTCCGCCACGGATAGTTTCATCGATGTGCTTGCAGCGGGTTTCGATGCAGGCATTCGCTACGATGAAAGCATCGAGCGCGACATGATCGCCATCCCGATCGGACCGCGCACCCAGCGCTTCGTGGTCGGCGCAGCGCCATCCTATCTTGCCGAGCATGGGATACCCGAGCACCCGCATGATCTCGTCAATCATGCCTGCATTCGCCATCGTTTCGCCAGTGGCGTCATTCCGTCGTGGGAGTTCGAGCGCGACGGAAAGACGATCAAGATAACCCCTAAAGGACCATTGATTGCTTCCACCGCAGAACTTGGGGTTGGCGCAGCTGTCGCGGGCCTCGGACTGATTCACATATTCGAGGAATACTTGAGCGACGCGTTCCAAAGCGGCGATCTGGTCCCGGTTCTGACCGAGTGGTGGCAGAGCTTCACCGGACCTCGCCTTTATTATCCCAGCCGCACGCACATGCCGGTGCCGCTGCGGGCTTTCGTCGATTTCATCAAGAGCCCCGCAGAACGTGCCGCGCAGGAACACCTTACGCCCTTGCATCCATCGTCTCGCTGTGCCATGACGCGCCTCCCTTGACGAGGGCGAGCCTTGCGTCACCCGTGCAGGCAACAACTCGATCTCTGAAATTCACTGGATAGAAGGAGCGCTGCGATGGCTCAGGCGCTGGGTTTCGACTTTGGCACGACCAATACAGTCATGGCATTGGCCGATGGGGTAACGACGCACTCCATGGCCTTCACCAGCGCAGCCGGCACGGCCGATAGCATGCGCACCGCCCTGTCCTTCATGAAGGACCCGCTCGCCGGAGCCTCAGCCCTGAAGGTGGAGGCCGGACATGCGGCTATCCGCCAATTTATTGACCATCCTGGCGAGTGCCGTTTCCTGCAATCGATCAAGACGTTTGCCGCAAGCGCCCTCTTCCAGGGTACCTTGATCTTCGCCAAGCGGCAGACCTTCGAGGACCTGATGGAAATCTTCCTGCGGCGCATCCGGACCTATGCCGGCGATAGCTGGCCGTCAGACGTCAGCCGCATCGTCACTGGCCGCCCGGTACACTTCGCCGGTGCCAATCCTGATCCGGCACTGGCGACCGAACGCTACAATGAGGCACTAACGCGTTTCGGCTTTCCGGAAATCCATTTCGTCTATGAACCTGTCGCCGCTGCGTTCTATTTCGCCCAGAACCTCAAATCAGACGCCACAGTGCTCGTGGCCGACTTCGGCGGCGGAACGACCGACTATTCGATCATCCGCTTCGAAACCTCGGGCGGCAAGCTCCGCGCGACGCCCATCGGCCATTCCGGCGTTGGCGTTGCAGGCGACCATTTCGATTACCGCATGATCGACCAGATCGTGGCGCCGCAGATCGGCAAGGGCAGCTTCTTCAGGAGTTTCGACAAGACGCTGGAAGTTCCGGCTTCCTGGTATGCCAATTTCGGCCGCTGGAACCAGCTCTCCATCTTCAAGACCTCAAAGGAATTTACGGCACTGAAGAAGCTGGTGCGCGACAGCTTGGAGCCGGAGAAGCTGGAAATCTTCGTCGATCTGGTCGATCACGATGAGGGCTACCCGCTCTATCAGGCTGTCTCGGCAACGAAGATCGCGCTGTCATCTGCCGATGAAGCCGAGTTCAACTTTGCGCCGCTCGGGCGTGGCGGCCGCAAGACGATCCGCCGCGCAGAATTTGAAAGCTGGATCGAAGGCGATCTGGCACGGATCGAAGGCGCACTGGATGATGTGCTGCAAAAGACAGGCACCCTGCCCGGGCAGATCGACAAGATATTCCTGACCGGGGGCACCTCCTTCGTACCAGCCGTGCGGCGCATCTTCACCGAGCGCTTCGATCACGGCCGCATCGAAAGCGGCGGCGAACTGCTCTCCATCGCCCATGGTCTCGCGCTCATTGGCGAGCGCGACGACATTACCCAATGGACCGCGTGAGGATGTAAGGGAATTGGCAACGACACCCTGCCGTTGGCAAGGGATGACATTCGGGGCATAACCGGCTATCGAACAGCCGCAAGAGTTCGAAGAAGCATTCGGAAAGCTGAAGATCATGAAAGAAGCGATTACGCTCAAGCAATTGAAGACGGCGGTCGGCACCGAGATCGGCTGTTCGGAGTGGCGCGTCGTCAGCCAGGAGATGATCAACCAGTTTGCCGATGCCACCGACGACCATCAGTTCATCCACACGGATCCGGAACGCGCCGAGAAGGAAACGCCTTTTGGCGGTACCATTGCGCATGGCTTCCTGACCATCTCGCTCCTTTCGACCCTGGCCTATGAAGCGCTGCCGATGATCGAAGGCGCGACGATGGGCATCAATTACGGTTTCGACAAGGTGCGCTTCATGGCACCGGTCAAATCCGGCAAGCGTGTGCGCGCCCATTTCAAGCTGGTCGATGCCGATATCCGCCCTTCCGGCCGTGTTCTCAACAATTATGAAGTAACGCTCGAGATCGAAGGTTCGCTCAAGCCGGCGTTGGTTGCCAACTGGCTTACCATTGCAGTGCTGGAACATCCGCCCGAAATGGAATGAGCAGTGGCGGCGTCAGGCCGCTTGCACGACCCTGCCTGCCTCATCAAGCGGAGCGGCGCTGGTGTGGTAAGTGGTCACCAGATCCCTGAACGCAAACGGCCCCTGGACGAACATGCCCATATCGTACGGATTGCGTACTTGTGCGCCCTTGAGAAACAAAAGGTGCATCTTGAAAAAATTCTTCCTGGCGAGCGCATAGCGCTTCGCGCTGTGAATATGTTTGAAGCGAATCCGACGGATGATCAGCTTACCCCGCGGCTTGATACCAAGTGCCGCTGCCGGATCTGATTTATAGAAATGAACGATATCGGTAATCGTCTGGAATTCCGCCCAGAGAACCGGGCTTTCCTGGCATACAACCCGTACGTCCTCGCGCAATCCGGTGGCACGCGGATGAAAGGCTATCATCAACAGACAGGACCCTGCCGCCAGCAGTGACACCGGCTTGCGCCTGAGAAGTTCCGGATCGCTGCGCCAGACATCGGCAATGGCTTCCACCGCGGGAACCGTGCCAAGGCTGTGCCCGATGATGACGACCTCATCCGCATCGCTCGTCCGCAGTTTCTCCGCCAAATGATCCGCAAAGGCTTGCCGGCGCTGCAACAGGCTCGGATTGCGGCGGTGAATTCGGTCCGAGGCAGCCGCCCAGTCATCGAGCAGATAGGAGAAGAAGACTTTGTCGCCCGGCCAGCGAACGAGCAGGCGGCCGAGAGCCAACGCAAGCGGAACGGTCCAGAGAAGATGGAGGGCGCCATAACCTGCAAACAGCGGAAAGAGACCGACGCCAATTGTGACCAGTGAAATGAAACAGGCGAGAGCGAAGGGCCACATGAAGAAGATGCAAAAACGCCAGCTTGTGCGAAGATAACGCCAGAACGTGCCGGTCAGGAGGATATCGAGAAACGCCACCAGTCCCGTAGCAAACCGCGTGGCAACGTTCCGCGCTGCATAGGCGTCGAAAATATCGGCGCCACCATACTGGCAAAATGCCGTTTTTGTCTGCCAGTTGGCGCCGCTTGTCTCGATCTGCATGGTAGCGATGTTCGGCCCCTCTGGCACCATTGGCCCGGCGCGGGTTTTCGCATGCCACAGACTGTTGAAATCGGCGGAACTGTTCAGGTAGCGCCCGCGAACCGCATCGGGATGCAATCCCTCATAGCCGGTAAAGTTGATCACCAGGCGTTTTTTGACAGCCATTTAAGTCTCTATGTTCAGAAATGCACAGCACAATTGGTGCCGCTTCTTATCTCCCTCCTTGTGGAGGAGAAAGGGTTTTCTTGAATTTGGCCCTTGCTAGTTCCTTGGAAAATTCAAGAGAGGGATCGTTTCGAGACGGCAAGTCCCCATTCTTGCGATTTGTCACGGGCTTTCTGCTCCTGAAAATTCACCCCCACCCGCAGCTTCGCTGCGGGTGGGGGTGGAACAGCCATCTCGAAAATAATCCCGCCAACTTATCCAACACCCGCGGACCTCGTTTATTCTATCCCGGTCCTTTCCACGGGGAACTGCTTCCGGAGCCGTTCGAAGCGGGGAGAGGACCGGCGCCTCCGATGGCGGGTAACGGACAAGCCACACCCGGTTCTTTGAAACGTTAGAGCGCTAAATCGAAGCCTGTTCTAGACAGTGACGTCCCGTGCCGACTCTTGAAGAAAAGCGTAGGCATAAGTGGAGAACGACCGCCAGCATTCGACTCGGAAGCTGTTTTCGCCAGTGCGCCACAGGACGATCTCGATCTTGCCGAGAACGGTTCGGGACGCTGCCCCTACCGGAAAGGCTTTGAGCGACAGGTCCTGCGGGCATCCTCCATTGACAACCGCATCTGCACCCTTGCCGGAAATGATGATACCGACATTGCGATGCGAAATATCGACCGCCGAGTGCAGCACCTTTACCGCGGCAAGATCAGCGGTGAGGCTGCTATCCGCATTGTCGATGATCAGCCATTCGTCTGGACCGATCCACATGGCGGTGCGACTGCCATTCGTAACCGTTGATTTCGGCTTCACTGGCAGATTAAGCCCCAGAGCCTTGGAGAGCACGGAAATCGCATCAAGCCTGGCGCGGAGTGAAACGCGTGTCGCATTGTCGGCCAAGGCGACCGATACGGAACCTGCCTGCAGCGGATGCAACCGGGTTGCATGGGAAATCTCAACCATTCAAACGCTCTCCCTTTTCGTCGAAGAACACCGTTCCGGTTACTTCCACTTCGATCACTCCATTCGGCATCGGCACAAAGAGCGTCTCGCCAAGGCGTTTTGTTCCATCGATCACCAGCGCCATGGCGATGGAGCGGCCGCAATTTTCCGACCAGTAGGACGATGTCACGTGACCGATCATGGTCATCGGCACCGGCTGGTTCGGATTGGCAACGATCTGCGCACCCTCTTCCAGCACGACTTTCGGATCCACGGTCTTCAGGCCGACAAGCTGCTTGCGGCCATCTGCCACCAGATCGCGGCGTAAGAGACCGCGAATGCCGACATAGTCCGTCTTGTTCTTGCCGATGGCCCAGGTCAGTCCCGCATCCTGCGGCGTTACCGTGCCATCCGTGTCCTGACCGACGATGATGTAGCCCTTCTCGGCGCGCAGGACATGCATCGCTTCGGTACCATAGGGCGTCAGGCCAAGCGGCTTGCCGCTCGCGTACACGGCCTCCCAAACGGCTTGACCGTAATCGGCCGGCACGTTGATTTCGTAGCCCGCCTCGCCGGTAAACGACATCCGGAACAGCCGTGTCGGCACGCCGCAGATCTTGCCTTCCCGCACACTCATATGCGGCATGGCCTCGTTTGACATGTCGATGCCTTCGACCAGCGGCGCAATGATTTCGCGGGCCTTCGGACCCTGCACGGCAATCACCGCCCATTGTTCGGTCGTCGAGGTCAGCCAGACATTGAGATGCGGGAATTCGGTCTGGAGATAGTCTTCCATGTGATGCATGACGCGCGGCGCGCCGCCGGTCGTCGTCGTCACGTGGAAACGATCCTCGGCAAGCCTGCCGACGACACCGTCATCGTAGATGAACCCGTCTTCGCGCAGCATGATACCGTAACGGCAACGGCCGACGCCGAGCTTTTCCCAGGGGTTGGTATAGAGGAGCTCCAGGAACTTCGCCGCATCCGGCCCGACCACTTCGATCTTGCCGAGCGTTGACGCATCGAAAATACCGGCCTGATTGCGTACAGCGACGCATTCGCGGTTGACTGCCGCATGCATGTCTTCGCCCGCCTGCGGGTAGTACCATGCGCGTTTCCACTGCCCGACATCCTCGAAGGCCGCGCCCTGTGCCACATGCCAGGCATGCATTGGCGTGCGCCGCGTCGGATCGAAAAGGTCATGCCGCGCGTGGTTGACGATCGCGCCGAATGTGACCGGCGTGAACGGCGCGCGGAATGTCGTCAGGCCAACGGCCGGTATTGGCCGGTTCAGCGCTTCGGCGGCAATCGCAAGGCCATGCAGATTGGACGTCTTGCCCTGGTCTGTCGCCATACCGTTTGTCGTGAAGCGCTTGACGTGTTCGATCGAGTGCATGCCTTCACGTACGGCGAGCCGCACGTCCTTGGCCGTCACGTCATTCTGGAAATCGACAAAGGCCTTGACGGTCGTGTCCGCGCCGGCGCCGGGTGCCGAGCCGATCATGCCGCCGACCCAGTCCGTGCCGCCAGTCGCAGAAATGGATTTGGCTTTGCCGCCGGCCGCGAAAGCCTCATCCAGCGTTGCTTGCAGGCCATCTGTGCCGTTGCAACCCCCAATGGAAACGCAATCCTGCGCATAGGTGCCAGGCAGGAAACGTTCGTTTTCCGCATCCCACGCGACCTTGCCGCGTGATTGCGAAAACAGATGCACCGACGGCGTCCAGCCTCCGGACATGATCAGTGCATCAATGGCGACCTTGCGCTCATTGCCGCCCCGGCTTGGCTGGATCGACATCGAAGAAACGCGGCGTTTGCCGCCTGCACTATAGACAGCATGGCCAGTCAGAACCTCGATGCCAAGCGAGCGGGCTTCTTCGATGACCGGAGATGATGGATTGTCCCGCGTATCGACAATCACCGGCACATCAACACCGGCGCGCTTCAGATCGATCGCCGCGGCATAGGCGGAATCATTGGAGGTATAGACACCGACCTTCCGGCCAATCGCAACACCATACTGATTGAGGAACATGCGGGCGGCCGAAGCAAGCATGACGCCGGGGCGATCATTATTGGCAAAGACCATGTGCCGTTCGATAGCGCCGGTGGCGAGAACCACCTTTTTCGCCCGAACCTGCCAAAGCCGTTCGCGCGGCATGTCAGAGCCCGGATTGCTGAGATGGTCGCTGATACGCTCGACCAGACCAACGAAATTCTGCGCGTAGTAGCCAAAAGCGGTGGTTCTGCTCAGGACAGTAACGTTGTCCATCGACCGCAATTTCGCGATCGTCGCAGTTGCCCATTCATAGCCCGAAACGCCGTCAATAGTGACATCGCTTTCGTAGCGCAATGCGCCGCCGGCTTCAGATTGCTCGTCGCAAAGAATGACCTTGGCACCGGTCGATGCAGCGCTGAGCGCTGCGGCAAGACCTGCGGCGCCCGCGCCGACAATGAGCACATCGCAATGGGCGAAGCGGTTTGAATAGCGATCCGTGTCCGGCTCGCCAGGAACAACACCAAGACCTGCTGCAGCGCGGATCTTCGGCTCGTAGATCGTCTTCCAGGCAAATTTCGGCCACATGAACGTCTTGTAGTAGAAGCCTGCCGGCAGCATCGGCGAAAAGACATCATTGACGGCACCGATATCGAAGGTCAGCGATGGCCAGCGGTTCTGTGACTTGACCTTCAGCCCGTCATAGATTTCCTGCACGGTCGCACGCACATTTGGCTGCTTGCGCGACTTGTCGCGCTCGATATCGACCAGCGCATTCGGCTCTTCGCTGCCTGCCGACAGGATACCGCGCGGACGGTGATATTTGAACGAGCGCCCGACCAGGTGAATACCGTTGGCAAGCAGCGCCGAGGCCAGCGTGTCGCCCTCAAGGCCGGTCAGGTTCTGCCCGTCAAATGTGAAACGAACGGTTTTCGCCGGAGTCAATCGGCCTGCGCCAGCAATACGGTTGCTTCCGGAATGAATAGCAGTGCTCATGGGCTCACACCTCCGCTTTCTTGGCGCGGGGCGCGCGTTTCATTGCTGGCACTTCAAGCGGTTCTTGTGCAGTTGGCCGCGAGAGCATCTCCACGTTCGGGCGCGGCTCACCGGCTTTGTAGACCGTCAGGAACTTGTCCGAGACAGAATCGCGTACGGCGTTGAAGAACCGTCCGCAGCCATGAATATGCCGCCAGCGTTCGAATTGCAGCCCTTTCGGGTTCTGCCGGAAATAGAGATAGGCAGCGAAATCGTCGTCGGACTGTTCGACGATCGAGGCGGCACGCACAAGATGCGCTTCACCCGCATTGCGGAATTCCAGTTCCGGGCGCTCTTCTTCACAGTAAGGGCATTTGATGAGAAGCATCGTCTTCGTCTCGTTTCTTGAATTCAGTGCGCGACAGCCGCCGCAGCGGCTTCGTCGATCAGGCGGCCGGTGGTAAAGCGCTCGATGGTGAATGGCGCATTGATCCGGTGCGGTTCGTCGCGAGCAATCGTATGGGCAAATACATTGCCCGAGCCCGGCGTTGCCTTGAAACCGCCCGTTCCCCAGCCGCAATTGACATAGAGACCCGGCACAGGCGTCTTGGCCAGGATCGGCGAGCGGTCCGGCGTCACGTCGACGATACCGCCCCAGGAGCGCAGCATCTTCAATCGTGTCAGGACCGGGAACATCTCGCAGATCGCGTCGAGCGTATGATTGATGATGTGGAGGCCGCCGGTCTGCGAATAGGACGTGTACTGGTCGGTGCCAGCACCGATCACCATCTCACCCTTGTCGGACTGCGAGATATAGGCATGGACCGTGTTCGACATGATCACGCAGGGGATCAGCGGCTTGACCGGCTCCGAGACCAGTGCCTGCAGCGGATAGCTTTCGAGCGGCATGCGCACGCCGGCCATGTTCATGATGACCGACGTATGGCCGGCAGCGACGACGCCGACTTTCTTGGCGTTGATCGGGCCGCGATTGGTATCCACACCGATGACGGCGCCATTGGCAGCGCGGCGAATGCCCGTGACCTCGCAATTCTGAATGATATGCACGCCGCGATCGGCCGCAGCACGGGCATAGCCCCAGGCGACGGCATCGTGTCGGGCAGTGCCGCCGCGCCGTTGCAGGGCCGCACCGATGATCGGATAGCGGGCGTCTGCCGAGAGATTGATCGGCGGGCAGAATTCTTTTACCTGCTCGGGCGTCAGCCATTCATTGTCGATGCCATTCAGGCGGTTCGCATGGATGTGGCGCTTGAACACCTGAACGTCGTGAATATTATGCGCCAGCATCATCACGCCGCGCGCCGAATACATCACGTTGTAGTTGAGATCCTGGCTCAAGCCCTCCCAGAGCTTCACCGCATGTTCGTAGATGCCAGCAGATTCGTCATAGAGGTAGTTGGAGCGGATAATGGTGGTGTTGCGGCCGGTATTGCCGCCGCCGAGCCAGCCCTTTTCGAGCACAGCGACGTTGGTGATGCCGTGTTCCTTGGCGAGGTAATAGGCGGTCGCCAGGCCATGTCCACCTGCGCCGACAATGATGACATCATATTCCGATTTGGGTTCGGGTGATGCCCATTGCTGCTCCCAGCCTTTGTGAGCACGCAGGGCTTCGCGGGCCAGAGCAAACACCGAATATTTCCGCATTACCTATTCCTTTGCGAACCAGTTGGGCCTTCGCAGAGCGATTGTTCAGAGATTTTCACAAGACCCTGTTCAGAAATCGACATCGATTTTATGACCGGGAACCTTGCTTTTATGCATCAGTATCCCATCCGTCCAAAGGTCTTTTGCCATTTTGCGACGGAGATTGGCGCTCCGTGCCGGTTAATCTAAAAATTACCGGAGCAGCGATCTGCCTGCTGCAAGAATATCAGCCATTTTGCTCGCCAGTACCATGGACATTCGCTCAACTTTCTGATAATGGCCACGACAGTTTGCGATGGATGACCGTCGCGAAGTCTGGTTTGTTGACCCAACGTCAAGGATTTGGGTATCGGCAGCCGGGCTCAACGAAATTCTAAGAGATACAGGATAAAACGTGCAGGTACTCGTACGCGAAAACAATGTTGATCAGGCTCTCCGCGTTCTCAAGAAGAAGATGCAGCGCGAAGGCATGTTCCGCGAAATGAAGATGCATGATCATTATGAGAAGCCCTCGATCAAGCGCGCCCGCCAGAAGGCGGAAGCAATCAGCCGCGCCCGCAAGCTTGCCCGCAAGCAGGCTCAGCGCGAAGGCCTTCTGCCAATGCCGGCTCGCAAGGCTCCGGTCCGCGCCTCAGCGGCTCGTTGATCTGCATTTTATCGACGCCTTGACCCGAGTTCGGGGTGGAGTGGCTTGTGCCACACCGCCCTGTTTTCGTTTGGTGCCATCGGAACAATAGGGCTTGCAAAGCTCTTCGTTGTACGGGACACATGAACTATGACACATTCAGTTGAAATGGCCTCATATCGCGAACCTCGATCGACTTTAAAATCGGCTCGCTTTACAGGATTACTGATTGCATCCGTTCTTGCTTTGGCCGTCGCTGGATGCCAGAGCACCTCGACCACCGATATGACCGGTATCGACAAGGCACAAGGCTCGACCGAGAATATCAGTTCGCTCAACGAAGTCATTCGCAACAATCCCAAAGATCCAGAAGCCTACAATGTTCGTGGCTCCGCCTTTGGCCGTGCAGGTCGCAACAATGATGCGATCAAGGATTTCAACACTGCACTGCAGCTGAACCCGAATTTCTATCAGGCCTACGCCAATCGGGCGCTCGTCTATCGCAATATGGGCAACACTGCCCAGGCGGTCGCAGACTACAGCAAGGCCATACAGCTCAATCCGCAGTACGATGCCGCCTATATCGGCCGGGGTAATCTTTACCGTCAGGCAGGCCAGTTGGACCAGGCCATGAACGACTTCAACCAGGCCATCCAGCTCAACACCACCGACCCGCGCGCTTATCACAATCGCGGCCTGATCTATCAGGCGCGCAACCAGCACAAGCAGGCGATCGAGGATTTCTCGACAGCGATTTCGCTACAGCCGGATGCGGCCGAGCCCTATAACGGACGTGGCATTTCCTATGTTGCCCTCGGCGACGACGACAACGCCTTCGATGACTTCAACACAGCGATCAAACTGGACGGCACGATTGCCGAAGGCTGGGCCAACCAGGCGCTGATCTATGAACATCGTGGTGATAAAGCGCGTGCGGCAAAGTCCTATGCGAAGGCTGTGCAGCTTGATCCCAAATACAAACCAGCTCTCGATGGTCTCACCCGCACCCGCAAAACTTCTTGATGAGCCATGGGCAAGCGCTTTGTCGTTGTCCTGGCCCATCCTCTCAAGGATAGTCTTTGCGCGCATTTGACGGCGTTAACTGCTTCTTTGATCGGCGAGGCCGGGCACGATCTGCAAATCCTCGATCTATATGAGCGGGATTTCGATCCCCGCCTCTCATCAAACGAGCGGCGAAGCTATTATGCGACTGAACATGATTCCACTGCGATCGCCGAATACGCAGACCTACTTCAGACGGCAGATGTGCTCGTCCTCATTTTTCCCACATGGTGGTTCGGGCTTCCGGCGATACTCAAAGGCTGGATAGATCGGGTTTTTGCTCCGGGTATTGCCTACGACCATGCGCCGGATTTTGGCCGCATGGTCCCAAGACTTACCAAGCTGCAATCCTGCCTTGCTATCACGACGCTCGGCTCGCCCTGGTGGATAGACTGGCTCATCATGTTTCGACCGGTTCGCCGCATACTTTCACGCGCCATTATCGGCACGTGCGCCCCAACGGCCCGTTTTTCCATGCTTTCACTATACAATACGGAAAAGATTTCCATCGGCAGATTGGCGGCTTTTGAGAGAATGCTGACGCAGAAATTGCAAAAACTGATCTGAATAAAAAAGCCCGCCAGTTCTGGCGGGCTTTTTCTGGATTCTCATCGATTCGCGTCTAGTGGTCGAGCGCCTTGACGATGTTCTCCACCATCTTTTTGGCGTCGGCGAAGAGCATCATCGTATTGTCGCGGAAGAACAGTTCGTTCTCGACCCCGGCATAACCTGAGCCCATGCCGCGCTTGATGAAGAGCACCGTCCCGGCCTTGTCGACATCGAGAATGGGCATGCCGAAGATCGGTGATTTCGGATCTGTCTTTGCCGCTGGATTGGTCACGTCATTGGCGCCGATGACAAAGGCAACGTCTGCCTGGGCAAACTCCGAGTTGATGTCCTCGAGCTCGAACACCTCATCGTAAGGCACGTTGGCTTCAGCGAGAAGCACATTCATATGACCGGGCATGCGTCCGGCAACCGGATGGATGGCATATTTGATCTCAACGCCTTCCGCCTTCAGCTTGTCAGCCATTTCACGCAGGGCGTGCTGCGCCTGCGCCACGGCCATGCCGTAGCCCGGCACGATGATGACCTTCGATGCATTCTTCATGATGAAGGCTGCATCGTCGGCCGAGCCCTGCTTTACCGGGCGCTGCTCGACTTCGCCGGCGCCCGCAGTTGCCGTCTCGCCGCCAAAGCCGCCGAGAATAACCGAGATGAACGACCGGTTCATGCCCTTGCACATAATGTAGGACAGGATCGCACCCGAGGAGCCGACCAGCGCACCAGTGATGATCAGTGCCAGATTGCCCAACGTAAAGCCGATGCCCGCAGCCGCCCAGCCGGAATAGGAGTTCAGCATCGACACGACAACCGGCATATCGGCGCCGCCGATCGGAACGATGATCAGACCGCCCAGAACCAGCGACAGGATGACGATCAGCCAGAACACGACATGGCTTTCTGTCAGAACCAGCACAACCACCAGCACGATGATCGCAACCAGCAGGGCCGCATTGAGGAAATGACGGCCGGGAAGCATGATCGGCTTGCCGGACATGCGGCCGTCGAGCTTGAGGAAGGCGATGATCGAGCCGGTGAAGGTGATGGCACCAATGGCAACGCCAAGCGACATTTCAACCAGCGCCTGCCCGTGAATACTGCCGATTTCGCCAATCCCGAACGATTCCGGCGCGTAGATCGCAGCAGCCGCCACGAGGACCGCGGCCAGACCGACCAGCGAGTGGAAGGCGGCAACAAGCTGCGGCATGGCCGTCATGGCAATGCGTTTGGCGATATAGGCGCCCACGCTACCGCCGATGGCAAGGCCGATCACGATCATTCCCAAGCCCTTGAAGCTGGGTTCAGCCAGAGCAAGGGTCGTGACGATCGATATGCCCATGCCGATCATGCCGTAGAAGTTACCCTGACGGCTGGTCGTCGGGTGAGACAGGCCACGTAGCGCCAGAATGAACAGCACGCCGGAGACAAGATAAAGAAAAGTTGCGAAATTCACGCTCATGCTCATGGCCTCACTTTTCTTTCTTCTTGTACATGGCGAGCATGCGATGGGTGACGAGGAATCCGCCGAAGATATTAACGCTAACGAGAACGAGCGCGATGAAGCCAAAACCGGTGGCAGCGCCACTTGCCGAAAGGCCGACCGCCAGAAGCGCGCCGACAACGATGACCGACGAAATCGCATTGGTGACGGCCATGAGCGGTGTATGCAAAGCAGGTGTCACCGACCAAACGACATAATAACCGACGAAAATAGACAGAACGAAAATCGCAAGGCGGAAGACGAACGGATCGACCGCACCGCCCGTGACCGCATGGGCAGCGGCACCCGCTGCATCAGGCATGCTTTCAGCGGCCTGGCGAACCATCTCGGTCGCCTGGTTCAGTGTCTCAAGCGCCTTTTCGAGTGTAGCATCGGCCATCACGCCTCTCCTTCAGTCTTCTTGGGTGCAGCTTTGGGCGTCGTGGCCTTTTTGGGAGCCGCTTTCTTGGCCTCCGCCTTTACGGGCGCATCCTTTGCGGCCGGCGCTACCTTCTTGGCGGCAGGCTTCGCTGCAGGAGCAGCCACAGCAGCATTTGCAAAATTCGGATGAACTACCTTGCCGCCATGCGTCAGCACGGTTGCCTTGACCAGTTCGTCATCAAAATTGATCTTGACGCTCTTGCTGTCCTTGTCGACCAGCGTCTCGAAGAAGGCGACGAGGTTCTTTGCATAAAGCTGCGATGCCGTGGCAGCGATGCGGCCAGCAACATTCAGATGGCCAACGATCTTGATGCCATCGACTTCGACGATCTTTCCGGCGACTGCGCCTTCGACATTGCCGCCACGCTCGACCGCAAGATCAATGATCACAGAGCCAGGGCGCATACGCGAATACATCTCGCGGGTCACCAGTCTTGGTGCCGGTCGGCCTGGAATAAGGGCCGTAGTGATGACGATATCCTGCTTGGCGATATGGTCGTTGACCAGCGCTGCCTGCTTTGCCTGATATTCTTTCGACATTTCCTTGGCATAACCACCGGCGGTTTCAGCCGCCTTGAATTCCTCGTCCTCAACGGCAAGGAATTTGGCACCGAGCGAGGCGACTTGCTCTTTAACCGCGGGGCGCACGTCCGTCGCAGTAACAACGGCACCGAGACGGCGCGCCGTGGCGATAGCCTGCAGTCCGGCAACACCAACACCCATGATGAATACCTTGGCAGCTGGCACCGTACCTGCTGCGGTCATCATCATTGGCAGAGCGCGGTCATATTCCTCGGCAGCATCAACAACTGCCTGATAACCGGCAAGATTGGCCTGGCTGGAAAGAACGTCCATGACCTGCGCGCGGGTGATGCGCGGCATGAATTCCATGGTGAAGGCAGTCACGCCGGCATCCGCCAGTTCCTTGACGGCTGCATCATTGCCATAAGGGTCAAGCATGGCGATAATAACAGCGCCTTGCTTATAGGATTTGAGCTCCGCGGTGGCCGGACGGCGAACCTTCAGGACAACGTCCGCACCCTTGACATCGGCTGCCTTGCCAATGGTCGCACCTGCCGCCTCGAATTCGCGGTCCGGAATGCGCGAGGCCGTACCGGCTCCCGTTTCCACGATAACAGTAAAGCCAAGACCGATAAGCTTTTTGACTGTCTCCGCCGAACCGCCAACGCGCGGCTCGTTGGTATCAATCTCTTTCGGTATGAATAGTGTCTGAGCCAAGCTCTTCATCCCCCAAGCAAGTTATCAATACAAAGGCAGTGGCCCTGAAGCCAGCGCGCCTTTCCCGCTTATAACGATTGGCAACCCTGAGATGCGACCGGTTCGAATGAACCGCTTTTGATAGGGTATTCCACCCGGTTTATGTGGCTGATCTAGAGAAGGAACCAGGCAGCCAGGCAAATAACAATAAAGAGAACGATAGCAGAGAAGAACCCGCCGGCGAAAAAGCCGAATGCCATTGCAGCCACCAACGCCAAGCAGGAAATCACGCCCCATTTCGAGAGCGTAATAAACAGACTGTACGTGCTCTCATGTTCCTTGTAATCCATGGGAGCGCCCAATTCTGCAGGCGAAGTATCGTGATGTTCAGCCATCTTCAAAACCTCTTATAGTCGATGTTGTAATGGCAATAGCGAAAACGCCGCATCAGTGCAATGCGCAGATGGTCGCTCATAGGGACTCAATCGATATAATTCAAATAGACAGTTTCTACGAAACCAAGGATTGCTTCAGCGTCATTTAACTGAGCAGATTTGGGAAAAGCCCTACGACGCCGATGATGATCAGATAAAGCGCAACCACGTAATTCAGCAGTCGAGGAGCTATGAGGATGACGATGCCCGCTATCAAAGCGACGAGCGGAGCAATGGCGATCTGAGCAATCATGTTGACGTCCTTCTTCCTGAAGCCGAAACAGCAGCAATTTTCGTGAAGGGCAGAATAAGCCGCTGCCGATACTATTGCGAACTATCGAAGAAGATCAATGCAGTAACGAAGCATGGTCGCTTTTCACGGCCAGCAATCTCTGCTCCATAGGAATGTCCAGGAGCTTTACGATCTCGTCCGCGGACATGGCGGCTCCGTAGAGGTACCCCTGGACATATTCCGCGCCAATCCACTGGTTGATGAGGTCGGATTGTTCGCTTGTTTCAAGCCCTTCGATTGTCACGGACAATCCGAGTTCATGCGACATCTGCACGATACCGCGCAGGAGTTTCAGCGAACGGCCTTCCTTGACGATGTCTGCAATGAAGGATCGGTCGATCTTGACCTTCGTCACCGGGAGGTCCTTCAGATAGCTCAAGCTGGAGTACCCCGTTCCGAAATCATCGATGGCAACCTGTACGCCGTAATCCTTGAGTTCCGCAAGGACGCTGCCCGTCGTTTCGCGATCAGTAATAATCGCACCTTCCGTTACTTCCACTTCGAGCAAATGCGGCTCGATATCATGCTGCCGCAACGTGGAATGAATGATGTTCACCATATCCATGTTCTGCAGATCGTGCGACGACAGATTGACCGAAACAGCGATCCGGGATTCCCACCTGCTGCAGTCCTTGATCGCACGTTCAATCACGCTTCGGGTGAGCTCGGAAATAAGCCCCATTTCCTCCGCCATCGGGATGAATTCAGCCGGAGAAATCGCACCGAATTCGGGATGGTTCCATCGGGAAAGCGCTTCGCACGACGTCATGCGCAATGTGCGAACATTGACTATCGGTTGATAGGCAACCGACAGCGCACCATCCGCGATGGCCCTGCGCAGATCCGCCTTGAGCCGCTGCTTGCTCCGGAACGAGTGATCCATCGTATCGACGAAGACCGCCCATTTCTTCTGGGTTTCCTTTTTGGCAACATCAAGTGCCAGGTCAGCGTTCATATGCATGGCGGCAAGCTCAAACTTCGCCGCGTCTGCGATCGCGACACCCGAATGCACACCGATCAAAATCTCATGGCCAGATACAACGTACTGGCCGGCGATTGTTGCCATCACGCGCTCGACGCACAGCAGCGCTTCCTCGTGTGATGTTGCGGAAAACAGGAGGACGAACTCGTCGCTGCCAAAGCGCGAGATAACAGGGTGGTTGGCATCCACGGAAGCGAGGCGGTCGGCGAATGCGCGGAGCAACTCATCGCCAATACGATGACCGAACGTGTCATTCGTGCGTTTCAATCCATCGATGTCGACAACCATAAGGATGGTTTGCGCGCCAGGCTGAAGCGTATTTGGGTATGTGTTGGCAATTTCGGCGAACTGGCTGCGGTTGGGCAAACCCGTCAAACTGTCGTAGCGCGCCATCCTGTTGATTTGAGCTTCCGCATCAGCCCGGCGCGTGACATCCTGAATAACAAGAACAGTACCGTGTTGCGGATCAGGTGTCGCAGTAAATTCGTAATGCCGGTTCGCGGGTGAAACAAAGGTGTCGCGTTGTTTTGAGCCGTTCAGGAGGTCTCGGATCTTCACGCGCAGCGATCCCAGCGCGTCGTCAGTAAAGCCGCCCCCCAATTGAGCCAGACGCAGCAATGCTTCGAGCGAACGTCCCTGCAGCTGTTCCGGACGATCAAACCCCAGCATCTTCGCCGCTCGCATATTTGCGACTGTGATGGTTTGATTACTGTCGAACATCAGCAGGCCCTGAGGCATGCCGTTGAGGGCCGCATCGAAATTATTGGCTACAACACCAAGTTGCCTTTTGCCCAGCAGTGCATCGAAAAGTGACCGGCGCAGGTTCGAAGCGATACCGAGGTTGCTCCAGAAATACGGTATTATCAGCAGGGCGAGCAGCCAGTTATAGAAACCGCCGAGCAAGATAAATGTCACAAACAGCGGCGCAAGAATTCCGACCGACATACCCACTACGACTGTGGGCGAAACATAATTTCGCGTGACCAGCGCAACCATCGACGCGACGGCGATGATAACACTGGTGATCGCCGCCGATGAATCGGCCAATACATAAATACTGACAAAGCACAGCATCCCGAGCAAGACACAGGTGGTCAATGCACCGGACAGATAGCGCCATTCCCATTTCTTCAATGTCGCCGGGGTGGCCGTCGATAAATCCGCCTGCTCGAATGCAGTGGCATTCGCTATCCTGCAAAGGATGGTCAAAAAGAACGCAAGCGCAAAAGCCACATAGATCGGATGGCCAGTCTTGATATAGATCATCAAGGTCGCAATGATCTGCACGACAGACGTTCGCCAAACAGCGTTTTTGTTCGCATAGAGTGTGCGAAGCGATATGAGTTCGAGCGAGATGCTCTCGTTGCGTTCAGTTCTCATCAATATGACCGCGCCCAAGTGTATCCGCTGTGGATACGCTAAAGATTACTTTCACTAAACGCCAACGATAATGGAGCTAAAGATCGAACAACGATTAAGAATATTTATTCTTGTCTCGTGTCAAATCTAAGCCCCATAAATTGGGAATTAGAATTACTAATTCCTGAAAGAAACAAGAAATAGGAATCTTCGGCAATTCAACAGATATTTGGTATCAATTCCCTTAAGCCGGGCATGCGGCAGATGAATTTTCATCAGTTTCTTTGTCAGGATTGGGGTCATAGAATGGTCCGACAACCAACGGCTTGTCCGGCATCACCGACTGATCGACATCCGATATCATTTTCCGTTCGATGGTCTGCAGGAGTTTGCCGCTGGCGTCTTCAAGATGCATGCTGACTTTATACTCCCGGTTCGCCTTTACACATTTGATCGGCGGGCTTTCGACCGTGATCTTCTCCATCATTGGCCAGATCGTCTGCCGAACGATCAGCGGATCGCCACCTTCTGGATTTTCAAAAGTCGTCTCGAGCATCGCCCCGTCAGGCAACGGCCTGAGTTTGGCAAGCGTGAGGAGATATGTCGCCTGTGCAATCCGGTAATTGAAGACGAAAATCTTGCCGGAAACATTCAGGTAGTCGGCCTCGCCCGCATCGCGGCAGGCCACCAAGCCGAACGCTCCCGCGAGGACTATCAACAAGACGAGCGGGCGTAACGATCTTCCCCTAAACATGGCTAATCTCCGCCAGCCTTCCGTTTCGACTATAGTGCCGACGGGCCTTCGCCCGATTGCCGCATACACGCATGTCGCACCAGCGCCGGCTGCGGTTGCGGCTTTCATCAAAATAGAGCCAGTGGCAATTCGGGCATATCTTGATGCGCTCGAGCCGCGCAGGCTCAAACAGACGCATGCCGGAAAGGAACGCCGCTGCGGCCAGAGACAATTGGCGAGCCTTTTCGGATGACTGGGGGAGCATCAGTGACTGCTCCTCCGGGATGGAGCAGACAATCTCCGACCCAAGGCGCAAGAACGCAGACAAAGATTCTGGCTTCAGCCCTTCCCCATATGCGGCTGTCCGGAAGAGCCTGTTGATCGCTTCCCGAACGTCGATGAGTACCGCGATATCTCCCTGTGAGAGCGGGGAAAGAAACTGAATATCGCCCCATTCACCCTGCCGAAAATTTGCAGCCGCTATCGCGAAACGCGGCACTTCGGCCGGATCAGCAAAGCGATCTTGCGACCGGTCCGGCGCCTCGCGGAAAATGACGGTATTGGCCAGATCGAGGGCCAAAACACCACCGCTAAATCGATGAGCATTCCAGTCAAAGGTCATGCAAAAATTCTAACTAGTAAAAACAATAATGCAAGTTAGAATGAGTCAGATCCGAGAACGCAGATGGCATATTTTCTTCAGCTCCTTTTCAATGGGATTCACAATGCCGCGCTTTACGCGCTGCTTGCCTATGGATATGTGCTGATCCACGGCCTCACTCACCGTACCGATCTGTCTCTTGGCGCCATTTTTGCTTTTTCCGGGCAGACTTTCATTCTGGCGACCGCATTTGGATGGACCGTCCTGTGGATGACTCTCCCAGCCGCGCTGTCCTTTGGCTTATTGATTGCGATCGTCTATGTCGGCATTGGCGGTTACGCGATTGCCAAGCTCATCTATGGCCCACTTGAGGCCGGGAGTCGCAATACCGTTCTTGTCGCAACGCTCGGACTCAGCATCTTTCTGATGGAACTGTCGCGGATTGCCGCCAATACGAGAGACTATTGGCTGCCGCCGATGCTGGCCGCGCCCGTACAACTGCTCGGGCCACAGATCGATATCAGCCTGACACAATTGCAGGTCGTGAACATTCTTGTGGCATTCGCGATGATTGCACTCGGCGAGACGATCATGCTGCGGACTTCGGCAGGCCGCATCTGGCGTGCCGTGAGTGATGAGCCTGCAGCAACCGCCATGTGCGGCATCGATCCGAACCGGGTCCGGACACAGGCCATACTGGCCGGCTATGGCGTTTGCGCACTGGCTGGATTTCTCACAGCGCTTTACTACGGCAATGTCAGCTTCAACACCGGCATGATCTTCGGCTTGAAGATACTTTTCATCACGGCCGCAGGTGGATTTTCCCGTCCCCTGTATGCAGCGATCGGTGCGGCTATCATTGGAATGGTCGAATCACTGTGGGGTGGATACTTCTCGGTTCTATGGCGCGACGTCGCGGTGTTTTCGCTGCTCGTCTTTGTCCTCGCCACACGAATCAACCCGCAAGAGACAGAACGCATTTAGAGCAAAATTTGCTCTAGCCCTGAAGGCTGTGACCGCCGTCGATCGTAATGACCGTCCCGGTGATATAGCTGCTGGCATCGGACGCCAGCATCAATACGGCACCGTCAATGTCTTCCGGTTCCCCGAGGCGCCGCATCGGATTTCTACCTTTGAGAAATCCTTTGGCGGGCCCGTCCATGATTGTCTCGTTGAGCCGCGTCGGAAACCAGCCAGGAGCAATCGCATTGACCCGGATACTGTGGGGAGCCCATTCCAGCGCCAAAGAGCGTGTCATCTGCGATATTGCCGCCTTCGACATCGCATAGGCCGCTGATCCCTTGATCGGCGCGTCGGCGAGGATGCTGGACAAATTGATGATTGACCCACCGACATTCTTGGCGATCATTCGCTTGGCTGCCTCTTGAGCCATGAAAAATGCACCTTCGACATTCACCTCGAATATATGCCGCAACTGTTCGCGTGTCGTTGTTAGCGCCCGTTCCACGGTCGCCACCCCGGCATTGTTGAATAGGACGGTAATGGTTCCGAGTTGCTGCTCCGCTTCATCAAAGGCGCGCTCAATATCGGCAGCGACCGTCACATCGGCAAGGATGTTCATGACGTTTGACCGAATCTCATTTTCAGGAGTGGGGATGCGTGAAATTGAGACGACATTTGCACCATGCGCTGCCAGAACCTGCACCATTCTCAGGCCCAAACCCGATGACCCTCCGGTTACCGCGATGGTTTTTCCCGCAACAGAAATTGAAGTATCACCTGTCATTGAATCAAATACCGATAAGCAACATGCCCAATTGTTTTGTCACTGTTAGACTGCTCATGGCGCCATGACAACCGCCGATACTCTATCGCAGGCAAAAGTCTGCTGATGCGGAGAATGTGCTCGGTTATAGATGTAATCAATTCTGTTGATGGTTCCGGGCAGGGCTGGTACCAGTGCTGGGACATGTTCTTATAAGGCAAGGCTGAAAGAAGCTGACACCGCGAGATCAAAAAGCGGGAAGCTCAAAAAACTCAGGCTGTCAGAATCTATGGGGAGGTACCAAATGCCGGCTTTGCTCGCTCTGTCGAAAACGATTGATCGCATCAATGAATTTATCGGACGCTCTGTCGCCTGGCTGATCTTCCTGGCAGTTGTGGTCAGCGCAGGAAACGCAATCATCCGCAAGACGTTCAATATGTCTTCGAACTCCTGGCTGGAACTTCAGTGGTATCTTTTCGGCGGTGCCTTCATGCTGGCAGCCGCATATACATTGCAGCAAAACGAGCACATCCGCATTGACATCGTCTACGGCGCATTTTCCCGGCGTGTCCAGCACTGGATCGATCTTCTGGGACACATTTTCTTTCTGATGCCGTTTGTGATCCTGATGATTTTCTATTTCATCCCCTATGTCAGACTTTCCTTCAATAGTGGTGAGGTCTCGTCAAGCGCAGGCGGGCTTATTCTCTGGCCTGCCAAGTTGATCCTGCTTGTTGGCTTTCTGCTCCTCGGTATCCAGGGCGTTTCAGAAATCATCAAGAAGATCGCAGTGATGCGCGGGGACATGCCGGACCCCAACCCACCCATGTCTTTGGAAGAAATCGCGGAGCAGGAAGTGGCTGCCATAACGGAGGCGCGCAATGATTGAGTTTATTGCGCAGAACATGGCGCCCATCATGTTCGCATCGCTGATCATTTTCATGCTGATCGGCTATCCGGTGGCTTTTGCCCTTGCGGCTAATGGTTTGCTGTTCTTTTTCGTCGGTGTCGAGCTTGCTCCCTATTCCAATGGGAGCATCACGCTTTCCTGGCCCCTGCTCTATGCACTCCCCGAACGCTTCTGGGGCACGATGGCCAATGAAACATTGCTCGCCATCCCCTTCTTCACCTTTATGGGCATCATCCTCGAGCGATCCGGCATGGCCGAAGACCTGCTCGATACGATCGGCCAGCTCTTCGGCCCCATCCGGGGCGGTCTTGCCTATGCCGTCATTTTCGTTGGCGCCCTGCTTGCAGCCACCACCGGCGTCGTCGCTGCATCGGTAATTGCCATGGGACTGATATCCCTGCCCATCATGATGCGTTACGGCTATGACCGGCGCGTCGCATCAGGTGTTATTGCGGCCTCTGGAACCCTTGCACAGATTATCCCCCCTTCGCTGGTTTTGATCGTTCTGGCCGACCAGCTTGGGCGTTCCGTTGGCGACATGTATCACGGAGCACTTATTCCCGGCCTCGTGCTCACGGGGCTCTACATGCTCTATATTCTGTTCATGACGTTCTGGAGACGGGACTCCATGCCGGCGCTTCCTGTTGAAGCGCGGACCCTGGGTTCAGGCGTCACTTCGCTGTTCGTTGCACTCTTGATCGCCGGCGCCATTGCGTACGGCGCTCACCTGTGGCTCGCCACGTCTGCCGGAGCAGATGCCGATATCTGGGGTGCAACAATCGGCATTATCGTGATCTATGCTTTCGCGCTCGCCGACCGGTCGTTTGGACTCAATCTGATGTCTCGCCTTGCTCAACAGGTGATCATCGTTCTCATACCGCCGCTCGCCCTGATCTTCCTCGTCCTTGGTACAATCTTCCTCGGCATTGCTACGCCCACCGAAGGTGGTGCGATGGGCGCGGTTGGAGCATTGATCATGGCCGCATCGAAAGGCCGCCTCAATTTAGGCGTTGTCAGTCAGGCTCTGGCGTCCACGACACGGCTTTCATCCTTCGTGATGTTCATCCTGCTTGGCGCCCGCGTCTTCTCGCTGACATTCTATGGCGTGAACGGCCACGTATGGGTTGAGCACCTGCTCGTCTCCCTCCCGGGCGGCGAGGTTGGCTTTCTTATCGTCGTCAATATTCTCGTCTTCTTCCTGGCTTTCTTCCTCGACTTCTTCGAGCTCGCCTTCATCATCGTCCCTCTGCTCGCTCCTGCTGCAGACAAGCTGGGCATCGATCTGATCTGGTTCGGCGTGCTTCTCGGCATCAACATGCAGACGAGCTTCATGCATCCGCCATTCGGTTTCGCACTGTTCTATCTGCGTTCCGTCGCGGCGAAGGTGCCTTATCTCGACAAGATAACCGGCAAGAAGATCCAGCCCATCACAACCGGCCAGATCTATTGGGGTGCGGTGCCTTTCGTCGGCATCCAGATCCTGATGGTGGCATTGACGATCATGTTCCCGCAGATGGTCATGCACTATAAAGGCAGCGGTCCTGTCGTTGATCCAGCGACCATGAAGATCGAGATACCCGGCTTTGGTCAGGATAATGGTCTTGGAGGTGGATTGGGTGGAGGCCTCGGCGGCGGATCGGGCAATGATTTGAGCTCGCCTCCATTGGGCGGGGCACCAGCCAATCCATCGGCTCCGGCACAGCCGCCAGCGCCGGATCTGAGCCAGCCGCCGAAAATGTAGGGCGGAATGGACAACAAAAAACCCCGGACCTTGCGGTACCGGGGTTTTATTTTGCCAATCCGTGCGACAGCTTACAGCTTGCCGTTACGCTGCTGCACCATCATGAAGGTGTCGAACGAATATTCCGCAACTTGCGCATAGAGGAAATGCTCGTTGCGGAATGCCTTGATGGACTCCCAGATCTTCTTGAACGCCGGGTTGCTGGCTTCCATTTCCGCATAGACGCCATTGGCAGCTTCGAAGCAGGCGTTGAGGATTTCGGGGCTGAACGGCCGCAATTGCGCACCACCGGCAACAAGGCGCTTGATCGCTGCGGGATTCAACGAGTCATATTTCTGCAGCATGTCAGCATCGGTTGCTTGCGCAGCCGTACGGAACAGCGACTGATAAGCAGGCGGCAACGAGTCCCACTTTTCCTTGTTGACCATGAAGCTGACCGTCGGGCCACCTTCCCACCAACCGGGATAGTAATAGAAAGGAGCGACCTTCTGGAAGCCGAGCTTCTCATCGTCGTAAGGTCCAACCCATTCCGCCGCATCAATCGTGCCTTTTTCCAGCGAAGGATAGATATCGCCGCCAGCGATCTGCTGCGGGACGACGCCCAATTTCTCCAGAACCTTGCCGGCAAAGCCGCCGACACGCATCTTCAGCCCCTTGAGATCATCGACTGTCTTGATTTCCTTGCGGAACCAGCCACCCATCTGCACGCCGGTATTGCCACCCGGATAGGCTTGCAAACCTTGCTTGTTGAAGAACTCGTTCAAGAGGTCGATGCCGCCACCATGATACTGCCAAGCGTTCATGCCACGAGCGTTCAAGGCGAAAGGAACTGCTGCACCCAAGGCCCAGGTGGGGTCCTTGCCCCAATAATAATAGGCTACCGTATGGCAAAGCTCGACGGTACCTGCCGCAGTAGCATCTGCCGCCTGAAGCCCCGGCACAATTTCACCAGCCGCAAATGGCTGAATAGTAAAGTTGCCGTCCGTCGCTTCCTTCAAATATTTCGACAGGACTTCGGCACCGCCGTAAATCGTATCGAGCGATTTGGGAAACGACGATGCGCATCGCCATGTGACCTTGGGCAACGACTGCGCGATGGCCGGTGCTGCCAAAGTGGTTGCCGCAGCAGCGCCAACTCCGGCAAATCCTGCCTTCGTGATGAACGAACGACGATCCATTAATTCTCCTCCAAAAACCATTGAACTCAGACTCTTCGGCCCAGATCGCCGGACAATTCTGCCCTGCTCTCCCGATCTTGGTGATCACCATACACACTCGCTTATTCAAGTCCAGCACATGGAAACACAAAGAGGATTGGACGTTGGAGCATTTGAAATTGCTTAAAAATTGGTCGATTAAGCCACCCGTTATACCAATTATCCCGGTATTTCGGATACCATTGGAAACGCCCTCAAATTGCACTACATATGGAGAAGCTTTTTTTCTGGAGTAACCCCATGCGGCAGCCTCTCGTCGCCATAACATCTGATGTCCGCACGTTTGAAAACTACACGTGGCATGCAGCACCAGACCAGTATCTGGCAGCGGCCTATGACGCGGCTGGCGTCATCCCCCTGATCGTTCCTTCATTTGGCGACGGGCTCGATATTGACGCCATTCTTGATGGTGTTGATGGCGTTCTGGTCACAGGCTCCAAGTCGAATGTTCACCCGTCCCTCTATGGCGCTGAACCGAGCGAAGCGCATGAACCTTATGATTCGGCCCGGGATGCTACTTCACTGCCGCTCATCCGGCGTGCCATCGAGCGCGGCGTGCCACTTCTGGCCATCTGCCGCGGTATTCAGGAGCTTAATGTCGCTTTGGGCGGCACGCTGGCAACGGAAATCCAGGAGCTGGATGGACGTATGGATCATCGCGCCCCTCAATCTGACAAACAGGCTGAGCGATTCGCCATTCGCCATCCCATACGCATCAAGCCCGGATCCTGCCTGGCCCAGGTCATGCAGAGCGATTCCGTCCAGGTCAACTCCGTCCACCGTCAAGCAATTGATAAGCCAGCCCCACAGCTCGACATTGAAGCGGTAGCCGATGATGGCACGATTGAAGCAGTTTCGGTCAAGAATGCCCGCAGTTTCGCCGTCGGTGTCCAATGGCATCCGGAGTATTGGGTGAAGAGCGACAGTCCTTCGCGCAAGATCTTTGCTGCTTTCGGTGACGCAGCACGCGCTCACAAGGCAAGCCGCGAGCGGCTGCAGGCTGCCGAATAACTAAAAGAGGCTGACGCCTTCGGCTGACATCGACAGGATGACAGAGCGTGGTTCGACGCTGATGTAGGCGAGCCCGTCACCTGGGCTGAATTCCACTATTGTGCGGCCGAGATTGTCGGACAGATCAATCGTTCCATCCTCGTTATTGTGCCAGGTCCTGGCGTTCGCCAACGGTGGATAGAGGCCGGCGCAACTGCTATCCATGGTAAGTGCATCATGCCCCGGCAAGCCGTTTCCCGCCGGGAATGCCTTGCACTTCATCCCCCCACCTGGGCCACGAATCACAAATGTTGGCACATCCAGGCTGGTCTCAACAGTTGCAATGGAAGCTGTGGTGCCGACATCGATATCAGCCTCGCCGCTGGACGTATACGTCGCAAAATCCAGGAACATGGCAACAATTGCCGCTGTGCTCACAAGGCCGAGCCAGGCCGTGCCGGCCAGTTTCATGACGTACTCCGCTGGATTACTATCCGTGCAGAGCCTAGTGGTGCAGTATTAATGAAGCGTGAAATTCGCTTTTCACCCTCCCCGCACCCATCAGCGAGAAATGCAGGGCGACTCTTATCGTTCCTTGGGCTTTGAGGTGGATTGCCGGATTCTCAATTCCGGTTTGATCAGTTCCTGGCGGGCATGCGTATCGGCGCCATTCAGCTGATCGAGCAGAGCGCGTGCCGCACGCTGACCGACTTCCCGCTGGCCATTCCACACGGTGGTCAAGGCGGGCGTCGCAATGGCCGCCTCCTCGAGGTCGTCATAACCGGTGACGGAAATATCAACGCCAGCAACCAGCCCGGCGCGGGCAATACCGTTCATCATGCCGATTGCCGCGAGATCATTCCAGCAGACCGCCGCCGTCGGGTGGTCCTTCAATGCGAGAAACTGTGGTGCGGCGTCAAAACCGGCCTGTTTGGTTCGGGGGCCAGGAATGCGCCATTCCGGTTTAACCTCGAGACCCGCCTTCTGCATCGCGTGAAGATAGCCTTCGTAGCGATCGCGGCCAGTCGAGGTTTGATCCGTGCCACCGATCATCGCAATCCGGGTGTGCCCCAAAGAGATCAGATGATTGGTGGCAAGGCCGATGCCGTAAGCATCATCGCCGCGGAAAACCGGCACGTTTGCATCCTTGACGCTGCGCGCAATCAGAACGACAGGCAATCCGTTGTCTTCGGCCATGCGAATATCTTCCGCCGGCGTGCCTATGGCCGGCGACATGATCACACCGTCGCCACCCAATTGCAGCACGGTGTCGATGAATGTTCGCTGCTTGTCCAGTTGGTCGTAGTGATTGGATAGAATGAATGTCTGACCGGAACGGTCAAGCTCGCCCTCGATGGCGCGCAATATTTCGGCAAAGAACGGGTTCATGATGTCATGGACCACGACACCGACAATGCCTGAGCGCGAGGTGCGCAGGCTCGCCGCGCGTCGGTTGTAGATATAACCAATGGCCCGGGCGTGTTCCTTGATCTTCTCACGCGTCTGGTCGGCGACGAGCGGACTGTCGCGCAGTGCCAGTGATACGGTTGCAGTGGACACTTTCAGCGCGTCGGCAATTGTCGATAGTTTGATCTTTTGCGCCAAAAACCGCCTCCCGCAGTATCGTCCAACAAGCTACACACTCTTTACCCGGCGTTATGCCATTGCAGCCGAATAAATCAAAGTTCTTTCGTTATGGATGCGGTCAAACGATCATGGGCAATTCAGCTAGAACCGCAAAAAATCACTTCTGTGTCCGCAACTGACGTTCGCGGTGCACGATATAAAGACCGCTGCCAATGACGATCGCCGCACCGCAAAGCGTGTAGATATCCGGAAACTGGTCAAAGATGAAATACCCGAAGGCCAGCATCCAGATGATTTGCAGGAACGGATAGGGCGCCAATGCCGCTGTCGTTGCTCGCCTGTAAGCCAGAATGATCAGATAGTGGCCGAGCCCGCCAAAAAATCCAAGCATGAGCAAAAGGAAGATTTGAAGCGGCGTTTCAGGGATGACGGCCTGCGTTATTGCCGGTGACATAAGAATGGCCGGAGCGAGGGCGGAAAAGAAGATCAGGCTCTCCGGAGTTTCGGTGGCGGCCATTCGCCGTGTAAGCAGCACATAGAACGAATAGCTGAGCATGGAGGAAATCGAATAGGGCAACCCCGGATTGAACGAACCGAATCCCGGGCGGGCAATGATCAAAACGCCGATGAACGCCACAATAATGGCGGCCCAGCGTCGCCAGCCTGCCCACTCCCCAAGGAGCGGCCCTGCGAGCGCCGCGATCACCATGGGTGCAGCAAAGGCAATCGTGATCGTTTCACCAAGCTGCATTGTCTGCAGTGCGTAAAAGTTGAAATAGGTCGAGCCAAACAAACATAGTCCGCGAATGAATTGCAGGGGAATGCTGCGGACTTTGAAAATACCAGGATTGGACCACGGCCGAAAAAAGATCAGCACCAAAAGCGTGTGTTCAACAAACCGCATCCAGGAAATAAAGGCTGTCGGAATTCCCGACAGGACAAGATATTTGGCGCTTGAGTCGAGACAGGAAAACAGAAACCCTGTCGCAAACAGGTACAGAATCGCAGCTAAAGGTGCAGAGTCCGGTGAAGAGCGGGAAGTTGAAGACAACGGAAAGACCAATCAGGCGGGCAGCATTCGTCCGCATGATAGCAAGTTCAATCGTTTTGTAACCGCCGATTGCAAAATACTTTGGATGAACGATTACTCGTCATCGGTGTCATCATCTTCATGGTCGTCATCCGGGCTCGTCTGACGCAACAATTCCGCAGCGGAAAGATTGATCTCGAGCCGCGACAGCATTTTGACGAATACCTTGCGTTCTTTCTTGTCAAAGCCCTTCATCGCGTCTTTTTCAGTCTTGCGAATGGACTTCTCGATCGCTTTGATTGCCTCGGTTCCGGTTTCCGTCAGAAAAATGTGCGCCTGACGCTGATCCGTCGTCGAGCCTTCCTTCTTGACAAAACCTTGCGTCTGCAAACGCGAAATCGTCTTGGTAATTGTGGGAGGCCGCACGCCAAGACGCTTGGCGAGAACACTTGGTGAAAGGCCATCTTCATGCGCCAATTGCAGCATCACCGCGTCTTGTCCAGCATAGAACCCGTGCCCCAACAACCGCATCGCCAGCGCCGTCCTTGTCAGACGCGCAGTTGATTGCAGACGATGAAGAATGAGGGGCTTACGATCCTTGACCATTCAAACTCCTGCTCGCTTGGAAGCGTTGTCCGGTTGATGATAAGACGGCTAGCTCTGTTTGGTGGAATGAAATTAACAGACAAACTTTATGTACGCAGAATAGTTTTCATGGCGGTTACAGATTGGATCGAGCAAACGCACGACCAGGGTTGGTCCTTGCTCTCTTCGCCCCGATAAATCCGCGTTACAATGCTTATATGACATTCTGATGAAATTTGCCGACGAATTGCTGTGGAAGCACAAATATGCCTGTAAAAATGCGGTTCGAAGCACATATCCTCCTGTCACCCGCGCAGATATGATGGTCGAAGCTAACCCAAACAAATGAGCCGGACATGCCGCCAGTTTCAACCAGGACAATTGCCCTTTTGCCCCTCGGGGCGCATGAGCAGCATGGTCCGCATTTGCCCTTCGAAACCGATGCGCTGATCGCCGCGGGACTTGTCGCGCGGCTCAAGAACGCCCTGCCAGGCTCCCTTTCCATCGAATTCCTGCCAGTTGAGGCTGTAGGCTACTCCGTCGAGCATATGGATGTTGCGGGTACAAGAACGCTCGCCTTCGACGAAGCGATCCGCCGTTGGATAGGCATTGGCGAGAGTCTGTCCCAACGCGGCCTGTCCAAACTGGTGCTTCTGAACGCCCATGGCGGCAACGCGCCTTTGATGACAATAGTTGCCACTGAACTGCGCGTTCATTGCAATATGCTTGCAGTGGCAACGAGTTGGACACGATTTGGTTTGCCGGATGGTTTGATTTCGCCGGACGAGAAAGCTTTGGATATTCATGGTGGTTTCATCGAGACATCAGTGATGCTGGCATTGCATCCTGAACACGTCGATATGGAAAAAGCCGGAAACTTCAGTTCCAATCAGAGTCATTTCGCCGATAGCTACAAACATTTGCGCGCCTATGGCCCGCATGCCTTCGGGTGGAAAATGACCGACCTCAACAAGGAGGGCGTGGCCGGCGATGCGTCGCGAGCCACGGCACAAGCTGGTGAAAAGATCATTGCCCATACATTGAAGGGCATCGTCGAACTACTGGAAGACGTCGACAGATTCGATTCTTCCGTCTTCAAAGAGTAAGGCTCAATCAGATTGAAGCTGACATTCACGCATTTGAATGCCACTGGTGTGGCAATATGTAATCTTATCACCTATATCGTGAGTCAATCCATTCCAAGAGGCACACGATGAGTGAAGCTCCGATGACTTCTACTGCCGCGGCTGAGACCGTACGCCCAACCCAGATTCCCGTAACGGTGCTGACCGGTTATCTCGGTTCAGGAAAAACAACCCTGCTGAACCGTATCCTCAGCGAAGACCATGGCAAGCGCTATGCGGTCATTGTCAATGAGTTCGGCGAAATCGGCATCGACAATGATTTGATTGTCGAATCCGATGAAGAAATCTACGAGATGAACAATGGCTGCATATGCTGCACCGTGCGCGGTGACCTGATCCGCGTTGTGGAAGGCCTGATGCGCCGTCCTGGTCGCTTCGACGCCATTATCGTTGAAACGACTGGGCTTGCCGATCCGGTGCCGGTAGCACAGACGTTCTTCATGGATGACGATGTCCGGGCCAAGACAGCATTGGATGCTGTCATTGCCCTGGTCGATGCCAAGCATTTGCCGCTGCGCCTGAAGGACAGCCGCGAAGCAGAAGATCAGATCGCCTTTGCCGATGTCGTTCTGCTGAACAAGACAGATCTCGTATCGCCTGAAGAGCTCGCTGCCGTCGAGGCGACGGTACGCGCCATCAATCCGCATGCTGTCATTCACCGCACCGAACGCGCCGACATCGACCTGTCGCGCGTCCTCGACCGCGGCGCTTTTGATCTGAAGCGTGCATTGGAGAGCGATCCGCATTTCCTCGACCATGATCATCCTGATCATGCCTGTGGCCCGGATTGTGATCACAACCACGACCACCATGACCATGACCACCATCATCACGATCATGGCCACGACCACCATGATCACGCTTCGCCAATTCATGATGTGACGGTCCAATCGGTTTCACTTAGGACGGGCGAGCTCAATCCCGACAAGTTCTTTCCGTGGATCCAGAAGATCACACAGGAACAGGGCCCGAATATACTTCGCCTGAAGGGCATCCTTGCTTTCAAGGATGATCATGAGCGCTACGTGATCCAGGGCGTCCACATGATCATCGAGGGCGACCATCAACGTGCCTGGAAAGACGGCGAGAAGCATGAGAGCCGGCTCGTTTTCATTGGCCGCGAACTCGATCACGCTGCACTGACATCCGGTCTCGAAAGCTGCCTTGCCTAATGCCAACAATTGCCCCGCTCGATCTTTCCGGTCATTGCGTTGACGCGCGTTTTATCCGGGATGTTCCTTTCTTTGCGCTGGCCGATGGTACGATCCACCGCCTCGATAACGGCCATAAGGAAACGCAAGCCCATGATGGCCTTCTTTGTGCAGTTCCGTCCTTCGACGGTAAGTTGCTCCTTACGGGCGGCGAAGATGGCCGCATTTGTACGACTGGATTGAATGGTGAAGCCCAAGAACTGAACATACTGCCGCGCAAATGGATGACTGCTCTGGCTGCAGCGCCCAATGGCGCGATCGCCTTCGCATCAGGGCGTTCCGCCTGGGTGCGCTCACCAGATGGGTCGTTGAGGGAATTTCCGCATGAACGCAGCGTCGAAGGCGTCGCCTTTGCGCCCAAAGGGTTTCGGCTGGCGGTTGCGCGCTACAATGGCGTGACCTTGCATTGGCCGGCAACAAATGGCGCTCCGACAGAGCTCGAGTGGAAGGGCGCGCATGTCTCTGTAACATACTCACCCGATAACCGCTTCCTCGTTACTTCCATGCAGGAAAATGCCCTTCATGGCTGGCGTCTTGAAGACAATCGTCATATGCGCATGACCGGCTATCCCAACAAGGTGAAGAGCTGGTCCTGGAGCGTAAAGGGCAAGTGGCTTGCCACATCAGGCGCACCCGCGGCAATTATTTGGCCTTTTGCCGGGAAGGATGGGCCCATGGGGAAAGCTCCGCTGGAGCTTGGCACACGTGGCGACAGCCTTGTAAGCGCGGTAGCCTGCCATCCTGTCGAAGAGATAGTGGCGATCGGCTATTCCGATGGCATGATCCTTGTTGGCCGTTTCGGCGACCAGAAGGAAGTCCTGTTGCGTCGCCCCGGCAAAGGCGCCATTTCATCGATGAACTGGGACACAGCAGGACATCGTCTTGTCTTCGGGACCGAGGTGGGAGACTGCGGCGTAGTCGATATTGCGATGTGATGCCTTAATTGCAAAGAGAATGCGTTGCCTTCTTGCACGCCTCAATGCTTGAAGCAATTTTCTCGATGCCATCGCAAGAAATGCGGATGTGGCTTTTGAATGGACCGGCTTGGAACGATTGCTCGTCCGGTCTTGTTGAAAAGTAATTGGATGCCGTCTGGGTCGTTCGCCTGTCGCGAAATCAGAATTTTCAGATCATCGGAGAGGCTAATCAAACCCCGGTCGAACATCCAGTGCGCGGTTCCAGAAAGGGCCAACCCGTTGGTCAAGATATCGGGACCGTTGGCTTCGACTGGTCTGATATGCGCGGCATTAACCTCAGCTCGACCGCCACCGTTGATAAGCTTCAGTCCGGTAATCGCGCATCGCCTATCGTAGGCGTCCAAGACAAGCCGGCGAAAAATCCGATCGCGGACGATGCGAGACGTAAATTGAGTAACGCGATCACGTTCGTATTCGAAAATGAAAGGTGTCTGGGCTGCTTCCGCAAAGCCTGATATTGGCTCGAGGACTTCCGCCCCTCCGACGCGTGGCAGCTCAGGCTCAATTAAGCCGAGTAACACAATTCGATTGAAGTCGGTTGGGGAGATCGGCCTTACGGCCGATTGCGCTCGACCCGAGATACGCCCCTCGTGGTTGAGCACGCCGTGCTCAACCACACCTTCCCTTCCGCTGAAAGGGACAGGATTTATGAAGTCAAGATAGGTACCAGGCTCAATCAGAGCGATATGCATTCCAGGTGCATGGAGATCTTGAATGACCTGTCCGACCTTTGCTATGGCGAAGTAACCACGCGTCTCCGCAACCTTTCTAGGCTCATAATAGATGATCCAATCTCCCAGACAGGCGTGGACGCGGCCCAGATATTGGCTCGGGAACTGATAACGTTCGGCCGGGCTGTCATCATAGATCGAATCTGAGCGGTGAATGAAAATTCCGAATCCCATGTGCCTGCTATAGCATGCTCTCGGACATTGCTCGACACAGGTTTGGGTTGTTCACACTAGCCCCCATAAACGCCAAAAACTCCGCTTGAGGCGGGGTTTTTGGATAAGAAGCTGGCTTTGTCGGGCATTGAGTTTGGTTGCGGGGACAGGCCTTTGCCGGTTCGGGTCTTCAATCAGTCCACTGGACTGATTGACCGGCTTTGCCGGACGTCCCTCACCCTTCAGGTTATGGTGAGCTTGCGAACGACGAGCTACCATCGCCAGCGAAGATGAAGTCTTCGCGCCAGCGATAAGGCGTGTTTCTTATACGAGGGAAGGATTTGGTTGCGGGGACAGGATTTGAACCTGTGACCTTCAGGTTATGAGCCTGACGAGCTACCGGGCTGCTCCACCCCGCGCCACCATATCCGGCTGTTGACCGGGATTGTTTGCCGCTTTTGCTGTTTTGCGTAAGTTTGATCTTACATTGTTTGGGCTGCAAAAGCAAAAGGCCGCCCTGCGTTAAAAGCGGCGGCCTGTTGGATTGTTCTGTGTGTTTGTGAGCTTTGAATAACGTTGCGTTTGGCAGACCTGGCAGCGACCTACTCTCCCGCGTCTTGAGACGAAGTACCATTGGCGCTGGGGCGTTTCACGGCCGAGTTCGGAATGGGATCGGGTGCAGCCACCCCGCTGTAACCACCAGGTCAGCAAAGCGCAACGTTATGTGAGAAGCTGGAGTTTTTGTTTGTTTTGATTGGAGGTTGCTTGCGTTCCGGGCGTAAGCCCGCAAGGCCAAGCGGCCGTCGCGGCTTATGCCGCGCGCTGTCGCAGCGCCCGCACCAAAGGTGCGATACGGCGCGTGAGACAAATCCAATCGATCTGTCTCGCAAGCGAGACAGATGGATATAAGTAATGAGAATGATCAAGCCAATCGAGCTATTAGTACCGGTAAGCTTCATGCGTTGCCGCACTTCCACACCCGGCCTATCAACGTGGTGGTCTTCCACGGCTCTGATAGGGAATACTCGTTTTCAGGTGGGTTTCCCGCTTAGATGCCTTCAGCGGTTATCCCGTCCGTATATAGCTACCCTGCTATGCGGCTGGCGCCACAACAGGTCCACCAGAGATACGTCCATCCCGGTCCTCTCGTACTAGGGACAGATCCTGTCAATATTCCTACACCCACGGCAGATAGGGACCGAACTGTCTCACGACGTTCTGAACCCAACTCACGTACCGCTTTAAATGGCGAACAGCCATACCCTTGGGACCTGCTCCAGCCCCAGGATGCGATGAGTCGACATCGAGGTGCCAAACAACCCCGTCGATATGGACTCTTGGGGGTCATCAGCCTGTTATCCCCGGCGTACCTTTTATCCGTTGAGCGATGGCCCTTCCACGCGGGACCACCGGATCACTATGACCGACTTTCGTCTCTGCTCGACTTGTCAGTCTCGCAGTCAGGCGGGCTTATGCCATTGCACTCGACGACCGATTTCCGACCGGTCTGAGCCCACCATCGCGCGCCTCCGTTACTCTTTAGGAGGCGACCGCCCCAGTCAAACTACCCACCATACACTGTCCCGGATCCGGATAACGGACCGCGGTTAGACATCCATATAGGTAAGGGTGGTATTTCAAGGGTGACTCCACGAGAGCTGGCGCCCCCGCTTCAAAGTCTACCACCTATCCTACACATGCCGACACGAATGCCAGTGTAAAGCTATAGTAAAGGTGCACGGGGTCTTTCCGTCTAACCGCAGGAACCCCGCATCTTCACGGGGAATTCAATTTCACTGAGTCTGCGTTGGAGACAGCGGGGAAGTCGTTACGCCATTCGTGCAGGTCGGAACTTACCCGACAAGGAATTTCGCTACCTTAGGACCGTTATAGTTACGGCCGCCGTTTACTGGGGCTTCGATTCAAAGCTTGCACCTCTCCTCTTAACCTTCCAGCACCGGGCAGGCGTCAGACCCTATACGTCGTCTTGCGACTTCGCAGAGCCCTGTGTTTTTGGTAAACAGTCGCTACCCCCTGGTCTGTGCCACCCTCCTTGACTTGCGTCAAAAAGGGTCACGCTTCTTCCGAAGTTACGCGTGCAATTTGCCGAGTTCCTTCAACGCAGTTCTCTCAAGCGCCTTGGTATTCTCTACCAGTCCACCAGTGTCGGTTTAGGGTACGGTCTATACGCGGGAGCTATTTCCTGGAACCGCTTCGAAGCCCCTCCAATCCAATAAGGAGGAACAACACACGCGATCCGTCACTACCCGCAGGCCCACGAATATTAACGTGGTTCCCATCGACTACGCCTTTCGGCCTCGCCTTAGGGGCCGGCTAACCCTGCTCAGATTAACTTTAAGCAGGAACCCTTGGACTTTCGGCGAGGGAGTCTCTCACTCCCTTTATCGTTACTCATGTCAGCATTCTCACTTCTGATACCTCCAAAGGCCCTCACGGGTCCCTCTTCAACGGCTTACAGAACGCTCCGCTACCACTTGCTTATTGCTAAGCAAATCCACAGCTTCGGTGTATGGCTTGAGCCCCGGTACATTTTCGGCGCAAAGACCCTTATTTAGACCAGTGAGCTGTTACGCTTTCTTTAAATGATGGCTGCTTCTAAGCCAACATCCTGGTTGTTTTGGGATCCTCACATCCTTTCCCACTTAGCCATAACTTAGGGACCTTAGATGGTGGTCAGGGTTGTTGCCCTCTTCACGACGGACGTTAGCACCCGCCGTGTGTCTGCCGATTAGTACTCTTCGGTATTCGGAGTTTGGTTAGGTTTGGTAAATCGGTGAGATCCCCTAGCCCATCCAGTGCTCTACCCCCGAAGGTATTCGATCGACGCTCTACCTAAATAGATTTCGCGGAGAACCAGCTATCTCCAAGTTTGATTGGCCTTTCACCCCTAGCCACAAGTCATCCCAATCTATTGCAACAGATGCGGGTTCGGTCCTCCAGTAAGTGTTACCTTACCTTCAACCTGCTCATGGCTAGATCACTTGGTTTCGGGTCTAATGCGACGAACTGAACGCCCTGTTCAGACTCGCTTTCGCTGCGCCTACACCTACCGGTTTAAGCTTGCTCGTCACACTAAGTCGCTGACCCATTATACAAAAGGTACGCTGTCACCCAGAACAAATCTTGGGCTCCAACTGTTTGTAGGCATTCGGTTTCAGGATCTCTTTCACTCCCCTTGTCGGGGTGCTTTTCACCTTTCCCTCACGGTACTGGTTCGCTATCGGTCATGCACGAGTACTTAGGCTTGGAGAGTGGTCTCCCCATGTTCAGACAGGATTTCACGTGTCCCGCCCTACTCAAGGACTTTTGTTCGCATTACGTGTACGGGGCTGTCACCCACTTTAGCCACCCTTTCCAGAGTGTTCCACTTGTCTCACAAAAGCCACTGGCCTGGTCCGCGTTCGCTCGCCACTACTTACGGAGTCTCGTTTGATGTCCTTTCCTCCGGGTACTTAGATGTTTCAGTTCCCCGGGTTCGCTTCTAACCCCTATGTATTCGAAGGTCAGATACCTTATCTTGATATCTAGAAAGTTGAATTGTTCTGTATTGATCGCGCTCACGTGCCGTATCGTCCCTGCCGGGACGGGCACTGCGCGGGCGCGCCGGACGACCGGCGACGACCTAGCGGTCTGTATGGGCGACCCCTCTTGAGACGAAGTCTCAACAAAGGCCGACCGGCCGCCGCGGCTCGTGCCGCGCCCTCGCGGAGCACAGCCCCAAAGGGGCGTACGTGCGTGAGCGCGCATAAAACCGCGTGATCAATCTTCCAACAACTCAAATTTTCTAGATATCTAAGGTGGGTTTCCCCATTCGGAAATCGTCGGATCAAAGGGTATTCGCACCTCCCCGACGCTTATCGCAGCGTATCACGTCCTTCATCGCCTGTGCATGCCAAGGCATCCACCAAATGCCCTTAAGACACTTGATCATTCTCATTGCCAATATCCATCCTTGCCTTCACGAACATAAAGCCGCTGCGGGGGATACCAACAGACCAGCTCAACATTCAGCAACAATCGATTTGACAAAAAAGACCAGCTTCTCGAGATAAATCCGATGGCTCTGCGGTTAAGCGGCCAATCATCTGCATGAGGCTTTTGATGAGCACCCCATGCGACGTTACCTGGCGTTCACGGCCGCAAGGGCCTGCACTAAGCGCGCGGCAAGCCGCGACGACCTAGCGGTCTGTACTTGGCGTACAAACCTTTGAACATCCAGAATAACCCGGACATATCTTCTCTTCACAATTTCATACAGAACACGCAACCGTCAGGCCAAAGCCCAACAAGCCGCAAACTTGGTTCTTTAAATGATGTTTTTGATTTCGACTGGCAGTCCATCCAAAAGTCCTTGCCCATCTGACAAAACCTTGGTGGAGGCGGACGGGATCGAACCGACGACCCCCTGCTTGCAAAGCAGGTGCTCTCCCAGCTGAGCTACGCCCCCGTAAAGGTATTCGAAGCGAAGCTTCGCAAGGCCGACTGGCCGTCGCGGCTCATGCCGCGAGCCCCCGCGGAGCGCCGCCCAAGGGGCGGATCAAGCGAGAGCGGTAAGGAATATGGTGGGCCTGGGAGGACTTGAACCTCCGACCTCACGCTTATCAAGCGCGCGCTCTAACCAACTGAGCTACAAGCCCTGATTTGACAGATCAACCGTCAAACGCAGCGCGCTTACGCGTCGCAGCTCGTGCCGTGCGCCCGTCCTGAGACGGTAGGTCACCAAAAGAGGCCGACCGGCCGTCGCGGCTCGTGCCGCGCCCTCGCGGAGCACAGGTCCAAAGGACCGTACGT